>NZ_JBDVBQ010000001.1:0-23935 GCF_039942875.1 Paraglaciecola sp.
TTCAGACTCAACTTCTAACTCTGGCTCAGCTTCAACTTCTAACTCTGGCTCAGCTTCAACTTCTAACTCTGTTTCAGCTTCAACTTCTAACTCTGTTTCAGCTTCAAGTTCTGGCTCTGGTTCAGACTCAACTTCTAACTCTGGTTCAGCTTCAACTTCTAACTCTGGCTCAGCTTCAACCTCTAACTCTGGTTCAGCTTCAACCTCTAACTCTGGTTCAGCTTCAACTTCAAGCTCTGGCTCAGCTTCAACTTCTAACTCTGGCTCAGCTTCAACTTCTAACTCTGGTTCAGCTTCAACCTCTGGCTCTGGTTCAGCTTCAATTTCTAACTCTGGTTCAGACTCAACTTCTGGTTCTGGTTCAGACTCAACTTCTAACTCTGGTTCAGCTTCAACTTCTAACTCTGGCTCAGCTTCAACTTCTAACTCTGGCTCAGCTTCAAGTTCTGGCTCTGGTTCAGACTCAAGTTCTGGCTCTGGTTCAGCTTCAACCTCTAACTCTGGCTCAGCTTCAGACTCAAAAGTAGAGCTTGACTCTAATAGCTCATCAATATCAATTTCTGCACTTTCAGGTTCATCATCTTCTTCGCCTAACAGTAAATCATCATCAAGGTTCTCAGCTAATTCATCTAGAGTTTTAATCCCAAGTTGTGTATCTTCGGTATCATCGAAGTCATCTTCTCCCAGCATATCTGCCATCTGTTCGACTTGCTCTAACTCGTCAATTAAACTGCCAGTAACGGCATCTAGCTCTTCATTTTGACTACTGATTTCTTTGTCTAGATTATCTAAAATATCCTCGTTTATTTCTTCTGAATCATCCAGTAAAGAAGAGTCCTCTTCTAGCCCTGAAGATTCGGATTCATCTAATAAATCATCAATACTAATTTCTGGTTGTTCATTTTCGTCATCCACAGGCTCGATCGAAGGAGCGTCTTCTAAATCGTCCTGAATATCTGACAAGAGTTCATCTTCTAACAGGTCTTCTATTTCATCACCTGAGCTAGTATCTTCGGATTCATCAAATGTATTATCAGCGTCATCACTGCTACCAATTTCACCTAGTAAATCGTCTTCATCATCACTGACTTCAGTTAACAACTCTTCATCAGTGTCAAATAAGCTATCTAAATCTTCTTGTGCAACTGTGTCAGATCCCACTTCAAAATCATCATCTAAAACATCGTCCCCCAGATCATCAAATACGTTTGAACTGTCATCAATTAAGGTATCATCACCAAGCTCGTCTAATGAATCATCTAATGAGTCTTCTAATTCTTCAGCCAACACATCATCTAAAATATCATCATCGCCAAACAAGTTGTCATCATCTAACTCATCTTCAGAATCACTTTCCAATTCAGCGCTTAAAGCGTCTGATAAATCATCCATTTCTGCAGCATGTAAATCCAAAGGTATATTTTCTAATTCATCATCTGTATCAGGCTTAGGCTCGCCTCCCTTACGTTTAATTAACCAAACAGCTATGCCTACTAACAATACAAATACAAATAGTACTGAACTTAAAATAAGGTTAAGAGGCTCATCAAACCATGAGGTGTTAGATGCCTGCAATTGAGCTTCTCGCTCAGCCTCTGCTTGACGAGCTTTAGCCAATAACTCTTGAATACTTTCACCCATAGTTTCCATCTGTTGGGCTTTCTGTTCTTCTTTGGTTCTTATTTCATCAATATCACTATTAACTTGATCTAGACGTTCAAATAGCTTTTGATTTTCATCCAATATGCTTTGAACATTACTAATAGACTCGGCAAATTGCTTCCTAATCGCCATAAATTGGCGAGTTTGTTCCTCGTCAATTGCACCAAGTTTTTTCTCTAATATTTGTTTTGTTTCATCTAACGCTTCAGTACTAGCAGCTTGCTGGCTTGCAAGTGCAGTGGGAGACTCTATAGGGCCTCGAAGTTTTCTAGCATCTAGTTCTGCTCTTTGTTTTGCTTGCTCTTTATCAACCCTTGCAATGTATCGTTGTGATGGGAGTTGTAACATGGCCCCATCCATCATTAGGTTAATATTTTCTTTTTCAAAAGCCCCTTCATTCAGTTCATATATGGCTAACATGATTTGATAGATACTATTATCTGAATTAGTTCGATAGCGGGTAGCAATTTGCCATAATGTATCGGAAGAGGTAATCGGCCCATATTCCATACCAGAAAGGTGCGCGGTAGAGTCTTTAGGACCTCTGAGCTTTACTTGTTCGAAGTCTGCAGCGTAGACAGCTGTAATGAAGTTCAGCAATATCAAAAGTGTCAATGCACTCAGTCGCAAATTCATATTGTTCCTTCTTGCTCAATGATATTTATTTTAATTTTTAGGTGGTGCGGCATAAATTAACACTTAATGTTTACAACACGAATAAATCTTTACCAACCCTTTTGAAAAAGGATATATCTTTTATTATTAACAATTTAAATTGTCTGGCCCTTAGTCATTTTATTGGCTTTAAACGGGCGTAATAGTAGGGATTAGCAATTCGTATTCCAAGATCGAAATATACACATAAATATTACACAACTATAAACTAGATGCTGAGTTTGATCTAGATTGCCAAGCTTTTGATTAGCCAAGACAAAACCGATACAAGTCTATTAAAGCCGCAGTAAGTCTAAAGGTATCGGCATTTGATTAGAATTCATGAGGGCCAGAACAACCAGGACTGGTTTAGCCCTCACTATAAAGTGATTACTAGTAGCAAAAACTACATATAGTCTTTAATTAAAGCTTCTGCTATTTGTACACTATTGGTAGCAGCACCTTTGCGGACATTATCAGAAACAACCCATAAGTTAATGCCATTCGGGTGAGAAATATCATTTCTTACGCGGCCAACGTGAGTGTCGTCATTTCCACTTGCACTGCTTACTTGAGTAGGAAATTCTTCTCTGTCACGATATAAAACCACGCCAGGCGCTTGCTCTAGTAAATTTTTGACTTCTTCTGCATCAATTGGCGCACGGGTCTCTAAATGAATCGCTTCGCCATGCCCATAAAATACCGGTACACGCACCGCTGTCGCATTAACAAGAATTGACTCGTCGCCCATTATCTTTTTAGTTTCCCACACCATTTTCATTTCTTCTTTGGTGTAGTCATTATCCATAAACACATCAATTTGCGGAATAACGTTAAATGCAATTTGTCGGCTAAACGCTTCAGGCTTAGCTTCTTTACCACTTAACAATGCAGCAGTTTGATGAGCTAGTTCATCAATCGCAGCTTTACCACCGCCAGACACTGACTGGTAAGTTGACACGTTAATACGCTCAATACCAACAGCATCATGAATGGGTTTAAGTGCTACCATCATTTGAATAGTAGAGCAGTTAGGATTGGCAATGATATTACGATTGCGGAAATCAGCTAATGCATGGGCATTAACTTCTGGAACAACCAAAGGAATATCTGGTTCGTAACGGTAGTGAGAGGTGTTATCAATCACTACGCACCCAGCTTCAGCTGCAATTGGTGCAAATTTTTCAGAAACACTACCACCGGCAGAAAAGAATCCAAGTTGTACTTGGCTCCAATCAAATTCGTCAGCATTTAAAACGGTAATCTCTTTTCCCTTGAAGGTCACCTTTCCACCCGCTGAACGTGCGCTGGCTAATGGATAAAGTTTGTTGATCGGAAAATCTCTTTGTTCAAGAATTTCAATCATATGTTGTCCTACTAATCCAGTAGCGCCCAACACTGCGACATCAAAGGCCCGAGACATGGTTCTAATACTCCTAAAAAATTAAAATAAATTGATTTATATTCAGATTCTTGAGCAATTATTTTGCTGCTAAAAATCCAAGGCCGTAGATTGCCTTTGAATGAGCTGAATTTCCAGCATTTACCGTCATTGCAGAAAACTCTCTTCTTATAGGATAGTGCTTTCGGATATATCTAAATGACTCAGCACCATCATGTTTTGTTTTAAATTGAGCATCATCTACAGAAATATCGTACACAGCTAACACTAAATGTTCGATCACATCCCAAAATTCCCCACTATCAGGCAACGATTTTTGGCTATCTTTAGCAAGGGGTAAATAATCAGACAACTTTTTAGTGGGCTGCACATCAAGCTGCTTACATAAAGCAAAATACAACATTTCTGTGCCCCGAGCTTTACCTTCAATAGTATGCCCAGCTATGTGTGCGGTTGCTAAAGCAACATAAGGTACAAGCTCTGCTTCAATATTAGGTTCGTTGTCCCATACGTCTAAAACTAAATTTAATTTTTTGCCCTGTTTGAAAAGCGCTAAAGCAGCTTGATTATTAACAACTTCACCGCGGCAAGCGTTGATCAACAGCTGATTTTCGTTTAGTTGCGACAGCCTTTTAGCATCAAATAAATCTTCAGTGGTATAGGGTCCGTCAGCCACATAGGGCACATGTAAACTAATCACATCACAGTCCATGATTTGTTCTATGTTTACAAATTCTCTCGGGTCGCCATTATCAGCAAGGGGAGGATCACATAGCTTATGTTTAATCCCTAAAACAGTTAATACGTTTGCCAACACAGTGCCCACATTACCGGCGCCCACTATACCCACAGTTTTCTCTGCAACCTGCCAATCCAAACGCTTTGCCATTACAAAAATTGCGCTAAGAACATATTCGGCTACTGCAACTGCATTACAGCCACCCGCCGAAGTAAAAGGAATACCTTTTGAAGCTAAATAAGCTTTATCAACATGATCAGTGCCAGCGGTTGCGGTGCCAACAAACTGCACTTGCTCACTTTTACATAGCAAGGCTTGGTTAACTTTGGTGGTTGAACGAGTCAACAAAACATCTGCATCAGCTAACATTTCAGCATTGACTGTTTTATGAGAAAACACCTGACACTCACCAAGCTCAGCAAAAAACTCAGTGGCATAAGGCATACTATCTTCATAATAAATTTTCATAACATGGGTAACTCGTTTCGGATAATTTAAGGCTTAGATAAACATTATGTCACGGCACGCTCTTGTTAAAAAAGCCAAGAGGGAATTAGTTATGCTTTGCTGCAGCGGAAGTTCTTCAGGTACCTTATGTATTGGTTTGAGCTAAAAACTCTAAATAAAAATCTAGTACTTGCGCAGGAGCTTCTAATTGGGGGTAATGGCCCACTTCTAAGGCAGCCGTTAATGGGTTAGGAATAATCTCTACATAATGATCTAACATTTGCTGCCCAGAAATAGGATCTAATACGCCATTAATAAAATACATTGGAATACTAGTCGTGATCATACTTTCAATCCAAGCTTTTCCAAAAACCTTACGTTCGTCAATGTAGGTAATTAACTTAGGCAAAACAGCTTTGCCTTTATTATGTTTAAGTAATGTCCACAAAGTATCAATACTCGTTTGGCTAGCTTGAGTGTTAGCCCCGAAAATTTTATTGAAGCTGTTAGATAAACTGTTTTTATTCAAAAATTGGCAAGCTAACTTACCATAACGACTTTGTAGCAATTTCTGAGAAAACAAAGGCCGGTGAACCGCTGGAAACAAGCCCCCATTCAAAAAGCAAATAGATGCGATTGTGGTGCGACTAGTAGAGTGTTCATGTCTATAAAGTAATTCTTGGGCCACTGAATCCCCATAATCATGGGCCAATATATGGTAGTTAGTCACGGCTTTTTCTTCCAATAACGCCTCCACGATATCGGCCTGCTCAATTAAACTATATTGATGTTCGCTAGGTTTATCCGATAACCCGAACCCCAGCATATCTAAGCTGACGAGCCGATATCGTTTCGCTAAATATTTCCAGATTAAATGCCAGTCCCAAGCCGCACTAGGGAATCCATGAATCAACACAATGACTTCTTTATCCACCGCGGTTTCAAAATCAACAGATTGCCAATGAGCAATTTTATGACCACATAACTCACTGTAATTAGCGTGTAATTTATAATTTTTGAAACTTAGCGTTTTCAATTGTTATTGATCATACCCTGGATTAGTTCGCTCTAATTTACGCAAAATTCCTGGCCATGCCAAGGCCCCACCAGCAGAGCGCGTGACTTGCTCAGCTTGAGCTTGAATTCCTGACAAAATTTCAGACGGTATTTGCAGTAATTGGGCCTTGAGTTGAATTTGACAGGAGCATTCTAATAAGTACATATACAAAAATGCGTCAGCTATATTGTCAGCACAGGTCAACAAGCCATGATTTCTTAAAATCATAAAATGGGTGCCCCCCAAATCAGCGACTAACCTTGTTTTTTCATCTGGATTTAATGCCACACCTTCATAATCATGGTAAGACAAAGAAGAAAGAGCAAATAATGACTGCTGACTCAAAGGCAATAAACCTTGTTCACTTGCCGAAACCGCAATCCCAGCTGCGGTATGCAAATGAATAACGCATTTAGCGTTGTCTCGAGCTTCATGAACGGCACTATGAATCGTAAAACCAGCCGGGTTAATATCGTAATCAGAGTCCATTACTTTATTGCCCTGTAAATCTACTTTCACCAAACTTGAGGCTGTGACTTCTTCAAACATCATCCCAAATGGGTTAATCAAAAAGTGGTGTTCTGGCCCGGGCACACGAACAGATATATGGGTAAAAATTAAGTCATCCCATCCAAACATAGCCACAGATCGGTAACAAGCAGCTAAATCTACTCTAGCTTGCCACTCTTCTTGAGTGACTAAATCTTTTATTGTTTCTGCCATTTAAACTGATCTCATTTGCATATCAATGGCACTAAGATAAGCTAGTGAACATATCAGAAACTGTCGCCAAATTGACAATTGAGAACGGTATGCAGCAGAGTGAAATAATTGAAACCCTAATTCAAAACCCGTGGTTTAGCTCTTTACCCAAAGAATTAGCCGATACATTACTGCATAAAAGTAAAATAAGAGTTCTCGAAAATAAGCAGCTTCTACATAAAAAAAATGATCAAGCAGATGGTTTTCATTGTGTTTTAAAAGGTAGAGTTCGCGTAAGTAACGTCACCCTAGAAGGAAAAGAACTGGTACTCACTTGGATATTGCCAGGTACTTGGTTTGGTGAAATATCTTTAGTGGATGGGCTGCCTCGCACCCATGATGCCCATGCAGAAGGCGAAACCACCATATTAAAATTACCCAATAACGCATTCGAATCTATGCAACAACAATATCCGGGTTGGCAACAAGCGATCATGAAACTGCTTTGTCAAAGAGTACGCTCTACTTTTTCACTAATTGATGAGACAGGGTGTTTGTCACTAAAAGGGCAACTTTGTAAACGCATAAGCTTAATGTATAAAGGCCTACAAGAACATCAAACACCAACACTCAATACGCCAATCGAATTGGCTATTTCACAAGACTCTTTAGCACAATTAATTCATAGCTCTAGGCAAACGGTGAATAAAATTTTACAAAATTTACAAGCTGAAAATATTGTTACAATTCGGTACGGCAAGCTGCAGGTACTAGACATAAATTTGCTTGATAAGCTAAGTCAGATATAAATATCGTCCCACTTTAACTATCTAAAAACAGCATTTTTTATTGCTCTTAATGTTTAATATCAAAGATTTACATCCCCAAAACTTACAAATACTATTTAGCTGCGAGATCGCAGTTCGACTAACTCTTAACTGCACAAGTAGTTTCACTTCAATTTTGTGGATGTCAAAAAGTCACCCATAGACCTTCTAGTTATTATAAAACAAGGATTTTTATATGCTCAAACACCTAACGAGTATCACTTTTATTTTTATTATACTTCTTCTAAACGGATGTGCTGGCTTAGGTAATATGAAAGAGGTGAAATTTGAACAAGAAATAGCATCAGATATGGCCATGGTAAATATTGTCAGAAGAGCCGTATTTATGGGTGATGGTGCAAAAGTTGAAGCATGGGATGGTGAGCAGTTTATTGGAAGCCGGTAAGTTACTTCAATATAAAGCAACGCCAGGTATGCACACATTTATGGTGTATGTACAAGGCAGTTGGGGAGTAGCACAAGGTGAACTTAAGCCAGGTAAAAAATACTACTTAAAGTTTAATATGTCTGGATGGGGCCCTATTAGTTTGGGTGTCGCTGATTTTGATGACGCTAGAATTCCAGAATGGAATACTATGACTACAGTAACTATCGATCAATCTTCACAAAAACCCGTTCCCGACAAGTACCTGAAGAAGGCACAAGCAGTTCTCCAAAGGGTAGCCGATGGCAATGCAAATGTGACCCCAATTACCGATATGAACGCCCTGTAATCTTTTTGCCCCGCACTTAAAACAAGTACAACATCTATCTGGGTTCTTATCTGTGTGAATGGATAAGCCCAGAACAAGGAAATCACTTTGAATTTACAATCCAATATATTACTAATCGTATTTTTTATTTTTTCCGCACCCGCATTTTCAACGGACCTACAAGGTCAGCTTGAAGCAGAAGTAAATCAATTTATTACAGAATTAGAGCAAACTGAAGGCAATGATTTGGTCAATCTGAGTAACCGAATAACTAGCTCAGGCCTCAGTGATACACGCTTATTTGATCATGTGAAAAACATAATACTCACTAAGCATACCGACATAATGTCAAAATCTAAAAATGAAAAAGTGGTAATCCGTCAAGTAGTTGCTTTATTACGTACCTTAGCTTCATCTGGCAATGACGAATATAGCTCAACATTAGAAAGACTGGTGCGCGAAAGTTCAAATAGGTCCATCAGAAACCGCGCCAAACATGTCATGAACAAAACTGGGTTCTACCAACAAAGAAACCAATTAATGCAGAACTTAGAGGGGCATTCTAACAGTCAAAGCTTACATACAACACGTATTTTAAACCTATTAAAGAGCGACAATTTGATTATGAACCGATTTGCAGCTGAAGAAATTTTTCGCGCAGGCTCCGCCGCCCCAGTAGTTCAAGAGTGGATAGCAACTCGGCTGAAGCGCGACTTGCATAATGCAGAGTCCAAACTTCATATCGATACTTTAGCTTGGTATTGCAAAGTTTTAGGACTAGTAAATAAACCCAAATATTCAGAGTTTCTAAAAGAAATCGTAAAAGATAAATCTGTCGATTCTAAAATTCGTAAGCACACCAAGAAAATACTCAAATCTTAATGGAACACTCTAGGTGAATAAAATTTAACAAGACGTCCATACAGAAAATATTATTGCAATTGGTTACAACAAGCTGCGAATTTTTTAAATTTTACTCAAGTAATAGCAACAACCATCAGATAAGGTATTAAAGGTGACGATAATATTGAGCAGTATATCGCCCAAAATGCCTCTCCTTAAAACCGACTGACTTTTTTATTACACTGCTTTAAATGACCAGCTCATTAGGCAATGCTCATATCTAACACTTATACTGTAGGACTAAACTGGCATGAAACGTTGGCTATCTAAAAATTTATCAAAATTAACACTCATCCCATCAATTGTTCTCGTTGTGTTTATGAGTCTGGAATTATTTAGAGAATATCATTCGTTTCAACAAGCACAAGATACCGTAGCAGATGCAGAGTTAACTTCGTTTACTAGCCAATTAGTTCACGAATTACAAAAAGAAAGGGGCATGTCAGCTGGTTACATAGGCTCTAACGGCAGTAGCTTTAACTCCCAACTCCAGAAACAGAGAAAGTTAACAGACGATAGTTTGCAGGCATTTACAAACTTCTACCAAGCAGACAATTATCACACCGCGACAAACCTAACGATCAATCGACTAGTAACTAATTTAAATCAGCTATCGAACATTCGCGGAAAAATAAGCTCATTAGATATATCTTTATCGGATGCCTTAAGTTTTTACACTAGCAACAATAAACTCATTCTAGATTTGAATGGAATGTTAGCAGCAGAGCTAGAAGAGACAAAATCCGCTGAACGTTTTCTTACTTTATACAATCTTGCTTACGCAAAAGAACAAGCGGGCATTGAGCGAGCGGTACTTAGTAGCGTATTTTCACAAGATTCGTTTACATCACAATTATTCTTAAGATTTGCAGAGCTTGTTAGCAAGCAAGATGTTTACATTCAATCAGCATATTCTGTTTCAACGGCCAATTTTAAAAGTGAAATAGATACGTTTGTAAATGCTAAAGCAAGTAAAGATGTTGATCGCTATCGAGACATTGCTAGAAACTCACAAAATAATTTTAATGTCGATGCTAAAGAGTGGTTTGAAGTTGCAACCAAGAGATTGAACAATTTAAGAAACTCTGAGCAAGTTTTACTAGAAGAAATTGCTATCTATTCTCAATCTAAAATGAACTCAGAACGTTTATTCATTATCACTGAATTAACTATTTTGATATTGATGATTTTGGTAACCTACGCAGTGTTTAGTACTATTAAGTTGCGAGCTTCTCAGTCTCAAGAAATCAATAGAGTCATGAATAAAGTGAATAAAACTAAAGATTTAACAGACTCAATTGACGTAATTTCTGAAGATGAACTAGGAGCTATTGCCTCTTTAATTAATCAAACCTTTTTAGAAATCAAACAAGACTTCATTAGTTTTCAAGAAGCAGCAAACCAAATTACATCAGCCACAAATGAAGCCGCAGCAGCAACGAATCAAAGCCAGACGAATCTAACTCAACTTCAACTCGACATATCTAATATAGCCAATTCAACCGGAGAAATGAGCGACAGCGTAAAATCGGTTATGGAAAATATGCAAGTGGCGTCAAAAGGCGCAGAAAATGCAGCAAAAGAAACCGTAAACGGTGAAAAAGCAGTAGCCACATCCATAAGCGGAATCTCACTCACAGCCAAAGAAGTTGCTAAAGTTGGCGAAACCATTACTGAGCTTAATAACAGAGTGAGCGATATTTTAGGTATGGTAGATGTCATTAAATCTGTAGCTGATCAAACCAATTTACTCGCCCTAAATGCTGCAATAGAGGCCGCTCGTGCTGGCGAGCAAGGTAGAGGGTTTGCTGTTGTAGCAGATGAAGTTCGTTCTTTAGCCAAACGTACCCAACAGTCAACACAAGAAATCTCAGATGTTGTAGATGTGCTTAAGCATAGCTCTGAAGAAGCATTCTCAAGTATAGAGAGTGGCAACAAACAAGCGACAGAAGCTGTATCAAACGCTAATCAGATATCATCAGTGCTTGTAAATATAGTTGAAAACTGCAAATCAGTAGATGAAGTAACGCGATCCATATCAACATCCACGCAAGAGCAAAATGTGGTAATTCAAAGTATTAATGAAAATATATCTAACATTGAAATTCAAGCCAGAGAGAACGTGGTGGGTGCGGAGCAGTTATCAGCTTCAAGTTTACAGCTATCTAAAATTGCCCAAGAAATGGGACGAAGAATAGAAGTGTATAGAGTGTGAACCTCCCAATAAAACTAATGAATTAAGTCAGGGTACTTACTAGTAATATTAACAAACCAACCAAACCTACAACGAATAAAACGCCCACTACAACAAAGGGTATAAAAGACGGTTGTTCAAAGTCACTCTCATAATTAGCGTGGCTTTGCACTCCTAACATACTTGCTGCTACACCTTTAAATACTTGCCATAAGTTATTTTTGTTTTTAGACATTCAACAATTCCTAAAAGTACGAATTACAAACAATAAAAAACCAGCATAAGCTGGCTTTTGTTATTTTGCACGTTTGTTAAACGATTATTTTGGGTATTTTTGCATCACTAATGTGGCATTGGTACCACCAAAACCAAAACTATTAGACATCACAGTGGTTAAAGGCCCCTCACGTGTCTCAGTAACAACATCCATGCCTTCGGCTTTTTCATCTAAGTTTTCTACATTGATAGACGGAGCGATAAAGTCGTTCTCCATCATCAGAATACTGTAAATCGCTTCGTTCACACCGGCGGCACCTAAAGCATGACCAGTCAGAGACTTAGTCGCACTAAGAGCAGGAGTAGTATCACCAAATACTTCGCGTATTGCCCAAAGTTCTTTTACATCGCCCACTGGCGTAGAAGTGCCGTGAGTATTGATGTAGTCGATAGGTTTATCTAAACCTTGCATAGCTTGTTGCATACAACGCACTGCACCTTCGCCTGATGGGGCCACCATATCAGCACCATCTGATGTGGCACCATAACCTACAATTTCAGCATAGATTTTAGCGCCACGAGCCAAAGCATGTTCTAGCTCTTCAACTACCACCATACCACCACCACCAGCACCTACAAAACCATCACGGTCAGCATCGTAAGTACGAGACGCTTTAGTAGGATCATCGTTATACTTAGTAGACATGGCTCCCATAGCATCAAACTCAGCAGACAAGGTGTAATGAAGCTCTTCACCACCACCCGCAAAAATTATATCTTGCTTGCCTAACTGAATTTGCTCTAAGGCATTACCAATACAGTGTGCACTAGTTGAACACGCTGAGCTTATTGAATAGTTCACACCTTTAATTTTAAAAGGAGTGGCTAAACAAGCTGATACGGTACTGCCCATACAACGAGTTACCATATATGGACCAATACGCTTCACGCCTTTAGTACGCAGAATATCTATTGCTTCTACTTGATTTTTTGAAGATGCGCCACCTGAACCGGCAATTATGCCCGTTCTAAGGTTAGACACCATATCTTCTGTTAAACCTGAATCAGCAATAGCCTGCTCCATAGCAATGTAAGCATATCCTGCTGCTTCTCCCATAAAGCGTAAGGTCTTACGGTCTATGTGATCTTTGATATCTAAATCAACTTTGCCCCAAACTTGGCTACGCATGCCCGCTTGTTCAAATTCTTCTGAAAATGTAATGCCCGAACGCCCTTCTCTAAGTGAGTCAGTGACTTCTTCTGCATTATTACCAATACTAGAGACTATACCAAGCCCAGTAATTACCGCTCTTCTCATGATTAACCCTTCGAGGAAATTTTCGTATATGTTAATGATTTTCACTAACAAAGTGGTCTGCTTTCAGCGTACAAGTGTTAGCTTAAATAAAAATCACTCAATTAGCCAGCCAAAATCAGCAGTTTATGGCACTAGAAGTCACTATATTTACACTCGTTGTATGTTTATTTTTGATAATCTAAGGGATCATGGTTAGTCAATTTAAGTAGCTAAGTCTCGATTAATATGATCACAAAACTTGAAAATTCAAATGAAGATGTTGCTAATCAGATCCACCGCGTTTTTCAGAGTTCTTATAAAATTGAAGCCGAGCTTATTGGTACTCCGGATTTCCCACCACTAAAACGAAGCGCTAAAGACATAGTCAATTCGACAACTAATTTTTATGGTTTTAATGAGCAAACTTGTCTTGCAGCAATTATTGAAATACAAATAATTGGCAAACAATTAGACATTCATAGTCTTACTGTAGACCCAACATTTTTTAGAAAAGGCATCGCAGACAAGTTGACTAGTTATGTTCTAAAATCATTCGATATTAATACTGCTACAGTCGAAACGGCAGAAGTAAACCAGCCCGCGATCAATCTTTACAAAAAACATGGCTTTATTGAATTCAAGCGATGGACGCCATCACATGGTATTCCTAAAGTAACTATGTCGATTAATCCTTTATCTTGTAACGTTTAGCAAGATCCCATATCAATGATTGTTGCTTTAGTGCGAGTACCTTAAACTACCTCTTCATTTTCTTCGTAGTAGCTTTAGGACATTCATCACTTTGACAATTACCCATGCCGATATTCACTTTAATGAGAATGGCACGCCATACGCCACACAATTTGATGACTTGTATTTCTCTGATGCCAAAGGCCTAGGTGAAACTGAGCATGTTTTTTTAAAGAATAATCAAATATTAGAACGTTGGGAGCGTTGGCAGGAGCAAAATTTTGTTATTGCTGAAACAGGATTTGGTACCGGTTTAAACTTTTTAGTCACCCTATTACATTTTGACCTATTTCAACAAAAATCCCCTGACAGCCCATTGCGCCTGCACTTTTTATCTATCGAAAAATTTCCAATCAATGTTGCAGACCTAACTCAAGCCTTGTCTTTTTATCCCCAATTAAAACAATACTCAGAAGAGTTATTGCGCCAATACCCTTTATTGGTATCAGGCTGTCACAGGCTCTCCTTTTTAGAAGGAGCCGCCACCCTAGATTTATGGTTTGGAGACGTACAGCAAGTTCTGCCACAAATTGAAGTACCCAAAACAGGGTTAGTAGACGCTTGGTATTTAGATGGTTTTGCACCCAGTAAGAATCCCGAGATGTGGAACGACTTTTTATTTCAGCACATGGCTTTGTTAGCTAAAGATCAATGTAGCTTTTCAACTTTTACCGCAGCAGGCTTTGTAAGGCGAGGCTTAATAGCCGCAGGCTTTGATGCGAAAAAATGCCCAGGCCATGGCCGAAAACGAGACATGTTAGCTGGGATTTTTACTAGTGCTCAAGACAAGACTGTACGGGTTCCTTATTTTAAAAGAGCCCCAGCTACAGATACCACAACCCCAAGTATTGCTATCATAGGCGGGGGGCTAGCAGCAGCCAATTGCGCTTACGCACTGAGTAAACGAGGGATAAAAGCGAATATATTTTGCAAAGATAATGAATTAGCACAAGGGGCCTCGGGCAACAGCCAAGGTGGGTTTTACCCTCAACTAAATGCTACAGCTGGCCTCCCTAGCCAAATACATGCGACAGCGTTTACCTATGCAAACCGTTTATATAAAACCTTATTAAAATCAGGAGCTAACTTTACTCATCAATGGTGTGGCACCCTACAATTAGCCTTTAATGATAAGGTGCAGCAACGCTACCAAAAGCTGATAGACAATAAAACATGGCCAGAATCACTGGTACGTTGGGTTGACTCACAAGACGCCAGTAACCTAGCAAACGTGCCACTCCCTTACTCTGGACTTTTTATTGAACAAGGTGGCTGGATACACTTACCTGAGCTGGTTACAGCCTTAGTAAAACAATCAAAAGCTGAGGTGAAAACCCATCACCAGCTTGTGTCAGTTGCTAGGCAAGCGGGTAAATGGCAACTTAACTGGCTAGATGGCAGCTTAAGCCATGCCGATATTATTATTTACGCTACGGGCAGTGATAGCAGTCAATTAGCCCCACTTAGTGCGCTGCCCTTTAGGTTAGTGAGAGGTCAAGTTGAGTATTTAGAAAGTAAAAATGAGCTTGCGAAACTTAACACTGTGCTGTGCCATAAAGGCTACATGACACCCAGCCTAAATTACATCAACACCATAGGTTCAACCTATGTAAAAGATGATACAAACTGTGATTATAGATTGTCAGAGCAGCAACAGAATATTGAAAAACAGCAAAAAGCCCTGCAACACTGTCAATGGGCAAAGGCACTGTCTGAGACCCAAGGTGGTAGAGCAGGTATAAGATGTAGTAGCCCTGACCATCTGCCTATGGTGGGAGCGGTACCAGATATCACCGAGCAAACTAAACAATATGCAAATTTGTATAAAGCTTTACCTGTGGATCGCTACCCTGAACCTATAGATATTCCCAACAGTTTTATGTTGTGCGGCTTAGGTTCAAGAGGATTAACCACCGCACCTTTATGCGCAGAGTTATTAGTGAGTCAGATGTTAGGCGAGCCATTACCTCTAGCAAACCACTTACTCGATGCCCTTAACCCCAACCGCTTTTTAATCAGAAGTTTAATACGTAGGCAGAACTAGCGGCATTAACCTTGAATGAAGGTATTCCACAACGACCACACTTGCTTTTGGTCATCCGCTTCAAGCTCATTGGCAGCAAACGCTTTATTTAGGCTTTGCTCCATCAATTCTTTAAATTGCGTTATGGTTTCAAACTCCTCTAGGGAGCTTTGGCCCGCAACAACGGCAAAGTGTCCTTGCAGATAGCTGGCAGTAAAAAGCTGCTCGTCAGTGCCATGCTGCACAACATTATCTAGATAATGTTCAACTTGCTTGGTAAATTCTGCTAAATCCGAACTAAAATTTGTTGTCACTTGGCTCACACGTGTTCCTCATTTTCATTTTTAAAATTAGCCACAGGATATAACACTTGATCATGATACCCAGTCATTATGGGTATTAACCCTGCCAGTTGTTCATCTAAGCTAGGCTCACCCGAATCCACAATTAATGGACGACCCGACAGGTTATTCAATTTACTTTTACTAGCCACTAAAATTATATTTTCTTTGCCTAATGCTCGTAAAAAATCTGCACTAAGTTGCTGATTGCCTCGCCCAATAATATGTCCTTGGCCACCAATTAACGTTATCACCAATTTACAGGGTTTGTTTGCGGTTAAATTTAACAATTGTTGTGCAGTCAGGTCTTTCGCAAGTAGCTTTTGATTTTGCACAAGGTCAACACCTAACAGAGTGTTGTCTAAATTCAGTTCTTCCATAATGGCATTCACGGTTGACCCAGATCCCATCACAAAAAGGTGTTCTGGATGGTCATCCATTACTTCAATTAAATGTGCAGCAATATCCGCAAGCACTAACTCATCAGACTCTTTACCGCCCATTTTAACAGCTTGAATATAACGTAATTCAGTGGGCACTAACATCTCGCCATATTGACGGGCATTCACTCTACCTTTTCGAAAAAGTGCTTCGTCGATGTCCATCACTTCAGAGTCACTTACGCTGACCAAGTCACCTGCTACCACTTGCTTTAATACCCTACCTGCCGCCTGTGGAGTAACCGCATATACGGCCGAGTGAATTTTGCACCCTGCAGGCACACCAAGCACAGGCACCTTATTACCAATTACAGCGCACAAATTACGTGCGGTACCATCACCACCAGCAAACAAAATTAAATCCACTTTGTTTGCTACCAGCACCGCCGCAGCCGCTTCTGTATCTTGGCCTTCTGTTTGCGCTTGCTTGGGCTCATAAACGACTATGTATTGAAACCCCATTTGCTTAACGACTTGCTCACCCATTTCGCCACCGGCAACATATAAGGTCACCTTATCTTTTAGTGGCAGTAAACATTCAAGGGCTAAACTTGTTTTATACATGGCTTTTTTTTCAGCGCCTAGCGCGAGTGCTTTATCGCGCACTTCTTTACCATCACTGCCTTTTAAAGCAACCGCCCCACCAATCCCCGCAAAAGGATTGATTAAAAGTCCTAGCTTAAAATTACTGTCAATATGACTAGATGGCATTCACAACCTCCAAGTGCTTAATATCAGTCGTACCATAAAATGTTTGTAATACCTCGATAAACTGCTGTGCTCGAGGTGGAAACCCAAGGGCTATATATTGTGACAATTGCTGCTGTACCGCAGCCTGAAATTTCTCAGCGTTAACAGGGGCACCATTTAAATTGTCTGTACTGACTCTAAATGACTTACCCGCTGCCAGCGAAAATGCCCATTCGATGGCTTGAGGTTTGACTTCTACCTTTTCAAACTCAGCTTGTTGCTCTGCATCACGGCCATCTGGACAATACCAATATCCATAATCTTCTAATAACCGCCTAGCCTTGCCTGCTATGCACCAATGGGCGACTTCATGGAGTGCACTTGCAAAATAGCCGTGGGCAAAAACGATTTGATGTTTGTTATCTACGATTTTAGCCGGAATATAAATAGGTTCGTCTTCCCCTTTAACCAGCAGGGTTCTTTCACTTTCAGCAAAAGTCTTATGGAAAAGCTCAATTAAGTCTTGGTAACGATGGCACCTAGCTCGACCATCCTTAAAATCAGGCAAAGTTTGGGCTGTATTTTTCTGTGTGGGGGCGTTCTGCATCATAGGGCCGGCATTTTACCCGTAAATACCAACAAAGTGTAATGGGCCGGTACAACTTTACTATTGTTTTCGTTTGCGGTTTACGCCAAGCTATTGCAAAAATGCCCCATAATTAGAGAGTCCAACTTGCTTAGTAAATATCTATTGTTAACCAGCCTAATATGTACTCCCCTTGCCGCGAATGAGATCGCCTTTACGTCAACTAAAATTGAAATAGACGGCATAGCAGAGTCAAGCTGGGATCAAGCCAAGTGGCATAACATGTCACACCTAATTCAAGGCGAGAAGCCAAGTAGTGACGACTTTTCGGGCCGCTACAAAGTGTTATGGGATAACCAATACTTATACCTACAAGCTGAGCTAGTAGATGATGTACTAATAGATAAAATAGCCGATCCGTTAGACCGTTACTGGGATGACGATGCCCTAGAAATTTTTATAGATAGTGACGCATCAGGTGGAAACCACCAATTTAACCATACTGCCATGGCCTATCATATTGCCCTAGACAACCAAGCCATTGATATTGCTGAAAACAAAAGCCCGCGAAATTTTAATGATCACCTAATTAGTCAGTGGAAACGCAGTAGCACCGAGCCTAACCATATTATTTGGGAGGTAGCGATTAGGCTTTATCCCAATGACTTTTCCGATGCCAAGCCACTACCAGCCATACCTTTAGTTGCAGGGCAAAAAATAGGCTTTATGTTGGCCTACTGTGACAATGACGGTAGCGATATCAGAGAGCACTTTGTGGGTTCACATGCTATTAAACCTGTAAATGGTGACAAAAACCGAGGTTGGATAGACGCTGGGGTATTTGGCCAATATACGCTAAAAAACCAATAACTCCGATGAATTGGCTGCACCCTAATCCATTTTTGTGCACCTGGACAATTGGCCCAGAGCACATTGATCACTATCATCATGTCAATAATGTGGCCTATGTGAAGCAGCTAGAGGTCACTTCATGGGCACATTCAAATCAATTAGGCCTGACCATAGAACAATATCAAGAAATGGATAGAGGCATGGCCATAAGTCGGCACGAAATAAACTATTTGGCGGCCGCCCATGAAGCTGATGTCATAGACTGCGCAACTTGGATAGTGTATTGTGATAGTAAGATAAAGTTGTCGAGGCAATTTCAATTTATAAGACGTCGCGACAAGGTGACTTTACTCACAGCCAAAACCGATTTTGTATGCATTGAATTATCTACAGGCTTGCCCAAAAGAATGCCTAAAGCGTTTTCATCTGTTTATGGCCCTGCTTGCATCTCTGCTACGCCGGAGCTCAAGTAGTGAACCGGTGGCACACCATACTAGTGTTGTTGCTAACCCTATCTATTAGCTTAAACGTATACCTGTTCTTTGCTATTTTTACTGAAAAAACCTTGAGTTCAACCCTCAACCTAACAGAAAACACCGAGCCGCAACCCATCACACAGCCAATCATTAGGCAGTCAGATGCAGGCCAAAGCGATTCTATTAAACTTTTTAAAAACCAAGAAAATGACCAGACCACCTCTGATCACATTACAGACAGAGAACAATTACTAGAGCAAGCCAATGAATGGCTACAGAATAAAGAGTTTGCAGCGCTGATTCCTTTTCTGCAGAATTACTTAAAGGCCCATCCTCAAGATATGGCGTTTTTGCTGATTGAAGCCAAAATGAAAGTAGAAACCGAATTACTTAGCGACGCCATTAGTCATTATTACGACCTACTCCGCAGCCCCATGACGGCAGCACAACAAACCGAAGTAGAACAACAGATTACTAAACTCACCCAAACCACCATCACCCAGTTAGAGCGCAACTACTCTTGGGATATATTGGCCATGTTTGTAGAGCCTTTGTTACAACTAGAACCCACCAGCAGATTATATATTTTGTCGTTAGCCACAGCCTATGCCCAGCAACTGCAAGCCGGGTTAATGGAAAACGTCTTAGGGGCATTAGACTATTCCGACCCAGACGCACAAAAAGTCAGACAAATAGTATTAGCACAGCTGCCTGCAGAACAAGCGACAACACCAGAAGAGCAAACACAACCCCCACAAAATGAAGTGATTGCCCGTTCAATCCCCCTTAAACAAGTGAGAGACCAATACCTAGTTAGTGGCGCATTAAGTGGTAACCCAGTGAACTTGTTGATTGACACAGGAGCATCTATCACGGCTATTTCTGAGCAGTACTTTGACCGGCTAAGTAATCGCTTTAAAATCAATCACCTAGGGCGTTTTACGATTGGCACCGCAGGTGGCAGTGTAATGGCAAGCATCTATGAATTTCGAGAATTGACACTACACCACGTTACCGTGCAAAACCTACCCGTAGTAGTATTGCCAATGGAAGGAATAAGCAATGCAGACGGCTTACTAGGAATGAATTTTCTGCGGGAGTTTGATTTTAAAATTGATCAAAAAAATGCACTAATGTTTATTGAGTAACGCTAATCAAATAGAGCAGTATCAAGCAGACTTAGATGAGTTAAATTAGGGTGTTATAACCTTTACAGCAAGCCTATTCACTTCAATGACTTGCTTGGGGGTGCTTAAATTCTTTTTCTAACATTTTGAACTGCTCATGTAGAAGAGGAATTAAGTTAGCATGTTTTTTATGAACGTAGTGATAGCTAGCATACACATCAATCACCTGAGTAGACCAGTTTTCATTTAACTGTATACCTGAGTCTTTATGAAAAGGTAACACAACGCCATGCACTCTGCCTGACGACAGCATTTCTAACAGACGTTTCATATTAAACACTTCAGTGACTATCGGGTTAAAAGGTGTTTTTGCTAAGTAATATTCAAACGCTTTAAAGCCTTTCACCGTTGCCACATTATCTAACTCATTAACATCACAAGGATGACATGTGGCAGGGTCGGTCACTAATAATATTTCAAATGTAGCCAATGGGTACGGCACTTTAACTAAGTTAGGATATTCTTTTGAAACGCCCTCAACTCTGACAAGAATACCATCAATACGACCGGCATTAGCTTCAACTATTCCTCGCCCCATGGGGTAACCGTAATGTTCAACGTTAAACCCTAAGTTCTCTTAAGACTTATCTAACATATTGCGAACATACTTTGATAGTGGGTTGGTATCTCCGCTACTTTTACCGGGCAAAACAATGGTTTTGGGGTCAGTAACGTGAGACACGAGCTTGTTGGGTTGAGCCATACTATTTACTGCAAAACACACTAGTTTTAAAAATAGTAACACTCTAAAAGTAGTCATGATATTTACCTGATTGAGATGTCGTTACGATATGGCTGCTCCTCTTAATGCCTCAGATAAAAACCAATGCACGCTTAGCAGCTTTAATTACTTATACGTGGAACAACTCCTGTAAACCACCCTATGCCTTGTTAGATTGAGGCTCTAGCTTTCTTTTGAAGTAACTCGATTAGTTAATGGCTCAATAACTAAGAGACCAATCGCAAGAAAAAACAATTCAAAAGGCAACGAACACAATATTCAAATAGTTTACTAGATCTCAACCTACATAGTGCAAGTTAGATTCAGCTTATTATGAATATAAAAACAAATCAGAGTATTCACTTCTATGGCAAAGTCGATAAATTTCAACTCGATACACATTCACACTATAAAGGTTTCAGCGAACCCGACAAAAAGATTGTAGCGATTTAAGGTCGGTTTAATTAGATTGTTATGAGTTTTTATGCTCATTATTTCATTGCTGCGCCAACAGTAGCCCGAACCGGAATACCTTCAGAGTTAAAACCTTCAAGGCAGAACACATTTACACCATAATAGTCAGGTGTAACTCGTTTTCTATGAAATGGATAAATGCCGCACGTTTTACAAAAATAGTGCTCAGCTGTATTTGTATGAAACTGATAAGTGCTTAGGTTTTCTTCACCAGAAACAATTCTCATGAAATTTTCATGAACTTTAACCATAAGCGCATTTTTCTTTACGCAGATTGAACAGTCACATGTAGTTAATTCGGGAAAGTCACTATCAATTTCGAATTGGACGGCATTGCAGTGACAAGATCCTTTATATGTTTTCATTTGCTCCCCATTTTACTACTCATAGCAAGGGTGTAAAACAGCCCTCACCTTAAAATTTATTATCAATAATTAGCCTAATTTGAAGAGCTTACATACCCCCCAAAACAATAACATAACAAAGGTGGTGCATTTCAACCTTGAAGCAAGAGTAGATGGCTAAATCAGACAATCAATGTCTCTGCCCCAAATTGCTTCTCATGGTATATCTAACTATTTTGTTTAAAGTATTTATCTATATCATCGGCAACAGATACGTCTCCTGCAAACCAAGGATGCAGCTTGAGCAAAATATTAGTGTGATTAATCGCTTGGTCGTAGAGTACTGTTTTGTGCTTAATATTAAATTGCTGTAAGCCTTGCGCCATTATTTCAAGATTAAACAAACCAACAGTTGTGTCGCCCGCACCGTATAGCATAATCATAGGTGGCTCATTGCCATTTACATGGTTAGCAATACGCATAGTATCGAAGTTTTCTGGACCAAAAATATCAATATACTCTTGTTCTTTGGGGGTGAAGTTATATGGCCCAGCCACACCGCCAACGCCTTTGATAATATCGGTTGTTAACCCTAGTTGATTTAGGTATTGGTCATCTGTGGCCAACATGACACTGATATAGGCTCCAGCAGAGTGGCCGACTAAATGAATTTGCTCAGCATCACCACCATGCTGACGTATGTTGTCTGCAACCCATTTAATCGTTGATGCGCCATCATGCACAAATTCGGGAAATCTCCCTTCTGGAAATAGCACATAATTTGGAATGACTACCGTGTAGCCTTTACGTACAAAGCTATCGGCAACAAACTCAAAATATACTTTGTCTCCCCAGCTCCAACCGCCGCCAAAAAAGAACACTATGACAGGTGCATTTGGGTCCCCGTTGGTTGCCTTATATATATCCAATTTTTGCCATGGTTTAATACCGTAAGATATATCCCGCACTACATCATATGAGCGAGTAATGGCAATGCTGCTATTGATTATTCTAAGCCAAGTCGCAGCTGAATCATGCACCAAGCTAATACCCAAGGCCAAAAAGGGTAAGGCAATCAGTGCTACGTAAATTTTTTTCATATTGTTTGAAATTGCCTTTGTAGGTTTGAATAGTTATGAGCAGATATAGGGCTAACCCCATTGCAATTGAGCTGACATTAATCTAATTAAAACTGCCAAGCTCAAGCCTCAGTATAATTACATAGACACCCCAAATAACAACTTAATAAGGGGTATCTACCAGACTAATTTGGCTTTTACAGGATTGAGGTATACCACACAATCTTTGAGTGTTTGGATGTATTGAGGCTTGGAATAAAACTGGGGTTTAGCTAATTTTAAAAATGTAAGTCTTTTTTACTACTTATTTGTACATATCTGGTTGATGCAATTCCATAAAAGATTCTGGAGAGCTTAAAGCTTTAAAACCAAATTGCTCGTAAAGGCCATGAGCATCACTTGTAGCAAGTGCCATACGTCGAATACCTTGTAAGTCTGGATGAGCAACAATGACTTGCATAAGCAACTTACTTAAACCTTTGCCTCTATGCTCTTCTAATACGAAAACGTCAGCTAAGTATGCAAACGTTGCCGAATCAGTCACCATACGAGCAAAAGCTACTTGATTACCGCACTCAGTAAAAACACCAAAGCATAAAGAATTATTTATAGCTTTTTCCATTAACATTAATGGAATACCTTTAGCCCAATAAGAGTTAGATATATAACCATGTATTACAGCTAAATCCATATCTTTTAAATCTGAGCTAGTTCTATAACCTGAAACCAATGCAAACTCCTTGATTAGCATAACGAGGCTGTAGATTAACCTCTTTAAACTTTTTAATTTTATTCACTAACTTACATAGACACCGAAAATAATAAATTACTTAAATACTTTCCAATCAACAAGCATAAAGTGGCTTGAATAAGCTCTTCCGTGGTTGTCTACAGATGGGGTTGAGAATAATTTGGCCTTTTCGCGATTGAGGCATAACACACCATTCTTGGTTGTTTATATACCTTAAGGCTTAGAAAAAACGGTGGAGATGGCTAAATCAGAAAATCAACGTCTCTGACCCTGAGGTATCCCCACGAAATAAGTTGGTAAGTCATTGTTATAAAATAATTTGGAACATTCATGGTACTTGGTGATCAGATCAATCGCCAAACATCACTAAAGACCAATACCATGAATGAAATTGTTATTTTGAAGAAG
>NZ_JBDVBQ010000002.1:0-1978 GCF_039942875.1 Paraglaciecola sp.
CTGACACTTTAATTCCACGGCTTTCGAGGCTGTGCCTACACACATAAATATTTTCAATATCGTAAAACTCTAACGCTGGAAATGTCTTATGGTATGCCCTCGCATCTATATTTTCTGGGGCTTGTTTTGATAAAAGCTGTAACACGCCATCTTCAATAAAAAACAGACTTACGTCTTGAGCAAAGTTACTCATGGCCATAGCCATGTCTAGGCTTTCTTGTCCATTTGAATTGCCATATGGGGCTGACTGGTTGATGATGGCAAGGGTATTGGCTGACTCACTCAAAACTGTACCAACCTATCACTATTCTTCATTAAAACTGCCAGCTCACCTAAGCCTACTGATTCAAATGGTGCTGTAAGGCTATAGTGAGGATTATCTGAATCATGCGCGTCTTCAGCTGTGGTAATGCCCCGTTTACTCGCAGCACTCACGCAGACCATCAAAGGGACTTTGTGATCACTGGCTAAGGTTTTCCAAGCTGCATATAAATCAAACTCGTTCGACGGCGTTAGCTGCAAACTTGAGCCATTTAAGGTGCCACTTTGATAAAAGAAGATGCCATTCACTGTGTGTTTAGCTTGCACAGCCGCAAGGGCAAAACGGTATGCACTATAGGCGTTTTGTTCGGAAAAGGGGGCTGAGGTAACTAATAAGGAAAAAGATGACATAAGGGTGCAATGTACCATAAAAAAAAACGCCCCAGCAAGCTGAGGCGTTTTAAAAATGTAATTCTTTTTTAAGAATTAATCGTCACTACTAAACGCACCAAGAAGGTGTAGGATAGACGTAAATAAGTTGTATATATTCAAGTACATAGAAACCGTAGCGCGAATGTAGTTAGTTTCACCACCATTAATGATTCGGCTTGTGTCATACAAGATGAACCCAGACATGATGAATACAATCGCAGCACTCACAGCTAAACTTAACGCTGGAATACCCATAAATATATTAGCAATTGAGGCGACTACCGCTACGATTAAACCAACAATTAAAAAGCCACCCATGAATGAGAAGTCTTTCTTAGTCGTGAGTACATATCCAGATAGGCCAAAAAATACTAGTGCAGTAGCGCCAAATGCTTGCATGATTAACTCACTGCCGCCTTGGAAACCTGCATAGTAATTTAAGGTATAACCTAAAGAGCCACCTAGTAAACCGGTAAAGGCAAAAACAAACCAAATGCCAGCAGAGCTCTGTGATGCCTTATTTAAGAAAAATATCATAACCAAGGCTGCTAGGTTCATTCCCATGGCAATACCTGGAGAAATGTTCATAGCCGCTGTTATGCCAGCACAAACTGCGCTGAAAGTTAGCGTCATCGCCAACAGCATATAAGTGTTGCGAAGTACTTTGTTCGTTTGCAATACAGAAGCTTGACCTGTATTGCTATAGGAAGATCTGTGTTCCATTGTATTCTCCAGGAAGTAAATTAAAAAAACTTTATTAAGAATGTATTTGTATGGTGTTTAGGTGACTTTTTCAAGTGTTATTGGTGATAATTCTCATTACTAATTTGTAAAATGGTGTAAATATATCCAATCCGTTCAAACAATAATCAAACAAAACATTTTATTAAATTAACCCTTTACAACACCTTAAAACGTCACTAATATTCGCATCCTCAATTCGGGGACGTCGCAATAACGTGTTTATACGACCAACCAGAATTAAGACAATGGATAGCTGGCAGAGCTCGGTTTAATGCACCTGACTTGAAATCAGACGTACGGTCAAACGTACCGGGGGTTCGAATCCCTCGCTATCCGCCATATTAAAAGAGAAAAGGCTCAACGTTATTCGTTGGGCCTTTTTTCGTTTAACGGGGTTAGTCCCTGAGGGATCCCCACGAATATTCAACCATTAAAATTGTCTGCAATCATAGTTCTGAGATTTAATTCTGCCATTTCATATTGCTCGCAAAGCAATATGAAATGCTTATCTACGAAGCCCCGCAAGCCTAAATAATGAAAC
>NZ_JBDVBQ010000003.1:0-81251 GCF_039942875.1 Paraglaciecola sp.
ACAAACATTATGGCTACCGCTAGCATCATGAATCCAAACGCTACTTTAACAATGTTCATCCAGTGCCCCGCTTTAGGTAGCAACTTACCACCTGTGACACCAAATAAAATCAGTGGTATCCCCATGCCGAGACTTAACACATATAAAGCACTAAAACCTAAGACGAGGTCGCCACTTTGAGCAATAAATAACAAAATTCCAGTTAGCGGTGCTGTTGTACACGGTGAGGCAACTAGGCCCGAAATAGCCCCCATTACGAGTACACCCAAATAACTACCGCTGGTTTGTTTGTTACTCATTGCATTGAGTTTTTCTTGCCAAGCAGATGGCAGCTGCAACTCATAAGCCCCAAACATCACAATGGCCAACAAAATAAAGATAACAATTAACGTAATTAGAATCGCTGGGTGCTGCAGGCTAGCCTGAAATTGTACTCCCGCAGAGGCCACGAGTAGCCCTAATAAGGAGTAAGTGAGAGCCATGCCTTGGACGTAAACAAAAGAAAGACTGAAGGCTCTAGAGGTACTCATACTGGTACCCTGACCAATAACAATACCAGATAAAATCGGGTACATAGGAAACACGCAAGGTGTAAAAGCTAACCCCACTCCTAATCCTAAAAATATTAGTAAGGTCCACAGCAAACTTTGTTCACTGGATAGTAAGCTTGCAAGCTCAAATTGCTCTGAGACAACTGGAGTAGCAGAGTTGTTTTTACTGGCATCAACTGCTGAGAGATTCGGCTCAGAGGCGGTAACGCTCTCTAAAAATACTTCTTTGGTGACAGGGGGATAACAAAGACCAGCATCAGCACAACCTTGGTAGCGAATTTTTACAACCCCATCTTTGGCTGCAAAAATTATTGGATATTGGACTTCTAATTCGCCACGAAACACATCAGACAATCCAAAAAACTCATCTTCTACCTGCATCGCCTCAGGAAACTCAGGTTCCCCTAACTCAGTCTGTTTTAATGCTGTCTTAAATTGCTTTTTATATAAGTAATAGTCATCTGCAATTTTCCACTTTAATATCAATTGGCCACTTCTTTGTTCAAAATCAAACTGGAAGGCCTCGTCTACTTTCAAAAACTCAGGCTCGTCTGCAAATAAATCGGCCAAAGGGTCAGCCGATTGCGCAAAGCTACCCAAACAAAACAAACTCAAAAAAACAAATAAAATGACACGATTAGCAACTAAGTTCATGAACAACTCTTTTTAATTAAACAGTAACTGGGACAATTTACATATTGTAAATATCTCAAAGTTAAGCGTGTAAGCTTAAAAATATATTAAGAAAGTAAACTTTTAGTTAAAGACCCTTACTAATCTAAGAATCTTTCCACAGCTCCTGCCAGAAACAAAAGCAATATTTTGTAACAAAGCGACTCTTGGTTTATTCCAAGCTGAGCCCATTATAATAACAAATACATAGGCTCTGGTATCAGTTAAAATAATACTTGGGTATATCATCATAAAGAGGCATTTTTTGGCTAAATTATTTCTACTTTTCGCAATATTACCGATTGCTGAAATCGCGATATTAATCAATGTAGGTGAGCTAATTGGAGGCTGGTATACCGTTGCTATCGTCATCCTTACCGCTTTTGTAGGGGCCCGTTTAGTTAGGCAACAAGGCCTGACAACACTCACTCAAGCCCAGCAAAAAATGCAAACAGGGATTATGCCAGGCCAAGAAATGGCAGAGGGTTTACTCCTAGCAATCGCAGGTGTTCTTTTAGTTACGCCAGGGTTTATTACTGATATTTTAGGTTTGCTACTAACCCTGCCTATGACTAGGCCTATTATTGCTAGTAATTTGTTAAAACGACTAATAATTAAAACGGTAGAGCCCTCTTTTCACCAAGGATTCCAATCCCCCCCACATTCAAAGCAAAACTCAGAAGATATTATTGAAGGTGAATTTGAGCGCAAAGAATCGTCTTCTAGCAAACCAAGACTCAATGACGATTTAAATAAGCCAGATTAGATTCTAGAAATTAAGGATATGGAAAATCCAATACAGCGCACCTAGCGCTATGTAAACCCTTGTGGCCTGATATCTGCTTCAACAACCTCAGATTTAGTATGTTTTACTTTAAAAAAATAAGGTAAATCCCTACACCCCTTTAAAGACAGACTGAGGAAAAGATATGAGTGGATTAACATCTCGTAAAAACGCTATAACAGAAATTACCAATCGCGCACCTAAATCGTGCAAAACACCAGAACCATTGAACAAAATTTGGGCGAGCGATGTGTTTGGCTTAGCGGCTATGGAAGAAGCATTATCTAAAAACGCCTTTAAAGCTATCAAGAAAACAGTTCAAACCGGTGCTCCACTTGATACAGCTACCGCAGACGTTGTTGCTGCCGCAATGAAAGATTGGGCAATCGCCAAGGGTGTTAAGTTTTTCTCTCATATCTTCTATCCAATGACCAATATCACGGCTGAAAAACATGATGGTTTTATCATCACCAATTCAGACGGCGGAGCGATTACAGAATTTACAGGTAGCTTGTTGATAAAAGGCGAGCCTGATGGTTCTTCTTTCCCTAATGGTAGCTTGCGTATGACTAACGCTGCCCGTGGTTACACTGCATGGGATCCCACCAGCCCTGCATATGTCATGAAAACCGCCAATGGCGCAACATTAATGATCCCAAGCGTATTTATGTCTTGGACAGGCGAAGCACTAGATAAGAAAATTCCGTTGCTACGTTCAAACAAAGCAATGGATAAAGCGGCTCAAAAAGTACTAAGTTTAATGGGTGAAACTGAAATCGCTACCCTAAACTCTAGCTGCGGTGCTGAGCAAGAGTACTTTTTAGTTGATGAACACTTTGCTAATGCTCGCCCTGACCTATTACTCGCTGGTCGTACTTTATTTGGTGCTGCCCCTGCAAAGGGTCAACAATTTGATGACCATTACTTTGGCGCTATACCAGCGAGAGTCCAAGTCTTTATGCAAGACTTTGAAGACAAGCTATATCGCATGGGGATTCCAGCAAAAACACACCACAACGAAGTTGCTCCAGGCCAATTTGAAATTGCTCCTTATTTCGAAGCTGCCAACGTAGCGGCTGATCATCAACAATTACTGATGACGTTAATGAAAAGCACAGCTAAAGAACATGGCTTCTTGTGTTTATTACATGAAAAACCTTTTGCAGGTGTAAATGGTTCAGGTAAGCACGTTAACTGGTCCGTTGGTAATGCGACTCAAGGTAACTTGTTAGACCCAGGCAGCACACCCCATGACAACCTAAACTTCTTATTATTCTGTGGAGCTGTTATTAGAGGCGTACATAAATACGGACCACTTTTGAGAGCGGTAATCGCATCTGCTGCAAATGACCACCGCTTAGGTGCTAACGAAGCGCCGCCAGCAATATTATCAGTTTACTTGGGAACTCAATTAGAAAGCGTTTTCAATGATATAAAAGAAGGTAAGTTACTTGAGAAAGCTAAAGGCGGCTTAATGGACTTAGGTCTATCTCAAATTCTTTCTTTCGAACGCGATCCGGGTGACCGTAACCGTACATCACCGTTTGCATTTACTGGTAACCGTTTCGAATTTAGAGCTGTTGGTTCATCGCAGTCAGTATCAGGGCCATTGGTTGCCATGAATACTATGTTAGCTGATTCATTAACTTGGATTGCAGACAAACTAGAAGCTGTCTTAGACAAAGGTGAAGACAAAACAGCTGCAGTCATCACAGTTCTTCAAGAACTAATGGAAGAGCACGGTAATGTTATCTTCGGTGGCGACGGCTATTCAAGTGAATGGCATAAAGCTGCTGTAGAAGAACGTGGTTTGAAAAACATTCCAACCACTGCTGATGCGCTACCTGCGTTTAAAGAAGAGTCTGTGGTTAAACTTTTTGAATCGACTGGCGTTCTATCTCCAGCAGAACTGGCTAGCCGTTTTGAAGTATACGCAGAGCAATATATTCTATCTATTGAAGTAGAAGCTAAGTTAGTAGTTGGCATGGCCAGTACTAGAATATATCCAGCGACCATTGAGTATCTAGATAGTTTATCTAGTACAGCTACCAACCTTAGTAAGTTGAATATTACAATTAGTCACAATAGTATTGACGAAATTGCCGCTGAAACAGACGCGATGATGGCTGCAGTACGTAAACTAAAAGAAGCGATTGAGGTTGAGGAGTTTGACTCTGTTGAAGCTCACCTTAATTATTGTGCAGATACACTTTGCCCACTAATGCTAGAAGTACGTACTCATGCAGATGCACTAGAATTAGTAGTCTCTGATGACTTATGGCCTTTACCTAAGTATCAAGAAATGTTGTTTATCAAATAATCAAAACATAAACTTCAAATCTACAAGAAAAAGAGCTCCGGCTCTTTTTCTTTTTTTAAAGCCACTACCTGCTAAACTCCTGCGTATAGAACTCAACAATACACTCCCAACGGATATATGCCATGAAAGCGTGCGCCTGCCATATTCTAGTAAAAAACCAAGCATTAGCTGAAAAATTAAAGTTACAACTTAAAAAAGGAGGAGACTTTCATAAGTTAGCTAAAAAGCATTCAATCTGTCCTTCAGGAAAACAAGGCGGCGATTTAGGAGAGTTTAGTCCAGGCTCTATGGTTAAAGCTTTTGACAACGTGGTATTTAAGAAAGAAATTTTAACCGTGCATGGGCCCGTAAAAACGAAGTTTGGTTACCACCTAATTAAAACTTTATATAGAAACTAATCACAATTTTTAGGCAATAAAAAAGCTCCTACAAGGAGCTTTCTTAAATTTTATAATGGGTTTGTAGTGATAATTATGAATCTACTGAGCCACAAAAACGGTAACCTTCACCGTGAATAGTAACAATCAAATCATCTGCATTCACTTCTGACTCAAAGTGCTTACGTATGCGTCGTATAGTAACATCTACAGTACGGTCATTTGGACGTAATTCTCGCCCCGTCATTTCCATAATCAGCTGCTCTCTAGTCAGTATTTTACCTGGGTTATTTAAAAACAAATGCAATGCTCTAAACTCACTACGAGGTAAACGGAATTCTTTTGTGCTTGGAGAAATTAGACTGCGGCTATCACCATCTAACGTCCAGCCATTAAAGCTCACTCGGCTAGGCAAATCATCGTCTTCACTACTGTTGGTAGTTCGTGTTAATAAGTTTCTAGCTCTAATAGTTAATTCACGTGGATTAAATGGCTTTGTTAGATAGTCATCTGCACCAATTTCTAATCCTAAAATACGATCTACATCGTTATCTCTACCGGTTAAAAATATCAGTCCGATATTTTTACGACCACGTACTTCTCGGGCTAAAATCAAACCGTTTTTACCCGGAAGGTTAATATCCATGATGACTAAATTGATTGTGTTGTTTTCAAAGAAGTCATGCATTTGTTCGCCGTTCTCAGCTTCGAATACATTGTACCCTTCTGCTTCGAACAAGCTTTTTAAAGTGGTACGAGTAACGACTTCGTCTTCAACAATTAATACGTTAGGAGTCTGCATGATTCGGGCCTAGTTAAAAATTTGTGTAAAAGTTTATCAGAAAATATCTAAAAATCAGTAGCATAATTACATATTAAGTAAAAAATAGCGCATTTAAACATAGGAAAATAGTCTTCTTTGTCTATTTATTTAAAAGTACTAGCATTTACATGCTTGGAATCGACTATTTTCACTGGAAACATAATAGAAAAATGCACCCCGTGATGTTCTTCACTAACAATGGAAATCGAACCGTTTAAACCTTGAGTCACCAGATTGTAGACTAAATGCATCCCTAGTCCACTCCCCCCCTGTCCGCGCTTAGTCGTAACAAAAGGGTCAAAGATTCGCTTACACAATTGCTCAGGAATACCTTTTCCATTATCTACGAAGTCGATTTTGACCTTACTATTTTCCATTAGTTCTATTTTAATATTAATATCGCCTTCTTCCATGCCTTCAAAACCGTGAATAATGGAATTCATAATTAAATTAATCATAATTTGATTAATAGGCCCCGCTTTTGACTCAACTATAATGTCATCAGAACAAGCAATATGTATTTTATAGGGCGTTTTCTTCAACGTAGGGCCCATTGAAATTAGAATTTCGCTCATCAAGTTCGAAAATGAAAATACTCTGCTACTCTCTGAAGACTGATCAACCGCCACCTGTTTAAAACTAGAAATTAACTCAGCAGCTCTATTTAAATTCCGATAAATAATATTGAGATTTTCTTCACCTTCATCAATAAACTTAGTCAAAGCACTCGCTTTGAGGGTTTTACTTTCAAAGGCTACTCGCATATCTGCAAGCCTATCTAACATCATAGTAGAGGCTGTGACCCCTAAGCCAATTGGAGTATTAACTTCATGTGCAACACCAGCAACCATGTCCCCCAAAGAAGCCATTTTTTCATTTTGTACAATTTGTCTTTGAAATTGATGTAACTGCTCTAGAGTATGAATGAGTTCACTATTTGCTTCCTTTAAAGCCAAGGTACGCTGTTGCACTTTTCCCTCTAGACTTACAGTCAACTTAAGTTGCTCTGCCTCGGCTTGTGCCTGCTTATCTATATATTCTTGAGTATTGAACAACATTCCATTGAAGGCACTACCTAAGATATCTAACTCCTTAATACCATGAGCATCTACTCTACTTGAGTAATCTTTGGTTCTAGAGATACGTTGTACCAGCTTACCCATACCTTCTATAGGGGAAGTAATTGAGCGTTGCAATTTAAAAATTAAAAGAAAGCACACCGCTAAACAAAGTAAAAATACCCCAAAGGTAATAATAAAGGAGCGTGTAATTAGTAAATCTAGTGAGGCAACAGAAGATCTAACATAGACGTAACCAATCAGTTTGTCTTCTAAATAGATGGGCCTGACTACCTCCATAACATCGAGGGATTGTTGAGGGATAAATAACTCATTAATTTGTGAGTACTTGGCTCTAACGGGAGCTATTCCAGTTTTGTTGTAACTAGCCAACAAACTCAATTCAGACTCATCATCCACCTTATAGATGTGAACATTCTCAATTGTGGGTGAAGACACTAAAGCACTTAACATTAGCTCTAAAATTCGGACATCATCTTCAACAATAAATGGTTTAGCTTGCCCCCCCGTAACCTCTGCTGCAACAACAACACTTTGTTCAAGTGTTTTTTGGTATGTCGTAATCTGGCTATATAGATTAATAGAAGAAGAAAGACTTAGTGAAAGTACAATAACGGCCATTACCCCCCATAATATGAGGCTCTTAATCGAAAGAAATGTTTTCTTAGCTACCATATGAATCTTATATTGCCCCAAATTTACCAAAATGACTATCTGGTCATTACATTACTATCTCGCAACGAAATACTTGCATAAAACTTAGAATTAAATCAGCTAAAAGCACTAGTTCTTAACTAATTTCACTATTTCCTCTTCACTCAAACCATAGTTTATAGCCATTCGTTGTATTGAGACTTGCTGCTTAATATTCTCTGCAGTATTACTCTGAGGGTTAACATTTCTATTTATATCACTCAAACAAATACATATAATTTGATGTTTTGCGATCCCCAGAGACGGCACTGCTAACGCCGCTCTTTTATATATTAAGTGAGGGCAGCTAGCAGTTCGACTTGGGGCTTGAAGACATTCTTTTGTTATAGCCCACGAGCTCCCCACAACCCAAAAACTCAAAACAATAAAACTTGTCGGAACCTTTAAATTCATTATAAAGCTCCTAAATACAACCCTTCATAATTTTTAGCTGCATCTTCCCAAGTGAAACGGCTTAACATAGCTTTCTTTTGAGTCGATTCAAACACGTCTGGGCTTTCGTAATAAAACAGTAGTGCCCGTTCAACGCAAGCAAGTAGGGCCTCGCCACTAGGCTCAACAAAAACGAAGCCAGTTGCTGATTCTGGGTCATCCGCTAAATCAATCACCGTATCTTTTAAGCCACCAACTGCCCTGACTATGGGTAACGTGCCATAAGCTAAGCTATACATTTGATTCAAACCACAAGGTTCAAACAGAGAAGGCATTAAAAAGAAATCGCTGCCAGCTTCTATCATATGTGCTTTGCGAACACTAAAGTCCTCTATAAAAGCAAATTTAGATTGATGTTTTGCAGCCGCATTTCTTAACGCATCACTGATTTCAGGGTCACCGGTACCAATAATAACCAGTTGAAATTGATGACGTAATAATAACTCCAAGATTGGCATAATAAAGGCAAAACCTTTTTGTTCAGTTAACCGACACACCATGCCTATAATCGGCAAATTATCATTCTCTGGCAGCCCAACATTTTTCTGCAAATCATTTTTACAATGTTTTTTACCGGCTAAATTCGAGTAGTCATACTGTGCTACTATATTTCCGTCTGTAGCAGGGTCCCACTGAGTATAGTCACACCCATTAAGGATACCCGATACATCATTTCGTCTGCGATTAAACTCGTCAAACAAATAATGTGAACCAAGGGGAGATAGGAGTTCCTGTGCATAATTAGGGCTCACGGCGTTGATTTTATTTGCGTATCGAATCCCCATACGAACAAAGTTGAGGGCATCACCGTCTAGTTGGCTATGCAACTGGTAATGAGGTTGCAGGTATTCAATGTCACTAAATTTATGGGTGCCTTGATATGCTCCATTATGAATTGTAAAAATTGTTTTAGCATTAGTAAAAAAGCCACTGTTATCAATAGTCACAAAATAAGGGGTTAATGCTGTATGCCAGTCATTACAATGAATAATATCCGCTTGAAAACCTACTGCTTTAGCAGTTTGTAGCGCTGCGTTAGCAAAAAATGCAAAACGTTCTGCGTTGTCATGATATGCATGGTAATCATCTGTATATAATCCCTTTCGATCAAAAAATTTAGGATAATCAACAGCTAATACCTGTACATTTTCAATACTCAACTCTTTTATGGCATATTCATAAGCTTTATTACCAGAAAATAACACCTGCCTTTCACAGTAATCAGGAGCATTAAATCTTTGGGCTAATTGTTGATAATATGGCATCACAACTGTCACGTCATGACCCATTGCTTTTAAAGCGATAGGCAGAGACTTTCCTACGTCAGCCAAGCCTCCAGTTTTGACTAAATCTTCAACTTCCGAAACAACAAATAATATTCTCATAGCAATAGCCAACCCTTTAATTGAATGATTAAATCATACTCCCATTTTGCTAAGTCTAAGGCTATTTCACTCGACTACAAAGATATACACTGAATTGTGTAGTTTGCTTTATCAAGGTAACCATTTTAAAACGTTTTTCAAGTAATTCAGAGTATCTCAAAAACTTGTTAGCAACCAAGTTTAGGGTTCCATCAGCAGCCAAGTATTGTTTAACCTGTGATATAAAACTCTCCGAAACTGAATAATCGGTTTGAATTCCAGTGTGAAAAGGAGGGTTTGTAAATACACTTGAAAACTTACCCTTTATCTCTGTCAAACCATTTGATGCGACTACCTCTACTTCTAGATCATTTAATCTAGCGCTTTCCTCAGAACAGTAAACGGCTAAGGCGCTAACGTCACTCATTACAATTTGAGCCTTTGGATTTTTAAGCCCCAGGAAACATCCAATGACCCCTGCCCCACAGCCAAAATCAAGTACTCGCCCATTGGGAACTTTGATTTCACTATTCAACAATACCCTAGTGCCGTTATCAATTGAGCCATGGTTAAACACACCAGGTAACGAACAAATTTTATATTCAATGCCTGCTACTTCGATATCAAAAGTCTTTAGCCATTGTGTTAACTCAAACGGTTTGATCGTTTTATCAATTTTTGCAGCAAACAACGCACAATGTCTGGCCGAATCAATTTTATTCACTTGAGAACTTACAACTTCAAGCATCTTTGATGCGCTTTTTACACCACCTTTATTTTCACCAACGAGCAATAAATCAGCACCAGTTTTAAGGCAAGCAGCAATATTTGCAATCAACATTTTTGCTTGTTCTTTAGACTTTGGCATATAAATAACTGCCCCATCAAATTCATCCATTGTGGGGTAAGAAGCAGCAAAAAGGTGCTTATCCTGCTGCCCATTGGCGCAACTGTTCTGATAAACATCAAAGTATTGATGAAAAACATGAAGCTCCACATTGTTTAACTGGGTACTAATATGACTATCTGTAGGGTTCACAAGCAACCACTTACCTGTTTGAAAAACCTCTTTACTACGCATTAGTAATTGACTAGGAGCAGACAACATTATGAAACTCTCTCAAACATTAAATCCCACACTCCATGTCCTAATCTGTGACCACGTTGTTCAAACTTTGTAAGTGGTCTTTGTTCTGGACGAGGCACATAATCATTTGTTTCTGATTGGTTCTTAAACCCTTCGGCTTCGGACATGACTTCTAACATATGCTCAGCATAATTCTCCCAATCGGTAGCCATATGAAATACCCCACCGATTGCCAGTTTCGCTCTTAATTTTTGTACAAACTCACTCTGCACTATACGCCTTTTGTGATGGCGAGTTTTATGCCATGGGTCAGGGAAAAAAAGTTGTACTCTGGCTAAACTATTATCTGCAACACAGTCAGCAAGTATCTCTACTGCGTCATGTTCAAATAATTTTAAATTAGTTACACTCTGCTCTGCTGCTTCATTTAAGCATGCACCCACGCCGGGCCTATGCACTTCAATTCCAATAAAGTCTTTTTCCGGCTCGTTAGCAGCCATCTCAACTAATGACTTCCCCATACCAAAGCCTATCTCAAGAACAACAGGGGCTGAACGGCCAAATACTTCAGAAAAGATTAGTGACCCTGCTTTATGTTCTAACCCCATGGTGGGCCAATATTGTTCAATGGCTCTTGCTTGCCCTTGCGTAAGCCGCCCTTCTCGCTTCACAAAACTTTGAATTTTACGAATATAAACCCCTGACTTAGCGGCTTCTTCTTCAGACTTAAACTGACTCATGAATTTTTCTCTTATTAAAAAACGAATTGCTGTTTTAATTCAGCACTTAATGTGGCGCATTATCCTTTCACAGTTAAGGATTGCAAGGTTTCGCCAGTAAATATCATGCTATGAAATTGGCCAGCTTTTGAGCTAGAGTAATCGGCTGCTCTAAAGGCAGCATATGTCCAGCACCTTTAATTATTGTCACCTTTGCTTGTTGCAAGCTAGCAACTGCTCGTTCTATTTCGGTCAGCTTGACTAAGTTATCTTGCTCACCAACTACGAATTGTATCGGAAAATGACATGTTGCTAATTGAAGAACCAAGTTCTTTCTAACCTCAGTAGCGCTAAGCTGGGCCTCCAAAACACCCATACCCAAATCACGTTCCATACTTTTCACTACATCCTTAAGAGCATTATCATTTTGATTAGCTTCATGAAAATACTTAATAATATGTTTTTCACTAGAGCCTTTAAATTGTTTACTCCGTATTAATTTAAGGGTTTGCTTGCGCTGAACTAACACATCCTCGGGCAAGGCATTACAACTGCTACTAATTAAGGTTAAAGACGCCACGCGAGACTTATGCTCAAGCGCTGTTAACGCTGCAATATATGCCCCCATAGAGAAGCCTACTAAGTGTACCGGCTCGTCAAAATAGTCTAAACGATCAGCACTTAACATTCGCATTTGATCTAGATTTTGAGCCCACTGTAAAGGCACAAAGGCACGTTTAGGTATATTCATATGCTGCCAACAAGAATTAAATATTCGCTCATCACACAAAGTGCCTGGGGAAAAGATGACAGGTAGTTCGATTTTATGCAGAGCAGCATTCGGGTTTAGCAAGAGAGTCTCGATTGATGTTTTTATCTTAGATTAAGGTATTATCCTGTAAATATTGTAAGAACAACAGTCGATAATTCCGTGTCCAAAAATAGTAGTCAGCCATTTAATCAAAACGTTCTTAAATGGTTTGATAAACATGGTCGTAAAGATTTACCTTGGCAATCTGCTAAAACGCCTTATACGGTTTGGGTGTCTGAAATAATGCTACAGCAAACCCAGGTTAAAACTGTTATTCCCTATTATCAACGATTTATGGCGCGTTTTCCTGATGTACTAAGTTTAGCTAATGCCCCACAAGATGAAGTTTTACATCTTTGGACTGGACTGGGATATTACGCTCGCGCTCGGAATTTACAAAAAGCAGCACAAGTCATTCGTGATGAATACCAAGGCAAGTTTCCTGAGGAGCTAGAACAAGTAATCGCATTGCCAGGTATAGGTCGCTCAACTGCTGGCGCAATATTATCTCTTGCTTGCCAACAAGAGCACAGTATTTTAGATGGTAATGTAAAGCGAGTGCTGGCACGCTATTTCGCTATAGACGGTTGGCCGGGCAATAAAAAAGTAGAAACCGAATTATGGCGCTATGCAGATGAATTAACCCCAGCCACCAGAACCGGCGACTACACTCAAGCAATGATGGATATGGGCGCTACCCTATGCACTCGTAGTAAACCTAAATGTGATAGATGCCCTGTACAATTGGGATGCTTGGCTTTTGTTCAAGGTAGACAAACCGAGCTCCCCCATAAAAAACCAAAAAAACACATCCCTACTAAATCTACAATTATGTTAGTCCCAATGTGGCAGCAACAAGTATTAATTTATAAGCGCCCTCAAAGTGGTATATGGGGAGGGTTGTGGGGACTTCATGAAGTTGAAAATGAAGGAATGATAGAAAAGGTCACAACTAATTTAAAATTGGGAGCGGTACAAGAACAGGCACTAGACCCTTTTCGTCATACTTTTAGCCACTTTCATTTAGATATTCAGCCAATTGTATTGCACTTAAAACAACAACCCTCACACCAGATAATGGAAAACTCACAAATGTGGTTTGATTTAGCGCAACCACAAAGTTTAGGATTAGCCGCGCCAACCAAGAAACTATTTAGTACAATTGGTGCATCATTTTAATTAAATATGTAATAAGAGCATTATGAGTAGAACTGTATTTTGTCAACGCATGCAAAAAGAAACCGATGGCCTTGATTTTCAACTTTATCCTGGCGAACTAGGGCAGAGGATATTTGAAAATATTGGTAGAGAAGCATGGGCTGAATGGCAAAAGAAACAAACCATGTTAATTAATGAGAACAAGCTCAATATGATGGAGCCGACAGACAGAGCATTTTTAGAAACCCAAATGCAGGCTTACCTATTTGAAGGCAAAGAGCCAAATATTGAAGGTTACGTTGCGCCAAACAAGTAATTTAACTAAAAATTTCTACCTATATGGCATTTTTTGTAGTCAATTTGCTTAATCTATAAGCGATCTACAAAAATACCGGAAAAAGTGGTTGACTTAAAAGCCGTAAATCCGTTTAATACGCACCCACAGCGACACAGGCATACTTATACAGTAGTTTGTTAGTTGAAGCCCAGATAGCTCAGTTGGTAGAGCAGAGGATTGAAAATCCTCGTGTCCTTGGTTCGATCCCGAGTCTGGGCACCATTATTACAGACAAACCCTAACCTTTTGGTTGGGGTTTTTCGTTTCTAAAGGCTAATAAATTTCACCTGATATCGCTTTATTTACCAATCCTTTTTAACTAGGCTTTATGTCTAAATCAATACATAAATTGATATCGTGCTATATCACCCATTATCTTCCAATTAATTTAATTCAAGTCGTAAAATTTGATATTTCATTAGGAATATTTTTTCTAAATGGTTGTTCATAAAGCATTAGTGGTTATAATCTCCTACAGATTTTAAGGTTAATACGCCTGATTTGGAGAATTTTGTGAAATTTAACGTTTTTTTATGCATTTGTGTGAGTGTATTTAGTATTTTTAGTGCTCAAGCTCAAGATATGACTGAAGATGATATCAAAGCTCGTATTGAGCCTGTAGGTAAAGTACATATTGCTGGAGCAAAAGCTGAAGCAGCTTCAAGTGGCCCACGCTCAGGGGCAGACATATATGCCAAGACTTGTGTTGCTTGTCATAGTATAGGTGTTCTAGGTGCTCCAAAATTACAAGACGCTGCAGATTGGAGTCCCCGCTTAGAAAAAGGTTTTGATGCAGTTTGGCAAAATGCTATCAATGGTATCGGTGGCATGCCGCCTAAAGGCACCTGTAATGACTGTACTGACGACGAGATAAAATCAGCCATAGAACATATGATTGATGGTATTTAAAATCGCAATAACTGAACAATGTATTGTTTAAAATAAGGCCACCTTGGGGTGGCCTTTTTGATCCGAATAGTTTATTTTTACGGGATAACTAAAAAAATAAATCAACAAAGCTAAGCTTACTAATAAAACCCAATGAACTCTGAAAATGTTGCCAATGAATTGTCGCTAGAAGAACTGCGTGAGTTAGTTCCTCAATTGCAACAAATAACCAAAAAATACAAACGCTCTGAAAGAATTCAGAAGTCATTGTTTGATATTTCAGAGTTGGCAAGTTCGATTAATGAATTATCTAGTTTATATCCTGCCATACACGAAATCATCAGCGATTTCATGCCCGCTAAAAGCTTCTTCGTGGCTTTTTATGAAGAAGAGAATGAGCTAATTGATTTTGTTTACTTTGTTGACGAGTTTGACGAACAAGTCATAAAAAAAGTATCGGCGGAAGAACTAAAGCACAGTCTTACTGGCCACCTTCTACGTACTGGTGAACACCTTTTTTTAACTAGAGAAAATCGACAAACCCTATTAAATAACTCTTCAATTAAGAGTATGGGGGCCGACTCTGTAGATTGGGTCGGAGTTCCTCTAAAGCGTGGTTCCCAAGTAATTGGCGCCATAGTGGTACAAAGTTATGTCGAAACCGAACGTTATTCCCAAGAAGACTTAGAGTTATTGTTATTTGTATCACAACATATAGTGAATTGCTTAGATCGCGTAAAAAGCCGAGAGTTGACCGAAAAAACGATTCGCCAACGAACGAAGCAAATGCGGCAAATCAATGAAGAATTACAAGAAGAAATAAGCGAGCGACAAAAAGTTGAGGCGTTACAGCAAGCTCTGTTTGAAATTTCAGAGTTATCAGCCTCAATCGAAGGCAATATGGATGATTTTTATCGCACTATCCATGACATTTTATCGCGATTGATCGGTGCGCCAAATTGTTATATCGCATTAGTAGATAATGATAATAAAATTCTACATTTTCCCTATTATAAAGACGAGGTGTATCCACAAGTAAAATCAAGGCCCTTAGGTTTAGGTGTTACTGAGTATATTATTCGTAATGGCAGTGCAGAATTAATAGACCCAACTAAAGTAAAACAATTAGCCGCCAATAATGAACTCGCAATTGATACTGCTAATAGTATTAGTAAAAAAATGACTTCATTGATTGGTGTTCCATTAGTAGTAGATGGCATCATTTTAGGTGTTATAGCCGTACAAAGTTATGGCAACGAAAAACGATATAACCTGCGGGATTTAGAATTTTTGCGATATGTGTCCCATCATATAGCCGTTGCTTTAGAGCGAAAGAAGTACTCCGACAATATCCAAGCTTATAATCAACGTTTAGCCAACGAAGTAAAACAACGCACCGAAGAACTACATACCACAAACGCCTTTTTACAAAAACAAATAGAAGAACGTAAGCAAGCACAACTGCAGCTTGAGCATGACGCCCACCATGACTCCTTAACCGGACTAGCAAACCGAACATTATTTAACACTCGATTAGATTTAGCGCTAGCCAGTAAAAAGCGTTATGTATCACATAACTATGCAGTGATATTTATCGATTTAGATAGATTTAAGCAAATCAATGATTCTCTTGGGCATTATGCTGGTGACGAGTTCTTAAAAGAAGTCGCTCGTCGTATAGACTCTTGTATTCGTGGTCATGATTTATTAGCACGTTTAGGGGGGGATGAGTTTGTAGTCTTGTTTGATAACTTTGAGACGGCTACAGATATTGAAGAAATTGCATCAAGAATTATTAAATCAATAGCCCAACCATTTAATATTGAGAGCAAAGATGTTTACTCTGGTGCCAGTATTGGTATTGCTTCAATCGAAAGTGGTTATCAAAAGGCTGACGAAGTATTAAGGGATGCGGATGCTGCTATGTATCAAGCAAAATCACTGGGACGTGGTCGCTATATTATTTTTGATAAGACCATGCGTGAAAAGTTACTTGAAGAGCTTGAAATAGAAAGCGCTTTTAGAAAAGTACTCAATGCAGATGCTTTTGAAAGTTATTCACAGCCAGTATTCGACCTCCAGCACAAACAAGCTATTTATTCCGAATGCTATATTCGTTGGGAGCACCCAACCTTAGGTAGAATTAAACGAGAGCAATACTTCCAACTTGCAGAGCAAAGTGGGTTAACAGTAGAGATGGATAAATTCATGCTAAACAAAGCATGCAATATTCTTCGCTACTGGGGGCAGAGTAATCATGATAGCGCTCAGAAAAGAAAGGTAGCCATCAACCTTTCGACTCACCATCTAACCCAAACTAGCTTGGCTAAATCTTTGATCGAGTACATTAATAGCTGTGGTATTGATCCCAACAAGTTAGTATTTGAATTTGATGAAAATGCGCTTAATCGTAGTTCTCTGTTTTTTTTACCCGCGATAAAAATATTAAAACGAGCAGGCATAACATTAGTGTTAGATAATTTCGGTAGCGGGCTGGCTTCCTTAAGCTACTTATATACCTATCCATTTGACTACGTTAAGGTTGATCATCTTTTTGTAAAAAGCTTAACTCGATCTGAACGCAATTTAAAACTGTTAGAATCTTTGAGAGCTATTTCAGGACACTTAAACTTTAAACTCATTGCAGAAGGTATAGATACAGAAGAACAATACCAAGCATTAGTTAATGCTAAATGTGAGTTTGGGCAAGGTAAATACTTAGAAGCCTCAAGTAAAATAGATTTTGCTCAGAGTTTAGACAAAGCAATTTAAGCTTCAGAAGTCATCCCCCTTACCTAGGGGTTCCGTTATTTATTCCCCATTAAGTTACGTAAATTAGCAATACCCACTTGAGACTTTTTCTGTCGTTCTTCAGCTGAAACCTTAACCTTTTTCTCTTGCCACACTAAATCATCTTGGGGTAACTCATAGAGAAAGCGGCTTGGTTCAGGGTTAATCACCTCACCGTATTGTCTGCGCTCTTTTACCAAGGTCATAAATAGTTCTTTTTGAGCACGCGTAATGCCAACATAAGCTAAGCGCCTTTCTTCATCGATGTTATCTTCATCTATGCTGCTTTGATGGGGTAATAAACCTTCTTCCATTCCCACCATAAAGACATAAGGAAACTCTAAGCCTTTAGAAGCATGAAACGTCATCAGTTGCACCTGATCAGCTTCATCTTCATCTTCGCCTCGCTCCATCATATCTCTTAAAATAAAGCGATTAACCACCTCTTGCAGTGTCATAGGCGGTTCAAGCTCATTGCCCTCTAGCATGTCACTCATCCAGCCAAATAAAGTACTAATATTAGCCATAGCCATTTCAGCTGCTTTGGGGCTAGTACTTGACTCATAGAGCCATTCTTCATAACCCATGGCTTTTATCATTTCACGAATAGTTGCAATGCCATCACCACGCACCACGCGATCTGATAACTCTACAATCCAGCGACTAAACTGCTCTACCGCAACTAAGGCTTTTCCTGACAAGACATCTTGCAGGTAGGGAGAAAATGCCGCCTCAAATATAGGAGTTTTGTTTTGATTTGCGAGATTACCTAACTTTTCTAAACTAACTCTGCCTATCCCCCTTGTAGGCGTATTAATCACTCTAAGCAAGGCGTTATCATCATCTTGGTTCACCAATAAACGTAAGTAAGCCATGATGTCTTTTATTTCAGTACGTCCGAAGAAAGACATACCACCGCTTATTTTGTATGGAATACGGTTGTTGGTTAGTACTTTTTCAAAGACTCTAGATTGGAAGTTGCCACGATACAAAATCGCATAATCTTTATAGTCTGTTCGCTTCATAAATTTATGAGCCATTAACTCAGCCACAACACGCTCAGCTTCATGGTCTTCGTTTTTCGCTGTTATCACCTGTAATGGTTCACCATAGCCTAATTCAGAAAATAATTTTTTCTCAAACACATGAGGGTTATTTTGAATTAAGATATTGGCACAATGCAAAATCCGCTCTGATGAACGATAGTTTTGCTCCAGCTTTATAACCCGTAATTTAGGAAAGTCTGTCTGTAATAAAACTAGGTTTTGTGGTCGAGCGCCTCGCCAAGAATAAATCGACTGATCATCGTCACCTACTACAGTAAATCTAGCTCGCTCACCCACTAATAATCTTACCAATTCATATTGGCTAGTATTAGTATCTTGGTACTCATCCACCAGCAAATAGCGAATTCTGGTTTGCCACTTAGTTCTAACTGATTCATTAGTTTTTAGTAGCAGTGTGGGAAGTAAAATTAAATCATCAAAATCGAGGGCGTTATATGCACGCAGATGGTTATGGTAGCGTTGATAAAATTCAGCATATTCCAATTCCCCGGGTGACAAGGCTTGACTCTTTAGATGCTCAGGCAGAATTAAATCGTTTTTCCAGTTAGAGATACAACTCTGTAATAATGACAACTGCTCTTTGTCACCATCTAATTCAACTTCCGTTAAATCCTTTAACAAAGACAAACTGTCTTTGTCATCAAACAAAGAAAAACCCGGCTTTATACCCAAGGATTTTACTTCAGATTTAATAATAGTGAGTCCTAACGTGTGAAAAGTAGACACTTTTAAACCTCGGGCTTCCTTCTTCCCAAGAGTCTGCCCTACCCGCTCTTTCATCTCTCGAGCGGCTTTATTGGTAAAGGTGACGGCTGCAATATATCTAGCCGGCATTTCACACTCCCGAACTAAATAAGCTATTTTATTAGTGATGACTCGAGTCTTACCGCTGCCTGCCCCCGCAAGCACTAAGCAAGGCCCAGAAATAAAATTAACGGCTTCATTCTGACCGGGATTAAGTTTCATGCTAAATTAAATGCCTAAAGGAGATAAAGAATCAAAAAGATGATGATTATATTAAATAACCGGATTAACACTTATTATATTGTTTTTTAGACTCGCGCCCCAATTAAATTTTATTAGTGGATACTTTTTTATTAGTACACACCCAACTTAAAAACCGTTACGAGAACCGCTATGTTAAACCCTAAAAAGTTAGAAGAACTTGCTAAACAAATTACTGAAGCCGTACCGCCAGGGGTTAAAACTATGGCTGAAGGTGCAGAATCTAAAGTAAAACAAGTATTACAAACCCAGCTTAGCCGTCTTGATTTTGTCAGCAGAGAAGAGTTTGACATTCAAAGTCAGGTATTAATACGTACTCGCGAAAAGCTTGAAGCTCTTGAAGCTCGTATCGCAGAGTTAGAAAAAACTGAATAGAGTTGTAGAGGAGTTAGCTTGCTCCTCTTAACTTACAGCCAATAATTCCAAACAATGCCAATAGTAATAACCATTCCTACATAGTTATTATGTAAAAACCCTTTAAAACACAAGTCTCTATCTCTATTTTTGATAAGTAATTGTTGATAACCAAACAGGCCTAATGAGATGCCGCAAGCCACAAAAAATGGCCAGCTAAACGCTAAGCTTAGTCCAACTAACAACAACAACAATAGACTGAACAATTGTAATAATCCTATGATTACTTTGTCATAGTTACCAAAAAATATAGCCGTCGATTTTATTCCTACTTTGATATCGTCTTCCTTGTCAGCCATGGCATACTGGGTGTCATAGGCGACTGTCCAACATAAATTTGCTAAGTATAAAGCCCAAACAATCCAACTTAATGACTGCTCTGATGCCACAAAAGCCATAGGTATAGACCATCCAAATGCCGCACCCAATACTAGCTGTGGGAAATAAGTATAACGCTTCATGAATGGGTATAAGGTGGTTAATAGCAAGGCACCAAACGACATCAAAACTGTTTGCCAGCTAAGTGTCAGTACCAAAACCAAAGCCACTAACAATAACAAAATAAACAAACCTAAAGCCTGTTTGACAGTCACCTCTCCGGTCACTAAAGGCCGAGTTGAGGTTCTTGCCACTGCACCATCGACTTTTCTGTCTGCATAATCGTTAATAACGCAACCAGCAGACCGCATTACAACTACACCTAGCACAAACACGAAGAGTAAATGTAAGTTTGGCGCTCCCTCTGCCGCTATCCACAAAGCCCACAAGCAGGGCCATAACAATAGATAAATACCAATCGGCTTATCAGCTCGTATTAGTCGCCAATACCCACTCAATTTAGCCATTAAAAACATTGTTCCTTTATTTACTCTTAGATAAGAGTTTTTATTATTGATTGATCATAACAAGGGCAGCACATAGACTGAAGTAAATCCCAATCAAACTAAATCAAAATTTAGAGCAAAGTGCGCACTGGTTTGAAGATTAGCTATTATGCTTTTCCTTAAAAGTTGATAGACTTCGCTTTAAATTATTACCCAAAGAAAATTACCTAATATGAAAAAATCACTGTTGATAGTTGCCAGTTTATTAATTCTTATGGGTTATCAAAGCTCTACATTTGCACAAGAGCAAGCCCGAAAAACCTATGCCTACTTCAGCTTAGAGCCAGATATTGTCACAAATTTTATAAGCACTAATACAAGCTCAAGAAAGTTAGGGTTTGTAAGGGTATCCGTTGAGTTAATGTTAAATGACCCTGAATACCTTGAGGCGGCCGAACATCACTCGCCACTATTAAAAGCGGCAGTTATAGAGATATTTGGTCGTCAGAGCGCAGAAAAAGTAACCGCATTAACTGGACGTGAAGATATCCGTCTAACCTGTTTAGAAAAATTACGGGAGCTAATGCTTAAGGAAACTGGGTCTGAAATGATAAATCAAGTCATTTTTACTAAATATATCCATCATCAAGGTTAATTGTCTGCTCGCCTCGAGGCCCTAAGCACCAATACCCAAGCAAACAAACAACCACAAATGAGCCCTGCTGTATGGGCTATGTTGGCCATATGGACCGGTAATATATCCAAGTAACCTACCAATAACCAAACCAATAGAAAGCCCACCATAGGCTTGGGTAACGATATACCCCAAGATGGTTTTAACCAACCTAACCACCAAACACAACCAACCAAAGCATAAACTACCCCAGACAAACCACCAAAGCTGGGGCCGTTAACCATTAACTGAGCGACATTTGAAATAAGCGCAGACATGGTAAATAACAAGATTAAGTAACTAGAACCAAAAGTATTTTCCAGTTGTTTCCCTAATATCCACCACCACAGTAGGTTAAAGGCAATATGCATAGCTGAAAAATGAATTAATGCAGGCCCTAACAATCGCCACCATTGACCATTTGCAACCAATTCTGAAAGAGGCTCAATTTGTAACCAAGCGTAGGGTGCACTGATCCCAATCATAGCTAAACAATAAATAACAATACAAACAACTAACACACTCGCGGCGAATGGCGACCGAATGAGGCTCAACAGTATACTATCAGTTGAAAATGAGGGATCTTGATCCAAGGTTACCGACTCTCCTGCATGCCAAGCAGCAGTTTGGTACTTTTTATTACTTGGGTCTAATACGAATTCTTCTGCATATAGTTTCGCCTTGTCTAAATCGGCAGGGTCAGCCAACATAACACCATGGGCATAATCATTATCAAGCCTACAGTACTCCACTCTAATACCCTGCTCTTTCAAATAAAGGCTGAGTAGACGAGCTGGCTGTTCTTTAGAAAAAGCGACGAGTTTAATGTGGGTATTCAAAAAGCTTAACTTTCCTTTGATGTTTCAAATGGTTGTAGGTTACGCCATGCTTCAAAGCCACCATCCAAGCTATACACTTCTTCAAAACCTTGATGTATTAGAAATTGCGCAGCTTGCTGACTACTATTGCCATGGTAACAACATACAATAACAGGGGTTTCAAACTCTACACTCGATACAAAACTATTTAAGGTTCCATTGGTTAAATGTATAGAATCTTTTATATGCCCTGCAGCAAAAGAAGCTTCATCACGTATGTCTACACATTCTGCCCCACCATTTGCCAACTTTAGTTGTGCCTCTTGTACAGAAATATGAGCGAATTGCTCCATTTAATTTACTCCAGTAAATAATAACCTAAGGTAGTTTACACTCTACCAATTTAAAATAACCTTCCCCGAATGCCCAGACCCCATAACATCAAACCCTTTTTGGAAATCGTCTATTGAAAATTCATGGGTAATAATAGGTGTTAGGTCCAAACCGCTTTGGATCAAGCTCGCCATTTTGTACCAGGTTTCGAACATTTCCCGGCCATAAATACCTTTAATCACCAAGCCTTTAAAAATCACCTGATTCCAGTCAATGGCGACATTATCAGGTGGAATACCCAGCATAGCAATTTTGCCTCCATGATTCATGTTTGCCAACATATCACGTAGCGCATTAGGTGCACCTGAAATCTCTAAGCCTACATCGAACCCTTCATTCATCCCTAACTCTTTAGTCACGTCGACAAGAGACTCAGTAGCCACATTTACCGCTCTAGTTACCCCCATAGTCTTAGCTAAATTTAAACGATAAGGATTTATATCGGTAATCACTACATTACGCGCCCCGACATGCCTAGCAACCGCAGCTGCCATGATGCCAATAGGACCAGCCCCCGTAATTAGCACATCTTCTCCCACTAAATCAAAGGATAAAGCGGTATGTACTGCATTCCCAAAAGGGTCAAATATAGCAGCTAAATCACTACAAATATTACTTGGAATTTTAAAAGCATTAAAAGCTGGAATAACCAAATATTCGGCAAAAGCTCCCTGCCTATTGACTCCCACACCAGTAGTATTGCGACATAAATGACGGCGACCAGCCCTACAGTTACGACAATGCCCACATGTAATATGACCTTCACCGGAGACTCTATCGCCAAGATCAAACCCTTTAACTTCTTGGCCCATATCAACAACTTCACCCACATATTCATGACCCACTATCATAGTTAATGGAACAGTCTTTTGTGACCAAGCATCCCAGTTATAGATATGCATATCTGTGCCGCAAATAGCAGTTTTGTGGATTTTAATTAGTAGGTCATTATGGCCGCACTTTGGCATCTCAGATTCGGTTAGCCATATACCTGGTTTCGGATGTAATTTCGCTAGTGCCTTCACCCAATCACTCCTAGATCTTTACCTACTTCAATAAAGGCATCCACTGCAATATCTACTTGATCGAGGCTATGAGCTGCTGACATTTGGGTGCGGATTCTTGCTTGGCCTTTTGGTACAACAGGAAAAGAAAAGCCAACAACATAAATGCCTTTTTGCAACATTTTATCGGCCATATCACTGGCAAGCTTTGCATCCCCCAACATAACCGGAATGATGGCATGATCTTGTCCAGATAATACAAATCCAGCCGCAGACATACGCGCTCTAAAATGCTCGCTATTCAAGCGTAATTGCTTACGCAACTCCCCTCCATTAGCCATCATTTCAAATACTTTTACTGAGGCTGAAACAATAGGCGGAGCAACAGAATTAGAAAATAAATAAGGTCGTGAACGTTGACGCAACCATTCGATCACTTCTTTTTTCCCAGAGGTGTAACCGCCAGAAGCGCCACCAAGAGCCTTACCTAACGTCCCGGTTAAAATATCCACTCGCCCCATCACATTGCAATATTCGTGAGTACCTCTGCCTTGCTCTCCAACAAAACCCGTTGCATGACAATCATCTACCATTACTAAGGCTTGGTATTTATCTGCGAGATCACAGATAGTCGCTAAATCAGCAATCACACCATCCATAGAAAACACGCCGTCGGTGGCAATAATTTTGGTACGCACTCCATCTTTGTCTGCTTGAATGAGTTGCGCTTCTAGTGCTGCCATATCATTGTTAGCATAGCGATAACGCTTTGCCTTAGACAAACGTACTCCATCTATAATGCTGGCGTGGTTAAGAGAATCAGAAATAATTCCATCATTTGCATCTAAGATTGTCTCAAACAAACCACCATTTGCATCAAAACAAGACGGATAGAGTATGGTGTCTTGCGTTCCTAAAAAGGTAGATATTTGAGTTTCGAGTTTTTTATGAATATCTTGTGTGCCGCAAATAAAGCGCACCGATGCCATCCCAAAACCATAATCATCTAAGCCCTGTTTTGCTGCTTCAATTAACTCAGGGTTGTTGGCCAATCCCAGGTAGTTGTTAGCGCAAAAGTTAAGTACATCTTGATTATTTGCTACTTTGATATCAGCCTGCTGACTAGAGGTAATAACTCTTTCACTTTTATACAAGCCTTGCGCTTTGACTTCAGATAATTGCGCAGCTAAACGCTGATAAAACTCATGTTTCATGGAACATCCTCGAAGGAAAACAATAAAGTGCTGATGATATATATTCAGTACTTAAAATGGAATTTAAGGGCAAAACTGATACTCAATGTAGAGCAAAGATTTTTATACACTTTGAAAACATTCTGATATCAAGTAGAAGGCACTCTGCGCTAAACATTGTAAATGTCGTAAAGCGACACTAGATTATGGAAGCTTAGTTATTTTGTCTAAGTCTTCCCAAACATCGGACTTTAATTTATCAGGCAACAATGAATATAAGTCTGCCTCAGGTATAGGCCTAGATATAAAATATCCTTGTCCAATTTCACATTTAAGCTGCGACAATAATTTAAATTGTGCAGAAGTCTCAATACCTTCGGCCACCACTTTCATACCAAGGTTTTGTACCATAGCAATAGTAGAAGACACTATCTGCATATCTGCGCTGTTATCATTCATACCTGACACAAAGCTTCGGTCAATTTTAATTATATCCACTGGCATCTGTTTCAAATACGCTAAAGAGGAATACCCTGTTCCAAAATCATCAATTGAAAAGATAAATCCCATTTCTTTGAGCTGTCTCATAATCTCTAAAGTATGGTCGATATCTGCCACAACGGTTCGCTCAGTAAGCTCTAACTCTATTTGTGAAGGACTACGCCTGAATACTCTTACCTGCTCACGCAAAAACGGCAACAAGTCAGGATCTAAAAATTGACTGGCAGACAAATTAACAGCAATTTTTAAATCTGGGTAACCTAGTTCATCAAACTTTTTAAGAATTTCAAAAGCCTTTTTCAGTCCCCAGTAACCTATTTTCAACATATTCTCAGAGCTTTCAATTATAGGGATAAACTCATCAGGAGGGATAGTACCTCTCTCGGGGTGAATCCATCGTAGCAAAGCTTCAAAGCCAATTAATTTGCCGCTATCAATATTCACTTGAGGCTGTAATGCAAAACTAAACAGCCCTTGATCTAAGGCATTGCGCACTTCATTTTCTAACTCGACCTTACGTATAACTGCCGTCAACATATTATTAGTAAAAGTATCGTACTGACCGCCGCCACTATCTTTCGATGCATACATAGCAATATCTGACTGCCTAACTAAATCATCGACTAAAATATCGGCATTATTGGTGCTGGTAATCCCTATACTGCAAGAGCTATAAAACAGTAACTGATCCACAGCAATAGGCTCCCTAAAGCTCTCAATTATCTTAGATGCCAAAATAGGGGCACCTTCCATCATGGCTTTTTCTACAAATACCACCACAAACTCATCACCGCCAAATCGAAATAACATGTCAGAGTCACGTAAGCTTCCTCGAATTCGCCTCGCAGCCTGAGCCAAAAAGCTATCACCCATTTGATGGCCGTGGGTATCATTGATTTTTCTAAATTTATCAAAATCTAACAGCATCACTATAACCTTGTTAGAGTCACGTTTTAATGAGGCCAATTGTTTTTTAAGTTGATGATTTAACATGTTGCGGTTAGGTAATCCTGTCAACCTGTCGTACATGGCTATATTTTCAAGCTCTCTGGTGTTCAGCTCTATTTTTCTATCCATAGACTCTAATTCATCAGCCAATAAACATGCCGAGTCTTGTAATAGTTCGATTTCATCAATAAAAAGATGGGACTTAGCAAATTTAAAGGTACGAAACTGACGATACTTTTTACTTGCCAGTAAAGGAAGTTGCGCAGCTAACAACAATAGGCGTTTTCGAAATTGCATACTCAATAAAACTAACGTTATTGAGCATAACACCACCACTGAGATAGAAATGAAAAACACCTTTTTTTGATAACGCTTATGTGCCAGTGACTGCTCACTAATATCATGCACAAATAGCAAATAAGTTTGATTACCAAGTTCTGGATCAACGGCAATTAAACCTAACAAATAAACACCTTTTTCATTTTCAAAACGATATCCACTATCCAATAACTCACTTATGCTCAAGTTGGCGGGGAGCTGCGCAAGAATATTCTGCATAAACTCTTTGTTACTAAAACTAATAGGCATTTTAACCTTCAGATTTGCCAGCTTTTCAGTTTTATCAAATGAGGAATCCGTGCTTAAAATTGCCAGTTTTGCAAAAGTTGAGCGATTAAGGGCAGCTAAGGTTTCTATCAATGAACTGCCAATGGATAAAACGAGCATATCGCCGTCTTGAGTTAATATCGGCATAGTGATCAACTGTTGGCATTCTTCTAGACAACGAATATAAGAAAAAGAAGACTGAGTTTTTAAGGCTTTTGATGCATCTTCAAAGATGTAATCTGGGGTCGTTTTTGATGTACTGAAGTAAAGATTTCCCTCCCCCTCCAGTATCCATAAATTGTTGATATGCCACTCAAATTGCAAATACTCGAATTCATCTTCCATAAAAGATGCAATACCGTCTGGATTTTGAGAGTACTCCGCCTGAAAGTGTAAAAAAGATGCAAACCAAGATTCAACTTGGGTCCTGAGCATATCTCTTATTAGTTGGAATTGTTGCTGATCTTTATCATGTAATTTTTTCTGTTGAAATGCATAATTTTGATTGCTTTGTCCGACCCACAAATAAGTCAAAGAAATACTGGCGATCAATAAAAAAGCCATAAGTAGGCCCATGATTTTAAAAGGTAAACTTAAATATCTACGCATTTCTTAAAACCAATACATCAATTGCACTGCCCATATATTCCAGTACTTATTACGGTTTAAAGCAATATTAGGAGTAAAGATAGGCGCTAGCCTTGCCGCCCCCTTAACTCTATGAATTTCAGCCTGTATCTGAATGTTTCCTGAAAACTCCCATGTCAGCCCTAAAGTCGCTTGGTCCATATAACCGAAATAACTAGGGACAACCCCCTGACTCAGGGTACTAATTAAATTCCCATTTCTATCGTCTCTATCGCGGTCGTATAAATCTAGTCTCGCCATCCAAGTTAAGTTTTGTGGCAAAAAGTATCGCCATTGAAAGTAGCCCCCCTCAGCAAAAGTATCACTATAAAAACCCGCAAATAAGACGTCTTCTGCGATAGTTCTTTCACGCATTACCTCTAGAGCAACCTCATGCTTAGAACCTTGATACATCACATTAAACATAAAACGCTGAGATGTTTCTTTACCATTTACAAAGGCATCATTTTCACCTTGAACATATCTAAAATCAGCATCAATAACAGAAAGGCCATATTGAAAACCACTTAAATTTGGACGCCAATACACGCTAAACTGCTTATCGCTATCATGCTTCAATTTACCTTTGGCCGATGCCCCGAGTAAATTAGTCCTTTGTTCTGAGCTAATAGGTGAGGTACCCAAGCTGAAATTAATATCCCACTCTCCAAGGCTATTATTGCCCTGAGTCACTAAAGCTAAACCATCCACACCAAGGGCTACATCTCGAAACACATCAAAATATAGAGATTGGGGTAAAATAATAGATGGCCTTGTATGAGGCACATCTCGAGTGGCTGAATATAACCAATGATAATTTTTGTTCCGACCTAATTGAGCTTTAACACTCCATTGGTCACTATCATATAGTTGCGACTCTAAAAACAAATAGTCAATTCTGGCGCCCTGCTGATAACGATTACCGCCATCCAAATAAACAGCTTGCCCGGCGACCCTAAAAATGGAATTGAAACGATAAGAAGAGTTAAGACCTACTTCTGTTAATTTAAAGGAAATATCTCCGTCATCCTCAACAAAATTAGACCCATCAGCTTGAATAACACCTTGTGCTATAAACCCATTTACTTTCACTTCTCGGGCATGGGACAAGGCTGAAACGAAACAAGCTACAAGCAATATCGATAACCCTAATATTAACCGCACCATGCCCATTTACCCCTCACCAACACGAATAATTTTTACATTGAAATTATCAATTTGAATATTACTCATAAGGTAACCAATGGCCCCTGGAGTGCTACTGATTCTCTCAAGCATTTCTTGTTCATTTTTAACCTTAATAGGTTCTTCCCCCAAACCTGAATAAACTAATTTGTTCCAAATACGATCTAGCTGGTAAGGAAATAGTCCTAACACCTGAGTGCTAAAAACTTTATGGGTTGGATGGTGATCTTCCATCACATAAACGGTAATAGTGGAGTCATTGGCCCAAGATACTTGGCGCATTGAAAAGACCCTTCTTGCTTGTACTTTAGTCATGTCGTCAGTTGGGACTGAGGTATTCACAACAACCTGCACGAAAGAGTCCTGACTATGCGCTATGGGCATAATTGATAGGAGCAAAAGTAATAACTGACTCAGCATGCAAATTCTAAGCAAACAAAACGCCTCTCAAAGGTATGTTTTTTATACTAAGCGACCTAAGCCAAAAGTCTATAGTTTTTGAAAAATAAAGACTGTTCAACCAGTTAGGAGGGCATTAATTATTACTGAAAAACTTTGCCACTTTATACTACAAAAAAAGCTGTTAAAATTAGACCTGCGTCTCTTACTAATCAATTGCACAAACATGTCCCCAAAAAACCACCTCGACTTAAAACAAAAACTAGCTTTGTTTTGCTACTCCTTGTTGTGGCTGATACTCACCCCATTCACTTTGTGCCATTTTATTGTGCAGTATTTGAGTAAAAAATCTGGATATTCAATCTCAAGGCTTTCTCGATATGGCTTGTTATTCACGCAAAAAATTAGCAGACAAGGGATATTGATACACTGTTCATCTGTCGGAGAAGTGGTAGCAGTTCAAACCCTAGTTGAGCGTCTTATAAAGACCAACCCGGAACAGGGCATTACTATTTCAACATCCACCACTACAGGAGCAGAAAGAGTAAATTTACTTTTTGAAGGTAGGGTAAAACATGTTTATTTCCCCTATGATTTTCCACTATTTGTTACTTCATTTATTCGACGTCTAGCACCTAAAAAAATTCTAATTAATGAAATGGAATTATGGCCAAATTTCAGCAGAGCTTGTAACAAAGCGCAGATCCCCATTTACATTATCAATGGCAGAATGAGTGACAAATCCAAAGTAACATATAGAAAATTTCCAAGCTTGTTTTCTCCCATGTTTGCGAATTTCAGCGCTATTTGTGCCCAAGGACAAAGAGACTACGACAACTATCTTGACTTAGGAGTAGATCGCAACCGGCTATTTTTAACCAACAACATAAAATTTGACCTAAGCTTTAGTGATACCGATATTAAAACCACTGAAGTCATCAAACACACATTTACCATTGGTCACAGAGATATATTGGTAGGGGCCAGTACTCATGCTCCTGAAGAACAGTTACTAATCGATGCTTATTTACCATTAATACGACAATATCCAAATCTTTTATTGATTATTGTACCTAGACACCCACAGCGGTTTGAAAAGGTATATCAGTTATTAAAAGGCCAGAATATTCAGGTTAATTTAATGAGTGAATTAAAGCCCTGCGACGACTCAACCCAAGTACTCCTATGCAATCAAATGGGTAAACTGAGAGCCATTTACGCTCTAGCGGATATTGCATTTGTTGGAGGGAGCTTGGCTGACAGAGGCGGTCATAATGCACTAGAACCCGCAGCGGTAGGCGTTCCAATGATTATGGGGCCATCTAGATATAATAACCCAGCCATTTGTGCAGCTTTAGAGTCAGCTAAAGCACTAAGAAATGTTGAAAATACTGAAGATATAAAATCAGCGTTTCAAGATTGGTTAAACAACCCAACACAAAGAAAAACAGCGGGCGCGGCTGGTAAACAAGTACTTGAAAAAAATGGTGGCGCCATTGAGAAAACACTCGAGTTAATCTATTCGTCGTAGATATGGTATCTCATTGAATTGAACGAAAAAAATCCACCAGCCGTTTAGCTTCATCTTCAACGCGGTATTCTTGCTCAACTCTTTGCCTGCCGTTTTTACCCATTTTCAGCAGCTTTTCAAAATCAGAAAGCAATAACTCCATTTTTTCAGTCACTGCTGCCTGATCATTAACAGGTACTATGTAGCCGTCTGCGCCAGGGCGAATAATCTCTTCCCATGCCCCAGCCTCTGTGGCTAGTACAGCAGCTTCACAGCTCATGGCCTCTAACACAGTCAGACCAAAGCCTTCATTTTCACTTAAGGCTGCCACTAAAGATAGCGCACTAAAAATTGCGGGAATATTCTCAAATGGTAGTTCACCAGTAAACGTAACCCGCTCTGCTAAGCCAGCATCAGCTACTTTTCGTTTTAGCTCTTCAACAAAAGCCGTATTACTTGATGAAATAGCGCCCACTACCACTGCATTCACATCTGGGTACTTATCAAGTAGCTCAATACAAGCTTGCACAAATAGATGCACGCCTTTTTGTTTTCTAACTCGCCCTAAAATGCCAATACCTATTTTTCCGCCATACCCTAGGGCTTCCCAAGCTTTTGCTTTATCTTCAGCTGCTTGATAGTCATTAATTTGCACACCATGGGGGCTTATCATAGTAGGTGGATCAGACAAAAAACTAGCAGAACGCCGACTCATCGCTAATACTGCGTCCATTTTCCGGCTTAGCCACACAGTAGAGCCTGACCGTTTACGCTGCGCCGCTGAACTAAACACCAGTTTAAGTTTTGCTTTAAAGAAGTACTTTAAAATGAGACCTTGGATCATCTCATCTACGCGTCTGGCATGAAACACTCGAAACTTGCCACTTTTTAGCGGCTTACGACACATCTTAACTGTATCCCAAAAAGAAATAGCCAAACTAGGATCTGGTAAAAAGTGCTCTCCCATGATCCGTAAGTTAATTAACTCTTTTTGATAGGACATCACCTGCAGCATAGTAGAGGTCACACCGGAAAAATTAGAATTTGAATTACCTACGATCAATTCAACTTCATTTGTTTTGGATTTATCAGTTACTGAGTTTTTCATAATTTACGGCGGAATTACCCTAGGTCGATACAAACGAATATGCTTGAACGTTAACTATCTCAAAATGCGCGTTTCAGCGTGAGTTTTGAGGTGGCTTGGGTATAGGTATACAATACACCCAATATTTATTTTCTGATTGTAACATGCCTGATATCAAGCTAAACACCAACAACAAGCAAACAATACTTTTTGACCCTGCCCATTTTGATAATCCTAACAAAGACATATTTACTAAAAAATATTGGCAATCTAAAGACGCTTTAATTGGCAAAGCTGCTGGGCGTGGCACCACTTACTTTTTTAAGCATGACAACAAAGAGTATGTTTTACGCCGTTACCGCCGGGGCGGTTTAATTGGCAAAGTTTTATCTGACCAATACTTTTACAACGGCTTAAAAAATACCAGAGCTTGGCTAGAGTTTAATTTACTAGAGCACATGCACAACCAAAAACTTCATTGTCCAGCACCTGTAGCCGCAAGCGTCGTTAAGTATGGAATGTATTACTGTGCCGATATTATTTTAGAGAAAATTCCAGAGGCGCTAGATTTACACCATATTTTAATGCAGCAAACTCTTCCCATTGAAGCTTGGCAAACAATAGGTAAAACCATCGCTGACTTTCATAATCACCAGGTGTATCACCACGACTTAAATATACGAAACATTATGCTAGATAACACCCTCAAAGCTTGGCTAATTGATTTTGACAAGTGTGCTATTAAACCGGAAGGTGATTGGAAGCCCAGCAATATAGAGCGACTAAAGCGCTCTTTTGACAAAGAAAAAACATTAGCCAAAATTAATTGGCAACAATCAGACTGGGAAACATTATTACAAGCATATACCCAAGCTTTACAATAGCTCTGTAAGCCAATCTACTCAAACTGATATTTCAATAAATCGATATCTTGTTGGTAATGTTTGGCTACAGCATCAATTGAACGTGTATTGTAATATTCGCGATAATCTTTTTTGCGGTCAGTTGCCTTACGTTTATGGGGAATAGACACGTCCTTTAAACCTAATTCTTTTTTAATCACTTCAAAATCATCATGCAGGGTTTCGTATCTACCCATAAAATCCACAACAATATTGCCTTTTAAGTCAATTAGATGGTCGGTTTGTAATTTTGTGGCAATGTCAAAATGGAAAATATACGGGCGCGCGGGATCAAATTTATACTCTATAAATTCATTAAAATCTTTTATGCCCGCTAATAACTCTGGCCTCTCACGTTGAATGTGGTGGTAAGAAGATACTTGTAAATCCCACGGGTTACGCACAAAAGCGAATTTATAGAGTTTATTGAAAAATTCATCAGGGAGCATTTCTTTAGCGGCAATAACACCTGCATGGCGGGGAAACTTAGTGGCTGTGGTATGCCCACAAAAATTACTAATTTTATGGCCAGGAAACATTAAGTAATACATAGGACAACGCCAACGCAATTTATTCAATACTGAACGAATACTTGTGCCACCAGTTTTAGCAATATGTACATATAAAAAATTGTATTTATGATTCAGTAGCACTTCATATTTCCCAAACTAAATTTAAAAATGAACTTGGTCGATTGTATTTATGATTCTAAACAGTCGATATTTAAGGTTTAGGACTATTCAGACTTGAATCAGTTCCTTATACATAGAATCTATCAAAAATACGCTCGAGATAGTAAATTTTATAGCACTACTGCTTGATCCCTCCTTGAAAAACACTATCCACTTGTAAATGCTTATCTATTACCACAAAATCAGCTTGAGCGCCTATGCTCAAATGCCCCACGTTTTCTAAGCCAAGAAACTTAGCTGGGGTCTTCGACGCACTATACAAAGCATCGGTTAACGCCACCCCCACCACTTGATGCGCTCGCCTAACTGCGCCCATCATATCTAAGCAAGACCCAGCTAAAGTGCCATTTGGTGTAGTGAGCTTATCGCCATCACGGGTAATCACGGTGTCTAACCAGGGTAACTGAATTAAATCACTCCCCACATGGGCCATTGCATCTGTGACTAACATAATACCTTTAGCTGATTTAGCTTTAAACGCCAAACGACAATTGGCACTATGCACATGCAACAAATCAACAATCAAACCTGAAGTGATACGCTCATCGGTTAGCACCGCAGCTATTAGTCCTGGCGCTCTAGCTTGTAAACCTGACATAGCATTATACAAATGAGTGGCCCCTGTTGCCCCAGCCTCGATTGCTGCCAAAACAGTATTAAAATCAGCATTAGAATGACCTAAAGACACTATCAGCCCACGACTGACTAGATCTTTTATAACATCAGGCCCAACATTCTCTGGCGCTATGGTCAGTAACACTTTACCTAAATCAGAACGGGTAATAAGGTTCAGTTCTGCATCTGAAATTACACGCACTTGCTCAGACGGGTGAATCCCTCTTTTAGTAATACTTAGATGGGGTCCTTCAAAATGAACCCCAGCTATGCCCTGCAAATTCTCAGACACGGCCTCTGCTATGGCATCAGCAGCTTGTTGCATAACAGGTAAACTATCGGTAATTAAAGTTGGCGTCATAGTCGTAGTGCCATATTGGCGATGGGCCGATAACATGCTTTTCAGAGAAGCTAAACTGGGAGCCTGATTAAACAATACTCCGCCGCCACCATTAACCTGAGTATCCACAAAGCCCGGCGCTACCAAACCATCTAAGTGCGCATCACAAACGACAGAGCTAGCTGAAACCGAGCTGATCACACCCTTTTCAACTTCAAAATAATAATCGCTATGTAACTCAGCGCCATCAAAAAATTGTTTTGCAGAAAACCACGTCATTCCCAAAATCTCACTATCAAACTAATACATAATTATAAAGTCTGCGTGACTTTATTCAGGCCAACAGGCTCGTCTGGATTTAAACCCATTTGCTGTGCAATGCCTTCGATATCAAGGTAAAAGCGCAGCATAATTGCCAAAGGGATGAATCGTTTATAAATATTTTCAGCAGACTGGTTCTGCTTATTGATGTTTAAGGTCAACACTTGCCCCCCTCTTCGGACAACCTCATCTATCTGCTTTTTGTGGTGCCCAAAGGTTTCATCTTCTATCTCAATATTCAGCAGCGTCAATTTGTTTGCCACTAACGTAATTGGCCCATGTAAAAATTCAGCACTGCTAAAGGCCTCTGCATGAATCCCACACACTTCTTTTAGCTTAAGGGCTAATTCACGGCCAATGGCGTAACCAAACCCTCTACCTAATACCACACAATGTTTCACCTGCTTTAAGTCATTAACCCCTAACTTGGGTGCCTGACTGACTACCTCTTCTAACTGAGCAGGCAAACTCTGTAAACCGAAAGTTAACTCTTTGGAGTCTGCCCATTGGGCCACTAAAGACGCAATTGCGCTTAGGGTACATAAAAAACTTTTGGTGGCTGCCACCGCTTTTTCTGGCCCCGCTTTTAGGGGTAATACTTGATCAACTAACTTGGCTAAAGGCGACGATTCATCATTAACTAAGGCCAAACACAAAGCCCCTGTCTGTTTAGCTTGTTTAACTTGATGCAAAATATCTGGGCTTTTACCCGACTGAGAAATACAAATAACTAAGGCATGCTCCAATTGCAGTGTTTTGCCAAACAAAGTGCTTACAGAAGGCGCTGCCGCACATACTGGAATGCCTAATTCCGTTTCAATTAAGTACTTTGCATATACTCCAGCATGATCTGATGAGCCTCTACCAATCAAGTACACCATTTTTGGCGCAAACATTTTTACTCTTGCAACTATATCTTTAACTGTATTTTGGTTCTCATACAACTGACGCCTGATTTGCTCAGGAGCTTGCAAAGCTTCTTTCGCCATGAGTGATTGTGACACTATTACTTCCTCTCAATAAAACGTGAATTTATGACTATTTATTCTTCTTTGTTAAACACACTAGGGTCGATACTGTGGTGCCAATCACCAACTGCCAGGTAAAAGCCAAGTCAAACTGCCAATGGCTGGGCAAGTACAAAGATTGAACGTAAGGCTGCATTAACACAGGGATGGAAAACCCAACGACTAGAGCAGCAAGAATAGACGACGGGGTACCACGCTTAGAAAACAAAGCAGTAAAATAAATACCTAGTAGCCCGCTGTAAGAAAACACCATGACACTCAGGGCGAATGCCAAAAGAGGGGTGTCTGTATATTGTTGCCAGTAGTAACAAAGCAAGGCAACGCTGCCCAAAGCAATCGCCACTAACCCCATACACCAACGACCCACTGTTACCAACTTGGCTTCGCTTATTGCCGCTCCCTTTTTGAGCCAGCCCCGATAAATATCTTGTACAGCCACTGACGACATTGAATTCAAACCAGAATTTAAAGTAGACAAAGCAGCGGCCACAATGCCTATGGTCACCACAGCTTTAATGCCGTTGGGTAGAGTCGTTAAGACGTAATACATAAAAATGGTGACGGTTTGACCTTCAAATTCAGGTACTGGTACGCCAGTACCGGCTTGCATCATTATGTCTGGTCGTTGGTAGTAAATGAAAAGCAGTAATCCAATACAAATGAATACCAACACGATAGGAACACCCATGACAATAGATGAGACTAATGCCTTAGTGGCACTTTCTGCATTTTTACAGGTTAACATCCGTTGTGTGACATCTTGGTCGAGGCCAAAAGCTGCAATATTTAGCAATACAAACCCCGTTAAAATTGACCAAATATTAAATACACCGGCACTACTAAAATCTAACGAAAAATCAATAAAAGTCAGCTTAGATGCCTGCTCTGCTCCAGGAGCATGTAAAACCTCTACCATTTCACTAGGAGTCAGAGGAATAGAATGAACAAGATGCCCCAGTACCAGCAATGCAGCGCTTACATAAATAAGACATTGCACCACATCTGAGTAAATAACCGTGCGAATCCCCCCATAAACCGTATAGGCAAAGCCGACACAGGTAATGATTCCAATAGCTATAATCACTGATGTGGGCTCGACATTGCCAAATAGAATCATAGAGACCGCGATGGCCGCCATGAATAACCGGGAGCCACTGGCAAATAAGCGCCCAAACAGATAAACCGCACCCGCTTGATATTTAGCGTTATCTCCAAAGCGGCTGCCAAGTAGCTCATATACAGTGAATGCTTTCAAAGCATAAAATCTGGGCAACAAAAATTTAGCCACAAATACCGCTGCTATTAAGCCTGCAATATTGGTGGCTAAATAGGTAAGATCTCCCCGATAACCTTGGTCGGGCCCCCCCAAGAAGGTGGCGGCAGATTGGGAGGTGGCCAGCACCGAAATACTCACAGTCCAAACGGGCATGCTGTTTCCACCTAAAAAGTAATCATTGGTGGTGTTAGCGCGACGATTAAAAAAATACCCTGTTGTCAGCAAAACTAAAATATATGCTGTAAAAACCGCCACATCTAAGGCAGTGTATTGATCAATCATACTGGCATTCCATTGCTTGATATCAGCTCTGTTAATTCTTCTAATAAAGTAGCATCATCAATTTTAGATAGACTAGCTGAAGCTTTTGTAGCAGCAATCTGAGTACGCATAAGTGCATTGCCAGTTAATGTCTGTAAGGCAGGCTCTAGAGCCTGTAAATCCTCAATCTTGCCACTACACTGCAACACCAAATCACAACCCGCATCTAAAGCTTGCACCGCCTTATTCGCAGTAGTGCCGCTCAGCGCATGCATGTCGATATCATCTGTCATAATCAAGCCATCAAAACCGATATGCTCTCTTAGCACTTCATTTATGACCTTTCGGCTTAAAGTTCCAGGGTGCTGATTATCAATAGCTGCATAAAGAATATGAGCCGTCATTAGCATTGATTGATTTTTAAAATGTTCAAATGGTAAAAAGTCCCACTTGGCAAGAGTATCTAAGTCAGCATTAACTACAGGTAACGCTTTATGGCTATCTGTTGTGCCCCTGCCATGCCCAGGGCCATGTTTAATCACAGGCTCAACACCACTAAGCTGCAAACCAGTGATAGTGGCTTGCCCCAAAGCAATAACACTTTGTGGTGTGTCACCTAACGCTCTGTCAGTGACGACAGTAGAAGCATCCGCTTGGGGAATATCTAACATGGGGGCGCAATTAACATTAATCCCTACACGCTTTAAGTCAGCTCCAATTAACTGGTAATTTATCTCACAAGCTCTAATTGCTGATTTTGGAGATTCTTGATAAAGCTTTGCAAATTCAGTGGGGCTAGGTGGAATGCGCCAGTACGGCTTAGGCAAGCGAGAAACTCTGCCACCTTCTTGATCGATCAATACCAACGCATATTGGTTATCGGTAACGGACTTAAACTCATCAACTAATACAAACACTTGGCTTGGTGAGGCTATATTACGAGCAAACAAAATTAGCCCAGCAGGCCGCATTTGTTTAAACAAAACCTTTTCTGCTGCGGTTAATGCAGTAGTCGCACAACCCACTATTGCGTTTGTAGGTGGCTGACTGAAAGTCACTAGCTTATCCATATCACTCCCTATGGCTTAAGGTTTTCTATTTTAGCTTTACAACTAACTCAATCTGGAAAGCTCACTTTCCCCATGCTAACTTGCGGCATGTTTACTTTTTCTGTAGCAGGCTCACTAGCATTTGCACATAGGGTTTCATTGGCTAACAAAGCAAATAAAACGGCTTCTTTAGCATCTGGGTTTAATGATAAGTCAGTAGTACTTGATAATTTTGTATGTGGTAGCTTATTACTCAACCTAATTTGTATGCGCCTCATTAATAAAGGGTTATGCAACCCACCCCCACTAACATACACACTTAAATCAGGCAGAGACTGTCCAATTGTGGCCACACTGTCAGCTATACACTTAGCGGTAAAATCACAGAGGGTAGCCATTACATCCTCGTTAGAGATGTCTGTTGCCTCAGCTTGCTGTTGCGCTGTACGCAAATAATCAAGGTTAAAGACTTCTGGGCCTGTGGTTTTTGGAAATGGCTGTTTAAAAAAGGGGGAACTCGCTAATTCCATTAATAAAGCTTGATGAATACTACCAGCACTAGCAACTTTGGCCCCGTCGTCATAATGTAAATTGCCTGGCAAGGTTTGTATAAAGGCATCCATAATGATGTTGCCTGGACCTATATCGGAACTAAATACTTGAGAAATATCACCTTTGCTTGGCAAGTGAGTTAAATTCGCAATGCCACCAATGTTAAGCATGATGCGATTTTCAGCTGTACTGTGGAACAACAAATAATCACCATACATTACTAAAGGTGCACCCTGCCCCCCAGCGGCAACATGCTTTTGTCTGAAATCACTTAGGGTAATAATATCTGTCAGCACAGCAATATGATCACCGTCACCTATTTGCAAGGTGGCATTAGGAAAGTCATCATACTGATGTTGTTCTTTAGGACTGTGATAAATAGTTTGTCCATGACTAGCGATAACATCAATATCTGAATTTTTGTATCCAAAGCCTTTTATGGCTTGATTCACCAAGTTCGCATGATAATGAGCGATCCATGCATTTAATAAACATACATGCTCTATACTCCCTTCGCTCTTGGCAAATATAGTTTTTATTTTGTTGCGGTACTCTTCACAATAATCAATGGTTATAAAGTCAACTAAATTACAGACTGTATTGGTTCCAGAGTCAGATATCTCACACAGTGCAATGTCTAATCCATCCAATGACGTTCCGCTCATCAAGCCAAGTATCAGACGCGACTTCTTACTTGACATTTTATATAATTTTTCAATATGTGGGTGCATGCCCTAACCTAAAATTTAAAATGGAACCTTAGAAAAAGTGAACAGATAAGTATCTATCACTCATGTAACTATGCTCAGCTAGTGAAGCAGCAGTGCTTAACAAGTTAGAAAACATAGTTGCCAAACAGCTAGCTACTTTTTGAGAAGATGACTGCTATCATGTCACTTTATCGGATCACCCACTGTGATTCTGTTACAAAAAGTATCACCCAAAGGCATGGGAACATGCCCAATATAACACCCAAGTCTATTTATCTAGTAGATACTAGCTGCACCCAAAAATCAATTATTATTACCTATATACAAAAAATAAAGAATAATATATTCTCAAGATCAGGGATCTATAAATTAATAACACTTATAGTATTTTAGAGAATAAAACGGTTAATCTGTTTGATAGTAATTATGAGATATTCTTATTATCTTGAGTGTTAACCATTGATAAGAGCAATCATTTATAGCCATTGTGAATCAAACTTAAATTAGGCTAACTTTGATGAATCAAATAAAGTATATGCAAATCGTAACATTTACCTACTTCAAAAAAAGTGAGAAAAATTATGGATAATAATCCGCTTTTAGATGAGCTCTACACTATCTTGTCAGAAACCAGAAACAACGAAACGATAGACATTGACCTACTAACAACTCGAGATATCTTACAAAAAATAAATGAAGAAGATAAGAAAGTCGCTCTAGCTATAAACCCAGCTTTATGTGCCATCTCCATTGCAGTAGATATCATAGTTAACGCCTTTAACAATCAAGGCCGATTGATTTACATAGGTGCAGGAACTAGTGGCCGCTTGGGTATTTTAGATGCAGTTGAATGTGTCCCTACTTTTAGTGTCGCCAAAGATATGGTGATTGGCATCATAGCTGGAGGCGAAAAAGCCATAAAGCATGCCGTTGAAGGAGCTGAAGATAACCAAGAAGCAGCAATAGCAGACTTAAAAGCCATCAACTTTAACTCAAAAGATGTACTAGTGGGTATTGCTGCTAGTGGCCGAACACCCTATGTTATTTCTGCCATACAATACGCTAATTCATTAGATGCCAAAACAGTGGCGGTAAGCTGTAACCCAAACTCGCCGATTGGCAAAAAAGCTGATGTAGATATATGTGCCCCTGTAGGGCCAGAAATACTAACCGGCTCAACTCGCATGAAATCAGGTACGGCTCAAAAATTAATCCTTAATATGCTGAGCACTGCTAGCATGATAAAAATAGGCAAAACCTATCAAAACCTTATGGTAGATGTGAATGCCAGCAATAAAAAATTATATGCTCGAGCATTACTGATTGTGATGCAAGCCACAGATTGCGATGAAGAAACGGCTACTGCAGCACTACAACAAGCAGGCAACGAAGCCAAAGTCGCTATTATGATGATATTAACGAATACAAGTGCCGAACAATCCCTTGCTTTACTTCAACAAAACAAAGGTTTCTTAAGAAAAGCGATAGAGACTAGCCTTGCCTAATTTAAGCGTTATACGCCTGACACTAGCCATACTAGTTTTCAGCTTAAGTGCCTGTGCTAGCCAAACTAAAGTATCCCAGGCAGATATACAGACAGGAGCCACTCAAAGTGACCGTTATTTGCCATTATTAAAGGGCAAACGGGTAGCCCTTGTGGTTAACCAAACCTCTCAAATACAGGGCTCACACTTAGTGGACTTTTTACTATCTAAACATGTAAATGTGGTTCGGATATTTGCACCAGAGCATGGGTTTAGAGGCGATCATGATGCTGGAGCACACGTTAGTAACGCCATAGATAACAAAACAGGTATTCAAATCACCTCCATCTACGGTAAACATAAAAAGCCCTCTAAAGACACCATGGACCAAATTGATATAGTGGTATTTGACATACAAGATGTTGGGGTGCGCTTCTACACTTATATCAGCTCAATGCATTACATGATGGAAGCGGCCGCAGAATCAAACACCCAATTTTTGGTGTTAGACAGGCCTAATCCTAACGGGAAATTTACCGACGGCCCAATACTGGAAATGGACTATCAATCTTTTGTAGGCATGCACCCAATCCCCCTTTTGCATGGCATGACAGTGGCTGAACTGGCTTTAATGATTAAAGGTGAAAACTGGATTATAAACGCTAGCAAATTAGCACTATTTACCATTAGCAACGCTAACTATAAACGCAGCATGCCCTATGAATTACCAGTGGCTCCTAGCCCTAACCTACCCAATAGCCAAGCTGTAAAACTCTACCCTTCCTTATGTTTTTTTGAAGCAACACCGGTCAGTATCGGTAGAGGAACAGACTTTCCATTTCAGGTTGTAGGCCACAACGAAGTGCCTTTAGGGAAGTTCAGCTTTACCCCAAGATCAAGGCCTGGCGCCGCGCTACACCCTAAATTACAAGATAAAACCTTATTAGGTATAAACCTGCAACAAAGCACACAACAGGGATTAGACTTAGGAATATTTATAAAAACCTATCAGGCATTCTCAAAAGCAGAAGTGCCATTTTTTAAGCACCCTGAATTCATGGATAAGTTAGCAGGTACTCACAAACTTCGAAAGGCTATTGAAAACGGACAAAACTTGCAGCAAATACAAGAAAGTTGGAAACCGGGGCTACTAACCTTTAAACAACTACGTAAACCCTACTTGTTGTACCTAGATTAAAAATCCTAGTAACTTAGGATGAGCGCCTAAAGTCACTCACCACAGCATTGGTCTTTTCTAATATCTGACGACCCTGACGAGAAGATTGCGTAATAGCGATAAATAAAATATCAATGATAAATTCTTGAGCTGTTCTGGCTAAAATAGATGACAATCGAGCTGATTCTTCATCTGCAACTGAATATAGCTTTACCTCAGCTAAATCAGAAATGGGGGTCGTACCAAATCGCGTCAGCGATATAACCTTAGTATTATTATGCTTTGCTTCAGATACCACATTAATAATTTCTTTGGTGTTACCAGACTCACTAATAGCAAATACTAGGTCGTTTACACCTAAAGTAGCCGCAAAAGCCAATTGGGCATGTGCATCGGCCTCTTCAATCGCCAGTATTCCTAGCTTCTGAAGCTTATATGAGAAGTCCTTACCGACTAAAGCTGAACCACCTAAACCACAAATTAAAATACGCTTCGAAGATTTAAGTAACTCTACAGCTGCCACCAATGATTTTTCATCATTCAGGTTTCGAGTTTCATTTAATACCGATACCTTACTGCTAAGTAGCTTGTCAGACATTTGTGCAAAGCCATCATTAACGGTGATTTTGCCATGTAAGTTACTATTAGCAGTAGAGGTATTCAACGCATCAATCACCCCCATTTTAAAGGCGGGGTAACCCTTGTAGCCTAATTTCTGAGAAAATTTAACCACACTTGATTGACTCACACCCACCACATTCGCCAGTTCTTGTGATGATAACTCTCTAATTGCATTAGACGAGTCTAAAGCAAACTTCGCTAACTTTAGTTCACTGCTCGACAAAGAATCTTTAACGGCTTTAATCTTGGTAAATGTAGACATGTTTTCTCAATAATATTTTATTTGTCAATTTAGAATAATAATACCCAATAAATCTAAAATTATTAACTGGTTTCCACTAATAATTCAAATAAATACAAATAGTTATTAAAAAGAAACTATACATTATTCCAACTGAATATTTTATTCCCTCTTTTATCATCTCACGCCTCTAATTATTTAATCCTTTGCACCGAAACAGGTAAACTCCCCTGAGCTTGAATATTGCCAATAATAACATCAGCTAATGCATTAAAGCTTGGACCTTGATATTCAGTAATAAAACGACCAAAGTCATCCCAGTATTGAGTTTGATTAAGGCGGTAGTCAAAGCTCGCTAATATGGCATCAGAGAAAGGCGAAAATAAATAACTCTTATACGGGGTACGGAAACTAACGAATACAGTCTTCTTAGCTAAGTCTCTGGCAGTTTTTAATAACCTCAACTGTTGCGTATTTTGCTGCTGTTTAGAACTGCGCTTACTTTTATGCTTCAGATCATCCATACCACCCAGTTCAGCTAAGCTTTGGTCTGGTATTATATCAGCAGTAATTAGCATATCAGCCCACTCCAAAGACGTTAGCTTAATGTCAGCGTCATGGCTTGCCATGCTATTACATTTTATGTGTAAACTTGGCTTTCGGGACTTTAAAGCCAATGTTAACCCCATACATTTCGTGGTGTCCGGCATGACTAAGAGGACCTTATTTATGTTACTTTCTAGAGGCAACACGCCATTGTTTTTAACTGCCACAACAGCCTTGTTGGCCAATTGCTGTTCAATTTTTTTATGGTGCTTAGACCCCAAGGTTAGTGTCGCCTTGTTTATAGCCTGTTCAATAGGCAGGTGAGTATTTAGCTTTAACTGGTAACCTTCTTTTAAGCTCACTATACGCTGCACCGAAGCTTCTATTTCGGCCAGGCTTAACTGCCCTCGCTGCACCTCATTTGCGACATTATTAATGAGTTTTTTTAGCTTTTTAATATCTGAAGGGTAACGAATTATCGTAGGCATCAGGGCTATATCAGCCCCTGCTGAAAATGTTTGTATCACGGCTTCGGTTTCATCGAAATAATGAGACACACCAGCCATATTAAGGGCGTCAGTTATAATCACGCCATCATAACCCATCTTATTTCTTAGTAGCCCCGTCAAAATTTTTCGAGACATAGTCGCAGGTAGAATAATTGAGCTGCCGTCTTTTGCTTTAAACTTGGTATTATCTAATTCAGGATATTGAATATGGGCCGTCATTATCATTGCTGGAGAGCTGTTATCAATGGCATGTTGAAAAGGTAATAAATCCGTTGCCTCTACTTGAAGTAAGCTATGATCAACCCTTGGTAAGCCAGTATGGCTATCAACATTAGTGTCTCCATGCCCAGGGAAATGCTTTAATGTAGCCATCATTCCTTGGTTTTGCATAGCGGTCATTTGAGCAGTTCCTAAACTAGCCACAATTTCAGCATTTTCACCGAACGAACGTACATTAATTACAGGGTTTAGTGGGTTTACATTTACATCAACAATGGGAGCAAAGTTCAAGTTAAAGCCGAGTGACATTAATTCCTTTGCCAATACTTCACCGGTTTGCGTGGCGAACCTATCACCGTATTTAGCGTATGTCGCACCTATGGCCATATTACCCGCTAATGGAGTACCTAAATGTTTGGGTAAACGCACCACACGCCCACCTTCTTGGTCAATCGCTATAAATAATGGAGGATGACCTGCAGCCTTTGCAGCTTCTTGCAGCGCATAATTCAAATGCAATATTTGTGATGTGTTTTCTATATTTTCAGCAAACAGTATTACTCCACCGATACCCGTATCTGCAATCAAACTCGCTAGAGGATCGATTAATTCTGTGACGGGTTGAGTACAATGTTTTTTCGATATGGTAGCAACACAAAAATAACGTAAATCAATCATTAATTTTTGTGCGACCTGACGTCCAAGCTCTTTACTCACAGGAGATATTAAAGGTGTTTGGCTGCACGCAACTAAAACTGTCGCAATAAATATTAATTGCACGTGACGCGATATGAGATAGATACTTTTTAACATATGTTTCCTACATTGAGTTTTAACAAATGTAATAAAATAAATGAAGAATAGTATATTCTTTACGGTGATAAAAAATTCTTGGCTGTGTAGATTAATTGCTATGTAGGCTTTTACTGCATACATTAGGGCTCTAAACAGTCTGTGGGAATATTCGCCATTATGTGACTTAGGCTCAAAGTCATTCTAATCCCGTCGATTTAAATGTAGTCAGTAACAACTTAGTTGGCTTCGCTCTTAGTTAGAACAAGTCTGTTAAGGGTATTCTACAACGGCTTAAACCATCTGTTTGTGAAACCATTAAAAAACCCCGCAAAGTAATCACTTTACGGGGTCAAACTTACTAACATCAAACTTTTAAAAGCTAAATGCAGCTGTTAGTTGAACACGACGTGGGTTTTCATGACTGCGGTATACACCCAGTTCCGAGTCGTTGTAACGCGGTTGAGGGTTATAACCGGTTTGTTTATCAAACACATTGAACACGTCCACTCTTAATAGCAAACCGTAATCACTTGCAATATTAAAGCGCTGAGAGTAGTTCAAATCCAACTGAAAATGACTTGGGGTTTCCCGGCTACCACGAGGCTCTAAGTAGAACGTACTTGCCCATTGGTGCGCCCAAGTATGACCAGATTGCCAGTAGGCTAAATAACCAAGAGATGCATCCCATGGGAACTCGTAAGCACCATAGCTTTTAACTTGCCAAGTACGATTTGCTCTCAAATTACCATTGGTGTAACTACCCCACAATTGCCCATACCAGCTATCTGCAATGTTCGATGAGCCGATGAATGAACCTTGATCGTTGTCAAAACGAGTGGTTCCATCTTGGTCAAAATTACCATAATAATGACTCCAGACCACTGACGAAGTCGAAAAGAAGTTTTCAGACTGGTAGTCAACTTCCATACTTGCTTCTAGGTACTTTGTGTACGCGCCATCTAGCTGAGCAATGACATACGAACTCTCACCAATTAGGTTATTAACCGGCATATAAAGCTCTTTCGGCTCTGGCGAGTCAAATTCACAGTTAGCTGCATCAGCAACTAAGTCTGGATACAAATCTGCAAAACTCGCAACGCGGTCTTGATAACTTGCACAATCATAAGCTATACGAGCATTGTTATTGGTATCTTCCCAATAGTTCCATGTACGACGGTAGCGAAGGTGGTTACGAATAGTCCAATTGTCTTGGAAAGCTGTTTGGTGACCAAGAATAAACTCTTGTACCGTTCTAGGGTTTAGGCCATCTGCAAATAGTTTACCTGTAGAAGACACATTGGTTTCTGAGTCAAGGAAGTTACCGCTTTCATCAAAGTAAACTCTTGTAGTACTACCACCTGTATTACGATCCCAAGAGGCCGCACGAGCAAGTGAGCTTACCGCTGGGTTATATCTTGCAAAACTTACAAATGCTGAAGCTTCAGGGCTGTAATCCCAAGTTGCCGTTATGCGCGGTTGGAAGGTTTCGCTGAAGCCAACCTTTTTCATCACGTAAGTGTTACCACGCGCTTCTTCCCAGCCGGAGCTTGTATCAGCTTTACGTAACCCTTGACCAATAATCTCATCTTGGCTCAGCAAGAAGCCGACATCGAAGGTAAAATCGTTCCAGTATATGGTATCGTTCACCGCAATGTTTATTGATTTAGATGCAGAAACAAGTGGACCCGTTAAGCCGCCCGCATCAAAACCACGGGTTTGCACTGTTGCTCTATAAGTTGTTCCTACAGGAATAGAATCACCATTGGGCGCTACAATACCGCCATCGTCAACATCTAAACCACCCCAGTATTCTATTGAACCCCAACCATTAGATACACGGTACAGCTCTTCAGACCCTTCTTCTTGTTGAATACCAAAATGAAGTTCATGTGACGTATCACCAATATCCATAACGTGATCGAGTGACATTTCAATGGTTTTGCCCAAATAAGCGTTATCGTTGATAGTCGCAGCAGCACCAACACTGCCAAGTGCTTCACCATTAATTCCATAAGCTGCGATAAGTGGAGCTGCACCAGCATTATAGGCATCGATTAAGGCTTGTTCGCTAGCGTCAGCGCCGGTTCTGATTTCAAGATCCGGCACCGTAAAGTAACCTTGTGAGCTTAAGTCTGTCAGATCTAATGAATCACCTGATTGACCTCTAAAACCAAGGTTGTTAACTGGAAACGAACCTGCCGATTGTTTTGTATCTGCATAAGACATGTTAAAAGTAGTTGAATCGTTAATGATCCAAGAACCATCAATTACTAGTACTTCAAATTCGTCAACACCGTCTGTTGCAGTAGAAGCTGTATTATTTTCTTCGATTTCTAAGTTGGTAGAAGTCACTTCAGAACTACGGTAACTAGCATTAATTAAAATGTCGTCAATTGGCGTCCATGTAAATTTACCGAAATATTCTTCACGTTCATTAGTAATATCAGGCAGCGTCCCACGGGCGTTAGTGCCACTTTCTTTTGAATCGTCACGGGTATAGTAAGAACCATAAAAATAAAGTTGATCTTTGATAAGTGGTCCACCAGCACCTATGGTGATATAGCCGATATCATCCTCTGTGCTCAGGCCATCTTCATCATCTGCTTGCCAAGAACCTTTTTGCAGGCGATATGTGATATCACCCGTAAACTCATCAGTACCAGACTTACTTTCAGTATTCAAAGTTACGCCAGCATTTCGATTAAAGCCAACGGCTCTGGCACCGCCACGCTCTACAGAAACGTGTGCAATGTCGTGTGTTGATGGAGAAGAAGCCAAAATACCAAACAAAGGAACAGAAAGGTTAGCACCATCCATTTTGTAGCCGTTATCCTGGCCACTTGAACCAGCACTAGGGCCACGTACACTGTCAGAGGTAACTTGAACACCAGGTATTAAACGAAGTAGCGAACTGTATTCAACAGCAGTCGGTAGCACTTCTAAAGCATCAGAATTAAGCGAATTACCCAATGATGCATTAGTAGAAGTCGTTAATGTTTGACCATATACAACTATTTTTTCAGTACTGTCAGAATCTAGTTGAAAGTTGAGTGTCTTTCTTTGCTCAAGCAATACAGAAGTATTAATGGTTTGAGATTCGCCATTAGGTGAACTAAATGTTATTTCATAATTACCAGGAGGTAAAAGTTGTAGCCGATAACTACCGTTAGATTTAGAGGTCGCTTTTCGAGCTTTAGGCAATACATCGCCTTTTGCTTCGACTAAGACACCTTCAAGTGGTGAGCCATCCGGTCCTGTCACTTTACCTATGATTTCACCTACCTGCGAGGCATATACATTCATTCCTATAAGGAGCAATGCAAACAGTGAAAAGGATCTTAAAATATATTTCATAATGCTCCCCATTGTAACGTATGAAACCTTAACGGTTTTCTGAGCACCCTATAACAGCGCTGCTTTAGAAAGTTTTTATGTTGTATTGACATGTGTTTCACCTGTTTTTAAATTATTTATTTAAGTGACCTTGCTACAGAAATCCCGACACCAACTCTTATGTTGTGGCTGTTACTTAAGGAAAACTGGTTGTTATTTAACAAACATTAACTAAGCAGGTCAAGAATAATTTTTTCCAATTATTACAATATATATAAATAATTTATCCTTACGCAGACTTAAAATACAATTTATAGAAAAATTCGTGGGAAAGTTTTAACTCAGCGTTAACGAGTAATGAAATAGCTAATAAAGGCAAGTGTTAGCACAAGGTTAATGATCTAATTAAAGATTTATATATAAAATCGTTTATTATTAGTCCAAAAATATGTGTAGAATAATTATTCCATATTTATAACTGTTCAATAATTTTTTATTCTTAAGGCGGGTTTGTTATGCAGTTCGGTGTTCATCATCATTCATATCGTGAAAAAAAATCACCACTATCGCATAGCAAATGGTTAATAGTGCCTTTAACACTGCTTATTGTGAGCTGTACATCTTTACCCCTGTCCCACATGCAATCAAAAAATTACAGCCAAAGAATCAAATTTTTGGTGATGCACTACACAGCCATAGATTACCAAAAATCAGTCACAGCTTTAGTTGAAGAAGGCGGTTTGAGCGCTCATTACCTTATTCCAGAAAGTAACGATCCTAGCTATCAAGATAAAGAATTAAAAGTCATTCAATTAGTCGATGAAGCAGGCCGGGCATGGCATGCAGGGCGAAGTTACTGGCAAGGTAGAAAAGATTTAAACGACCAATCTTTAGGCATTGAAATAGTGAATGTGCCCGAGTGTATGCGTGACACGTCTGTTTCCAATGAACAAAAACGAGAAAATGATACTAGCCGCCTTTGCGTTTTCCCCGATTATGATTCAAAGCAAATTGAATTATTAATCGCTTTATCAAAAGATATTCTAGCGCGAAATCCTGATATATTACCAACCGCTGTGGTGGGCCATTCTGATATCTCCCCTACTCGTAAAAACGACCCTGGCCCCCGGTTCCCTTGGTATCAACTCTATCAAAATGGTATAGGTGCATGGTACGACAATGATACACTCAAAAAATATTGGGAAATGTTTAATGCCTCTCCAGCCAGCATAGGCTTAATACAACACGCCTTAAATGTGTATGGATATGGCATTGTCGAAACTGGCTTTGCCGATGGTGCAACTTTAGATACCTTGTCTGCTTTTCAAATGCACTTTTTACCTTGGTCAGTAAACGGCAAGCTCGATAGCAAAACCTCAGCCGCGTTATTTGCGTTAATAGATAAGTATTTTCCAAAACGTATTGAAGCCTTACTAGAACGCTACGAACAAGAAAAACAACCGAAACAGCCCCCAAAAAGTTTAGGCTATTACCAAGTAAATGCGGCATTCCCCAACACTGAACGTAGCACTCGCGAGTGGGTAAACGATCGCACAATATTTAAAAGCTACCTCAATAAAGGCCAAATCATCATTGATAATGTTGATGCAATAAGTGCTGATATTTACGTTAACGGTGAAAAACTCAATATAGAAACCCACTTAAAACCCTATCAAAGTTACCATTACTCTTTGGCCAAACGTACTAAGAATGGAGAGAACACTTTAAGGATTGAAAATGTATTGCCAGAAGGCAGCAGTATTAAAGTGATGATCCCCTACCCTGAATTAACCCTAGAAAAAACAATCAATAGCGATAAGTTTGCCAAAGTAGATGAGCTTATCAATAGCGATATAGAAGCAGGGTTTCCAGGAGCAGTATTGCTTGTATTGAAAGACGGTAAAGTCATTAAGAGAAGCGCTTACGGCCATGCCCGAAAATTTGCTGATGGAGGTGAAAAACTCACTCACCCAATCAATATGCAAACTACCCAACTTTTTGACTTAGCCTCAAATACCAAAATGTTTGCCACTAACTTTGCACTAATGAAGTTAGTGTCTGAAGGTAAAATTGATGTCACCCGCCCAATCAATGACTACTTACCTGAATATCAAGGCCAAGGGCGTGAAAGCCGATTAGTGCGGGATTTATTAACACATTCTGCAGGCTACTCTCCGCAAGTCCGCTTTTTCACTAAAGATAATAAATTAGGGCCACAGTTTTTCTCTCAAAATAAAAAACAAACTGAGCACTTACTATTATCTCGCGTGCCCTTTGAAACAGGTCGAAAAACCAAAACTGTATATAGTGATACAGATTACATGCTGTTAAGTACCTTGATTGAACGAGTTACTCAAGAGCCTTTAGATTTATATGTAGAGCAACAGATTTATCATCCTCTAGGCCTAGACAACACATTATTTAACCCCCTACAAAAAGGCTTTACTCAAAACCAGTTTGCCGCCACGGAAATAATGGGGAATACCCGCGGTGGCAGAGTAGACTTCGACAATGTTCGTACTTATGTACTGCAGGGTGAAGTTCATGATGAAAAAGCGTTTCATTCCTTTGGTGGTGTTACTGGCCACGCAGGCCTATTTTCCACAGTTGATGACCTAGCCGTCTTAACACAAACCCTTTTGAACGGAGGTGGTTATGGAAAAACCAAAGTATTTGCACAAGGTGTACTCGACGAGTTTATAAAGCCAGAAGAAGGTGAAGCTAGCTATGGCTTAGGTTGGCGCAGAGCCGCTCATGGTAAACGAAAATGGCATTTTGGTCCCTACGCAAGCGCCTCTGCTTACGGCCATACTGGCTGGACAGGTACAGTCACTGTGATAGATCCTGAATATGACCTAGCCGTAATTTTACTTACTAATGCGCGCCATAGTGAAATAGTAGAACGAGAAGACAACAGAGGCCCTGAGTTTAACGGAAAACTGTTTGAAACCGGTAAATACGGCAGTATTGTAAGCTTGGTTTATGAAGCCGTGTTAGATAATGAGTAAGGTCAAATCTATGCCAAAGTTAACACTGAAGTATTTACTACCTAGTCTTTTATTAAGTGGAATGAGCTTGATTACAGTTGCCGAACCGTTGCCTTTAGATCATAAACAAATACAGAAAATCATGGCGCAGCTGCACATACCCGGCGCAGCCATTGGAGTTGTTCAAAACGGAAAAGTTATCGCAGCACAAGGGTTTGGTGTTAAAACACTAGGTAAAAAGGCCCCCATCGACGCCAATAGTATATTTAAGATAGCCTCTAATACCAAAGCATTCACAGCTGCAGCACTTGCTATATTAGTGGACGAAGAGAAAATCAGTTGGGACAGTAAAGTACAAGATTACTTACCTGACTTTAAGCTCCATGATCCTTGGGTAACAAAAGAGTTCAACCTAATAGATTTGTTAACCCACCGCAGTGGCTTGGGGTTAGGCGCAGGTGACTTGATGTTATGGCCAGAACCTTCAAGCTTCAACCGAGCAGAGGTTTTATATAATTTACGACACTTAAAGCCCACCGGCGAGTTTAGAGCTGACTATGCCTACGATAACCTACTTTACATAGTTGCCAGTGAAATCATTCCCGCAGTGACCGGCATGAGTTGGGAAGCCTTTGTTGAGAAACGTATCATACAACCACTGGCCATGGAACACTGTTTTGCTGGTAACGTTAGCCCACAAAAGTTAAAGCATATAGCCACTCCACACGGCATGGTTGACGGCGAGTTACACACTATTATCCGCCCGATAGATCCAGAAAAACCTAGTGTATCCGCCCCCGCTGGCGGTATACAGTGCAGCCTGAATGACATGCTGACTTGGGTAACAGTACAACTTAACCAAGGTCAAACAGCGACAGGCAAACCACTTTTTTCAGAAGCACAACATAAAATGATGTGGGCCCCACACACCATTATGCCTGTATCGTGGCGCAGTAAACACTTTGACAACACCCATCTTAGTGCCTACGGATTAGGTTGGCGAATCAATGACATGGATGGCTATTTACAAGTCCATCACACTGGCAGCTTAGCTGGCATGTATTCTTTTGTAAGCTTATTTCCAGAGTTAGACTTAGGCTTTGTGGTATTAACTAATCAGCAATCGAGTGCCGCTCGTAGCGCCTTAATGTACACGGTTATGAAACCATATTTGGGTGATGCAAATACTGACTGGCTAGCCAAATTTAGGCCTTCAAATAAAACTGCGGCAAATCAACATACCAATAAGTCAGAAAAACATACTGTTCCAATAGACCTGAATCACGCTGATGCAAGAGCCTATATTGGAACGTATGAAGATCCTTGGCTTGGGCGCTTTGTGATTGAACTAAGTGATAATAGCGAAAACGCTTTGTTAAAAATCAAAGCCTTACGAATAGATAAATTTGTCGGTAAGTTGTTTCTAATAGAAAATTCAAATCGTGTGCTGATACGCTGGGACGACCGCAGCTTAGAAGCAGACGCCATTATTGATTTTAACCGTAACGAGCTAGGCAATATTATTGGTATGACCCTAGCGCCAGCGTCTAAAGACGTGGATTTTAGTTATGATTTTCAAGATTTGAGTTTTACTAAACTCTAATGACTAAAGTACTAATAAATCACATGATAGCCTTAACCAAAAATATAATATTGGGATCAAACTTCAATGAATAACAGACACCCCCTATATGTAGGAGTTGACGGGGGGGGGACTAAGTGTAGCGCTCACCTATTCAATACCAAAGGAGAGGTTTTAGGCAAGGGGGTGAGTGGCTCAGCGAATGCGGCCAGAAACTTATCACAAACTTTAGATTCTATTTTAAAGTCAGTTCATATGGCGCTTTTAGATGCCAAGCTGTGTATTGAGGTTATTCCTAAATTAAATGTGGCAGCGGGTTTAGCCGGTGCAACCGTGCCTAGCGTGAGAAATCAATTACTTACTTGGCAGCACCCTTTTGCTAAATTTAAAGTAGACAGTGACTTAGCCACCAGCAGTTACGGTGCACACGGCGGCGAAGATGGCGCATTGTTAATCATAGGAACCGGTTCATCCGCTGCACGCTTACAATCTGGAGTGCTTACTCAATTTGGTGGACATGGTTTTCTGTTAGGCGACAAAGGTAGTGGAGCTTGGTTAGGACATTCAGCAGTGTCTGCAACACTTGATGCACTAGATGGCATAACCAAACTTAGTGACTTACACAATACAGTTCTAAGCAAGCTGAAAGTCAATTCAGCGGCCGACCTTGCACAAAAAATGATGGGAGCTACGCCCAGTCAATTTGCGGCTTTAGCACCAGAGGTTATTAAATTAGAATCAACGGATGAGCAAGCCGCCAAGCTCATTCAAGAAGCGAGTATTTACCTTGAAAAACTCTGTCAAAGCACCCTAGAGAGGACAAAACTCCCATTAGTACTTATGGGAGGCTTAGCGCCATTTTTTAAAACTAAATTTAGCCCCGCTCTACAAAATGTTGTCGTTAGCCCTAAGGCTGGCCCTGAAAAAGGCGCATTATTTTTACTAGAGCGTACTGATTAAGATAACGCAAAACTTAAACGAGTCATAATTATGTTAAACAACAGCAAACAAAAAAATAAAAAGCCGATATCACTAGAGAAAGGCTTAGGCCTGATTATTCTTTTGTTTACGTTAAGCGCATTTAGCAGCTTAGCCGTAAGTAGCAATGTACCAGATATCACAAGCAAGCAATTAAACGCTGAATATTGGCAAAAAAAATTAGAAAATAACGAGGTTATGGCGATGAAAAGCGAAGAAATAAGCGCATTCAATCAAGAGTTGTTTGCAAGCAACCCACACATTGTTGACCCTTTAACTAGCCCAAGTAAGTTAAGTAAAGCCGAGCTAATCGAAAAAATAAAAAGCATAAGCCGCATCCCCAGCAGTCCACGTTTTTATGCCAATGGCTCTCAGCTATCTAAACAGAATTTCGAAAGCTACACTGCAAATCTGAATATTGAAGGAGTGGCAGCAAAAAACACTGTTAGATTTGGTTTAGTCAGCAAACGCTCAGCATTACGCACCTTTCCAACATTAGATAAAGTGTTTAACAAAGCTATGGATTTAGATTTAGACCGCTTTCAAGAAACAGCGGTATTCCCTGGGGAAGCCGTGGCTATTTTGCATAGCAGTAAAGATGGCAATTGGCTGTTAGTACAGAACTACAACTACTTAGCTTGGGTACAACAAAATGACATAGCCATTGGTGATAAAGAGCAAATTGAAGACTACCTAGCCCGAAAAGACTTTCTCATGATCACTGGTTCAAAAGTACTAACCAGCTATGTACCTAACAAAGTTGCCGTATCTGAGTTACAACTAGACATGGGAGTGAAGTTACCACTTCTTAGTGCTGCAGAACAACAAGATGAATTATATGGCCAGAGTACATCGGGCAGCTATCAGGTAAAACTTCCCACCCGTAATCAAGATGGTAGTCTTAGCATTCAAACTGCATTAATTGGCCGTACCCAAGACGTAAATCAGGGATACCTAGACTACACACCGCAAAAAGTTATCGAACAAGGGTTTAAGTTTTTGGGAGAGCGCTACGGCTGGGGCCACGATTATAATGGTAGAGACTGCACCGGTTTCGTAGGCGAAATATACAAGACCTTTGGCATATTGATGCCTCGTAACTCTGGACAACAAGGTAAAGGCACATATGGCACAAACTTTCGTTTTGATAAAAATGCCACAACAGTGACAAAATTAAATGTAATCAACAAAATGCAAATAGGTGACCTTATTTATATTCCTGGCCACGTTATGATGTATTTAGGTGAAGAAGAAGGCAAACCGACTGTTATACATGACGTAAAAGGCTTAGCTTACTGGAAGCCAAATGGCGAGTTTTATAAAGGCTCGTTAAATGCGGTATCGGTTACCCCCTTAATTAAGTTACATTTAAACGAAACTACATCTTATGTAGATCGAATCTACAACATTAAACGCCTTACTCTCAACAGTGTTGAAGGACTTTAAATACCTATGAAAATCACAGCAATACGCTTTGCAAAATTAGAAGTACCTCTGATCACCCCTTTTAAAACTGCTATGCGTACTGTGCAGAACATTACAGATTTAGTGATTATTGTTGAAACAGATAAAGGGATATTAGGTTACGGCTCAGCACCCGCAACACCTGTTATTACAGGTGATACTCACGGCTCTATAAGTTATGCCATAAGTACGGTAATTGGGCCGCAGATTATCGGTATGGATATTGATGATTTGAATGGTATTTGTCATAAAATTCAACATGCCCTTGTAGCCAACAGCAGCGCCAAAGCTGGGTTAGAAATCGCTATTTATGATTTATGGGCAAAACGTTTTGATGCACCACTGTACAAAATGTTAGGAGGCGGTAAGCCGTATTTAAAGACAGATGTCACCATTAGTGTTGACCATATCGATAAGATGTTAGCCGACGTTAATCTTGCCATAAAACAAGGCTTTGACATTCTAAAGATAAAAATTGGTACGGATATCGAAAATGATATTTCACGAATACACGAAATTTATCAAGATGTAGCAAAACGGGCCATTATTAGATTAGACGTTAACCAAGGTTGGACCGCTAAACAAACGGTTTATGCCATTCAGAAACTAGAAAACATGGGTGTCGAACTTGAGCTAATAGAACAGCCAGTTAAGAGTAAAGACATCGCTGGTCTTGCCTATATTAGTGAACGGGTCACCACGCCCATAATGGCAGACGAAAGCGCGTTTTCACCGCAACAAGTTTTAGAGTTAATCCGCAGCGGTGCGGCTGATATTATTAATATTAAGCTAATGAAATGTGCTGGATTAAGCCAAGCTATTAAAATTGCCGATTTAGCAGAACTACATAACATACCTTGCATGATCGGCTGTATGCTAGAGGGCAGTATTAGTGTGGCAGCGGCAGCTCACTTAGCATCAGCAAAAGCATCGAGCATTCCATTAATCGATTTAGATGGCCCAGTATTGGGACAATACGACCCCGTTGTGGGTGGCGTAGACTTTAGTTTATCAAAGGTAGAATTGGGTCAAGGCTCTGGTCTTGGCATCGAAAGCATAAAAGACTTACAGGAGCTAACTTGGCCATTTTAACATCACGCAACGTTTTAACGGGCACACTTATAGTATTAACAGCTTTATTGAATGCCTGTGCATCAAATTCAGAGCGAGCAACACCACTACTACAAAGCTTAGAGACTCAGCAGCTTGTGGTGGTGGTGTCAGACGATTGGGAAGCGACTACTGCCAGTTTACAAAAGTTTGAATGGCATGATGGAGAGTGGCAAGCAGTAGACTCTGCCTACCCAGTCAATCTAGGCCGTAAAGGGTTAGCTTGGGGGTTAGGGTTACATCCCGTTCAAGAAGGCTATTACAAAGTAGAAGGTGACGGTAAAGCCACAGCTGGGATTTTTAATTTGAGCAGCACTTTTGGTTATCTACCAGAAGCTCAAACCCAAATGCCTTATCAAGCTATGTCAGGTAATCATTACTGTATGGACGTAAATAGCTCCCCTCTTTATAACCAAATAGTTGATGAGGCCAAAGTGGGCAAAGCGGCTGTCGATGGCTCTACAGAGCCCATGCGCCGAGACATTCACAAAGAAGGGCAAACTATCTATAAAAAAGGAATTGTACTCGACCATAACCCCAACAACATTAGCACTAAAGGGAGCTGTATCTTTTTACATCTATGGTTTGGGCCAGATGTGCCTACAGCTGGCTGTACATCAATGGCAGAGCCGCAAATGGATAAGTTATTAGCTTGGCTAGACCCACAAAAGAGTCCTCGCTATTTAGCCTTACCAAAAGCAGAGTATGAGAAAAAACAAAAAAACTGGGGCTTGCCGAGTCTATAAACTTACAAAAATCGCATACTACTATTAAACTATCAGTAACTTCATAAAGATTGACTTCCAGTATATGAAGGGTTGTGATACTTGCCGCTTGATTTTATAACAATGATCGAACTCATCAAGGTAGCACTTTCTGCGGACATACTCGGTTAAAAACATTATTCAATGGAAAAATTTAGGCAGAACAAATATCTATAAGTACATGTTTTTACAACGCTCAATACTAGGAGCTGTAGTTGAATCAAAGTTTTCTAAAAAAGCCGAGGGCATAATCGTTACTGAAAAAATGTATCAACTTCAACTAATCTTCGTTAATCACGATTCTGATTCATGAATCAAGCATTGGGTTTATTATAGTGCAAATTAAGAAAATTATATGTTGTTGAAGATGCATTAACTGAGAAACTAAAAATAAAGCTAATTGTAAGAAAGTCTACCTTTTGGGAAAGGTCATATTATAATGGTTACTTTTTCTCTCATTTTACCTCGCTGTAAAAAGACTACAGCGAGGTTTACGAAACTGCTATGTATTCATGTGCAGTATTTAAGAAAAACACATGCCTCTAAAATCCTGATCAATTGCAATCAGCAATTGCTTCTCCTAACGCTCCACCAAGAAATTTGATCATTCCAACCAACATCCTTGAGGATAATCTGTTCTACGTCAATATCCAAAACTTTTGTGCCACCACCATCTATACCATTCGTAACGGTTACGCAATAGTTCCTACCAAAAGGAATAGTAATAGCGCTTATCTCATTATTCCAATAAGAGTTTAAATTATTAGAGGCACCGGGAGAAGCTGCAAACTTAATCCCTCCAGGCTCCCCATTTTTTACATGGCGATGAAAATATACTAACGAATCCTCTGCGCATCCACTATACGTTGAGTCAAATATAAGAACAGATGAAGTCTTATTATCGAAATCATAATCATCTAAAATATGATAACCAGATTGAAAAAACAAAAATGTTTTATTGGTATTGAATTGCTCATTCTGGAAAAGTACCAAACAAGAACCAACATCAACATAAACAGCAGAAGTTTTATTATTCATTCCTTGACCGTTATTTAAAACCCGATATCCGCCATTATCTACAAGAACATATTTGTCACTATTAAATGCTAAATCCTTGTACAAAATCCCCCCCCTAAAACACTATTAGAAAGGATAAACGTTACTATAAATAAAACCTTCTTAATCATTATATTTCCTTAATTTTAACCCATGAAATATGGTTGATTTATTTTACCGAAACAAGAATATCTCTGAGAAGAGGAGATGTAAACAACAATTATACTACTCACTTCATGGCGGGGTTATACTTTGGCATCATCCAAACATAACCTTAGCTCTGAAGTTGTCGTTCCACGCCACTCTCAGTCGCTTGCCGGCAATAGTGTCTTTTAACGAGTTGGCTTTGAGCATGTTGATAAACACTCTTTTTAATAACGCCATGTTTTTAGGGCCGTCTTCGGTGTAAATGAGGCTTTCATCTTCTCTGAACGTGACATCTAGTACCCAGTACCCTCTAATGACTCTAGCGAGTTCGGGTAAGTCGTTGCTCATTGAGGTCAGGTAATAGATTTTTTGCTTGTCGGGTTGCTCTGCTATGTGTTGGATGCGAACTACTCCTAATATATGTTTTGCACCAGCCCAACGGTCAATCCCCGTTATCCATGAATTGGTCACTAACACTGTATGCTGCCTACCAACGATACGACCATGTTCACATTCAAGCTCTTCAATCTGTTGAGTGTCTATGCACTTTGATTCATCTCTTCGGGTTTTATGGAAATAGGCTTCTATGTCTTGTGTTATTGTTTTCTGGTTGTTTTTCACCTGCAACATATAGTCAACGCATTTTTCTCTGAGCTAGCGAAGCGGTTTCACTCTGATAATGCATGGCGTCAGCCGATATGATGGAGCCTTCTACTGGTAAGGTTTCCAGCTTCAATCGTAAGGTTTTAATCTCATTCTTTTTACCTTCACTGGCCGTTTGATAGAGCATTATCCCACTTTCAGCAATCATGGCGCCCATTCGGAGAAACGAGTCACGTGCTGGTTATGCCCAGAGCCTCGTACTACCTTTCCATCAAATGCAATACGCTCTTGTCCATGCTTACACCTTCATAACACAACTTAAATCTCAACTAGTAAGGTATATAGATAAACTTTAAGTAGCAATATTGCTTTTATTTAGGTTAGCCTAATGACAAATAACATAAAATATAATCACTATGCATAGCAAAGCAATTTATCCAGGTACCTTTGACCCTGTTACAAATGGTCACGCAGACTTAATTGTTAGGGCATCAAAAATGTTCACCTACGTAATCGTAGGTGTTGCCTTTAACCCAAATAAAAAGCCTTTGTTCTCATTAGACGAACGTGTAGATTTAATTAAGCACGTTACCGCTGATCTAGACAACGTGACGGTTATAGGGTTCAAAGGCTTATTAGCTGATTTTGCAGAAAACCAAGGAGCAACTGTGTTGATCCGTGGTTTACGAGCAGTTTCTGATTTTGAATACGAGTTTCAGCTCGCGAATATGAATCGACGACTCAACCCAAATTTAGAAAGTGTATTTATGACACCAGCAGAAGAAAACTCATTTATTTCCTCTACTTTAGTAAAGGAAGTAGCGTTGCACCGAGGTCGGGTTAACGAGTTTTGTCACCCTGCGGTGATTGACGCTTTACAGCATAAGTTGCATGGAACTAATCAATAAGTAACGTCTGTTGCTAACGCTGACAAGTGCCACAGTAAAACGTATTACGCTGACCAATGTTCACAGATTTGATTGGCGTTTTACAAACATCACAACCTTCTCCAGCACGGCCGTATACCAATAATTGCTGCGAAAAATATCCTGGGCTTCCATCAGCTTGGGCGAAATCTTTTAATGTGGTACCACCTTGCTCAATAGCACTAGATAATACTTTTTTAATGATTTCAGCAAGTTGTAAATAACGTTTTTTGGTGACTTTAGCTGCAGGTTTTCTAGGATCAATTCCTGCAATAAAAAGTGACTCATTGGCGTAGATATTCCCAACGCCCACCACAACTTTATTATCCATAATAAACTTTTTCACTGCTACAGATTTACCCCGCGACATTTCAAACAGCCTGTCGCCATTAAAATTATCAGTTAAGGGCTCTGGGCCTAAAGATGTCAATAAACTTAACTCTGCCTCATTAGCACCTTGCCATAGGCACGAACCAAATCGCCTTGTGTCATTAAAACGTAAGCATTTACCATTTTTCATCACTATATCTAAGTGATCGTGCTTTTTAATTTCAGTGTCACTATCCACCACACAAAGCTTACCTGACATACCGAGATGTAAAACAATACTGCCGGCGCTAGTATTCAATAGTAAATATTTTGCTCGCCTATGAATCGAAGTTATCACAAGACCTTCTGCCTTATGTACTTCATTAGGAATAGGCCAACGTAATTGGCGCTGACGTACTACTATGCTTTCTATAGTTTGATTTACAAGATGAGGGCTTATCCCCAAACGGCTGACTTCAACTTCTGGTAATTCAGGCATGCTTTACTCTGTAGGGATTAAGGTTTGATAATTAACATTTACTAATTGGTAGGTTTGCTGGCCCAGCTTTACTAAGGTTTTATCTGCCAAGATTAAGAAATAATATTCGATAGGTTCTGCCTGCCCAATAAACCACACTGTGACTTTTGGTTGAGAATCTCCCCATTGAAGGTTTTCTTCAAAAGGACTTACCTCTACTGATTGCCAAACATCTAGTAGCCCTTGCAGATCTTTTGAGACACTTAACTTTGATTCTATTCGCCAACCTTGACCTACTCGTTCAACTTTTGCATTGGAAAATTCTATAGTGCTGATCAATAAACCCTGGGGTATTAAGGTTGAAAATGCAGGAGCATCGCTGTCATCATTTAAAAAGTTACTACTCAAATTAAAGAGCATGATTAAAGCTAACATACTGACGATAATGACATTATTCCAAGCGCGCTGAGACAACTTAACCATAAATAGAGACGTAAAAAGAAAACAGGGGAGAATTATGCCACAACAGACTCGGCTAACTTAGTAGTAAACGCAAAAAACCCGACATAAGCCGGGTTTTTCTGGAGACAAAACCAAAGGATTTATTTGATTTTAGCTTCCTTGAACAAAACGTGCTGACGAACTTTAGGATCAAACTTTTTGATCTCCATTTTGCCAGGCATATTACGTTTGTTTTTATCAGTAGTGTAGTAGTAACCAGTACCAGCAGTAGACACTAACTTAATTTTATCACGCATAATCTGATTCCTTAAACTTTAACACCGTCAGCACGCATATCGGCCAACACGGTATCAATACCTTTTTTATCAATAATACGCATACCTTTAGCAGATAAACGTAGTTTCACGAAACGGTTTTCACTTTCAACCCAAAAACGGTGAGAATGAAGGTTTGGCAAAAAACGACGACGAGTCGAATTTTTAGCGTGAGAACGGTTGTTTCCTACCGCTGGACGCTTGCCAGTAACTTGACATACTTTGGCCATGGCCTTTGTCTCCAAACAATCTAAAAATTTAGGTTTAACCAGTCATTTATATATATGACGATTAACGCTATTAACAAGAGGGCGCATTTTATACAGTAACTCTCTAACTAATTCAAGATGTTTTTAAAAAACAACCTGACACATTGCATTAATTCAACAATAAATGACTCGCTAAATAGATAGCAAAAATAGGATTAGTAAAATTTCCAATAACTTAAATATTTACGAAACTTGAGATCTCTCAAGAAATTTAAAGGCTTTTTAACCTTAAGCGGAAGCTCACCCGCCAACACACTATCTATAGCATTAACCACACGTTCTGCAGACTTTCCGTCGGTATAAGGATGTGTTTGACTAATGTAATTTTCAATCTCTTGCATCAAGTCGGTCGGTTGTGACAACGCTTGTTCTATTGCTGCCTTAAGTTGCTCTGGGCTAGTAATATTTAACATATAAGGCTTAGGATCAATGTTGTGAGCCGTAACCACAGGTTTCTTTTGAACGATAAACATAGTGAGGGCAGACGATGTGTCACCCACCATAATATTTGCCTCTTGTAGTATGGGCAGCATATCGTCTGTTTCTACATAACGTAAATTATCACTTTGAACACTACGATACATATCTATTACATCTGGATCTGACTTGGGATGTAAAGAAACGATCCATTGCCAATCCATGGTTTCGCTTAAATGCTTTACCTGCTCAAAATTGTTTCTTGCCTGCGTTAACCTTTTACTAAAAGTAGAACCAAAAAATATGACTGGTCTAGTGTTTTCTACCTTGGTCGCATCATTAACGAATAATTTGTCAAGCGCAGGCCAGCCAGTTTCTATAACATTGAAGTATTGGTAAATTTTCTGCAATTCTTGAAATTTAGCAGTTGTACTAGGACCTTGAGTACAATAAAGATCAAAACAACCTCTTATTTTAAAATGATCGTTATTGCCTTTTCTATCAAGCTTACCTGCATCAAAACCATGAAATATTGCGACTTTTAAGCCAGGCAGAAAAGATGGAATAGTGTTTCCCGGAGCAAGAACAGCATCTGGCTGATACTCAAAAATATCTAATACCGTATTGATAAGGCGCTCATCTTCCTTAAAATAATCACGGTTAACATTATCTCGCTCGATAAACCAACAAACTTGGTCGTCCCTAGCCAACAGAATATCCTGAAGTGGGCGCAGCATTGCAAAGCTATAATTCTGTGAAATATAGAAAAGAAACTTTTTCAACGTTACCTCTAATTAACTCTAATATGTGCAGAATGTGTGAAATGTACCATTACCAATTGATAAGGATAAAGATAATAAGCATCGAAATAGTAAAAACTTCTCCCGGATCAATCAGTAGACGAGAAATAGCATCTATTGATATTCCAGTATTAAATTAGGCCTCTTTGGGCAAAAGACACAGCCTCTCCATCACCTATTACAAAGTGATCTAGTACTTTAATATCCATGAGTTTAAATGCATTAACAATAGCCCCAGTAATATGTTTATCTGCTTGGCTAGGCTCTGCGATGCCTGATGGGTGGTTGTGGGCTAGAATTACAGCCGCTGCATTATCTTTCAGCGCTTGTTGCACTAACACTCTTGGATAAACACTTGCGCTATCGATTGTGCCATAAAACATAGGTCTAAATTTAATTAGTCTATATTGGCTGTCTAGCATTAACACAGCAAACACCTCGTGGGGTTGATCTCTGAGCTTGCTGATCAAATATTTTTGAGTGTGCTCAACTGAATTACATACATCTAATTTTTCAAGTTTTTCAGCCATATAACGCTGGCTCATTTCTAAGCATGCTTGCAACTGAACATACTTAGCCTGCCCTAACCCCTTAGCTTCACAAAACTCTTGTTCAGACGCGCTAAATAATTTCCTTAAACTACCAAACTCATTTAATAAATTACGGGCCAAATCTACAGCGCTATAACCGCTTATTCCTGTCCGTAAAAAAATAGCGAGTAACTCAGAGTCATTTAAAGATCCAGCTCCTGCTGTTAAAAGTTTTTCTCTAGGGCGTTCTTGTTCTGGCCAATCTGTAATTTTCATGCATCCATGCTCATAAATTTGTAACTAAATAGAAAGCTATTTAATTGATAGGTTAAAACCTTAAAATAAGCCTAGCAAATGAAGACTATTCCAGCCAATAATGTCAATATTAGTTAAAAAAGAGCAATACAAACACACAATGCATTTTGAAAACACACACATTTTATTAGGCGTGACAGGCGGTATCGCCGCATACAAAACACCAGACTTAGTCCGTAAACTGACTGCCAAAGGAGCCATAGTTCGAGTGGTACTGACAGACTCTGCTAAAGAATTTGTTAGCCCATTAGCACTGCAAGCGGTATCTGGGCATGCCGTTTCAAATGACTTATTAGACAAAGATGCTGAAGCTGCCATGGGTCATATAGAGCTAGCAAAATGGGCTGATAAGCTCTTAATCGCACCCGCCACAGCGAATTTTATAGCTAAGCTTACCCATGGCCTTGCTGATGACCTATTATCAACGCTATGCCTTGCTACAGACGCTCCAATATATATTGCACCGGCAATGAACCAACAAATGTGGCATGCAAAAGCGACGCAAGCAAACTTAACAACATTATCTCAGCGGGACGTTACCTTTTTCGGCCCAGCTCAAGGAGAGCAAGCTTGTGGGGATGTTGGACCTGGTCGGATGTTAGAGCCGCAAGATTTAGCTGATTTACTATTGCCACAAAAAAGCCCCTTGTTGTTAAAAGGGCAAAAGATAACAATTACCGCAGGCCCTACCCGAGAAGAAATTGATCCTGTTCGTTATATTAGCAATCACAGCTCTGGAAAAATGGGATACGCCCTAGCAAGAGCTGCGAAGGAATTAGGCGCAGAAGTAACCTTAGTTAGTGGTCCTGTAAACTTGCCTCCTCCAGCAGATATAAATACAGTAAAAGTCAACAGTGCAGAACAAATGTTAGCTGCCGTTATGAGCACCATAAAAGACTGTCATATATTTATTGCTTGTGCCGCGGTTGCTGACTACAGAGTGCAACAAAAAGTTGACCAAAAGATTAAAAAGTCAGATGATGAGTTAACGCTTACTTTCGTTAAAAACCCCGACATTTTGAAAGAGGTGGCACATTTAAGCTCACCTCCTTTCACTGTGGGCTTTGCAGCAGAAACTCAAAACCTGAAAGAATATGCGTTGGGGAAATTACAACGTAAGAAGTTGAATATGATTGCTGCTAATGATGTATCAGATAGCAAAATCGGGTTTAACAGTGAGCAAAATGCACTGACAGTTTTTTGGCCAAAAGGTGAATTAAAATTAGAAGTTGCCGATAAGCAATTATTAGCTAAAAAGCTTATGCTGTTAGTTGAACAAAGATACACTGAACAAAAATAGACCACGCCACAGTCTTTTAGGAACCAAAATGCCAGCTACAAAACGCCCAAACCGCCGAGCACAAATACTCCAAGCTCTTGCCAGCATGCTTCAGACCAACCCAGGCCAACGTATTACGACGGCAAAATTGGCTGCACATGTAGGCGTATCAGAAGCTGCTTTATATAGGCATTTTCCAAGTAAAGCGAGAATGTTTGAAGGCCTGATTGAGTTTATAGAAGAAACTCTTTTTTCCCGCATTAATAAGATAATTAATGAAGAAAAAGACACAGCCACTCGTTGCCAATTAATATTGCATCTTATTTTAGGATTTGCTGAAAAAAACCCAGGGATAACACGGATTTTAAACGGTGATGCTTTAATGGGTGAACAAGACAGGTTGCGTGAACGTATTGCTCAGCTTTATGAACGTTTAGAAACTCAACTAAAACAAGTACTTAGAGAGCGTAAACTAAGAGAAGGTAAAACATTACCAGCAGAAGAAAGCATCATTGCTAATATGTTGATTTGCTTTGCAGATGGTAGAATTAACCAATTTATTCGTAGTGAATTTACAAGACGCCCTACTGAAGGTTTTACTGAGCAATGGCAGTTTATTAACAAGCAATTTTTCGGTTAACCTTGTTTATAAATTACGTAATAAAGGGTAACAATACTAAAAAGCGGCCATACTGATGACCGCTTTTTTTTATCTTAGATATCCGTATTATTTAGAGAAATCACCTCCAAAAAAGTCCCTCTCATTCCAACTTGAACGCTGTGGTTGATTCGCTAAGGCCATACCGATATAAAAATTTATCTCAGCAAATTTAGTGGCAGCTTGCCAATTAAATGTTTGATTTAGGTCATCTCCCGGCTTGTGATAATTAGTCTTAAGAAACAAATTAAATTGCTTACTACCATCAACTTCAGGAGCGACTGACGTTAAGCCAGGCACTAAAAATACTGAAGGAATACCTTTACAAGCTTGACACATGATGAAACTTAACTAGTCTCTTAAGAACACTTGTTCTATTAAGAAAGCACCTCATGCCTCGTAAACCCCAATATAATATAGATTTAGTTCTCACTTTGGCCATAGATATATTTTTAGAGCATGGCTACCACGGTGCAATTATGGATGAAATTATTTTCAGAACAGGGTTCAATCGTAGAGGATTTTATTTAGAATTTGGCAGTAAACAAGCTTTTCTATATAAAGTATTAGATCATTATCAAAGTAAGTACTTACAGGAGTTAATGAAGAACCTTGAGTCGAAACAAGGATTAGATTCTATCAATAGTTTTTTCACTGAATACGTCTCGCACGTTAAGGGGAAAGGCTGCTTACTAATAAATTGTATTACTGAATTAGGTTTTGACGACGAGACAGTGCGAGGAGTTGGTCGCCATTATCTAGATAGTTTACAAATAGCCTTTATTGGTTGTTTAGAAAAAGCCCAAAACCTAGGGCAAGTGCAGCCCCATATCAATATTGAATCCACTGCATTGCAGCTAACGAGTTATGTTCAAGGTTTTGCTGTAAACGCTGTGCTGGCCGGAGATACAGACGAACTTCAATTAGCCACCCAAGCATTATTAGGACCTTTGGCCATCAAGCAATAAATTTTCTATTATCTTAGCTTGTAATTTCACAAACAAGCTCCATTGATAAAGGCCAAGTTTTCTAAATCAGTCTTTCAATAGCAATGACAATTATGGCCAAAAATACACATTTATTTAGAGTTCAATTTATAAGCAATGGCGAAAAGTACGAGCTTTATGTAAGAGAAGTTAGCCAAGGTAGCATGTTTGGCTTTGTGGAAGTTGGCGACTTTGTTTGGGATACCCATACGAGTTTAGTCGTAGACCCAAGCCATGAAAAGCTAAAGGATGAATTTGCAGAAGTGACTCAGACGTACATTCCTATGCATAGTATTTTACGTATTGACGAAGTCAAAAAACAAGGCACATCAAAAATAACCCAACTATCTGACAAGGTTACCGCTTTTCCTAACCCTATCTATACACCCAAATCATAATAGTTATTTGCTGCAAGATTTAAATATTCAGGCAATACCTTTATGCTAGGTAAAAAATAAAAAAGGTAGCTTAATGAAAAGCTTTTCTGTGTTTACTATCTTACTAGCTTGCAACCTGTACACTTTTAACGCTTATGCAGACAAGCAGCTTAGCCCTCTCATTGATAAGATTTGGCAATATGAGCTATCTGTCTCACCTATCAGTGCCACTCGCCAAGGTGTGCATACTTATGACGACAAATTATCTGATATATCCCCTGCAGCTTTAGCGACTCAAAATAAACAATATCGCCTGTTTATGGCCGACTTGTTAAAAATTGATCAAGCACAGCTAAATCAAACCGAACAAATAACATTATTAATGCAAAAGTACCGCTTGCAAAACTATATCGATCAGTATCAATTCAATGCTCATTATATGCCACTCACCTCTGAGTCTAGCTTCCATAGTGCCTTAGCATTTCTACCTCGAACAAGCCGCTTCGACAGCAAACTCGATTACGATAATTATCTATCTAGGCTTGAGCAATTTCCCGAGTATTTTAAACAACAAATTAGATGGATGAGAAAAGGCATAGACATTGGTTTTGTGCAACCTAAAGCTGTTTTAGAGGGTTTTGACAGCTCAGTACTAGCATTTATTCATGATGAGCCCGAAGCAAGTGTCTTTTACGGGCCATTTTTAGAAATAGAGAATTCTCTTTCAGGTACAGATAAAGAAGCGGTAATCAAAAGAGCGAAAACCATTATAAATAAACACGTTTATGGTGCTTATCAGACTTTTTATGATTTTTTAACATCTGAATACTTGCCAAAAAGTAAACGCGATATTGCCGCAGCTACTTGGCCCAAAGGCCGAGAGTATTACCAAAACCGCAGTAACTACTACACCACAACCACTATGCCAGTAGAAGAGATCCACCAGCTTGGCTTAAGTGAAGTACAACGTATTCGCAATGAGATGCAACAAATAGTTGATGAACTAAAGTTTGATGGGGATATTAATCAATTTATAGAATATTTAAGAACCGAACCTAAATTTTATGCGAAAACAGCAGAGGAATTACTGAAAGAAGCGGCATACATTGCAAAAAAGGTAGACGCTAAGCTACCTCAGTTATTCAGGACGTTACCCCGTACCCCATACGGCGTGCAACCCGTACCTGAAAACATTGCACCTAAGTACACGACAGGTCGTTATATATCTCCTTCTCGAGACAATCAGCCAGGTTATTATTGGGTGAATACCTACGCATTGGATAAACGCCCCTTATACGCTTTGACAGCGTTAACCTTACATGAGGCGGTACCAGGTCATCATTTACAAATATCACTAGCGCAAGAGATGGACGACTTACCAGAAGTCAGACGATATACCTACATCTCAGCCTTTGGTGAAGGCTGGGGCCTCTATTCAGAGTTTTTGGGGAAAGAGGTAGGTATGTATGAAGACCTCTATGATGAATTTGGTAGATTAAGTTATGAAATGTGGAGAGCGTGTCGATTAGTGGTTGATACAGGGATGCACCTTAAAGGTTGGACGAGACAACAAGCTATTGATTATATGTTAGAAAATACAGCACTCTCAGAACACAATGTGAAAACAGAAATAGACCGTTATATCTCTTGGCCAGCACAGGCTCTATCCTATAAGATTGGGGAATTAACAATAAAGAGACTGCGTGAACAAGCAGAAATGCAGCTAGGTGAAAAATTTAACCTCAGAGATTTTCACGATGCAGTGTTAGAGCACGGTTCCATTCCTTTATCAGTGTTAGAAAAAAATATTGAACAGTTTATCGAACAACAATAAACCAACGAGTTTATCTTTAATTTATGGAGTGCTACATGGTCGCTTTTGGTGTAATTGGTTTTCTAATTTTACTGTTGGTATTCATTGTTACCCGTAATCAAAGTATTCAACAAGAAGTAAAGCAAACTCAACAAGCCCACAAAACCTTGCAATTACAAAACAAACACTCATTGGGTGTAGTAAATACAATGTCATCTCAGCTACAGCAAAGTTTGCAAATAAAATTAACTGCTTTGCAAAGCCACGGTTTAATTAAGCAAGCAGATTTTGAGATAGTTCAGTTTATAATAGAGAATTTTAAATACGTTATTTTACAATGCACTCAAGATGGTGAAACGGTAGAAATTGCAATTGCAAAAGCACTGAAGGGAAACAATTTAACAATAGAAGATATACGCCAGTTTATTGCTAAGCAACAATCAGAAACACGTATACCTTGGTGTCAAAATACAGTGGAAGGCTTTGTAATCGCCTGTCAAAACTTGACTTCAGATAAGGCGAAAGTAGCCTCTACCTCTTGAGAATTAGGCAATTAAATTTGTAAGCTATCTAGCCCTCACAACGCAACAACAGCAGCTCAAACTCCTGTTTATGTACTGGCATAATTGATAAACGATGACCTTTTTTTACTAACCCAATTTCAGTAATATCATCCATAGCTTTAATTTGTTTTAAAGATAAAAGCTTAGAAAATTTTTGCTTAAATTTAATGTCTACCATCACCCATCTAGGGTTTTCTGGCGGAGATTTAGGATCATAATACTTACTTTCGGGGTCAAATTGAGTGTGATCAGGGTAGCCTTCTTTCACAACCTCAGCTAACCCAACTATACCGACACTTTTACAACTGGAATGATAGATAAAAACGAGGTCGCCAGACTTTACTTGGTCACGTAAAAAATTACGGGCTTGGTAATTTCTAATGCCATCCCAATGCTCAATTTGGGTAGATTTGTTTTTTAAATCATCAATACTGAAAGCATCAGGCTCTGTTTTAAATAACCAATATTGCACAAACCCACCCCTTCGACATTTTAAAGCGAAAACATTAGCCTTTAAACTAGAGCTTTTCAAGCCAACTTTGTAACAGCCCCTGAAGTTGCAGACCATCCACCAGCTTAAAGTTTTGTGGAGCCGTAGGTAAACGATTACGACCATCTTGCACCACTAATAAACCTTGGGGCAACTGCGCTCCCAGAGGGTAAGAAGTAATAGCCAAACCATCGGTTTCTGATGCGCCATCTACCCTAGTGGTAATATCCATATCAATTTTAAAACTGCCTAGGTGTTTGTTTTTATCATCTAAGGCAAACACGCCATAACTATCATTCCCTTGACTAGATGCAAACAGAAATCTTTGGCCTTTATAACGATAAATGCCTAGGCCCTCTACATCAGCCACGAAGGTATCGTTAGTTTTAATAATTAACTTACTTGGTGCGTCAATAGGCTCAGCAGAAACCTGCCACACGCCAACGGCTTCTTCGCCATAATATAACTGTTGATTCTGGTCATCGACCACACAACCTTCCGGCTGGCTTGGAGCTGAGAACTCTCTTACAAGCAGCCCAGAAATGTCATCCCCATTGGGCTTCAAGAGATATTGCTGATAGTGCCCATCAGTACCATTTATAAACACGTAGTATTGCTCAGCATTCTGATACATACATAGGCCATATACGTCATCAATATCGGTTTTGATATCTGAAAGGTAGGAAAGCACTCCTGTTTTAGGTTCAATAGTAAATACGCTAATACTTTTTGTACTGCGGTTACTAGCTGTAGCAATATCCACTCGTTTTCCGTTGAATTCCATGCCATATCTAACATCCACATTGTTAACACGACCAACATTAAGCTCTTTTAACAATTGGCCTTGTAAATCGTATTGCAACAAGCCTTGTTTTTTATTGGTCCCTAATACGCGACTATTGGCACTGTCTGCAAAATTTATCCAAATTGCAGGATCATCAGCAGCATCCCCATAAGCATTTACAGGAGTAGTTTCAGCATATGCTGTCACAGCTTGCATACTAGAAGTCGTTCTCTGCAAAGGCCAGCTATCTGTATTCAACGTACTTGCGGTGTATTGACCTGTTTCATCATCAAACACTCCAAGCCTTATAGACTGTTGTTCCATAACCCCACTAACACTTTCCGGTTTATGGCTTCCCTCAAGAATGACAAACTGTGCTTGATTGCTATTTTGGGTATCAACCATCCATACGCCTTTTTGTTCTGGCGCAGTAACCAGCAATTCTCCTGACGGTAGGATATCTAGATGGGTGATTTCACCCATAACAGGGCCATTTGGATCAGTTGCTATCACTAACTCCCGGGATAATTCGGACTCGTGGCTAGCTAAATAGCGCCATACTCCAATATTCTCTTCCGCTAAGTATAAGTAACCTGACGAATCGTCAACCACACATGACTTAGTTTGCGGCGCTCCTATAAACGTTTGTACCAATAGGTCGGTAAGCTGCTGTTGAGAGCCATCCACGACTGTTCGCTGAGCAATTTCTCCTAGCGTGTCGGCAGTAAATAATGAGAGGTGCCCTTGGGGCATTAAATACCAACATAGGCTTTCAATTTGGGCTGAGGTTTTGGGAAGTCTTGTTATTTCTGACAATTCGAGTGTTTGCCAGTCCAGTTTAATAATTAACACTTGTCCTAAATTGCTATCCAGTGCAGCTATTAACCCAAAGCTTTCACCATTTAGCTGGATATTGTCACGCCAATCTAAAAGCTCAATATTGCCATTAGTACTACTAAGTTTGTTACCATTTTGGTCTGTCAGTAACACACCTAATTTTTCACTGGTTAGCAACCAATAGTCTTGCCCTTTATGACGAATCGGCTTGGCGACTTTACCAGCAATATCATTATTTTGATGAAGTATATTTAAAGGTACCGACAAGGCGTCGATTGTAGGTGATTGGCAGGCGCTAACAAGCACAGCAAGGGTTATACATATAAAATATTTCATAATGAATCTTTAATAATACTGTATTAATACAGCACCTTATTTGTAGCATTCAGAAACCTAGTTGTCATGATGCTCACAGTAACTTGGAAAATACGCGCCACTTAAAACGTGTATTATTAATAGCGAAATTTATCGCCCTATCGATTGAGTTATTACAATTTCCAATTGAAGCCTAACTCAAATGTACGTCCATACTCTTCATATTGAGCATTAACGCTGCGCTCATCAAAGTAGTTATAAAACGGCTCATCGGTGAGGTTAATGGCATTAAAATACACATGCATATTTTGATTGATAAAGTACTTACCCATAAAGTCCATTTGCTGATGTTTGTCTTCCATTCTAATTAAATCGCCATCGATTTCTTCTAGATTTTCACTCTTATAAGTCATACTTAAACGAAGACTCATTTGCTCACTTTCATAACCTATCGTGAAGTTTCCAATACGGTCAGATTGATTGGGCAGAGAAGTCTCGTAACGCTCCCCATCTAAAAAGGTCACCGCATCTGAGCTAGAAAAAGTACCATTAGCGCTTAACAACAAACCATTATTGAACCCTTTCACCCAAGATAATTCAACACCACTAACATTCGCTGATTCACCATTGATAGGTTGCATCACTTCTTCAAAGCCTTCCCAACCTTCAGTACCCGCTACATTAGAGATAATAATAAAGTTATCAATGTTCTTGTAAAAATAACCCGCTGATAGAACGCCAATATTTCCTGGGTAATACTCTAAGGCTAGGTCAATATTGTCTGCTTCGTAGGGTTCAAGATCAGGGTTACCCACTTCTGCTTTACGCTCAGTAACGAACTCTCCGTCATCCTCTTCAGTCTTAGATTCTATAATCTGAAATGCAGCAGAATCTTCAAATTTTGGCCTAGATATAGTTTGAGTGAACGCTGCTCGACCAATTAGCTTGTCATTAAATTCGTAACGAAGGTTCACACTCGGTAACAAATACGAATAATTTTTATCGCTTTCCCATAGAGTATTCACCACCTCTTCTACATCTGTTTCTTCGTTTTCTATCAACTCAACGCGCATCCCAGAAGTGCTAAAGTCTGTGCCTTCATACCTTAGCCCTGCTACGATCCGTAGCTTATCTAAATCAATTTTACCCATTAGATATAAAGCTAAAATATCTTCTTGGGTATTATATGAAGCACCATTAGATTCAACCTCAGAATCAAGTTCAGCAATTTCTAATGCGTCTGCTTGCTGTCCGTAATATTCGCGCATAAATGGGCGGTCTAATCCTGGACCAAAGTCACCTAAGCCCCAATCAGGCTTTGCAGTGGCAAACGAACTAGAGTCCACATCGTCAAAATCACCGTCGTATATAATAATATCTGCGTTGGCTTGCTTCTCTCGATTACGATACTTACCGCCAAATTTAATTTCAACTTGATTGTTTTGCCACTCTAAAAAACGGGTAAAGTCAGCTTTAATAGATGCCTCAGTATCTTCTGCATTATTCTTTTCGAAGCTCACTTCATCTAATTCGTAATTACCTAAGTCCATAACAGAAGCATCTTGAGTAATGGAAGGTATTGGCCCAACAAAATCCGAGTTAATACTCATCTCTTCCCCTACAAAAGTGTAATACAGGGCATCAGGCTCATCTTCGTCTGCTTTGGAATAACCGACTTGATATTCTACTAACCAATCGTCTAATTGATACTCAGCTCCTGTGGTAATAGAAAGGATACTTTGAGTTTCTTCACGATCTTTGCTGCCCCTTTCAACTTCTGAGTCATCGCCATCAAAGGTAAATGTATTGGCTAAACGAAACTCATTGTCTGCAAATCGGCTATATAAAGAATGCACATAATACTGAGTGTTCATGTCTGGGCGAAAGTCTAGATTCACTGCAGCACCAATACGTTCTCGACCGATGCTGTAATAGCGTTGCTCTATTTCATCATCACCGTTGGACTCAATATTATCTGAACCAAAACTACGATCGAAGTAAGACAAAGCAGCCGCAATACCTACTTTATCACTGAGCATAGTAGTAACGCTGCCCGATATTCTTGGGCTGGTTTCATCTCTCAATTGATTTTGACTCGCTTGCACAGTCACACTTGCGGTTGTGCCTTTCTTGTCAAATGCACTTAGGCTTTTAACTTCAATAGAACCACCAATAGCATCAGCGTCCATATCTGAAGTAACAGACTTAGATACTTCTAATGCTTGAATCAGCTCAGAAGGGATAACATCAAGAGCGACAGAACGAACACCACCCTCTGGCGATGGAACGTTTAAACCGTTAATGGTGACATTATTTAGGTTAGGATCGATTCCTCGAATACCCACAAACCGGCCCTCACCTTGGTCACGCTCAATCGATAGACCGGGTAACCTTTGTAAAGCCTCTGCGGCATTCTGGTCCGGAAATTGACCAATGGCATCAGCTGAAACAATTGACTTAATGCTATCTGCAACACGCTGTTGATTAAGAGCACTTGCTTTCCCTGCTCGCTGCCCATAAACAATCACTTTTTCTAACGATTCACCATTTGTATCCAGTATGACTTCTGGCTGAATAATTTCACCATCGATTATAGTAATATCCATCTCTTGCTTAGGTGCGCCCAAGTAAGTAATGACTAAGGTGTAATCTCCTTCATTTACATTATTAAATCTAAATGAGCCATCTCTACGAGAAACAGTACCCAGCCCTAATTCTTTAATCTGAATTTGAGCTCCTTCAAAGTAACTTGTTTTACTACTGTCGATTATAACGCCTTGAATGTTGCCTGCTGCTACCGCACAACAAGCAGTAGCCATACATGCTATAGCTAAAGTGGATTTAATAAATTTCATAATAGTGTCTCGCTGCAACCTGCAACTTTAGAATGGGTTAACTCTGTTGCCCCACAACCTAAAGAAGCTCTATGACATTTTTATGAATTAAAACGGATTGTTTATGCCCAACATCCCCTATTTAGTTCTTTAGGTCTGTTTTTTAAAACAGACTGAGCCAATATGACCTCCCTCTAAGGCCGCAATTTTAGGAGGGGTAATGAATTTTTAGGCCAACCTAGCTCATTTAACTTCATCTTTTTGTCATCTTGCTGAGCTAATGTGACCCTTACCTTGGCTTCTTGAATACCAGTGTCTATTTCTTACTGGAACATATAGTTATGAATTTATCTTTATTTACACGCCACTCAACACTTTGTTCGATATTCTTTGGTTGTTTATTTTTACCCATTAGTTTGAGTTTTGGACTAGGTTCACTAAAAGTATTAGGCGTCATCTCTTGGTTGGATATATTAGGCGAAGGGAGTCTAGTTATATTGTCTGCAATATGGGTCTTATTTGTATTAGTCAGTCGCCCTCCTGGCAGAGTGACTTCAGCATTGGTGATAGGTCTAAGTTTGTTTTTATTTTCGGCCTGCTTAGATTTATTCGATGAGTGGATGCGCTATGACAATCGGGCTACCTACCTAAATATGTTCGAGTCTATTCCTGCAGCATTCGGCATGTTCATAATGAGTTATGCGTTATTCCAGTGGCACCAAGAGTTATTAATCGTCAATCAGCAACTTCAAAGGCGCGAATTAAACCTTAGGCAGCACGATCAAGTTGATTTTATTACAAAGTTGTATGGCGCCGACTATATGCGTGAACAAATTAACGACCAATTAAAAGACTCAGGCAATCCTGCTTTTTCAATTGTTATGCTAGATATAGATAGCTTTGACAGCTTTAACCGTCAATACGGGCATGATGAAGGAGATAGATTACTAAGAGAAGTATCGGAGCTCATTTTAATGAATTTACGATCTCTCGATTTAGTATGTCGTTATGCTGGAGACCGCTTTATTTTACTATTACCTAATACAGAAAAGGTAGTCGCTGAAGAAATAGCAGAACAAATTCGCAAGGCAATCGTGCATTTAGCTTATAAACCTAGTCGTGACAACAATGCTGTTTATCACTCTCTTACTTATGTAGCAGAAACTGCTTCGATGGAAGATAAAATAGCAGAAGCGATTTTATCCAGAGTAAATAGACGTTTGGACTTATGTAAACAGTCAATTAGCGCCATGGTTATTTAGAATGAAACTAAAGAAAACCAGAACCATAAATATTGAAGATAAATTACTTCCTGCTCATCAATACGCAGCAAGCTTGTTTGATCTAGTTACTTCAAGAAACGTAAACAAGCACAAGTTGTTGCGTGGAACCCGTATTTTTCAAGAAGACTTTAAATCAGATAAACTGCTTAGTCCTCAGCAGTTATTACAATTGACTCATAATGCTAATGCATTGACCCCTGGGAATGATTGTTCATTTCAGCTTGGGAGGCGATTATTCCCAGGTAATTACGGTGCGGTATCAAACGCCTTAATGTATTCCAAAAATTTGGGTGAAGCCTTACGATTATTATCAATATTGAGAAACCAGATATGTCCGTTTTTAGAGGGCAATGCTTATTCATCCGAAGACAAGCAGTACCTTTTAATAAAAGACTCTTTTGGGGATCCGGCCTTATTGCAATTTTTTATAGAGGTTTACTGTGCCGCTTTGGTATCAACTAGTAAGTTATTGTTTGAAAGGCGCATTCCATTTAGTTTTGGCTTTCCTTTTAAAAGACCAAAACACATCCAAGAATATGAAGAAAATCTTGGTTACAAATTAGCGTTTTCACAACCGATTTTTAGTATTAGCTTTGATAGAAAGTGGTTACACACAAAATGTACGCACAGAAGTGATGGCTTAAAGTGGTATTCATTAAAGCAGGCAAAAATGAGTAGTATTCCAAAATTAGGTTTTTTAGAACAAGTACGTAAGTTATTGATGAAAAATAGACAACTCAGCTTAAAGCAAGCGGCGGCAGTATTCTCAATGAGCCCTGCAACCTTTAAGCGTAAGTTGTCTCTGCATGGTAAAAGCTTTCAACAGATTCAAGACGAGCTTGGTAAACAATATGCTACATACCTATTGCAAATGCAGCATTTGTCTAACGAAGAATCTGCAAGCTTAATGCAATTTAATGATATTCCTAACTTCAGGAGAGCCGTAAAACGCTGGACTGGGCAAACACCCAGCCAACTTAGATTAACTTGAGGCTCTCGGCTTAGTCGTAAAATGGCGATCTATACTGATTGAGATCGATTAAATTCACTGGTTTTTGAAGCATCTGACCACCGTCTCGTCCTATCGGCACCCATGGTATTTTTCCTCTCCCTTTAGCCGGCTTTAATACAAATAAGTCAAAGGGAATTGAGATATAAAACCCTTTTGTAAAGCTTCCTTCACCGTATTCCTCTGCTGAGACATTGGTAATTGCCGCGTAGGCTCCAACAATAATTCCGCTATCAAAACGCTTAGCAAAATCAATATTTACACCTTTGTCTTTGGCTAAAAATTGTCCTGCACTTACAACAATTTGGGTATCGGGTAAAAAGTCCGGACGCCAATAGACACTTGCGTGTCCGGTAAATGCTTTATAGTCAAAGAAATCGAAATTATTTTCATAAGATCTTTGCTGTACATAGTTCAAATCAATTCCAAATGATAAATTACTATCAACTGGGCTATAGAATAATTCAGTGCCTACTCCACCAAACATAGCTTCTAAATAACCACCGTACGCTTGAGCAAACAAGTTAGGGGCGATTCTATCAGACCAATGTAGAAACGCGGTTTCCAGAGTCACTTTACTGCGAGTAACATACTCCCTAACTTGTGTTCTAACTCTTGGTAGAGTTGAATTCTGGCGATCTGTTGTGAAGTTAAACTTATCGAAGTTTTCAATTAGAGTAGCTTTAACTCCTCCAGATATTGAGAAATTCTCATTAAATCCATATCCACCACTTAAAATGGCGCCCCCCTGATAAAGGTAAAAAGACTCTGGACCTCCAAATGTTTGGATCCAGAAACTATTCACGGAATGAAACAAACCAGATGTATTGTTAGGTTTGTAATTCGCTAGGGTTTCTGTAGAAGGTTCTTGGCGGTGATAAGATGTAGTTAAATCTGACTCCAATGCTTCGTATCGAGCGGCACTTTTAAATGCATCGGCATCAATTTCAGTCTCAACCATAGGTAACAAAGCAGCATTATCTACTATTTTATAGGTTTTAATAGACTCAGGAAGCTCTGAAGCTAATATGCGCCCAACTCTTTCAATCGCTTCATCATTATCTCTATAGGCAAACTGGTTGCCATAGATTGTCATCTCATCATCAATTTGGTGGCTATAATTAATTAAAAAGCTACCTTGTAAATATAAGTCTGTATAAAGGCGTTTCCTGTTGAGGCTTTTCATATCTGCTGCAGGGGTTACCCCCTCAATTGAGCGAGGCGGCTTATCAAACTTAACTTGTTTCGCCGTGTGCAGATTTAATTTATACGTTATACCAAAGCCAACTGTATTTCCCCTTTGATAATTCAGACTAAAATCAAAGTCATTCCATTCATAAACTAAACCCAAATTCCATGGAGAATTCTGCTCAAGCTCGCCAGCTCGGTCATTAACGTAGTCATTGCCTTCATATTCGAGCTTAACTCTTAGTTTATCTATAGGTGTTTGGTACTCAATACCTCCGAATATAGATGCAGGTCCCTTAAAAAAATGACCGAACTCTATTTTTCCACCACTTCCAGAAAAACCACCGGGCCTTTCACAGTAGCTATCTGCAACCTCACAAAGAGGGTTACGAATATTTCCACCTGCACCTAAGTATCCCCACCCGATCCCCAGATGGACATCTAATGGCCCTACTCTCTTGCTGAGGTTTATGAATTCACTTTCAAAAAAGCCTGTGCCTCCGAAATCACGAAACCCCATAGCGACTTGTGGTAAATAATAACCTTCTTCTAATAGTCTAAATTTTACGTCAATACCTTTGTCTTTTAAGGTTTGATTACCGCTAAAGCTGGCCACATTACTATAAAGCTGTGTTCTTACATCTGTATACCTTACCGTTGCCTCCATCCAAGGAAACAACTGCAAACTACTTGACCAAAATCGGTATTCGTCATTGTCGGTATAATTAATAGTTTGAGAACCTTCAGGCATCATTCTAGCCGTTGGAGTTTGCCACAAACCAACGCCTCCCTGAACCATCTGAGACGGAGCAACTGATTTGCTCTCTTGACCTTTAACATAAGGCTGAATAAACATTAGAGCAAGGGTAAAAGCGCTCTTTAAAAACTTAGAACGAGTTTTCATTTGTAAACCCTGTTCGAAGCTAACTTTGCTATTTTCATATTTAAGGTACTAATTTGAGGAGTAAATTGATTCTCAGAGATAGGTATAAATAGTTGAGACCCAGGCATAATTTGGTCGTAGTTGTTATTCCAATAAGCGACGCCAAACTTACTTACTTTACCGTCGTTTTGAATAATATAAATTAAGCTTCTATCAGATTGCTCTGTTTTACTTATTTTTGATACATAATCTTTCACTGGTACATTACCTTGATAATTAATATCAGCGGAGCTTGTAACCATTCCTATAACTGGAATTGTAGTAGGCCTTTCTTTTAAAAGTAATAGATATTTGCCATCGTCAAACTTAGGATTAAACTTAGGTTGTACTCTGGACAAGTCATAATCTATAGGAATAAATACCCTAGAAGCTAAACGCCAACTCTTAATATCCGTTATCAAGCTCCTGATACCTTTTGAGTCGTCTTTTGAATCTATCAACTCATTAAGCTCCTTAATCACCATGAGCCTATCTTGCTCTAAACTCCCTTTTTCCAGGCGAAACAAAGCCGCTGCTTGCCAGTACCAAGGCTGTTGAAGAGCCACAACTTCCAATACTTCAGATAATCTAGGGTTAGCATCATAACTATACGTAGTATCATTGATCCTGACTTTAACTGCTGCAAAATTAAAACCCGCCCAACTTAGGGTAAAAACAAATAAAAGTATTTTCACACCTAGTCCTTAATGTTCAGTATTGATGCTAAAGGTAATCGAGAGATACGACTTACATAAGTAAGCTCGTACCTGTCTGAATCTGGTGAAATCTGTTGTTCACTCTTTAACAACTGCTTAGTTTCACTGTCAAACCAATAATAATTTATCCAACTGTCTTTTTTTTCATTAACACTATGAAAAATAACAACTTCTTTTAACATGCCGGCTTTTGCAAGGTTACCGTCAATCACAAGTTCTGAATTACCAACGTACTCAAAAGTCGACTGTACGAAAGCATTTTGGCTGTTACCATAGTCTATAAATCGGTCCCAACTAGTAAAATTGCTAATATTTTTAGGGTCATTCAAGGGGTCATTTTCAATGTTCGTGACATAGGTAAAATAGTCAATCATACCCACAGTCTTTATAATTCTGCCAGCCTTCTCAATTAACATGGCATTATCACCACTTACCCACTTGTACTTTGAGTCTTCAATATAGGCCAGTGCTAAAACTGCTCTTGGTTTATCGTTAAGGCGAATATAAAGAAGGTCTATAGGAGAACTTTGTATTTCAGCAAGAGATAAAGTGGGGTCTGGGTTAGATTGAAAGGCTAATTTCATTGTTTGTAAATAAGCTTTATGGGTGGAAGAACATCCAACAAAAACTGCAAAACCCAAGAATAAAAATATCGTTCTATATAAATTCACACTGCCACCACAAAAAATCGACACAAAAAAAGCCGCCATTAAGGCGGCTTTTGCTAAATAATAAACTTATTGAAGTGTTGGGGCATAAGTAAATGTTACTGGAACAGTTACTGTACTTGTCATAGTACCAGTACCTGTCTGAGTGACAGTAACAGTAGTACCAATACATACACCATCAGCTAAGGCATCATCGCCGCTGCACGTTTCTTCAGGTTGCTCAATGATAATATCATCTTGAGCTGTTCCACTCGAATTTGCAACCAAAGCACCAGCAATAGCTACCGCAGTAGCAGCTGCAGCAACAGTACCAGCAGCTACACCACCAATAGTTGCACCAGCAGCAGAACCACCACCAGCTTGTTCTTGAGCATTAATATTTATTGATGCCAACGAAGCGGCAGCCACTAAAGTTACTAATAATTTTTTCATTACAAATTCCTTTATGAATTATGATCTCTATTTTGGATACTAATTGATCTACTTCAAAAGCACAATCAAATAATTATACTTAATATGTAAACTTGTGTTTTGGTACAATTTCAATTCATCATATCAGTATGAATAAAATTATCACACCTTAGATCATAACCAAGTATGAAAGCGAATAAAGAGGTAAAAAAAATACCAAACAATTATAAATCGATAGCCTTTCTTCTAAATAGGAGCCTGCGGGGCTGGCCTACCAGAGGATGACAGCGGGGTAGCATGCGGTTTTTAATCTGATGAAGGGCCAGCTGCACGTGAGTCAATTGGTACAATGAATGCACTAAATTTTAGACATAAAAAAAGGCAACCTATTAAGGTGGCCTTTCTTCTGAATAGGAATCTGCGGGGCTGGCCTTCCAGCAGTGTGCTACTCTCGCATGGGGGTGAAGGTGGTTTGCTTTTAGCTGCAAAGCAGCGTAACCGCCTGAACGAAGGGAGCCCTGCGAGCTTCCGGACAATCCACTTCGTGAAGGTTTATTGCTGGGTAGCATTGCGTGAATGCGCTTATACGAAAAAGCCCCGAGCGTTGTATGCTCAGGGCTTTTCGTGTAATTGGGAGTCTGGCAGTGTGCTACTCTCGCATGGGGAAACCCCAAACTACCATCGCCGCTAATGCGTTTCACTTCTGAGTTCGGAATGGGATCAGGTGGGACCGCATCGCTATGGCCGCCAGACAAAAACTTGTCGTGTTAATTCAC
>NZ_JBDVBQ010000004.1:0-152424 GCF_039942875.1 Paraglaciecola sp.
AGTATTAGGGGGGGAAAGCATCGCCGAATTTGCATCTTTGGTTATCGATGAGATGGGCGTGAGTGGCATAGTTGCAGCCTTAATACTTGCGGCTTTGCTGGCATGAGCGAATACGTTATATTGTGGACATCTCATCGTAAAAAAGAATACGGCATAGCTTTAGCAAATGCATTTGGGGGTATTGCCCAATTACTGTATCTAACAGTGCCATTTACCTTCTTAGCGATTGCTTATTATCAAAGCTTTGTGGATCCCAACCATGCCGACTTCCCTCTGTTATTCTCGGTGCCGAATATACTTTTGTTGATTTTTCTTTTTCCTACTATGCACACTTTGGCATCTTTACTAGAAAAAGATCACACTATGGATGTTTTGGATACCACTATTATGGTTGCCTTAGTGGGGTTGTTACTTATTTTGTTGGTTGCTTATGGCGCGGTGCCAACTTAAACCTAGCTTTAGTTTGGTTATGCATACTGGTGTTTTCTAAGATAAAAAAAGCCCCTAATAACCAGAATTAGGGGCTTTGTATTTATCAAAACTAGTATTTTAAAAGTAAGGCTTGCTTACACAAACCGTGTTGTACTGAACGGTTAACCGTTGCTTACATCTTCAAAATCAGCATCGATTATATCGTCGTTAGCACTGTTGCTGGCAGGCGCGTCTTGCTGCTGACTTGTTTGCCCTTGTTGTTGAGTCTGTGCCTGCTGAGCTTGCATTATGCTAGCGTAAGCTTCTTGCAATGCTTTTTGGCGCATTTCAATGGCTGACTTATCATCACCGTTAACTGCCATTTTAAGCTGTTCAACTAAGGTTTTAAGCTCAGTTTGCTGTGCTTCAGGCAAACTTGTCATTGATGTTTGCACCGTATGTATCAGTTGATCGGCTTGATTACGTTGCTCAACTAACTCTCGTTTTCGCTTGTCTTCGCCCGCATGTTGTTCGGCATCTTTCACTAAGCGATTGATTTCATCCTCAGTTAAACCACCCGAAGCGGTAATCTCAATGCTTTGCTCTTTACCTGTGGCCTTGTCTTTGGCTGATACATTTAAAATTCCGTTTGCATCAATATCAAAGGTGACCTCAATTTGTACCGAACCTCCCGGCCCTGGGCTAATGTCACTTAGGTTAAATTGCCCCAGTGATTTATTATCCGCAGCCATTTCACGCTGACCTTGTAACACATGTACAGTTACCGCTGCTTGGTTGTCTTCAGCTGTAGAGAATACTTCAGATGCCCGTGTAGGTATGGTGGCGTTTTTCTCTATCAGCTTAGTCATTACGCCGCCTAGGGTTTCGATACCAAGTGATAATGGCGTTACATCTAACAACAATACATCGTCAACTTCACCAGATAACACACCAGATTGAATGGTTGCACCAAGTGCTACTGCTTCGTCTGGGTTAACATCTTTACGTGGCTCTTTACCAAAGAAGTCTTTAACGGCTTCTTGTACTTTTGGCATACGTGTTTGACCACCTACCAAAATCACCTCGCTTATTTCGCTGATACTCACACCTGCATCTTTTAATGCTTGCTCACACGGGGCAATGGTGCTTTTAACTAGGTCATCTACTAGCGACTCTAGTTTGGCTCGTGTTACCTTCACATTTAAGTGTTTAGGGCCACTTGCATCAGCTGTTATGTACGGCAAGTTCACTTCGGTTTGTAATGCGGATGACAACTCGATTTTTGCTTTTTCAGCCCCTTCTTTAATACGCTGTAACGCTAAAGAGTCTTGTTGTACATCAATGCCACTTTCCTTTTTGAACTCATCTGCTAAGTAGTTAATTAGGCGTAAGTCAAAGTCTTCACCACCTAAAAAGGTATCGCCGTTTGTGGCGAGTACTTCAAATTGTTTCTCACCATCTACATTCGACATTTCGATAATGGACACATCAAAGGTTCCTCCACCTAAATCGTATACTGCTACTTTTTGGTCGGCTTGACTGTTTTTGTCTACGCCGTAGGCCAGTGCTGCAGCTGTAGGCTCGTTAATAATACGTTTCACGTTAAGTCCTGCAATTTTACCTGCATCTTTAGTGGCTTGACGCTGTGAATCATTAAAGTAAGCCGGTACCGTAATGACTGCATCTGTGACGGTTTCACCTAGGTAGGCTTCAGCGTCTTTTTTTAGTTTACGTAAAATCTGAGCAGATACTTCTTGTGGTGACAAGGCTTTACCATTGACTTCAACCCATGCATCGCCGTTATCAGCTTTTACAATTTTATAGGGTGCTAACTTAATGTCTTTTTGTACTTCTTTGTCGTCGAATTTGCGACCAATTAAACGCTTAATGGCGAATAATGTATTCGTTGAGTTGGTCACCGCTTGTCTTTTAGCGGGTTGACCCGTTAATGTTTCGTTGTTTGCATAAGCAACAATTGATGGTGTGGTGCGGCTACCTTCGGCATTTTCAATAATTTTTGCCTTGCCTGCTTCCATCACTGCTAAACATGAATTGGTTGTTCCTAAATCAATACCTATAATCTTTGTCATAATAATCACCTAATATTTAGTTGGTTTAATCTAATGCTTATGGTGTTGACCAAGTAAGCAGTTTGACCACATAAACACCTTGATATTGACTAGCTAACTTTGCCGCTAACACTCAAGATGTTTGGTTAGTGGGGCTATAATACGCAGGCTCAAAAAATGCCGATGTCACAATTGTGACAGTTATTGAAAGTTTGTTATTTTGTTGTGGCTTGGGTATATACCCACAACAGGGTAGAATGACTTTACTTATTTACAGTACTGCTTAAATCTAATTTTTTATGCACCCAGACGTTTCTCATTTACCGCAAAAAGCCAGCCCAGTATTGGTGAAACAAGCAAACATGTTTGCGGGATTGCCGGCTACGTTAATAGAAGACTTTCAACAAGAGTTTCTATTGAACGAATGGCACAAAGGTGAATACTTTGATCCTAAATTACTTACCGAACGATTTTTTGTGGTGTTAGACGGCCAAGTAGAAATCAAACAATGTAATCCAGAGACAGGTCGAGAAACCACCTTAGATATGCTGTACGCCGGTGACTGTTTTGATTTGATTGTGCTGTTAGATGATCAGCCCCACGATGTCATAGTGTCGCCTTTGAGCACGGTTAAGTTACTGTCGGTTAAACTGGATACCATGCGTAATTGGTTGTGGACCTACCCAGAGTTCAATAAACAGTTTATGCCTTATCTTGCTCAAAAAATGCGCGAGAAAGAAGAGCAAGCCAGTAGTGTGATTTTGCACAATGTCACCACACGTTTAAGTCGTATCATTTTAAAACATATTAAGAAAATTAAGTTTTATACCGGCCGCAAAGAAGAAGAGCATCAGCACCATTTAGTCAACGGCTTAAACGACGACACTCTAGCCAGAATGTCTGGCACAGTGCGGCAAATAGTCAATAAACAGCTACAGCTTTGGAAGAAAGACGGCACCATAGATAAAAAACGTAATCAGCTGATAGTAAAAGATTTAGAAGCCTTAGAAAAAGAAGCTAAATACACAGATACCTTGCCGAATACGCGGTTACTTGAAGCGCCAAATAAAAAACGTTAAAGGTTTTATTCTTTAGGGGAGTATTGTTGAGCTGTCATCCGCCTTTAGTGTTTTAACGTAAATTAATGGGAAATAATTTAATGGATTATGATGGTGAGTTTAAAAAACTTAATGAGTTTAAACATAAACAAAATGAACAGAAAAAACGAGGCTTAAATAATTACAATATATTAACCGCAGTATTAAACGAACACGATGAAGTCCGTTTACATTCCAATATGTTGTTTTCTTTTCTTGACCCAAAAGGCGAACACTTTCAGGACACGCTATTTCTTGACAAGTTTATTGATGTAATCAAGGCTGAGTCGCTAGGGTTTGAAGTTAACATTCAGAATTGCTCAGTTTATAAAGAATATAGAAACATTGACCTTTATATCACTGACGGTGATAAGCATATTATTATTGAAAATAAAATTTATGCCTCAGATCAAGAGAATCAAGTAGTTCGATATTTAAAGATAATTCAAGAAGAAAATTCAAAAGCAAGTGTTATGGATATTTTGCTTGTTTATTTGAGTTTAGACAGAAGAAAACCAAGTCAATATAGCTTAAATGAATTCACTATTAATGGCGATTATGTAGAGTCGCTAAGTGGTAAGAAACAAGCTTTGTATAAATCAATAAGTTACCAAAAAGAAATTATTGATTGGTTAGATTCTTGCCAGCATGAAGTGCAAAACATTACCAACTTAAATGCGGCTTTAGGCGACTATAAAAATGTAATCGATAAATTAAACAATAATTATCAGGAAAAAGTAATGTCTTTATCAGAGTATATTCTTAAAGATAAATCCAGCTATGAGCTAGCGGTTGAGTTGAAAAATAATTTACCAAAAGCTCAAGAAAAAATCGCTAATGATTTTTTTGAAAGCTTAAGGAAAGCATTATTTGATGAGCTTAAACGCGTGCAAAAAGATGATTGGGTAATCGATGAAATTCCACACAATATAATTACAGGAAAAGGGGCGTCTTATCCGATTATCATTAATAAAAAAAGTTGGAAATCGACAAATAACACCAACCACTTTAGTGTTTACTTTGCAATTGAAGGAACTAGTTATTTTATTGGAATATCTTGTGACTCGCCAGAGCAGTTGGATATTCAAAACGATATAATTGAAAAATATAAACATTTACTCGAACCTGAAAGCTTGTCAAATGCAAACTCAAATAAATGGTGGGTATGTTATCGATTTGTTGATGTGTTAAGGAAAAAAGATCAGGATGCCTTTATTCATTACTTACATACTGAAGACAAAGCTGTTGAAACAATTAAATTTCAAATGATGAAAATGATCAACGACTTTGAGATCAACTCTGGATTTTTGAGTGCAGTAAATAGTCGAGACAAAAATTTATAACCTACTTCAAATGTCATTCATCTTTTGCATCAGCTAGCGTTTTTTTTTTTAAGCGCTGATATTCAATCTCATCTAATAAAAATGTAAATTCTTCTATATCGAGTAGGTCGGACTTGTTTAATATGTTACAGAGTTGAGTTAGCCAAGAGTGTTGTTTATTCTCGTTTCAAAAGAATCAAAGAGCCGAGAAGGTGATCACACTAGAATTTAGATAGCGCCAATTACTTGGAAATTTAATTTGGTAAAAAAAGTGCAGATACATTGAATTTAGTAGCTAAAATCAAACAAGCTGATAGTAAGCTGGCCTTGTGAATTAGTCTGTGTCCAATGGTACTTAAGAGTCATAATGTCGTGTTCAACTATATATGCGCATTGATGATGTCTCCACTTATTCATTGATACGATTTAAAGCGCTTATTAAGAAAAGCTTTACGTTTCATTTGAGGGGGGGGAAGTGATGATGTCAGTGTCAAGTATGCATGTTTTTTGTACTATGAGCGTAAATTTGGTATCATTTGAGACTATAGGTTGTATATCAATATGACCTAATCAAAACAGACTCAGCGCTTCTCTTGGGTGTTGAGTTGCTGTTTAACAAGGAGGGCGGTATGAGCATTAAAGTTAATCATTATGCGGCAAAAACGATAGAGCCTAGTTACTATTTGAACTTCGAAGCTTTAGTTATTGAGTTCTCTGTGGCTGTTATATTAGGCGTTATGGCTATCGGTGGTTATAACACCGGACTTTGGGTGGTGTGGGTGCCTTGTGGTGCAATCTCGGCCTGTTGTGTTGTTTTGGTTTTGTACTCACTTTACAATTATGTGTCTGACAAACTGACTCGTAAAACGGTTGATACTACCGATAATAAATAGTTCTGCTAAGTATGTTTATATAACTGTTCAATGTGGTAGCTTCGCTTATGTTGATTTAGCTTGGTTACTACGTTTTTTAAAACTATATCCTAAGTCGATTCTCGATTTTTTAAATCATTGACAAGATAAGCTAAAAACTGATGTATGGTATTTAAGCTCAATTCTGCATCTTTCATGTGCTGTTCTAAATGTTCAATCGCACTTTCTTGTTTCAGCAACTCCCGTCTGTCTAATTCTATTCTGAGTTGTTTAAGTGTATTTTCGGTATCTACAATCAAAGAGTGCAGGCGTTCGGTACTTAGTAAGTTGATATTTGCCATAGAATTAACTCATTACTGAAATTGGTTGGAAATAAGAATACACAAACTTGGTATGACGAAGAACACTCCTAAGATATACCCTAAAGCTATCATCTTGTTTTCTGAAGCACGGCGGCCCATCCATTCGGCGCATTGCACTGGGATATAGCGTAATAATGGCAGCCCATAAATTAGTATTACGCCTAAAATATTGTAAGTTAGATGAATAAAGGCTATTTGAAGAGCCGCTTCGCTATTACCCGTTACTGCGGTAGCTGCTAACACTGCCGTGATACATGTACCAACATTTGCCCCTAGGGTGAATGGATAAATCTGCTTTAAGCTAAATGATCCTGTCCCCGCTAAGGGCACCATCAACGAGGTGGTGGTGGACGAAGATTGCACTAATACAGTTACCAGTGTGCCAGAAAAAATTCCTGATATTGGACTGCGCCCAATGGCTGAGTGCATTATTTGCCGCGCTTTACCCACCATGAGTTTTTTGAGTAGTTTTCCAACCAAAGTGATGGATACAAAAATCAGTATGATGCCAATTACAATTAAAACAATTCCGCCCGTTTGGTCTCCCAATGATTGCAAAGCATATTTAACATTGCTGACAACTGGTGAGGTGGCAGCTTTCACAAAATTGAAGCTATGCATTGAAACTTCGCTGCCACCATAAAATAATTGAGCAAGCAAAGAGCCTAACTTTTCAAGTAATCCAAAGGAAATTTCTACCGGTAAAAATATCAGTACTGAAAGCAGATTGAAAAAGTCATGTACTGTGGCTGCAGAAAAGGCACGAGAAAATTCTTCTTTAGCTTTTACATGACCTAAAGACACTATGGTATTGGTAATAGAGGTGCCAATATTTGCCCCCATCACCATAGGAACCGCCACCGAAACTGGCAAGCCGCCAGCTACTAGGCCTACTATAATGGCGGTAACCGTCGAAGAAGACTGGATTAAAGCTGTCGCTACTGTACCTATTACCAAACCTGCAAAAGGGTTACTTGCAAAGGCAAATAGCTCTTCAGCATGGCTTCCAGCAGCCATTTTAAAACCGCCCCCAATAATGCTTACTGCACAAATAAGCAGATAAACAAGTAGGGCAACAAAAAGCCATTGAGATAAGTGGTTCGAAGTACGCTCTGGGTTGTGGGTTGAAAGGGTGCTAGTGAGTTCACTCATTCTTACTATCCAATAATATTGACTAGCTTAGTGTACGAATGAAATGCGTCAGTGTTATGACAGTGGTCAATTTGCGCAGTTAACTCTTGGTTAAATCAGGTTTTACTCTCAAAAAAACGGCGAAACGGGGAATGCCTTTTGCGGTGTATCCATAATATTTGAAGGTGACTGTTGTGCCTATTTGAGGTGGGTTTCGTCTTTGTAGGTCGCTAAAACCGGAGCCTATCTTAAATTGTAGACCGCTATCTAGCTCTACCAATATTGCTCCTAACATACCTAGATATTTACCTTTCCCTGGCAAATGGGCAACCACAGTAGCTTCGCTGTCTTGGTGTTTTTTTAACTTAAGCAAGTTTGCACTTCGACCATTCTGATAGGTAGCTCTTTGATGATGCAACATTAATCCTTCAGCACCTTGGGCTACCAACTCATCTAGCTTGGCCATTAATTGAGCTTTAGTGTTTAACTTGAAATGGGGAATAACGAACATATAGGGACTGGTACAGTCATCTACTATCGTTTCTAAATCATTAAGCCTACGGGTAAAATCTTCCTTATGTTGGGGTAAATCAAACAACATATATTTGATATGCTTCCAGTCATTTGTGGGAGTATCTCGTAATACAATTGAGGCAGTTTTTTCAAAACTATTACGTGCTAACCATAACTCACCATCTAATACTTGTTTACCGAAGCCTTTTACAAACCAGCTTGGTGCATGAATTCTATTGCCATTGCGGGTGATAAGTTCTGAGCCTGTCCAGCGGGCACGGATACCGTCTAGCTTCTCGCTTATCCAATATTCTTTAACCTTTATATCGTCTTGGTAAACTTGCGCAAGTTGTTGTGGCTGACTGGGTTTATATTGCTCTGTCTCCTTGGCCATACATAAATTAACAGTCGTAAATAAGAGGCTTGAGGTAAGTAGAGCATAAAGGTGTGTTGAAAAGCGCATATTCAGTACAGTCCGTGTTGGTGAATAAAATTAAGCCTAGCTTACAAATGTAAAATTGTTAGCTAAGGGGCAGTGAGTTATGATTATAAATGGCTGTTTATAATGTATTTGAGTGGAATAACTATGCTAAACACACACATTCGAAAACTGAAAGTTTTCATCATAGCGGTTTTGATTCTGTCGGGTTGTGCGACTATCGCTAACTTGGATTTGAATAAGCTTTATGGTGATGAAAACTCAGAAAACCGAGCTTCTGCAAATATAGAACAAGCCTCATCCCCTAGCTCTGCAAGTCAATTCTTCGAAGATGATGTTGCCCCTATTATCGAACAACGGTGCGTGGTTTGTCATGCTTGTTATGATGCTCCTTGCCAATTGAAAATGAGTTCTCCAGAAGGCATTGAGCGTGGTGCAAATAAAGAAAAGGTGTATCACGGTGATCGTCTTTTAGCCACCACACCTAATCGTTTGTTTATGGATGCTTTAAATCCTATAGCGTGGCGTGAGCGTGGCTTTTATCCGGTACTTAATGAGCGGCAACAAAACCCAGTAGCTAATACTCAAGCCTCTGTTTTAGCGAAGATGCTGCAATTAAAGCAACAACATCCACTACCTAAAGATAAGTTGCTTGATGACCGTTTTGACGTGTCCATAGATAGAAGTCAAGAGTGCCCAACTATACAAGAGTTTAGTGCTTACGCTGATAGTCAGCCTTTTGCAGGAATGCCCTATGCTCTTCCCGAGCTGACTAGTGACGAGCATAATACGTTAATGACTTGGATTGAGCAGGGGGCTTATATGCCTAATCGAGCGCCTATTTCAGCAGAGCAACAGCAAGCGGTAGATAATTTAGAAGGCTTCTTAAATGTTGACTCATTGAATATGCAATTAAGCGCTCGGTATATATACGAGCATCTGTTCACCACTCATTTATATTTTAAAGAATTAGTTGAACCTCACACTCAACCACAATTTTATAATTTAGTGCGTTCAAGAACGCCTATTGGTGAGCCTATTGATATTATTGCTAGTCGCCGTCCTTTTGATAAGCCTGATGTATCTCGTGTGTATTATCGATTACAGCCTGTTGTCTCAACCATAGTCACCAAAACCCATCAGCCCTATGCCATAGATACGTCTTTGTTAGATAAATGGCAATCATGGTTTGTGGATGCTGAGTATAACGTCATCTCTATGCCAAGTTATGAACCAGAAGTTGCCGCTAATCCCTTAACCGCATTTGCACAGTTACCCGTAAATGCTCGTTATCGTTTTATGTTAGAGCGTGCCCAAAATACCATTATGGGTTACATCAAAGGTCCTGTTTGCCGAGGACAGGTGGCCCTTAACGTGATCAACGATCATTTTTGGGTGTATTTTGTAAAACCTGAAGTGGCAACATCCCCAGAGCTGAATGCTTTTTATGAATCGCAACGTGATAACTTGCGTTTACCTGCTGAACAAGAAAGTACTGCTTTGGCAGTGAATTGGGTTGAGTATGCAAAACGTCAAGGTGACTATGTACGTGCTCGGCACAAGTTTATGAATTCGGCGGTAGAAGGTGGCCAACAGTTGTCTATAGATGATATTTGGAATGGTGATGGCAATAACGATAACGCTAGCCTTACCATATTTAGGCATTTCGATAATGCCAGTGTAATCAAGGGGCTGGTTGGCGCGCCACCAAAAACCGCTTGGGTAATAGATTATCCATTACTTGAGCGTATTCATTATTTGTTGGTAGCTGGTTTTGATGTGTATGGTAATTACGGTCATCAATTATTAACCCGTTTATATATGGACTTTTTACGGCTAGAAGGAGAGGCAAACTTTTTGGCATTTTTACCCCCCCAAAGTCGTAGTGAAGTACATAAGTCTTGGTATCAAAAAGCAGGGCCAGAGTTAACTTCTTTTATGCAAGGTAAAGTTAATAAGTTTGACCAACCAAGTGGCATAGAATTCACCACTAAAAATTATAAAGAAGAACTGTTTGATATGTTTGCTGAACACCTTAAATCAGTGCAACCCAACGAATACAAAATTAAAGACAGTAAGTTGAGCCATAACAACAAGGCGTTACTTGCAGAGCTAAATAAGTTGCAAGGGTTTAGTGCCTCAATCTTGCCTGAGCTGAGTATGATAATGGTTGAACTAGAAAACAGTGATACCCCAGAAATTTTCACGTTAGTACGCAACAGTGCTCATTACAATGTAAATAGCTTGTTTTTTGAGGAAGACAATCGTGATTTTCAAAATGATAACGTGACCTTAGTGCACGGCTTGTTAGGAAGTTATCCAGATGTATTTTGGCATGTAAAAGAAGCCGATATTGCAAAATTAGTAGCTAAGGCTCAGGAAATTAAAACACAGAAAGACTACGAGTCATTTTTAGATTTTTTTGCGGTACGCCGCTCTTCTGCAGATTTTTGGGCATTCAGTGATAGGTTAAATCAAACTTTCATGGCTCATAAACCAATCGAGGGGGGGCTGTTAGATTACAACCGCTTGGAAAATCGTTAGCTGCACTTTGTTTTTACGCGATGATAATACCAAGCTAACCATAGGATAACATTAACGCTTATTGCACTATAGATTGCAGGGGCAGGGTTATCTAATGAGCTAATTGAGCCTGCATAGGTACAAATTAATACATAGGGAGTGATACTCAGCAGCCATGCTCCTATGAATCTATTAAAGGGCATGTTAGTCATACCTGCCATACAAGCTGATATCTCTGGCAACATAGGAATGGCTCTTGAAAAAAGTATCATCACGTAGCCGTGCTTTGTAAAGTTTTGCCGTGCATCTAAACGCTGTTCACTTGTTGGTAAAATACGTTTTTCGATTTTTTCACCATGGTAAAGACTCACCATATATCCCATTAAGCCCACTAGCATCAAACCTATTAGGCTGGCTATGGCACCATAAGTATGACCTAAAAAATATCCACTTAGGGTAACGGTAGCAAGAGTAGGGATAGACAACAGCAGGTCAGACAAGAGGATAACAATGACAATCAACATGAGTGTTACCACCCCAGTGTTTTTTGCCATTAATAGCCAATTTTCAACTTTTTCAATAGTAATGAAACCTGTGAATTTCATCACTATAAAAATACTAATGAACACCAAAGTTAATGAAAAAATGAGTTTTAGTAGTGATTTCACTGTTGCTCTTTTTAATTGAGGTCTATCTGATTTGGATTTTCCATAGTAGTTAGTTTATCAAGTTTACCCAATTACTCGTTTAAAATCTTTAGATGAAATCAGGGATATTTGCCCATTGCATTTAAAATACACAATGTTTAGTATTTTTATATAGGTTAAGGGTGGCTGTATCTGATTTATTAGGTCATGCTATTGACGCTTAACGTTACAGGTAGTGATACGTTGATATTTAACTTAACTATCTAAAATATAATAATAAAAAACAACTTCTTCGACATTTCTTATCCAGAACTGAGGTTAGTTATTTTACTCCGTAAAATACGTCTAATGCTAACTAACTTCAGTTTTTGAATACGCTATCACTTCGACGGTTGCCATTAATCAGTTAAGGAAGGAATACATGTCGATACCTGTCATTCAGTTTAATCACGATCCAAATCCTGGCCAAGCCATTCACGATAGTTTGAGTGACTTAGGTTTTATGCAAATCAGTGATTTCGGTATTGATACTGAACTGCTTAAAAAAGTATATGACCAGAGTCGAGCTTTTTTTACAGGCGATGAAAATACTAAGCTGCGTTGCCAATACCGCTCAGCTACAGAAAACTTTGGGTATCAAGGGTTAAAGGAAGAAAACTTAGATCCAACTGCTCCTGCAGATTTAAAAGAAACCTTTACCATGCGCAATATTATTATGGGGGATATTGCTGACGATCGCTGGCCATCGGTGGAGTTTAAAGCTCTGATGCAGCAGTTTTATGCAAATGCCCTTTCTGCAGGCCATACCTTGCAGAAAACCATGGCTAAACATTTGAATCTTGATGAGGATTTTTTTAGTTCGACTCATAATGGCGAGAGTATTTCTCTGCGTTTACTTTACTATCCTGCGCAATCTGCAGATTCTGTGGTTGAGCAACAATTAGGTGCTGGGGCCCATACAGATTACGGGTTTTTAACCTTGTTATTTCAAGACAGTGTAGGCGGCTTACAGGTGTTAAATCACAAAGACCAATGGCAAGGGGTAGAGCCTAAAGAAAATACCGTAGTGGTCAATAGTGGTGACTTGCTTGAGCGCTGGAGCAATGGTCACTATCGCTCGACTTTACACCGGGTAGCACCTTGTACCCATGGCAAAGACAGGTTATCCATTGCAATGTTTTTTGATCCAGATAGCCCAACCTGGGTTGAGCCATTGCAGCAGTTTATATCTGACGAACAGCCCTGTAGGTTTACTGCAACAACAGCGGGTGAACACATACAAGAAAAAATCCAGGCCACCCATAAAAAGAGATTTGCAGAATGATGAGTCGTTTTAGGTATTTACTGCCTCACATTGGGCTCATTATTGCCGCTAGTGCGGCGTTTTCTATGTCCACCTTGTTTAGCTCAGTCAAGCCTGTGTTGTTAACGCAGTTTATGAGTGAAGTTGGCTTTAAAGCTGGCTTGTCAGGTTGGCTAGTGGCAGCGCCTTTCATTGGCATTTCTCTGGCTACTTTTGTTGTAGCAAAAGCATTAGAGCGATATTCATATAGGCGCATTATTAGCTGTGCAGGCTTGCTTTTAGTTGCTTGCCAAATACTAAATAGTTTGTTCTTTAGTTATGCCGTTTCTACTTTGTTGCTGCAACTCTTAAGCGGCATAAGTGTGGGGGTGTTGATGGGGGTAACTTCAAGCTTTATAGCCCGTTCAAACTCGGCTGGTACCCTGTTTGGTTTAGTTGACATGATAGGCGTACTGTTAATGTCTTTTATGGTTGCAGGCGCTAGCATGGCCACAGAAAAAAGCGGTGTTGCCGGTGGCTTTATGTTTAGCGTTATTTTAAGTGTGGTATTTTGGTTAGTCATGTTTGTTTATAAGCATGAAGCAGTAGATAGGAATGAAAGTCAAAGTGCACCAGACCCCAAGAGTACAGCCTTTAACATCAGTCTGAGGCCTGTGATTATCATTATTATGGGGGTGTTGTTTGTGAGTTTTAGCGGCCAAGGTTTTGCCTTTATGTTTACTATAGCGACTAACCTAGGTATGAGCTTTGAGCAGTCAGGCAACAGTATAGGAGGGATTCTATTTGTCTCGGCTTTTGCGTGTTTAATTGGCGGCATGAGTAGTGCACGCTTTGGCCCAGAAAAACCACTGTTTTGTGCTTTTGTTGTCTGTGCAATAGGTTGGACTGTGGCTATTAATAGTACCTCGCCAAATATGTTTTTAATGGGGTTATTTCCAGCTATTTGTGCCTTGCAATTTAGCTTCCCAGTGTTGTTGTCGTTAGCTGGAACACTCGATAATGAGGGTAAATGGGCGGCAGTAGCCACGCCTCTACTTACTAGTGGCTTTGCTTGGGCGGCGGTATTGTCTGGGCAAGTGGTTGAAGTATGGGGATTAAATGCCTTGGCTACTACGACTCAGCTTGGCATGGTTACATGTATCCTATTGCTAGGATTAAGTGTTTGGCTTTCAGCTTCTCACTGTGCAAAAGCCAGTACTGAAATTGATAGTTTATAATTATGGTTTGGAAGCACGCAAAATACCTTTTGAGTAGTTTCAAACTTTAGCTGGTATTGCTTCGCTGTTAGCATGCTTATTGGTGTACACAGGTGTGATGATGTCATGGCGACGCTGGGAAAGCAGCCAGAAAAAAGCCACGTTATAGTGGCTTTACGTTGTTTTTAAATAAGGTTTAACGGGATATTAACCATAATATCTAGTGTGCATTCGCTCACAAAATGTCACCAAGTTGCTATATCTTTTTGTTAAGTTCACCAAAGGTGAGGGCATGGTTGGTAATAGTATTTGTACCAACATAGCGTAGCTAGTGATATCGAGTAGGCTGAGTTTGTTATTAAAAAAGTACTCTTTGTCTCCTAGTAAATCACTCATAGCGTGTAATTGAGCTTCGGCTATTTGCAGTATTTCAGCTTCACTGTGACGGCCTATACCATGGCCATGCATAGCTTTTATCATGCCCTTTCTGGCAACTTTAGGGATTATCTTGTTAAGTGGAAACGGCATGCCACCAAAAAAGATGGGTTTGATTATTTCCCAGTTACTCTGGTACACCCATCTAAAATGTACAATACACCAATATAAGCGCTCCTCTAGGCTGGCACATGCTAAGTGTGATATCGCTTTTTGCTCGGTGCTTAAGTGGCTATTAACATCAACCTTATATGTGTCTTTTAGGTACTTTTCTATAAAAAAGCTATCAGTTACAGTTTTATTGCCATCTTCAATATATGGGAGTTTTCCTTTCGGTGCTTTTTGCAAATATTGGGTACCACTGAGTACTTCAAAAGGCTGCTTTGAAACAGTAAGCAAAAAGTTTACTTTTAATACAAAAGGGCTTGGTTCAGGCACATTTAAGCTAGGCCCAAAGCTATATAATTTAATCATTTTTCATCTCTTTACATGCTTAAAATTGAATGTTGCATTCAGTTAAAAAGTGCATTCACTACACTAAATATTGCTAAAGCGGCAAGTACTACAATTGGGATAAGGGTTACCATAAAGCCTAAGGTTCTAGATGACGGATTACTGATATAAGCTCGCCAATAGATAAATCTACCTAGTAAGTAAACACAGCCAATAGCCGCCACCCATTCGGGGTTTTGGTGTTGCCCAGCCACAAACAGAGCGGGTAAAAACGCAACTAGCATTTCGAGAGTATTCATTTGCACTCGGTACATTTTTTCGAACTCGACAGACCCGCTAATTGCTGGGGCAGCAAGGCCACTTTTTCTTCTCGCTTTGCCTGTTATGGCACCAAAAAATAAATACTGGCTCATAGCTAGCATCGCAATTAACTCTAAATAGGGCATAGTACTTCCTCGGTCATGCATGGACTGATTACATTGATTCAATAGGTACGGCGTAATACACGATGGAGTCATCAGATTGATAATTAAACTCAGGCCCATAGGTTTCAACATCTGGACCATAGGTGTGTTTCATATTTGAGCCTAATAACCAGCTGGAGTAGATGTAACTGATAGTTTGGTTAAAATGATCGGTATTCACCTGTCCTGTATGCTTGAACTCGGCGTATTGCTGCGCAGGCAAGGTAATACTCACCATGGAGTCAGGTATACTGCTCAATTGTGATACTTCAATACATGACATATAAAATAACTTCTGCTGAGACTCTGAGTTTTCTTCAATGGTGATGATGCCGTAGCAGGTGCCTTCAACTTTGTGCTTAATTTCAGGCAGCCTAGGCATGAAGCTTTCCCATAGAGCAGGTAGCTTTTCAGCAATATTGGTTTGTTCAGATTCTATACCTATGACTTCTATTTTTGTGCCCACTAAAACTTTAGCGCTAGATGTATAAATACGAGGCTCTAATAGCAAGTTTTGATGTAGGTTTTCTAAATAGCCTTGATCAAATTTTGCTTTTTTGATGATTAAGGCTTGGCTCGCCCTTTGTCGGTACTCGCTTGGGGTATACCCAAATAATTTCTGAAACGCTCGGGTATAAGATTCATGAGATTCAAACCCTGAGGCAATGGCCACATCGAGTATTGATAGATTTTTGTCGTACAAACTATCTATAGAATTAGCGATACGTCTTGAACGTACATATGACTTTAATGTTTCGTTGGTAAGGGCTTTGAATATTCGCTGAAAATGCCAATGGCTCATACGAGCGTGAGCAGATATTGCAGTCAAAGGAAGCGGTTTATCTAAGTTTTCTTCAATATAATCAATGGCTTTTTGAATAGCATTTAAGTATTTCATAGCTAGTCCTTAGTAAGAGTTGAGCTATTTTATACCCCAAAATTTGAGGATATTTGACCTTTTGTGCTAATAAATAAAAATTGAGGCATTTTATGATCATGCAACTACCTGGAATTAAGAGGTAAGCCATACGTATGTGTAGCAAATATGCAGTGTTGCTACAGAATAAGTACCTCTTTGATTTGAATATTGGTAACTTAAAATTATCAATATTGAGAGCGGTTTTTGTAAAATTACATGGGTATAAAAATTTTAATTTTCAAAATTATAGCTATATTTAGGTTCAGTAAATTTAAACTCAAGTTATTAAATTGAGGGGAGCTGAATATTTTAAAACATCTTGTTCGAACATTATTATTGTTTACCTTGTGTAGCTTTGTAACCGAGGTTTACTCTATTGATGAGGTGAAACTACTTAAACCTCTTTTAGGAATGGATAAAAGAGAGCGGCATAAAGATGAAGTTATATTTCGTGCTCTTGAGATAACGATCCCTGAATTTGGATCGTATTTATACCATGCCGTAGATGTAAATATGACGCCTGGTCGCGCCCTTTATTCTATTAGTGATGGTGAGCTAATTAATACTTATATAGCCGCGTCTAGCAAAACGTGGGACGAGCGGGCTATCGCAATAAAAATTCCTATTCGACGTGGGTTAATGAGTTATCGGCTACTGTTAATACACAAAGCAGACCTAGATAAATTCGCCAATATTAAAACACTTGAAGACTTAAATATCTTAACTGCTGGCTTGCAAAGAGACTGGGTGATAACTGAGATGTTTGAACAAGCAAACATGAATATGACCACTTCACATACGTTTGAAGGCGTATTTTCAATGCTAGAAAAGCGGCGTTTTGATTATACTCCTAGAGCCATTTACGAGGCTTATGACGAACTAAACACCCGTAGAAATAAACTTCCTAATTTGATGGTAGAACCCAACTTGGCTTTGTATATCCCATTGGTAACCCACGTTTATGTTTCTAAAAGTGCGCCAAGGATCGCGCAAAGAATCGAAGCGGGTTTAAGAAAAATGGAAAAAAATAAAGAATTAGACAAGTTACTAAATAAATACTACGAAGAAGATATCAAGCGTGCTGACTTAGCAAATAGAAGAATTATTTATTTTGATAAGTAAAGTTGTCGCCACCAGATGTACTTTACCGCCACCGTAAAAAGAAGCTTAAACAGCTGATGCAGTATTCGATATTTTCTATTACAATTCTCGGCCATATTTTTTAAGCATTACTTAGGTTTAGAGCAGCAGACATGGCAGCAATTGGTATAGATTACGGAACATCAAATTCTGAGGTGGTGTATTTTGATGGTGAGCAGCATCATTTTATAAAACTTGACCCTAGCTTAGAGTCAGCAAATAAAATCCGTTCGTCTGTGTTTATCTACTATCAAGATGAATTGCCGTTACCGCCTGCAGCTATTATTGAAGCTAAAGTGTCACGTATCAAACAAGCTATAACCGAACAGCTTGATAAAGCTAAAGATGGTTATTACGAAGCCAAAGACCCAAGAGAGCAGCGAGTGTACAGCGATAGAATTGATGAGCTGCGCGCTGAGCTACACAACCGCCCCGCATTACAACGCCGCGCCATACAATTGTTACTTAAAGATATGACGGTACAAGACTTGTCGTTACAGCAGTTGGTAGATACAGGGCAGTTTGCATTTGGTGAAGAGGGCTTTAAACGTTATTTAAAAACACCCGACAAAGGGCGTTTGATTTATTCACCTAAAAACTTTTTAGGGGCCAGTTTAGTAGAAGGTCAGCAGCAGGCATTTATTGGTATGATTGCTAAACAGTTAGAGTTTTTTAGGTTAAGTGCCGAGCAGCAATTAAATATGCCCGTTGATACCGCGGTGATTGGCCGCCCTGTTAAGTTTCATGGTACTCGAGGCGATGCTGGTAACAACCAAGCCATTGGCATTATGACCCAAGCTGCTCAAAAAGCCGGTTTTAGCAAAGTGAACTTCTTAGAAGAACCTATTGCTGCAGCGTATAAAATTGAACGCACCCTAAATAAACATACCAATGTGCTGGTGGTAGATATTGGCGGTGGTACTACAGATATTTGTTGTATTCGATTATCTCCAGAAAAGCTCGCCAACTTTGATCGCCAGCAAGATGTGCTATCTGTAACAGGTACCCGTTTGGGCGGCATGGAATGCGACAAAAATCTTATCGTTAAATCTATTTCGCCGAGTATGGGTCAAGGCTTGCTAATGACTAATGGTTTGCCTGTGCCGCCCACTTATTACTCTGATATGTGTGCTGTTGACGATATTCCAAAGTTGAATCGTTTTTTCTCTGAAGAGTACGGTTTAGAAATTGCGCAAACCAAACACATGGTGAAAGAGCCTGAGTTATTAGAGCGCTTACTCACAGTGCAAGAAGATAAACTATCAGCAAGATTAGTGAACTCTGCCCGCTTAGCTAAAGAGCTCTTATCCTCTAAGCAAGCGATTACCTTGCCTCTACATTACATTGAAGCTGATTACGGTGTCGATATTAATGTAGAAGAGTTACAACGCTCCATGCAGTCATGGTTACGTAGGGTGAAAAAGCTAGTAAAAGAATGTTTAGATAACAGTGCAGAACAGCCAGAAATGTTATTTATTACAGGTGGCATGAGTTTGTCACCTATAGTGCAAAAAGAGTTACTAGAGATGCTACCTAACCTACCATTAATGGAAGGTGACGCCTTTAACTCGGTGTGTGAAGGGTTAGCCATTCAGGCCGCTAAGTAGCTGTTAGCTTAACGCTGATAATGGCTTAGATGGTAGTGCTAAATTATACGGTGCATTCAAGTATTTTTATAAGCCGTTTCAAACGAACTTCCAATAATTGGTTGCATTTATTTCCTCGTTATTTTAACGAATTACTATCAGCCCTTTATCAGGGCTTTTTGAATCATGGAATTTATAATGAAGAGCCTGTCAGTATTTCTATTAATATGCGCGCCTGTATTATGTTCGGACGATGACTTCTTCCTAAAGGAAAGTGACGATCAAGTTGTTCTTAATGCTTTTGAAAAGGCTAAGAAGCATAGAGGCTTATTTTTAAATGCTTTGGAGACGAGGGAGGCTGAAGATTCGAAGTACAATTATTATGGTGTGTACCTCAAGTTTACTGAGGGAGAAACTGTTGAATACTTGTGATTTGTAAAAATATTAATAAGTGCAGTAGAAATTTTACTTGCTGAATTTCATCAATGGATACCTAAAATTCCCATATTTTAAAAGTCATATATCTAGGAGCGTTTTATCAAATATCTAACTGTAGTATTTGCTGTCACATTATTGGGTTGTGCGTCTAAAGCCGAAAAAGTTATTGAGACACAAGTTGTTACTGAGACAAAGCTGATAACTGTTGAAAAAGAATATACACCTCAATTGTGGTCTCATCACAAAGTCGTAAATGAGACGCCAGAGTTATGTGCTGTAAAAGGTGTTTCTATTTTAAACTCATTGGGATTTAAGTCAGTTGTTAAAAACGGTAATTATGTTTACGGTAATTTTAGCCATAACCGCGCTGCGATAAAGTGTGTAAAGGTTAGTAATCAAACTTTTGTATATGCTGCTGTAGCAGGAGCTGATGTTAAGACAGTTGAAAAGCTAAGAAACGAAATTGCTTGGCAGCTGTAATTGCCACCTAATAAATGACCGTGGTGCTAATCGTTACTCAATTCTTTTAGTTTTATAGCTTTAGACTTCTTTTTTAATCGGCGCTTTTTCTCAGCTTTGGTGGCATGCTTAGCTATCCATTTAGTCATTTGGCTCATTAAAACCGGAGGGAAGTTATGCCCCAAGCCGTCAATGATTTTAAGTTTGGATTTACGAATACGTGCGGCGGTTTCTTTTCCGCCAGCGACCGAAATAATGGGGTCGTCCGAACCATGTATAACCAGAGTCGAGGCTTTGATTTTCTTTAATAATTTATGTCTATCGCGGCTTGTAGTGATCGCGACCAATTGCCTTCTTACACCCGCTGGGTTATGAGCCCTATCAATGTTGAGCGTGGCATGGGTTCGTAATCTTGATTCATCTATAGGGTAGGCGCTACCACTTATTAGGCGGTTCATTTTTATGTTGTATCGAATGGCGGCCTCTCTGTTTGTTTTTATTGGTGGCCTAGCTAACCTCAACAATAAACTTAGTTTTGGGGTTGACGTTGCGGCTGAGGGAGAAGACATAATTGAGGTTAAGCTCAGGACTTTCTTTCTATGCTTTGCTGCTATGATCTGTGCGATCATTCCGCCCATTGAAGCCCCAACTAAATGGGCTTTTTTAATATTTAAGGCTGCCATTAATTGCAGCACATCATTTGCCATATCTTCTAGCTTGTAGGGAGCATGTGTCTTTAAACGCAAATGTTTGCTTATCCAGTTTCTGAATAAACTAGGTTGCCCTAGCTCGTCTAATTGACTCGATAAGCCCACGTCTCGGTTATCAAATCGAATCACTCTAAAACCTTTTTCGACTAGACCTTGGTATAACTCATCGGGCCAAACCGTCATTTGGGCCCCTAGGCCCATAATAAGAATAATGACAGGAGCGGATTTTTTACCTGTGTCTTGGTAGTTAATAGAAATACCTGAAGTAAGGCGAATAGACTGCATTATGATGGGGTTTTATATATGTAAACTGGTTAAGTAACCTTAATACGTGTGAGCTAGATTGGCATAGCATTATGAACAAATCATGACGGTTGCGAAGGCAGTTAATCTGTCGCTTTGATCTTAGTTAATATAAGAGTGACTAATGGTTTGTTCTAGTTTTGGGGCATCGGCAAGTTACCTAGAGTTATTTGTGTCTATTATTTTTACATTATTTGGTTTTTTTAAATTTATATTACTTAAGTATTTGATATTTATTAATTAATTATGTGGCCTGTATTTTGCTTTTAGCTGTATAGTGAACTTTAGGTTTTGTTGGGTTTAGAACACCAAATAACAAACAATAAAAAGAGCATGACTTCCCAACAAGTTAGAGCCAGCTAGTTACCCTAGCTGGCTTTTTTTATGCTTATTGCGGAGATCGCGGGCAAAAAAGCGAAGTAAATTCACAATATTCCTACTTGCGATATTTTTAATTTTGTAGCCTTTTGATTGTTTATCGGGGATCATTACCTGAGTTTAGTTATTACGGGGTTAGGACATTATTAACGTTAAAATTTTAAAAGCTTTAGTTTTATTTTTAATGGTTTTGCAAACACATGTAGAAGCAAAAACTATCACAGACAAGTTGATAGTAGCCTTAATTGAACAGAATACTCCTAAGGTTTTACATAACGAAAAAAATCAACCTTGGGATTTTGGCACCTATGATTTTCAGGTAAATAAAGCTGGGGTAGTTGGTTTTTCAAATGCCGCAGACGACATTAGGTTAACTTTGCCCATTGAAGTGGTAATGCAAGGTAAAGTGAATAAAGACTTTCTAGGTCAGAAGGTTGTCTTGAATTGCGACAGTACCTTTGAAACGGAGACCATATTTGACGTAACTCTTTTGCTTAATCCCCCAAACTCTGCAGCTAAAGTACGAATATTGGCACCTATTCCCGAGGCCTTCCTATTTTGTGATGGGTTGAAACTACCTATCCAACCTTTTTTACAACAACTTGTCGCTGAGAAAAAGGTCGAGTGGGAGCAAAAAATCACTGCTGAAATCCAGACACTATTAAAGAAAGCTGGTATTTGATTACTTAACTTATGCTAGTTGGCAATAGCTAAATCATAAATTAATCAAGACTTTAGAGGAGCATATTATGCAAACCAATTCATATCCAATAGGCGAACCAGGACAAAAATGGGGCGACCAGCAAAAGTGTCTCTGGTTAGCGAGTCAAACTAAAAAGCGTTCGTATCAAGACGATGTGGTGAGCCAATTAGATGGCTTGGCTTCACAGTTTGATATTGAGCAGCATGGGACGCTAGATTACGAAGTAGGGAAGTTCCCACTATACGCGTTAGGAAGCCTGACTTGGGACAAAAGTAAACCTAATGTCTTAGTTACCGGTGGTGTGCATGGGTATGAAACCAGCGGTGTACTCGGAGCGCTAAGGTTTGCAGCTAGCGAAGCGAAAAATTATCATCAATTTTTTAATCTTATGATAGTGCCTTGTGTTAGCCCTTGGGGATACGAAACCATTAATCGTTGGAACCCTGATGCGATTGACCCTAACCGCTCGTTTTATATTCATAGCCCTGCACAAGAGTCGGCCGCATTAATGAGGTTAGTTGCAGATCTAGATTTTGTGATGCACATAGACTTACACGAAACTACCGATACTGATAATTCTGAGTTTCGCCCAGCACTTGCGGCAAGAGATGCAGTAGACCATAAAGAATGGGCGATACCCGATGGATTCTACACTGTGGGTGATAGTGCCAACCCTTGTGCTGATTTTCAGCGTGCTGTGATTCAGGCGGTTGAGAAGGTTACCCATATTGCGCCAGCTGATGAAAGTGGTCGAATTATTGGTGAGCAAATTCAACAACAAGGTGTAATTAACTATGACCTGAAACCTTTAGGTTTATGTGCAAGTGTAACGAATGCAAAATATGTTACGACTACAGAGGTTTACCCTGATAGCCCTAAAGTAGATGCTGGAAATTGTATTTTGGCACAAGTAGCCGCAATAAAAGGTGCGCTGGATTTTGTTTTATCGACACCGAACTAAACCATTTTTTATCGACTAACGTATTACCACCATTAACTTTGGAGGAGTGGGCATGAAGAGTAAAATGTTATTGGTATTGTGTTGTTTTATTGGCTTGGTGGGATGTGCTAATTATGACTATCCTAGTAACGTCAAAATTGGAGACAGTATGCCTTCAGCCTCAGGTCAAAACCTAGAGGGTGAGCCTGTCAATATTCCTCAAGACTTTTTAGGTGAGCCTACTTTGCTGTTGCTGGGGTATAAACAAGATTCTCAGTTTGATATAGACCGTTGGCTAATTGGCTTGGACATGACGAATACCCAGGTAGCTGTTTATGAAATTCCGTCTATTCAGGGGATGTTTCCTCGCATGTTTAGCACTGTGATAGATAGTGGTATGCGTAAAGGTATTCCAAAGGCGTTATGGAAGGGAGTCGTTACGGTTTATGAAGATGGCGATAAGATACAGCGTTTTACTGGCAACCAAAATCCTAACAATGCCAGAGTCATCCTCTTAGATACGCAAGGTGATATTGTTTATTTTTATGATGCTGGGTTTGCGGTTTCAGCTTTAAACGCCCTACGTAGTCAATTAGTAGAATGATTTATGGTGTGGATTGCATAGTTGATGCTTGACTAAGATAATAATGCAATCACACTATTTTTATTTAATTTAAAATATATGCAAACAGAAATTAGTTACAGCTTCCCTTCTGCACCAGTGGCCAATCGTTTTTTAAATGAGCTTAAACATTGGTCTGTGGCTGATGTTAAAGCAAAATTGTTTAACAACTCCGACTCAGTAAAAGTAACCTATGAGTTCGATGGTAAGGGGTTTGATTATACCTGCTCTGAATTAGATGATTTAGCAAGCAAGTATGACGGGCAAGAAGTGTAACCTCTGCCTTACAATATCTCATAGTACCTAGATTACTCACCATGCTCCTTTGAAATATAGGTTTACATTTAAATAGTGAACCTGCTGTTCTTTGTTAAGGTCAAATCAGAACTTAACTTACTTTGAAGGGGCGAAACCATGAAACAAAAATTTCGAGCTATCAGTATACTCAAGCAAAATTGGGGTTTTTTAGCGTTGATGCTCTTGATGTTTGCATCTCGCAGCAGTTTAGCTGATTGGTATCACGTACCTACAGGTTCAATGTTACCAACTATCGTTGAAGGTGACCGGATTTTTGTTGATAAAATGGCGTATCGTTTAGAGGTGCCTTTCACCGATATTGAAGTCATGGAAATCGCTAAACCTCAGCGGGGTGATATTGTAGTTTTCAACTCTGTAAAGGCTGATAATCGTTTAGTGAAACGCCTGATTGGTGAGCCGGGTGATACCGTGGCAATGCAAAACAATGTGTTAATCATAAATGGAGATGCAGTGCAGTATGCACCTACCAAGCAACCTTTTTTGCAGACTGAATACTTAGATGACACTGCCCATTTTGTGCAGTTTACGCCTGTGGCTAATGCTAGAGATAACTTTGAAGCTGTGAAAGTGCCTGAAGGTCATTATTTGGTGTTAGGGGATAACCGTAATAACAGTGCAGATTCACGATATTATGGCTTTGTCCCCGCTATTGAAATACAAGGTAAGGCAACAAAAGTATTGATGTCTTTGGATGCTGAAAACTATTATATTCCTCGCACTGAACGCATTTTAGTACCTCTCACTTAATCGTAAATACTACCCACTCACACACCTTATCCATTGTTTTTTAAGATGTGTGAGTGGGCTTTGTTCATAACTAAGGGCGTAGCATAAGGTGTTAATTAGATTTCTATTGATAGAAAGTAGCCTGAATATTTTCTCATGTTAATAACTCTGTCTGAGTCGAGCAGTAAGTATTGTCCTTTTATGCCCAATAACGTGCCTTCAAAGCCTAGTTCTTTATCTAAATTAATAGACTTTACCTTTTCTGGGTATTGTTGCACTGGATAATGGATATCTATGGCTGGCGCATCAACTATATCGATTGCTTGAAAGCCGTACTCTTCAATAATTTCGTCAAGCTCAGCTTCAACTTCTGTTAGCAATGACTCTTTAAGTGTTTCAAGGTCAACTTGTTCTGGTTGGCTTTTTAGCATAGTGCGCCAATTGGTTTTATCGGCAATATGCTCTTTAAATGCCATTTCAACCATCCCACTGGTTAATCTATTTTGTACCCGCATTATTGCTATGGCTTGAGTGGCGCCTTGGTCTATCCAGCGGCTAGACACGCCATCAGTAACGTGGCGAGTAATCCCCACTTTTACTGTGCCAGTATTCGCTAGGTATACAAAGTGGTCAGATAAACAATTTTCTTCGCCCCATTTAGGATCGCGACAAGTTCCGGCATCGTAATGACACAACTCTGGTTTTATAATGCAAGTGTCGCACTGCGCTAGTTTCATTAAACAGCGATAGCAGTGGCCTTGGTTAAAGCTTTTTTTGGTCTTAACTCCACAATTTACACAGTGGATTTCTCCCTCGTAACTGACTTTTATTGATTGGCCAATAAGGGCGTTCATATCTAACGTGTCATCGCCTATAGGCAAAGCGTATTGTGCTAAATTGCCTGAGTCTGTGGTTACCCGCATTTTGCGAATATTACCCTGTAATTGGGTCATGAAGTTTTCCAATGATAATCGTTCTAAAATATCCCGCAAATTTACCATGTGAGAACTAACTTGGCGAAAAATATCAAACAGTATGATTATTTATATTGGTTATTCCTTGTTTTCTGTGCAAGATGTCCCAAGCTATATATTGAAGACAATCAAAATGTAATCAAAGCAAAGAGGAAAATCTATGAAAATAAATGTTTCAGGTCATCATTGCGATATCACAGAAGCGGTTAAAGAAAGCATCAATCAAAAACTTTCAAAAGTAGCCAGTCATTTTCCCACCCTGATCGCGTTAGATATCATTGTGACTAAAGAGCACGGCGAGTATAGCGCTGAGATTTCTACTAAGTATGAAGGCTCAAGTATAGCTGTAAAAGGTAAGGGAGACGTTATGTACCCTGCTATATCGCAGGCTAGTAAGAAATTAGATGCCGCCCTTAAACATCGAAAAGGTCAATTGAAAAGCGATCTACACGCTAAGCCTAGTTGTACTACACCAGAAATCGCTCACGAAATTATTCAAGAGATGGATTTAACCTAAATAACGCTTTTAATATCTGCGCTGAAGAGTCACTTCAGCGCTATCAATTCAATGCACATTCGTTGCACATTTTTTGCGGGTTTGTTGCACACTATCTTAATAAGAATATTGTAAACTACTCCTGAACTTAACAAAGATACAGGTGTTAATATGCATTCATTTAAATCTACATTTTCTAAATTATTTATCGCTTCAGTAGCACTTGCTTTGACTTTTAGCGCGGTTGCTCAAGAGCGAGGTAGCAGAGATATGCAACGAGGTGAGCGTCCAAGTTTTTCTTCTCTTGATTTGGACGGTGATGGTGTCGTGACATTTGCAGAGTTTGAGCAGAGCGATGTGCCAAACAATGAACACGCTACTATTTTTGGGCATATTGATGCCGATGGCAATGGTCAAATTACTGAAGAAGAATTTACTAGTCATAAGCCCCCAAGAAGAAACTAAACGTTAGCGAACCCCTCTTTCTGCTCAATTAAGCCATCAAAATAGATGGCTTTTTTTTATTTCTAGTTTTTTTAATATTAGGATAGCCCTACCTAATATTTTTTTTGAACACCAAATGACAACCAGCGCATTACTTCTAGAAAAACTGCAACTCCAGCTAGCTGATAAAGGGCTAATTAAAACAGAAACAGTACAAGCTTTGTGGAGTGGTTATGGTGAAATCGCTCGATATTTCAGCCCTAAAGCGGGTAATTCATTTATTGTGAAAAGCATTTGCCCACCTACACAGCTAGACCATCCTAGAGGTTGGAATACAACCACTAGTCACAACCGTAAGTTAATGTCTTATCGAGTAGAGTCTTGTTTTTATCAGCGTTATCAAGCTCAGTGCGACCAATCTTGTAGAGTTCCTAATTTAGTCACAACCATGGATGTTGAAGAAAATCAGGTAATGGTTTTAGAAGATTTAGATGCAGCTAAGTTTTCGGTTAGAAAATCTCAAGTGAGCCTTAAAGATGTGGCTAAAGGCGTAAAATGGTTAGCCCACTTTCACGCCCGATTTATGCAAACTAACGCCGAAGGATTGTGGCCAGTTGGCAGTTATTGGCACTTAGCCACCCGCAATGATGAGTTTGACAAAATGCAAATGGGAGAGCTAAAAGATAAAGCGCAAAAAATAGATAGTGTGTTAAACCAATCAAGCTTCCAGACATTAGTGCATGGAGACGCCAAACTAGCGAATTTTTGCTTTCCTGATGATGAGTCTGTTGAAAATGTAGCTGCCGTTGATTTTCAATATGTTGGACGTGGGGTAGGAGTCAAAGACTTAGCTTACTTTTTAGGAGGGTGTTTAAACTCCGCTGCTATGTTTGACTATGAAAGTGAAATCTTAACATTGTATTTTTCAGAGCTAAAAAAAGCCTGTGTGCGCTATCAAATTGCTGTTGATGGCAATGAAGTAGAAGCTCAGTGGCGTAATTTGTACTCATTAGCTTGGGCTGATTTTCATCGGTTTTTACTGGGGTGGGCAGCAGAACACTTAAAAATTAATGCCTATATGCAACACCAGACAAAAACAGCGCTTTTAATGATTAATTAATGCTTTTACATTCAATGCTGAGTCACTGAATTGAAGGCGGCTTGAAGCTTTAAAAGTTTTTCTGGTGCTATGTTTTTACCAACAGCCAAATACCCTGTAGTGCTCAACTCTGGTAAGTCTTTAACTAGATATACAGTATCTTTAGGCTTATTAAACCGCGCCAACATATCATCAATAAATTGTTGGCTATCAATAATTAGATCAATGTTATTGTTGAGCAGTAAATTCCATGAACAATCAATATCTGCACAAATCATAAAGTTTTTACCTTCTTCAAAGCCTTGGCTTAGCATCCAGTCATGTGCGAAGTCATTGCGTTGTACCGCAATAACATATTTAGATATTTTTTCTATAGAGGATAAATCTATTGATTTATTACTGCTTAAAGCAACAAAACCAAATTTATATTCAACTACTGGAATTAACCAATGAAATAAATTGGCTCGCTCAGGAGTTTTAGCTATTGAGTAAATTAGGGTGTCTGGTTCTTTAAGCGCTTTATTGTAGGCTCTTGCCCAAGGGTAGATGTCGTAGTTCGCAGTTAATCCCGTCTTTTGAATAAAAGCTTTAACTTTGTCTGTAGCGGGTCCGCCAACATGGTTTTTCTCCCATAATTGATGAGGAGGAGAAAGCTCAGTAACTATATTTAAATCTACAGCAACGGCAGCTGTCGCTTTATAGAAGAATGTTAAGCATAATGCGAGTAAAGTAATCTTGCTTAGCATGAGCAGAACTAAAACCTTTGGGTCGATAATATTTAAACGTATTCTAGGCATTCTACTCATAAACCCTGCACAATTACATTTTGAGTTTGAAAAATTACCTCATTAATAAAAAAAAGAGAATCATATTTTGCAAAAGGTAAAAACCTCTACCCTAATGAGCTGGTTGTTTGGCCAACTTAAACCTTACCGCTCAAAAGTCGCCATTGCCATAGTCGCCCTTATTATCGCTGCTGCCTGTTGGTTACTGCTAGGACAAGGGGTAAAAGCTGTGGTGGATGATGGGTTTATAGCGAATAGCGCAGATAACATCACCCGATATATGTTGGTGGTATTGGGCATTGCTTTAGTGGGAAGTGTGGCAGCGTATTTTCGTTTTTATTGGATGATATGGTTAGGAGAAAGAGTAAGTGCAGACATTAGAAAAGAGGTATATAGCCATTTATTGACTTTAGCTCCGGATTTTTTTGCTACCACTCGAACTGGTGAGGTGATATCTAGATTTACTGCGGATACCACATTATTGCAATCAGTGGTTGGGATGGGTTTATCTATGGGGTTACGTAGCACTATTACCTTTATTGGCGCTTTGTGTTTAATGCTGTTTTCTAGCCCAATGTTGACCCTATATGTCCTGTTATCTGTACCTTTAGTGTTGCTTCCCATTCGTGTATTAGGGGCAAAAGTACGTTTATATTCTAAAACTAGTCAAGACAGAGTGGCAGATGTAGGCGCTTATGTTGATGAAACACTACACGAAATTCATACAGTGCAGGCTTACTCACACGAGGCAATTGATACTGGCTTGTTTCAAGACCGTGTGGAAAATGTGATGCAAGCCGCACACTCTAGAATTAAATATAGAGCCTTATTGGTGGCGTGCATCATGGCTATTAGTGTCTCTGCCATTGTGGTTGTGGCTTGGATTGGAGCACAAAGCGTTTTGGAAGGAGTGTTAACTGCCGGTGAGCTTACTGCCTTTATGTTTTATGCTGTGATGGCAGGGGGAGCGGTAGCCACTATCAGCGAAGTTATCGGTGAGATTCAAAAAGCGGCTGGGGCAAGTGAGCGTTTAATGGAGCTTTTACATACCCAAACATCAATTGCTTCACCAGCTCAAGCTGAAGCTCTAACCAGCAAAGCTAGCGGCGATATTAAATTGAATAATGTAGGGTTTTCATATCCCCAAAGCCCTGAAAATACCGTGCTTACTAGTATCAATCTTCACATCAAATCTGGTGAGCGTATTGCTTTAGTTGGCCCAAGTGGGGCTGGAAAATCAACTATGTTCCAATTGTTACTGCGCTTTTACGATGTTAACTCTGGAGATATTACATTAGACGGTAAAAATATTGCTGAGCTAGAGGTGTCTAGCCTTCGCCAGCAGTATGCTTTGGTGCCTCAGGAGTCTGTCATTTTTGCTAGCACTGTGGCTGATAACATCAGCTATGGAAGGCCTAGCGCATCACAATCTGAGATTCAAGAAGCGGCAAAAGCAGCTAGAGCTCATAACTTTATAGAAGAGTTGCCAAATGGTTATCAAACTAACCTTGGGGAGCGGGGTGTTCGTTTGTCAGGTGGTCAAAAACAAAGAGTCGCTATTGCAAGAGCGATTTTAGCAGACCGACCTATATTGCTATTAGATGAAGCCACTAGCTCTTTAGATGCTGGCAACGAACAACAGGTTAAAATAGCCCTTGATGTATTAATGGAAAATAGAACATCTGTGGTTATTGCCCATAGATTAGCAACTGTAATCAATTCAGATCGAATTATTGTGATGGACAAGGGTCAAATAGTAGCAATAGGTACCCACGTAGACTTAATGGAAAGTAATGATTTATACCGTGAGTTTGCACAGTTACAGTTAATGAGTTGATACTAAGCTTTGGATTATGAGAGGAGTACTGAAATCTATATGAGAACTTGGCAATGAAAATAGCTCAAGTGGGTGAGTCAATCCTTAAAACCCCTGCTCGTAGTGTGGCTCAGGACGAATTTTCCACTGATAACTTTAATCATTTTTGCGATGCATTATTAGCGACTATGTTAAGTGCTGAAGGGATTGGTATAGCTGCTCCTCAAGTGTTTGACCCAAGAGCTATTATGATTATTGCTTCGCGGTCTAACCCTAGGTATCCAGATGCTCCAGATATGCAGCCTATGTTTTTAATTAACCCGCAAATCATAGCCAGTAGTGAACAGCTAGTGTGGGAGTGGGAAGGGTGTTTATCTGTTCCTGGATTGCGGGGACGCATTGAACGCCCCAATTGGGTTGAGGTTAATTATGATGACAGGCAAGGTAAAACACAGCATATTAAGTTTGAAGGTTTTATCGCTCGTATTTTTTTGCACGAATTTGATCATTTAATTGGTAAAACTTGGCTTGATCACATCAGCAATACCGATAATATTATGGCTAACGATCTATGGATTGAAACATTCACTTAAGAAGTTTTGATATCAAATTTCATTCAGTCGGTTAGCATTAGGTTTACTATTATTTAGGAATTTTTAGATTGGTTTCTTTTTCATCATATAAAATTATTTTGTCTGCGGTTAGTTTAAGTTTGGTGAGTTTTTTTGGCTCAGCTCAAGAGGTCACGCCTGAACAGGAAACATTCCCTCAATGTATCGATAGACTGCAGCAGCGAGCTGTAGCTGCTGGCGTATCAGCAGCGACAGCTAATAATGTATTGGCAAAGATTGAGTTAATACCAAAGCTGTTAGAATACGATCGTAATCAGCCTGAGTTTGTTCAGACATTCACTGGATATTTTTCTAAACGGGTAACTAATTGGCGTATAGACAAGGGGCGTGAAAAGTTTGCTGAGCATCGAGCGTTTCTAGCTAAGTTAACTCAAGAGTATGGCGTTCCCGCCCATTATTTATTGGCGTTTTGGGGGCTAGAAACAAATTTTGGCAATTACAAAGGTAAAATTCCTACATTACGAGCTCTCACCACTTTAGCTTGTGATCAAAGACGCAGTCGTTACTTTTCCAGTGAGCTTGTGCAAGCCTTGTTGTTGTTAGAGCGAGAAAACCTGCAGCCTGAGCAGATGATTGGCTCTTGGGCTGGTGCAATGGGGCACACCCAATTTATGCCTACCGCTTATCTTAAATATGCTAGAGATGGTGACGGAGACGGCAAAATTGACTTATGGAATAGTGAACAAGATGCCTTAGCATCAGCTGCAAACTTTTTAAAAAATTTAGGGTGGCAAGCTGGGTATAGATGGGGTAGGGAAGTCCAGTTACCTGAATCTTTTGACTATCAATTAGCAGGCAAATCCCACCCTAAGTCACTTTCTTTTTGGAATAAGCAACAGGTAACGCAAGTGTCGGGGCAAAGCCTTGGCAATAGTGATATTAAGTCTGCATTGCTGATCCCCGCTGGATACACTGGCTCAGCATTTTTGGTTTATTCAAATTTTGATGTGATCTTACGCTGGAATAACTCTGAGTATTACGGCATAGCAGTAGGGCATTTGGCTGACCGGATCGCAGGCAAAGATGATTTATCCAAACCTTTACCTGACTTACCTAAATACACAATTTTAGAAATGCAGGCTTTCCAAGAAAAACTCAACCAACTGGGTTTTGAGGTAGGAGAAGCCGACGGTATTTTAGGACCTGCTACACGTAAAGGTGTTCGAGATTTTCAAATGTCTGTAGGACTGATTGCCGATGGTTACCCCTCTAAAAATACTGTTGAGGCCGCTATGAATAAGCCAACAACGGTTAATCAGGTAGATGTAACGTCTTAATCTGTATTTAATTTGCAGCCAGAATAGTATGAATTAAAAGATGGATAACAGTGATAGTCTGTTGTCCATTTTAAACGTTAACCTAGTCAACTTTCTGTCGGTTTAAAATTTGATCACCATCATAAAATAACTCCCCAAATATTTACAAAATAAGTAATAATGTAAGAATCTAGCTTTTCATTTACTAAAGGATTTCTTATGTATAAAACTATTATTTGTGCAATCGAAGCGACTTCTGAAGGCAAACAAGTTCTGGCTAAAGCCGTTGAAATGGCAAAATTTTATGAAAGTAAGTTGTTTGTGATGCATGTTTTACCATACAAGGTGTTACCTAAAGATTATCAAAAGGAATTAAAAGATAAAATTTATCCGAAAATCGAAGAGTTATGCGCTGATTTCAATATCCGCAAAAAGCAGCGTTTAGTTAAGGTTGGTAAGCCTTACGAGCTTATTTGTAATGAAGCTATTAAAAAGAAAGCGGATTTAATCATGTTAGGTACCCATTCTAAAAAAGGTATCCAAGCATTAATCGGCTCTACTGCCAATGGCGTTGCCAATTACGCCCATTGTGATGTGACCTTAGTGAGAATCGCTAAAAAAACTAAGTAAGAATAAGCTTATCACTCCTAATTTTGATGAGTTAGGAGTGATTGGCATCGCTAAAGTTTTGATATCGTTGCGAACTTCAAAATCGATTGACCGTATTTTTTGCTTAGTAACGGTAGTTTTGATTGACTTAATGCCTACCCACAGTCACTATCTTTGTCTCGTGTTTACGAGTTCAATCTTGTAAATAATGCTAACGAATTGAGAGCCTAATTTACGTGTTTACCTTAGTACCCAATAAACAACATCAACCTAGCATTTCGCTATGGCGAGTTCGATTTGTCAAATTCGAATTTGACTGTTTTTGTGGTCTGAGTTTTTATCGTAAAAATTTTAGTTTTTAGCCGTTAAAACCCCAATCGCCACAGAGTTTCAGGTCTGTGGCATCGAAATTTCCAAATATAAAGTTTCATTCCGCAGCCTAACTCACTGGCCTAAATTAAAACTATGCAAAGGAGTTAGTGAAAATGCAATTAGTGGCTGTATACATTGCCGTATTATTAATCTGGTCTACTACCCCATTAGGGATTGTCTGGAGTTCAGAGTCTGTTAGTCCAAGTTTGGCTTTGTTGTTACGCATGAGTATTGCTTTGGTGATAGGTGCGGTGGTTATTAAGCTAACTAGTATTGAGTTTCCATGGCATAAAAAAGCACTACATTTTTATGGGGTATCTGCTGTGGGTGTAGCCGGTGGCATGTTTTTTACTTACCTAGCCGCCCGCAGTATGCCTTCTGGTATTTTATCCCTACTATTCGGGCTAGCGCCATTGTTGTCAGGGTTATTTGCTCAAAAAATATTAGGTGAGAAATCTTTCAGTTTATCTAGAAAGTTAGCCTTGATTTTAGCTTTTAGCGGTTTACTGATAGTTTGCTACGACAAGCTTTTTGAAGTTCAAGCCGCGGTACCCATAAGACTAATCGATTTTATGTTTGTGTTGTGTGCAGTGAGCTTGTTTTCTTTAAGTGGCGTATTGATTAAAAACGTTGAATTAAACTTGCACCCGGTAGCAAGTACAGTGGGCACTTTAACCGTGAGTATGCCAATTTTTATTCTGTCTTGGTTAATATTTGACGGTGATTTTATCATGCCTAGCTTGGGCTCTCGGTCAGGTTGGAGCATTATCTATTTAGGTGTATTTGGCTCACTGTTTGGATTTGTAGGCTATTTTTATATCTTAAAGAGATTGTCAGCTAGTACAGTATCTTTAGTAACCTTAATCACACCTGTTTTGGCTATGTTTTTGGGTAGCCAGTTAAATGGTGAGGTCATAACTGATAATTTGATGATTGGGGCAACTCTGATTATCTTGGGGCTATTTTTATACTTTTTTGGTAATAAAGCAGTCTGGATATTAGCTTTAAGTCCACGTAAATAAACAATTACCCAGTCCTTCTTAGTGCAAGTTGCTTGGCTGGGTGAAGAATGTGGGATCTATTCGGAAATATAATTAGTATTCTGTTATAATCCCGCCGATTTTTTGACCAGCTATAATTAGTAATACTTAGCCTATTTTGTAGAGAGCACCATGCCAACCATTCAGCCAGCCTTACGATCAAAACCTGTCGCCCGTATGAAAGCGGAGCGAGGTTTATTTTCATTCCCTAAATATTGGGCTGAATGTTTTGAACCTGCGCCATTTTTACCTATGTCTAGAAGAGAAATGGATCAGCTAGGTTGGGATAGTTGCGATATTATTATTGTGACTGGTGATGCATATATCGACCACCCTAGTTTTGGTATGGCTGTGATTGGTCGTACTTTAGAAGCCCAAGGCTTTCGTGTGGGCATAATTTCGCAGCCGAATTGGCATAGTAAAGACGATTTTATGCAACTTGGAGAGCCAAATCTATTCTTTGGTGTGACTGCCGGTAACATGGACTCTATGATCAATCGGTATACAGCCGATCGTAAATTACGCCACGATGATGCTTACACACCTAATAACGAAGGTGGCAAACGCCCAGATCGGGCCGTGACTGTGTATACTCAACGCTGTAAAGAAGCTTACAAAAAACCAGTGGTCATTGGCGGCATTGAAGCTAGTTTGAGACGTATAGCTCACTATGATTATTGGTCTGACAAAGTTCGCCGCAGTGTGTTGTTTGACTCCAAAGCCGACATGCTCATGTTTGGTAATGCAGAACGCCCTTTATTAGAAATGGCCCACCGTTTTGCCGCTGGTGAAACAATCGAGCAAATGCAGGATATTCGTGGGACTGCGGTACTTCGAAAAGAGCCATTGCCGGGCTGGCAAGGGGTAGACTCAACTCATCTAGATACCATTGGGAAAATAGACCCAGTGATCAGTCCATATGAAATCATTGAAGACAAATGCGCAGTATCTTCTGAAGCGGACAAACAAGCCGCTATCGCTGAACAAAAAGCCCAGCCTATAGTGGTGCAGCCTTTTACTTCAAAAACAAAACGGGTCAAACCTTGGGATAAAACCTATGTGTTATTACCCCCCTATGATGTGGTGCGTGCTGAGAAAACCCATTACGCTCATACGTCTCGAATTTTACATAAAGAAACTAATCCAGGTTGTGCCCGTGCTTTAGTGCAGCGCCATGGCGACAGAATAGTGTGGATTAACCCGCCCGCTTATCCATTAGAAACCGAAGAAATGGACGCTGTATTTGATTTGCCTTATGCCCGCGTGCCGCACCCAAGTTACGGTAAAGCTAAAATACCTGCTTACGATATGATTAAAACATCGGTCAATATCATGCGTGGTTGTTTTGGTGGCTGTACTTTTTGTTCGATTACAGAACATGAGGGTAGGGTCATTCAAAGTCGCTCTGAAGAGTCTATTATTCGTGAAATTGAAGAAATTCGCGACAAAGTCCCGGGTTTTACTGGTGTTATCTCCGATCTTGGTGGCCCCACTGCGAATATGTATAAATTGCGTTGTAAGAGTCCTAAGGCTGAACAGGCATGTAGACGTTTATCATGTGTCTGGCCAGAAATATGCGGCCACTTGGATACAGACCAAACTCCTACTGTAGAGCTATACCGTAAAGCCCGTGATGTAGAAGGGGTAAAAAAAGTACTAATAGCGTCAGGTGTGCGTTACGATCTGGCTATTGAAGACCCTAATTATGTTAGAGAGTTAGTGACTCACCATGTGGGAGGTTATTTAAAAATAGCCCCAGAGCACACAGAAAAAGCCCCGCTGGATAAAATGATGAAACCGGGCATGGGTACTTACGATAGGTTTAAAGAGCTGTTTGATAAATACACCAAAGAAGCTGGTAAAGACCAGTATTTAATTCCTTACTTTATCTCGGCTCATCCGGGGACTGAAGATGAAGATATGTTGAATCTTGCTTTGTGGCTTAAAGAGCGTAACTTTAAGTTAGATCAAGTGCAAAATTTCTATCCATCACCTATGGCTAATGCCACCACTATGTATCACACCAATAAAAACCCGATCCATAAGGTTAATCACAAAAGTGAAGTGGTTGAAGTGCCAAAAGGTGAAATACACCGCCGTTTACATCGTGCGTTTTTGAGGTATCACGACTCAGCCAATTGGCCTATGTTACGTAAAGCTTTAAAAGAAATGGGTAAAGCTCATTTAATAGGAAATGGCCCTAAATGTTTGGTACCAGCAGAGAGCCGTCATGAACTTCGCGGCAAAGATCAAAAACAGTATGCAAAACGTTCAGTTAATAAAGCCTATGCTAAGGGCAAGTCTAGTAATGCAGCCAGGGCTCAAAAAGGCTTAACTCGTTTTAGTGACAACCAACCTCATAATGAAGCAGCAAAAGGTGAGCAGGGGAATCACTCAAAGCCCAACGGTAAAAGGCGTAAGTCACGTTAATTAGGCTTTGTTGTTATCTTTGCCTTCAATTGATTGGAATTAAGCTGGTATGGCAACTAGAAACTATGCTCTTTAAGCTAGTTGTATGGGATCTTGCCAGCTTTAAATTAGAATAGTTCAAGCGCAATTTATAACGTTTTTAAAGAGAAAAACGTTCTCTTAAAAAGTGGGCTATGCCATCTTCATGGTTATGGCCTATTACGCCATGTGCAGAATCTTTAATTTCTGACTTGGCATTTTCAGGGGCATAACATTCGTCGGCTTCGGCAAACATACTTAAATCATTATCTCCGTCACCAAAACAAATGACTTTACTAGCCCCTAGCTTATTTTTTAAATTTGTTACGGCACTACCTTTGTTGGCTCGTTTATGGTGAACATCCATCCACCAAAAGTTACCGCCTTGAATTGCAGGTCCAGAATAAGCTATCAGATTGCTGTGGCTATTGAAAAAGTGCCACATTTTTTTTATGCCTGCAGCGTCTCCAATCATACTAATGTTGGTGACTTGACTGCCTGTAGGAAGTGTTTCTAACGGCAATAGTGTAGCCATGCTGCCTGCAAAGTACTTTTCGATAAGATCTTTTTCGATTTCATGTTGTATTTTTGCATGAAAAATAAAATGCTTATGATGCTTATCAATGACATTTACAAAGGGGGTAATCCCGTGAGAAAGCGCTACTTCAATAACAGTTGAAATTTCGTCGCTGTCGAGTAAGTTTTCCAGGGTGACTTCTTTGGAGTTAGGGTCCCAGACTGTGACGCCGTTATTGAAAATGTGGGGTAGGGTAAAGTTGTGTCCCTCAACAATGCGTTGTGCAGACAACATAGTACGGCCAGTAGCTACTGTGTAAGCTATGTCTTTTTCCCCTAACAACATTAAGGTTTCTTTAGTAAATATTGATATTTCAGAGGCATCGTTTAATAAGGTGCCATCTAGGTCGAAAAAAATTAACTGCATATTTATATCTGTCGCTTAATAATTAAAGGAAGTGATAGCTAAATCTATTTTTTATAATGTAATAAGTTTACTATGTATACACATATATTTGTCACCTTAGGTGAGCACTTAATTTTAGAGAGAATATATTTTAAATAACTGTAGATTGATTGATCTAACTTTTTTCGATTTCAGTATGACTTAATGTAACAACAAGCTTGCTAAAACCCAAACTCGCCTAACTGGCGAGTTTTTGCATTTTAGGGGGTTAGTAAAAAAGAATCATTTTTATTTTCGACTACCGGAGTATCAAATATGAGTAAACTTAATCGTCGCGATTTTATGAAGTTATCGGGTTCTGCCCTTATTGGTGTGACGCTAGGTGGGGTGGCATTGCATGCTAATGCTCAAGAGCGTGTTACCCTGGATAATCCTACGGCTGCTGCTTTAAAATATGTGCATACCTCAGAGATTGAAGGCAAGAACTGTGCAAATTGTCAGTATTTACAAGGAGAAGCTGGCAGTGAATGGCGACCATGTACGTTTTTTCCTAATAAGCTAGTAAGTTCAAAAGGTTGGTGTGCAGGTTGGCTTAAAAAGCAAGGTTAGAACAATTTGCAGCTCTTTATAGATGCTAGTGTTGACCCAAAATCAAAGGTAGGCCATGGCGCCTACCTACTATTATCAAGGCCGAATAGTGATTTATCTAACGCGAGAAACGCCATAAAAACCAAACGCTTTGAACAAACAAGTTCTACTAAGTTGGAGTTACAAACTTTACTTTTCGCTCTAAACGAAATTAATACCTCAAGTTCTCATTCTACTATTTACTTAACTGTTTTTACTGACTCTCAAAATATTGTTAATTTGCCAAAGCGACGAGACTCGATAGAGCAAAAGAACTACACAAACCGAGCTCAAAATCACTTGAAGCATCACCTGTTATATAAAGAGTTTTATCGGTTAACGTCTATTATCAATTGTGATTTTGTGAAAGTTAAGGGGCATAAAGCTGCTAAATATAAAGATGATATTGATAGGGTATTTAGTTTGGTGGATATCGCTTCTAGAAGAGCCCTTCGAAAAGAGTTTTAGTATTATAGCCCCCTAATTTTATATCTTGATGATTAACCAATGGAATCATCAGTTGTTTACTTTAAAATTTAATTTATCTCCTAACAGATCAAGCCAACCTTCAAGTTTAACGCTTACTATTTAAGCTTATTTGTATGCCTTATGTTTTCAAATGTGCAAACAATGTGTAAGAGCGACTGAAATCAGAACTTTAGCTATTTTGCTTAGTCCCATCAGCATAAAATATTGTAATACGTAACATAAGTTGTTTGGAGAAGTAATGAAGTGGACTAAAGCGAGTTGGACCGATGCTCTACGATTGGTAGCCGGTATTGGTTTATCAGTGTTTATTTTGTCGTCATGTTCAAGTGGCAGTGACAGTAAGACAGGTTATATTAAGTTTTATAACGCATCACCTAATGCGCCAGAAATTTTCTTAACTGTAGACGAAAACCTTGACGATGATGACGATGACGAAATCGAAGTCACTTACGGCGCAATTGAATATACAGAGGTTAGCGGTAATAACTCGCTCGATGCTGGTAATTATTATATAGAACTAGCTTGGCAAGATGAAGAAAGTAGTGACCGTTCTGATTTAGAAATCATCTATGAAGATAGCGTTAAAATCACCAACGAAGATATCAAGTTTATTTCTCTAAGTGGTGATATTACGGCTCCAGACGTGCTCATATTTGATATTGAAGTGATTGACGATGATGATGACGATGATGAAGATTTATTTAATGTTCGACTGCTAAATTTACATGATGATTACCAGTCAGTTGACTTGTATGCGTCTTTAGATAATGAAACTTTCAATGAAGCAGAATTTTTAGGTAATGTTAATTACCATGAATTGACTGACAACATGAAGTTAGATCAAGACCAGTACATTTTTTACATTACTTTGCCAGGTGAAACAGACGTTTTATATACATCGGTTGATCAGGACTATTCAGTGGTCAGCCAGTACGTGATTGTTATACGTGACAACACAGGTGTGGGCTCTGCTGACTTTACAATCGATAGCATAGGTACAAACGGCATTACAGAGCTTGCAGATGTGGATTCAGAAGCTGAGTTTGGGTTTTATAACGCAATCTCTACCGATGACTACCTACCAGAGTATCAGGGGCAAATCGATATTGAAGTCACTTTAGATGACGATGGAGATGTAGTTATTGAAGATTTGGAGAAAGGTGAATTTAGTGCTTCTACTATCACTGCAAATGGTGATTATTCCTTTGATGTAGTGAATTCAGCAGATGGCGAAATTTATATTAGTGATGCGTTATTAAGTCTTCAAGAAAATGCTGACAGCACCATATTTTTATACGGTCGAAAAGACGCAATTGATGATGATGAAGATGGTGTTACTGATGAGAACGAAGATGGCATAGTTGATGATTATGAAATTGTTATTAAATCACTGGCACTCACTAAAAATAGTAGCTCAAGTATTTATAGTCACGGTATCCAAGTCGTTAACTTAGCGGATTCAGACGATTTCAGTAGAGTTACATTTTATTTTGTCTTGAGTGACGAAGTCATCGATACCGCTGATAATTTACTCTCGGTATTACAAGAAAACTCTGGGTCATTAACACTGCTAAACAATACCTATGATATTTTCGCTGTAGCGACAATTGATGGAACAGAAACTGTACTAGATAGCATGAACTTGATTCTCGATGAAGACAGTCAAGAGCTGTATTTGATATTTGAACAAGATATAGATGCGTCTTCTGGATTTAGCATGAAATTGATTAATCAGGTAGTAAATTAAGAATAACCTAAGCAGTTTATACAAAGGCTGAGGATGCGTTTATCCACTCTTCCTCAGCAACTTCTTTTTTATCTTTTAATGTTACAACGTTCGTTAACGTTGAGTGAGTATCTGCCTAGATATTCGCTATTTTTGCACCTTGAATTTAGGCGCAAAGAGTTAAATAGCAGTCAGCAGGATGTCTAATGAAAAAAGCAATAATCGCCACTGTTTTCCCCTTATGTGGCTTGTATATGTCAGTTGCTTACAGCGCACAATATGAATTGGTTGAATTACCTGTCGCCGATCTTGGCGTTAACTCCTTTCCCGCGGCTATTAATGACGCTGGGGAAGCTGCCGTCAATCTAGATACACAATATAGTCCAGTAATCGATACCACTTTAATAGATTTTGAGTCTGCGGCCATTATTTTGGGTTTGGAAAACTTAGATGGTGTCCGAGGTGGGGACTTTAGCGATGACGACTACACTTTTCTTTATACGTACATAACTGCTAATGCTGAGAGTCAAACATTTCAACAAATTGCTAGCTTAAATAGTTACATTGCAACTGAAAACGGCAGTGAGCTGCTTAGAGGCTTTGACACTATAGATCCAAACACAGATGACTACAGAAATAGCGTAAAAACCCAAGTTCGTTCAATTAATGATTTTGGCTATACAGTGGGTAGTAGTCACGATGGCTTTTATACTGAAGACTACGTTAATGAAGACGTTGATGATATCACCTATGTAGTCAATGATTTTTATATAAGAGGCTTTGCACAAGTTGATGATCAAACCACAGAATTACCTCCACCAGATACAACCGCTGGTGGAATAAGTGAAGCTTACGATATCAACAACAGCTACCAAGTGGTTGGATATGGCACCACAGTGTTCATTGATGATACCTATTCAACAGCAGAAGAAGATTGCTCAGATTCAACTGCCCGAGGTGATATTCCTGAGGTGTCATGCCTGAGGGCATTAAGTATTAGCTTAAGTAGTGGGGTGAGTTCTGCAGCTCAGCAAAGAGGGATTATTTGGCAATTAGATGAAGATGGTGACTTAACAGATACCTACACCTTAGGAATGTTAATTGATGAGCCTGAAGATTCTAGTACCTCTGTCTATACCAGTACTGCAGTAGCCATTAATGATTATGGTATAGCAGTGGGAGAGTCTCCTGATTATTATCAAGATACAACATCATTAACTGTAGCTGCTGCTATTTATGAAGGGGATGAAGTAACAACGATTAATTATGATGAAGATGTTTACACTAGTACCGCTTACGATATTAATAATGACAACCTAGTGGTAGGTAACATCACTAAAGACGTTAATGGTACAACCCGTACTAAGTTTTTTGTCCATGATCTCGATAACGATATTACAATTTACCCAGACGACTTTTTTGAAGGCTCTTCGAGTATTGCCACATCTATAAATGACGATGGCTTTGTTGTTGGTTATGGTGAGTCTGAGGCTACTTTAACGACCCGAAGAACAGAAGGCTTTATATATGATTACAAAAATGATATTTTTCAGGGGCTTAACTCACTTTTAGAGTGCAATTCAGATTACGATATTGTCCAAGCTAATGGTATAAACGAAGATAGTGAAATTGTCGCTACTGCATTAGTTTTAAAACCTGAAACCAATATTCAAGGTGAAATTATATTAGATGAATATGGCGCTCAAACTCTGGTGGATACGGTTGTCGCAGTAAAACTTGTGCCTATTTCTGGAGGCTCTATTGATAACTGTGATGCTTACGAAGAAGAGACGGTTCGCCAAGGCGCTAGTTTTCCACTTTATCTTTCTGGACTATTACTTGGTTTAGTCTTCTTTAGGCGTAAATATACTTGCTAAGTATTTGCCTATAGAAGAGTATTATTTTTAATTCTCATTAAACACTGTGTCAGCAGGACTTATGAAGGTTTTTAAATAGTGCACCCACTTATTACTCAGGCCCATATCGACACGTTTCAACAAGATGGTGTGGTTTTAATTAAAGGACTCTTTGAAGCTGAGTTGGATCTTATTCGCTCTGGCATTGAATTGAATATGCAGACGCCAGGCCCCTATGCTGCAGAAAATCTTAGCAAAGGGGATACTGGTCGCTTTTTTGATGATTATTGTAATTGGCCCCGCATACCACAATTTGAAAAAGTAATTCGATACTCTGCCGCAGCTGAAGTCGCTGCTGATTTGATGAAGTCGCAGCAAGTTCAGATTTTCCACGACCATGTATTAGTCAAAGAGCCCGGTACCACTAAAGCTACACCTTGGCATCAAGATGGTCCTTACTATTTTGTTGATGGCTGCCAAAATGTAAGTTTTTGGTCTCCGATGGATCCTGTTAGAAGTAATAGCTTGCGATGTGTTGCTGGTAGTCACCTTTGGGATAAGCAGGTTTTACCTACTAGATGGCTTACTGATACTAGTTTTTATCCTGACGATAAAAATTATATGCCAGTTCCTGATCCTGATAGGCAGAATATGGATATTAAAGAATGGGAGATGGAGCCAGGTGACGCTGTAGCATTTAACTACGGTATATTACATGGAGCTAGAGGTAATACCACCGAACATCGCCGACGTGCTTTTTCTCTAAGGTTTGTGGGTGATGATGCTAGATATATTCAGCGCCCTGGTCCCACTTCGCCTCCATTTCCAGAGCATAATATGTTAACCGGTCAATGCCTTCGAGAAGATTGGTTCCCCATAGTTTTTCAACGTTAAATTCTCCTAAAAATCCACAGTTTTCCTAGGTCAAATTTATTGCACACATATGGAAAGATATAGAATATAATTTCTATCAATAATACCTATATGACCAAATTATGAAAAAGGTATTAAAAATCAGGTAAACTACCGCGACATTTGTCCCTGCTAATTATGATGTTATTAGCATTTTGTAGCTAGAGAGAAGAGAGAGAGTAAGACGCATGAGCCTATATTTAGAATACGTTGAAGAGATAGAAAGCCGTAAAAAAGACCTAGGGCTAGCGCCTAAACCCATTGATAGTGCTGATTTGTTAGCTGAAATTATTGAACAGATTAAAGATACTTCAAATGCATATAGAGAAGATTCTCTCAACTTTTTCATTTATAACACCTTGCCAGGCACAACTAGTGCTGCTGGTGAAAAAGCTAAATTTTTAAAAGAAATTATTTTGGGTAACGAGACTGTTGCAGAAATTTCAACAGAATTTGCTTTTGAATTGTTATCTCATATGAAAGGTGGCCCTTCAATTGAAGTGTTACTTGATCTTGCATTAGGTGACGACGCTGGATTAGCTACTCAAGCATCAGATGTATTAAAAACCCAAGTGTTTTTATATGATGCAGATACCGCCCGTCTTGAAGCAGCTTATAAAGCAGGAAATAGCGTTGCTAAAGGCTTGTTAGAAAGTTACGCCCAAGCTGAGTTCTTTACTAAGTTACCAGATATTGCTGAAAAAATTGATGTGGTAACTTATATTGCTGGCGAAGGTGATATCTCAACGGATTTATTATCGCCAGGTCATCAATCTCACTCTCGTGCTGACCGTGAACTACATGGTCAATGTATGTGCACGCCAGAAGCTCAAGCAGAAATAAAAGCATTACAAGCTCAACACACTGACATGCAAGTTATGCTGATTGCTGAAAAAGGCACTATGGGTGTCGGTTCATCTCGTATGTCTGGTGTGAATAACGTTGCACTTTTGACAGGTAAAGAAGCAAGTCCATATGTACCTTTTATAAATATCGCCCCCATTGTTGCGGGTACCAATGGTATCGCGCCAATCTTCCTAACAACGGTTGATGTAACAGGTGGTATTGGTCTTGACCTTAAAAACTGGGTTAAGAAAGTAGATGCAAGCGGTAATACTGTTGTTGATAAAAATGGCGATGCGGTACTAGAAGAAGCCTACTCAGTGGCTACAGGTACGGTATTAACTATCGATACTAAAGCGAAGAAGTTATATAACGGCGACGAAGAGCTTGCTGATATATCATCAGCCTTTACTCCACAAAAAGTAGAGTTCATGAAAGCGGGTGGTTCTTATGCTGTAACCTTCGGTAAGAAACTGCAAACTTTTGCTGCTGAAGCTTTAGGTGTTGAACCTGTAAGTGTATATGCCGCTTCAAAAGAAATTTCACATGAAGATCAAGGGTTAACTGCAGTTGAGAAAATATTCAACCGTAATGCAGTTGGCGTGTTATCTGACTCACCATTGCACGCAGGCTCAAACGTTCGTGTTAAAGTCAATATTGTTGGCTCGCAAGATACCACTGGCCCTATGACATGTCAGGAATTAGAAGCAATGGCTGCTTCTACTATTTCGCCACTGGTTGATGGTGCATTCCAATCAGGTTGTCACACCGCATCTGTTTGGGATAGTAAAGCAAAAGCGAATACACCTAAATTAATGAGTTTTATGAACGCGTTTGGTCTAATCACAGCACGTGATCCAAAAGGTGTTTACCCTGCAATGACTGATGTTATTCATAAAGTATTGAATGACATTACGGTCGATGACCGCGCTATCATTATCGGTGGTGACTCGCATACTCGTATGTCTAAAGGTGTGGCCTTTGGTGCTGACTCTGGAACGGTTGCTATTGCATTGGCAACGGGTGAGTCTGCAATGCCAATCCCTGAGTCAGTGAAAGTGACCTTTAAAGGTCATATGAAAAAATACATGGATTTCCGTGATGTTGTTCACGCAACACAAGCGCAAATGCTTAAGCAATTTGGCGGAGAAAACGTATTCCAAGGCCGTGTAATCGAAGTACACATCGGTACTTTATTAGCTGACCAAGCTTTTACTTTCACTGATTGGACTGCAGAGATGAAAGCAAAAGCTTCAATCTGTATTTCTCAAGATGAAACTTTGATCGGTTCACTAGAATTAGCGAAAAGCCGAATTCAAATCATGATCGACAAAGGCATGGAAAACCCTGCTAATACCCTTCATGGTTTAATTGCTTTAGCTGATAAACGTATTGACGAAGTTAAGTCTGGTACTACACCTGCGCTTACTCCAGATGACAATGCTAAATACTATGCTGAAGTGGTTGTTGATTTAGATCAAATTGCTGAGCCAATGATTGCAGACCCTGATGTTAACAACGAAGATGTATCTAAGCGTTATACCCATGATGTTATTCGTCCTGTTTCATACTACAGTGATAAGCCTGTCGACTTAGGTTTTGTGGGTTCTTGTATGGTTCATAAAGGTGATATGCAAATTATCGCGCAAATGTTCCGTAACATGGAAGCGCAAGGCACTAAGATTGAATTTAAAGCGCCATTGGTTGTTGCGCCACCAACTTACAACATAGTTGATGAGCTTAAAGCTGAGGGTGACTGGGCAATTCTTGAGAAGTATTCAGGTTTTGAATTTGATGATACAAACCCTAAATCTTCTGCACGTACTAAGTATGAAAATATCATGTACTTAGAGCGTCCTGGTTGTAACTTATGTATGGGTAACCAAGAAAAAGCAGAACCGGGTGATACTGTAATCGCAACGTCTACTCGCTTGTTCCAAGGCCGTGTTGTTGCTGATACATCAGATAAGAAAGGTGAGTCTCTACTTGGTTCAACGCCTCTAGTTGTACTTTCTACTATGCTAGGACGTTTCCCTTCAATTGAAGAGTATAAGAGCGCTGTTGACGGTATCCACCTAACTGACTTTACTCCACCAGTTGAAGCGTTAACCTCGCCTTATTCTGTTCCAATTAAAATGGTATAGACCCCTTACTCAATAAAGTAAGTTAATATTTAAGCTTAGGGTTACCTGTTTACAGGTGGCCCTTTTTTATTGGCTCAATCGTTGAAAGTAAACGCTAATCAAAAATCAATTGATTGAAATGCTAAGAATTTGAACCTTTTCACCTTTTCCTATTCTCACTATAAAGTGTCTGTACCAAAAGTAGGGAATACATAATGGAAAAATCTATTAAAGTAGCGTTAATGCTGGCTTTTACTGTTTGTTTTACTGCAGCTTGTACAAATAACAATATCAGGCAGGTAATGGGTAGTGCTGTGGCTAATGGTGCGGATACCCAAGTAAAATATACGGCTTTTGAATGTACAACGTTACAACAGCGTTGTGTCCAAGGTGAATATCAAGAATGGCAAACTAGTGATAAAGAGTTGGGCTGTTCCTGTAAAAAGTTGTAGTCTACACCCTAATTTTGTAACGGATGTGATTGCTAATGCGCTTTGTTTTTAATATTTTAATGTTGATGTCTTGTTTTACTTTATTTGCTTGCTCTCATGTAAGTGCAGAATCCGTTACTTTTGGGAATGTTCAAATTAAAGTAAAAGGCAATGCTTACAAATTAGAATATGCAGATAGCTTTGAGCGACGAGCCCAAGGATTAATGAATAGACAGACATTGTGTGACACATGCGGCATGTTATTCAAGTTTGATAGCGCGAAAGTTGCGGGCTTTTGGATGAAGGACACCCTTATTCCATTAGATATTGCCTTTGTGCGTGCTGATGGAACTATTACCGATATAAAAAGCATGCAAGCCTTGGACTTAAAGTCTACTAACTCCTCAGAGCCAGTACTTTATGCTTGGGAGATGAACAAAGGCTGGTTTACTGCTAACAATATTAACGTTGGAGACAATGTAGCTATTTGTTCAGTCTACTAATGTTGTAGGTCAGTGATTGTTTGCTTCATATTGTTTGAAAGTTTTACTCAGCTTTTTCTTTCAATTCATTATAACGTAATGGCTTTTCAATAGGAGTTGTTAAATCATTTCCCTATCACTGGTTTTTTTAAAAGGTTCTGAGGATGTACTTTCAATTAAACGCTGAAAATTTAGTGAGCTTTTTAGCCTCACTACCAGAAATGCAAAGCCACTTTTCTTCTTTTCAAAATCTAGGTGTCACTGAGATTACCGATGGTAATATGAATTATGCCTTTGTTGTAAGTAATTTAGATAACCCAGAAGAGTCTGTATTTTGTAAACAATCTCCTCCCCATATAAAAGTTCTGGGTGAAGAATGGCCTTTAACTCGTCAACGAATGACAGCAGAAATAGAAGCTCTATCATTTCAGGCTAAAGTATCCCCAAGCACCGCCCCAAAAATTTATTATCAATCTGAAGTACTTTCGATATTAATATTGGAAAATCTACAGGGGTACAATATTTTTCGAGATGAATTGATAAAAGGTCATTACTTTGCAAATTTTGCAGAGCATATGGCAAGTTATCTAGCGGCAACCTTGTTTTTCTCTAGTGATTTTGGGCAGTCAGTAGCACAGAAAAAAGCCTTAATCGCTAAAAGTGAAAACTCTGATATGTGTATGATTTCTGAAGATTTTATTTTTACATATCCCTTTGAACATCACGCAATGAATGATTATAACCCGGCATTATCTCAGGGAAGTATTGATATGATTCAAAGAGATTCAGAAGTACGTGCCCAAGTAGCGCAGATGAAGTATTTGTTTACTACATCGAAACAAGCATTACTCCATGGCGATCTACATACGGGCTCTATCATGCTTAATCAAGAGCGTACTTACGTTATTGATGCTGAGTTTGCATTTGCAGGCCCCATTGGCTTTGATGTAGGTGCTTTGGTTGCCAATTTGTATTTGAGTTATTTCTCTCATGTAGGGCAGGGTACTGCCGAATCTGAAAAATATAGTGAATGGTTGTTACAACAGGTTGAGGCGCTTTGGGATGGGTTTGAAACTAAATTTACTCAGTATTGGTGTGAGTACGATGAGTTTGCAGACAAGCCATTTATGGGTAAAGATCTTACAGGTGATAGTCACGGGAAGTTTAGAACCTTATTTTTACAAGAGGTTTTTAGGGATACCCTAGGGTTTGCTGCTTGTAAAATAATCCGTCGCATTTTAGGCATAGCTAAAGTAGCTGACTTTATGCAGTTTGAAGACGAAACCTTTAGGGCAAAGCTAGAAACTCAAGCTCTTACGTTTGCTAAAATGTTATTGTTAAATCGAGGTAGTATTAAAAGTTTTATAGACGTAAATAAGGCCATTCATCACTAATTGAAGGCCTTAGTAAACGACCTTTTATAAAATAACTATTTCGTCATCTTTTAAGTGGCCCACAACTTCACTGTTTTCAGCATCAACAAATGCCTTATCAAGAAGGTGAGAGCGATAACTTACCCCCTCACGATAATTTGGGTGGGTAAAAATATAGCTTTGTTTTGAGTTAAGCGCTTCGACTACTCGTTTCGCTAGCATTTGCGCCGGAATTCCTGACTCCACTAATGCTGCTGCTTGATTCATGCCGCCTTTAGATTTTACCTTAGTTGCGCCTTGCTCTTTAACGTTTTGATACTCAGGCTGAAGGTTACGAAGAGACTCGTGGATACGAGTTTTAACAAATGCAGGGCATAAAGCTGATACCGAAATATTGTCTTTTTTGAGCTCTGCTGCCCAGCTCTCAGACATAGAAACAACCGCTGCTTTTGAAGCCGCATATGCCCCTGAGTATGCTACACCATTCATACCAGCCATAGATGCAACATTGATTATCCAGCCTCCTTGACCATGCTCTTTAATTTTAGGGCCCACGGCTTGGGTTCCATTCACAACCCCCATTACATTGACGTCTAATACCCATTTCCAAGTGTCGATTTTAGTTTCATTTATTGAACCTGGGATACCGCCTACACCAGCGTTATTTATTAACATATGAATATCGCCAAATCGCGCCTCTGTAGAAGCAACTAGGTCTAACCACTGTTGATTTTGGGTGACATCTAATGGGCAAGCTAACACGTTAATATCAAGGGCTTTGAGGTGCTGCTCTGCTACAGTTAGTTGTTTTTGGTCAATGTCTCCGATGACGATGTTCATACCAAGTTGGCCAAATTCTGAAGCAAGAGCGAGACCTATGCCCCCTGCGCCGCCAGAGATTACAGCAGTTTTACCTGAAAATTGTTTCGACATTAACCTGTTCCTTTGCAAGTGATTGACGTGAAATTCTTCGTCATCTATTTGTGGATCACTGTAAATGGATAAGGTTAGTCATCACACTTTATTTGCTTAATTGATCTGGCTTCATGGTGTGAATGGGTAATACTGCTGGGAACATCACTAGGCTTTCTCTTAATATTAAGAAGCTAGCGTTTTAATTGTGACGTTCCAGTATTAGAAATAGGCAGAATATAGCTTTATGCTATGGTTGTGACTCCGTTCTCTGTGCCAACTAGTATTGTGTCAGCGCCGCGATGAGCAAACAAACCATTGGTAACTACACCCACAATCGCGTTAAGTTTTTCTTCTAGCTCAACAGGGTTGAGTATAGTGAGATTATGTATATCTAAAATAACGTTGCCATTGTCGGTAACCACGCCTTGTCTGTATTCAGGATCTCCTCCTAATTTGACGATTTCTCGAGCCACATAAGAACGAGCCATAGGTATGACTTCTATAGGAAGTGGAAACTTTCCTAAAATAGGAACTTGTTTAGTGTCATCAATGATACAAATAAATTGCTTCGCAACTGCTGCTACGACTTTTTCTTGGGTGAGGGCTGCGCCACCACCTTTTATCATATGTTTATGTTCGGTAATTTCGTCTGCGCCATCTACATAGACATCAAGTTTATCTACTGAGTTGAGCTCAAATATATCGATGCCTAGTGCTTTTAAACGTAATGTAGAGGCTTCAGAGCTAGAAACTGCACCTATGATATCGTGTTTAATGTCTGCTAAAGCATCGATAAAATAGTTAACGGTTGAACCTGTTCCTACGCCGACGATTGACTCTGGCTTGACATATTTAATCGCCGCTTGTGCAGCGGCTTGTTTCTTTTGATCTTGTGTCATGACTTACTTAGCTTAAAGCGAATATTAACAATATTCTAACCTAGCTAGGCAACGAACCCCTAACGCAATTTTAGGTCTTGAAGAATTGTGTGGGTGTCGCTATACCATGCAAGGGAATATCCCAATGGTTCGTTTCCAAAGAGCTTGCTTGTTGACAGGTGTGGGCTAAACCAATTAATTGTGTGTTTAACTTGTCTCTTTTTATTGTGGCTAAAGAGCGGTCGTAGTATCCACCCCCCATACCTAGCCGATTTCCTGCTGCGTCAAATGCGACTAAAGGAGTCATGATTAAATCAATATCAGCAAGAGGGCATATATTACGGCTAGTAATAACAGGCTCTTTAATACCGTACTGGTTGGCTACCATTACACTATTAGGATGGTACTCAACAAACGCTAGGTGACCTTTAGAAAAAGGGTGTAATACCGGTAATAACACTCTTTTTTGGTGTTGCCAGCAATATTCAATTATACATCGAGGATCAATTTCACCGTCGTTTGCTAGGTAACAAGCTATGGTGTTGGTTTGTTGCAGGTGAAGTTGTTGTAGGCATGTGTCTAGCACTTGCTCAGAGGCTTGATGCTGCTGTGCTGTGGATAGTTGCTGACGTTTTTGGCGAAACTGAAGTCGCAGATTAAGGCTGGGCATCTCGGCGGTATCCAATAAGTTTAGGTTGCGTTTTATTTGCTTAAACGCAACCTTCTTAGTTTAGCTAGGCTGACAGCTTATAGTTTGTAAGTATCTAAATACAGTTTGGTTAGACGTTCGTTATCTACCTTAGTAGCCACATTCACTAGCTCCGCGTTTAACCAATCTGGACTGGCAGTGGTATTAGGAAGTGCGATAGAGGTTTGGCCTCTGTTTAATGGGTCTGTTGATACTCTGCCATGGCCAGTTTGCAACTCAAATAAGCTTGGGTCGACAAGGTGTGCAATAGGCATTGCATCGTGGAAAAAGCATACATCTTCTTCACGGTTTTGTGAGTAAAACTCTACATAAAATTGTGCGGCATCGTGAACAAAACCACCTAGTTTTTGGTTGTTCTGTTGTAACTGCTTTAAGAAGTCAGGGCTGAATGGGCATGAATTGGTTACATCAAGCCCAAACATGTTTAATTCCCAAGATGCGCCAAATACAATTTCTGCAGCGTGGGCATCATTCCAAATGTTGGCTTCGGCAACAGGCGTCACATTACCTCTTACAAATGCAGCTCCCCCCATAATAGACACGGCTTTAACTAATTTTGGTAGCTCTGGCTCTAAACGCAAAGCTAAGGCTAGGTTACCAAGGGGGCCAATAGCTACAATGGTAATTTCACCAGGATATTTACGGGCCATATCTACGATAAACTGCGCAGAACTGCGAGGGTCTAGCTCACCTTTTGCTGCCGGAAAGTTAATATTTCCAAAGCCATCGTCTCCATGAACAAAATGCGCGTAACTTGACTCTGGGCCGACCCAAGGCATGCCTACTCCTTTACAAACAGGAATATCTTTTCCTGCTAAGTCACAAAGAGTTATCGCATTTTTTGCTGCCATTTCAACAGGAACATTCCCATAAACAGTGGTTAGCCCCAGAACATCAATTTCAGGATGTTGAAAGGCAAAAAAGATTGCCATGGCATCATCGATACCAGGATCGGTATCAAGAATAATTTTGTGACTCATAAGAATAATTCTCCGTTGAAAATCTTTGGGGTAATAGTGTAAGTATTATTGTTTAGCAAGAAAGCGATCAACGTCTTTCTCGTTAGGGATAGATTGCGCCGCGCCTGCTTTCATAACTGCTAAGGCTGAAGCTGCACAGGCTCTAGATAGTGCGGTTTTGGTATCTGCATGTTCACTGTAGGCAGATAAAAAGTATCCAATAAACGTATCGCCAGCAGCTGTGGTGTCTATCGCATCTACTAAAAAGGCAGGTACATCAATACTCTTGTCTTTTTTGAGCATCCTAACCCCAGCTTTGCCTAGGGTGATAAGTATTTCGGCATGAGCCCAGTTATTACGAAAATAGGCTTCGATATCATCTAGGTTGCTTTGACCTGAAATTTCTTCTGCTTCAACCTCATTGACGATTAATAAATCGATACATTCATGGGGTAATTGCTTAACTGATTCGGTCATAGGAGCAGGGTTAAACGCAACTTTTAATCCTTTTTCTTTTGCCTGTAGCAAGACTTCATCGATGCAGCTGGTTTCATTTTGTGTTAACACCCAATCGCTAGATTTCACATCATCAAGTGCATGCATTACGTCTTTTGACGTTAACTCTTGATTTGCGCCACCAAACAATACAATGGCATTTTCAGCAGAAGGAGTGACTTGAATAATGGCGTGGCCTGATGCTGTTTCAGTGCAAGATATATGCTTACAGTTAATACCATCGCGTATCATGCTTTGCTTAAACGCGACATCTGATTCGTTAATTTTTCCAACGTGGCGAACATCTGCCCCCGCTCTTGCTAAGGCAATAGATTGATTGGCACCTTTACCACCCAATAAACATTGGTATTCGTTTGAAGCTAAAGTTTCCCCAGGCTGAACGAAGTGATCTACTCGATAAACATGATCAATGTTGATAGAACCAAAGTTAATGATGGCCATAAAATTGCCTTATTTGTTATGTAATATTAGTGAGCAATGGCCATATTCTAACTGAATATTTTTAGACTAGAAATAAAGGCAACGCGTATAGTGGCAAAATCTTAGTTGAAACCTGACCATATGGTCAAGTGTAAATTATAGCTAGTTGCAGTAGAAATCCACTTTAGGCAAAAAGATGACGTAATTTATGGAGTAAACTGGGTTTTTCTACATAGGGTTCGGTGTTTGTTAAAAACAAACGGACAGAAACGGTAGCGCCGTGCCCCCATGGCCACCACGCAGCCATAATGCGGGTTTGGTTATTTAGGTTTGCTGCTAATAGTTTTTGCTTTTTTGCCAATTTCGCAAAGGGACCTGCATAATGTTTAACTTTTGCTGGTGCTTTTTTAATGCTTTTTGCGTCCCAAGAGTCTGGGAATACCTGTTGTAGCGAAATTAAAACTTGCTCTTCTTTATCTACAGAGAACTCTGCAAGCATGACATTTTGAAAACTATCATATTTCCACTTTACGATAGGAGAAAGGGCGTCTATTGCATTTTTTCCGTGTACTCTCAATTGCTCTTCTTGATTCATCTTACTGCCTTCAAAATCCATTATGTTGACGAATGGGTGCCTCCCAAAATGCCGCTGTCTAGTGTTCGCCCGTGAACCGAAAGTTCAGGGCGGAAGTATCATCATTACCTCAGGCTTCTTGGTACTAGCCAAGCTTGCACAATAGTAGTGGAATCAACTTCCTAGGTAAAAAGCATCGGCCAGGGACATTACTAAACTGGCTAACATTCCAGGAGGCTTAGAAAAATTATTGAAATGTTGTTCTGACTAAACTCCAACATCAGCGCTATTATAATCTTTAAGTATAAGAATATACTAGGGGCATATGAGCTTTCTTATACTTTTTAAAACCTAAAGTTTGGGTTGAGCAACGTGATTATGTGTGATTTATACCTTTCCCCAACTGGGTTTAATTTAGCGACAGTGTTAGCATAGAGGCTTGTTTATGGGGTGCTTTACTTGTGCTCCTCACCATCGAATTACTGAGAATTTATCTTGAACACTTCAACTAACCTTTTTGATACCCTTTCTGCGCTATTAGAGCGTAACGATATTTTAACCAGTGCTGCCGAAGTACAAGGAATGGTATGTGGCATGTTAGGAGGTGGTATGCCTCTAGAGTGCTTAGATTGGATGGAACCTTTGGCTGATTTTATTCACCAGGGAGACTCTTTTTCTGCTGAGGTGCAAAGCGCTTTTAAAAAACTTTATGACGATACCTGTCAACAGTTGATAGAAAGTGATTTTGCATTGAGTCTATGCTTACCTGAAGACTCTGCCCCAATCAATGAGCGTGGCCAAGCTCTGCTTAGTTGGGTGCAGGGGTTTATGTTAGGTTTTGGTTTACATCAGGCAGACCTAACTGGTTGTTCCGATGATGTGAAAGAAGGCCTAGAAGATTTCGCTGAAATCGCCCGTATGGATGAAGAGATGAGCGAAGATGAAGAATCTGAACAAGCTTTGTTTGAAGTGATGGAATATGTGCGAGTGACAGCTATGTTATGTTTTAACGAGCTGGGTAAGTCTCCAGAACAGCAGCAAGGTGAACCAAAAACAGTACATTAGTTTGTGAGCAAGCCATAAGTTCTTTTAGTACAGAGTGATGTTATCAATATATGAATACGACTGATTTTAGTGCATCCCAACAACGCCTTATGAAGGCTATGTCACCGAATAGTATTGCCATAGTGCCAGCCGCTAGTTTGGTCACTCGTAGCAGAGACACTGAGTTTCCCTTTAGGCAAGACAGCTATTTTCAATATTTAATTGGGTTTCCAGAACCTGATGCTTATTTAGTTTTGTCTAACCATTGTGAATATAAAGGTGGGCTGTCAGTACTATTTTGTTTAGATAAAGACCCCTTGCAAGAAATTTGGCACGGCCGACGTTTTGGTCCTAAACAAGCTAAAGAGCAATTTGCAATCGATATGGCCTTTGCATTAGATGAGTTAGATGACAAATTACTCGCTTTAGTTGATGGCCATGAGCATTTGTATTTTGCCCAAGGTCATAACCCCGGGGCTGATGAGTTAGTGTTTGATGTGATGCAAGCGCTCCGTGATGCGCCAAAACAAAGTAAACAAGCACCTACGAGTGTGATAGATATTCGTCTTATTCTAGATGAAATGCGCTTAATAAAATCTGATGCCGAGCTTGAAGTCATGCGCCACGCGGCAGCGATTGCGTGCCAAGCTCATATTCGAGCCATGAAGTTTTCTGAAGCGGGTAAAAACGAATTTCACTTAGAAGCCGAAATCCATCATGAGTTTGCTATGCAAGGTGCTAGACACCCTGCCTATGGCACTATAGTGGGAAGTGGTGACAATGCCTGTATATTACATTACACCGAAAACAACCAAACATTAGCTAATGGTGATCTGGTGTTGATTGATGCCGGCTGTGAGTTACAAGGTTATGCTGCTGATATTACACGAACTTTTCCTGTTTCTGGTAAGTTTTCTGAAGCACAACAACAGCTATATGAATTGGTGTTAAAAGCACAGTTACAAGCATTTAGTGTCTTTAAAGCAAACAATACTATTAAGCAAGCCAGTGATTTAGCCATAGAAGTGATTACTCAAGGTCTGATAGAGCTAGGTATTTTGCAAGGTGAGCTTGCTGATAATATTGAGCTGCTTACTTATCGAGAATTTTATATGCATGGCTTGAGTCACTGGTTAGGGTTAGATGTTCATGATGTTGGGCATTATAAAGTCAATAACGAAGACAGGGCTTTAAAAGCTGGCATGGTTTTAACCGTAGAGCCGGGTATTTATATCGCGCCAGATGCAAAGGTAGACAGCAAATGGCAAGGTATTGGTATTCGCATTGAGGACAATTTATTAATAACCGAAAGTGGTTATGAAAACTTGACCCAAGCCGCCCCTAAAACCATTGCCGACATAGAAAGCATAATGAGTCGTGGTAATTAACATATTTAAGGTCAATTAAACCCATGTTACATTTTGATATTGCCATAGTAGGCGGAGGAATTGTGGGGTTAACTCAGGCCCTTGCACTTGAAACGTCTGGCTTATCTATCGCTGTGATAGATGCTCACCCAAGTGATGGTGCTCCTGGTGGCGAGCCTCAATTACGAGTCAGTGCATTGACCTTGGCATCTCAGAATATTTTAGAGTCATTGGGAGCATGGCAACATTTAGGTAAAGGCAGACTGACTTCTTATCAGCAAATGTCGGTATGGGATAAAGATAGTTTTGGCAAAATAAGCTTTGATGCTGCTCAAGTTCAGCAACCACAACTCGGTTACATAATTGAAAACCAAGGTATCAGACATGCTTTGTGGCAACAAGCAGAGCAAAGTCAAAGTATTGAGGTCTTAGCGCCCACTAAAATCAATCAGTTAGTGTTTGGTAAACAAGAGTGTTTTATTAGCTTGGATGATGACACCCAGCTTAGCGCCAGTTTAGTTATTGGTGCTGACGGGGCTAATTCATTAGTTAAAAAGCTAGCAAATTTCTCCGATACCTTTTGGGACTATGATCAGCACGCTATTATCGCAACAGTAAAAACGACCTTACCTCACGGACATGTCGCCAGACAAGTCTTTACACCTACCGGTCCATTAGCCTTTTTACCTTTGTGGGATCAACATCATTGTTCTATTGTCTGGTCGCAGGACGAAGCTCGGGCCGCTGAATTAATGGCTATGTCTGATGATGAGTTTAATAAAGCCTTATGTGTTAACTTTGATATGCGCTTAGGTTTGTGCGAAGTGGTGAGTGACAAGCAGTCTTACCCACTTAAAATGCGTTATACCAGACAATGGGTTAAAGACAGAGTCGCCATAATTGGTGATGCCGCCCATACTATTCATCCTTTAGCCGGGCAGGGAGCGAACTTAGGTATACTAGACGCCGCGGCTTTAGCTGAGCATATAAACAATTTGGTTGATAAAAATAAAGACTTTTCGCTAGCTAAAAACTTAAGGCCTTTTGAACGTTGGCGCAAAACTGAAGCCCTTAAAATGGTGGCCTCAATGGAAGGTTTCAAACGTTTGTTTGCTGGAAGTCAGCCGATTAAAAAGGTGTTTCGAGGTGCGGGTTTGAGTTTGGCTGAACAGGCTCCATTTGCAAAAAATAGTATCATTCTACATGCGATGGGCTTAAGTGGTGAATTACCTGCGTTAGCAAAACAGGTGGCGCATAATCCCGAATGATTATATGCCATATGAAATGAGTTTAGGTCTGTAGTTCAGACCAAATAAGGAATAAAAATGTATAAAAAAATATCATGTATAACTTTGTTAATCCTACTGACTAGTTGTAGCAGCATGACGTCTGAATCTACAAATAAAGATAAAGACGAAAGTGATAAACATCTAGGGGTAAATGGCATGAAGGAGTTTGAAACTGACCCTGCTGTTGTACTTCGTGAAACAAACAAGGTTAAGTGCCAAGAAGCCCGTATGGATATGGTTGATGCTGAAGCGAAAGGGGATGTGGGTGAAGTGCGTTTAGTCAAAGCTCGATTACAAAAGTATTGTGTGCCTGACGAATAAGCACCTATGACTCCAGGTATCAACTGCGTTAAAAAAGCCAAAGTGGTTTTTAAAGTTCATGAGTATCAACATGATGCTTCTAGCCAGTCATATGGGTTAGAAGCTGCTGAAAAGCTAAATATTCCCTCTAAACGAGTGTTTAAAACTTTAGTTGTTAAACTGGATGGGGCAACGTTAGTTGTGGCGGTTGTGCCAGTGGACTCTATGTTAAGTATGAAGAGCCTCGCCAAAGCCTGTGCTGGCAAAAAAGCTGAAATGGCAGATAAGTTAGAAGTGCAACGTAGCACTGGTTATGTGTTAGGCGGTGTAAGTCCTTTAGGCCAGAAGAAAGCGCTGAAAACAGTCATAGATGAGTCCGCTAGCCAATTTTCTACCATTTATGTGAGTGCAGGGCGCAGAGGCTTAGAGATTGAGCTTAGTGCTGCAGATTTACAATCTTTAACTCGAGCCTCATTTTTCAGTATTTGTCAGGCATGATTGAGCTATTTGGCTATACATTGAGTTATCAACACTTGGCTCTACTATGTTTAGTGGCGTTTTTTGTGGGCATGGCCAAAGTGGGTGTACATGGAATTGTCATGTTGGCTGTGCCTTTACTTGCGCTTATTTACGGTGGTAAAGGGTCAACAGGCTTAATGTTGCCAATGATGATCATGGCAGATGTTTTTGCTGTGTTTTATTATCACCGGCATGCTAATTGGGGCTATCTAGGTAAGCTGTTTCCATCGGCAGCAGTAGGTGTAATTATCGGTACTTGGCTAGGTCAAATAATAGATGATCAAGCCTTTCGTAGTATTATGAGTGTGATTATCTTTGTTAGCTTAGCCATGATGATATGGATTGAAAAAGCCAATAAAGAGCGTATTCCTGATTATTTATGGTTCGCCCTACTAATGGGGTTATTGGGTGGGATAACCACCATGATAGGTAACCTTGCGGGGTCTATTATGGCTTTATACTTATTAAGTATGCGGTTACCTAAAAATGAGTTTATAGGAACGGCAGCTTGGTTCTTTTTAGCCATAAACGTGTTTAAAGTGCCGTTCCATATATTTGGTTGGCACAGCATTACTGTTAATTCTTTTTTATTAAATCTTAGTTGCCTGCCATTTATTGCCTTGGGCGCGTGGTGTGGGGTGTGGGTGGTAAAACGCATTGCAGAACAAACCTATCGCTGGTTAGTGATAGCCATGACGGCTTTAGCTGCGGTATTTATGTTGTTTTGAGATTCGTGTATTTAAAAGTTGACTGAATTAGCTCAGCTGCCTTAAAACAATTTCCGTTCTACCCATAAAATGCTTAATGCTAATACTAATGCCACCCATACCCAGAATTTGTTGAGGTTTTTATAATAATTGCTGCTAGCTATGTATTGATGATTTTTTAATACGTATTCAGTGGCGGCTATCGCTTGGGATTGTCGATAAGCTTGCCAGTTTTCTTTGGAATAGACGTAGCCATAGGTATCCACTGTTTTAGCTGTGGAACGAGTTATTCGCTTAACGTTAGGCTCTGCTGATGCCTGTAATCTGTACCAGCCGCTCTGGTTAGGCCATAGAGTCAAGCAATGCTTTTGGGGCTGTAATAACTGATTAGTCAGCGGTATCTCTTGTGGTTGTTGGGGATTAACTAAGGTTGCAAATGTAACTGAATTGGCATCTCCATACAGGCATTGTACAAATAAAGCGTCCTCAAAGTTAATACGATCAGTATCTTCTGACTGCCAGTGAAGAGATTGTTTAGGCCGAGCTAATTGGCTGAGTAAAGATTGCCAATAGTGACTATATTCACTGGTTTTTCCTGATGTTTGCCAACTATAGCTACTATTTATTAAAGATAAGGCAATATTCCCAAGGCCTACATTTTGTTTAATTACTATACTTTGGCCCTCATTCCCCGTGACTAATACTTGTTGGCTAGCGCTGTCTATTTTAGCTTTATTGATATCTATCGCTTCTTCGATACTGCTGTTGGGCCAACTGGGAATACTTGAATAGGTTGCAATATCTAAAGGGGTTATCGACAGTGTATCTAACCATTCAATTTGTTTAAGGGGCCAAGCGGCTGCTAATTCACTATCTACTAAAATAAGCCCCCCTAAACCTAGTTGCACTGAGTCAGATAATGTTTGTATTTGTTCATCTGAAAGATCTAATACTGCTCGCCCATCTAGTATTATCAAGTCAAAGCTTTGTAAGGACTCTACGGTAAGTGGTTCGTTAAGGGCTGCCACCTCTTCTTCATTGAAGTTGATGACTTGTTGGATATCTCTATTTTTACTGATTTGAGTCGCTATTAGCAGTTTGACACCAAATTGACTTGCCCAATTAGAAAAGTGGCGAGTCTCAAAAGAAGGGGCTGATTGTTTAACTAAAACTTGTAGTGGCGTACTTGCATTAATGAGTACTGCTAGGGGGTCTTCAATTAGTAGTTGTTTGCTTGGGTTGGTTAACTGTAATCGATACAACCATTGCCCTTGGGTTTTGACTGGAGCACTTAAATTAAAGGTCTCACCTGTTCTAATCCTCTGTGTTGTTAGCACCTCACCGATAGGGTTGAGTAGGGCTAATTCAAATATTATGTTGTCATTTGAAGTAAGAGTGTCGCTTTGTAAGCGCCCAGTGATTTCAAGAAACTCACCAACTGTTAGGGTTTTCTGAAACCTGATATCAACTAAGCCTAGCGCCTTCTGCTTAGGTGAAAAGTTTATGTTTATTGTCTCAAGGGTTTTAGCAGGTATCACCGAATTTAGATGTTGCCATTGTTGTTCACTAAGGCCGCTGCCTAGAATATGTAAAGCGTGTAAAGGCGTAGTTTGATTGAATATTTGTAAAGCATCTTGAATGACTATCCCTTGTTGCATGGCTTGATGATTCATTAGGTCCTTGCTAATAGGTTCTAAAATGAAAACGTTTTGTGCGTCATCTAATGTATTGAGTTGTTCAACTGTTACGCCCTCGGTAATGAGCACGCTGGTTGGTTGTGTATTTATAGGCGCTTGTATGTCTATAGCTAAAGCGATAATACAGAGACTCGCTACAGCAGAGCTCAGCCAAACTAATAAAAGCCTCAATGAGTGTTTTTTCAGTCGCTGTAATGACAGGTAGGCACTGGTGCCAAGAGTTAATAGTAGCAACACCAATAAAACCAGAGCCATTATTGGGTTAGCTGCAAATTCACCTAGGGAGAAGATCATGGTGACCCCTGCTGTCTATTATCTTGCATAAAATCATTAAAATATTGCACAGTTGGGTTGTTGAGCAAGTATGCTTTTGAGTGGGGGGCGGGTTCGGCAATAGGCTTTGGTATAACTTGCCATAATTTTGTTCGTAAATCTGCAGCGCACTGGCTACAGTTTTCTATTGGTAATTGAGCAGTCAGACTAATCTTTTCTAAGGTGGCGATAAAGACAATATCTTCCGGAGAATTAGCCAGTTGCTCTGTGAAGTAGTTCTTAACTACATTTAAATCGTTTATTTGCTGTTGAGTCAACTCTTTAGTCTGCTTGGTTGCGGTATGGCTGAGTAAACTTAATAGTCTCTTAATGGCTTCTAAGTTTGGTTTTTTTAGCTTAATTTGTTCTTTACGCTCATAGCTGAGGACCTCCGATAAATCCCCTTGGTATCTTCTTTTCTCTGATACTGGTGGCGGTTCAAACCCCAGTCGTTTAACGTAAATACGCTCAGCTCTTTTCGCGCGGTTTAAATATTCAAGAGCTTGGTTCTCAAAGGGTAAAGCGTTAGCAGGCTCAGCTAATTGTAAGTGCAGCTCTGCTTGCCACATGTTGGCAATAGAGCGTTTCATCAAGGTAATTGGACTAGGCACACCACGTTTTACAAAGTTGCCATCATCGGTGGCGCCATGTGCATGACCAAACTGTTCTATAGCTTGATTGTAACCCGACTTATCATTTGAGGATTCATTTTCGCTGTGGTGATGTTTTCGAGATTCAGCTTCCTCACGTAGCGCCTCCTCTTGTTCATCCTGTGTTTCATGGGCCTCTAGTAACGGGTGTGGTAAAGCCTTGTTTTTTTCACTCTGTTCATGGTGGTGGCTAGGCCCTGCTTCCATTGAGTGTAGGGTGACGCTCTCAAATTCATCACCTAAAAATTGCCCATATTTCTTTTTAAGGTCACTTTGTGCAGTCCCTAAAGCACGGGAGGTATTAATGAAGCTTTTTTCACTGATGCTATCTTGGTTAGCAATTAATTCTTGGGTCTCAATAATGATTTGCCGTTGGCTTTTGAAATATTCGGGCACAAAATCAAGTAAAATACCTTCACTATGTATGCCTTCTTGCTCGTCTTCTAGCCATCTAACTATTTTGTTGGCAGAGCGAGTAAGTTGTGGTGCAGGCTGATTGTTTTTCCACGCATTGTCGAAAGCTCTGACGCTAAAGTAAAGTTCATCCCCCGGTTGCATGCCTAGTGCAGATAAATCCCACTCTTTAAAAAACTCATTTTGGCCATCGACTGTTTTTTGTGAATCAAACACAAAGGTTTGATCCCTAAATTTTACTGATTCACCTGAGCCACTGGCAATTGAGCCTAAGATTTCTACTTTACTCAGGCCGAAGTCATCTTGAATTTGCACCTTTGTAACAAAGTGAGGCACTGCATTTTTGGGGATTTCAGTTATGGTTTGAGTGGGTTCAATAAAGCGTATGTTTGGGGGCGTATCTGCTGTCACCTCCAAGGTAAAAATGTCTGAAATAGCGTGTTGTCTATGGGTAATAAAATAAATGCCAGTCGTACTTATTTCAGCATTGGCAGTGTAGATAGCATCACTATTTCTGGTAAATTCGACTTGCTCTTGACCTATCTTAAGGCCTAAATCAGAAGCGTGTATGTCTGATGATAATGTAAGCTGCCAAACCACAGTTGATCCAGCCACAAGGTGTAAATTAAAGTCTGTGGTTTCAACCTTTGATAACCCTGTGTACGCCGGTGGCTGAACTGAAATTTCACTCGACTCAATACGAATAGACGCTGTTGACTCTGCCTCTTGGTGTAAAGCTATGACTTTTGGTGGTGAGCTATGGGAAGCTTGATTACCCAAAAATTTGATAGCAATAGTAGCGAGTAATACAAAACCAATGACTGAAACGGCTATTGGGGCAGGATAATCAGGTAACTTACTAGATAAATCTTTAGCGAGTAGAGCGTTAACTGTAATGGTTATGCGAGCTTTCTGTAATCGTTGCAGTAAGTTCAAAGATTCATCTGGCACTAGAATTAAATGTGCGCTTTCTTCACATTCAGGAAACTCTCTGTTTAAGTGCTGTAAAACGGCTTTCTCAGATATCTTTTGATATGTAGAGGTATATGTTAGTTGCCAGCAAAATAGCAGGGGAGTGCAGGCGAGTACCCAGTAAAGCCAGTTGTTATCACCAATTGTTAAATAAAATCCAGCCCAAACTGTTACTACACACACCAAGCTATATATAAGTCGCTGTAGTAATGCTCGCATACGTATTTTGTTAACGAGAGCTTTTAGCTGGTTTTGAATAATACTTAGCTCAGAATTTGAAGGTAAACTCATCAATTTAGTTACCTTCTACCTGAGCCGTGTGCTTACTTGGCCACTCACTAACTAAACGTTCGACCACAAAAAGTATAACTAGAATCAAGATTAACCAAATGTGCAACGGCTGGCCATTTTCAACGCTAGTTTGCTGTCGTTCAAGCAAATCAATAGTGGGTAATTCAGTTATTTGGTAATTCGAGAGCCTAGCGTTATCACTAAACCACTGCTTAGTTTGCGATGCAAATAACTGAGTGGCTAAGATTAGAGGGAAATCAACTTGGGTGTAATCTTGTAGTTGATTACTGTTTATAATAGTGATTGCCCCATTATCTAGCTCGGTTGGCAAAGGCGTATCGACCAGATAAATAATATGAGATTGTTGTGCGGCTAAATCCAAATCATTAGCTAACGCACTAAAATCTATGTACTCAACTTTAATATCTACTGGTAGGGTTGCTGTCAAAGCATTTAAAGCTCCGCGTATGTAAGCTAATTGTTGTTGATGGTTTGCGTCACTAATAATCGCCAATGAAGCTGCAAGCTTGGGTTCAGATGAGGTGCTTGGTAAAAATTTTATGTGCCAGTCAATTGGATTGGCTAAAGTGACTTTTTGTCCCGTAAATTGGTTTAGCCTGTTAGTGGTATAAAGCTGTATTTTCTGAGATTTTGGCAAGGCTTTCGTTATCTCTGCCAGATTCGCCCAGATATTTAGTGGAGTGGTGGTTGAACTAGTGTCCCCTTGAAATGCTAATACTGCCTTTGATTCGAGCTTTCGTTGTGATAAAGGCTGGTTCAGTCCGTCAATTAGAAATAAGCGAGGGCTTTGGTTAGCGTTTAGACTTTCGAATAATTGTTGTTTTTCAGCATCACTACTTTGGGTTAACCAGTCGTTACTCACTAGTACTATGTCTGCACTTGTATTGGCATTTTTATTCCAAAATAATTGCGCCAAAATGCCACATGCTACTAGTAGCATCAGTAACCGTATTATCAATAATAACCACTGGGTCAACCGAGCTTGATTCAACTGGGGCGAGTTTTTAACTGTGATTAAAGCAATATGTGCAAAGGGCACTATTTTGCCTTTATGTTTACTCAACAAGTGGATGGCAATTGGGATTGTTAATGTTAGCAGCCCCGATAAATAAGTGCCTGATTCGAGAGTGAGGGCTAACTTATCCATGAGCTATTCCAGAGTGTAATGAGAATAGGTTCATAGCATTTTTTGCCTTGCAGATAGAAATTGGTGCAGGGTTTTATCCAAAGGCTCGTCAATATTACCTTGAATATGTTGAATGTGATTAGCAGCAAGGTGTTCGCTTAAATTCTGATTGAATGCTTCTCTAGTTTTTAAATAATCTGCTCTGACATCTTTAGCCGAGACTAAAATTTGTTGTTTGGTTTCTCTATCTTCAAAACGAATATGCCCTTGATAAGGAAATGTAACTTCATCAATACTTTCTAGCTGTAGCGCCACAATTTCAGTTTTGTGACTCGATAAACTTGTCATAAAATCAAAAATTTCATTGTTGTGCTCATAGAAATCACTGACAACAAAGATTACTGCGTTGTCGTGCATTTTAGCTAAATGGTTTTGAATGATAGTGCTATCTGGGAACACGTCACCGGCCTGCATATCACTTAATTGCAGTAAACATTTTTGCCACTGTTGTTTACCGGGTAAAGCAGGTAAAAAGTGTAGATTTTTGCTAGATAAACCCAATAAGCCTAAACCATCGCCTTGTTGGTGGGCTATGTAAGCTATGGTGGCTAATAGGTGCCGAGCATAGTCAAACTTGTTCCACCCTTCGTTTGAGTGAGAAGCTTGCTGCAACATGGATGCACTTGCGTCTAATACTAGCCAGATGTTGATATTGCTCTCACGTTCGGCTTCACGAACAAAATACCGGTCTGATCTCGCGAATAATTTCCAATCTATATTAGATAAAGCATCGCCAGGCTCATAAGCTCTATACTGACTAAATTCAATACCAGTGCCCCGCTTTACACTGTTATGCAAGCCATGAAGAAATCCTTGGGCTACCGTCTTCGCGACTAAGGGCATATCTTTTACACGTGCCAACACTAAAGGGTCGAGAAATTGTTCCATAATTTATTGAGCGGACGTTGTAAAAGGGCCGCTTGGTAAAGGGAGCTCTTTAAGTAAGGCATCTATGACTGACTTTGTGGTAATGCTTTGTGCTTCTGCTTGAAAGCTCAGTAGTAACCGGTGCCTTAACACCCCGTGGGCAATACTGTGTATATCGTCTAAGGTGACTGCAAAACGTTCATTCATTAAGGCATTAGCCTTGGCGCATAATACCAGGGCTTGGCCGGCTCGGGGGCCAGCTCCCCAGCGTACATATTTTTTAACGGAGTCTGATACACTGTTGTCAGGGCGAGTGTTGCGTGTCAGTTGATTAATATAAATTAGTAAGGGCTCGGCAATGTCTATTTCCCGTACCAACTGTTGCAGTTGTATTATGTCTTGTGCGTTTAACATTGCCTCTGGTGCTGATGACTTAGTGCCAGTGGTGCGACGTAACACCTCCATTTCTTCTAGTTCAGTGGGGTAATCCACACTAATAAACATTAAGAATCGGTCTAGTTGAGCTTCTGGTAAAGGGTAAGTTCCCGCTTGTTCAACTGGGTTTTGAGTGGCTAATACAAAAAATGGTTTAGGCAGAGAATAACTGGTGCCCCCATAACTCACTATCTTTTCTTGCATGGCTTCAAGTAAGGCAGCCTGGGTTTTAGGTGGGGTACGATTTATTTCATCAGCTAATAAGATATTGGTAAAGACAGGGCCTTTCTGAAATTTGAAAAAACGGTCGCCAGTTTCATGGTCTGTCTCAAGTATTTCAGTACCTATAATATCACTTGGCATTAAATCAGGGGTGAACTGTACTCGCTTAAAGTCTAGCTCTAGGGTTTGCGCTAAAGTATGCACCATAAGGGTTTTCGCAAGCCCCGGTACACCTTCAAGTAAGCAATGACCGCCAGCTAAGATACTCACTAAGAGCTGTTGAATAACCTGCTGCTGGCCAACAATAACCTTACCAATTTCATCGCCTACATTGGCGAGTTTAGCGAGTAATAGTTCAAGGTCTTCTTGGGTTATAGGTTCTTTGTTCATCATCACTCTTATTATTTTATATTTGATTTAAAGTTTGGGTTAGGCGCTACACTATTGAATTAGGCAGTCATGGCATAGACCACAATATTCACCGCAAATTTAGTATTGTCTTCTCTTAGCCAGCGTTTGTTGCGAAAATCATAATCCCACTCGCAGCCCAAGTCTTTATTGCTATACAACACGGCTATACGGCCATTTATCTCTATGGCTTTTAGATAGTTATGAACTATGTCGTCGCCCCATCCATTTAATTCCACTGAGGTATTTGGCGGGCCATCAAACTCAAAAAAAGACGAGTAAATTGCATGGTCATTGGGGATTTTTTTGAGAGCTTCAGCCCCAAACATCTTACTCATTTCAGCTTCGAACGTGCGGGCAAACATACCGTCGATATCATGGTTGCAATCATCTACAAATACAAATCCGCCGTTTTCAACATATTGTTTAAAGTTCTGTTTTTCTTGTTGGTTAAATTGCACCAACCTATGACCTGCCATATAACAAAACGGTACTGTCAACATGCTTGGATCGGATAGCGGAATAATTCGTTCTTGAATATCGACTCGAAGGCTGGTGTATTCAATCAGTGAATTAAGTACATTTGCAGGCATACGCTCATCTACTTCCCAGTCTCCTGATTCATAACTCAGGCGAGTGAAGTAAAAGTCATAATCACTATTTTGGCTAAATGATACCTTCGGCAAAGCCATGGTCACAGCCAAAGCGCACGTAGATGATATAAATCGACGACGATTTTTTTGCATATTGGTCAACAATTAACTCATCAATAGATGTTTAAAAACCCAAGGTTGCATGCAACCTTGGGGGATTTTCACTTATACAGCGTCAGACAAACTACTGAAGGTAAAGTCTCTGATTTTCATCGGAGGGATCATATGACCATCAATACGTTCAGGCTTACCTAAGGCTTCGATATTGTTCAACATCACAATTGGACTTTCGTTAAAACGGAAGTTTTTAATAGGATATTTGATCTTGCCATTTTCGATATAAAACGTGCCGTCACGCGTTAACCCAGTGTATAGCAAGGTTTGCGGATCTAACGCACGAATATACCAAAGACGAGTTACCAAGACCCCACGACGGGTACTTTTTATCATGTCTTGTAATGATTCGTCTCCACCTATCATTATGATGTTTTCACCGCGAGGCACGTAAGGCATGCCGGTTTTCTTAGCCCAATAAGGACTGTTTGGCATATTTGCAATAACGCCATCTTTTATCCATTCAGTTTTAGCTAATGGATAGCCGTTGCCACTGAAAGGCGCTGTAGGTGCAATAGGATGTTGTGGATCAGAGTAAATATTGACTCGCTCATCAAACATTTTCTGACCAAGCTTATTTTTAGGGGCTTTTTCTGAATCCTCACCATCTTTGGCTTTGTAACTTAAGAAGCTGCGACCTTCATCTGCACCGCGTTGCTCGAAACTTCTCATCATGTTACGAATTAAGCCAACGCTTGCAGCTGGTTCAAGTATTACCGTGTATTTACCTGGCTCCATGGCTTTAGCATCAACCGAACCCTTTGATTTTGTGATAGCAATATCAGATGCTTTAGCTGTATCGAGTAACTTATAGTCACTAAAGTTGCGGGTTGCCCAGCCAGAGCCTTTGCCATCTTCGGTACGTATGGTGACTGAAAAGTCTACATCTGTGGCTTTGTTGTATGCGAATAGGCCTTTGTTGTTCATTATAGCGCTGAAGGTTACAGCCTCTTCTAAAAATCCAGCTGCAACTAGCTTGTTCTTTTTAGATGGCGTGATACTACTTGCCGCAGCCTCTGCTCTGTCATCGGGTGTGACGTTAGCGGTAGACTCAAAGAAGGTTTTTGACTCAGCGTACTTTTGTTTGCCAAATAAAGGCATAAGCTCTTCGTTTTCTGGAGCGAGTTTGGCCAGTTCTTCAGAGCGCCGAACGACTTTCTCAAGTGATGCGTCATCAAACTCATTGATTGTGGCTACGCCCATACGTTTACCAAATGTAGATTGTACAATTAGTTCTAGGTCGCTCTCTTCACCTGCTGTTGATACAGTGTTGCGGGCATAACGAATGTTGCCTCCAACTTTGCCTTCAAGGTTACATTCTATCTCGTCGGCTTTAGAGTATTTCAATACTTTAGCCAGCAAGGTTTTTGATTTTTGTTCAGATAATATAGTCATGATGATCTTTCCTCTTATAGGTTGCTGGTTTAAACATTACGTGCAGTGTTAATGACGTTAATGTCGTTGAATCTGGTTGTTGGGCAACCATGAGACACCGCGCTAACCTGTGAAGGTTGGCCCTTACCATCGAAGAACGAACCACCTACTCGATAATCTGATTTACCTGCTAATTGAGTACACTTGTTCCAAAACTCTTGGGTATTTGATTGATAGGCAACATCTTCAATTTGGTCGACGATTTTACCGTCTTTGATTTCATAAAAAAGTTGACCTCCAAATTGGAAATTGTAGCGTTGTTGATCAATGGAGAATGAACCTCGACCCGCAATGTAGATACCTTTTTCTACATCTTTGATGACATCTTCAGCTGAAATATCTTTTTCATTTGGTTTCAGGGAAACGTTAGACATACGCTGGAATTGCACATCACGCCAACTTTGAGAATAACTACAGCCGTGGGATTCGTTTTGGTCGATCATATGAACTTGATCACGGGTCGCTTGGTAATTTACTAAAATACCGTCTTTTACTAAGTCCCATTGTTTGGTTTTGACACCTTCGTCATCGTAGCCCACATTACCCAAAGAATAAGGCTGAGTTTTGTCTGCGAACAAATTAACTATATCTGAGCCATACTGGAATTTGCCACTTTTCCATTTATCCAATGTGGCAAAACTGGTTCCAGCATAGTTGGCTTCATAGCCTAGTACTCGGTCTAATTCTAATGGATGACCAACGGATTCATGAATTGTAAGCATCAAGTGAGCTGGATCTAATACAAGATCATATTTGCCTGGCTCTACAGATTTAGCTGCTAGTTTTTTCTTCAGTTGCTTGCCCGCTGCTGCCGCATCTTCAACCATATCATAGGAATTGTTATAACCGACACCCGCTCCCGATATTCTAACTTTGTCTTTTTCAAGGCCATCTAAATATTCAAAGCCCATACCTACGGGGTTGCCTAATGCATTACGTTGTTTAAAGCCATTTTTACCAATGCCAGTGGCAAAGAAGGGGGCCCATAATCTATGTATGTCTTGGTCTATGTATGAACCATCAGTAGAAGCAAAGTATTTTTGTTCGTTAACTAAAAACAAAATAGAAGTAATATAGTTTGCACCATTAGACATAGCTGCGTCGTTCACCGAAAGCAGTAAATCAACCTTGTCTTTGATGGGGACTTCCATGGCGTTTTTCTTAATTGGAGTTTGCCAGCTTACTTCGCCTACACCTTTTACTGGGGCTAATTTAACCGGAGAGGTTTGAAACTTAGAGTTGGCCATGGCAACCGCTACAGCACGCTCTGCAGCTTGGGCAACGCTATCTGGAGTCATGTTTGACGTTGATGCAAAGCCCCAAGTACCGTTTGCAATAACGCGCACTCCAATGCCGGCTGATTCAGTATTCACTATGTTATCTACACGGGTTTCTCGTGTGGTAACGAATTGGTTTAGGTAACGACCAATACGCGCATCAGCGTATGTTGCACCTTTAGCTTTAGCTGCGTTTAATGCAATGTCAGCAAGTTTCTTTTTGTAAGCTACATCCATTGGTTTATCTAACATTTGATCTGCGGATACCGCAATTCCAGATAGTGGTAGCATTAACGCGCCCATACCTGCACCGCCGATTTTAATAAAATCGCGTCTTTCCATTGTTTATTCCCCTGTCGTAACTTGTTGTGTTTGTACAGCCTCATTTATTATGTATTTATTGAGGCTTTTTGACCTGTATAGTGTATGGCAGAAATTAAAACTCACTCAACAGTTGATCGCTTTTTATTTAAATTTATTAAGTAACAAAGCGTTACATATTGAGGAGAGAATCGTCATCATACAAAATAATGCTCTTAATGGTATTGTTAAAATGACTTAATTTAGTCATAACGTGTTATTGAAATAAGCGTTTGAATCGGAATTAAAGCCTCCTCGATAATGAAATGATATAATCTTTAGTAAATTTTCTAGCCATTCTTGAGCTCCATTTGAAAAAACGTTTTGTTAACTCTTCAAAGGAGGCCCCAGCGGGGCGCTCATCTAAAAATACTCGTGGTAATAAATATTCGCAACCCATGGGGCCTGTGCGTATGTTTAATATTGAGGGGTTAACTCATCAATGTAAGGGGGTGGCCCGAGCCGATGATGGTAAAGTGACCTTTATCGAAGGGGCTCTACCCAGGGAAACTGTAAGTGCACAAGTCGTAAAGTCTAATCGTCGATTTGATGAAGCAAAGCTAATTGATATTGAACAGCCCAGCCCTGACAGGGTTGCCCCGCCATGCATTCATTATGACTCTTGTGGTGGTTGTAGTTTTCAGCATCTATCCGTTGAACAACAAAGAGCATCTAAAAAACAATGGTTGCAGGGGCAATTAAGAAAAGTTTTTGAGCCTGATGATTTGATTTTATTAGCAGGTTCACCTTTGGCTTATCGGCGCCGAGCTCGCTTATCGGTACGAGTGATTGACGGTAAGTTGTTATTAGGCTTTCGGGGTCATGCTTCTAATAAAATAGTATCAATTGATAACTGCGTTGTATTAACTCCAAAATTACAGTTGGCTTTTACGGCTTTGAAAACCGCACTGTTTCAAGACAAGGAGCTGTCTCAAATTTCAGGAAAATTAGGGCATATAGAGTTGCTCGAAGATGATAGTGGCGTATCTGTGCTGTTTCGCTTAACCGCTACTCTCGATACTGAAGTTCAAGAAAAATGGTTAAATTGGTCACTGCAACAGCACCTAGAGTTATATTGGCAACAAGCAGGTCAAGACCGAGCAGTAGTAGCACCTACATCATTAAGGCATTATCATATTGAAGAACTAATGCTTAGCTATCATCCCCAAGACTTCATTCAGGTTAACGCTCAAATGAATGCTAAAATGGTAGCCCAAGCAATGGCTTGGCTAGATCCAAACAAAGATGATGTCATCCTAGATTTATTTTGTGGGATAGGAAATTTCTCTCTACCTTTAGCTAAGCGAGCTAAACAGGTAGTAGGCGTTGAAGTACAAGCAAGTATGGTTGCTGCGGGTACCAATAATGCCAAAGCAAATGGGCTAGATAATCTGTCGTTTATAGCAGCAGATTTAACTCAAGCCACTAATAAAGATATTGGCTCATTAGGAGTAACAAAAATTTTATTGGACCCTCCAAGAGCGGGAGCATTTGAATTTTTGCCTAGCATAGTAAAGTTAAAACCAAAAAGCATTTTGTACGTATCTTGTGACGCGGCGACCTTAGCCCGTGATGCAGAATATTTGCTTGATAAAGGTTATAGAGTAAAGCGCGGGGCTATGATGGATATGTTCCCCCAGACTGCTCATCTTGAAACTATCTTGTTATTTTCTCGCAAAATAGGTAAATAAAGTTAGGTGATTTTACCTTTAGTGAGTAAAAATTACGCTGTTTTTTTAGGGAATCGGATACACACGAAATAACCGTTTCCTTTGATTATATTAGCAGAATGATGAGTGTTACTTGGAATAAAGACAACGCTACTCTCTGTTATTATTTGAGTTTCTTCAACAAATTCCAATTCCATGGCGAAATCTCCTTCAGCGATAATAATGTTAATTTCGTCTTCATTAGGGTGTAAGTGACTTGAACAATACTTTTCTTTGTTAGAAGTCGCATCAAACTGATGCATAGCAACATGTACAGGGCAAGTTTGTGCAACATATCTAGTTAATACATTAGTTAGGTAATGGTTTTCATCCCATTCTTTTTTTCTTTCTAATTTAGATATTGACCACATAAGTCCATTTATGCCTTTTTGTTATTATAGTGAGGGTTGAGTAGCTTAAAAAATGAACATAACGTCAGTTTTTTATATAATTCCACAATTAAATCTATTTGAAAAGCTTTAAAAAGCGGCATAGTTACGTGGTGAATTAGGTCGCAAAAATTTTAGCGCTATTGGTGTAGTTAACGCTTTCTGATTTTCTTGGAAAATTAATTTTTATAGGGGCTAATCAACTTTATAAATAACCGTTAGTCCTTCTGGAATTTTGATATGAGCGGGTAAATAGGTCACTGTATTTTTATTATTTTTGACATATTCAAGCATTATATCTGGTGACTCAATTTCTATAGGAGGCTTTTTTCTACCGCCAAATTGCATTTGTGCCCAATAAGATTGAATTCGTGACTCAGTTAACCCAACTACTTTGGTATTAAATATCAGTCTTGCTTCACTATTTGGTTTTAGCACCACAGGCTTTAATGCAAACTCTGAGCTACTTCGCATAAAAATATCTCTTACTTGGCGCTTGCCGATATTCAAGTCAGTATTGTCTGTATTTGCTACGACTACAATCCCTACAGCGTTAGCGTAGAAACTTTGTAAAGCTAAAATTACCAGTATAAATTTGATAAGATTTTTCATCAGAAAACCCACTCCAAACCGATTTGATACAAGGTTGCCTTGCGATCAAAGTCGGGATTAGTGATATCTTCAAAGAATGAATTCTCTTCCTGCTCTCCACTTAAATAAGTAACTTCTGCTTTAGCTGAAATGTTGTATTTTAAATCCCATCGCAAGCCAAAAGTGAGAGACTCTAAAGTATACAATGGCAAATTTTGTGTGATACCATCGTAGATAAACGATAATTCGGTTAACTCTTCGCTGACATACTTGGGGATTAGGTTTTCAGGAATGTTGTATGAACTATCTGAATTTGCGTAGGTAATATGTACCTGAAAAGCATCAAAATGATACCCTAAGGTCAGGTAGTAAGAGTCAAGTTGAGGCACTACCAAAAGGTCAGAGTCAATCTTTACCCACTCAGCAGCTACAAAGTAATTCAACGTGTCATAATTCACGCTCGCTTGATACCCTGTTGCAGCACCATTAAACCTTAATGATTCAGCGTTTTCTGGGTAACCTGCATATTCTAATATATCTGCAAACTCATTAAAGCCAGGGAAATCAGCGTAGAAATCTGATGATTGGGTTATTGAAGCTCGTGCCGAGAAGTTGCCCCTGTTAAGAGTCAAAATCATTCCTTTTATTTCATCCACATCAATATCAATGTTCTCGCCGGCTCTTGAAAATTCACCACTATAGGTGCCGTAATAGGCTTCGATATCAAAATTTAGGTCATTAAAATTAAACTTGTAAGCACCACTGACCCCTTCATAATTTGAAAATAAAAAACCACTGTAAACTTGCTGGGGAGGGGATATCCAAGGATAAGAAAATCCAACATCTATAACGTCAGTGTAACGGAAGAAAGGTGTTCGTAGCTTGCCAAGTTTAAATAGCCAACTATTGTTGGGTTCGTAGGTTAGGTATAGCCATTCTATACCCGAATCTCGTTCGTCGCTTGAGTGGGCTAATAACTGACCAGAAGCACTGATGGTGTCTGTAATTAGTACATCAGCTTGAATAGCTAAAAGAGATTGCTCAGAAAAGCTCACTTCATTAGAGTAATTGCCATAACTGGCATTTGATTCATCAAGATACCCGCCTACAACTCGTGCAAAGCCACTTATGTTGACTCGCTCATTGAGCGCTTGCGCAGCATGCAGTGGCTGAACCAAAAAGCAGCTCAAAACAACAAGCAATTTATAGTAACGACGATTTGGAATAATAATGAGTTTCTTCAAAATTAACTAACTCAAAAACAAAACTACACTGAATGTTCGTACTTATCGGCTCAAATTGCAAAATAATTAGTTCATTTCATTTCATGTCATGAGTCAATTTTAACTGCCATTGTCTTTTAACTCTGATGTTAAAGTAATATCGATAAATCATCTTTTACATGGAGGCTAGGCTTGAACTGCTTTTAAAATTAAAGGGGTTAAATCTTTTGGTAATATGACTTTTCCTGCTAGCACAAAAGAATGCGCTTCATCAGACATTTTTCGCCAGGTTTTTTGAATAATCGTTATCCATTTTTCTTCGCTATATTCCGGATGCTTTTCTGCAAACTTCAACATGTAGTGCTCAATAAACACTAAGCTTGCGACATCTTCAAGTAACTGTGTATCTGAGTTGGATTTCATTGCTACTTTTGCTACCGCATGTTTTGCTCTTAAAACCGCATCCTCTGCAAACCCTACTTGTGTCATAATCGCTGCCACTTTGTTTGCGTGAAATACATAAAGGTCACTGCGCCATTTATGGTATCCCTGACGGTTCATAGGGTAATTACTGCGAGATGATTGCCAGCGCTGAATATGTTGGCCGCGAACGGCTAGCTGCATTACATGGTCAGCATCACTTTTGTAGCGGCTAAGCATGTCAGACATACGCTGACCGTATAACAACTCTTTAGGGAATTCTTTACCCTCAGCAGTCTCAACATTAGTGTCTTCACTATTGGCTTGATCAATTAGAATTACAGCTTGTTCATAAGCGGCTTGAGTCATAATGTTTTACCTTTAAAAGAGGCTTTAATTTTTGCTGCTACTTTAATTTGAACATCGAAAGTATGCATAAATAATCTGCCTGTAATTTTTATCGATATAGTAACTTACTTAGCAGCAAATATAATGCAGCAGCAAGAAATAGCCCTACAAACCATGCATATCCATAGATAACATCAAATATAGGCATCACTGAGTCTAGTATCCCAGCGGCATGTAAAAATCCCGGAAGGTTGGGTAGTATGCCTAAGGTGAGAGCGCCAAGCCCCGCCCAGTTCCAACCATTAGAAGCTCCATATTCTCCCTTGTGACTAAATAGATCAGATACGTTTAACTGACATTTTCTTAATAAAAAATAATCAGCTAACAAAATACCCGCAATTGGGCCTAGTAATGCTGAATAACCTACTAACCAAACAAATAAGTAACCTCCGGCTGTTTCGAGTAACTTCCAAGGAAAAATAGCCAGCCCAATGCCAGCTGCAATGTAGCCACCGAGTTTAAAGTTAATTATTTTAGGGCTTAGGTTAGAAAAACCATAAGCAGGGGCAACGAGATTAGCCGCTAAATTTGTGGTGAGAGTGGCTAAAACTAATACTGCCATGGCAAATACGACGCCCATACCCCCCATTTTTCCAGCAAGTACGATCGGATCCCAAATAGGTTCTCCGTATATCACTACGGAGGCTGAAGTGACAGCTACACCGATAAAGGCAAATAAAGCCATGGGGATAGGCAAGCCAACAGCTTGACCGACTATTTGGTCTTTTTGAGATTTAGCAAAACGTGTAAAGTCAGGGATGTTCAAAGCCATAGTCGCCCAAAAACTCACCATAGCCGTTACACCAGCGATGAATACAGGCACAAATTGGCCTTCTTTTTCGGCCCCAGCACCAAACTTAGAGGGCACAGAAAGCATTTGTCCAAACCCTCCAGCTTTAGAATACGCCCAATAAAGTAATGCTAAGCCCATCGCAATTAAAAAAGGGGCTGCAAAGCTTTCTAGCCAACGAATTGATTCTGTTCCCTGTTTGATAAAATACAAGTGCATGGCCCAAAAAATAACGAAGCAACATAGTTGTAGTAGGTTGATACCAAAAAATGGTAGCGGGGAACCGACTAAGGCATCAGCTGTTAGGCTATTTATAATTACGTACAGGGCAGAACCTCCCATCCAGCTTTGAATGCCAAACCAACCGCAGGCAACTAAACCTCTTGCTACCGCTGGAATTCGAGCGCCCTTAGTTCCAAAAGCACTTCTTAATAAGACTGGAAAAGGTACGCCGTACTTTGCCCCTGCGTGACCTACTAAAACCATGGGAACCAAAACAATGACATTGCCTAACATCACAGTAATAACAGCTTGCCACCAATTCATGCCCTCTGATACTAACCCAGAAGCCAACATATAAGCGGGAACACACACCACCATTGCCACCCATAGCGAAGCAAAATGTAACCAGTTCCAAGTGCGGCTAGCGCTGGTGGTAGGGGCTAAATCCTGATTCCAGAGATCGGCATCATAATGGGTGTTGTATTGGTTGTTGTCTTGTTGCTGCATTTTTTAACCTTTAAATAAACGTTTTCTTTTAAACTGAAACTGTTAAAACCGAACGTACAATTGAGTTAACCGACTAGGTGAGTAGCCGGTTATTGAGTTCGCTCTGTGGTTAAAATTTACGTTCAACCGTTAAACCAAAGGTACGTGGTTTGGCATAGGATATTTGGCTCGTGCCATAGAATCCTGTCACGTCAAAACCAATGATCTCGTGATCGGAATCAAACAAGTTATCCACGTATGCCACTAAGCTCCATACATCGTCAGTCCAAGTCACTCGAGAATCTGCTTTGATATGGGATTCAATTTCGTGGGCTGTGAAATTACGAGCATTGTGGAATGTCTCCGATTGATAGGAGCCACTAATTTGAGCGGCAATGTTTCCTGAATCCAGATCCCAATTGTACCTAAGTATTACGGCAGCTTGATATTCTGGCGTAAAAGCGGGTTTGGTATCTTTAAACACACCGTCAGCTACTTCTAAGTTTTCAACCGTGGCGTCTGTGTAAGATGCACTTAATACCACATCTAAGCTTTTACTTGGCGTTAAGAATAGTTCAGCTTCAAGTCCTTGAAAGCTGGCTTCTTCGTTAGATACGACACCAGAGTTATTGACCCAAGAAAACGACTGATAATCAGTGTAATCGTAGTTATAAATACTGGCATTGAACACACCTGCGCCATCCCAAAGTTCAAGTTTCATTCCTGCTTCTATGGAAATTAAAACTTCAGGGTCATAGCTACTAAAGCCACCAAACAATGGAGCATTAAAGCTTCCGGCTTTAACACCTCGGTTCACACCAAAGTAGTAAAGGTTGTTATCAACTGAGTATTCTAGCTGTAGTTTTGCCGACCATAAATCTTGGTCGTTATCTTGATCATACACTTCAAGTGAAGCACTGCTGGTGTCTATTTCAACTACTCGGTCGTCAGTATTGGTATTTTGATATACATTGCCCAACATGTTTTTATTTTCTTGCATGAGGCGTAAGCCACCCACAAGTACATAGTTATCGTTAAAGGCGTAATCAAATTGCCCAAATATTGAGTAAGAATCAGTGCTCAGATCTACTAGGGTGTTGTTTTCTTCGCCCCCAAGAAAATAAGCTGTAGGTGAAGCCGCTAACCCTTGACTGTAATCAGTGTCGATACCTAAATAATATAGCCCTGCTACCCATTGCATATCGTCGGTTTCACCTGAAAAGCGCAACTCCTGGCTGATTTGAGATATTTCACTATAAGATTGAAAAATTAATTCTGGTGAAGCTGTCTGATCAGAATCTAGGCCGATTGCTCGTTCAAAGTATTTGTAGTCAGTCATAGAAAAGAAATCGACACTATCAAAGCCATATTCTAGAGTGGCTGCTAACCCTTGAGATGATATTTTATTTTGATCATCAAAGGCGAAGTCTTTATTTACCTTTTCTCCTGAACCATCTGGGTCAAAGTTACCGTTAAAGTCACCCCCTTGCACAGGTCTAAATGGGTCACCATTAAAGTTACCGTCAATACATTCACCTAATTGAATGGTGTCGCAACCAAGAGGATCATCCGCTGCATAAATCACGTCTATGACATTACCATTGGCATCTTTAACTTCTGTAGTGTTGATAACTTGGTAGGGGCCTTCACTTTTTACTGTATCAGCCCAGTTAGCGCTTAGTAGTAAGCTACCATTGTTGCCCAATGAAAAGTCTAATTGTCCGCGAATGGCTTGGGTATCATCATTGTAGCCATCTTGCCCGCCCCCAACAGACCCTGCGCGGGTGTCTGGCTCAGCTGTGTCTTCGTAGACGTTTTCAAGAATTTCCCCTTGAACATTGCTATATAAAGAGAGGCGCCCTGCTACACCATCGGTTAACGCGCCAGATACTGCGGTTTCTAAGCGGAACTGTTCAAAGCTGGCAGCAGTAAAATTTGCATAAGCTTCAAAGTCTTCGGTAGGCTTAGCGGTGATGGTATTGACTAGGCCGCCTGTGGCATTACGACCAAATAAGGTGCCTTGAGGACCTTTTAATACCTCTACTCGAGCTACATCAAACAGTCCAAAGGTTTGCGCCTGCGTACTGGCTAAATACCCTCCGTCAATATATACAGCAACAGGGGCTTCGGCCATATCCGCGTAATCGTTTTGCACCACTCCCCGGATATTGAAAATAGCTCTTTGCCCTCCAATATCACCTGCTAAAGATACCCCAGGGGTGTAGGCAATTATTTCGGTACTTTCATCTAATCCCAAGGCTTTTAGTTGTTCACCACTAAATGCGGTCACAGCAATACCTACATCACTGATATTTTGTGAGCGTTTTTGTGCGGTAATTTCTATTTTCTCTAATACATTTTCAGCACTATATGTTGAAAAGGGAGTACAAAGTAATCCTGTGACTACTATCGCAATTGCACTTTTACTAAACTGCCTATATTCCATTTGTTCCTCTCATTTATTGTTTTTTTAGAAAAATCCCAACGGGCATTTAGTTATACATAGTTATTTATGTGTGTGTCATTTGAACAAAACGTACTGCTATAAACCGATTCATCAAGGCGACGACCAGCTACAGCATCAACTGGGCCAAGGAGTGAAAGTTCAATTAAAACAATAGGTTGACTTATTTTTTGAGTGCGAACATAGACCTTTTGGTCCAATTTAGTTCATTGTTGCTGTATTATTGAACGGTACTGGTGCATTTTTCCGCAGATTAGCAAATTGAATTTAGATTTTTGACATGTTCAGTTTTTCTTTTTAACTTGTAACTAAGCCATGTGCTTGACTATTCGCCAGCCTAAGTTCCCCAGAAACTAATTGGATGATCAAGCAGCCTGATAGAGGTAAAACTACTTTTTTTAACGGTATGAAAGCAGGGTTCTAGGAGCTAGTTTGTAAAACGCAATGGGTTGTGGTGTACGAAGTGCATGCTCCTTCGCGTAGCGATGCTTTGTGTGCAAAGCAGATAAATGACGAAGTCATCATCTCCAGCACGGGGATCAAATAATTAAACAAAGTGAGAGCTTCTAAAAAAACTTACTTGAATGTTTTCCAGTCTATCGATAAAGACAACAACAACTCTCTAAGAGATAGTGCTCGTTGCTGAGAACGGCCTTTATGATTCCAATGGTGGCCACAACAAGCTGCGGTAAGTATGGCTTTGCTAGGTTTGAGTAACTTAACATTTAGTACTTCGATTTGACGTGGGCTATCTTCAAGAAACGTACCGTTAAAAGCGAACCAACCAAACTTATTGGCGTGCAATTTTGCGTTTTCAAGGTCGATTCTGTCTACTGAATCCAACTCAATATGTTCAGCACCTAGGGTATCCACATGGATAGGAATACAACGACCTATTTGAACATTGTCAAAATACCACTGTTCGGTTTTATCAGCATCGGCCTTAGCAGCCATACACTTTGCGGCTTGTTTAGCTTGCCAACTAGCGTTGTGTAAATCGACTTCTAATGGTGAATCATATTGTAACAAGCTATACGCAGCGCGTTTAATGTGATGTCTTAAACCAGCAATTTTACGTTGTAATAAGCTGACATTATTGAATTTTTGCTGGGATAGGCTAGCTAACTCACGTTCATAAAGTGCATTACACAACTCGGCAAAATGCTGCTGACGTTTGTCGTCAGAAAATATATCTACCTGTTTTGATGAGGGAGTAAGCATGTTTTAAAAGTGTGTGTAAACAAAAATGGCCAGCAATAGCCGGCCATTTTAACCTCTTACGCTCTTTAAATGCAGTTTTTTTGCAGTAAAAAGCAAATCAAAGATTTACTGACCTTTAATTTCAGAGCGACCATTGTATTTGACTGCATCACCAAGCTCTTGCTCGATACGTAGTAATTGGTTGTACTTAGCTACACGGTCTGAACGACATAGTGAACCTGTTTTAATTTGGCCTGCCGCAGTACCTACAGCTAAATCAGCAATCGTTGCGTCTTCAGTTTCACCTGAACGGTGTGAGATAACAGCAGTAAAACCAGCATCTTTAGCCATTTTAATCGCAGCTAAAGTTTCAGTTAGAGAGCCAATTTGGTTGAATTTGATTAGGATAGAGTTACCAATACCATTTTCAATACCACGGGCTAAAATCTTAGTATTAGTAACGAATAAGTCATCACCAACGATTTGAACTTTGTCACCTAACAATTTGGTTTGGTAAGCGAAACCATCCCAATCTGACTCGTCTAAGCCATCTTCAATTGATACGATTGGATACTCTTTACAAAGCTCGCCCAAGAAGTCTGAAAATTCGTTGGCTGTAAATTGCTTGCCTTCGCCTTTAAGGTCGTAAATACCTTTTTCTGCGTCGTAAAACTCAGATGCTGCACAATCCATCGCTAATGTAACGTCTTTACCTAATTCGTAACCTGCAGCTGCAACCGCTTCTTTAATTACTGCAAGTGCGTCAGCATTTGAAGCTAAATCAGGTGCAAATCCACCTTCATCACCAACCGCAGTATTTAAGCCTTTTGCAGATAATACTTTTTTAAGTGCATGGAATATTTCAGCACCCATACGTAGAGCTTCTGTGAAATTAGGAGCGCCAACTGGCTGTATCATAAATTCTTGAATATCAACGTTATTGTCTGCGTGCTCACCACCATTGATGATGTTCATCATTGGTACGGGCATACTGAAAACGCCTGGTGTGCCGTTTAAGTCAGCAATGTGTTGATACAAAGGAATACCTTTGAAAATAGCTGCCGCTTTAGCTACAGCTAACGATACTGCCAGAATAGCGTTTGCACCAAATTTTTCTTTATTTTCTGTGCCGTCTAGATCGATCATGATTTTATCAATGCTAGCTTGATCTAATGAGTCTACGCCGATAAGTGCTGATTGAATGTCTTCGTTAATAGCTGCAACAGCTTTAAGCACACCTTTACCTAAATAACGGCTTTTGTCGCCATCTCTTAATTCTAGGGCTTCACGTGAACCTGTTGATGCACCAGACGGTGCGCATGCACGTCCCATTGCACCAGACTCTAAATATACGTCTGCTTCTACGGTTGGGTTACCACGTGAATCCATTACTTCACGGCCAATAATTTTGCTTATCTTTGACATGGTTGTTGCCTTACATTATTAAAAAATGAAAAGGTCGATTCGATCGACCCAACTAATTGTGACTCTTAAAATATTCCCCTGCGGCTTTTACAAAACCTTCAAACAGAGGGTGACCATCTCTTGGGGTCGAGTTGAATTCAGGGTGAAATTGCCCTGCTACAAACCAAGGGTGATCGGGTACTTCTATTACTTCTACTAAACGTTTATCTGTAGACAGGCCTGTTACTTTTAAGCCAGCAGCTTCGATTTTTTGTCTTAAGTTGTTATTGACTTCATATCTATGTCTGTGACGTTCATAAATTTCAGTTGAACCGTACATCTCGTGAACTTTACTGCCCGGTATAAGGTGACATAACTGACTACCTAAACGCATTGTGCCGCCTAAGTCTGAGTTTTCACTACGAGACTCGGTGCTACCTGCTGCATCTAACCACTCGGTAATTAAACCGACAACTGGGTAAGGTGACTCAGGGTCAAACTCGGTGCTATTGGCGTTTTCCATACCTGCTACGTTACGAGCATATTCAATAAGCGCCACTTGCATACCTAAACAGATACCTAAATAGGGTATTTTGTTTTCACGGGCATATTTTGCTGCAGCAATCTTACCTTCTACACCCCGTTCTCCAAATCCTCCAGGAACGAGTATGGCATCAAGCCCCTCTAATACTTGCTCGCCTTTGCTTTCAATGTCTTGAGAGTCAACATATTTTATATTAACAGCAAGGCGGTTTTTTAAGCCTGCATGCTTTAAGGCTTCGTTAACAGATTTATAAGCATCAGGTAATTCAACATATTTCCCTACCATACCAATCGTTACTTCATTGGTTGGATTAGACTCAGCGTAAAGTACTTGTTCCCATTCTGTTAAGTCTGCCTCTGGGCATTCTAGACCAAAACGCTCAGTCACTAATTCATCCATACCTTGTGCTTTGAGCATGGCTGGTATTTTGTAGATGCTATCTGCATCACGTAAAGAAATAACGGCTTTGTCTATTACGTTCGTAAATAACGCAATTTTTGAACGTTCATTAGAAGGTAAAGGGACTTCTGAACGGCACACTAAAATGTCAGGTTGTACCCCAACAGAGCGCAGCTCTTTTACTGAGTGTTGAGTGGGCTTGGTTTTTACTTCACCAGATGCTGCAAGGTAAGGGACTAACGTTAGGTGCATAAACATGGCACGGTTACGCCCCACTTCGACACCTAACTGCCTTACCGCTTCAATGAAAGGTTGTGATTCTATGTCACCAACTGTGCCGCCAATTTCGACTATTGCAACGTCTACACCTTCGGCCCCTTCAATTACGCGTCGTTTTATCTCGTTAGTAATGTGTGGAATAACTTGAATGGTGGCACCTAAGTAATCACCGCGGCGCTCACGTTTTAACACTTCTTCGTATACTCTGCCTGTAGTGAAGTTGTTGCGCTTAGTCATGCGGGTACGAATAAAACGTTCGTAGTGACCTAAGTCTAAGTCTGTTTCTGCACCATCGTCGGTTACAAAAACTTCACCGTGTTGTATCGGGCTCATGGTACCCGGGTCGACGTTAATATAGGGGTCAAGCTTTAACATGGTGACCTTGAGGCCCCGTGCTTCTAGAATTGCTGCAAGAGAGGCTGCTGCAATACCTTTTCCAAGTGATGAAACCACACCACCTGTGACGAAAATATAATTTGTCATAAGAACCCTAGTATAGGCGTTTTGAATTGAATAGATTTCTGTAAAGTTGGTTTGAATTTCTTATTATTAACTAAGAATAAACCATTACCGGACGGGGGCGTAGTATAAACAAAACTGCTTTCACAGACAAAGAATAATCTAAAATAAAAGACATATGGTATGTCAATTTTGTGAACACACTTATCCAGAATGGAATTTATCCTATAAGTGTATAAATGGCTCGCCCCAAACCACCTATGATTAATATCACGTTAGCGAAAAATCCTAAAATAAAGCCAGCAGCTCGTGCACCAGGATCTTTTACATAGCTAAAGTAGTATATAGGTCGCCCAATCAAGAATAGCACACCAATTGCAGCCCCTAAAACTGGGCTTGCAAAATAAGCAAACACCCATAAAGCAGGGATAAATACAATGAGTTGCTCTAAGGTGTTTTGTTGTACACGGTACATACGCTCCCACGTTGGGTCGCCTGTAATAGCCGGAGCCTCAACCTCATATTTTTCACGGCCCATTCCCACTTTAAATGTAAAAAATAGATATTCTAACAATGCTAACAGGGTAACAATTGCAGGTAATTCCAAGGCGGTCTCCTTTTAATCTTCTGTTGCTAAATTTTTAAGTTGGTATAAATACTCTAAAGCCTGCTTTGGGCTTAAATCATCTGGGTTGATCTGTTTTAAACTTAAACGTAATTCATCTATGGAATTGAGGAGGTCAAGTTGTTGCTCCTTTTTTTGAGGCGCTGCAGGATTATCACTTGTTTGGCTCTCTAATTCTATTAGTTTGCGTTTTGCTTGTTGGATTACACTTTTTGGAACGCCTGCTAATTGTGCTACTTGCAAACCGTAACTTTTATTGGCTGCGCCCTCTTGAACTGCGTGCATAAAGCGAATTGTCTCTTGGTGCTCTACGGCGTCTAAATGCACATTTGCAAGTTCAGCCAGGGTCTCGGCCAACTGAGTCAATTCAAAGTAATGGGTCGCAAATAATGTATATGACTGCAATTTGCGGGCTAAATACTCGGCACAGGCCCATGCTAAAGAAAGGCCGTCGTAGGTGCTTGTACCTCTGCCTATTTCATCCATCAGAACTAAACTATTAGCGGTTGCATTATTCAGTATATTAGCGGTTTCTGTCATTTCTACCATGAAGGTGGAGCGGCCTGAGGCTAAATCGTCTGATGCGCCAATCCTCGTAAAAATGCGGTCAATAGGGCCGATTTGCGCGTTTTCTGCCGGAATGAAGCTACCTATGTAGGCCATTAAAACTATTAAAGCAGTTTGGCGCATATAGGTAGACTTACCTCCCATATTTGGCCCTGTTATTACTAACATCCTGCGTTGAGGATTAATGGCTATGGGGTTGGCGATAAACGGGGTATTCATTACATTTTCTACCACAGGATGCCGGCCTTGCTCAAAATGGATACCCGCATGGGTGGTTAATTCTGGACAATGGTAGTCAAGGGTTTCGGCACGTTCAGCCAAATTAGTTAATACATCTAATTCTGCCAAGGCATCTGCACTTAACATTAACCGAGATAGCTCAGGCAACAGTATGTCGAATAATTCTTCGTACAAACGTTTCTCTAAGGCTAACGATTTACTTTGACTGGTTAATACCTTGTCTTCGTGTTCTTTTAGCTCTTGTATGATGTAACGTTCATTATTTTTAAGGGTTTGACGGCGCACATATTCAGCAGGCACTTGATCAGCGTAATTGCGGCCTACTTCTATAAAATACCCATGAACTCGGTTGTAACCTACTTTTAGGGTAGCAATACCGGTACGTTCCTTTTCCCTTTGTTCTAATTCATCAAGATAATCTGTGGCTCCTTTAGATAAAGCTCTTAGTTCGTCTAACTCCGTATTGTACCCAGTCTTGATAACACCGCCGTCACGTATTAAAACAGGAGGCGTTTCTTCGATAGCTTGGGTCAATAAGTCGGTAAATGCTGGAAACTGGCTAATATCGTTGGCTAATTGCATTAAACCTGTGTTGGCTGATTCTGCAGATTGTTCGGTAACAAAATCTTGAATGTCGGGTAGTAATATAAAGGCTTGTCGCAATCTTACAAAGTCTCTTGGGCGAGCTGAGCGCAAGGCTAAACGCGCTAAAACTCGTTGCATGTCACCCACTTGTTTGAGAGAGCTTTGTAATTGCGGGTAATCACTATTTAACAAAGATTTAATGTTTGCTTGACGCTGTTTTAAAACGTTGGTGTCGGTTAATGGGCGGTGTAACCATCTTTGCAATAATCGGCTTCCCATAGGCGTGGACGTTTTATCTAATACGCTGGCTAGGGTGTGATCTTTACCGCCACTTAAATTTTGGGTGAGCTCTAAGTTGCGTCTCGTAGCGGCATCCATTAGTACTGTATCGGACTCTGTTTCTAGTACTATGTTTCGAATATGGGGTAGAGCGCTTCTCTGGGTATCTTTAACGTACTGCATCACGCAGCCAGCGGCGCAAAGTCCAATCTTGCAATTGGACACGCCAAAACCGTTTAATTCTTTGGTACCGAATTGTTGATTAAGTTGATTACATGCAGTGTCGAAGTCAAACTCCCACTGGGGTCTGCGTCTTAAGCCTTTGCGTTGCTCAATTAGATGAAAAAACTCAAAGTCTTCTGGGTATAGCAACTCCGCTGGTTCAGTGCGTTGAATTTCGGCGATTAGGGTGTCTAAATCTTGCGGCTCACTTAACGCAAAGCGTCCGGTGGATACATCTAAGGTGGCATAACCGAAAAATGTTTTGCTTTGTTTTTTTATGCTCACCACGGCAGCAAGAATACTGTCTTGTTTGTCTTCTAGTAAGGCTTCATCTGAAACTGTACCTGGAGTGACTATCCGTTGAACTTTGCGTTCTACTGGGCCTTTGCTGGTAGCCGGGTCGCCTACTTGCTCAACTATGGCTACTGACTGTCCCATTTTGACTAAGCGGGCAAGGTAATTTTCAACTGCATGATAAGGTACTCCAGCCATTGGAATAGCATTACCGCCAGACTTGCCGCGAGCGGTTAATGATATATCTAATAACTCAGATGCTTTTTTTGCATCATCAAAAAATAACTCATAAAAATCCCCCATGCGATAGAACAAAAGTATATCTGGGTGTTCTGCCTTAATGGTTAAGTACTGTTGCATCATTGGGGTGTGTTCGGAGGATTTAATCATGTTATTAATAGGGGTTCTTTAGGAGTTGTTATTTCATTTTTGGATATTGATACACTGACAAAGTGTGTACTACCAGAAATTAAATATTATGGTTAATTTTCTGGTCTTTTTGTGTTAAAAATATACACGGGCTTATTTAGCTAATCCTTTCTTGTTACTAATAATACGTTGCTTAGCCAGTTAGGGCTAGTCTCAAGCTTTAGAAGTAATAAAATATTTAGGGTAAAAGTGATGGATCTCAAAATTTACGTGATACTACCCGTAAAGCGGACGATGCATTGTATCGAGCAAAAAATTCCGGACGTAATAAAACTGTATTTTATTAATCTCAGTTTTAAATTAATAAAAGCGTAAAGTATTTTGTATGTTGAAATATGTAGTGCATAGCCGACTCTAATATTCAAATTTGAACAAATCCTATCCAGCTAGTCCGATAATCTGAATATACTATTCCAAAATAGCTGAACTTTTAGGCGACTTTTACTTTGTAATTGCTAACAAAACTGCTATTTTCAGCGCCATATGAAGTTGTTAAATAGTGTATCTAGATAGTGAGTAATTCAGACCTTAAAAATATCAATGTCGCCAAGTTTGGCGGCACCAGTGTGGCAAATTTTGGAGCGATGGAAAATTGCGCCAACATAGTTAAAAACAATTCAACAACACGTGTGGTTGTGGTAAGTGCATCTGCCGGTGTCACTAATTTATTGGTTGATATTGCTAATACTGCCATGTCTAAAGAGCAAATTAGACAAAGGTTAGCTGATATCGAAGCTATTCAATATGCCATAGTAGCTGACTTAGAGAATACTGATGAAGTTGTCGATAAATTAGAACAATTATTAACATCGCTAACTGATTTAGCCTTACATGAAGAAATTATTCATCGAGCTGATTTAAAGGATGCCTTGTTATCTCATGGTGAAAGAATGTCATCTCTGCTGTTTAGTCAGGTACTAAAACAAGTTGGAGTGGTGGCTGAAAACTTTGACGTTCGCAACGTGCTTAAAACTGATAATCAGTTTGGTAAAGCAACGCCGGATTTAGAGCAAATCAAAACTGCGACACAAAGTATTATGCAGCCTTCTTTGGCAAACACCGTGTTTGTAACTCAAGGGTTTATTGGTTCTGATGCTGATGGTAATACCACCACACTTGGCCGTGGTGGTTCAGATTTTACAGCAGCTTTGCTGGCTGAAGCATTAGATGCTGCTACTTGTGAAATATGGACAGATGTTATAGGTGTGTATACCACAGACCCACGTATAACAGACGCAGCTCGACCGTTACCCGAATTGAGTTTTGAAGAAGCGGCAGAAATGGCAACCTTTGGCGCTAAAGTATTGCACCCCGCAACTATGGAACCCGCACTTCGTCAGAATATTAAAGTGTTTGTTGGTTCTAGTAGAGAACCAGAAAAGGGCGGAACTTGGATTGTTAAAGACTGTGAGACTGAGCCTGCGTACCGTGCGATAACTCGCCGCAAAGAACAGGTTATGGTAACGGTTAAAACGCCTAAAATGATGTATGCCCAAGGCTTTTTACAGAAAGTGTTTACCATTATTGCTAAACATAAACTAAGCGTTGATTTGATAACTACGTCTGAAATTTGTGTGTCTTTCACTTTAGATAATCCTGCTAATTCAGTTTTAGAGCGTTTAAATCAAGCAACTATTGAAGAGCTGGGGCAATTTTGTGAGGTACTAGTAGAAGAAAATTACGACTTAGTGACAGTGGTGGGCAATAATATGCACAGCGCCGCTGGTGTTTCGAGTAAGATTTTTGCTGCGGTAGCAGATTATAATTTACGTATGATTTGTTACGGTGCTAACCCTCATAACTTGTCTGTATTGGTAAGTGATAAAGATAGCAGCGATGTTGTCTGTGCCTTACATGATGCCTTGTTTGCTTAAAAACGATTAACTAAGGCTAATAGTTAGCCTAGTTTCATATAAATTGATTGGAAAAACGTCCCAAGTGGCGTTTTTTTTGTTTCTGGTATTCAATATCTTTTCCTCGTTTACAATTTAATACACTTTCTTTTAGAGTTTACCCTTGAGTAATAGTAAGGTTGCGCCCGAAAACTTTAACTTAATTTTGAAGGATAACTTAATGAATAAGAAAGCCTTATTCGGTTTTATAGCGTTATGTAGTTACATGATGTTGACAGCATTTGTGCATGCTGCAGAGACTAAAGAAGCAGACAAAAGAGCAGAGTACATCCGCTCACACTTTGCTAAATATGAATATCAAATTCCCATGCGAGACGGTGTAAAGCTATTTACATCTGTGTACGTCCCTTACGATAAATCATCAGAATATCCCATGTTAATGCAGCGCACTCCTTACCGTGTTGCTCCTTATGGTGCTGATAAATACAAAACCAAATTAGGGCCAAGCGATATTTTTGAAAAAGAAGGCTTTATTTTTGTGTTTCAGGATGTTCGCGGTAAGTTTATGTCTGAGGGTGAGTACGTCAATATGCGTCCGCAGGACGCCGGTGACAAAGGTGGTGATGCAGTAGATGATGCCACGGATACCTACGACACTATCGATTGGTTAATTAAACATGTCCCAAACAACAATGGTAAAGTTGGCATGTGGGGCACATCTTATCCTGGTTACTATACATCGGTTGGTGCTATTAACAGCCATAAGGCTCTGAAAGCTATTTCTCCACAGGCGCCTATTGCAAACTGGTTTTACGATGACTTTCATCGTAATGGCGCGTTTTCTACACCTATGGCTTTTATTTTCTTCGATACCTTTGATAAGCAGCGTGAAGGGCAGTTTGCCTATTGGCCAGAAGGTATGAAATCAAAAACTCCTGACGGCTATGACTTTTTCCGTAAATTAGGGCCCTTAAGTAACGTTAATAAAGATTATTTTCATGGTGAGCGACCTTTCTGGAATGAGCTCACAGAGCATCCTAATTACGATGAATATTGGCAGGCGCGTAATGTGCTACCTCATCTTAAAAATGTAAAACCTGCCACCTTAGTTGTGGGGGGCTGGTACGACACTGAAGATTTATATGGTCCACTCGCTACCTATGAGAAAATGTCTAAAGGTAATAAAAAAGACAATGTTCATATCATTATGGGTCCATGGTATCACGGCCAATGGAATGCTAAAGATGGCAGTAAAATGGGCGAAGCTGAGTTTGGGTTTAATACCAGTGCATGGTTTCAAGAGCATATTCTCCTGCCGTTTTTCAAACATAATCTAAAAGGTACAAAAGCTGAATCCTTAGCTGCAGCTACTATGTTCGAAACAGGCGCTAATCGCTGGCGTGAATTCGATACTTGGCCTCCTGAGCAAGGTGAGGATGTTGTGTTATATATGGGCGCTGGAGAAAAGTTGTTAACTCAAAAAGAGTCATTGGGTGGTTCGAGTGATTACATTAGTGATCCAAGTAAGCCTGTTCCTCATTCAGATAAAGTAAGTCGCGGATGGGACAGACCTTATATGGCTGAAGATCAACGTTTTACTGCTAGGCGCACAGACGTATTAGTGTTTAACGGTGAGGTAGCAACAGAAGACCAAACCATTGCCGGTGCAATTGACATCGATTTGTGGGTGTCTACTGACCAAAGTGCGGGTGACTTTGTCGTTAAATTAGTGGATGTGTTTCCCGGTGTAGATGAAACTTCAAATAAAGTAGACAAAGAGACAGGCAACCGTCATGAGTTAGTGCGTTGGGGCATCATCCGCGGCCGATTTAGAAATAGCATGAGTCAGCCAGAGCCATTTGAGCCTAATAAGCCTACATTGGTGAAGTTTGAACTACTAGATGTTCTGCACACCATCAAGCGCGGGCATAAGTTGCAAATTCAAGTGCAAAGCAGCATGTTTCCGTTTATGGATATGAACCCACAAAAATATGTTGATAATATCTTTGAAGCTAAGCCTGAAGACTATGTAAAAGCGCAACACAGGCTTTACCATAGTGAACAATACCCTAGTGCTATTACGTTTAAAGTGATTGAACACTAGTAAGCTTTGAGTCACTTTATTATTGTAACGACAAAACCTTTCTAGGGTGTTTTGTCGTTACTTTTAGTGATTATTTTCAAGTAAAAGCTTTTATTAGTGGGGTTAAGTTTTTCTCAAAGTTTTTCCATTGGTCTTTGGCGGTACTATTGATCGGTTGGCGTACTTGTTCTGAACTTGGGGTTTTAATTGTACGTTTTGTTTTATGAAAATCTAAACAGTTTGTTTCAAAAGGTAATTGGCAAAAGTCGAGTATCCGTCTAACTTCACCTTCTAAATCTTCTATTACATCTTCGTGCTGTACTCGCAACACAAACCCCGGTAACACTTCATCCCAATGTTTCATGAGTGACTGATAAGAGTGATAATAGTGAGCCATGTTTTCTAAGTCGTAAGAAAACTCTTGGCCTTCGGCAAATAGTTGTTTGTATCCACTGAAACAACATGCAATTGGGTCTCGCCTAGCATCAATGACCTTGGCATTAGGTAATATGAATTTGATTAACCCAATATGCATAAAGTTGTTTGGCATTTTATCTATAAAAAACGCTGCGCCTTGACGATAGCATTGAGTTTGTTCGATAAATTGTTGTCCAAATCTAGCGAAGTAGGTGCTGTCTATCTCACTTACTATGTGCGGGTAGCCACTTTTACTATTGCTTAATTTTGCTGCTAGTCCAAGTATGTTGTGTAGCTCCATGGTGCCATCCACTTGAGAGTGAGATGCGAGGATTTGCTCAAGTAATGTTGAGCCAGCTCGAGGTAATCCAAGAATAAAGATAGGGGCAGGGTTGTTGTCTCCTATATGCTTGTGAGACTCAAAAAAGGCTGATGTAAATACCGATTTTTGCGCATTAATTTGTTCGTTGAGTTTCGCTTGAGAATAATGACTAAGTTGATTTTTTAAGTCATTACCCTGTTTATAGTGATCAAATGCAATATCGAATTGTTTGCTGTCTTCATAGGTTTTAGCCAAGGCAAATTCAAAATGTACCCTGTCGTCTTGTTCGATATCAGGTTTTTCTAGTTGGGCCTGCATTTGCGTTAGTTCGTGTTCGCTAAAGCGATACGTTTTGGTGTTAGCTAAACTCCAGTAGGCATCACCAAAGTCAGCTCGAATAGTGTAAGCCGCTTGATAGGCGGCAATAGCTTGTTTTATGTCTCCATTAGCTTTGTGTGCGTGACCTAATAATAGTTGTATACCAGGTAAATTATGATGTTGTTGAAGTATCTGCTGATAGATAACAATGGCTTTTTCAACTTCTCCAATTCCCACCATAGCCCCCGCCTTTGCTGCAAGGTATTGAGGGTTATCGGCTTGTTTGTTTAGTAATAATTGAGCCTGCTCTTTAGCTTGTGCAAACTTACCTAACTTAGAGAACAGTTGCACCAGTGCTAATCTTGCATCTAAGTGATCTGGATGAATTTCAATGCAACTTTCTAAAAGAAACTCAGCTTCATGGTATAGCTTTAATTTAATACCAATTTCAGCGAGTAACATCATGGCTTCTACATGATGCTTGTGCTTCTGTAAAAAGCGTCGGCAAACCGTATCCGCTAGTGCTAATTTGCCTTCATACATTAAATCTTGTGCGCCACGTATCTCGATAGGTAACTTTGCGAGTTGTGCTATTTTTTGCTCTGCCGCTTGCTGTCCTGACGTCTGCGCATACTCTTGATATAAAGGGGCTAATTTTTGCCAACTTGCTAAAAGGGCAGGGTTTAAGCGTGTGGCTTTTGCGAATGCTATGGCAGCTTTGGGTTTATCTGCGGCACTTAAACTTAGATAACCTAGTTCTTGATAGGCCCTTGCATGATTGGGGTTTAAGTTAATTAACTGGTCGATGGTTTTTGTTGCTTCTGCAATTCGACCGTTGCTTCTTTGAGCAACCGCAAGTAAGTACAATACCTCTTGGTGTATTTCTGCTGATGGCTTTGTAGCTAAAGCTTGTTGTGCTAATAAAATAGCCTTATCAATATTATTTGATTGTAATGCACGTTTTATATCGTCAACGTTTATCTGGGGTTGGCTGGCGTTAGTACTCACGTGTTACCTCTATTTTATTTTGAATTTTTTGTACAGATAAAAATAAAGGCAAGCTAAAAGCTTGCCTTTAAGACTTACTTGACTGCTATTTTAATAGAAGTCGTAAGACAATCTCAATCCCATTGTACGAGGGCGGTTAGTTACTACCTTAGGTGTAAACTGCTGCGTATCTATATATAAAATCGCACTTTCGTCAGTTAAATTGTCAATGTAAAGCTCTGCTTTCCAGTCGTCTTTGGTGATGCCCACTGATACATTGGCAATCGCATAGCTATCTTGAATGTAACGGCCACCTTGAAATACATCACCGTTAGAGTCAGTAAAAGACGCGCCTGCATAAACATCAGCTTCTTTTTGGATAGATAATCCTGAACCTGTTCCATAAATTAAGCGGGTGGCATCTTCAGTTACGTATGCATCCATTGCCATTCCGGCTAAACGTTCGCCAGTATAACTTACTGAACCATTTATATAGCCTTCGTATCCATCGTTTAACTCGAAGAAATAACGAGCACGTATATTCCCTGAGAACTCAGCTGAGTAAGGCAGTGATGCGCCTACACTTGGTGCGATACCATCTAACTCTGCGTTAACGCGACTAAGCTCTGTATCCAATAAACTGAACGCGGCATTGATTACTAAATTATCTGTGGCTAACCAAGTAATGTCGGCATCTAGACCTTTTATTTCAGCATCACCTACGTTGTCGGTAAATACTAAAAAGCTAATGTTGGTCGGGTCATAACGTGAGGTTTGCAAGTCAGTTATTTCTGAATAGTAGGCTGTTGCGTTAACTCGTAAAACTCCGTCTAAGAAGTCACCTTTCAGACCTATTTCATAGTTATCAAGGCTATCAGTTGTAGAATAAACTGGAATTCTAAATCCTTCAAAGGCCCCACTTTGATTACTTGCTAGGCCGCCACCTACACGGTTGGTTACTGGCGGTCTAAAGCCTTCAGAGTATGTAGTAAATAACAATATGTCGTCATTCAGTTTATAGTCTAATGATGCTTTGAAAATGGTATCGTCTACGGTTAGTGTTCCGTTATTATCTAACAAACTAACATCAAGTTGCCCACTTGCGATTGCTGCTTGGATTAACGCTGGGTCTTCACCTACCGCTTCTAACTCTGATGCGTCTAATGTGCCAAATGCACGGATACGGCGACTTACATCAACAGTAGTGGTTGACCCTTTAAAGGTATCGTCAATTTGATACCAACGTGCGCCAAAGGTGGCAGTTAATTTATCTGTGATGTCATATTCAGCTTGCCCAAAGACTGCAATCTGTTCAATGGTATGAGTAACATCATTCACAAAGCTGATTTCTGACGAAAAGGGTCCGCCGTCCGAATTTATCCCTTCAGTACCTACTAAAGTTCGTTGTAAATCAGTGAAAAAACCTAACTCAGTATTTGCTATTTTGAATTGGCCAACAGAACTCACTTCTTGGTCATCATAGAAAATACCAGCAGTCACACGCCATGGCTTATCAACATCAGTATTAATCCGAAATTCATGGGTGACACGTGATGTGTCAGTTTTTTCTTTATAGAATTTAGTTGGGTCAATACACACTTCGTCAGCAGGTGTTGCTGCTTCATAATGGTTACATACGTAATATGCAGCAAATAAACCACCGTTAGTGTAACCAGTGTAATCAATGGTTGAACTGATTTCACGGTCGAGGTAACCACCAGTGTAAACTAAGTCTAGTTTGTCTAAGCGGCCTTCTAAGGTCCAAGTGGTTAGTCCGAATTCATCATCGTTGTCTTCTGGAACAAAACGGTTAACTGAACTTTCGCCTTCTAGGTTGGGATCGTAAGCAAACACGCCTTCAGTTTCTAAAGACTGCGCAGTATGTTGAAGTAAGAACGACCAATCTTCGTTGATTAAATAAGAGAGCCCAAACCTCACTCCAGCGTAAATTGCGTCGTTAAAATCATCTTCAACTAGGGTGTCATTTTTAGGAGATATAACTGGCGTGTTCTGTGGATCACTTAATACACCACCAGAAATTCTGTCGATAACGACAGCGCTACCTATATAGCCGCCTTCGCCTGGTTTGTTTAAGATGTTATCAATCCAGCCACCTTGTTTGTCATTGTATGCGACCACGCGTAACGCTAACTCATCGGTAGGGGTGAAATTCATATAGGCTTCGACAGAGTTACTCATTTCGCCGCCTTTAGTACTGCCAATATTGACATCAAGTCCTGCAGAGAAACCTGTATGGTCTGGTTTTTTACTGATCATTCTAACGGTACCCGACTGAGAGCTTGCACCAAATAAAGTACCTTGGGGCCCTGGAAGTACTTCTACTCGTTCCATGTCAGCAGCGTAGACATCTAAGTTTCTTCCTTGCATAGAAACAGGTTGTTCATCTAGGTAAAATGCTACAGAGGGTTGCAATGCTTGAACAGAAGAAACGGCAATGTTGGATTGTGAGGTAGCAGCCCCGCGAATGTAAATTTCATTTTGACCAGGTCCAGTACCTTGAAATACTACGTTAGGCAAGAATTCAACATAGTCATTAAAACTTTCGACGCCAAGTGCTTCTAACGCCTCACCATTTAGTGCAGAAACAGATACAGGTACATCCTGTATAGATTCTGTTCTTTTCGTGGCGGTAACTTGGATGGTTTCTATTTGTGCTTTTGCTGCTTTTTCTTGAGCAATAGCAGGTGTTAGAGCGAGAGCTGTGACAATGGCACAGCTAATTTTAGTTTTTTTCATGAGGGGAGCCTTGTGGGCTATTGCATGCAATGCCAAGGGGAGACGTTAAAGAGACCCAATTGCTTACAATTTAAAATCAGTACAATTTTTTTTCGCGCGGCGGTCATATTATAACCCAACAAGGCGATTATTTCCTGATTCATTATACTTTATCTAAAAAAGTTCAATCAATATTCATATTTCTTGAAAAGTGTAAATCACAGTCATTGAGTATCAAACAGTTTACTGACGGGTTATATTGTGACTATCTAAACTAATCGGTAGACACATTTAAGTGGTTTTAAGCAAATTAGATCAACATCTCAATCGCCCTGTTTTTTATCTTTCCTCATTATTGATCGCAATATTGGTGTTATTTGCACTGGTAAGCCCTAAAACTGCTGATGTTTTTTTTAGCCATCTGCAAAGCACTATTATAGCTAATGGAAGTTGGTTTTATGTGTTGTCTGTGGCAGCTATTTTGATGTCTGTATTGTATTTAGGCTTTTCCAAATACGGGGAAATAAAGCTCGGACCTGACCATTGTAAGCCTGATTTTTCTCTACCTACTTGGCTGTCTATGCTATTTGCTGCAGGTATGGGGATAGGCTTGATGTTTTTTGGAGTAGCCGAACCTGTTATGCATTTTTTGTCCCCCCCAACCGCTACTCAAGGTACAACCGAGGCGGTACGCGAAGCGATGACTATGACGTTTTTTCATTGGGGGTTACATGCATGGGCCATCTATGCAGTTGTCGCCTTAGTATTGGCCTATTTTAGTTTTAGGTTAAATTTACCCTTAACCTTACGTTCTGCTTTGTATCCTTTAATTGGTGACAGGATCTACGGTTGGGCAGGGCATGTCGTAGATATTTTTGCCGTTGTGAGCACTATTTTCGGTATTGCGACCTCCTTAGGTTTAGGAGCCGCTCAGATAAACTCTGGTCTTAATTATTTGTTTAATTTAGAGGAGTCAGTTAACACACAAATCGTATTAATGATTGGAATTATAGCTATTGCCATTGTGTCTGTTGCTACGGGGTTAGATAAAGGCATTAGGCGCTTATCAGAGTTAAATATGGTCCTTGCTATAGCGCTTTTAATCTTCATTTTAGTATTAGGTCCTACTGTATTCTTGTTAACTGCCTATGTGCAAAATACAGGGGCTTATCTGTCGGACATTGTACGTAATACATTTAATTTATTTGCCTATGATAAAACTGACTGGATTGGCGGGTGGACTATTTTTTATTGGGGCTGGTGGTTAGCATGGGCACCCTTTGTTGGATTGTTTATTGCTCGGATATCTAGAGGGAGAACCATTCGAGAGTTTGTAACTGGGGTGATGGTGATCCCAACGGCGTTTACTTTACTCTGGATGACTGTTTTTGGTAACTCTGCCATAGACCTTATTTATACACAGGGTGTCGATAAATTGGGAAGTATGGTGAGCAGCAATGCCCCAGTGGCGCTATTTGTGTTTTTAGAGAACTTTCCGTTTCAACATTTTTTAAGCTTTATTGCTACTTTAATGGTGGTGGTGTTTTTTGTGACATCCTGTGATTCTGGCGCCATGGTGGTGGATATGTTGTGCTCTCACGGTCGAAATGACACCCCCGTTTGGCAGCGTATCTATTGGGCGGTAAGTATAGGCTTGGTTTCTGCTATATTACTGACAGCTGGTGGCTTGAATGCCTTGCAAACCATGACGATTGCCTCTGCCTTACCTTTTGCAGTTATTCTGCTGTTGGCCTTGGTTGGTTTGATTAAGGCATTAAGGGTTGAAGCGCACAAGAAAGCTAGCTTAGCAATGAATTCACACCCGCAACCATCAGATACCGATGGGGGCTGGAAACAACGACTTTCGACCATAATACAATGCCCTAATGAAGCCACAGCTAACAAGTTTGTCGCTGTTACCGCTCGCTCTGCTATGGAGAGTGTGAGTGCTGAACTTGCACTTAACCAAGTAGAATCTAAGATTGTTGGTGATGTGAATAAGCTTACCTTACATGTAGATCATGGCCCAGAACATTCATTTGTGTATGGCGTGAAGTGTGCAAAACATCAACAGCCTAACTTTACCTCTGAACAAGATGAGACAAATGTTGATAATAGCAATGAAGACTACTATCGCGTTGAAGTGCATTTAGCTGAAGGGGGCCAAGATTACGATATTATGGGGTGGTCAAAGCAAGCAGTGATTAACGACATGATTGATCATTATCAAAAACACCTACACTTTTTACACCTTGTTCGTTAATCATTTTTTGGGTATTTGAAGTGTTGCTCTTACTTTGTAAGGGCATCATTAGTATAGGGTTGATAAGCTTTCAATAGACTGTCTAGTGCTTCACTATGCAAGTGAAGATATTAAATCTGCTATCTAAATCATGATGCTGATTTTAGGTTAAGTGCTTTACAACTATTACCTTAAATGCTCTGGGGTATCTGCACATAAAAAGACCCCCAGCAATTAGAATATCTAACTATTGGGGGCCACTTCATTTTCTATTTATTCACTACAGGTCCAATCTTCTATACGATACTACACCTTAAATGCTTGTACTGAACTTTGTAACTCTTCTGCCAGTTTAGCCACTTCTTGGCTAGACTCTGCAGTTTGGTGAGCTCCTGTTGTGGTTTCTTCAGCGATATTCACTATGTTCTCAAGTTTTTCACTAATCTCTTGAGACACAATATTTTGTTCACGGGCCGATTGTTCAATTTGACTACTTACATCATAAGCCTTGTGCACTGCGCTTGTTATAGATTCTAATGCAACGGTAGCGTTTTCAGCTTGCTGAACGCACACAGTGGTCTGCTCTTTACCTTGGTTCATTACAGATACCGCTTTTTCAGCTCCTGCCTGCAAGACCTCTATCATAGAGTTTATTTCTTGAGTTGACTGTTGCGTACGACTTGCCAAGGTTCTGACTTCGTCAGCTACTACTGCGAAGCCGCGACCATGCTCACCTGCACGGGCCGCTTCGATAGCAGCATTTAACGCTAATAGGTTAGTTTGGTCAGCTACGCCTCTAATAACTTCTAAAATACCCCCAATACTTGCGCTGTCTTGGTTAAGTTTATTAATTACTTGAGCTGCTTCTTCAACGTCTTTTGCTAGTATCAAAATGGTGTTTTTGTTTTCTTCTGAAATAGCTTTGACTTTCTCAGCTTCGTTGTCAGCATTCTTAATTTGATTTAGCGTATCTTCGGCATTTTGAGTGACTAATTGAGAGGTACTATGCATCTCAGTAGTTGCTGTAGCTACTTGAGATACTTGCGATTTTTGATCTTGAATAGAATGGGTTGTTTGCGCCGTAATTGCAGAGGTTTCTTCTGCTGTAGCAGCTAATTGAGTTGCTCTGGAACTTATACTTGAAATAAGTGTTTTTAAACTGGCTATTAGGTTATTACAATTCTTAGCTAATTCTCCAAATTCATCATTAGCTGAATCATCAAGTTTACGGGTTAGGTCACCAGTGGATACAATATTAAGTATCTCATTAACTTTATGCAGTGGCTTTATTATTGCTAATACCGTTCTGTATGCAATGGCTGCTGCGATTGCTAAGGACGCCAAACCTATGATAATGGTAATCATTTTTCCTGTTGAAACCGATTGATTTACATCATCTTTTGCACTTTGAGCTTGGGCATCTGCTAATTTTTTGAGGTCATCGAGTTTATCCGACGCCTGAATGATATTTTGTTCTGATGCGCCATAGGCAATACTGGCTTGTTGTTTATTTTCTAAAAGTCTTACTTGGGTTTGTAAAAGCCCCTGTGAAGAGTTGATAGAATCTAACACGTCATCAACAAGGGAGTATATTTCACTTAAAGTACCTGATGTATCTAGGCTACCAGCTTCATCTTGCATTGCAGTTACTTTACTTTGAATTTGATCCGTTACAAATTTGACATCGCTACCGTTAATCTCTGCACGAAGTAAAGTTTCAGTTTTTACATACTCAGCACTTGCCGTAAGTAAGGTCATTAAATTTGATTCTAGACCGTTAGCTATCTCAGAGGTCTGCTGTAAGCTACTATTATCCGCTACCTCATCTAAATCTGCAAAATCAACTATCAGTGTGGATGTATCATCTGCGTTGTCTTCTACGTCTCCAATTATATCCAATAGATTGTCAGCGTATTCCAACTGAGATTTTTTGTTAACAAAAAGTGTATTTACGTTATCTAAGTACTCACGGAATATAGTCTCAGTTTCTACTAAAGATTTACGCAGCGCAGGCTCTCTAGTTACTACAGCTGATAGCGTGCGTAATTCATCTTCAAAATTTTGATGGCTATCTTCAAATGCAACTAATTTTTCTTCTAAGACTTCTGACTCTGTTTCGTAAAGTGCCTCAGTAGTTAATTTACTCATGTTTAAAAAGGCAATTTTTAGTATTTTACTCCCACTAACAGTTGGGAAAGCTAGTGTATTAACTTCCTCAGTAGCGTTATCAATTTTGCTCAAACTGGTGTAAGAAACTACACCTAATATGAACATAAGAATGGTAATGACTGCAAAACCACCTACTACACGAGTTGCAACTGTTATTTTCATGAAACGACCTTAAACTAAGTTGGATGAACCAAACATTGTCAAAGGTTAGTTATTAATTTTATATTAACAAACCTACAATGTGACAAGATTTTAACTATAACCGACTGAACCCAAATTGGTAGAGATAATGGGTATAATTATTCTAAGCTATCGACTGTTTATTGGGTATCTTTATACTTAACTGAATGTTTTACGTTCTTAGATAAATCTAAAAGGGTCAGCTTGTTGCCCCAGATGTAACCAGTATCTAGGCCTGAGGCCTGTGTGGTGTGGGTTACCCCATTGAGAGCAGCCCAATGCCCAAAAATAACTTGTTGTGAATTTTTTAGTTTTTCATTGTGACAGTTAAACCATGGAGTGAGTTCTGAACTCGCATCTTCGGGGGCGGCTTTACAGTCAAAGTCTAAGGTATTCCCATCCTTAATAAAACGCATTCGGGTTAAGGCATTAACGATAAACCGAAATCGTTTAGCTCCTGTTAGTTCCTTATCCCAGATATTTGGTTGGTTGCCGTACATATTAGTTAAAAAAGTTTGCCATTTATCACCTGTTAATTGTTCACTTATTTCGTCGCTGTATGCTAAAGCTTGTTTAATAGACCATTTAGGGTAAAGACCGGCATGGGTTACTAATGAATTTTCGTTAGGTTTGAGGGCTAAAGGTTTTTTTCGTAACCAATTGATATAGGTTTCTATATTTTTACTAGAAAGTAAGGTGTCTAACTTATCATTTGGCTTGGCTTTTCGTATTCCAGAATAAATAGCAAGCAAATGTAAGTCGTGATTACCTAGTACTGTGTCAAAACTATCCCCGAGTGAGTATAAATATTCTATTGTCTCGATAGCATGTGGGCCTCGACCTATTAAGTCGCCCACCGCTATTAATTTGTCTCGTTCAGCTGAAAACCCAACAGAGTCTAAAAGTCTAACTAGACCTGTGAAGCAAGCTTGTATATCTCCAACAATATAAGTTGCCATTGCTTTAATTTAAGACATTGGGCACAGCTAGGCGAAACACATCAATGGGAGCCTCAAAGATTTGTCCATCTGCAGAGAGCATCTCGTAAAACCCCTGCATAGTTCCAATGGGGGTATCTAAAATAGCACCACTGCTGTAACGAAATGACTCACCTTGTTTTATATTGGGCTGCTCTCCAATTACACCAGGTCCCCTTACTTCTGTGTTTTTGCCATTGCCATCGGTTATCAACCAATACCTGGCCATTAACTGCACGCTTTTATCACTATGATTAGTGATCGTAATGGTATAGCTGAAGGGATACTTGTCTTTCTCTGGAATTCTATTTGGCAGGTATTGGGTCTGCACATCAATAACAATAGGTGTTTCTTGACTCATCACAGGGCTCAGTTTCTAATGTTTTTGTATTTAGTTGTTGCTAGAGTCTAGCGTATAGGTTTCTACTGCATTAGCAATTTTTGCAAAATCTTGTAAAGACAAGTTCTCAGCTCGAAGCTCTGGGTTAATTCCCAGATCAATAAGTTGCTGTTCGTTTAAGCTGTTTTTAAGGCTATTGCGTATTGTTTTGCGTCTTTGATTAAATGCCTGTGCACATACTGTATGAAGGGTATCTTCATTAATCAGTGAAACTGGCTTTTGTTGATGGGGGATTAATCGCACTACTGCTGAGTCTACCTTGGGAGGTGGATTAAATGCCCCCGGTGGAACTTGAAGAACCGGTATGACTTGACAGTGATATTGGGCCATCACTGATAATCTACCGTAATTTTTATTCCCAGGTGATGCGGCCAAGCGATTAACCACTTCTTTTTGCAACATAAAGTGCATATCTTGTACTTTATTAGCAAAAGAAAATAAATGGAACATAAGCGGTGTTGATATATTGTAAGGAAGGTTTCCAAATATTCTTAAAGGTGTATCTTCTGAAATCAACTGCGAAAAATCGTATTTTAACGCGTCTGTTTCTACGATATTAAGTTTGCTTGCAATAAAAGGATGGGTGCGTAACCGAGCCGCTAAATCTCTATCTAATTCTACGACCGTTAGCTCATCAAGCAATTCACACACAGGTTCGGTTAGGGCGCCAAGGCCTGGACCGATCTCTACCATGTGCTGTCCTTTCTGAGGATTAATAGCTGATACTATTTGATCAATTACATAGTTGTCGTGTAGAAAGTTTTGACCAAAACGTTTTCTAGCTGTATGCCCTAAATGCTGTTTACTCATTGTTTTTTCGCTGCTATCTCGATGGCTTTTTCGATAGCTAATTCAAAGCTACCCGTGTCTGCTTGACCCGTGCCTGCTAAATCTAATGCAGTGCCATGGTCTACTGATGTTCGAATGAAAGGTAATCCTAGGGTAATGTTAATGGAAGCGCCGAAGCCTTTGTATTTTAATACAGGTAACCCTTGGTCATGGTACATAGCCAAAATAGCGTCAGCTTGCTCAAGGTATTTAGGATTAAAGATAGTATCTGCTGGTAATGGGCCAGTAATCTTTAGTCCTTCCTCTCGTAATGCTGCTAATGCCGGGTTAATCACAAGTATTTCTTCTTTACCAATATGACCATCTTCACCAGCATGAGGGTTTAAACCACACACAAAAATATGAGGGTTTTTTATGCCAAATTTTAACATCAAATCGGTATTTACTATGTGCAAAACTTTATGTAAGCGCTCAAAGGTAATGGCTTTGGATACATAAGCTAACGGAATATGTGTGGTCGCAAGTACCACCCTCAACCCTTCGGTTGCTAGCATCATCACGACGTCATTAGTATTAGATTCGTTGGCGAAAAACTCTGTATGACCGCTGAAAGATATGCCCCCTTCGTTAATGATCCCCTTATGTACAGGGCCAGTTACAACTGCATCAAACTCGCCGTCTAAATTCTTTTTACAAGCTTGGCGCAAGGTTTCCACTACATATGGTCCATTTTCACTATTCAGCACCCCACTTTGAGTAGGTGTTTTGCTTTTGATATTAACTAGAAACACTTTCCCTGGGGGCAGGATATGCGTGGCATTTTCTTCATACTCCACAAATGATAGGGGTAAACCTAATTGCTTAGCTCTTTGACTGAGCATTTCACCATCTGCAAAAACAACTAGCTGCGCTGACCATGCTTGTTGCACTATTTGAATTAGTAAGTCAGGGCCTATGCCTGCAGGCTCTCCAGGTGTAATAGCTATTTTTAGTGGTTTCATTTAGCTTGCCGTATCGCTTAATACTTCAACATATGCGCCTGCACGTATTTCTCGAAGCCAAGTGTCGGCTTCTTCAGCAAATTTACGTTGAAATAATAACTGGTAGGCTTTCTCTTCTTTACGTTGTTCAGTTATGTCACCCACTCGCTTGCCAAGTAATTGCATCAAGTGCCATCCGAATTGAGAGCGCACTGGTTGACTAATTTCATCTATTTCTAATTTACCAAGTGTTTCTTGGAACTCAGGAACATAAACACTCGGGTCAGACCAACCTAACTCGCCACCTTTTAAGGCAGAGCCTGGATCAGCAGAGTGTTCTTTCGCTAACTCACCAAAATCAGCTTCTCCTGCTAATATTTGTTCACGAAACTCTTGTAGCATTTGTTTAGCTTTGTCGTCACTTAAAATAACTGAAGGTGAAATTAGAATGTGTCTTGCGTTGACTTCAGATATCTCAACTTTTTCAATGCCTCGAAGATCTTTGACCTTCAAGATATGAAATCCGGCTCCACTTCGAATAGGGCCTACTAAAGTGTCTTTACTCTTATTTTGAACCGCTTCTGCGAATAAGGTTGGCATTGAGTTAATATTCATCCAGCCTAAATCACCACCTTCTAGGGCAAGCGCTCCACCAGAGGAAGCTGTTGCAATTCTGGCGAAGTCGGAACCATTATTTAATAACTCTAGTACATTATTTGCACGGTTTTTGGCGGCAGTTATATCTTCATCTGTGGGCTCTGGCGGAAACTCAATTAAGATATGGCCTAAATGATACTCAGCTTGTTGACTGCCTTGCTCATCTATAAGTTTAACTAAGTTATCTACTTCTTGATCTGTAATATAAACACGACGTCTAACATTGGCTCTACGAACTTCACCTAAGATTATTTCTTTGCGAATTTCTTCTCTATATGTGTCATAAGTGACGCCTTCTTGAGCAATTTTGTTACGAAATTGCGCAACTGTCATGTTTTCACCTTGAGCAATATTGCCAATGGTTTGTTCTAATTGCGGGTCGCTAATTTGAATACCCATACGCTCAGCAAGTTGCATTTGTAAATTATCGACAATTAATTTTTCAATAGCTTGGGTGCGTATCGCTCGGTCTGACGGTAGTGTTTGGTTATTAACTGCGGCGTTACGTTTTACTACTGCTATGAGTTCTTTGACCTCGCTCTCTAACACCACACTTTGGTCAACAATCACTGATACCTTATCAAGTGATTCTGGTGCTGCATAAGATTTAAAGGTTAAAAAAGAACTGATTAAAAGAGTAACTACTAATACTTTCATGATATTTTTACTTTTAAGTTTAATGGCGTTTGGTCTAGAAGCGCCAAATAGAAATTAGGTTGTTTGAAAAGGTTAGTTATTTCAAACGTTAATTAGTTCAACAGATAAGGGCGTCTATATCCAAAAAGCCCGTCACGTAATAAGTTCCGATTGGTGAAGTATACATGAAATCCTGTTTCGAAATCATTGGTACTTTGCACTCCTGTTGATTCATAACTATTGCTCAAATATCGCTCAGCTACAAAACTCACAGTCCAACAACATGAGCTATATTGAACACCATTATAGGCTTCTACCGTCCTGTTTAGGGTCCTGTCATAGTACCAACGGCCTATCCACTGCCAATTTTTAGAAATGGGCCAAGTGGCAGTTATACCCACTTGATCAATTTTTTCTGATGATAAATCTCTAACAAACCTATGGTTTATCTGGAGCAGTTTATTTTCAGAGAGCTGATATTCAAGGGATATACTACTGCGTTCAACTTTATCTGTAATGCTTGATACCTGTGCTAACGTATGGGCATACCACTTACTGCCCATTTGCCAATCTAATTCGGCAGCTACGGCTGATTTACTATCTTCTTTAGTTGCATCAAGCACTTGGTTGTCTTTTAGGTAAAATATCTGGCCTATGCTTAGCTTGAATTTTTCCTGATTATTGTTATCAATAATGCGGGTAGTCGTACCTAGCGTGATCTGATTGTTATCACTAATTCTATCTAGCCCTGTGAATTCTTGGCCCCTAAATAAGCCTGCAAAATCATTGTAGAGCCGAGTTGTATCATATAATCCTATGTTAGTTTGTTCTTCATAGCTGGTGTATAAATATTGTGCTTTGGGTTCAAAGGTTTGTGTTAGGGTTTTACCAAACCAACTGATTTCTCTTTCAAAAGCTAAACTACCATAGAGCTTTGCTTGACCTAAGGTCCTAGTGACTTCTTTTTCTAAATTGGTATCTGTAATATTTTCCTGAAAATAATGGGTGTGCATTACCGATACTTCAGCTAGTAATTCACTCCATTGATTTTGGAATGGATAGCTCAATGTGGGGGCAATATGAAAACGTGTGGCAGTTGGGTTGTCTTCATCACCACTTTCAAAGTAGGCCAGTTCTGAGTTTATCTTAAATTCAAATCCTGCCACTAGATTGCTTAAATAATTGAGCCTTATTTCAGGAAGGGCCCGATAACTATCTGGATGATCCCCAAGCACCTCGAAGTCTCGGAATTGGGCACTTATATCTAAACCTTCAGAAAAATAATTTAAGCCTAGGGTTTTATAAAGGTGGGTATCTGATTGGCTGTAATAATCTGAGCCTAAGTCATTAACATAGTTATCATCGCTTAGGCCGTTAATTTCAGCATTTATACGCCAATTCTCATTGATAGAACCATTATGAACATATCTATAGAAATACCGTTCTGAGTCTAGGTCTTCAGCTAAATCATTGGGAAGATACTCAAGGTTAAGCTGACCTTTATGTTGCTCTGTTAGGTAGCGAAATTCTGTTTTGAGTTGTAAGCCGCGATTAGTCATTAATCTTGGACTCAAGGTTAAATCGTAGTTTGGGGCAATGTTCCAATAAATGGGTTGCTCGACGCTTATACCAGCGGAGCTACTGTTTGTAATATCAGGATATAGAAAACCAGATTGGCGCTCATCATTAACGGGGAAAGAGAAATAGGGTAAGTACAGAACTGGTACGTCTTTTATATAGAACCGGGCGTTTTTGACAACCCCTCTAGCCTGATTTGGGGTGATCTCGATTTGACTTGCTTGAATTCTCCATACTTCATCATCAATAGGACAGCTACTATAACTTGCTTCAATTAGATTGATGCCGGTTTGCTCACTAATGGCTATTTCTTGGGCTTTGCCATGACCTTGTACTCGATTAAGTTGATAATTAGATTCTTCAATTAGTAATTCATTAGATATTCTATTTAAGGTTACCTTATCGCTAGAGACAGTGATGTTTTTATCTTGAAAGTTAACACTGCCATTAGCCACTAATGTTTCACTGAGTCTATCTAATTTCGCGCTTTCAGCTTTTATTTTAACTTCGGAACTGTTTATTTCTACATCGCCATTAAATTCTGCATAGGTGTTTTGTTGAATTTCACTGTATTGGGATTTTACGAGAATTTGCCCATCAATTAATGAGTTATCTAAGTTTGGTCCTGCTAAAGGAACAAAACACACCTCTTGAGCATGTGATACCCCCGCCCACATCGTTAATGCGCAAAATAGTGGGCGGTGCAGTTTTAGAGTAATTGACAAGTAAAAAATAGCCTAAATAGAAAGAGTAAAATGATATAAAATGTTAATTTTAAGGGTTTCGAACGGATTTACCAGTAGACTTGCAAAAAAAGAGATATTTCGCCATTCTCTCATAAAAACACATAGACATCATTCTCAACTAGAGACAATTTTTGAATATCCAGACTAAACGTGAACAACAGTTATTAAATTGGATTAATATCCACACGAACTTTACTTGCAAAGCTCTAATTATGGTTTCGGCTGACGCTAGCTTTCGTCGCTACTTTCGTTTTCAATCAGGCGATAAGTGGATTATCGCTGTAGATGCCCCCCCAGAATTTGAGAACTGTGCAGCATTTGTAAATGTTGCCTCTAGTTATAATGAACATGGTATTCATGTTCCTAAAGTATACGCCTACGATTTGGAGCTTGGATTTTACTGTCAGGAATATTTTGGTGACACCTTGTTTTCTGAGCATTTAAATCATCAAAATTGCCACCAATTATATAAAAAAGCACTTGGCGTTATCCCTTTGGTTCAAAAATGTAAAGCTACATTGCAAGGGCCATTACCTATTTACGATGCTGCTTTAGTTAATAGAGAAGTAGCCTTGCTCAAAGATTGGTTACTAGATAAGTATTTGCAAATGAGATTATCGGAAACTGAGTTAAGGGTAATTCAGCAAGCGACAAAGAGATTAACAGATAACTTTTTGTCTCAGCCTTATGCTGGAGTCCACAGAGATTATCATTCTAGAAATCTCATGATACTTGGCGATGACATTGGCGTAATTGATTTTCAAGATGCTGTAGTGGGCCCCATAACCTATGATGCTGTATCCTTATTGAAAGACTGCTATCAAAAATGGCCCAAAGAATGGGTTGTTTCATGGTTAAAGGTTTGGCATCAGGAATTCTATTCTAATTATTCTTGGGATGACTTTAAGTTTTGGTTTGATATAACGGGTATGCAGCGGCACACCAAAGTCGCAGGTATTTTTGCTAGATTATATGTACGTGACGGTAAGTCAGGGTATTTAGCAGATATTCCCCGCACCTTAGAGTATTTAATTGAATCCGCGAATGCTTACCCTGAATATAAAGATTTTGCTGCTGTGATTGTAGAGAAGATTTTACCAGCTGTTATAGCAAAACAACACAGTATTGCTTATGCATAGTACCGCTATGATTTTAGCTGCTGGCAGGGGAGAGCGGATGCGGCCACTTACGGATACGGTACCTAAACCCCTTCTTACTATTCATCAAAAACCATTAATCGAGTATCACCTAGAAGCGTTAAAAATGGCGGGATATCAACGGGTGATTATTAACCACGCTTGGTTGGGACATCTGATTGAAGAAGAAATTGGTAATGGTAAACGCTTTGGATTACAGGTTATTTACTCTCCAGAAGTCAATGCACTTGAAACCGCAGGTGGTATAGTAAAAGCATTACCTTTGCTTTGCCCGACTGAACAAGCGCAGAGTTTTACTGTCATTAATGGCGACGTGTTTACTGATTTTGATTTTGCTAGCTTACGAGACCTAAGACTCTCTAGTGAGGCGGCGCATTTGGTGATGGTAGATAATCCAGAGCATAACCCCAATGGCGATTTTTACTTTGAGGATAAGCGTCTGAATGTTAGCCGAGGAAAGAAGCTCACATATAGTGGTATTGCCGTTTATCAGAAATCTTTTTTTGATAATGTTAGTTGTGAAATTCAGTCTTTGGCCCCCATGTTAATAGCTGGAATACAAAATAATGTAATTAGTGCCCAATACTTTTTGGGTAATTGGACTGATGTCGGGACACCAGAACGCCTCGCTCAGTTAAACAAATAGGTATGATGAGTAAATGATTGGAAAAATTTTAGGAACCATTTTTGGCTCTATGTTTGGTGGAATTCCTGGAGCCGTATTAGGTTTTATGGTGGGGCACTTTTTTGATAAAGGCTATAGACAAGACTTTAATCAAAAAGGCGGCTTTAGCCGCTTTTTTAGTACTGAAGAGGCATTAAAGTCCCAGGCAATATTTTTCCATTGTTTATTTTCTGTGATGGGGCATATCGCCAAAGCTGATGGCAAAGTTAGCGACTCTGAGATTCGCATGGCAAGTACCTTGATGGATCAGATGAAGCTAGAGGGAGAGATGCGGGTTGAGGCTCAGCAAGCCTTTAGAGATGGCAAGGCCGCAAGCTTTCCGTTAAAACAAACTGTCAAAGACTTTAAAGAGTCATGTCACGGTCGTCGTGACATAATGCAAGTGTATTTAGAAATCTTAATTCAATCAGCTTATGTAGATGGCAAGCTAGATAAAGCAGAGCAAGTTATTTTAGAAACTGTGGCGCAATATCTAGGATTTCCCCAAAGAGACTTATTGTATTTACTGTCAGCATTTGAAGCAGAACTTCGCTTTAGACAAGGTGGCGGACAACAGCGCACTGGTGGGCACTCTGGCGCTTATTCATCACAACAGTCTTTAGCTGATGCCTATAAAATTTTAGGGGTTACCACATCTGATGACGATAAAAGTATTAAAAAAGCCTATCGAAAATTAATGAGTGAACACCATCCAGATAAATTGGTCTCAAAGGGCTTGCCTAAACAAGCCTTAGAAATGGCAAAAAATAAAGCTCAAGATATTCAAGCTGCATATGAGCTAATTAAGGAAAAGCGCGGGTTTAGATAAGCTTTAAAGTCATGGTTGCTTGTGTTTCGTCAATAAATTAGATTTAGTGTCTCGACGTGGGTAATGAGTTAAGGCTCGCTTCAGTTTTTGTTCATGTGATTTTCTGCAAACTAGTCACAGGTTTGAAAGGAGCACCACATGAAACGTTTATTATTAATTGGGTTGGCAAGTTTAACTTTAACAACAGATTTATATGCTAAACCAGCAGATGACTGGGAAGTTACATCGTTCGAACAGCAGTTTGATAATACCAGCGAGATAGTTTATAAAAATACGTCTGCTGCCCCTAAAGAAGCATTAGAAACATCTAAAAATGGAGTCCCAGCCACTAGCCAAGCAAGACAAATTGCTGAGGCAAGAACGTTAGATATTCGCCCAGAAGCTAAAAACGCCCGTTCTGATTTTTGGATATATGATGCTTGGGTAGAGTTTTATGGTGATGAAGACGGGGATGGTTTTTACAGTCACTTTGCTGTGAGCTTAGATGCAGATACTTATTTTAGTGAAGCTCAAGTATATGCCCGTCTTTATTTGGGCAAAAATGAGCTATTTAAGGAATACCATACGACTAGTACCTTCACTATTTATGGTGATAGTAGTGCCGACAATTTGGTGGTAGAAAGTGAATTGTTAACTGGTTTTACCCCAGGTGACTATGAGGTGCTAATTGAACTATATGACGAGTATAGCAATGAATTGGTTGCTGTAATTGATGGTTATAATGATGGTGACTTGTATTTATTATCCTTAGAAAGTAGCAATTATGAAGAGGTGTACGAAGAGCCTAGTGTTATTATTGTGACTGAGCATGGTGGCAGTATCGGCTGGTGGGTATTAAGCTTGTTGCCTTTTTTGTTTAGACATAAATGGATAAGCAAGCGGTAAGGCTTATCCATTCAAGTAGTTAATTTTTATGCTATTTTTTGTCCGGTTCAACCACTTCAGTGACAACTTTTTGTATTAGCTTGACTCTACCTTGTTTCACTAAGGTATCTCTAAGAACGTACTCAATCTGCGCGTTAACACTGCGCAGGTCGTCATCTGCCCAGCGTTGCATGGCAGCTAGCACATCAGGGTTTATGCGCAGTGGAAAGGCTTTTTTAGACACCTTTATTACCTTGGCCTTTTGAGAACCGCTTGAGAATGACTATTCGCCATGCTGGTTGTTGAACCCAAAGTACAACTGACTAACTCCCAGTTTTGCCTGCCTAAATCATTTAGTACTACCTCTAGCTCATGTGTATCGGGCACTTGGGTGATAAAACCTTTAGCTTTTGCTTTTATATTCACTACTTTGTATTCCCATTGCATGGTTATTCTCCTTAATACAAGCTGCCGCTGTTGACTATAGGTTGTGCATTTTTATCGCCACACAAGACCACTAATAAATTACTTACCATCATGGCTTTCCGTTCTTCATCTAGCTCTACCACACCCTTAGACTCTAGCCGTTCGAGAGCCATTTCTACCATACCAACAGCACCTTCAACTATTTTACTGCGAGCGGCAATAATCGCAGTAGCTTGCTGCCGCTGCAACATGGCGCTGGCGATTTCTTGAGCGTAGGCTAGATGGCTGATTTTAGATTCGTGCACGGTTAACCCTGCTTTACCTAAACGTTCTTGGATCTCTTCTTTGAGCTTTTCAGATATTTGCTGAGGGTGGCTACGAAGTGCAATATCAGAGCTATCTTCGTTTTGAGGGTCATAAGAATAACTGCTGGCTAAATTACGCAGTGCAGATTCACTTTGAATGGTGACATAGCTCTCGTAATCGTCTACCTCAAACATGGCTTCTGCTGAATCAGTGACAGACCAGACGACTATGGTGGCAATTTCTATTGGGTTACCTAAGTTATCGTTAACCTTAATCTTGGCAGACTCGAAATTACGTACGCGTAAAGACACGGTTTTACGCATAAAGAAAGGAATGGTCCAACGCAAACCATTACGCTTCTCGGTGCCAACATAACTACCAAATAGAGTCATGACTTTCGCTTGGTTTGGTTGCACCATGAAAAAGCCGCCCCAACAAACCAGCACAACTACAGTGCAAAATACACTAAGTGGAAGCAGTATTTGGTTAAGTACCATAAAACCAAACCCTAGTTGCAACACAGGCAAAACAGCAAAAAATGCTAAATAACCATTTATTGAAAAGCCTTTTTTCTCATTTATCATAATTAATCCATGTGATGTCTAATTGATATCATAATGATTTTATTTCTTTTGGGTTATAAATGCAAGTGAAGCGCTAGTTATTGAAATATAGACGTTTTAATTATGTTGGTAGTTATTGCCCCCTTATAGAGAGTTGTGTTTATTTATTTTGTCTCTGTTATATTTACGCTGTTGTGCGTTAAGTTTTGTAAGCATTTTAAGTTGCTGTTTTAATTACCTAATTGTTTAGGTGTGAATATTGCTTTGTATGCAGACCAAAAGGTCAGGATCGGTCTTGGGAATACAATCAAAATACTATCTATCTGTCATAAGGATGTCACAGAAGTATAAGAACATCGCCTTCAATTTATTAAATGATAATAAGCCGACTAATCGGTAGTGAAATATTCTGGGAGAAAATATGAAGTTGAAATATCCAGCACTGGTGGCCGCAATATGCGCCTCAACAGTGCAAGCTAATGATTTAGTAATTACTGGGGTGATAGATGGGCCACTGTCAGGTGGTACACCCAAAGCTGTAGAAATATTTGTATTAAATGACATTGCAGATCTATCTGTTTGTGGGTTAGGTTCTGCTAATAATGGCGGCGGAAGTGATGGTCAAGAATACACTTTCAATAGTATCGCTGCTGCTGCAGGAAGCTATATTTATATAGCCTCGGAAGCCGATGGCTTTGAAAGCTATTTAGGTTTTGCTCCTACAGATACCGCCGGGGCAATGGGCATTAATGGTGATGATGCTGTAGAATTGTTTTGTGATGGCGCAGTTATCGATACCTTTGGAGACATTGACGTTGATGGCAACGGTGAGGCTTGGGAATATTTAGATGGTTGGGCATATCGTTCAGCTAACACCGGCCCTGATGGCGCTACATTTACTTTAGCTAATTGGTCATTTAGTGGAGCTAATGCATTAGATGGTGAAACCTCTAATGAAACAGCAGTATCAGTGTTTCCTCTTCAGTCTTTTGCTGATGGAGTTATCATTGATGACGGCAGTGACGGCGGAAGTGATGACGATTCAGCTGGTGCATGTGTTGGCTGTGACGCTGCAGATAAAGTTGCTGATGCTTCAACCTTTGATGCATCAAGTTACTATGCCACTGTACAAGAAGAAGTCGATGCAGGTTCACAGGCCGATATTATTAAGCAACTACTTTCTGAAACCATTAGCGCTAATACAACTGTACTTTCGTACTCTCAAGTATGGACTGCTTTGACAGCCACTGATGAAGATCCCGCTGACTCAGATAATATTATTCTTTGGTACACAGGCACCCCAAGAGCGAAAAACTTAAATGGTGGTGATATTGGTGACTGGAATCGTGAGCACAGTTGGCCAAGTAGTCATGGTTTTGGTGATGATAGTTTTGAAGCTTATACCGATATACATCACTTAAGACCTTCAGATGTAACCATTAACTCTACTCGTGGCAACTTAGATTTTGATGATAGTGATTCAGAAATTTCAGCTGCACCAGGTAACTTTGTTGATAGCGATTCTTTTGAACCTAGAGATGACATCAAAGGTGATGTTGCTCGAATGATGTTCTACATGGACACGCGTTATGAAGGTGCGGACGTTACGCCTGACTTAGAAGTAGTGAATGACTACACCGATACAAGTTCAGAACAAATCGGCCTTTTGTGTCGTCTATGGGAATGGCATGTAGAAGATCCTGTTGATGCCTCTGAAATGGCACGTAATGACGCTATTTATGAGTATCAAGGCAACCGTAATCCTTACATCGACCACTCTGAATGGGCGGCGCTGTTTTACACGACTGACGCTTGTTCTAATGATGACGGTGGTTCGGATGATGGTGGTGATGACGATAACGGTTCTGGTTCATCTGCAGATAGTGTTTTTATTTCTGAATACATTGAAGGTAGCAGTAATAATAAAGCGATTGAGTTATACAACCCATCAGGAGCTGACATCGATTTAGCGGCTAGCAATTATCAACTAGGGCGTTTTTCAAATGGTGCCACTACTGCGACCTTCATCGATTTAGAGGGGACGCTAGAAGCTGGCGGCGTATTTGTTATTGCGAATCCATCATCCGTTCAGGACATCTTAGACGTTGCCGACCAAACCAATTCTAACCTTAATCATAATGGTGATGATGCCTATGAGCTATATGCTGATGGTGAAGTGATTGATTCATTTGGGCAAGTCGGTACAGATCCGGGCTCTGAATGGGGTACTGCTCCAACTGACACTCAAAATAACACCTTAGTTAGAAACGCTAATGTATATGGTGGCGATGTTGATAGTAGTGATGAGTTTGATCCTGCTGTTGAATGGTCTGGGCTAGGTGAAGATGTATTTACTGACTTAGGTAGCCATACTGTAGAAGCAAGAGAAATCTTTATTTCTGAGTATATTGAAGGAAGCAGCAATAACAAAGCAATTGAGCTGTATAATCCTTCTAGTACAGATATTGATTTAGATGCCGGTAACTACCAGTTAGGCAGATTCTCAAATGGTGGGACTACTGCTACTTTAATTGACTTAACAGGGACTATTTCAGGAAAAGGTGTATATGTTGTTGCTAACTCTTCATCTGTTCAGGAAATTTTAGATGTTGCTGACCAAGAAAGTGGTAGCCTTAGCCATAATGGTGACGATGCTTATGAACTATACTCTGATGGTGTAGTTATTGACTCATTTGGACAGGTAGGCTTTGACCCTGGTTCTGAGTGGGGAACAGGTGACCAAAGTACTCAAAATAATACGTTAGTGCGTAAAAATACCGTTACTAGCGGTGATGCTGATAGTTCTGATGAGTTTGAGCCTTCTCTAGAATGGGACGGTTATGCATCAGATACTTTTACTTTCTTAGGTAGTCACGGTGTCACTGATGGCGACGACGATGATGATACTGTGGTTGACCCAGCGTTAGGCCTTTGTTTTGAAGACGCAACGTTAATAAGTGCTGTTCAAGGTAGTGGCGATGCATCACCTTTAGTTGGCGAAACAGTGGTTATTGAAGGGATTGTAACGGCTTCTCTTCCAGATCAGAATGGTTTCTTTGTTCAAGAAGAAAGTGTAGACATGGATTCTGATAGCTCAACCTCAGAAGGATTGTATGTTCCTTATTCTGGTGAGTTACCAAGTGTTGGTGATGTCGTGCGTGTACTAGGTGTGGTCGCTGAGAACTACGACCGTACCCAAGTTGCTGCTTCAGAAGCTCCCATTATTTGTGGTACCGATTCTGCGGAGGTTTTTCCACTGAGTTTACCATTTACTGATTTTGCAGCAGCAGAGTCTTTAGAAGGTATGTTAGTGACGACGACGCAAGCATTGATTGTGACAGACAACTATACGTTAGGTCAGTATGGTCAAGTAACCTTATCTACTGAACGTTTGTTTACACCAACAAATGTATTTGCACCAGGCTCTGAGGACGCTATTGCTCTTGAAGCTTCTAATGCTTTAGATCGTGTATTACTAGATGATGGAAATGATACAAGTAATCCAGAAGTCGTTATTTTCCCTACGGGAGGCTTGTCGGCTTCTAATACGTTACGCGGCGGAGACACTGTTTCTTTGCTTACGGGAGTGCTTGATTATGCCTTTAGTGATTATAGAGTCATACCAACTATTGATCCGACGTTTGCTGCGACTAACGCCCGTACTGCTGAGCCAGAACTCAATTTAGGTAACTTGAAAGTGGCTAGCTTAAATGTGCTTAACTACTTCAATAACATAGATAGTGGCCCAGATATTTGCGGTCCTGATGGAAATGCAGATTGTCGTGGTGCTGATAGCGAAGCTGAATTTGAGCGTCAGAAAGCGAAAACCGTTGCAGCAATTGTCGCAATGGATGCTGATATTGTTGGCTTAATGGAAATTGAGAACAATGGCTTCACTGAAGGTTCAGCAATTTATGATTTAGTATCTGCAATAAATGACATCATGGGTTCAGGTACATATTCAATTGTTAACCCAGGTACAACAGTTGGTACTGATGCCATTACAGTTGCACTTATTTATAGATCTAGCGTTGTGTCGTTGACAGGTGCAACTCAGATTCTAAATAGTGATAACTCTATTTCTGATGACGATGGTGTGTTGTTTGTCGATACTAAGAACCGCCCAGCAGTTGCTCAAGAATTTACTCTACTTGAAAATAATGAGTCGATAGTTGTAAGTGTTAACCACTTAAAGTCTAAAGGTTCAAGCTGTGGTACTGGTGATGATGACGCTACTACAGGTCAAGGTAATTGTAATCTTACTCGTACCCGTGCAGCTCAAGCATTAAGTGCTTTCTTGACTGAGCAGTTCCCAGAGAAGGCGACGTTAATCATTGGTGATTTGAACTCTTATGCTAAAGAAGACCCAATCGTTGCATTAGAAGATGCCGGTTACACTAACCTAATCAACTATTTCAATGGTGATGAAGCTTATTCATATAGCTTTGATGGTTTAGTTGGTTACTTAGACCATGCATTAGGAAACGAAGCGGCATTAGATAAAGTGGTTGATGTGACTGAGTGGCATATTAATGCTGATGAACCCATTGCCCTTGATTATAACTTTGAGTATAAATCAGATACACAAATCATCAATTATTACGCTGATGACGCTTACCGTATGTCAGATCATGATCCTGTGATAATTGCATTACAATTAGAGTCAACTGTGACTGTAATTGTTGGTGATATCAATGGCGATGGCAAAGTCAGTGCCAGGGACTATGATGAACTGATAAAAGCTTTCGGTAGTCGTGAAGGTAGTCGTCGGTATAATGCTAATGCCGATATGAATAGTGATGGCGTTATAAACGTTAAAGATTTCTTCTTATGGGTTGACGCTTATAGAGCTCGCTAAGGTGTATTAGTGAGTATCTTGTTACTTTTATAAGAAACTAGAAGTCAATATGTTAAAGGTCGCTCAACAGAGCGACCTTTTTTATACTTACAAGCTAACGAATCGGGGGGTTATAAATAATCGAACTCTTTATCCGTTAACGCCATTATATCTTTGGCTGAGTCTAGTAAATTGGTTTTATACAACTCTTTTCTAGGCAAAATACGTTTTAAGTAAAAGGCACAAGTATTTGCTTTACCAGATTTCACACTTTCATTTGATGATTTTTGAGCCATATCGGCCATGCTTAACCAAATAACCCCAAGTAAGCTATAAGCACTATAGTTCATAAAGTCATAGGCACTTGCAGCTATATCAACTGTGTTTAATTGTTTAATCTCAATCGCAGTCGAATGCCATTCAGTTAATATCTCTGTGGCGCGCTCTTTATCGCTCAGGTTTGTCATTTGAGAAATCTTACTGCTGAACAATTCATAAGTATCTTGCAACATATTATTTTTGTCACGGGCAAGCTTCCTAGATATGAGATCTAGTGCTTGAATACCATTTGTCCCTTCATAGAGTTGGGTAATTCTGGCATCTCGTACTAGTTGCTCCATACCCCATTCACGTATATAGCCATGACCACCGTATACTTGAATACCTAAGTTACTCATTTCTGTGGCCATATCTGTCATAAACCCTTTGACGATTGGTGTTAAAAAAGAAATAACGTTTTTAGCTTTTTGTTGCTTGGAGTCGTCTGCAAACCTTTCTATATCCATTTGCTGAGCATAAAGTAAGGCTAAAGCACGGCACCCTTCTGCAATAGATTTTTGAGTCAGTAGCATTTTACGGACGTCGGGCTGATGAATTATAGAATCAGCTTTTTTGCCTTGCTCTTGAACACCTTGAGGTGCACGAGATTGAAGTCGCTCTCTAGCGTAAGCTAATGCACCTTGGTAAGACGCTTCTACTATGCCTAAGCCTTGTAGACCAACCTGAAAACGAGCGTCATTCATCATGGTAAACATGCAAGCTAGGCCATTATTAGCTTCACCCACTAAAAAACCGGTGGCTTTGTCGAAGTTCATTACACAAGTAGGGCTGCCTTTTAAGCCCATTTTCTTCTCAATACTACCAACGGTGACAGAGTTTCTGTCTCCCAACGAACCATCATCTTTAGGCAAAAACTTAGGAGCTAAAAACAAGCTTATTCCTTTAACTCCTGCAGGGGCATCTGGAAGCCTAGCTAGCACTAGATGTAAAATGTTATCAGTCCAGTCTTGATCTCCCGATGAAATAAAAATTTTACTGCCCGTAATATTATAACTGCCGTCATTATTAGGTAGGGCTTTGGTGCTCAGTAAACTTAAGTCTGTTCCAGCCTGAGGCTCAGTCAAGCACATGGTTCCTGCCCATTCACCGCATATTAATTTTGCTAAATAAGTTTGCTTCAGGCTTTCACTTGCATGTTTTGTCACGGCTAAAATAGCACTTTCATTAAGCATGCCCGTCAGGCGCCAACTCACATTAGCTGAGTCGAGCATTTCATGAATGGGCACAGCCATAGTATTAGGTAAGTCTTGGCCTTCATAATCGGCTGTACCTAACATGGCATTCCAACCATTGGCTATGTACTCTTTATAGGCAACTGCAAAGCCGTCTGGTGTTACTACATTTCCGTTTATAAGCTTCGCTCCTTGCTCATCACCTTCACGATTTAGTGGGGCAATGGTTTCTTCGGCAAACTTAGCACCTTGAGTTAATATTTCATTTACTAGCTCTTGATCAAAGTCTTGAAGCCCTAAAACTTGATAGTGGTCGCAGAGATGTAACCACTCATGTAGTACAAACTGCATATCATTTAATGGCGCGGTATATTGAGGCATCGTAAATCTCTATAAAATGAAGTCATCGGACCATTATAGAATTAAATGTATAAAGTTTGTTAATTAAGATGATTGGTTAGTATTATTTTTGTTTATACTTTTCAAAAAAATTTATGAATGATCTCTGAGTGACGTATCTATTTTAAGGCGTAGATTGTTGTATTGATATGAATGCTTCTCTTATTTTAGGCAGCTCTATTGACTCAGAAAAATCTTCTTCAGTCAGTATAAATGGATCAATAAATGACACTTTAGCTACGTTTCTATTGGCCCATTCAGGTACACTAAGTTCCTCAATTTGTTGAGAATGTTCGTCAGTTAAGTGGCAAGCAAAGTATAGAGTATTGTCAGAAGCTGTTAATAATAACTCGCCTACTTCTACATTTAATCCTGTATTTTTCCAGACTACATTATGTGCAGTACATTGGGCACTTATCGATTTCAGCGCTTTGCCTTGTGGTATATGCCAGTCGTCGCTATCTTTGTGTTGTAAAACTAATAATTTGTTATCTTGTTTAATCAGGCAAGCGGCCTGCGCTGGGGCTAATTCGCTTTGGGATTGATTAACTCTGCACATAGGATGAGCAGGGATTTCTCTGCTACACCCAGTGATGAAAATTGAATTAAATAGTAGGGTTATGAGTAATTTATTATGCAAAATTCTGAGGGTTTACCTTAGTTTTAATAATACATTATCACACTAAACAGGTCCTGCTATATAGTTATTTTAATTGTGTCGGTAAGACACGTATTTTGAGTTTAATTGTCTCAATATTTTGAAAGGTAGTACCAATGTCTAAAGGACTTAAGTTCTCTCCCCTATTAGTTGCCCTCCTGTTATGTATTGGATTAGTAGCGTATTTATATTTACCAAAAGAAGCTGAAGAAAAGTCCCAAACAAGTTTTGCAACTAGTGTGGTTACACATGAAGTTAAAAAAGAACAGTTTGAAATATTAGTAGAAGCTTTAGGAACGGCTTATGCTAATGAATCCGTTACTATTACTGCGCAAACTTCAGATATCGTTCAAAAAATTCATTTTGATGATAGTGATGTTGTAGAGAGAGGCCAGCTGTTATTAGAGTTAAATAATAAGGTCGAAAAAGCTCGCATAGCTGAACTCGATGTGAGTTTGAAAGAAGCAGAGCGTCAACTTAAACGAATTAGTGATTTAGCCAAGAATAATGTGGCGTCTGAGCAATTACTTGATGAACAAGAGGCCAGAGTTAAGTCTCTTAAAGCCCAGTATCTTGTTTCAGAAACTCAGCTAGAAGAACTGCAAATAAGAGCGCCATTTGATGGTTTGTTAGGTGTGCGCGAAGTTAGCATAGGGGCGTTTATCAGACCGGGAGATTTAGTCACTACCTTAGATGATTTAAGTACAGTAAAAGTAGATTTTGAGGTGGCAGAATCTCATTTATCTAGTATTGCTATAGGGCAGCCTATTCGGTCTACATCAATTGCTTATAAAGATAAAATTTTTAAAGGAAAAATAGCCAGTATAGGCTCAAGGGTTGATGCATCTACTCGCTCTGTAAAAGTACGAGCACTAATTGATAACCAAGATCTAAAGCTACGTCCGGGGATGTTGCTACAGATACTGTTACAAAAACAAATATTGAACACTCTAGTGCTACCCGAGAGCGCCTTGGTTCCAGTTGAAGACAAGCAGTTTGTTTTCGTAATTAAAGATAACATTGCTAACAAGGTTGAAGTAGAAGTGGGGGATAGAAAGCCTGGTATAGTGCAGATAATCAATGGATTAAACATTGGTGACCTTGTCGTAACCCAAGGAACATTAAAGTTACGAGATGGTTCTAGTGTTACTGTTGTACCTGATAGCGAGGTTTAACCATGTTTCTATCTGATACTTCGGTTAAACGTCCGGTTTTTGCTTCTGTTATAAACTTAGTTTTAGTGGTGTTTGGTATTGTATCTATAACTTTTTTAAGTTTACGAGAGTATCCTGACGTTGATCCTCCTATTGTTTCTATTAATACTAATTACACTGGCGCCTCATCTTCAATTGTTGAAACTCGTATTACGCAACTCTTAGAAGATAGGATTAGTGGGATTGAAGGGATCAAAAGCATCACTTCTACCAGTAGTAACGGTCGTTCTCAAATTAGCATTGAATTTAACCTTTCTAGAGACATTGATGCGGCATCAAATGATGTGAGAGAACGTGTAAGTAGAGCTTTGAACAACTTACCTGATCAGGCCGATCCTCCTGAAGTTTCTAAATCTACCTCTGATGATGATGTAATCGTTTGGTATAACCTGCGTAGTGATAATTTGTCTGTGATGGAGCTTACTGATTATGCCGACCGTTTTATAGTTGACCGTTTATCGGTTGCAGAGGGGGTCGCTAGGGTGCGTCTTGGTGGTGGTCGAAGTTATGCGATGAAAGTCTGGCTTGACCGCAATGCTATGGCGGCAAGGCAAATCACTGTAACGGATGTTGAAAATGTTATTCGTTCCGAAAATGTTGAGTTACCAGCAGGGGAAATCGAGTCCATTAACCGGGACTTTGAAGTGCGTGTGGCGCGTAGCTTTCTAACCCCAGAAGACTTTGCCAACTTAACTGTTAAAGCCAATGCTGATGGCTACTTAGTTAAATTAGGTGAAATAGCGAGAGTGGAGTTGGGCGCTGATGACGACGAAACTGAATTTCGTGGTGACGGTGTCAATATGATTGGCTTGGGGATAATTAAGCAGTCTAAAGCTAATACTCTTGAGGTGGCTCGAGAAGCTAAAAAAGCCATTCAAGAAATAGAAGAAACCCTACCAGACAATATTTTTATTGTGCCGAGTTATGATTCATCAGTATTTATTGAAGCCTCTATAAACGAAGTATATGAAACCCTTGCCATTGCCATGTTAATGGTGGTGCTGGTTATTTATATATTCTTAGGGAACGTAAGAGCAACCTTAATACCAGCAGTAACTGTCCCTGTATCTTTAGTTGCGGCGTTTATTGTGATGTACGCTCTAGGGTTTTCAATAAATTTACTAACCTTATTAGCGCTAGTGCTGGGTATTGGACTGGTTGTTGATGACGCTATCGTTGTGCTTGAAAACATTTCAAGAAGAATAGAGTTAGGCGAACCGCCTATTTTAGCTGCTTACAGAGGTGCTAGAGAAGTAGGCTTTGCGGTTATTGCGACCACTCTAGTACTCATTGCCGTGTTTGTTCCTTTAGTGTTTTTACAAGGTAACGTCGGGCGGTTGTTTACGGAATTCGCCTTAGCTATCGCGGCGGCTGTGGCTTTTTCCAGTGTAACAGCATTAACCCTTTCTCCTATGATGTGCTCTCTATTACTTAAAAAACGCCAAAAGCAGAGTGGTTTTTCACACTGGGTAGATCGTAAGTTTAGCCGTATCGAAAAAGGTTATTACGATGGTTTAGGCATCACCATACATCAGCCATGGTTAATGGTTTTATTGGTTGTTTTTAGTATTATTGCTTTATTTAAGCTTAGCCAAATTTTACCAGGGGAGTTTGTTCCTAAAGAAGATAGAGGTAACTTTTTTATTCGGGTACAAACTGCTGAAGGCTCCAGCTTTGAAAGAAACTCCGCCAATATGAAAAAGATAGAAGCGATTTTGATGGAGTATTCTGCAAGTGGCGAAGTTGATAGGGTTTTAGTACGTACACCTGGGTTTGGTGGTACGGCTGGGGTGGGGGTTGTAGGTATGCCCTTTGATAGAGAAAGAAAACGCTCAACCTTTGAAGTTATGAATGAAATGAGTAAGAGGTTAGCTGGTATTCCTGATGTTCGTGCTTTTGCTATTATGCGAAGTGGTATTGGTGGTGGCGGTTTAAATAGGCCTGTTCAGTTTGTACTGCAAGGTAATACCTATGAAGACTTGGTTCGTTGGCGAGATATTGTATTAGAGAAAGCTCGCGCTAACCCTAACTTAATTCGAGTGGACTCAGATTACAAAGAAACTTGGCCACAATTGTTAGTCAATATAGACAAAGACAGAGCTGCTGACCTTGGTGTATCTATCAGTGATATTGGACGCACCTTAGAAACTATGTTGGGTCAAAGGCGTGTTTCAACATATTTAGATAAAGGTCAAGAGTATGACGTTATCATGGAAGGTGAAAAGTCTGACTATCGTAGTCCGCAAAGTATCGAAAATATCTATGTGCGCTCTTCACAGAGCAATCAGTTAATACCATTAGATAATTTACTTTCTGTAAGTGAAAGAGCGACTTCTGCAAGGCTAAATCGTTATAACCGTATGCGAAGCATCACCATAAGCGCCAACTTGGCCGATGGTTATACGGTGGGCGAAGCACTCGATTACTTAAATGACATTGTTGATACTGAAATCTCAGATCCTGTCTCTATTGATTACAAAGGTGAGTCCCAGCTTTATCAGGAGTCTGGTAATTCTATACTGTTTATATTTGCTTTGGCATTAGTCGTCACATATTTGATTTTGGCGGCTCAGTTTGAAAGCTGGATACATCCTTTAGTAATAATGTTAACGGTTCCAGTAGCTCTAGTGGGTGCATTTGTTGGTTTATATTTGTTTAATATGACGCTAAATATCTACAGTCAAATAGGTTTAGTCATGTTGATTGGTCTAGCCGCTAAAAATGGTATTTTGATAGTTGAATTTGCTAATCAGTTAAGAGATTCAGGGATGGAGTTTGAGAAAGCATTAAGAACCGCTGCCTCACAAAGATTAAGACCTATAGTCATGACAGGTTTTACTACTGTATTTAGCTCTCTACCTTTGGTTTTAGCAACAGGTGCAGGAGCTGAAAGTCGCACGGTTATTGGGGTTGTAATATGTGCTGGTGTGTTAGTGTCGGCATTTTTAACCTTGTATATTGTGCCTACAGCTTATTATTTATTGGCTAAAAATACTGGTTCACCAAACTTACGAGCGAATACTATCGCTCAGCTTGAAAAGGAAATTCCGTATCGTAAAGGTGAGTTAGATTAGTAAGACGCCTGCTTTTGTTAGTTATAAAAGCAGGCTTTCTATTGCGAAACAAAACCCCAAAAGGAAGAAGAACCAAATTATAAGGGCTGTAGTGTTGGTCGCAGTTAATAACTTTAACCGAGCAGTAAAGAAAGGTTTGTTAGTAGATTTAGAGGATAATAAATAAAAGCAACACGCAATACTAACAGTGCAAATAAAGCCACTAAGATTCCACCAGAACCAAAATATTTGTGGTTGATATAGCCAAAGGTAGATATTGCTCAACACTCCAATAATCAACCCTGTATTGACCTGTTTGGCAGTAATTCCAGAAGTACAAATACCTAATAAGAATGTAGCTAAAATTGGTCCGTAACACACTGATCCAATCTTGTTTATTGCTTCGATAATAGTGGGAGCGATATCTCCCGCATAAAAAGATAAGGTAAGGGTGACTGCCCCCCAAAACACACCTGCATACTTTGCTACTTTTATTGATGTTTCTGAAGACAACGTTTTACCAGTGATACGGCAGTAATCCTCAACACTAACAGCTGATAAACTATTAATAGCAGAGCTCAAAGAAGACATAGCGGCAGCTAGTATTGCCACTAGCAGTAAACCTAAAATACCATTCGGTAAATAGTTAATTATAAATATCGGCATCATCCAATCTGGGTGTTCTGCTGGGATCTGCTCTATAAATTCTGGTGTGGTTAATGCCAGAGTGCCAATTATTAACCCGGCTAGACAATAAATCATGGTTATTGGAAAACGTAAAAAACTAGCTGTCATGATTATCTTTTTAAGATCGCTTAGGCTTTTAGCTGCTAGCGAACGCTGTGCTTCTGATTGATCGCACCCATAATAAGAGGCATATAAAACGATTCCTCCAAAAATCATCGGCAATAAGCCAAAACCTGCACCATCAAAACCATTTGAATTTAGGTTGAGAGTCGTAAGCCTTTGTGTATTAACAAGTTCAGTAAAACTTGACCAGCCTCCAATGTGGTAAAGCCCAAAGCCTAAACATATCACCGCTCCTGCAACAATGAGTATCATTTGAACGGCATCGCCATAGACAACGGCTTTCATACCACCTTGCAGTGAGTAGATAAGGGTGATGACTCCAATCAGTAAGACACTTTGCCAAAATGCTAGACCCATGGTGCTTTGAAGAATAATAGAAATAGCGTAAATCATAATCGCAGTAGCGAAAGACCGGCTAATTTGAAATACAATACTAATGAGTACTCTAGAGGAGTGATCAAAGCGGTTTTCTAAAAAGTCATATACAGTAATAACACCAGAACGATATAGGGTTGGTAAAATAAAGTACAACAGAGCTAACATGGCTAAGGGCAGTGCTAGCTCGTAAGACAACCATATTAGCCCTCCGCCTTCTCGTAGTCCTACAAAAGCTGGGGCGGAAATAAAACTCACTGCAGAAAGCTGAGTTGCCATTATCGATAGGGATAAGGGTTTCCAACCTAACTGATGGTTAGCTAAAAAGTAGTCTTCTGTATTTACTTGCTTTCTAAACATAAAACCCATTATCAAGAGTCCTGCAAGATAAGTGGCGATGATGGCATAATCCAGAATATTCATTAAAGGTTGCTTTTTTAACTAATTTATTGATTTACCTTACAAAAAATAACAGACAAAAAAAAGCCCCAGCATTGGCTGAGGCTTCGTTATCTTATTGATTATCTCTATTCGTCTAAGAAACTTTTTAGTTGCTCAGAACGACTAGGGTGACGTAATTTACGTAACGCTTTAGCTTCTATCTGACGAATACGTTCTCGTGTTACATCAAACTGCTTACCTACTTCTTCAAGAGTGTGGTCAGTATTCATGTCAATACCAAAGCGCATTCTTAATACTTTAGCTTCACGGGCTGTAAGACCAGCTAATACCTCTTGAGTGGCATCTTTTAAGCTACCGCCAGTTGCAGAGTCTAAAGGCTGGACAATAGTGCTATCTTCGATAAAGTCACCTAAATGCGAATCTTCATCGTCACCAATTGGCGTTTCCATCGAAATAGGCTCTTTAGCTATTTTCAATACCTTACGAACTTTGTCTTCAGGCATTAACATACGTTCAGATAGCTCTTCAGGTGATGGCTCACGTCCCATTTCTTGTAACATTTGACGAGAAATTCGATTTAATTTATTAATCGTTTCGATCATATGTACAGGAATACGGATAGTACGTGCTTGGTCAGCAATTGAACGGGTAATAGCCTGGCGTATCCACCATGTCGCATAAGTTGAGAACTTATAACCACGACGATATTCAAACTTATCTACCGCTTTCATTAAGCCGATATTACCTTCTTGGATTAGATCTAAGAATTGTAAGCCACGGTTTGTATATTTTTTCGCAATTGAGATAACCAAACGTAAGTTAGCTTCAACCATCTCTTTTTTCGCTCGACGAGCTTTTGCTTCACCAATAGACATGCGACGGTTGATATCTTTGATATCAGCAATGATTAATCCGGTTTCTTCTTCTACCGCATTCATTTTGCTAATTGCACGCTCAAGCTCTTCTTGATGTGCTCGCATCTCTTCTGCATAAGGTAGTGCAGAGTCCAGAATCTCAAATAACCAATCTGTGGAGGTTTCGTTGCCAGAAAAAGCTTTGATGAAATCTTTCTTCGGCATTTTTGCAGTAATAACACAGTGTTTCATCACTATGCGCTCTTGCACGCGAATTCGGTTCATCATGCCACGCATGTTTTTAACCATACGGTCAAATTGCTTAGGCGTAAGTCTAAATTCTTTAAATACTTCGCTTAACTCATTAATTTGAACACGAGACTCCTTATGAGAGCGGCCTTTAGCTGCAATTATATCTCGTACTTTTTCGTATTGAATGCGAAGTGCTGTGAATTTTTCACGAGCTAGTTCAGGATCTGGCCCTGTATCTTCTTCTTCCTCGTCTTCATCGTCTTCATCGCCATCTTCGTCTTCTAATTCTTCTTCAGATAACTCTGAACCAACGTGAGTTGCAGTAGGTGCAACATCTTGTTCGTTTGGATCAACAAACCCTATGATGATGTCACTAAGACGAATTTCTTCAGCTTCAAATAAGTCCCATTGGTCTAACAAATGAGTGATGGCTTCAGGATACTCAGCAACTGAGCACTGAACTTGATTGATGCCTTCTTCAATACGTTTGGCGATAACGATTTCGCCTTCACGGGTCAACAGTTCAACGGTTCCCATTTCACGCATGTACATGCGAACTGGATCTGTTGTACGACCTATTTCACTTTCAACTGTGGCTAATGCGGCAGCTGCTGCTTCTGCAGCTTCTTCATCAGTATCACTTTCTTGCATTAAAAGTTCATCTGAATCAGGAGCCGTTTCGAATACCTTAATCCCCATATCGTTGATCATGCGGATAATGTCTTCAATCTGATCAGAATCTACAATATCTTGTGGGAGGTGGTCGTTAACTTCCGCGAAAGTCAAATAGCCCTGTTCTTTACCTTTAGCAATGAGGAGTTTTATCTGCGACTGCTTGCTTTGCACCATATAACTTACACTTCTCGAATTTGATTGAATATTTATAAAAACCCTCTAGTAGAGGATTTGTACTGTACCTTGTAGCATTTACCCAGTAATAATTACTTCAGTTATTACGGCCTTAGGGAATTCACCATTATAGCAGACTCACTATGCATACGGCTATATGTTGGGTCATTTTTGTTCTTTTACAAGTAGGTTTAACTCTTGTTTTTCGTCTTCGCTTAATTTGCTTACCCTAGACTTTGAAAATAGCTCATCCATTCTACTTTGAAGGTGCCAATCCAAGAGCTTAGAAAAACTATCTTCAAATACTTTTTGTTGATTTTGTTCTGCATATTCCCAAGCTAATAACTTAGGTAAATGAGGACCTTGAGGGTGTTCTCTAAAATATTCTAGTACGTTGGCTGTTTTAGCATTTGGATTGGCTATGCAATATTGATATAGCTCTATTAATAGATCTAGACCAGGTATATTTACAGACGATAAGACAGACGGGTCTGCTGCAGGTGATGCAGCGGCTAAACTAGGTGCATCTAAGAGTAATCGCAACATCATTCTTACGGGAGATATAGTACTTTTGTTAAGCTTATTAAAGTCTAACTTTTGAGGCCCTTTATGTTGATTGGCCTTGGCTATATCTCGTTCTAATCTGTGTTTGTTTTGGTCGCCCATGTAATTGCTTAGGTCAGACATCAATATATCTCGGATATTGTCGCCCGCGATTTGTTCTATTAGTGGGGTTGCTTCAGTTTTCAATGCAGCTTTACCTTCATGGCTGCCCACATGATGTCTTTTTAGTAAGCTATCAAAGAAAAATTTAGAAAGGGGGACTGCATCTGTTCTAAGTTTGTCTTCAAAGGCATCTTTACCTATTTGACGAACTAATGTATCTGGGTCTTCGCCATCTGGTAAAAACAAAAACTTCATTTCAACGCCATCCTTCAAATAGGGTAGGGCGCTCTCTAGTGCCCGCCATGCCGCTTCTCGACCTGCACGGTCACCGTCGTAACAACAAATAACTTCGCTAGTTGCTCGAAATAACATTTGAATATGTTCAGCTGTAGTGGCTGTGCCTAAAGATGCGACAGCATAGTCAATTCCAAATTGTCCCAGTGCGACAACATCCATGTAACCCTCAACAATAATGACTTTTGCTAGATTACGATGTGCTTGTTTCGCTTGATAAAAGCCATATAGTTCATGGCCTTTGTGGAATATTCGTGTTTCAGGAGAGTTGAGGTATTTGGGGCCACCGTCGTCTAGTACTCGGCCACCAAAGCCTATGACACGGCCACGTTTATCACGAATTGGAAACATGATACGGTCACGGAAAAAGTCGAATCTGCGTCGATTGTCGTTTTCGGTAATAAGTTTTAAATCGAGTAGTTGTTGTTGGTACTCTGGGTTAATTCCAAAAGTTTTGAGTATCGAATCCCACTCTGGAGGGGCATAGCCCATATCGAAAGCTTTGACTACTTCTCCGCTTAGGCCTCGGTTTTTCAAATAATCTATAGCTTTATTTTTATCGGGATGGCTTTTAAGTTGCTGAGAAAAATATTTTGCGATCTTTTCCATTAGCTCATAATCATTTTCCCTCTGCTGCTTTTGTGCGGCACTTGGGGCAGGTGAGCTGCCTTTTTCTCGTGGTACTTCAATACTGTGATACTGGGCTAGTTCTTCTATTGCTTCAGGAAATTCTAAGCGGTCAAACTCCATTAAAAACGTAATGACATTACCATGAGCACCACACCCAAAACAGTGATAGAACTGCTTATCTTGGCTAACTGTGAAAGAGGGGCTCTTTTCATTGTGAAATGGGCAGCAAGCTTGATGATTACGGCCGGCTTTCTTCAGGGATACCCGACTATCAATAATCTCTACTATGTCCGAGCGAGCAATAATATCATCTATAAACTCACGAGGAATACGACCAGACATGGGACCTTCTTAATTCATTAAACAGTTGAATATAATGCCATAGAGCTTTAGAAACTGAGACAATATTTATAGGTATAAATAAAAAAACCGCAAAAAATGCGGTTTCTTGGAATATGTTGTTAGATTGCTAGAGGTTAGGCATTAAGCTTAGCTTTAATTTTACCGCTTAGCTGCCCCATATCTGCTTTACCTTGGACTTTTGGTTTTAACCAAGACATGACTTTACCCATATCCTGCATACCTGATGCACCTGACTCCGTCATTGCTTGAACAATTAGAGCGTCAAGTTCTGCTTCGCTAAGAGCTTTAGGTAAAAAGTCTTGTAAAATTGCAATCTCTGCTAGTTCTATATCAAGCAAATCTTGACGCCCGGCAGTCTCATATTGACTAGCAGCATCTTTTCTTTGTTTTACCATCTTGATCAATATCGCAAGCACGCCATCATCATTAAGGGCTACATAATTTGGATCAGTGCGGCCATCAATTTCATGCTGTTTAATGCCGGCTAAAGCCATACGAACCGTACCAAGACGAATTTTGTCTTTGGCGCGCATTGCTTCTTTTTGTGCATTTTTTAAATCATCTAGTAAAGACATGGAATGACTCAATGAAAAATAGATATATGATAAAACGACTAAAAGCGCGTTAAGTTGAAATAACGCGCCTTAGAAGAGATCTAGTACAATCTGATGCGACGAGCGTTTTCGCGAGATAACTTCTTCAAAAGACGTTTCTTAGCAGCCGCTTTTTTACGCTTACGTTCCCAAGTAGGTTTTTCAAAAAATTCGCGACGACGAACTTCAGAAAGTACACCTGCTTTTTCACATGAACGTTTAAAACGACGCAATGCAACATCAAAAGGTTCGTTCTCTCTAACTTTAACGATTGGCATTAAAATCTCACCTCAAAAAATAATATAAACTTTATCGGACCGGCGTAATTAATAGCCAGCTCGGTTAAAAATGGTGCGGAATTCTAATCATATCCACAGCTTTTGTAAAGCCTTAGGTTGTCAAAAAGATAAATTATTCAAACAAATCCCACATTAAATTGGCGCTTTTGGTCGCAATCAGTAAAATGCCAGCAAATTATACGTTACTTACTCATAAAATATGCGCGTTTTAGGAATTGAAACTTCTTGCGATGAGACCGGCGTTGCCATCTATGATCAGCATCAAGGGTTATTGTCTCATCAATTATACAGCCAAGTAAAATTACATGCAGATTATGGCGGTGTGGTGCCAGAGTTAGCCTCAAGAGATCATGTACGCAAATTAGTGCCATTAATTAAGGAAGCACTAAAGGAAGCTGATTGTACTGAGGAAGACCTAGATGGTATTGCTTTTACCAAAGGCCCTGGACTAGTCGGAGCGTTATTAGTTGGTTCTTCCGTTGCTCGCAGTTTAGCTTATGCTTGGGGCTTACCTGCTGTTGGTGTTCATCATATGGAGGGACATTTGCTAGCTCCTATGTTAGACGAACCCATACCAGAGTATCCATTTATAGCCTTGTTGGTGTCCGGTGGGCACTCTATGATGGTTAAGGTCGGAGGTATTGGTGATTATTTAGTCTTAGGTGAGTCAGTGGATGATGCCGCAGGTGAAGCCTTTGATAAGACCGCTAAATTACTAGGGTTAGATTACCCCGGAGGGCCATTACTGGCCAAGTTAGCTGAAAAAGGTGAATCGGGGCATTACGCTTTTCCACGCCCAATGACCACTAGGCCTGGCTTAGATTTTAGTTTCAGTGGTTTGAAAACGTTTACGGCCAACACCATTCGAGATTCAGACGGTTCAGCGCAATCTAAAGCGAATATTGCCTATGCATTCCAAGAGGCGGTGGTGGATACTCTAGCCATTAAATGTAAGCGAGCATTAAAACAAACAGGCATTAAACGATTAGTGATTGCTGGAGGAGTTAGTGCGAATACACAGTTACGCCAGCAATTAGCAACAATGATGAAAAATATAAAAGGTGAGGTTTTTTATCCGAGATTAGAGTTTTGTACGGATAATGGTGCCATGATTGCCTATGCTGGTTTGCAACGACTTAAGTCTGGTGAATCAGAAGGACTATCAACTAAAGCAAAACCTCGTTGGTCGCTAGAAGAGCTGCCAAAAATTTAATTAAATGTATAGGGTATTACATCTGGATTTTACTTGGTTAAGTTTAATCCTCCAAAACATATAACAGGATGTTTCGTAAGTCCTAATTTTGCAATCTAGAGTGTCGATTTTATTGATAAATTTGAGGAGAGATTGTGCCACTAGGAAACCGTATTAGTTATCCAGAGTCTGTGATTGAATTAAATCGACAAATATATTCAGTAAGTAAACAAGCTAATTCACTTTATCAACAAGCAGCAATTTATTTTGCAACTATTGATGAACACAAGAGTTTGGTGAAGGAGTTAGAGGAGCGAATTGAGCAAAAACAAGGTCAATTAATTACAGTTTCGGGTAAAGATAAGGCCAGATTGAGTGAAAGCAAAAGCGTTTTAATACAGCGCTTAAAGAAAGTGGTTGCCAAACATGAGAGTGAGCGTTTACTTCGATTGGAAAGTGCTATTGAAGTGTGTATTAAGCTGCTTGATATTACTGAGAGTCATAACTTTGAGGGGACTCAACTTAAAAGTGCCAAATTTCTCGGGACTATGTTGTTACTCTCTCCTGGACGAGGCAAAAAATTATCTGAATTACACCAACGTTTAAAACCTGCATATAAAACTGTTTTAAGTTTGCGCCTACTGGATAAGCTAGTTCAAGATGGCAGTATTAAGAGTTCACATATTAGAGATGCGTATGACGCCGAAACTCGATATGAAAAGCATGAGCGTATAAATACCCCTTACTTTCGTGGCGTGTTATTACCCATCATGCTAGTAGCCTTGTTTCAAGATGTTGGTTTTCAACACCCAGATGTCATAGCCATCATGAAAGGAGGGGGGAGCCTAGATGAATTTCGCCCATTAGAGCCTGAAGAGCGTAATCTAATGTTGAAGTTAGGTTATAAATACGCAATGGATTACGCTGTAAATGGATTAGGTTGTCAAAAATTCCAAGGCGATTCAAAAGTAGAAAGAGAGCGTTTTGACAACGCTGAAAAAGTACGCTTGAAGTTTCAAATAGGTTTTTTAAAAGATGTGGTAAATCCTGCGATTGGCATTGGAGATATAGTTAAAATACCTCAAGTTTATACATCCGTGGTTTTATCTACAAAGCGAGACTTTATTAAAAAAGACTTACCGAAAGCATCTAAGATAATTGAACAGTTAGCGGTAAATACCTCAGTTAATCAAAAAGCAGCCGATGCTTTTATAAGTATTGTTGGGCATTTCCCACAAGGTTATGGTGTGACGTTAATCCCCAAAAATTTACAAGGCGTAGAATTGAATAATTATGAATATGCCGTTGTCACTCGATTAAACCCTGAAAACCCGGATGAGCCTATTTGCAAAGTCGTCACCCGAAATTTAACTTACATAACTTCTGGAGCTACCACGAGTATTAAAAAGGATTGTAATTTACATTTTAATAAAGCTCGTAATAAACTTTCAAAAATAGATAGCGCCCGCCTAAAAACTATTATGCAGGCATTGTCCCATTCATTTAAGGTCGACGATATGGAGAGTTTAATTCCTTCTCTTTGGGAGCCATACGAATATTTTTCAGATAGAAAAAACCAAAATTTATGGACAAAGTAATATTGTGTTATGGCGGTAGGTAAGTTGGTTAAATATTTTTTATTTTGTTGGCTTTTTGATTTTTATTTTACTTTCTTGTCCTTGTATTAACCTTACAATATTGTCCTTATGACGAAGTACAATTAATGCGCTTAAAATTCCTACAGGAATGGCGAAGTCCGGTTTGATTAACATTGTTAAAAAAGGTGCAATGCAAACCGATACTATCGCTGCTAGAGATGAATATTTAGTTAAATATACTACTATTCCCCAAGTTACAATAATCAGTGCAGCTAAGTCTAAACCCAAGGGTAATATCGCTCCAAAGGCTGTGGCAACTGCTTTTCCTCCAGAGAAATTAAAAAAAAGTGGAAACATATGACCTAGGCAGGCAAACACCGCTATAAAAGCTAGGTATATAGGCTCAATACCAAGTAGATAACTAACGTATACTGGTAATGTACCCTTTAAAATATCAAATATCAGCACTAAACTAGCCGGAAGTTTGCCCCCAATCCTAAGTATATTAGTAGCTCCTGGATTACCAGATCCTAGGTTTCTTGGATCTCCTAAATCGAATAATTGGCTTACTAAAATGGCACTAGAAATTGATCCCAGTAGATAGGCCGATGCAAACATTAATATAGTTAACGCTGTCATGTACTTGTATGAAATAAATAAGTTACAATCTGTGAAGAATATAACAATCTCCCAAAAAATACAGCGCGGATCATCAATGGATAAAATTCATATCGAAGGGCTTGAGGTCTTATCGCTTATAGGTGTGTACGATTGGGAAAGGCAATATCAGCAAAGACTCATTGTAGATGTGGTGCTAAATGTAGATTTGGCTAAAGCGGCAGAGAGTGATGATGTTACTTTTACACTCAATTATGCAGAGGTTGCGCAAGGCTTAAGTGAATTTGCCGCAAAAAGTGAGTTTAAGTTAATTGAAGCCTTAGCCAGCAATATGGTTGATTGGCTCTTAATTACATTTCCAGTTTTACAGAAAGTACAGCTTAAATTGAGTAAACCCGATATTTTAGCTACAGCTAAAAATGTTGCGGTGGAGTTTTCAAGAGAGAAGTTCCATTGAGTAGTCATTTGAAAGATGTTCATGATATTTTCATCAGTATCGGAAGTAACGTTGACAAGGAATTAAACACAAAGGCCGGATTAGACAGTTTATTCGATACTTTTGGTGAGCTGGTAATGTCGGCAGTGTATGAAAGTGAATCTGTGGGATTTAAAGGCAGTAACTTCTATAACTTAGTTGTCAAAGCAGAAACGTCTTTATCCATAAATGAGGTGTGTCGTGTTCTGAAAAGTATCGAAAAAGATCATGGACGCAAACGTTGCGAACAAAAATTCTCTCCTAGAACCCTAGACTTAGATTTATTACTTTACGACCAAGTTATTTTAGAGCAACCTATTGAATTACCTCGTCCAGAGGTATTGTATAATGCATTTGTATTAAAGCCTTTGGCTGAAATTTCAGCAAATGTTTTACACCCTATCGCAAATAAAACGTATGCCGAGCTATGGCATGATTATGATAAAAGCCTGCAGCGGTTGTGGGCAATTAACTTTGAATGGAGTCCAACCAAATTATGACTATATTTGAAATAATCATTTTAGCGATTATTCAAGGAATTACTGAGTTTCTTCCTATTTCTAGTTCGGGGCATTTGATACTGCCCTCGTTACTGCTTGATTGGAAAAATCAAGGTTTAGCATTTGATGTCGCAGTGCATGTGGGAAGTCTTTTGGCTGTAGTCGCCTATTTTCGTGAAGATATTCTTCGGATGATCATTGCTTGGACAACAAAAGGATTCTCAAGTCAACAATCGCCAGATAGTAAGTTAGCTTGGTGGATCATCATAGCTACCTTGCCAGCTGTTGTTTTTGGGTATTTTCTCAAACCATTTATCGCTGAGTATGCACGCTCTGCTTTAGTTATAGCTTGTACAACGATTGGGTTTGGCTTGTTATTATGGATAGCTGATAGACGTGCAACTTTATCTAAAAATTTAACAGATATTAATTTTAAGTCAGCATTGATTATTGGGTTTTCGCAGGTGTTAGCTATGATCCCTGGTACATCAAGATCTGGGATTACGATGACCGCTGGTTTAATGCTAGGGCTTGATAGAGATAGTTGTGCGAGGTTTTCTTTTTTACTGTCTATCCCAACTATATTAGGCGCGGGGTTACTCGTAACTTACGACCTAGTCAAGGCTAATGAAGCTGTTGACTGGTTAGCTATGGGGTTAGGCGCAGCATTTTCATTCGTGAGTGCGTATGCTTGTATTTATTTGTTCTTGGCTTGGATTTCTAAGTTAGGAATGACTCCTTTTGTGATTTACAGGTTGTTGTTAGGTATTGTTTTGCTAGGCGTTGTTTTTGTTGGAGGCTAAGATATGAGTGACACAATTTTTACTAAAATTATTAATAAAGAAATTCCAGCTGAAATCCTTTATGAAGATGAGCTAGCTCTGGCTTTTAATGATATTAATCCTCAAGCTCCAATTCACTTTTTAGTGATTCCCAAAAAACCAATACTTACCATAAATGATATTGCATCAGAAGATAAGGCCTTAGTTGGTCATTTATATTGGGTAGCGGCTCAGATTGCCAGAGATAAAGGTTTTGCAGATGATGGTTATCGGGCTGTAATGAACTGTAATGAAAATGGTGGGCAAACTGTTTATCACATTCATTTACATGTACTAGCTGGCAAACCTTTAGGTTGGCCCCCGTACCAAGAAAGACTGAAAACAGTTTAACCTTTTTTAGAAAATAGCAGCTAAAAGCTGCTATTTTTTATTTCAAATTTAAAGCTAAAGCCCTAATACTTCAACGCCCTGTTCAAAGTGGATATCTACAGGAATATCAGCAGCTGTTAGTTTGTCTAAGTCTTGTTGCAGCTCGGATTTAATCGTACCTATTTCAGAAACTAGTTCAGCAACCCCTGTGTAGTCGCCATCACCTTGCAATGTAAGTATTTTGTTTGACAAGGCATTGATCGCTTTTGACATATTTTGCATGTCGACCTTATAAAATCCATGTTTATTGCGGCTAAATGCCTGACGTTCTTTGAAAAAGTTAAATCGGATCATATTGGCTTTGCCGTGTGCACTAGAAGCCCCAAAACGAACTGAACGAAATATACTTGCCATGAAGGTAACATAGTAATCTTTCAGTACACCTTCAGTAATAGCCCCTTTAGCTAATAATTGTTCAACCATATAAAGGCCTAAAATATCTGCTTTCCCTTCTTCTAAAGCAGATGCGTGTTCTTTTAAAGCTTGTCTAACCGTTTGGTCGCTACCCAATACAGATTTCACTCCCAATCCATGAGCTACCTCGTGAAACATAGTATTAGCAAAGAAGGCGTCAAAGGTAATGTTACTGCGTTGCTCTGGCGCGATTAGCTGTTCAGATATAGGTACTAAAATATTATCGAACTTTGCTTGCATAGCATTTTTAAGTTGTAGCCTACGGGTGCCTTTTTGTAATTGTACTTGTTCATCATTGGGTAGGTTTATTGCGATGGTCTTGCTGCCTGCATTGGAATGACCCGCATAATAGATAACATCGTATGCATTAAGGTCTGCATCTGATCCCGGAGTTTCAGCTTTATATTTTTCAGAGACAGGTAAGCCTTTTTGTAGCTCTGGTAGGAAGGCTGCATATTTACTTAGCTTTTTACTCCATGACAAATCTTTTAATAATACATAGGCCTCAAAAGCGGCGCGGTATCCAAATAGCTGATCTTCATAGGTTTCAATAGGTCCATATACCAACTCGATGGGATTAGACTTCATATCCATCCAAGCTAGGTCAGATACTTGGTATTCATTACTTATTAGTGCCTCAGCTCTTAGCTGTAAGTAATTGGAGAAACTTTTATCATCAGCTAATTTGGCAGCCTTCTTTAGTAAAAGTGCAGCTTGTTGCAACTCTTTAGAAAAGTATTCAGAATAAGGTATAGCGACTAAATCACCATTGGTATCTCGGCGAACCATAGAATATAGCCCCTTTTGATCCGTAAATTTAGCTTCTGCAAACTCTTTTTTACTCATATCCTTTGGATAAAACTCTGCTCCTAGTGACTTTTCTGAAGTATTGCTCAAAAATGGTGTATCACCATTGAGTCGGTCCCATGGGCCGTAATTGATGCGGCTAAACTCTCTGACTTCAGGCGCTAGTATCTTGTTTAAAAAGGTATCTTTGTTTTCTCCATATGCTTGTTGCCAAAATAAATTGTCCATAATTTCTGCAGCGTCAATCAGCACGATTAACATATCTTTTTGATTCTTACTGAGGTGACTGGTATCTGCCGTTAACTTTACTGGGTAGTATATGTTCAAACGTGCTTCTTGGTTGGCAAGTAAAGTGTATGGTGTCGTTTGTGTAGGCTTTTTTGACGGTTCATTTTTGGGGGTACAAGCAAAAAATAAGCTTGAAATAACTCCAATAGTGGCAATAGAAATATATGATTTTGAAAGATTTTTCATTGGTTCACCCTGTTTTTCTCATTGTTTTTATTGATTTAGATCGCTTTACCTTAAATATAACAAGATTTTAGCTTTTAAAGTGTGTATCACGGCTAGATAGCTTTAAAAAATATGCTAGCATTTGGGGAACTGAAATATGTAATTATTGAACATAAATGAACTGCAAATTAAGCTGTTTAATTGTGGTAGCAGTCTACAGGTAAAAAGGCTACTTACTATCTGGTAAGTGGTTGAGTATTTGTTAACACACATAATGTGTAATAAAGGAAAATATATGGCTACAGAAAATGCTTTACTGACAATATTGGCTGATAAAATCAATAATGATACTTTAGTTCTCCCAACTTTACCTGCAATCGCATTAAAAGTAAGGCGAGCTGCAGATGATCCTGAAATTAACCTTAATGCAATGGCCGATGTAATAGCCCAAGATCCTTCTTTAAGTGCACGTATGATAAAAATTTCAAATAGTGCATATTTGGGGCGTGCGGTAAAAGTTATCTCTACACAACAAGCTGTTACGCGTATTGGATTACGCCAAATTAAAAATATTTCAACCGCTCTCGCTATGGAACAGCTTTTTGTTTCAAAGAATCCAATAGTCAAAGAACATATGGAAGCAGCATGGGACAGTACAGTGGAGGTGGTCGCTAATTCTTTAGCTGTGTTGCAAGTTCATGTAAAGAAAACAAAAAATAGAACGCTAAATATTGACTCCGTAATGCTGGCTGCTTTAGTACACAATATAGGTATATTACCTATATTAACAGAGGCTGAGCGTCATACCGAAGTGTTTGCTAGCCCTACATTTTTAGAGGTTGCCATTAAAAAGTTGTCAGGGAGAATAGGCGCCAGCATAATGAAAGAGTGGGGGTTCGAGCCAGAGTTTGTAGAAGTCGCTGAATCTTGGGAAAATATGTCAGTTCAGTATGATGGGATCTCTTACTTAGACATAGTACGTTTAGGTGCTGCTTTTTGTGGCAAGTTTGAAGAAAATAAGGAAGTTGCATTTAAAGCTGCCATAGAAAAAGGGGTAATAGACGATTTATCTGAATTATTGACGGATGAATTTGAAGAGTACAAGGCTAGTGCTAAGCTAATTTTCGAATAATATTATTGAGTTAGGTGCAGACTGTATTTATATTCTGCACCTATTCTTGTAGGTCAGCTATTCATTTTCATTTAAGGGAAAAATTTCTTTTAACCTATTTGTAAAGCGCACGACTTCTCCCGACATTAACGCAAAATTTGCATCCATTCGAGCTAACATTTGATCTTTAGGAATATCATCATTTTGCTCACGTACCACATCGCTGAACTTAAGTCGTTTAATACTCAAGTCTTCTTGTATTATTGCACTGAAGGTTTCATCCCATTCAATGGCAATTTTTTGGACTGATTTTCCGGCTTCTAAATGCTGGGTAATTTCATCACTATATAAATCTTGATTTTTACAACGAACTATTGCGCCATCTTCTTCTAGGGCTTTTAATTCCGCTTCTTCTAATATATTTATATCACTTGGTGCTTTATCTTCACTAAGCCATGAAGTGAGCTCTGCTTGAACGGATTGTCTGGCTAGCGGCATAACAGGAAGAGACCCTAACGCTTTGCGCAACATCGCTAAAAATGCCTCTGCTTTGCCATCTGCGGATGCATCTACAACGACTAGTTTTTCAGCCATGGATACAAACCCATGTGTAAAACTATTTTTTGTAAAAGCCTGAGGAAGTAAGCGATGGATAATTTCTTGCTTCATATCTTGTTGAGCTTTTTTGCCAACAGGCGAACCGGTTTCGGCTTCGATTATTGCAACTTTATCTGCTAATTCGGCATTAACAACTGCTGCTGGTAAGATTCGTTCCTGTTTTTTCAAGGTTAACCACACTCTACCTGCGGCTGCATGAAGTAAACTTTCTCCTTGATTGAAAGGTGAAGCCCATCCCATAGTCGCTAAATCTTGGCTGCCACAAGGTCGAAATTTAAACTCACCTAGTTTGTCTTCAATGTCCTGCTCTTGAAAGTCCATGTCTTGTGTTATTGCATAAAGCTTTAGGTTTTTAAACCACATAATGTAACCACTATTTGATTAAACATCTCAGAGTAAGATGTAAGTAAAAAAGGGCGTAGAGACTAACAGGAATTTTAGTCATGCGCCAAGGGATTTGGGTATTTTCAGAATGATAAGCTATTCAGAAATACTTACATTGGAATGGATATTTTGTAATGCAGACCTTCTCCTAGTTCACTAGATGCCTGAATTTTACCCTTTAAAGTTTGCGTGACTAAGTTGTACATAATATGAGTACCTAATCCACTGCCTCCTTCACCCCGCTTAGTTGTAAAAAATGCATCGAAATGCTGTCCTAAAGTTATTTTATCTAAGCCTTTTCCATCATCAGTATAATGTATCAGTAGATTGTTATCTTGTTGCGTAATATTTATGCCTATTGAGCCTTTAGGTTTATTTTCAAAACCATGGATAAGAGAGTTCATAATCATATTAGTGAGTATTTGTGCAAGTACTCCAGGGGCACATTTTATGGTTAGGTCGTCTGGGCAATGCACGTCAATTGTATGTTGTGTTTTCTTAATGCTAGGTGCCAAAGATTGAACAATTTCAATCAAGTATTCACTAACATTAATTTCTCTTTCTGCCTCACTCGTTTGATCTACTGCTACTTGTTTAAAGCTTGAAATTAAATCAGATGCTCTATTTAAATTATTTGTTAATAGTGTAATCGTTTGTTGTGCTTCAGATATAAAAGAGGACATGGTACTACCAGTTAACTTTTTATCTTCGTACGCCACTTTTAACTTATCAACTCTATCCTGTAGGAAACTCGTGGCTGTAACACCAACACCAAGTGGGGTATTTACATCATGGGCTATACCTGCAACTAAGCCGCCTAAAGACGCCATTTTGGCAGACTCTACTAATTGATCTTTTGCTAGTTGAATAGTCTCCATAGACGTAGCAAGTTCGGAATTTCGTTTACGAAGCTCGTCTTCAATAAACTGTCTATTCTCGTTCTCTTGTCTTAGCTCTCTTTGATTAATTAATAATTCGTCTTTTTGCTGTTCAAGGTCGAGCATTATTTTACTTAAGGTAGCGGTCTTTTTGGCAACATCTTCTTCTAGAGAAATATTTTGATCGTCTAGTCGTCTATTGGCTTGTTGCAATTCGTTTTGGGTTCCTGCTAACTTTGCTTGATAATCTATAATTTCATCGATTAGCTTGTTATAGGAAGTTTCTAGGACTTTTAATTCATTATTTTCATTAATACTTAGATCAAGCTTTGATGAGTTAGGATCATTTAAATTAAAATCGGAGATCTGTTGGGTTAATTCATTTAATGGGTTGGTTAACATTGTGCGAAATGCACTCATAAATAAAAAGACTAGAAATGCAGTTTTAACTATGGCATTGCCCAGAAGAAAAAATATTCCGACTTCAATACGACCAAAAATAATATCTGAACTCGAGTATAAAGTGACATCTCCTACTAAAGAGGTTCTGCCAGAAAATTCAAATATAAGTGGAAAACTATAACCGAAAGTGCCGCCTGAATGGTCTCTTACCACACCTTTTGTAATTGATTCATTACTTAGTTCTGAGGTGCGTCCAAGGTTTGAAATATAGTTGCCGTTTTCATCTCTGATTTGCACCCCTTCGACTATAGGTAATTCCATTAAACCCTCCGCAATCGATTTAGCTTGGGGGGTATTTAACTCCCATATAGCTCGAGTTAGACTCGTGCTAAATGTATTTTTAAGCGTTTGGAGTTCGCTTTCAATATGACTTTTGGCATTTAGGTATTCAGTAACGATCTGTCCTGCAGTTACTATCAAGGTTAATACGAAATACACTGATAATACTCTTGTTAACAGCTTTTTAGATAACCCCTGTTTGGCACTAGTCATTTAAATTTTTATTCCTTAAAATCTTTTGGCGAATAAAGAATATGCGGAATTAAAAGAATAAACAAGCAGTCCAATAACCTGATGTAAAGGTTATGCACATCTTATCTTTTGTATTCTCTTATTACACTTTATATAAACTTAAATACAAACCTTAATAAAAGTGTCATAAATAGTATGAATAATCGTGCCCGTCGTCTATGTACTAAGGAAACTCCAGAATGGCAAAACGTATTTTATTAGTAGAGGATGAAGCTCCTATCCGAGACATGTTGAAGTTTGTACTTGAACAGTCCGGCTATGAAGCAATTGAAGCTGAAGATTATGATGTAGCGTTAGAGAAAATTATAGAGCCTTATCCTGATTTAATCCTTTTAGATTGGATGTTACCTGGAGGTACAGGGGTACAGCTTGCTAAAAAGCTTAAGCAGCATGAATACGCTAGAGACATTCCAATTATCATGCTGACTGCTAGGGGGGAAGAGGAAGATAAAATAAGAGGCTTAGAAGCAGGGGCCGATGACTATGTTACAAAGCCATTCTCTCCTAAAGAGCTTGTTGCCCGTGTGAAAGCAGTTATCAGGAGGGTTACCCCTACATCTAGTGAAGATGCCATTGATTTTCAAGGCCTGAAGCTTGATCCTGTATCCCATCGTGTAACCTCAAATGATACTCCAATAGAAATGGGGCCAACTGAATTTAAATTATTACACTTTTTCATGACCCATGCAGAGCGAGTCTATAGTAGAGAACAGTTATTAGATAACGTGTGGGGCACTAATGTGTATGTTGAAGACAGAACCGTAGATGTTCACATTAGAAGGCTTCGTAAAGCTTTATCCAGCTTTGAACATGACAATATGATTCAAACTGTACGGGGCGCAGGCTATCGTTTTTCAAGCAAACTTTAACCTAGGCTCTAGCCATTGGTTACGTGAATGTCAGGGCTTTAAATTTAAGTTATAAATAAGGAATAGTGACTATTATGTTTAAGCCGCACCCTTGGCTAAGAAGTATTCTTAAGTTTATTGTATATACCATAATGATATGTTCACTTGGGTATTATTTACAACAAGTGCTAGTTGTCTCTTTGATCGGAACTTTAATATTACTTGGTTGGAGCTATATTCGTTTATATCGCTTAGATTATTGGTTGTGGCATAGCAAGAAAATGTCACCACCTATGTCTCGCGGAGTTTGGGCGCATATTTATGAAGGAATTTATAACTCTAATTTAAAGAATCGAAAAAAACGGAAGACGTTAGGTGAGATTGTTCGCCGCTTTCGCCAAGGTTCTGAAGCTTTGCCAGATGCGGCTGTGGTGGTAGACAAAACTGGACATATTACTTGGTGCAACCGGTTGGCCAGAATCGAATTAGGATTACGGTTTCCAAATGATATGGGAAAGTTACTAACTGACATTCTGACCGATCCTAAATTAAAAGCATTTTATGATGCGAAACGTTTTGAACACCCAATCGAAATTACGTCTCCCATTAATTCTAATAAAGTGCTCGAATTTAGGGGCGTGCCCTATGAAGATGGGCACCTGATGTTACTTGTAAGAGACGTCACTAGGCTTACACAAATCGAAAATATGCGAAAAGACTTTGTGGCTAATGTATCTCATGAATTAAAAACGCCGCTCACAGTTATCAATGGCTACCTAGAAATGCTCCCTGAAGAAGGAGAAATGCCAGCTCCTATGATGAAAAAAGCAATTTCTGAAATGCGTTCACAATCCTTAAGGATGCAGAGCTTAATTGAAGAGTTGTTAGTCTTATCAAGAATTGAAGCCAGTACAGAGCGCGCATTTGATAAGTTAGTTAATGTGCCACAAATGTTATGGCAGATCCAAGTAGAGGCAGATGCTTTGAACAGAGAGCGGGGGCATAAAATCTTTTTTGATATCTCACCCATCTTATATGTTTACGGCATTGAAACAGAATTACGTAGTGCCTTTTCAAATCTAATTTTTAATGCAATTAATTACACGCCAAACGGAGGTGTAATAGAATTAAAGTGGAGCTTAGAAGGGGCAAGAGCTACCTTCAGTGTGAAAGATAATGGAGATGGAATCTCTGCAGAGCATATTGATAGATTAACCGAACGATTTTATAGAGTCGATAAAGCAAGGTCACGTAAAACAGGTGGCTCTGGATTGGGCCTATCTATAGTCAAGCATGTGTTGTCGCATCATAACTCTAAATTACTTATAAGTAGCTCTGTAGGCAGAGGAGCTCTGTTCTCATGCCACTTTTCTGAAGAGCTGACATATCTTTCCGATGAATCTAAAACTAGTAGTTTTAGATAATGGGTGAGTACGTTATAAGTAACTCATTAACATACAGCTGTACAATAGAATAAAATAGATGATAAACCATAGTAACTTCCATATTTAAGAAAGGTACTTTTTTAGCAATATTTCTATTAGATCTTCTTTTTGAGAGTGATAGGGAATATGATGTTTTTATGAAAAATTTGGCATCTTATTGGCACAGTTAATCTACCTCAAAAGACAAATTTTAGTGTTGAGATAACTCATGCTCATTTGATGAAAATAGTTTACTGAGAATCAAGCTTTGATAATCAAATGATTAGATGATTTATTCACTTTTACTATTCAATTTGTCTGTATGAATGAAACTTGTTAACTTTTTAACTTATTTAATACAAAGAGTTAATGTAATTCACTTATATAAAGTCATGCATTTAACCCACAAATAATAATATGCACAAACTCTTTCACAAAACTTCTGTTTAAATCACTTTTTCTAGTTAATACCAATATAAGAATCCATTTTTTTAGGGTAGCATTGGAAATAGTAACTTGATGGTTTAGTGTTGTATTATCGTTTCTATTATATTGTTTGATTGAAATAAAGTTTAATGATTTTTAGCTTTAATTACAGATGGTTCAATAATTCTAAGCAGAAAGTGGATTATATATTGCAGTACATAGGCGGAGGTTGTATTAATGGAAGGGCGTCAAAGGATATAATATATGTTTAGAATCGATGTTTTCGTATTGAGCGTGGCACTAGTCTTGGCTCTTTTGACAGATAGGGCTTTGGCTCAAAGTCGGCAAGGGCTAATAATCGACGGCACCATTGTTGCAGGCTTCGATGATAACGTTTTTAGAAGCAATGTTGAAGAATCTGATCGTGTAATTCAATTTGTCCCCAAAATTTCTCTGAATGGACTTTATGGGAAGCACAATTTTGCTTTTGAGTATGTTGGAGACTTTGCACAATATTCTGAAAATTCTGATTTCAATTATTTTCAACACAATTTTAATGGTTTCGCATTATTAGATATAAATAGGACGATTAATGCTCAGTTTAACTTTTTTTATCAAGATAAAATCGAAAAACCTGGGGTAAACAGTTCATTGCTTGATGATGAAGCAGAAGAGTTTAATGAATATACTATAACTGGATTAAATGCTGCTCTTTATTACGGAACCAAAAGAAGCATTGGACAGTTAGTATTAATATTTGATGTCAATAACAGAGATTATTCAAACAACTCTCAAGAATTTAGAGATGTCGATAGTAGCGCAATAACTGCTAGATTTTTTTATAATTTAGGAGATAAAACTAGATTGCAATTGGAAGCAGGTACTGGGGACTACGATTATATTCAAAATGAAACCTCAATAGACAGGTCAAATAGCGAATTAGAGTTATTGTTAGGAGTTACATGGGAAGCAACAGCCAAAACTTCTGGAGTGTTCAGAGTTGGTTACAAGAATAAAGAATATAATTCCGAGCAATTCAAAACTATATCTGGTCTGTCATATTTCTTTAATGTGGAATGGCAGCCCACCAGATATACTTCTTTTAGTTTGGGCTCGACAAAAAATCCAAATGAATCCGCGCAAATTAACGAAGGAGGCCTTTTCAGAACTACATATTCAATAGAAGCTCAACATGAGATTACTTCTCGAACTAACTTTCTTACAGAGTATAAGCTTTACAAAGATGAAGTGGCTTTATTTGAGGGAAACAGAACCGACGAACGTGAGGAGTTTAGTGTTGGGGTTGGCTTCGTTATTAATAGATGGTTGGATTCAAAAGTGGGTTATAAATATTTAAACCGCACGTCAGATTTAGATACTTTCAATTATACGGCTAACATATTTGAAATATCTTTGAATAGCTCCTTTGACTAAATATAAGTCACTTTAATTATGGAAAAAATATTATGAAAACTCATACTTTAGTTGCTTTATTACTAGGTTTAATAATTACCTTAGTAAATTCAACTTTATCTACCGCACAAGAGATAAATGACTACAGGTTAGCGACAGAAGACCAAATATCGGTAACTGTTTTTAATGAGCCAGATCTTAATTTAGTTGAGGTAAGAATTAGTGCCAGTGGAACAATCTCAATGCCTTTACTTGGACAGGTTTCAATCGCAGATTTGACTGTCACCGAAGTCGAAAATAAATTGACAGAATTGCTACTGCAAGGGTATCTAAAAAAACCTAACTTGACCGTTACAATCAATGAGTATCGTCCTTTTTACATAGGTGGGGAAGTACGAGAGCCTGGCAGTTATCCTTTTCGACAAGGTTTAACCGTTCAAAAAGCCATAGCAATCGCTGGGGGATTCACTGAGCGAGCATCTAAGTCTGCCATCTCTATGGTAAATGAAAAAGAAGAGCGTAATATCCAGCAAGCTAAATTAGTTGATGGTGTGATGCCCGGTGATGTCATTACAATTAGTGAAAGTTTTTTTTAGGGAAGAAATAGTATGAACGAGGTAGTTACCCAACAAGTCTTTAGGGGATCGCGTATGCACGAAAATAAAACACTAGATGGCGAAGAGTCGGTTGATCTTGGCCATTACTGGCGAGCGGTTCGCAGAGCCAAGTGGGGAATTTTATTAGTAACGTTAGTTAGTTTACTAATTGGAGTCATGGTTGCTAGGACAGCGGAACCAGCCTTTAAGGCAACTGCTAAAATTTTGGCGGATCCGCAACCACCTAAAGCGAATGATGATGGGCGCAGTATTTCTGCATCTCTTGTCTTATTATTCTATCAAACGCAGTATGAAATTATTAATTCTCGAATTCTTGCTGGGATAGTAGTGGACAAACTTGGATTAGTTGAAAGGTTCAAACAAAGTGATGCCTATAAAGATAGAGATCCTAGTTCTAAGCCAATGAGTGACGCTGAGTTACGTATTGTGATGGCTGCGAAAATTCAAGATAACCTATCGGTAAGTGGCGGAAGACAAAGTCAGATAATAAATATTAGTTATGTTTCTTCGGATCCAGTACAAGCCGCTGCAATTGTCAACACCCTATCTGAAGCTTATATTCAATATGGGTTAGAGTCTCGTTTAGGTGAATTAAAAAATACTGAGCTTTGGTTAAGTGAACAATCTGCTCAATTAAAAGCCGCTTTATACGCATCCGAAGTTAAATTGAGTCAATTCCGTTCTCAACAGGGCCTTGTTGATACGGAACAACAGCAGAGTCTGGCGAATAGTCAACTTCAATCGTTAAACGGGGAGCTTATTCGCGCACAAACACGCCTTAGCTCAGCAGAGGAACAATATCTACTTGTTAAAGATGTAAAAGTTAATTCTCCTGAACTCTACTCTTTGGGCCCTGTGTTACAAAACGCTGCGGCAAGTGGGCTGGTGATAGAGCGTGCACGCTTAGAGCAAAGAGTAAATGAACTTTTCGAGCGTTATGGTGAGAAGCATCCAAAAATGATAGCAGCGCGGGCCGAATTGAAAAGTGCTACTGAAATTTTGGCTGCTGAAGTTAACAAAATTGTCGAAAATATTGAAAAAGATTATCAGTTAGCAAAAGTGCAAGTATCAAATATCGAGAAACTAATTGATAAAAGCCGAAATGATATTCAAGAGTTGCAGTCAGATAATTTTTCTCTAGTAAGTTTAGAAAGAGAAGTAGAGAACAATAGGCGTATTTATGAGAATTTTCAAATCAGCTTATTAGAAGCCTCTGGTAATAGTGAATATAACGCATCAAATATAACGATAATAGATAGCGCCACTGTTCCTCTTAAACCTTTTAAGCCTAATATTAAACTAATTATAATGTTGTCTGTAATAACTGGTCTTATTGTTGGTATAGCAATGGCTTTGCTTTTAGATGCATTTAATAAAACCTTTAAAACTCCGGATAACATTGAAGATAATTTGCATTTACCAACTTTAGGTATCACTCCACTGGTTAAAAAGAAAAAGAATATTGCCAAACCAGAAATGCAGTATTTAGATGATTCTTTATCTCCTTTTTCAGAGAGTGTAAATACTATAAGAACAGGTTTGTTATTTTCAAATATAGATAAGCCTCCTAAAACGTTACTCATTACCTCATCAGAAGGTGGCGAAGGCAAGTCAACACTTGCGATTAACTTAGCTGTAGCATTTAGCAATATTGGTAAGACATTGTTACTTGAGGTTGATTTACGAAAGCCTTCAATCGCAAAGTGTTTTGACATACCATTTAATCAAGGACTAACTGATCTCATAATGGGGGCTAGTTTGGAAGAAAACGTACTTCATAAAATCAATAATGAAAAGCTTTCGATTATGCCTTGCGGCACAATTATTAGAAATCCTATTGAGTTATTATCTTCAAGAAAGTTTGAGGAAGTTTTAGCTACATTAAATGAGCATTTTGAATACATAGTGCTAGATGGACCTCCTACAATACCTGTAAGTGATGCATGTATTTTAGCTAATAAAGTAGATGGCGTGATATTTGTTTCTAAAGCCGAAGAGACAAAAATTAGTATTGCAAAAGAGGCCGTGTCTCGCCTACAAAAGTTAAATGCAAATGTTATTGGTGCTGTGTTAACGGCAGCAGATCCCAAAAAAATGAGCTACTACGGAGAACACTTCCACACAGCTGAGTATTATGGTGTAACACCCAAAAAAGGTGATGAGCCTAAGCCAGAGGCTGCGATTTAATTTGTTGCCACGCCATGATTGACTTACATAGCCATATATTACCCGGGGTTGATGATGGTGCTCAAGCTGTGGAAGACTCTCTTACGATGTTACGCATGGCTGTTGATTCAGGCGTTACTACGCAAGTTTTAACACCCCATATTCACGTTGGTAGATACAACAATACAAAAGCTAAGCTCAAGGAGCACTTTTTAAGGTTTAGGGATATAGTAGAAGCTGAAAATATCCCTATTTCATTGTTATTGGCTGCTGAAATGCGTATAGGTTCTGAAATAATGAATTTAACCATTAATGATTCAATACCCTATTTAGGAGAGTTCGAGGGTAAACGAACATTTCTCCTTGAATTTCCCCGTAGTGATGTGCCTCTAGGTAGCGATAACCTAGTGAAATGGTTGTTAGCGAAAAATTATCTACCTGTGATAGTTCACCCAGAGCGCAATAGTGCATTTTTAGTTCGTCATAGTAAGTTACAAAAATTTCTAGACTTAGGCTGTCCCATTCAAATTACAGCAAGTAGCTTAACCGGGAAGTTTGGTCGCGATGTACAAATTAAGGCTGAGCAGCTGTTATTAGATGGGCAAGTTAGTGCAATTGCTTCTGATTGTCATAATGTAAAAGGCAGGGCTCCAGATTTAGATATGGGCTTTGATTCCGCTTCAAAAATTATTGGTATAGAAAATGCTAAAAGGCTAACTTGTGGTATGCCCAAAGCTTTACTCAGTAAAAATCCAAGTTATGATTATGTTAGGTAAGGTTTAACTTTAGGCATTCCTCTTTCAATAATAATATAAAAACTAAAAGAGGCAATAATGAACAGAGCTTGGCTAATTCGTTTTAACAAACTAGGTACTTTATTGGTACTTTTCGTATCATTTAATCTAAGCGCAGGGCCAAGAGCGGTAGCTACCTTTGAATCGATAGGTATTTATTGGGGAGATGCTGAAGCTGCAGGAGTTGAAAACGAGTGTAAGCTAGAGTATCGGGTTTTAGGTACACAAGACTGGAGCCATGGTCAATCTCTATGGTATGACGATAGGGGGGGGGATTATGGGGACCCAGAATATAGAGGTAGTCTTGTCAATCTAACCTCAAATACTGAGTATGAGATTAAGCTAAGCTTAGAATCGGGTGAGTCTTCAACTACCGTTGTGACTACTTGGAGTGACGAATTTCCTATCGCCAAAACCATTGAAATGCCAATTACCTCATCCGATACTTTAGAAATAACCGAATCCGGAACTCCCGATGGATATATTCTTTACACTGCCCCAGCAGGGAAAACCTCTACTCTAAATGCTAAAGGTGTACTCGATCACAACATTACAATAAATGCCTCATATATAATTATAAAAGGCTTAGTATTGAAGAATGCCTCAATGCATGCCATTAGGTTATATGAAAATGCACATGATGTTGTTATTGATAGCAATAAGATTAGTAGGTGGGGACGAGTTGATGAAGATGGTTGGGGAGTGAATGCAGACTCTGCAATTTTCAGTAATAAAGCGACTGTAGAAAAAATCATAATTCAAAATAATAATATTTTTGAACCCAATGCTGATACTAATAATTGGTTAGAGTATCGTGAAAGCCTCAAAACTTACCATCCAAATGGCCCCCAAGCTATAACGTTTTCAGAAACTGCTGGGAACCATGTTATTCGGTATAACAACATATATTCTGGACCAAATCGCTATTTCAATGACTGTATCGGCGGTGGAGTTAATTATAGCTTTTCTGGCTCCCCAAACAAAGACTCAGATATATATGGTAATTACATATCTAATTGTTGGGATGATGCCATTGAATCCGAAGGAGCGAATAAAAATGTCAGAATATGGGGCAACTATATTAATAAAGCATACAACGCAATTGCCACGGCTCCGACATCAATTGGGCCATTATATATTTGGAGAAATTTGTATGGAATTAGTCAGAAGAGTGACCTGGATGACTGGGATGAGACGGATAGAGGAGGATTTTTAAAGACTGGCCAAGAAGACATGTATACCGGGGGGAAAATATTTGTTTTTCATAATACTATTTTGCAACCAAAAATTGGATCAGCGACTGAGTCATTGGGAGCAAAGACTGGATTAGGTATGGGTGGGGAAATGAAAAATGTCGTGTCCCGAAATAACATTCTTAATGTTATAGATTCGAATGACCCCAGCATACGCGGTGATATTAATGATGATGGTGACTATGATTATGATTTATATAACGGCAGAATTGATGGGGACACAACAAATCAAAAGAACGGACTTTATGACATGCCAATATACACTACTGACTTTTCTGAGGAAGATGTTTTTGAGCAGGGTATAGGTGAATTTTCTTTAGACACTAAAAGTTCAGGACATGATGGTGGTGTTATTCTACCAAATTTCAATGATGAGTATGTCGGTACTGGCCCGGATATTGGCGCGCACGAAAATGGTAACTCTTCCATGATATTTGGTCCTCAAGATATCATTACCACAAGTAAAGCTAGTGACCATTTTGAATATGGAAATGAAAATGGCGGACAAGGGTGGAGTACATCATGGTCTTTAAAGCGTGATGCACTTGTTCAAAAAGGAGGTCTTGATGTTGGTTATTATGAACTGGAACTACTAGATTATGATAGCCAAGCTATTCGAACCCTTGATTTAAATGGGGCGTCAAGTGCCACGCTATCCTTTTATTGGATGTCTAATATTCAAGAAGGCTTTGGTTTTAATAGAGTAGAAATATACGATGGTTCATGGCATACCATTTGGAAAACTACTAAACAGCAAACGGGTAATGAGTTTGAATTAGCAGAAGTCGATCTTTCTAATTACTCTTTGAATAGCGAGTTTAAAATTAAGTTTACTTCAAGAATGACAGATTCAAATACAAGTTACTTTAAAATAGATGGAGTAAAAATAGTGTTTGAGTCCGAGTAGTTACCCAATCGTAACTATACTTTTTATGTGAAGCTTTGTTTTCGAAGCTTGGGTTTAAGTGGTGTCACTTTATTCAGACACCATTTTGGCTTGTTTTTTTTACCTTTTTGAATATTGTTTATATAACTTTGAATTATTGAAACACTTATAAAGAAACTTACAGCCTACTGTCTCTTATTTGAGTCATTTATTGGCCTGATAACTATCTCATTTATCAATAATTTCTTGTAGATTGGGCTTAAACTTAAATATTCGTAAAATTTTATTTGCTTAGAGTTAAGCACTTTTATCGTACGACATTTTGATAATAGTTCGGTCTTTTAAGATAAAGTGATGATATAAGGCTGCTAATACATGACCTACAATTAACATCCACATTAGTAAGCTCCCCATAATATCTTTGTGAATATAATCCACCACTTTTTCGAATGCTTTAAAATCCGTTTTTAAAAGGTCAACGACTATTGATTGAAATAAAACAGTATCTGCAAATTTAGGAATGTTAAATATATTAAAAAACTTTGTGTCAGTTCCTGTCCCCATATATCCAGTAGCAACCATGATCACTATCGCTAGGTAAAGGGCCAAGTGCCCTATATGAGCCGCCAATTTTTGTAATTGTGTGCCAGGCTCTGAATTTGGAGTTTTATTTGCTATGCGCCAAATAATTCTCAATACTACAACTACCCCTATAGTAACCCCAAACGAAAGGTGTAATTGCAGTGCTTTAGAGCTGGCAGAGGTTCCTGATTCTGTAAACCAGTGTCTAAAATAAACCGATAAATAGCTGAATAAAAATAATGCAGCTGTCCCCCAATGTAGGCTTTTTGCTATAAAACCGTAGTCTCTTATTGTATTTGTAAGCCTCATGTTTCTCTCCTAATGATTAAGTTGTGTAACCAGTCCAGTCACTTACTGAGTAACCCATAAACAGCACTTAGTTTAATTATTTACCTTATTGACTTAAAGCTTATTTCGGATGTTTTATTCAGTATGTAGCTAGGTTATATAGTTAACGCTTCGTTGAAACAAATTTTAGTTTTACCTCTTACTACACCTCCTAAATTTTATACATAAGTATTGAGTGATAGATTTTTCGAAATCTTAATTTTTGGTTTACTACTCAGTATTGAAGAAATAGCGATAGATAAAGCATTTCTAGCTTAAATAACTGTAGCTCCACCCTTTCGGTATCGGAAATAAAAGAGGTAAAAATGATGGGTATATCATGGCAAATTAAGAAGCGAGCATTGGTCCTGCCTTTTTTGTTATTCTTTGCATTTGGAGCATCTGCTCAACCAGAAGCTATTGCGACCTTTGAGTCAATTGGAGTTTATTGGTCTGATGCCGTTGATGCCGGTAGCGAAAATGAGGGGACTATTCAATACCGTCCCCTAGGTGATAGTGATTGGAATGATGGCTTTGCATTATGGTACGACGAGCGCGGGGGAGACTTTGGAGAAGCTGAGTATCGTGGAAGCCTAGTGAACTTAACTCCAAATACAGAGTATGAGATAAAAGTTACTTTAGAGTCTGGTACTTCGGAAATTATAACTGCAATTACTTGGAGCGAAGAGTTTCCAGTCGCTTCTATAGTAGAACTTCCTGAATCATCAGACACTCAATTGACTATTAAAGATTCAGGTTCAGAAGGTGGTTACCTTGTTTACACCTATGGTGAAAGTGGAACCGCTGAAATTACTGGGGGAACTTATAATATAAAGATAGATGCTTCTTATATCATAATCAGAGGGCTTACTTTAACAGGAGCAGAAAAGCACGCAATATATTTAGATGTAAACGCTCACCATGTAATTATTGAAGATAACGATATTAGTCAGTGGGGGCGAGTCTTGGATGATGGCTTTGCTAAAAACTTTGATTCTGGTGTATTTTCAAAAGCCACTTTAGGTGCACAATTTATTATACAGCGAAATAAAATTCATCACCCTAATTACGATTCTAATAATTGGGAAGAGTATAGAGTTGCAACAGATACATATCACCCGGAGGGGGCACAAGCCATATCTTTTGAAAATACCGCGGGCAATCATGTTATTCGTTATAACGAAATCTACTCAGACGAAGACCACTATTTTAACGACGGTATTGGTGGCTTAGAGAATTATAGTTATAACGGCTCACCTAATAGAGACTCTGATATTTATGGTAATTATATTTCCCACTGTTGGGATGATGGCATAGAAGCAGAAGGTGCCAATCGCAATGTGAGAATTTGGGGCAACTATATAACCAAGACCTTTGTTGGTATTGCAACAGCTGGTACTTCTATTGGCCCACTCTATATATGGCGAAATATTTATGGAATTAGTCAGGAAAGTGATTTAAGTGGTTGGGACAGTACACGTCGTGGTGGTTTTATCAAAACCCAAAATAAGGAAAGTTACACTGGT
>NZ_JBDVBQ010000005.1:0-119687 GCF_039942875.1 Paraglaciecola sp.
TCACGAAGTGGATTGTCCGGAAGCTCGCAGGGCTCCCTTCGTTCAGGCGGTTACGCTGCTTTGCAGCTAAAAGCAAACCACCTTCACCCCCATGCGAGAGTAGCACACTGCTGGAAGGCCAGCCCCGCAGACTCCTATTTAGAAGAAAGGCCACCTTAATAGGTGGCCTTTTTTTTGCGTGAAAATCAGTGACAGTAAAATCTCAATTAGATTGGGAGAAGGTGGCCCTTCATCTGAATAAGTGCGGCATGCTATCCCGCGGTCATCCTCTGGAAGGTTAGCCCTGCACGAAGTGGATTGTCCGGGCACTCACTGAGCTCGTACCGTTTCAGCCTGAGTCTCACGTAAAGTAGTCAAATACACATCCATGATGATATGCACCCAATCTTGGCATCTCGGCAAATTACTCCTGCATTACTCTAATTTCCACCATCCTTGGTGGTCGCTTGCCAAGCGGTTAAACCGCAGGAGCAGTGCTCCAGAAAGCCTCGGTTTAACCCCCATGGGAGAGTAGGCAGGTTTTTGCTCCTGCAAAACCTGCACTTCCTACATCTGTGTAGGTCGCACGGGGTGCCCCGCACACTGCTGGAAGGCCAGCCCTCTATTTAAAGAAATTGCTACATACCAGTTCTATCAATTTAGGTTTATGGTCGAAAGAGAAACAAAAAGGCGCTGTAATTAGCGCCTTCTTTGATTGGTTCAAAAAATTTTAGTGGGTGTGACCGCAACCTTCTTCTGTATGAGGGTGGCCGTGAGCTATTTCTTCTTCAGTTGCTTCTCTAACTGCTAATACTTCAACATCAAAAGTTAACGTTAGCCCTGATAAAGGATGGTTACCATCTACTATTACCTCGTCATCAGTTATATCTATTATCATGACTGATTGTTCACCATCGTCAGAAGTCGCTCTAAAAGTCATACCTGGTTCAACATCCATATCTTCAAACATTGATTTGGGCACTGCTTGGATTAGCTCATCATGGCGTTCGCCATAAGCTAGACTAGGCTCGATATCAATAATAAATTTGTCGCCTACTGTTTTACCTTCCAGTTCATCTTCTAATCCTTGAATCAGGAAGTGACTTCCTTGAAGAAAAATCATAGGCTCACTTTCTTTAGATGAATCTATTTGGGTTCCGTCTGCTGAAGAAACAACAAAATTCATAGTGACGACTGTATTATTACTTATGAGCATATTTTTCCTGTATGTGTAAGCGTTGGCAGTTAGTATTATTTATTGGATAGTATAAGGTAATGTTTTAGTGATAAATATAGCATCAGGATTCGATTTTAACCTAAACGCAGAAGAAATATCAGTGTCTATAGGGAGCACGGCTAATATAGTAGTGTGATTATTATTAGATACACTTCGCAATATTTTACCTCCAGGGCGCCAATTTTCCCCAACTTGGTATTCTAAGGAATGACCTGTGAGATCTTCGGTGGTTAAACGTGCTGAAAGTATGAAACTGGCTCGTTTATTACGTCCAAGGTATTTTGTGCGAGCAACGACCTCTTGCCCCATATAGCAGCCCTTTTCGAAGTTAATAGCATCTAACGCCTGTAGATTAAGCATTTGTGGCACATACTCGTTACTCGTTTCTTCTCTTATTTCAGCAAGCCCCGAGTTTATATCGTCCAATTCCCAATTATAATCTTCAGATTGGAAAGTGATATTTGGTAACGTTGCTTTTTGTTGAACCACTAAATAGCGTGGTGAAGGAGTTTCAATTGATATAACTACACCACATTCGTTAGATACTGTGGATTGGTGTCCTTTGGGCAAGCTACCAAACTGCTCAATAATATATTCTTCAAATTTAATACCTTTTCCACCGAGCACCTGCCAGTTATCCGTATCATCATTAATGTCAACCTTAGCAAATACTCCATACTTTTTTAATTCAGCTAGAGAATTAGTTAACGCAGTTTTATGGGTTACTAGGAGAATCGAGTCTTCCCATGATAGAACATAAGAAACGCTCCAGACCTTACCTTTAAAGTCACAATGGCAGCTTAATAAAGAATGAGTCTTAGTGAGGGATTCAATATCAGCCGTAACTTGACCTTGCAGATATTTAACCCGTTCTTCTCCTTGTAGCTGAATGATTCCTTTGTTATTTAACTCACAAATGTAACTTGTATTTTTTTGCTCAGAATCAGTAACTGACATAGGTAACTCTCTTTAAGGATCACAATATAAAGTAATATGGGGGGGGTGTTTGATTTCCCAAGGAAAGATCTGAAAAGAAAGTTAGTTTACTGCTATTATTAGGTAATACTTAAAGTCATTTATAATGACCCAATTTATTAACCGTTTGGTGTGAGGATGTAGATGTTTGATAAGCAGCGTTATGGTCGACTTAAGTGGGCCTGTCGAAGAGGAATGTTAGAGTTAGATGTTCTTTTCATGCCTTTTTCTGAATCTGGATTTCTAGAGTTGTCAGAGGAAAAGCAAGAGTTATTTGAACGGTTATTAACTTTTGATGATCCCGACTTATATGCTTGGTTTATGGGTCATCAGCCTTGCAATGATAAAGACATTAATAGCATGATTGAGCATATTTTGAGTCGTGTTAAAGTATAGGATTGATTTAAAACCTTCCAAGTATAAAATAGTTGTATCAATGGTGACCTACTTAGTCATCATTGCTTCTATTTCTACATGGCAATCAAATATTTTTAATTATCAGCTATTAGTACAAGTTTTGTTCTTATTTGTGGTTCTTATATATGGCTATAAATCAATAATTAAACAAGGCAAAATTCCTCAATCTGTAATTATTTTCTCACAAGATGGGAAATGGTTAGAAACAGTTAGCGGTGAGCAAGTTAGTTGGCAGGTGAGCCCGCACTCTAGAGCGACTAGGTTGGTTTTATTTATTAATATAGTATCCCCATTAACTCCCCAGAAGTCACAATGGCGTCTTATATATAAAGACCAAGTAAACGAGCAATATTTTAGAAGACTTTGCCGAGTTATCATTTTTCAACAACAAAATGCGACTCGGGTTATCTAAAATATGCTTCGAATTCAGTCAACTGTACAATTATCTAGTTTGCCCAGTTTAAAGTCCTTGTTAGTAAGGCTTCCTTTTAGTTTTTTCAAAAAGGGTAATAAGGCTGAGATAACTAATTCTTTGCCTAAGTTAGAATATGTAATTGATGGAATAAAAGTCAACACTGATAAATGCTATGCTTTTCATCGGGTAACTAGGTGGCAATCTAAAACCGCATTCATACATCCGTGCTTTATACACACCATTGCTTTTCCATTACATCTCACTTTACTGTTATTGCCTGACTTTCCATTTCCCTTATTTGGATTGATACATATTGGAAATAAAATCACTCAATACAGACCCATTGCAATAAATGAGAGTTTACACTTCAGGTGTAATTTTGCAGGCTTAAAGCCTCACCCTAAAGGTTGGGAGTTCTCAATTGAAGTAAGGGTTTATAGTAGTAATGAGTTAGTATGGGAGAGCCTCAGTACAAATTTGTATACCAATAAAAAAGCTATAGACACTCCAAATAATAATAAGAATTACACGCCAAGTAGCTTAGATAGATCTAACTACGGAGGTATCCAACTCGAGTCAAATATTGGGAGACAATTTGCTCGATGCTCAGGAGATTATAACCCAATACATCTAAATAAATGGTTAGCAAAATTATTTGGTTTCAAAGTACAGATTGCTCATGGTATGTGGAGCAAGTCTTGGTGCATATCTAGTCTACAATTGAGGCATTCAAGTGTATTTGAAAAGTCGTTTTCTGTTGAGGTAAGTTTCAAAAGGCCTCTTTACCTACCAAATAATATTAACCTATTTGTTGAAAAAACTGACGCTCAATTGGATAGTCAACTGCAATTTTTTATTGAAAGTCAAAATTCTAATCGTCACTTACTTGGTGTATTAAAAGTACTCTAAGCCAAAGTTAAATTTACTTTGAAGTTAGCTATAAACGTTTATTTTTTAGGATGGTAGGTTCTGGATTTTTAAGTTGATCCGGAAAATCCAAATTATAATGCAGCCCTCTACTTTCTTTTCTTTGTTGCGCACATTTTACAATGAGTTCAGCAACTGTCAGTAAGTTTCTAAGTTCTAGTAAATTATTACTTACTTTGAAGTTAGAGTAATACTCATTAACTTCTTGTTTTAACAATTTGATGCGGTGTTTGGCACGCTCCAGCCTTTTTGTTGTTCGTACAATACCAACGTAGTCCCACATAAATAGACGTAACTCATGCCAGTTGTGTTGAATAATAACTTCTTCGTCTGAGTTACTAACTTGGCTTTCATCCCAAGGGCTAATCTTTTCTTTTGAGGTTTCATTATCTAGTCTAGCGCTAATTAATTCAGCAGATGAGTGAGCGTAAACAATACACTCTAGTAATGAGTTACTTGCCATGCGATTAGCCCCATGTAACCCAGTATAGGCCACTTCGCCAATGGCAAATAAATTATCTATATCCGTTTTTGCATGTTCATCAGTTACTACTCCACCGCAACTGTAATGTGCAGCGGGAACTACAGGTATAGGATCTCTAGTAATATCTATACCCAGTGAACGACACTTTCTATAAATATTCGGAAAATGTTTCACGATAAAATCACTTGGTTTATGGCTAATATCTAGGTACATACAATCAGCACCTAAGCGTTTCATTTCAAAATCTATTGCTCTAGCGACTATATCCCTTGGGGCTAAATCACCACGCTCATCAAACTTATGCATGAAAGGTTCGCCGTTAGGGTGGCAGAGTTTAGCTCCTTCGCCTCTCAGTGCCTCTGTTATTAAAAAATTTCTCGCTTCTGGATGATACAAGCAAGTAGGGTGGAATTGATTAAACTCCATATTTGCAACCCGACATCCGGCGCGCCAAGCCATTGCAATTCCGTCTCCACTGGCTACATCTGGGTTTGAAGTGTATTGATATACTTTGCTAGCTCCACCAGTAGCCAAGGTTATAAATTTACTACGGATTACCTCAACGACTTCATTTTTTCTATTCCACACATAAGCACCCAATAAGTGCTTCTCAGTATGTTTACTCTTGATTAAGTCAATTGCGTTATAACGTTGAAATAAATGAATGTTTGGATGTTGTTTAACTGCTTCGATTAATGTTGTTTGGACGGCTTCGCCCGTTGCATCAGCTGCGTGTAATATACGCCTATGACTGTGGCCACCTTCTCTAGTTAAATGAAAGCGAGTTTCACCATTAGTGCTTTTTTCTTGGTCAAAGGGCATACCAAACTTAATCAGCCATTCCATACATAACTTAGCTTGAGAGGCGGTAAATTGAACCGCAGCTTTATCACATAACCCAGCTCCCGCTAATAGCGTGTCTTCCACATGGGATTCTACTGAGTCGTTTTTATCGAAAACCGCAGCTATTCCACCTTGAGCATATTTAGTGGAGCCTTCCGCAATATCGCTTTTACTCAACACAATTACTTGGCAAGTGTCTGCTAGTTTTAAAGCATGGCTTAAACCAGCAGCGCCGCTGCCTATAATAAGTACGTCACATTGGTGTTCAATGGTAGAATGCATAAGGTACACTAAAGAGTAAATCGTATATAAGGGTGGCAATACTAATTTACAGGCTGTAAATTACAACGTTTTTCGTATTCATGTTAGTTATCATAGATATGTTAGTTAGATAATTGTTTGATATATTTTATTTATTTTAGAAAAAAGTTAGTGCATTGAGAACTTTTTAAATTATCTAGAGTCAATATTAGTGCTTGCATGAGCCGTGGTATATTTTCGTTAGGAGTAAGGGCTCGAATGAGCGAGCAAATAACAGATCAACAAATTGTTGAAAGAGTACAGAGAGGCGACAAAAATGCATTTGGTTTGTTGGTAAATAAATATCAACATAAGGTTGCATATTTAGTTTCTCGATACGTAAAAAATTCTGGTGATGTAGCTGATGTTGCTCAAGAGGCTTTTATTAAGGCTTACAGAGCTTTGCCAAATTTTAGGGGCGACAGCGCATTTTATACATGGTTATACCGAATAGCGGTTAATAGTGCTAAAAACTATTTGGTGTCACAAGGAAGAAAGCCTCCTGCAAATGATGTTGATGCAGAAGAAGCTGATTTTTATGATGGGAGTGACGCATTAAAGGAGAATAATTCTCCTGAAAAGAATTTGATGTCAGATCAAATGTCCAAATTATTATTTGAAGCGATGGACAAGCTTCCTGAAGATTTACGTATGGCTATTAGTCTACGTGAATTAGAGGGACTAAGTTACGAAGATATAGCTAACGTAATGGATTGTCCTGTAGGAACCGTTAGGTCTAGAATTTTTAGAGCTAGAGAAGCATTAGATAAAGTAATTCAGCCATTGTTGATGAATGATTGAATCAATTTAGATAAATTATTTTTAAGAAATTTAGCAGGAATTGTATTGTATGTCGCAAAAGTTTGAAAAATTGTCAGTACTAGTTGATGGAGAAGAATTATCATCTTCTTCATCAGATAATCATTTGATTGACGATGTCAAAAATGACGCAGATTTAATGCAAAAATGGAAAAGTTACCATCTAATCCGTGACGGTTTACGTCAAGAGCTACCCGTTCAACTTGATTTTGATATCGCTGATAAGGTTGCTAAGGCTATAGAGTCAGAGCCTGCAATGATAGCTACCAAAAAAACGTGGAGAAATATTCCAATCGTTGGTCAAGTGGTACCTTTTGCTAAGCAAGGTGGTCAAATGGCGGTTGCTGCATCAGTTGCAGTTGCAATGATCCTTGGTGTTCAGCAACTTAATCAAGCTGATACAGATGTACCCTATAATGCTGCGCCTCCTATTTTAGGTGTGCAAGGTGGTTTGTCTCCTGTTAGCTATGACCAAACTCGTGCTTTACCTCAAACAAACGAAACTGAGCAAAGGCGCAGAGTTAACGCATATATAGTAGATCACAATCAGCAAATGCGTTTTAAATCGACGGAGCAGGTCTCTAATAGTACAGAACCTTCTGTGCAGGATATGATTATCGAGGAACAGGTTAATACTGTTGAAAATATTCCAGAATAAATTTGTCAGCGGAGCTTTAGTTGCTCTGCTTGTGTTATCGGCAACCTGTAATGCTTTAGCGCAAGAGGATGTCAGTGATTTAAAAGATGCACCTACCAGTACTGTAACCTCTCCAGAAGTCACTGCAGAAAATTGGCTGGCAAAAATGTCACATGCTATGAGGGCACTGAATTACAGTGTGTCTCTTGTCTTGTTAACTCCAGGAAACGATGCTCAGCCATACCTTTGGCTTCATGGTGTTAATGACGAAGGTGTAGAGCTAGAACAACTTAACCTATTAAATGGTCCTGGACGTGAAGTTGTCCGTATAGGAAATAAAGTGAGTTATTTTGAACCTAATGTGCCTCCTTACAGTTTAGAATCATCAATTATTAATAGCCCTTTACCCAGTGACTTTTTTCGATATCCAGAAAAGTTAAAAGACGGGTATGATTTTTTTATGATCGGCCGTAGTAGAATTTCAGGACGTGCAGCGCAACAAATAAGAGTCTTGAGTAAAGATAAAAGTCGTTATGGCTTAAATCTTTGGTTAGATCAAGAGACAGGTTTATTGCTTAAATTGAATATGTTTAGTTTAGAATCCGAATTAATTAAGCAAATTCAAGTGACTGGATTAAATGTTACAGATAAGCCTGATGGTTTTTTCTCTAAGATCGAAAACAGTATGTTACCCGAAGTCATTAGCTATCAGCCTAAGAGTTTAAGCAACTCAGATTGGGAAATTACATATCTACCGCTAGGGATGAAAATAGTAAAACGAGATTTGCATCGTTTGTCTGGTACTGGAAAAACTGTCGAGTATATTATGTTGAGTGATGGTTTAGTTGACGTATCTGTTTATCTTCAAGATTTTAAGGGAGATGAACCGATACAAAATTTAGTGGGTAAAGTGGAGTCAGATACACTATTAACAATCCAACAGGGCACTTTAAATGTAACTGTCATTGGAAAAATTCCTGCTGAAACTGCAAACAGAATCGCTACTTCAATACAAAGTGTACATTAGATGATTGAAGAAATTGGTATCGTTAGTGATATTAAGCAACAAAATAACAACCAAATTATTTGGGTTGAGACTCAAGTCAAGTCGACCTGCAGTAGTTGCAGTGCTCAGTCTAACTGTGGCACTGGAAGTATTGCTAAAGCGCTCGTTAGAAAGAAAGAATTGTTACGCTTTATGGTAAAAGAGAAAGTAAAGCTTGGGCAAAAAGTTAAAATTGGTATTCCAGAGGAGAGTATTCTTAAAGCATCATTTCTTGTGTATCTCATCCCGGTAGGGGTGTTGCTATTCGCGGCTGTTTTGTTACAAGTTTTGTTGCCAGTGCTCGGTTTGATGGGTGAGGCATGGACCATTCTTTTTTCATTCCTATGTGCTTTCTTGAGTTTTATTGCCGTAAAAATGCATCTTAAAAATAATGACAGTGACGAGTTTTACCCCCATATTATTTCTGTAATACCTTTAGAGCAAGAAAGAGTAGACGTAAAACAAGTATAATTAAGCGTTATTTCCTACCTTTAGGTTCTTTCATTTCATTTTCTGACATAAAAGCTATAAACAATGGTGTTGTTATGTCGCAAAGTGAGGCATAAAACTGTAAAATCGCCCTCTATTTAATCATTTGCTCCTATCAGACTTTTTGTAAACCTTAGTTGATTGTTAGGAAAGCTCAGAGACATGGTAATTTCTAAAACTTTATGCAGCACAAGCACATACGTAACTTTTCTATTATCGCCCATATTGACCATGGTAAATCCACCCTATCAGATCGCTTAATTCAGCACTGTGGGGGGCTTACAGAGAGAGAAATGGCAGCTCAAGTTCTTGACTCGATGGATATCGAAAGAGAGCGCGGTATTACCATTAAAGCGCAAAGTGTAACTTTGAACTACACAGCAAAAAATGGCGAAACCTACCAACTTAACTTTATTGATACGCCGGGTCATGTCGATTTCACCTATGAAGTATCCCGTTCTTTGGCAGCATGTGAAGGGGCGTTATTAGTGGTAGACGCTGGGCAAGGTGTCGAAGCGCAAACCTTGGCTAACTGTTACACGGCAATAGATCTTGATATGGAAGTTGTTCCTATCCTTAATAAGATTGACTTACCCCAAGCAGAGCCTGATCGAGTAGCAGAAGAAATCGAAGATATAGTCGGTATTGATGCAATTGATGCTGTACGTTGCTCAGCTAAAACAGGTATTGGAATTGAAGATGTACTTGAGGTTATTGTGCGACAAGTTCCGCCACCTGAAGGAGAAATCGATGCGCCACTCAAAGCACTGATTGTAGATTCTTGGTTTGATAACTATCAAGGTGTAGTTTCTTTAGTACGTATTATGCAAGGTGAATTGCGTAAAAATGATAAAATTAAAATTATGTCTACTGGAGGTGTACATCAAGCTGATAAAGTCGGTATTTTTACCCCAAAGGCCACTGATACAGGTGTATTAAAAGCTGGTGAAGTAGGGTTTATAGTGGCTGGTATAAAAGAAATTCATGGTGCACCAGTAGGGGATACTATTACCTTATCTCGCGAGCCTGCTTCAGAGGCATTGCCTGGCTTTAAAAAAGTAAAACCTCAAGTTTACGCTGGTTTATTTCCTATTAGTTCTGATGATTACGAAGACTTCCGAGATGCACTCGCTAAGTTAAGTTTGAATGATGCTTCCTTATTTTTTGAGCCTGAAAGTTCATCCGCCTTAGGGTTTGGTTTTAGAATAGGTTTCTTAGGCATGTTGCATATGGAAATCATTCAAGAACGTCTTGAACGTGAATATGACTTAGATTTGATTACAACTGCGCCTACAGTGGTTTATGAAGTTGTTACCACTAGTGATGAAATTGTCTATGTAGATAACCCATCCAAGCTACCACCAGTTAATGATGTTCAAGAAATTCGAGAGCCCATAGTTGAAGCTCATATTTTAGTGCCACAAGAGTTTTTAGGTAATGTGATTACCTTGTGTGTTGAAAAACGAGGCATGCAAACTAATATGACCTATCACGGTAAACAAGTGGCTGTTACCTATGACCTCCCTATGGCTGAAGTGGTAATGGACTTTTTTGATAGGCTCAAATCTACCAGTCGTGGCTTTGCATCTTTAGATTATAATTTCAAACGTTTCCAACCAGCAGAAATGTCTCGCTTAGATATATTGATTAATGCTGAGCGCGTGGATGCATTAGCTATGATTACTCATAAAGATAATGCTGTTACCAGAGGTAGAGAGTTAGTAGAGAAGCTCAAAGAGTTAATACCTAGGCAAATGTTTGATATTGCTATTCAGGCTGCTATCGGTAATCAAATTGTCGCGAGAAGCACAATTAAGCAATTACGTAAAAATGTTACGGCTAAATGTTACGGCGGTGATATTAGTCGGAAGAAAAAACTGCTACAGAAACAGAAAGAAGGTAAAAAGCGTATGAAATCAGTGGGTAATGTAGAGCTACCTCAAGAGGCGTTTTTAGCTCTATTAAAGGTAGGTAAATAAATGGCTAACTATTTTTCAATTTTTTTGGTGGTTTTGACCGTAGTTTCTGGGTTGATTTGGTTAATTGACAGTTTAATGTTTGCATCTAAAAGACGTGAGCGCTCAGGTATTTCATCTAAAGAACAAGACGTGCAATTACCATGGTTGGTGGATACTGCCCAACAAATATTTCCAGTTATTGCCTTTGTAATGGTCTTACGTTCATTTTTATATGAACCTTTTCAAATCCCTTCAGGTTCAATGATGCCTACTCTGTTAGTAGGTGATTTTATATTGGTTGAAAAGTTTTCTTATGGATTAAAAGATCCTGTTGCTCGTAAAAAGTTTGTTGACCTTGGCTCCCCAGAGCGAGGCGATGTTGTGGTTTTTAAATTCCCACCTAACCCTAGTTTAGATTACATAAAACGGGTTGTTGGTTTGCCGGGTGATACTGTGATTTATAGGAATAAACAGTTACAGATTAAACCTGCCTGCGATATGCCTGAAAATTGTGCGCCTATGGAAACAATAGCTTTGAACTTTGAAAGCAGGGGAGATGCGTATCAACAATTTTCTCCTCTAGAAAAGTATACAGAACAGTTAGGCGATGTTAGTCATCAAATTTATCGTAAAACTGGTCGTTCAAATTATACTAGTCGTTATTTTCAGCAGCCTGGTACGCAGATTGATGAGTGGATCGTCCCTGAAGGTCAGTATTTTGTAATGGGTGATAACCGTGACAATAGTGAAGATGGCCGCTTTTGGGGGTTTGTTCCTGATGAAAATCTAGTCGGAAAAGCCGTTGCTATTTGGATTAGTTTTGAGTTTGATAGAGTGCCTAGTAGTTGGGTTCCCAACTGGATCCCAACGGGGGTTAGATTTGAACGAGTAGGTAGTATTAATTAAATGTCTAAAGTTGATCCCTATTTACCTTTATACAGACGTTTAAATTATACTTTTGCAGAGCCCGCTAATTTAACATTGGCGTTGACTCACAGAAGTGCAGATAAAGTACATAACGAGCGATTAGAATTTTTAGGTGATGCTATTCTAGGAATGGTAATAGGTAAAGCACTGTATTTACGCTTTCCCAAACAACCTGAAGGTAAGTTAACTCGTATGCGCTCTAGCTTGGTTAAGGGAGATACTTTAGCGGAAGTCGCTAGAGAGTTCGAGTTAGGTGATTTATTGTTACTTGGACCAGGTGAATTAAAAAGTGGTGGATTTCGCCGAGACTCCATTTTAGCAGATGCCGTTGAAGCTATTATTGGCGCTATCTATTTAGAAGCGGGGATGGCGCAATGCGAAGCTCTGGTACTTGAATGGTTTGCCCCTCGTATCAACGCTCTTGACCCGGATGCAGTATCTAAAGACGATAAAACCAGATTGCAAGAATATCTACAAGGTAAAAAATTACCACTACCTCTTTATGAAGTGACTGATGTTAAAGGTAAATCTCACGATCAGACATTTTATGTAGAATGTTCAGTAGAAGGCCTAACACAAACGGTTTTAGGAAGAGGTAATAGCCGCAGGCGAGCAGAACAGCAAGCCGCTAAAAAAGTATTAGAGAAACTTACACATGGTTGAAGAGTTGAACGATATAAATCACGTATCAGACACCCATTGCGGCATGATAGCTATTGTTGGTCGGCCTAATGTTGGGAAGTCGACTTTATTAAATAAGTTACTAGGCCAAAAAGTCAGTATTACATCAAGAAAGCCCCAGACTACACGGCACAGGATTATGGGGATTGATACTGAAGAGAACAGGCAAGCAATATATGTAGATACTCCTGGTCTACACATAGAAGAAAAACGTGCCATCAACCGTTTTATGAATAGAGCTGCCTCTAGTTCCATTGCTGATGTGGGCTTAGTGCTATTTTTAGTTGAAGGCACTAAGTGGACTGATGACGACCAAATGGTGTTAACCAAAGTTCAGCAGGCTAATGTTCCCTGTTGGTTAATCGTAAATAAATCAGACAACGTTAAAGATAAAGGTTTGATGATGCCCCATTTGAAGTGGTTGGGGGAGCAACATGATTTTAAACATATTATGCCGATATCAGCCAAAACCGGAAAAAATGTCAATGAGTTACGGGATTTAGTTTTAGATACCCTACCTAAAAGCGAGTTTTATTACCCTGAAGACTATATCACTGATCGATCTAGTCGTTTTATGGCCGCTGAAATCGTTCGTGAAAAGTTAATGAGATTTACAGGGGATGAATTACCTTATTCTATTACCGTTGAAATAGAGCAGTTTATGTTGGCAGATAATGGTATTTATCGCATAAATGGCTTGATATTGGTCGAAAGAGATACTCAAAAAAGCATGGTCATTGGTAAAGGTGGGCAGCGTTTAAAAACCATTGGAGCTGAAGCCCGAAAAGATATGGAAGCTCTTTTTGATACAAAGGTTTATCTCGAATTATGGGTTAAGGTTAAGTCAGGTTGGGCTGACGATGAACGAGCTTTACGTAGCTTAGGTTATGGAATGGATACCTAATAAGGAAACAATATGCGTTCAATTAGTAATATTCGAAGGGATTACACCCAAGCGGGTTTGGATACTAAAGACTTAACTCTTGAACCTTTTGCGCTTTTTGAGCGTTGGCTACAAAATGTGATTGATGCTGATCTAAAAGATCCAACAGCAATGACAGTCGCTACCGTAGATAAGTCAGGACAACCATCTCAGCGTATTGTGTTGTTGAAAGATTTTTCTGAAAAGGGGTTTGTATTCTATACCAACACCGGCAGCAGAAAGGCACAAGACTTAGCTGACAACCCCAAAATCTCCTTACATTTTCCATGGCATTTATTAGAGCGCCAAGTCAAAGTATGTGGCTCAGTGCAACCATTAACTAAAACAGAAGTGGCTAAGTATTTTTTGACTAGACCTAAACCTAGTCAAATTGCAGCTTATGCTTCTTCACAAAGTCGTCCAATTAGTAGTAAGCAAGTATTATTAGCTAAGTTTAATGAGGCTAAGGCTAAATTTGCAAATGGTGACGTGCCACTACCTTCATTTTGGGGGGGCTATCGTGTAGTACCCCATGAGATTGAATTTTGGCAAGGTGGTGAACATAGGTTGCATGACCGATTTTTGTACACTAAAAATCAACAAGGTATATGGGAAACTAAACGTTTAATGCCGTAATAGTTACCACATAAAATATATGTTTATAGACAGTCATTGCCATATAAATTTTAGTCAGTTTGATGGAGATAGAGGAGCTGTACTAGAGCAGTGCTCACAGCTTGGTATACATAAAATAATTGTACCTGGGACTCACTTAGAGTTTTTTGAACAACAAATTCATTTGGCTAAAACCTTCCCTGAGCTAAGAAATGCATTTGGCATCCATCCATACTTCTTAGGCACCTATGATGATACACACCTTAATAAATTAGCGTTTTTATTAGAAGATAAAATAGGTTCAGTAGTGGCATTAGGGGAAATAGGTTTAGATAAAGTAATCTCAATTGATTGGAAAATGCAGCTTAAAGCTTTTCAAGCACAGGTTGAAATGGCGAAGAATTTTAAGTTGCCAATTATTTTGCACCATAGAAAGTCCCATAACGAAATTTTGCAGATACTAAAGCAATGTAAGTTTAATTACGGGGGGATTGTGCATGGATTTTCTGGTAGTTTACAGGTAGCAAATGCATATATAGATTTAGGGTTTGCAATAGGGATTGGTGGCACAATTACCTACCCTAGAGCGAATAAAACCAGAGAGGCAATTAAGTCTTTGCCATTATCAAGTATAGTACTCGAAACAGACGCACCAGATATGCCACTTAGAGGTAATCAAGGAGTAAGGAATTCGCCAATTAATATTCCTGTAATTTTTGAAGCGCTTTCAACTTTAAGGAATGAGCCTACACAACAATTACAAAAAGCGTGTTTTAAAAACGTAGAAAACCATCTTATCCATGTATAACAAGTGATGTTAATTTTGAGGTAAACTTAAACTTGCTCTTTTAGTCTATTGATTCTTTTAATCCGAATTTTGTAGAACGCTCTGGCGATTAAAATTCCACCAACTGCTGCCAATAACATTAACATTTGTAATTGCTGGTCTAATTGTCTCTGGTACTCACTATGAAAGCGCATCACTTCTTTCTTTTTTAGCAATAAAGTAACGTAGCCAATTAGTTGGTTTTCATAGGTAATATTTCTAACAAATACTAAAGGCGGTTGTTCTCCAACTTTATGAGCAGCTACTAATGAGGAAGCACTTTTGTTGTCTGCTAATAAACGCCCTTTTTTATCGTAAAGTGTTGCTCCTAAGACATGAGGGTCATCTGTAATATAGGCGAGTTGTTTTACTATAGTCGCTGAGTCTTGCTCTAGCATAGCGGTAGTCAACATATTGCCAGATAATATTACCAAGCTATTTCCGAGTTGGTTTGCTTGTTTGTAGTGCCAATTTGCGGCTTGCTCAGAGTTTATCAACCATAAATTGATAGATGTCAGTACACCAATTATCACTAACATTAAGTTCGCTATTCGTTTAAAAATTGAATAGGGACTAGGTTTTTGCTGAGGTGCGACTGCAAATGCAGTACTTGAATTTTCCATAATTAAAACAATATGATAAAACTTGTGTCAAGCCAAGTAAATTAGCTCAATGTACTCGGATAAGTCTCATATAGACAATAAAATTAAGTATTAAGAAAGTTAAATTAACTGTTTTTACTTAAATGGAGGGGCTTTAAAAAGACTCGTCGGCATTGGGAGTCTCCCTATTCAATGTAAAATAGTCGTAATGTGTATTGAAAACACTCTTTAGAGCTCCATATATCCAAGGCAATAATCTTTAGTCATGTTAGGACGGTTATGATTTCTGTAAAAAATTTGTTTAAGTCATTTGGCGCTCATCAGGCAGTAAGTGATGTGTCTTTTGATATTAGGCCTGGTGAGGTGGTTGGTTTTTTAGGGCCTAATGGTGCTGGCAAATCAACAACCATGAAAATGCTAACTGGATTTTTAGCTCCTAGCAATGGTGAAATAACTATAGATAACTTATCAATTAACCATTGTTCTTTAAAAATAAAACAAAAGATCGGCTACTTACCAGAGGGCGCACCTGCTTACGGTGAAATGACACCTTATCAATTTCTACTTTTTATAGCTAAAGTCAGAGGCCTTAAAGGTTTAGAAAAAGCCCAAAGAGTAAAAGAGGTTATTGATCAAGTAGAGTTACATGAGGTTTTGAATAAACCAATTGATAATCTCTCCAAAGGCTTCAAGCGTAGAGTGGGGTTGGCGCAAGCGATTATTCATGATCCTCAGATATTAATTTTAGATGAACCAACTGATGGATTAGATCCAAACCAAAAGCATCAAGTTCGTCAACTTATTAAAAATCTTTCGAAAGATAAGATTGTAATTATTTCTACTCATATCCTCGAAGAAGTTTCAGCAGTCTGTAATAGAGTCATGATCATTTCAAAAGGTAAGTTACTGTTTGATGATACTCCTGAAGCATTAAACCGAAGGTCAAAGTATTACGGAGCAGTGACCTTACAGTTTAGTTATCCAGCGGATGCTTCTGAGCTAGCTGAATTGGAAGGCGTGGCATCAATGGAAGAAGATCTAGAAAATAGACGTGTTACGGTTTTTCCTCTCCCTGGTGCACAAATTTTACATTCAGTCACGACTCATGCCCAACATTGCAGGCTACCAGTAGATAGCTTGTTTGTAGAGCAAGGGCGCCTTGACCAAGTTTTCCGAGATATAACACAAGAGGTAAACGTTTGATGAGCAATGTAGGTATTTTGTTTAAGCGAGAATTCTCAAGCTTCTTTGCCTCTCCAGTGGCTTATGTTTTTATTGGTATATTTCTTGTCCTTTCTGCTGTTTTTACATTTTTTGTTGGCGGTTTTTATGAAAGAGGGCAGGCTGACCTATTGCCTTTTTTTAATTTTCATCCTTGGCTGTATTTGTTCTTAGTTCCAGCCATAGCGATGCGAAGTTGGTCCGAAGAGCGTAAAACAGGCACTATAGAATTGTTAATGACATTACCCATCAGTATCTCCCAAGCTATGATTGCAAAATATTTAGCTGCATGGGCGGTATTGGGATTGTCTTTATTGTTAACCTTTCCATTGTGGTTAACTGTAAATTATCTTGGTGATCCCGATAATGGCATTATATTGGCGGCATACATTGGCAGTTGGTTTATGGCTGGAGGCTTTTTAGCCATAGGTTTATGTATGTCTGCGTTAACTAAAAACCAAGTGATTGCCTTTATTTTAGCTGTGGTAGTGTGCTTTGTTTTTGTCGTAAGTGGAACCAATATAGTTTTAGATGCATTTAAATCCTGGGCTCCCGCAACGGTCATTGATGTCATCGCTTCTTTCAGCTTTCTATCACATTTTGAAACTATGGCAAAAGGTGTGATCGCACTTGCTGACATTGTCTATTTTCTATTGGTAACATTAATTTGGTTATACGCAGGAATGCTACTAATTGAACAAAAGAAGGCTGATTAATCATGCAAAATAAATTGACGTTTTACGTAAGCCAACTTCTACTTGTTATTTTATTTTTTGCTCTAGTTTTTATTAATAACAAGCTACTTTCACCTTATCGGTTAGACCTCACTGAAAACCAAGTTTATTCATTATCAGAAGGAAGTAAAAAAGTCATTAGAGAAATAGACGAACCTATTAATCTGTATTTTTTCTTTTCTGATAAAGCTTCAAAAAATATGATTAGTCTGCGCAACTATGCAAATCGTGTTGAGAGTTTACTCACTGAATACGAAACTCTAGCTGAAGGGAAATTGAAGTTACAGGTTTTAGACCCAGAGGCATTTTCTGAACAAGAAGATAAGGCCGACCAATTTGGGTTAACTGCGGCCACAATTGGAGCCGCTGGTGAATCAATATACATGGGACTTGCAGCAACTAATTCCATAGACGATCAACAAGTCATTGCTTTTTTTGACCCACAAAAAGAAAGTTTTTTAGAGTATGAAATTAGTAAATTAATCTATCAGTTAACTGACCCTGAACCGGTTAATGTGACTTTGGTCACTGATTTGCCTATTGCTGGTGGACAAAATCCTATGACAGGGCAGTTTGACCCAGCTTGGACTTTTTATACTCAATTACAACAGCTATTCACAGTGAAAGTACTAGACAGTTCATCAGCTAGTATACCTAAAAATACAGATGTTTTAATGTTGCTACACCCCCAGAAATACAGTGAAAGTTTGTTATTTTCCATTGACCAATTTGCGATGCAAGGGGGAAAAATACTGGCGTTTGTTGACCCTCATAATGAATCAGATCAACTCACTATTATGGCAGGTTCTAGTTCTACTAAAAATAGTTCGAATTTAACTGCACTGCTAACAGCTTGGGGGGTTAAGTTTGATAGTCAAAATGTTTTGTTAGACGCTATGGCTGGATTAGATATTAGAACACCTGATGGTGAGGTCGCGAGGCACTTTGGTTTTATTGGTTTATCAAATGAACAGATAGAAAACGGAGATGTAGTCACTTCAAATCTCGATGTTCTTAACGGTGCATCTTTTGGTGTTATTAGTTTAGCTGATAACAGCCAGTTGAATTTATTGCCGTTAATTCAATCTAGTGAAAACGCTGACCTAATGCCTGTTGAAGAATATGCAAGTACTCAGAACCCTGATGATTTGTCTAAAGTTTATCAAAGTCAAAATCAAAATTTTGTTTTAGCTGCAAGGATTTCAGGCAAGGCTACTAGTCTGTTTGATACATTACCCTCAGCAATTAATCTAGACATCACTGAAAGTGAAATAGTTACCTCAACAAATAATTTAAACCTAATTCTGGTTGGTGATTCCGATTTGTTGAGTGATCGCTTCTGGGTACAACAGTCTAATTTTTTTGGGCAAGCAATCTTTACACCTTTTGCTAATAATGGTGATTTTATAATTAACGCTGTCGAGAACTTAGGTGGCAGTGATGCTCTAATTAGTGTGCGTAGTAGAGGTACGTTCGCTCGTCCATTTAATAAAGTGGATGAGCTTACCGTTATTGCTGAACAAAAGTTTAGAGAACAAGAGAAATTATTAGAAGCTCAGTTAGCTGAAACTGAGCAGCAATTAATGCAACTGCAGAGCCAGCAAAGCGATCTTGGTAATTTAGTCATCACTCCTGAGCAACAATTAGCTATTGATGAATTTATGGAGAAGAAAATAACTATTCGTAAATCGTTACGAAATGTAAGACATCAATTAGACAGTGATATCGAAAACTTAGGTAACTGGCTTAAACTCATTAATATTGTTCTAGCGCCAATAGTACTTATATTTTTACTGACAGTGCTTCGTGTTTTGTTTAAGACAAAATCACGAACAAAGGTTCATCAAAGTAAGGAAGCTGCATTACTATGAATAAGTCATTTTTAATTTTAGTCTTCTTTGTTGTAATGGCTTTAGGCGGAGGGGCTTGGTTACTTCAAGAGCCTGTTACAGTAAATAAAAGATCAGATCTGGTATTTAAAGACTTTAGAAAAACAGTTGATGAATTACAAAGCATTACCATCACAAATGCTCAAGGTGTGCTTTTAGACGCAGAGCTTCAAGATGGAGTCTGGGGGGCCTCGGTAAAGCTTGGCTTGCCAAAATATCCAGTATCAAAACAACATTTGGCGAAGCTACTACGAACCCTAAGTCAAGTTAAATTACTTGAAGCTAAAACGGGTAAAACTGAAAACTTCTCACAGCTAGGGTTACAAGCACTATATGCTGAGGATAGCATTGCATCACTTATTACTTTAAATGCAGGTAAGAGCTCAAAAAGTTTAATGGTGGGTAAAATGGCCACATCTGGTCACGGCAGTTTCGTTCGTAAACCATCTGAAACTCAAACTTGGCTAGCAGATAAATATATTGAAATGCCAGTAGATAAGTTTGCATGGTTACAGCAACCTATCTTGCCTTATAAAGAGGAGGATATTGTTTCTATTCGCAGAGTTGACCATGAGTCTTGGAATATTACTAGAGATACACAAAATGCTGGTTTAAAGCTTAGTAACATGCCTCAAAGTTCTGAGTTGAAATATGAAGCAGTCTTGAATTCTATATTCAAGGGCTTAGTGGACCTTAGGTTTGAAAGTTTATTAGATAAAGAAAACGAGTTAATTAGAAGCCTTGAGGTATTAATCGAGCTAGAAGTACAGACTTTAGATAGCGTTTCTTTAAAATTAACTCTAGGAAAAAAAGATGAACAGAATTTTGTTTATTTTTCTACCTATGATGGTGAACCATATTGGAGTCGTTGGGTTTATCAAATTTCTAACTTTTCAGCACAACAGTTAGTTAAATCTATGAAGGATTTTTTAAAAGATAATTCAAGTTCACAAACTGAAAGTAAGTCTGATATTACACAATATTCAATTGATGAGGGAGAGTCTCCTGATTAAATAAAATTCAGCATAGGGCATGTAAGTTAATTTATTTGAAGCTGCTTTTTAAAATAGTTAACTCCTAATTCTCTCGCTTTAGTAATATTATTATCTGGTATATTTTCTGGGTTGGGGTAATTCTTTAAAACCTGCTCTAAGCTGGCTTCTCTTAATAAGTGTAAAATGGGGTATGGCGATCTATTAGTGTAATTCGCTGCATCGTTACTCTTTTCATCATCAAAGCAGTAATCTGGGTGAAAAGTGGCAATTTGGTATAAACCTCGATATCCGCCCCGCTCAATAAACTCATTAGCTCCATCTACTAAATCTAGGTATTTATCAAAGTCAGAAAAACCACATGAAAAAATAATGAGAGTAGTTTGAATCTCGCTTAGATTATCTAGAGTAGACAATTCGTTTATGACAGTATCTAGTGCTTTATTTTCATAAACAGCATCTGATACACAATAACGAATGGTGTCTCGAACAACTTCTTTCTTAGCAAATGGACAAAAGTTAAGGCCAATAATCACATCATTTATCCACTTTTTAACAGATGTGATTATTTGTGTTTGCTGTGTGTTAATCGTCATCGTAATACTAAGAGTGATACTTTACATATGACTCTAACGTGTTCTCAATTAAGCTGGCTACAGTCATGGGGCCAACGCCACCTGGTACTGGTGTAAGCCAGCCCGCTCGGTCTATTGCCGTTGCGTGATCTACGTCTCCACCTAAACTACCGTCACTGTTACGGTTAATGCCCACATCAATCACTATAGCTCCAGATTTAATCCAGTCCCCTGGAATAAAGGCTGCTTTACCTACTGCAACTACTAATAAATCGGCTCTTTCAACATGTGCTTTTAAATCTTGAGTAAATTTATGACAGCTGGTAACTGTGCAGCCCGCGAGTAGTAGCTCCATAAACATTGGCCGGCCAACAATATTAGAAGCCCCAACAATAACAGCGTCTAGTCCCTTGATAGGTCTCTTAGTCGACTCTATCAAACTCATAATACCTTTTGGAGTACACGGGCGTAATGCAGGAATTCTTTGTGCTAACCGACCAATATTATAGGGGTGGAATCCATCAACATCTTTGTTTGGGTTGATACGTTCTAATATCGCTTCTTTATCTAAGCCTGCAGGTAATGGAAGTTGAACTAAAATACCGTCTATTTCTTCATCGATATTTAATTCATCTATGATTTCTAATAACTTTTGTTGTGTAGTATTTGCGGGCAAATCATATGATTTAGAGACAAAACCTACTTCATCACAGGCTCTCCGTTTGTTGTTTACATAAACGTGAGAGGCGGCATCGCTACCTACTAAGACTACTGCTAGACCCGGAGCCCGTTTACCTGCGGAAGTGATTGCCTCCACCTGTACAGCTACATCTTGTCTAATACGTTTAGCGATTAAGTTTCCATCTATTTTTTGTGCGGGCATAAGTCAGTAAACCAAAGATATTAAGTATTTCTATTGTCACATATTGAGAGTGATGGCCGCAATTGTGATGCTATAAAAATACCTGTGATCACAATAATTCTTAAGCCAATCTATTAACTTAATGTTATAACGTGAAATACAGTCTTTTTGATTAGGTTAAATAATGAAAAAAATACCCAACGAATCTCAGTTACTAAAAAAAGCATTAGTAGTAGGGGAGGCATATGCAAAAAATAGAGGATTTAAAACGTTTTCTGCCACGGACTCATCTAAACAGAAAGTAGAATGTATCTATAGGTTGTTGGTAAATGACAAATTAATCACTCCTTTACCTGCTGATGGTGAAGATTTATTAAGCATGAAACATAAATTAGCCATATGGCTTCGAAATAAACTCCCTAAAGATCACTCATTACTTAAATAGATAATCGTTGATTTAAAGCGCGAATATTTCAAAAAATAATCATATTGTCCTAAAAGTGAGCACTTAAAAATAAAGAGTAAAAAAAAGTTTGACGAGGTGGGGGGGCAGCTGTAATATGCGCCTCCTCGAAACGAGATAGAGAAAACGTTTCGGGTTTAGTCGGTGAGTAGCGCAGCTTGGTAGCGCACTTGGTTTGGGTCCAAGGGGTCGCAGGTTCGAATCCTGTCTCACCGACCATTTCTCTAAAGTTAGTTTGATTCGTCGAGCGCCCGTAGCTCAGCTGGATAGAGCAACGGCCTTCTAAGCCGTGGGTCACAGGTTCGAATCCTGTCGGGCGCGCCATGCGACTCCGAATAGGGTGAGAATGGTTAGACGATTTAATGTTAGCTGCAGTGTTTTCTGTGGTGAGCGTAGCTCAGTTGGTAGAGCCCCGGATTGTGATTCCGGTTGTCGTGGGTTCGAGCCCCATCGTTCACCCCACTCGCGGGAGTGGTGGAATTGGTAGACACGCTGGATTTAGGTTCCAGTGCTTCACGGCGTGAGAGTTCGAGTCTCTCCTTCCGCACCATTTAAGTTTTATTATTCAAGTCTGATAAAATTTCTTATTTGTAGATACATTTTTCGCTTCATAATTTCTTACTTTATTTCCCTAAATCGCATATTTATTATTAAATACTGTGGTTGGCTGGCTATTCATTACTACTCAAAATAGGCAATTTTCTATTTTAGTTCTTTTAGGCTCGACTTGAGTTCAGCCTATCGCTATACTACTGCGTCTTTTTATCGGGTGTCCGTTTATTAGTTGGATTAAACTTTACTAATTTGGGTCATTCGGGCGTGATGATCGCACTCGCAACTATTTAATTGGTTGTGCCGATAAAATCCCATTAATAATTTTTTGTGAGCGCAAATTAAATGCGCCTAATTGAGGTATCAGAATGCAAGTTTCCGTTGAGACGACTCAAGGTTTAGAACGCCGTCTTACTATTACCGTTCCTGCAGATTCAATTGACTCTGCTGTTAAGTCTCGTTTACAGCAATTAGCTAAAACTCAGAGAATCAATGGTTTCCGTCCTGGTAAAGTTCCCGTTACTGTTATCAAAAAGCGTTACGGACAGGCTGTACGTCAAGAAATCGCCGGTGAAGTAATGCAGCGTAATTTCTACGAAGCTATTACTAAAGAAAAGATTACCCCTGCTGGTATGCCTACCTTTGAAATGAAAACTGACGAAGATGGTAAAGACTTAGAATATGTAGCTGCTTTTGAAGTTTACCCAGAAGTAGAAGTAAAAGACATTGAAAAAATCGAAGTTGAAAAACCAGCTGTTGAAATTAGTGAAAAAGACTTAAGTAACATGATGGATACGTTACGTAAGCAACATGCGAATTATAAAGAAGTTAAACGCAAGATTAAGAAAGACGATAAAGTGACTCTTGATTTTGTTGGTACAATCGATGGTGAAGAGTTTGAAGGCGGAAAAGCTGAAGATTTCTCTCTAGAAATGGGTAAAGACCGCATGATACCTGGTTTTGAAAAACCTATTGTAGGTCATAAAACAGGCGAGGAGGTTATTGTTGATGTGACTTTCCCTGAAGATTATCATGCGGAAAAGCTTAAAGGTAAAGATGCTCAATTCACTGTAAATATTAAAAAAGTTGAAGCTTTGAATTTACCCAAGGTTGATGAAGAGTTTGCTAAATTGTTTGGCATTGAAGACGGCAATATTGACGCTTTGAATGACGAAGTTCGTAAGAATATGCAACGTGAATTAGATCAAACTTTAAAAGCATCTGTTAAAGACCAAGTTATCGCTGGTCTATTAGAAAAGAATCAAATTGATTTACCGAAAGCCTTAGTTGACCAAGAGGTTGATGCTTTGCGTGAGCAAGCCAAGCAACGTTTTAGCCAACAACAAGGTGGCAAGGTTGATAACATGCCTGAGTTACCAGCTGACTTGTTTGAAGAGAATGCTCGTAAACGCGTAAGTGTTGGTCTATTACTAGGTGAAGTAATTAAAACTAACAGCATTAAAGTTGATTCTGCAAAGGTTGACGCTTTAATAGAAACAGCCGCATCTGCATACGAAGATCCTCAAGAAGTGATCGAGTATTACAAAACTAATGATGAGCTAATGCAACAAATGAACAATGTTGCAATGGAAGAGCAAGCTGTTGAATTGCTGCTTGAACAAGCTAAAGTAAAAGAAGTTAAGAAATCTTTTGACGATATCATGAACAAACAGGCGTAATTTGCCTTTTGCTAATTGACTTAACTAGTCTGCAACTGCTTAAATGCTCGGTAACTACCGAGCATTTTTATTTGTGAAGAATACTAATTTATGATGAATACACCTTTTGATCCAACAAACGCACTCGTTCCTATGGTGGTAGAGCAAACTGCCAAAGGCGAGCGCTCTTATGACATTTATTCTCGTTTATTAAAAGAGAATGTAATCTTTTTAGTTGGCCAAGTAGAAGATCACATGGCTAATTTAATCGTTGCTCAAATGTTATTTTTAGAAGCTGAAAATCCAGAGAAAGACATCTTTCTATATATTAACTCGCCAGGTGGCTCTGTTACTGCTGGTATGGCTATCTACGATACTATGAACTTTATTAAACCCAATGTCAGTACTGTTTGTATTGGTCAGGCGGCAAGTATGGGAGCATTTTTGTTATCAGCTGGTGAAAAAGGTAAGCGTTATTGTTTACCAAATTCACGAGTGATGATTCATCAACCTTTAGGAGGCTTCCAAGGTCAGGCTTCTGATTTTGAAATTCATGCCAAAGAAATACTTTCTATTAAAGAAAAAATGAATCGCCTAATGGCTAAGCATACAGGTAAAGATTATGAATCTGTGGCTAGAGATACTGATCGAGACAACTTTTTAAGTGCAGATGAAGCTATGGAGTATGGATTGATTGACCAAGTATTGGCTAGTCGCCCTGATGCTCAAACTGAAACTAAAAGTGATGTTTAATAAAGTGACTCTTTGAAAAATCAGATACTAGCCACTATATCTATAGGTATATGGCTTCAGTTTGATGAGTCGTTTGATATAGGAAAAGATTGTAAATGAGTGATAGCAAAAACAACGATGGCGACAATAAACTTTTATATTGTTCGTTTTGTGGCAAAAGCCAACATGAAGTTCGCAAATTAATTGCTGGACCGTCTGTGTTTATTTGTGACGAATGTGTTGATTTGTGTAACGACATAATTAGAGAAGAAATTAAAGAAATTTCACCTAAGAAAAAACAAGATGAGTTGCCAACGCCTAAGGAAATACATCATCACCTAGATGATTATGTAATAGGCCAAGAACACGCCAAAAAAGTTTTAGCTGTTGCAGTTTATAATCACTATAAACGCCTTAGAAATGGTGATGTACATGAAGGTGTCGAGTTAGGTAAAAGTAATATTTTGCTTATCGGGCCTACAGGAAGTGGTAAAACTTTGTTAGCTGAGACCTTAGCAAGACTTCTTGATGTACCTTTTACTATGGCTGATGCCACTACTTTGACTGAAGCTGGTTATGTAGGTGAAGATGTAGAAAACATTATCCAAAAGTTATTACAAAAGTGTGATTACGATGTTGAAAAGGCGCAGCGCGGAATTGTTTACATAGACGAGATTGACAAAATTTCTCGCAAGTCAGACAACCCGTCTATTACTCGTGATGTCTCTGGTGAAGGTGTTCAACAAGCCTTGTTGAAGTTGATTGAAGGCACAGTTGCTTCTGTACCTCCTCAAGGTGGCAGAAAGCATCCGCAACAAGAGTTTTTACAAGTCGACACTTCTAAAATATTGTTTATATGTGGTGGTGCCTTTGCTGGTCTTGATAAAGTTATTGAACAAAGGGCGCATACTGGGACTGGTATAGGTTTTGGTTCTGATATAAAAGATACCAGTAACAAGTCAAGTGAAGGCGAATTGTTCAAAAAGGTAGAGCCAGAAGATTTAGTTAAATACGGTTTAATTCCTGAATTTATTGGTCGTTTACCTGTACTGACTAGCTTAGAAGAGTTGAGTGAAGACGCATTAATTCAAATTCTGAAAGAACCTAAAAATGCCATTACTAAACAATACTCTGCGTTGTTCGGTATGGAAGATACAGAGTTAGAATTCAGAGATGATGCGCTTCAAGCTATTGCTAAGAAGGCCATGCAACGTAAAACTGGGGCAAGGGGGTTACGCTCTATTGTTGAGGCAGTGCTGTTAGATACTATGTATGACCTTCCTTCTATGAACGATGTTAGTAAGGTGGTCATTGACGAAACTGTTATTAGAGGAGAAACTAAACCCATATTGATATATGACAGTAGCGTAGATAAAAAAGCGGCTTCGGAATAGTTTTTTTAGGCTCGAAAGAGCCTTTTTCCTTTCTAGGTATCTATAATGATTTCACGAAAGCATCATAAAATAGTTTTTGCGTTTTTTATGGCATTTACAATGTCTTGCATCATGTCATTTGTTATCAGTGTTTTTAATGTAGGTTTGGTTACGAATATCATTACTATATGGGTAAAGGCTTGGGCTTTTGCTTTTATAGTTGCTTTCCCAACCATAGTAGCAGTTTCTCCATTAGTTCGTAGGCTTGTTGATTTTGTATTGCATGATGAGCATAGTCACACTCAATAAAGTACATTTAGTAATAGTTATTTAGTTGTGGTTTTTAAGCTGTTTAATAGTATGCCAAAGTCTTGGTCATTTTTTTGTTTTCGCTTTCATTCATAACTCTTATACTCTCTATACCTTGTTCGTAAAGGGTTGAAGATACCTAGAGAGTAAATTAGCACTATTTGTTCGATTTTTTATTTGAACTTTCATCTCCTAGCCCCATATATATTCGATAGCACTGGGATATACCTCCCATTTATTCATTGATTTAGAGACTCAGTATGACAAAAGAGCGTGAAAATAACATCGAAATGCCAGTGTTGGCGTTGCGAGATGTAGTAGTTTATCCACATATGGTGATACCTCTGTTTGTAGGTAGAGAAAAATCAATTCGTTGTTTAGAAGCCGCAATGGATAAAGACAAGCAAATATTTTTAGTCGCTCAAAAAGATGCTGGCGTAGATGAGCCAGGGCAAGATGATATTTTTACAGTGGGCACCATAGCCACTATCTTGCAATTACTAAAATTACCCGATGGAACAGTCAAAGTCTTAGTTGAAGGTAACCAAAGGGGAACAATAGATGCCTTTGTGAGTTCTGATGATTTTTTTGTAGCAGATATTTCAAGTTCGATAGACGAAGAAATAAATGAGTCGGAGCAAGAGGTTCTAATCCGCTCTGCAATCTCTCAATTTGAAGGTTACGTTAAATTAAACAAAAAAATACCGCCTGAGGTCTTAACCTCTTTAAGTGGTATTGAAGATGCAGCGCGTTTGGCTGACACCATGGCTGCTCATATGCCTCTTAAGTTAGCTGAAAAGCAGAAAGTGCTAGAAATGCTAAGCGTTACTGAGCGTTTAGAGTATTTAATGGCACTTATGGAAAGTGAAATTGATTTATTACAAGTTGAACGAAAAATTCGAACTCGTGTTAAGAAGCAAATGGAGAAGAGTCAGCGCGAGTATTATTTGAATGAGCAAATGAAAGCTATTCAAAAGGAGTTAGGTGAATTAGATGATGCACCAGACGAGTTTGAAGCCCTAAGTAAAAAAATTGATGATGCAAAAATGCCTGAAGAGGCAAAGAAAAAAGCGACCGCTGAGTTAAGCAAATTAAAAATGATGTCACCTATGTCTGCTGAAGCGTCGGTTGTCAGAAGTTATATTGACTGGCTTACTAATGTTCCTTGGGTAAAACGAAGTGCTGTAAAGAAAAATCTAAGTCTTGCTGACGAGGTTCTCAATGCAGACCATTATGGTTTAGATAAAGTAAAAGAACGTATTATTGAATATTTAGCGGTTCAGCAGAGGGTTAAAAAATTAAAAGGTCCTATATTATGCCTTGTGGGGCCTCCCGGTGTAGGTAAGACTTCATTAGGCCAATCTATAGCTAAAGCAACTGGGAGAAAGTATGTTCGTATGGCACTAGGTGGTGTGCGAGACGAAGCTGAAATCCGCGGTCATCGCAGAACCTATATTGGTTCAATGCCAGGAAAAATGATTCAGAAAATGGCAAAGGTAGGTGTGAAAAACCCACTGTTCTTGTTGGATGAAATCGATAAAATGTCTTCGGATATGCGCGGTGACCCATCCTCTGCTTTATTAGAGGTATTAGACCCAGAACAAAACTCAAGCTTCAGTGATCATTATTTAGAGGTTGACTATGATCTCTCTGATGTAATGTTCGTGGCTACATCCAATAGCATGGATATTCCTGGTCCTTTGTTAGATCGAATGGAAGTGATTCGTTTATCTGGTTATACGGAAGATGAGAAGTTAAATATTTCTACGCAGCATTTAATCGATAAGCAAATTTCCCGTAATGGCCTTAAAAAGGGTGAGTTAGTTATTGAAGAAAGTGCTATTGTTGGAATTATTCGCTACTACACAAGAGAAGCAGGAGTAAGAAGCCTCGAGCGAGAAATTTCAAAAATATGCCGTAAGGCAGTGAAAAATATACTCTTAGATAAATCGATTTCTCAAGTTGTTGTAAATCAAACTAATTTAAAAGAGTTTTTGGGTGTACAACGTTTTGATTATGGAAAAGCTGACAAGTCAAACCAAATAGGCCAAGTGACTGGATTAGCTTGGACCCAAGTGGGGGGCGATTTGTTAACCATTGAGACCACATCTGTTGTAGGTAAAGGTAAAACTACTTTTACGGGCTCTCTAGGTGACGTGATGCAAGAGTCTATTCAAACTGCATTAACTGTTGTGCGTAGTCGAGCAGAAAAGTTGCGTATTAATGAAGATTTTCATGAAAAACGTGATATTCATGTACATGTTCCTGAAGGTGCGACTCCTAAAGATGGCCCAAGCGCCGGTATTGCTATGTGTACGGCGTTAATTTCTACTTTGACAGGAAATCCAGTTAAATGTGAAGTTGCCATGACAGGTGAAATCACCCTAAGAGGTGAAGTCTTACCTATAGGTGGCTTAAAAGAAAAATTATTGGCGGCGCATCGTGGTGGAATTAAGACTGTTATCATTCCAAAAGATAATGAAAGAGACTTAGAAGACATTCCACAGAATGTAAAACAAGATTTAAGTATTCATGCTGTGCAATGGATTGATGAAGTTTTGAGCTTGGCTTTAGCCGAAGAGCCAGAGCGGTTTGTCGCTATTAAAACCGAAAAGGTTAAAAAGTGAGCATAAAGGTCATTTTTTTTAATTATTTTTAAGTTTAAGGGCTTCACTATGTAATAAGTTGTGGTAGCCTTTACCGCAGTTTCGCTTAAGGCCTTGTCACAAAAGGGATTGAAGTGATTCAACAAAAGTTAATAACTTGTAAAAATATGCTTGAAGTTAATATTCAAGCTTGATATAACATTTCGGCATTGCATAGGGCAAGCCATAAGTATAATAACAATTGAAGGGGTTCATATTGTGAATAAGTCAGATCTTATTGATAACATCGCTGCAAGTGCAGACATTTCTAAAGCAGCAGCTGGCCGAGCGCTAGATGCATTAACTGGGGCTGTTACATCAGCTCTTAAAGAAGGTGACCAAGTTGCTTTAGTTGGTTTCGGTACTTTCTCTGTACGTGAACGTGCAGCTCGCAGTGGTCGTAATCCTCAGACTGGTGAAACTATTCAAATTTCTGCAGCTAAAGTGCCTTCATTTAAAGCTGGTAAAGCATTGAAAGACGCTTGTAACTAATCAAGAGTTTGTTATTTTACAAAGGCGATGATTTATCATCGCCTTTTGTTTATGTGCTGTTTTATTTTATCCCACCTTACTTTTCCAGATATTGTCCTTTTCAATGATAACAATCTTAATAATTGTAAATGTTTGGTATATAATTCCGCTCGCTTGCGATTGAGGCTAACCTAAAAGTTAGGAGTCTCAAAGCTTATCAATAATAGCTCATTTGGAGTTTGGACTTTAGTATGTTGGAAAGAATTAGAGAAGGATCACAAGGCCCGTGGGCCATTGGGATTTTAGCGTTAGTGATTTTAAGTTTTATTTTTGCTGGGGTAGGTAGTTATATAAACTCTTCATCTTCAGTTGCTGCTGCTTCTGTTAATGGAGAAGAAATTAGTAGCACTGAATTGGAACAGGCTTATGAAAACGAGCGTGCTCGAATGGAGTCTCAGTTTGGCGATGCATTTGCCACTTTAGCAAGTGATACAACGTATTTGCAAAATTTTAAAAAGGGAATATTAGATCGTTTAATTAGTGAGAAATTATTAGACCAAGCCGCTATTGACCTAGGTCTTAGGGTGAGCGACGCTCAAATAAAAGAAGCTATTGTTGGTATGCAAGAGTTTCAAGTTGATGGGAAATTTGATAATGACAGGTATCTAATAATTTTACGTCAAGCTGGTTTTCAGCCAAATAATTTCCGAGACTACATGCGTGTTGATATGATACGTCGCCAACTATCGAGTTCTTTAATGGGCTCAGAGTTTGCGTTAAAACAAGAAGCTAGTAACGCTTACGCGATTCAACAACAAACCCGCGACATTAAATTTGTAACTGTACCTAAAGCAAGTTTTCAAGAACAAGTAGAGATTACGCCTGAACAGATTGAGACTTATTACCAGAGTAATATTGACCAGTTTGATACAGAGCAAAAAGTGAGTGTGGCATATGTTGAGCTTAAATTAGATGATTTAATGGCTGACATTCAAGTAACTGATGATGAGTTAAACGAGTTTTATCAACAGAATATAAGTACTTATCGCACAGAAGAAGAACGTCAAGTTTCCCATATATTGTTAGAAAGTGCAGAAGCAGACGATGTGGTTGCCGCTCAAGCTGATGAATTATTAGAAAAAATTAATACAGGTGCCGATTTTGCAGAGCTTGCCAAAGAGTATTCTAGTGATACGTTTAGCGCCGAGAATGGTGGTGATTTAGGATGGTTTGGAAAAGGTATAATGGATCCTGCCTTTGAAGAAGCTGCTTATTCGCTAGAAAGTATAAACGATGTAAGTGCAGTAATTAAAAGTGCGTTCGGGTATCACATAATAAAATTAACGGATGTAAAGCCCGAGCAAGTCACCGGCTTTGATGAAGTTAAAGAAGACATTATTGCTGAAGTAAAGACTACAAAAGCAGAAGATCAGTTTTACGAAGTTCAACAACGTTTAGCTGAAGTGGCTTTTGAAGTACCAGATAATCTTGATGAGGTTGCAGAGCTGGCAGGTAAACCTATAGTTACAAGTGAGCTGTTTACTCGTAATGAGGCTCCACAAAGCCTGTCAAACCCAAGTATATTGAATAGCGCTTTTAGTGTTGAATTAATCGAAGATGCCGTGAATAGTGAAGTGATAGAAGTGGCAAAAAATCATATAGTTATACTTAGGGTAGCTGATTATGAGCCAGAAAGAACTCAAGCCATTGAAGAAGTAACTGAACAGATTCAGCAGACCTTATCTGACCAAGCCGCACAGCAAGCTGCAAAAGACTGGGCAGTTGAAGTTAAAGGCTTACTTGCTAATAACGAAAATGTTGATTCGAAATTGTCTGAATTACAATTAACTTGGGAGTCTCAGGAAGGTGTGGCAAGAAGTGATACGTCTTTATCACAAAGCATTGTTCAAGCGCTATTTGCTGTAGCTGAGAATCAAACCACAGTCGTTGATTTAATTAATGGGGATATCAGTTTAGTCCAAGTAACTAAAGTGAATGATGCCCCAGCAGCTGATGACACTCAACTTGCTACATTAATAAATCGCTTAGCTTCAACTAAAGCACAATTATTGTTTAGTGCTGTTATTGAATCGCTTAAAGCAGATGCTGATATTGAAATTTACCTATAGATATATATCGCGTTATTAACATTAACACCTTAAAAAGAGCGGAAACGCTCTTTTTTATTGTCTGCCTTAGTGAGTTAACCATAATAAGCTTGTATAAAAAATAGCGACAACTGAAGACAGAATTAAAATACAAATGAAGCCTTGTTTACCTTGTTTTACTGTATAACCTTTGGATTTTAAGTAGAGAAACCAAAACAAACAAAGAATGATGGGGAGTAAAAAAAGAAATCGTATAATCAAGTGGGTATGTTCCAAATATTTAGTTCTTAATAGATTCTAGGGGGGAATAATAGCCAACTCAAGCTACATTACATAATTTACTCCCCATCAAACTGCTATTTACTCTAGCCAACCTCTAGTTATTTAGTTTCAATTTGCATATAATCCGCGCGAATTTTTAATGTACTGTTTTATACAGTTGAACCTTATTTTTTAATTGGAGTTTAAGAAGATGGCCTTAGAGCGTACTTTTTCTATTATAAAACCTGATGCCGTTGCTAAAAATGTTATTGGTGCAATTTACAATCGTTTCGAGTCTGCTGGCTTAAGGCTTGTTGCTTCTAAAATGATTCACCTTAGTAAAGAACAAGCTGAAGGTTTCTATGCAGAGCATAGCGAGCGCCCATTCTTCGGAGGCTTGGTTTCATTCATGACTTCAGGACCCGTTATGGTTCAAGTTTTAGAAGGTGAAAATGCAGTTGTAAAGAATCGTGAAATAATGGGCGCCACTAACCCAGCGGAAGCTTTAGCTGGTACTTTACGTGCAGATTACGCTGCGTCTATTGATGAAAACGCTTGTCACGGGTCAGATGCTCCAGAGTCAGCCGCTCGAGAAATCGCATATTTCTTTAGTGATGAAGAGATCTGCCCTAGAACTCGCTAAGCTAGTTGGTTCGATAAAAGGGAGCCTAGGCTCCCTTTTTGTTTTATGTCCCTTTAGATAATTTAATGGTATTTATTGCTCTGCAAAAAACTGACAGATCAGTTAATATGGCATCGAGCATGTAACGCACTGAGGTTTACTTTGAGCACCGAACAGGCATCTGGCCAACCAAATAAAATAAATCTACTTGATTTTAATCGAGCAGGTTTACGCACATTTTTTGCAGAAATGGGAGAAAAACCATTTAGAGCAGAGCAGGTTATGAAATGGATTTACCAGCAAGGTGTGTCTGACTTTGATGAAATGACTAACCTCAATAAAGTACTGCGCGAAAAGTTAAAAACTAAGTGTGAAGTTAAAGCGCCGGAAATCGCCTATCAACAAAATGCGACAGATGGGACGATTAAGTTTGCATTGAAGCTGGAAGGTGGACAAGAAGTAGAAACAGTGTGGATACCTGATGGGGACAGAGCCACCCTTTGTGTCTCTTCTCAAGTAGGTTGTGCCCTAGAATGTACTTTTTGCTCAACAGCACAGCAAGGCTTTAATCGAAATTTAAAAGTATCTGAAATAATTGGTCAAGTTTGGCGAGTTGCCGTTACCATTGGATTAAATAATGATACCGCTAAGCGCCCCATAACTAATGTTGTTATGATGGGAATGGGTGAGCCTCTTCTAAACGTGAAACATGTTGTTCCTGCTATGGAATTAATGATGGATGACCTAGCGTTTGGTTTATCTAAACGCCGTGTCACTTTGAGTACTTCCGGTGTTGTTCCTGCATTAGATAAGTTGGCTGGACAGATTGATGTAGCACTGGCCATATCTCTTCATGCTCCGGACAATACTTTAAGGGACGAAATTGTACCAATTAACAAAAAATACCCTATAGATGTATTTTTAGCGAGTGTTAGGAGATATTTGGCGAAGTCTAATGCGAATCAAGGTAAGGTTACCGTAGAATATGTGATGCTTAATGGTATCAATGATAGTACAGACCAAGCACATGATTTAGCTAAAGTATTAGCTGACACTCCATGTAAGATTAACTTGATACCTTTTAATCCATATCCAGGCTCACCCTATACCTGTTCAAGTAACTCTCGTATTGATAGGTTTGCTAAAGTTTTAATGGAATATGGCATAGTTGTAGTCGTTCGAAGAACAAGGGGGGACGATATCGATGCCGCGTGCGGACAGCTTGTTGGGGATGTTGTTGATCGCACCAAGAGAATGTTGAAAAAACAATTAAAGGGCGAGAATATTGCAGTCAAAATGGCACAATAATATTCATTAGTTATAAATAATAGGCTCTAATAAAAATATGATTAAAGTAATTAGCGTTAGTTTTACAATACTAATTTTACTTAGTGGGTGCGTCACCCAGACAGGTCCTGGTACTGTTCAAAAAGGTTTTGATCGTGACAAGGCGGCTGAAAATCGTGTTTCTTTAGGGTTAACTTATCTTAAAAATGGAAACTTCAGCAGTGCTAAATTTAATTTAGATAAAGCATTAGAGTTTTCACCGAGATCAGCAGATGCAAATTATGCGATGGCTTATTATTATCAAAGTGTAGGTGAGTTAGAGCAAGCCGAAGAGGCCTATCAATATGCTATGGATCTGGAACCAAATAATGCTGACATTGCTAATACATATGGTGCTTTTTTATGCCAAAATGGTAAATATGAAAAAGCGAAAGAGTATTTTTTAAAGGCAGTGAACACCAGTAGTTATATCCTAAGTGCTCAGACTTACGAAAATTTAGCTTTGTGTAGTCAAAGCCAGGGCCGCCCTGAAGAAGCGGTCCAATACTTTAGAAGCGCAGTTAATCATCAGCCTTCCCGTTCTCATAGCCTGTACCTACTTACTCAGGCACTTATTGATACGCATCAATGGGCTGAGGCTCAAGATGTTTTCAAGCGTTATGAGAAGGTGTCTCGTGTCACCCCTCAAAGCCTAATTATGGCTGTGTCGATCGAAAATGGCTTAGGTAATTATAGTGTCGCGAAAGGCTATTCAGACATGCTAATTCAATTGTATCCTAGTAACCCATTAACATTAGAGTTTCTAAAAAGTAAAAGAGATGCGGTTGAAAGAAACATACATTCATCAGATATGGATCTTCCCAATAAAAATAAAGTTGTCCCTGTAAAGCAAACCATTACTTCTTATGCTTCAAATGACCAGCAAAACAATGAATTGCCTAATAAAGTAACAAATGAGCCTCAAGACACCTTACCGAAAGCTTCAAGTACAGTTATTCCCGCTAAGGTTGAAAGTGATGTTAAAGAGGCTACTAAGCTTACATACCACGTAGTCAGTCGCGGTGAAAATCTCTACAGGATATCTCTGCAATACAACATCAAAATGCAAACGCTGGTAGAATGGAACAATTTAGCCGATGAATCTGAAATTTATAATGGTATGCGACTCTCTTTAGTTAAGCCGGCCACCGTTGAGTAAAAATATAAATATGAGTGAAGAACAAGAAGAGCAGGTAGTTAAAGGCCCTGGTCAATTATTAAAAGAAGCCCGTGAACGAGCAAACTTATCCATACAGGATATTGCAGATAAAGTCCGCTTGAAAAAAAGCCTGATAGAGGATATTGAAGACGATAATTATGAGCTAGATATTTCGCTTACCTTTTTACGGGGGTATATCAAACTCTACGCCAAGCAAGTTCAAGTTTCAGAAGTTGAGGTTTTAGCAGCGTTTGATAATTTAAACACCCAGAATAAAGAGCCTGCTAAGGTAAAGAGCTTTTCAAGGCGAGTTGCAAATCAAGCAAATGATGACAAGTTAATGTTACTTACATATTTAGTCATATTGGTAGTGATTGCGTTAGTGGTTATATGGTGGTTTCAGCAAGATAAAGACACGTCTGAGCCTTTGACATTACCTATACAACCTTCAATCAGTCAAGCTGAGCAACAAGACCTAGATGCTCTCAAAACTGAAAGAAACCTAAGCGTTGAAAACGAATTAGACTCAAACCTAGAAAACTTTTCTGACTCTGTTTTAAACGATAGCCAGTTAACTGTCCCTCAAGAAGTTATAGAAGAAACGCCTGAAACTGTCATCGAGGAGTTAGAAAGCTCTACTGAAAATATAGATATTTCTAAAAGTGAAGCAGTGGCACCGGTTGAATTGATATTTGAGTTTTCTGGAGATTGTTGGATGAACCTTTCTGACGCAACGGGTGAAAATATTGCTTATGGTGTCAAAGTTAAAGGGCGAGTGATGCCTGTTTCTGGTATTCCACCTTTCACCGTTACCTTGGGGGCCTCAGAGGCTGTAAAAATTAGTTATGCTGGAGAGGCCGTTGATTTGTCTTTCTTGCCTCCCGGAAACATTGCCAAGTTTAATTTACCCCTTTCAGAATAACCGAGCTTAGTTACTATTATGTTTGCAGAATCTCCTATAAAACGTCGTAAATCAAAACGTATCAACGTAGGCAAGGTTCCTATCGGTGATGGTGCACCTATAGCTGTGCAGTCTATGACAAACACTTTAACCACGGATGTTGAAAAGACAGTTGCTCAAATCAATAGAATCCAAGCTGTTGGCGGTGAGATCGTGCGTGTTTCTGTACCCACAATGGATGCAGCCGAAGCGTTTAAGCTAATTAAACAACAAGTTTCAGTGCCACTAATTGCCGATATACACTTTGATTATCGTATTGCGTTAAAGGTTGCAGAGTACGGAGTTGATTGCCTTAGAATCAACCCCGGAAATATCGGCAGTATGGACCGAGTTAGATCTGTGGTTGATTGTGCAAAAGATAAAAATATTCCTATTCGTATTGGTGTGAATGGAGGGTCGTTAGAAAAAGACCTTCAAGAAAAATATGGTGAGCCAACACCTGCTGCATTAGTTGAATCAGCAATGCGCCATGTAGATATACTAGATAAATTAAATTTTGATCAATTTAAAGTGAGTGTTAAGGCATCAGATGTATTTTTAGCGGTGGGCGCATATCGTGAGTTGGCTAAGCAAATAGAGCAACCTTTACACTTAGGGATAACCGAGGCTGGCGGTATTAGAGCTGGAGCGGTAAAAAGCTCTGTTGGCTTGGGAATGTTGTTAGCTGAAGGGATAGGGGACACCATTCGTATTTCTTTGGCGGCAGATCCAGTAGAAGAAATAAAAGTGGGTTTTGATATTTTAAAGTCTTTGAGGATACGGTCTCGTGGAATTAATTTTATTGCTTGTCCGAGTTGTTCTAGACAGGAGTTTGACGTAATAGATACAGTGAACGCTCTTGAAGAGCGCCTTGAAGATTTATTAACGCCTATGGATGTTTCGATAATTGGCTGTGTTGTTAATGGCCCTGGAGAAGCTGAAGTTTCTGATTTAGGTTTAACGGGTGCTCGTAATATGAGCGGTTTTTACTTGGATGGGAAGCGTCAAAAAGAACGTTTAAATAATAGTGATTTAGTCGATCAACTTGAAAGACGAATTCGTGCTAAAGCTAGCCGTATTGAAGAAAAGAGCCAAATAGCGGTTAAACAGCTTAGTTAGCTTTTAATTCAGTGAAAGTCACTATATTTAGACTATTTTTCTGCATCAAAATTTTACGTTTCTGATTAAAGTCCCTATAATGCGGGGCTTTTTTTAATTACTGCTTAAGAGAATACATTTCAGTGTCAAAACAAATACAGGCTATTCGAGGAATGAACGATTGCTTACCCACCGATTCTGGGCTTTGGCAATTTGTTGAGTCTACTATCCGCCAGGTTGTAGCGAGCTATGGCTATAACGAAATTCGCACACCTATTGTAGAAAGTACTGATTTGTTTAAACGATCTATTGGTGAAGTGACCGATATAGTAGAAAAGGAAATGTACACTTTTTCTGACCGTAATGCTGATAGCCTTACATTGCGTCCTGAAGGAACTGCTAGCGTAGTTAGAGCCGGTAATGAACATGGCCTCTTGTATAATCAACAACAGCGTCTTTGGTATTTAGGTCAAATGTTTCGTCATGAACGCCCTCAAAAAGGGCGCTATAGACAATTTCATCAGTTTGGCGTTGAAGTCTTTGGGTTAGCGGGACCTGACATTGACGCAGAAGTGATTCTTCTAAGTGCTAGATTATGGAAAAAATTTGGTATCAGCCAACATGTAACCTTAGAAATTAATTCTTTAGGGTCAACTGAGGCTAGAGCTGCATATAAAGCGCAGCTTGTGTCGTACCTGAACGAGCGAAAAGAGTTGTTAGATGAAGATAGCTTACGCCGTTTAGAGACGAATCCATTAAGGGTTTTAGATAGTAAGAATCCACAGGTACAGGATGCAGTAAAAGATGCACCTAAATTAATAGAGTGCCTTGATGAAGAGTCTGAAAAACATTTTAAAGGTTTGTGTGAACGATTAGACAGCTTTGGTATCCAATATCGAGTTAATCCAGCTCTGGTTCGAGGATTAGACTACTACAACCGTACTGTTTTTGAATGGGTGACAGACAGCTTAGGTTCACAAGGTACTGTATGCGCCGGTGGCCGTTACGACGGTTTAGTTGAACAGTTAGGTGGTAAATCTACACAAGGTGTCGGATTTGCTATGGGCTTAGAGCGTTTGATTTTGATGTTGCAAACATTAGAGTTAGATAAAAATATAGCGCCTTCTGTTGATGTTTATATAACAGCAATGGATGAGTCTGTTGAGTTATATGCCAGACGAGTAGGTGAAGCATTGCGAGATGCCATACCGCAGCTGAAAGTAATGAACCACAATGGTGGTGGTAACTTTAAGAAACAAATGAAGCGAGCTGATAACAGTGGTGCGACATTGGCATTGGTTATTGGTGAAACTGAAAAAGAAACACAGCAAGTAGCGATTAAATATTTACGAGAACAGCAACCTCAACAGTTAGTAAAAAGTGATGAGTTGGCTGGTTTTATGAAAAAGATTTTTACGTACTAATTGTCAAAGTTAGTTTTACAAAATTAACGATTTAATAATAGTGTTATCTTCTTAAGATGACCATGTTGTAAGAGGAATGGGTGATGGAACAATACGAAACAGAAGAACAACAAGTTGAAGCCATTAAACGCTTTTGGAAAGAAAATGGTAGTGCCTTAATTATTGGTGCTGTTCTTGGATTAGGCGGCCTGTATGGCTGGCGTTATTACAATGACTCTCAAATAGCGACTAAAGAACAAGCCTCGACGGCATATGAAACTGCAACAGTAAAACTTGCTCAGGATGAGAAAGGATTTACAGAAGCCAAAGCTTACCTTGATGAACATGCAGGTACAGGGTATGCAACTTTATTGGCTTTGGAAGTTGCACAAAAGGCAGCTGAAAGAGAAGACTTTGCAGAAGCTGCAAAACAACTTGAGTTTGTTGCTAATAATGCAGAGTTATCTACAGTTCAATTTGTGGCTCGACTTCGTTTGGCGAGGATACAGCTTGCTCAAGGTGAGTTTGATTTAGCAATTAGCAGTGCAGACAAAGTCACAGCAGACGCGTTTAAAAGTCAATCTTTAGAGATCAAAGGTGACGCATATTTAGCACAACAATTATTTGATAAAGCGCGAGCTGCCTATAGCTCAGCATTAGAAAATGGTGAGCGAGATCAAGTATTAAAAATGAAGCTGGATAATTTAGCCGTAGCAGCAAATGGGTAAGGTGGTACGAGTGAAGCATTTTATTCTCAGCATTCTGCTAGCTAATGTAGTCTTGCTAAGCGGTTGTACAACTATAGCAAATTGGTTTTATGATGATGAAGAATTAGAAATACGACGTTTAAAACCTATTGAGCAGCAATTTACTCCAACAGTCGTATGGTCTAGAGATTTAGGTAATGGTATTGATGGGTTTTATTCAAAATTACACCCAGCTGTAGCCTATGAAAAGGTATTTGCTGCTAACCGACAAGGTTTAGTGTCAGCTTTTGAGAAAGATACCGGAAAAGAGGTTTGGTCCACAAATTTTGCTATTTTTGAAGATAATAGCTGGACCAGCTTCATCACAAACTTGTGGGATGATGGCACACCAGCAAAAATTGCTGGTGGACTGAGTGTTGCTTATGAAACTGTATTTTTTGGCACTGAAAATGGCGAAGTTATAGCGCTGGATGCTAATACCGGTGAGCAAAAGTGGAAATCAGTTGTAAAAGGAGAAGTCTTAGCTTCACCAGCCGTAGAAGGTGGTGTTGTGGTAGTGAATACCGGCTCAGGTTTTGTGTTTGCATTAGATGCTGGAACGGGTGAAGAAGTCTGGGCTTTTGAGTCTGACGTGCCCCCATTGTCTCTTAGAGGAGTATCCTCACCCGCTGCCGTTAATGGTGGAGCAATAATAGGTACCGCCACCGGCAAGCTTGTTGTTAATATTTTAGAGTCAGGTCAAACCGCTTGGGAGCAAGTCGTCTCTGCCGCAACTGGTGTAACAGAGCTAGAGCGTATTGTTGATATTGACAGTCAGCCCTTAGTTTCAGGTGGGATAATATATGTTATTTCATATGATGGTTCACTTGCTGCTGTTGAATTACGAACTGGCCGTGTAGTTTGGAAACGAGAATATAATTCGTATCGTCGCTTAACCATTGATAGTTCAACTCTATACCTAGTGGACGCCAATAGTACAGTTTATGCATTGGATAGTCGTAATGGCGTTGAAATGTGGAGCCAAAGTGCCCTTAAGAAACGCATACTAACAGGAGCCACTCCAGTCGGGGACTATTTAGTATCGGGGGATGAATACGGCTATTTACATTGGTTCAGTAAAGAAGATGGTAGCTTAGTTGCGCGTCTTGAGGTCGGTGATGATGATGATGATGAAAGTATTTTTCATGCTCCCGTTGAAGCTAATGGTATACTTTATACACAAACACGTGATGGTAAGTTAGTGGCAGTACAAACCCCTTAAAAGTTAACCTTGTCGGAGTGACTCCGATTAAAAACTTAGTAAGTTTTAATGCGGCTTGGAAACATTTATGTTTTCTAAGCCGTTTTTGTCTATAGGAAAAAGTTTATGTTACCCGTTGTTGCTCTTGTTGGCCGCCCTAATGTTGGAAAATCAACCTTGTTTAACCGTCTTACTCGGACTCGTGATGCTTTGGTAGCAGACTTCCCAGGGCTAACCAGAGATAGAAAATATGGCCAAGTTAAGTATGAAGGTCTGCAGTTTATTGTAGTAGACACTGGCGGAATAAGCGGTGATGAACAGGGCATAGACATGGCTATGGCAGAGCAATCATTATTGGCCATTGTCGAAGCAGATATCGTATTGTTTTTGGTAGATGCTCGTACTGGAATGACAGGAGCTGATCAAGGCATTGCAGAGCATTTGAGAAAACAAGATAAACCAGTTTACGTTGTAGCTAACAAAGTTGATGGTATCGATGGCGACAGTGAAAGTGCTGATTTTTTTGCACTTGGTCTAGGTTCGGTGAATCAAATTGCTGCTGCTCATGGGCGTGGTGTTACGCAACTACTGCAACATACACTCGTTCCCATTTCCGATCGTTTTCCAGATATGCATATCCCAGAAGAGGTTGAAGAAGAGCTAACTGAAGAAGATGCAGCTATGCAGTTAGAAAAGCTGCAAGCATTACCTATCAAGCTAGCCATCGTTGGTAAGCCAAATGTGGGCAAGTCGACCCTTACTAATCGGATTTTAGGCGAAGAGCGCGTGGTTGTTTATGACGAGCCTGGTACTACCCGAGATAGTGTTTTTATTCCAATGGAAAGAGATGAGCGCGAGTACATACTCATCGATACGGCAGGTGTAAGAAAAAGGCGCAATATATCTGAAGCTGTAGAGAAGTTTTCGATTGTGAAGACATTACAAGCCATCGAAGAAGCCAACGTGGTCTTATTTGTGGTTGATGCTCAAGAAGGTATTACCGATCAAGATTTGAGTTTATTAGGCTTTATATTAAATGCTGGGCGGTCTTTAGTTGTTGCTGTTAATAAATGGGATGGCTTAGATAAAGATATTAAAGACGAAATTAAACGAGAGCTAGATAGACGTTTAGGTTTTATTGATTTTGCTCGCTTACACTTTATCTCTGCTTTACATGGGACCGGAGTAGGGCACTTATTTGAGTCGGTACAAGAGGCCTATGCCTCAGCGACGAAACGTATTAATACGGCTATGCTGACACGAATAATGGATATGGCACAAGATGATCATCAACCGCCTATGGTACGTGGTCGCCGTGTTAAGTTGAAGTATGCTCATGCTGGTGGTTACAACCCGCCTATTGTGGTTATCCACGGGAACCAACTTAAAGACTTGCCGGATTCATATAAGCGTTACTTGATGAACTACTTTAGAAAGTCATTAAAAGTAATGGGCACGCCTATAAAAATTGAGTTTCGAGATTCAGTTAACCCTTATGAGTCTGATCACAGTCAGCTGAATGACTCTCAAAGACGTAAACGCAGACAATTAATGCGTATGCATAAAAAATCCAAGTAGTGTTAACCACTTGGATTTTGCTGATTTATTTGCAGCTTGAGTATTAAAGTTTACTCTAGACTCAAACTTTTAATCTGTTTATGCCTACCTTCATATTGTGCCTTCTATTCATTAACGTCTAACCTAGAGTAATCTTTCAACGTCTTTTCTAAGGGTAGCTGAGTAACTGATTGCCCAGTTCCTTCAGCTAAAACGGGGGTATCATCTAGTTTAATCCAGTATCGAATGCCGGCACTTATAAATTGAAGAGCATGCTCGGTATAATTAGGATCAATTTGTTTGAGGCGATGATCAAAATAAAACTTATGAGTATGTAATGTGTGTATTCGTTGTTCACCATTGACCTCAGTGGTTGTTAAAAGGTCTAGTTCTCGGTCATTGTAAAGATTACAATCAGCTTGTGGAGAAGGGTCAAACTCTTCCGGGTCACAATACCCTTCTGTACCATAGTATCGTCTTATAGAAAGTATTCCGCTTTCATTAAGCTGCCATAAAATAGATAAAGATGAAATGGATACGATACCCTCATTATCTTCGTACGAATTATTTTGGGTGCCTGTACCATCTTCATTTAAATCTAACCAGAAAAGCGTATCTGGGTCACCTAACACCCCCCAATCTAAAGCATAAATTCCTGGTATATTATCTAAGGTCCATGTAGTCGTTCTTTTTAATTGGTAATCAGTACTGGCGGCTGTATACCCATTGTTTTTTTCGTTAACTAATACTGACGCTAAAAGTGTATTGTTATTTGAAATATCCAATAAGCTAGTTTCGATATAGCCTTCTGAGTACGTGATTAAAAGGTTACCTGAATCATCAATAGACCATGTTGCTTGCGTTTCTTCGAATGTAGTCATACCGTCAAAACCAGTGTTGGGGTAGTTTAATGTAACGCTGCCTCCAATATCAGAGTCTCCTGAAAACACAGCGTAAGCATAAGATGATTGTGCGTCTGTATTGCTTAACTCACTTAAACCTTCGGGTATAGTAATCGTATTATGAAAGTAGGGTAAACTAAGGGCGTATTCGATCCCCATTTCCAGTTGTCCTACAGAGCTTTTAACTGCAGAACTTTTCATTATTAACTTTTGTATTGGTATATCAGTTTCTGTATAAGACTCAAACTCTCCTTCTGGAAATTCAAATAACCAAGTAGAGCTAGTACTAATTAATACTGTATCCGTTAATTCTACTAATATGTTTATGTTCTTGGAAATAATAGAGGAATACACTTCGGTGTAACCTATTTCATCATTTATATAGGTACTACTAGAATAGGTTTCGGGCTCAATATAGGTAATTGTATAGCCAGTTTCAGTTAACTCCCAGGTTAACTCAGTTTCTCCAGAACCAGTATCCCTCCGCTCGTAGAATATTTCTTTGCCAGTATGATCATCGTTAAGGACAAGTTGCTGACCCTGACTAGTACTACTCGACACAACGAAAAAATAATAGGTGTCTACTACATTGGATTCATTAATACTGGAGTCAATTAGTGAATCATCTTCTAAAATTAAGCTTTGTGCTGCAGCATATTCTTCTGCGTAGCTTTCCTCAATGTAACTTATATAGGGAGTAATCGTATCTTGATCCTTTAATAACGCAAAGGTGTCAGTAACTGTATCCGGTAAGGTTAAGTCTGGGTTTTCCGAAGCGTAATCAATTACTAACTTAATCGCAGTAGCAAAAGGTAAGATTAAGTTACCGTCTAAGTTAGTTTGTGCGGCTTCAAGTGCTTCTAATGTGAAGATTTCACCGTCGACTGCCAATTCCAAAGAGGCTGCAACAGCGGTACTGACATTGGTAATGTTAGTATTGAATAGCTCATCACTGGTTAGGGTCGCATCGTTTCCTGCTCCCTCTAAAATGGATGATAATATGCCAAAGTATGAAACGAGTTTTATGATGCTATTTGCGTCACTACCAGTCGCCGTAGCTTTTACTATGCTATCTATGTATGAGTCATCGACACTTACATCAATTGAATAAGCACCGTTTTCATCTGCTTGAGTAGTGAAGCTTTGTTCGCCAACTTCAAGCAAGACATTTGCATTGGCGATAGGGCCATCAGTGACTACACCAGCAATGGTGACATCAAGCATCTTGGCTGTAATATCTACGGTTGCATTGGTAGATGCTGTTAAGCCATCGTTGTCAGTAACTGTTATTTGAAATCCAAGTGTTTGGTCTTCAGTTACCTCAGGTGCCGTAAAGGATGCAGAGGCCGAACTAGCGTCGTTTAATGTCACTGAGTCACCGGATGTCTGCGTCCATTCATAGGTTTGAATACTGCCGTCAGTATCGGTAGCCGTTGCCGAAAGCGTTACAACGGAGCTTTCTTCTGCAGATTGGTTGTCAGCAAATACGGTTGGAGCAACAAAGGCAATGACGCTTACGGTTACATCAGCAGAGGCTGTTAAACCGCCATCATCTGTTACTGTGATTTGAAACCCAAGAGTTTGGTCATTTGTTATCTCTGGTGCGGTAAAACTAGCAGATGCGGTGTCGGCGTTATTCAAAGTTACTGAGTCACCAGATGTTTGAATCCACTCATAATTTTGTATAGTGCCATCTGTATCAGTAGCAGTAGAAGATAGCGTTACTTCTGATGTTTCAACTGCAGAAACATTACTCACACTAATAGTGGGAGCTATATTATTAATCACAGGACTTTTAGAAGAGTCTCCAGAATCATTGCCACACCCAGTAAATATAAACATTACTGAGCTGAGTTTAAGTATCAAATTGAATTTTTGTGGGAGTGTAAATATGTTCTTAAGTGCTCTTGTTTTTGTACAAGTGTTTGGCGAGGGGCTGTATTCCATGGTGGTACCTTTTTCTGTCCAATGATTGGCCTATCTTAAATATCGTCTTAACCCTTTAGTGTGCGTTGGCTTATAGAAATATATTTTATGCATCAAGGGTTAAATGCTCGAGAACTTATCAATAGGTGTTTGTGAGTTTGTTTCTAAACATACTCATAACAAGGAAGTGTTTTTAACTTAAAAAGACTCTCATACTTTTATGAAATTACTAAAAAAATATGAGTTAGGGGGGCTAGGGCGTCAAATGTGGGTGAGCAATATTAATTGGGTTTATCATCCATGGATTTTACTGTTACAACTCTACTCATCACTTCCCCATCAACAAAGCGACTTGTAATTTCATCACCTGATTGTAATTCCGCGACACTATTTACTATTTGCCTCTGTTTAAAGCTAATACTATAGCCCCGTGATAGGGTCGCTAAAGGGCTTACAGTTTCTAACAGGTGACTATTGTTAGCTAGCAATTGTCGTTTATTTTTTACAAGGGCCTGACAGCTCTTATTTAAACTTACTCTTAATTCAATAAGATCTCTTAATTGCCTTTGAATTTGTTTAGCAGGTGATAACAGCATAAGTCGCTCGTTGATATGTTGTTGGCGTTGTTTAGTTTGGGCGAATTGTTGCTCAAAAGTTTGCTGTAATCTGCTTTGCAACTGGTCTACAAACTGACTTTTTTGTTCGAGTTGTTTTTGTGGATGATTTTGCAGTAAAGCCTTAATGGCTATTTGTTGACGATGCTTTTGTACTTGGTGTTGCTTTTCATAGCCCTTAATTAGCTGATTATGTAAAGACGTTATTTTTTCATAAAGAGCCGATTGATCATCACTAACTAATTCTGCCGCTGCTGAAGGTGTTGCGGCTCTTACGTCTGCGACAAAGTCGGCAATGCTTACATCTACTTCATGACCTACTGCACTGACTATAGGTAGCTTTGAAGCATATATAACTCGTGCTAATTGCTCATCGTTAAAGCACCATAAATCTTCTAAAGAGCCTCCACCTCGGCCTACAATTAATACATCTACTTCTTGTCGTTGGTTGGCAGTTTTAATGGCTGCACAAATAGTAGTAACGGCAGCATTACCTTGCACTTGGGTTGGGTAGATGACGACTTGTATTGAAGGGTTTCGTCGCTTTAACACTGTGAGTATATCGTGCAAGGCCGCACCAGTTGCTGAGGTAACTACTCCAACGGTTCTAACTATCTTGGGTATTACTTGTTTGGCTTCATGAGCGAATAGGCCTTGTTGAGACAGTTTGCTTTTTAGCTGTTCAAACTGTTGTTTTAATTGGCCTTCTCCTTCAGGCTCGATATGTTCCACAATGAGTTGGTAATCGCCCCGAGGTTCATATAATCCAATGTTAGCCTTAACTAAAACTTTGTCGCCTTCTTTAGGTTTTTGTTGTGCTCGCCTATTTGCTCCTTTAAACATAGCAGCTTTTACTTGGCTTCTACTGTCTTTCAAAGTGAAATACCAATGGCCAGAGCTCGCTGCTACAAAATTGGATACTTCAGCAGATAACCAAACTAGCCCTATTTCGTTTTCTAAAACAGTGCGGGCTAAACGATTTAAATGACTTACAGTGAGTATCGTTTTTGAAGTGGGCTGAGACTGAAACATGGATCACAAAATTTACAACTTAACAGATGCTGATAGTGTACCTGATCTGTCTCTGAGGGCATATTGTTAATTCTAGCAAGCTTGCCCCTGCAATATGTTAAATAACTATTGTTTTCAGTGATAATCCTCTAGACGAAACCATGCAAAGCCGCTAGAATTGCGCCGCAATTAAAACCCTATTTAAAGGTGATGTTGCATGTTACGGATCGCTAAAGAGGCGCTAACGTTTGATGACGTTTTATTGGTGCCTGGCCACTCTACTGTTTTACCCCATACCGCAGATCTTAAAACTAGATTGACGCGCGGTGTTAGTTTAAATATCCCTCTAATTTCTGCAGCGATGGACACTGTGTCAGAAGCTCGCTTGGCTATTGCTTTGGCGCAAGAAGGCGGTATTGGTTTTATTCATAAAAATATGGCTCCTGAGCAACAAGCAGAGCACGTACGTATTGTAAAAAAATACGAAAGCGGCGTGGTATCGGATCCTGTTACTGTTTTGCCTACGGCGACGATTGGCGAAATTAATGCCTTGAGTAAACAACACGGCTTTTCAGGATTTCCTGTAGTAGATGAAGACAACAAATTAATCGGTATTGTTACTGGTCGAGATTTACGTTTCGAAAATAATTTAGAACAACCTATTTCTAGTGTTATGACCAAAAAAGATGACTTGGTAACAGTAAAAGAAGGGGCGCCTTCTGAGCAAGTTCTCGATTTAATGCATCAGTCGCGGATTGAAAAAATTCTAGTCGTAGATGATGCCTTTAAATTAAAAGGCATGATTACCGTAAAAGATTTCCAAAAAGCAGAAAGTAAACCCAATGCTTGTAAAGATGAATTGGGACGCTTGCGTGTTGGCGCTGCTGTTAGTGTCGGCCCTGGTACAGACGAGCGTATTCAATTATTGATTGAAGCAGGCGTTGATGTGTTGTTGATTGATACTTCCCATGGTCACTCTCAAGGTGTCATTGATCGCGTTAAAAAAGTACGTACTGATTATCCAGATGTTCAGTTGATTGCAGGTAATGTTGCTACTGGAGAAGGTGCTAAAGCCCTTGCTGATGCAGGAGTTGATGGTGTAAAAGTTGGAATTGGTCCTGGTTCAATTTGTACTACCCGTATTGTAACTGGTTGTGGTGTACCACAAATTACAGCTGTCTCTGATGCAGTCGAAGCTTTGAAAGATACTGGCGTTCCTGTTATTGCTGATGGTGGTATTCGTTTCTCTGGTGATATTGCAAAAGCTTTAGTTGCTGGAGCAAGTAGTGTGATGGTGGGGAGTATGTTGGCGGGTACTGAAGAAGCGCCTGGTGAAGTCGAGCTTTATCAAGGTCGCTATTATAAGTCTTACCGTGGCATGGGCTCATTAGGTGCTATGGATCAAAATAATGGTTCGTCAGATCGCTACTTCCAAGATTCTAAAAGTGCAGAAAAGTTAGTGCCAGAAGGTATCGAAGGTCGTGTTGCCTATAAAGGGCCCATTGCAAACATTATTCATCAACAGATGGGCGGCTTACGATCTGCCATGGGATTGACCGGCTCAGCAACAATAGAAGAACTTCGCACTAAACCCCAGTTTGTAAAAGTGACTGCTGCGGGAATGGGTGAGTCACATGTTCACGATGTAAGTATCACAAAAGAAGCCCCTAATTACCGTTTAGGTTAAGTTTTAGTTTGTTCCAATCAGCGCCTTATCAAAATGTAGGGCGTTCACATTTCATTTTAATAAAAGAGTAAACAGATGAGTTTAGATATCCATGACCAACGTATTTTGATCTTAGATTTTGGATCTCAATATACGCAATTGATTGCCCGTCGAGTAAGAGAAATTGGCGTATATTGTGAGCTTTGGGCGTGGGACGTTAGCGAAGAACAAATAAAAGAGTTTAACCCTAATGGAATTATCTTATCTGGAGGCCCTGAATCTGTTCATGCAGATAACTCACCTCGAGCACCTGAATATGTCTTTAATGCTGGGGTACCTGTTTTAGGTATTTGTTATGGTATGCAGACTATGGCTGAACAACTAGGCGGTAAAGTTCAAAGCTCTAATTTAAAAGAATTTGGCTATGCACAGGTTGAAGTCGTTGGCGAAATGGCGCTATTTAAAGATATCGAAGATCATTTATCTGAGAACGGTAACTCCTTACTTGATGTGTGGATGAGCCATGGTGATAAGGTAAGCGAAGCTCCAGTTGGTTTTGAAACAACGGCGAAAACAGACTCTTGCCCCTTTGCAGCTTTTGCAAATGAAGATAAAAAATTCTACGGTATCCAATTTCACCCAGAAGTTACCCATACTCGCCAGGGTCAACGGATGTTATCGCAGTTTGTTCTAGATATTTGCGGTTGTGAAAAACTTTGGACTCCAGCAGCGATTATTGAAGATGCGGTGGCCAAAATGAAGAAGCAAGTTGGTGAAGACCAAGTGATTTTGGGCTTGTCCGGTGGTGTGGACTCTTCTGTAGTGGCAATGTTACTGCATCGCGCGATTGGTAAAAATCTAACCTGTGTATTTGTTGATAACGGTTTACTGCGGTTAAATGAAGGCCAACAGGTTATGGATATGTTTGGCGATCACTTCGGATTAAATATTCGTAAGATTGAAGCTGAAGATAGATTTTTAGAAGCCCTTGCAGGTGAAGCTGAACCAGAAGCAAAACGTAAAATTATCGGCCGTGTTTTTGTTGAAGTGTTTGATGAAGAGTCTAAAAAGTTAGTTGATGCCAAATGGTTAGCTCAAGGCACTATTTATCCTGATGTCATTGAGTCTGCGGCTTCTGCAACGGGTAAAGCTCATGTCATTAAGTCTCATCATAATGTAGGTGGTCTGCCAGATGATATGAAAATGGGGCTAGTAGAGCCATTACGTGAATTGTTTAAAGATGAAGTACGTAAAATCGGTTTAGAACTAGGTTTACCCTATGACATGCTTTATCGCCATCCATTCCCAGGACCTGGTTTAGGTGTACGAGTGTTAGGCGAAGTGAAGAAAGAATATTGTGATTTGTTACGCAGAGCTGATGCAATTTTCATTGATGAGCTGCATGAAGCTGATTTATATCAAAAGGTTAGCCAAGCCTTTACAGTATTCTTGCCTGTAAAATCTGTTGGTGTTATGGGTGATGCTCGAAAATATGATTGGGTTGTATCATTACGAGCAGTAGAAACTATCGACTTTATGACAGCCCATTGGGCTCATTTACCCTATGACTTTTTAGGAAAAGTGTCTAACAGGATCATTAATGAAATAGATGGAATTTCAAGAGTTGTATATGACATCTCTGGGAAACCACCCGCAACTATTGAGTGGGAATAAATAGCTAAAAGAGGGCAGAGCACTTAATGAGTGAAATAAAAATAAGACCAGCCATTATATCTGAACTACCTACTTTACAAGAGTTTGAGCAAGGCATAATTGCAACTGAACGACCTTTTAATGAGTGCCTTAAACCTGAAGGCATTCATTATTATGATATTGGTGCACTTATAGAGAGTGATAATTCAATTGTAATGGTTGCTGAAGATGAAGCAAAAATTGTTGGCTCAGGCTATGCGCGCATTCGTGACTCCAAGCCACATTTAATCCATGAACAGCACGTTTATTTTGGGTTTATGTACGTAATTGAGTCTCACCGAGGACAGGGCGTTAATCAACGTATTATGCAAGCACTTATTCAGTGGGGTAAAAACTTAGGTTTTGAGGATTTCTATCTAGAAGCCTATGCTAAAAATACACCGGCATTAACCGCCTACGAAAAAATGGGTTTTAAGCCGTCTTTAATAGAAATGAAACTTTCCTAACCTACACCGAGTAAATACTCTATGGCGCTGAAGCCAACTATATATAAATTTAATATTTCAATTTCTGACTTTAATCATGACTTTTATGATGCAGTCAACCTTACTATTGCCTTACATCCTTCAGAAACCCATGAGCGAATGATGGCTAGAGTGTTAGCCTATTGCTTAAATTTGTATAAAGACTCCGCTAGTTTAATGACGTTTACTAAAGGTTTAAGTGCGATTGAAGAGCCTGATATTTGGATTAAAGAATTGGATGATCAAATATCACTTTGGGTAGATGTGGGTGAGCCAAGCTTTGATAGAATTAAAAAAAGCTGTCGTTTGGCTAAACAAAGTTACGTATATAGTTTTAACAGTAAGTCGGCAGTTTGGTGGAAGCAAATTCAACCACAGTTTCAAGCTTTGCCTGTCACAGTAATTTCTTTTAATTGGGATACTATCCAAAGCCTTAGCAAATCTATTTCAAGAACAATGGAGTTTTCGGTTTCAATAAATGATGACTCAGCATTCTTCGCAACCCAAGATACTCAGCACGAAGTAACGTGGGCAGTTCTGCAAGATAACTCAAACAATTAATAACGAATTTAACTTAAATTGGCCACTAGGTGCTCGCTTCTTTTAAGTAGGAACCCATACTCACAATGCTAGAAAAATTTGACTCAATACGTCCATTTGATAATGCAGACTTAGCAATTGAATTACCTAAACTATTCAATAATCGAGAGTTTGTAGCAAGCTTAGTCGCGTTCAAATTTGCTACTTGGCCAAAGTTTACTTGGCCTTTGTTAGGTGTTTGCACCCGTTTCTACATTAATAAGCAAGCTAAAAAAATTAAGACTTTAAGCGAGTTTCAGAGCTTAATTGGCCCTTACATGGATAAAATGATAGCCACAACCACCGAGTCGGTAACAATTACTGGTTTAGATGAACTTGATGTATCTAAACCTTGCTTGTTTGTGAGTAATCATAGAGATATTGCGTTGGACCCTGCGTTTGTAAATTGGGCTTTGCATGTTAATGGTCAAGATACAGTAAGAATTGCTGTGGGAGATAATCTACTTAAAAAGCCTTGGGTCGCAGATTTAATTCGTTTAAATAAGTGCTTTATTGTCAAGCGTCAAGCTACTGACAGGCGAGAAAAATTAAAAGCTGCAAAACTATTGAGCGAATATATTGAGTTTACTTTACATTCTGAGCGGCAACATGTTTGGATTGCTCAGCGAGAGGGGAGGGCTAAGGACGGTAAAGATTTAACTAATCCTGCTATTATTTCTATGTTGTCGATTAATAAACCAAAAACCAAAACTTTCTCTGAATATGTGAATGAGTTACGGATCGTACCTGTGTCCATCTCCTATGAATTTGACCCCTGTGATATCAGTAAAGCAAAAGAATTACATCAGTTAGAAATAGAAGGGGCTTACGATAAGCCTGATGACGAAGACGTGCACAGTATTGTGACTGGTATAACGGGGAGAAAAGGTAGAGTTAATTTACATTTTTCTGAAGTCATAAGTGGCGAGTATGAAAATGCAAAAGATGTCGCTGCATTTTTAGATAAGACAATATTAGAAAATTATAAGCCCTTTGCTACAGGGCCTGTTGCTGCCAGCATGCTGGATAATTTGGATATTGATTTAACAGATAAATATCATCAAGTGGCGAAACAATACTTAGAAGATAGGCTAGAAAACCTGAATCATGCTGAAAAATCTAAGCTCTTAAGTATGTATGCCGCAGCTTATAAACAACAGTTAAGCCATGATTTGTGATGAATTAAAAGATTAAGTGAGTGCCGTGCTGTCCTCACTTAATTAACTATCATGCTACCTTGTCTTTTTTTAAATCATCAAACTGACGGTTTAAATCATATTTTTCATCGGTGACAATTTTTTCTAAGGTTTCAATGCGTTCACGCATGGTTGCAATATCTCGTTGAAGTTCATCCGTTGCTGCAGCTTGTTTAGAATTGCTTTTGTCTTTCTTTTTGCCTTTAGGCCCGTTTACTAACTCAACGATTGCCCAACAAACAATAGCTACAATAATGATTGCGGTTAGATTCATTTTCTATTTCCTTTTTCTTGTCACGATTTTTAAAAAGTTTATGCTTATACGCTTAACATAGCAAATTATTGACCAGATTTGAAAGTTGTTATTTATCAAATAGTTAGCGATTTTAAATGTTTATGATTTCTAGTGTTTGGCTAAATTAACTAAAATTATGATGAAACTTACTAAAATATAATGAAAAGATTAAATGTACCATGAATACTGAAGAAGATACGAAGTGGATGCGTCATGCTTTAACACTTGCTAACAATGCTCAGTCACAAGGAGAAATTCCAGTAGGAGCTGTTTTAGTAAAAGATAATAGAGTGATAGGAGAGGGATGGAACCAGTCCATAACCTTGCACGACCCTTCAGCTCATGCCGAAATGATCGCTATTCGAGAAGCAGGGAAAGCCTTAGAAAATTATAGATTAATTAATAGTACTTTATACGTCACGCTCGAACCTTGCTCCATGTGTGCAGGAATGTTGGTTCATAGTCGAATTACACGTGTCGTTTTTGGCGCGAGTGATTTTAAAACGGGTTCAGCAGGGAGTATAATGAACTTGCTAAACGATGAACGTTTGAATCACCAAATTGATGTGACTCGGGGAGTGTTAGAGAATGAGTGCGGGGCCATGTTATCTAATTTTTTTCGAATGCGAAGAGCAGAAAAAAAGAAATTGAAGCAGCAACAGAAGCTCTCCAATCTCGATTAATAGTATTGAGTTAACTCGTCAACGGTTTCTAATATTTGAAAGTGTTGTCTGCGAAGTGTTACTTTTTGTTGTACGCGTTTTAATAGCTGTCGTCTTCTACTATTGCTTGCTAACTTTTGCCGACCTTGTACGGAATTACGTTTTTTCATGATTTTCTTCTATTTAATAATGGATGTTCAATTGTTTTAGTCGCGAATGCATTTGAATAGTTCAACTTCATTAGCTTCTAACTTATAGATAACCTAAAGGAACAATGTTACGAAAATGTGACATATTTTGCAGGCAATGTAATATAATTTCAGACTAAGCTGCTCAAGTTGTTTGGGTAATAAGTGTCGGTTGTCTATTTGGGTGGTGCTATGTCTAGATTGTTTGTACGTTATAAGTTTATAGGATTGTGTCTTGTTTTAGGAATGACTGCTTGCGGTGGTTCTAGTTCTAATGGCGTTAATAATGAAGAGGTGGTGGTGACGCCCGAACCTGAAGAGCCGGAAGAAAGTTCAGGTGAATGTATTAATCAACTTTATGACATTGTTCTAGCCACTGATGATGGAAGCTCCGATCCCTCATACCTACCAGACAACACCGTTGATAACCTTACGACTCCTGATTCAAGATGGTCTTCTGAAGGAACAGGCAAAGAGTTGTTATTGGATATGGGAAGCACAAATACCGTAGGTTCACTAAAAATTAAATGGCATGACGGTGCTGAGCGACAAGCTAGTTTTGAAGTTGAAACCTCAGTTGATAACATTATTTGGGAACCCGTACTCGATGATGGTATCTCAAGTGGCAAGCACAGTGGATTTGAGCTGGTAAATCTTACAGAAAGTGAAGCTCGTTATATAAAAATTATAGGTTTAGGTAATTCCGAGAATGACTGGAACAGTATAGTAGAAGTTGAAGCTCATAGCTGTGAAGGGGCAGATGGTCAGATTGTTGCTGCGTTTCCAAACGAATTAGGCATTGAGCTTATTGATTGGTATTTAAGTGTACCCACCGATGACGATGATAGCGGAACTTCTGATTCTATATCCGAAACTGATCTAGCTGCAGGTTATACCAATTCTGAATATTTCTACGCCTCTGCCGATGGCGGAATAGTCATGCGTTCACCTAGCTATGGCTTCAAAACATCAACTAATACTAATTATGTTCGGGTTGAGCTTCGTGAAATGCTAAGAAGAGGCAATACTTCTATCAGCACTCAGGGCGTGAATAAGAATAACTGGGTGTTTGGAAGCGTATCTAATTCGGCACAAGCTGATGCTGGTGGTGTTGACGGTGAGCTTAATGTTACTTTGGCGGTTAATAATGTCACTACAACTGGTGAGGATTACCAAATTGGTAGATTAGTCATTGGCCAGATCCATGCTAATGATGATGAGCCGATTAGGTTGTATTACAGAAAGTTGCCAGGAAACGATAAAGGCTCCATTTATTTTGCTCACGAACCAAGAGTTAGTGGTTCTGATGAAGCTTATGTAGAGATGATTGGCAGTAGAAGTAATAGCGCTTCAAACCCGAGTGATGGTATCTCATTAGATGAGTTGTTTAGTTATAAAATCAATGTTGTTGCTAACTTGTTGACAGTCACTATTAGCCGCGAGGGGAAAGAAGACGTAGTATCAAGCCTTGATATGAGCAATAGTTTATTTGATGAAGATGATCAGTATCAATATTTTAAAGTGGGTGTATATCATCTAAATAACTCAAGTAATACAGATGAGTATGCCCAAGCTACCTTTTACGAAATCCGCAATAGCCATACTGGTTACGCTGACAGTGAATAGATTCCCCTTTACTTACACCTCTCTAGTTTAGAGCTACCTCTGTTGATTCTATGCCTTCGGGGATAGCTTCAACAGGAGTCAAGGTGTCTGGGGCTTGTTCTAACATGTGTGGTTGTTGTTCATCTAACCAAACTAGGGTGTCATAGTAGCGACGAATATTATCCACATAGGCTACAGCTTCATTACCTCGCGCGTAACCATATTTTGTGGTCTTATAATACTTTTTCTGTCTAAGCTGCAACAGGCGTATTTTCACATCTACCCACATGTCTGGGCTCGCCCCTTGCCTTTGGGTTAGCACTCTGGCGTCTTCTAGGTGACCAAATCCAATATTGTATGCAGCTAAAGCGAACCATAGCCGGTCAGGTGATGTGATTCGGTCAGGTATACGTTTCAATATTTTTGCTAAATATTCTGATCCCCCTTTAATACTTTGCTCTGGGTCGAGCCTTGATGCTATGCCTAGCTCTTTTGCCGTCGCTAACGTTAACATCATCATGCCACGCACCCCAGTCACTGACTTTGCCTTGGGTCGCCAATGACTTTCTTGATAACTCATTGCGGCTAATAAACGCCAGTCTAAATCTCTAGAATACTGCTTAAACCAAGGTTGATAGGTTGGGAGTACACTTTTAGCTGATTTAATAAATTCACGGGTATCTACATAGTTAAATTGGCGTACATGACCGAAGTACTTGTCTTCAAGAGCTGCAAAAGTGCCGTTGCTTTGGATAATGCCAAAGTACTCAATCATCGCAGCTAATAATGAATCATCTTTCTGCTTGTTAACGGCCCACGCTATATCGTGTTCGTCACTCACTGAAAAACCAATGGCAAGCTCAGGAAAGCGGCGGCGCATCAAGGCTAATATATTTGAATCTGCAACGGTATAGTCTAATTTGTCTTCTAAGACCATTTCCATTAACTCTTCCATATCTTTTTCGTCAGTCTCTTGCCATTTTAGGTTGGCGTGTGATTGTTGTAATTTTCGTAGAGATTCATTATGACTACTACCCGCTACAACTATTAACTCTCCATTTATATCTTCAATTTTTCTAGGCCAAACATCTCCTTGTTTAAAAACTAGTTTTTCTGTCACTCTTTGGTATCCAGGACCAAATCGAAAGCTATTAAAGCGCTCTGGACTAACAACTATGCCAGCTGCGATAAGATCAATATGGGAGTTTTTTAATTGTGGGAAGAGTTCGTTGAGATTGTAATATGGAAAAACTTCTAATTTAACGCCAAGATAATCGGCAAAGCCTTCTGCTAATTCATATTCAAAGCCAACTGGGCCTGTAGGGCCGTTATAATAAGTGGTGAGCCCGTATGTCGTTCCAATTTTAAGTATGCCTGAATCCAGTATATTGGTTAAGCTAGATGACTGCTTAACGTCATTACAACTAGTCATGGCAAGAATCAATACTAATGCGATGTAACGTAGGAAACGAATAATATAATCCTCAAAATCTTTGGATCTCTATTGTGTACAAATTTTTGGTATTCATCCAGTGCTTTGTTTTTTATAAAATAGAACATCTTGTCCTTATCAATTCGATAAAATTACCCTATAATTCGCGCCTTAAAATTCGTCTTTCATCGATTTGTCTCTATGTCAAAGTGACAAATTCCGCTACAAGGTATGACTTTATGTTAGTGCTTCGCGGTACACCTGCGTTATCCGATTTTCGTGTTGAGAAATACTTAGCTCAATTTGCTGATTACTCACTTCCTGTAACCAGTATTTATGCTGAATTCACCCACTTTGTAAGTGTTAACAGTGAATTATCAGAGCAAGATACAGATGTATTAAATAAGTTGTTAACTTATGGGCCGTCTATTCAAGAGCATAAACCTGAAGGCCATTTACTTCTTGTTACGCCAAGACCTGGTACTATTTCGCCTTGGTCTTCAAAATCTACTGATATAGCTCATAACTGTGGTTTAAACCAAGTTAATCGCCTTGAAAGAGGTATTGCATATTATGTTCAGTCTGATGAGTTAAATGACGAGCAGCTAGCCATACTTAAGTCTGTATTGCACGACCGGATGACAGAGGTTGTTTTAGAAGAGTTCTCTGCCGCTGAATCTTTGTTTCTAGAAAGCGAGTATGCTCCTTTAACTTCTATTAAAGTGCTAGAGAAAGGCAAAGCTGAACTGCAACAGGCAAATATTGACCTAGGTTTGGCATTAGCTGATGACGAAGTCGATTATTTATATGAAAACTTTACTCGATTAGGGCGTAATCCTAATGATGTAGAATTATACATGTTTGCGCAGGCTAATTCAGAGCACTGTCGTCATAAGATTTTCAACGCAGATTGGACTGTCGATGGTGAGGTTCAGCCTAAATCATTGTTTAAAATGATTAAAAACACTTTTGAGAAAAGTGGCGAAAATGTCCACTCCGCCTATAAAGATAATGCCGCTGTAATGGAAGGTAGTTTTGCTGGTCGTTTTTTCCCTGATACGGAAACCAATGAGTATACCTACCATCATGAAGATATTGATATCCTCATGAAGGTTGAAACCCATAACCACCCAACAGCTATTGCGCCATTTTCTGGAGCGGCTACTGGTTCCGGTGGTGAAATTCGTGATGAAGGTGCGACAGGTCGAGGTTCTAAACCCAAAGCAGGCTTAGTCGGCTTTTCAGTATCAAACCTTAATATTCCTGATTTTTCTCAGCCTTGGGAAACTAACTTCGGAAAACCCTCGCGGATTGTAAGCGCCTACGACATTATGATGGATGGACCATTAGGCGGTGCCGCATTTAATAATGAGTTTGGACGCCCTAGCATTTTGGGATATTTTCGAACTTACGAACAGAAAGTCAACAGCTTCAATGGTGAAGAGGTTAGGGGATATCACAAACCCATTATGCTGGCAGGTGGTTTAGGCAATATTCGCAAAAAACATATTCAAAAAGGTGAGATTACAGTTGGAGCTAAACTTATTGCTTTAGGTGGTCCTGCCATGAACATCGGTTTAGGCGGCGGCGCTGCTTCTTCTATGGCATCAGGGCAATCTAGTGAGAATTTGGATTTTGCTTCTGTGCAACGGGGTAACCCAGAAATGGAACGCCGCTGTCAGGAAGTAATAGATAAGTGCTGGCAAATGGGAGATGACAACCCGATTCAATTTATCCATGATGTTGGGGCAGGTGGTCTATCCAATGCTTTCCCTGAGCTAGTAAGCGACGCTGGCCGTGGTGGTAAGTTTGAGCTTCGTAATGTGCCCAATGATGAAGTGGGTATGTCACCCCTTGAAGTATGGTGTAACGAGTCTCAAGAGCGTTATGTGATGTCCGTGGCTCCAGAGAACTTATCTATATTCGAAGATATTTGTCGCCGTGAACGCGCACCTTTTGCTGTAGTGGGCGAAGCAACAGAGGAAGAACACTTAACTCTAAGTGATAGTCATTTTGATAATAACCCCATCGATATGCCTTTGGATGTTTTGTTAGGTAAAACGCCTAAAATGCATCGAGATGTTAGTTCTAAAAATTTAGATTCCCAAGCTATTGATACTTCGGTTATGGACTTGTCAGAAGCCGCTGAACGTATCCTAAATTTACCTACTGTTGCTGAAAAAACCTTTTTAATTACTATTGGTGACCGCTCGGTCACGGGCTTAGTTGCAAGAGATCAAATGGTAGGGCCATGGCAGGTGCCAGTTGCTGATGTAGCAGTGACTGCTTCGAGCTTTGATACTTATCAAGGAGAAGCCATGTCAATGGGCGAGCGCACTCCGCTGGCATTGATTAATTATGCCGCTTCTGCCCGAATGGCTGTTGGGGAAGCTTTAACAAATATTGCTGCCGCTGATATAGGTGATTTTAAACGCATAAACCTATCGGCAAACTGGATGGCAGCAGCAGGACATCCTGGAGAAGATGCAGGGCTTTATGAAGCGGTTAAGGCCGTTGGTGAAGAGTTATGCCCTGCACTAGGAATAACTATCCCGGTGGGTAAAGATTCAATGTCTATGAAAACCACATGGCAAGATGAGGGTTCTGAAAAGTCAGTTACTTCACCTTTGTCTTTGGTTATTACTGCTTTTGGTGCGGTACAAGATATTCGCAAAACTCTCACTCCGCAGTTGCAAACTAATGTAGAAGATACTGAGTTGTTGTTGATTGATTTAGGTAAAGGCCAAAACCGATTAGGCGCATCTTGCCTTGCTCAAGTTTATGAGCAATTAGGTGACACAGCTCCTGACGTAGATTCACCAGAATTACTGAAAGGCTTTTTCTTATCAATCCAACAGTTACTAAACGAAAAACGTTTATTGGCATACCACGATAGATCCGATGGTGGTTTATTTACTACGCTTGCAGAGATGTCCTTTGCTGGGAAAGTGGGGGTAGATGTTTCTTTAGATGCCTTAACTGGTTCTCCAATCGAGTTGTTATTTAATGAAGAGTTAGGGGCCGTTATACAGATATCATCCGCAAATAAAGCACATGTAATGGCTGTTTTTGCAGAATATGGAATGTCGGATACCGTGTTCCATCTTGGTGGACTAAATACTACAGATAATATACGTATACAGATGAATGGTGAGACTATTTTAGATAATAGTCGTGTTCATTTTAGGCAGTTATGGGCGCAAACCACGTTACATATGCAAAAACGTAGAGATAACCCTAAATGTGCAGAGCAAGAGTTTACTGCTAAAGCTGATGTTAAGGATCCGGGTCTGCATGCTATTTTGAGCTATGATACGACCGAAGATGTTGCTGCCCCTTACATTGCTAAAGGAGTGGCACCTAAAATAGCTATTCTTAGGGAGCAGGGAGTTAACTCTCATGTAGAAATGGCCGCAGCATTTGATAGGGCAGGCTTTACTGCAGTTGATGTGCACATGAGTGATGTCTTGTCTGGTAAATATTCATTAGATGAATTTAAAGGTTTAGTGGCCTGTGGTGGCTTTTCTTACGGTGACGTATTAGGTGCTGGGGAAGGTTGGGCAAAATCTATCTTGTTCAACAACCAAGCTAGAGATCAATTTGCAGCGTTTTTTGAAAGGTCTGATTCATTCTCTCTTGGAGTCTGTAATGGCTGTCAAATGCTGTCGAATTTAAAGTCTCTTATTCCTGGAGCTGATTTATGGCCTCACTTTGTTACCAACCAGTCTGAGCGTTTTGAAGCACGAGTCGCCATGTTAGAAGTTAAAGAGTCTAAATCAATTTTCTTTGAAGGCATGCAAGGGTCTCGAATGCCTATCGCTGTTTCTCATGGGGAAGGGCGCGCAGAATTTAGTTCTGAAAATGGTCCGTTAAATGCTTTAGGTAGTGCTGCTATATCTTTGCAGTATGTTGATAACTATGGAAAAGTCACCCAGAATTATCCTGCAAATCCAAATGGTTCACCTCTAGGAATAGCTGGGTTAACCAGTGCTGACGGCCGTGCAACAATTATGATGCCTCATCCAGAACGAGTATTTAGAAGTGTTGCTAATTCTTGGTATCCACAGGAGTGGCAAGAAGACGGTGCTTGGATGCGCATGTTTAGAAATGCCAGAGTGTATCTAGGGTAAATAATTTAACATTTAGCCGTAAATCGGCGATAAGTCACAATACATTTGTCGCCGATAAATTTTACCGCTATAGACGCTGGTATTATTAGTTATACCTTTGAAAAAATAAAACCCTTGTATATCAGATAAATAGTGATTAATATTTGTTCAGTTCTTGACAAATTTAAATAAAGAGTTTTGAACTAAATATAATTTTATTAGTCTATTTAACGTACAAATAACATCAATAATAAGAGACGCATATGAATCGTTCAAATAAAGGTTTTGGTTTAACCGGTGTATTAGTAACCGTTATTTTTTTAATTGTTGCCGCTATTTTCAGCGCGTCAGCTAAATCTACAACATTACCTCAAAGTTTTCTTACCCCAGAGGCTCATCAAGCTTTTGATGCCAATGAGAGCCTGAAATAACACAAAATCAAATGCCAGTTAATCATCAACTATTGATGGGTTACTATTTGCTGTAATATAACTCACGGTTATGAGATTTCTGCTGCTGGTTTTTTTTTATTAGAACATAGACTGAGCTATTTCCCCCATGGTTTGGTAATGCGGTGTGAAAAGCTATTACCTCAGGTATTTGACGTAGCCACTTATTGATATAGCTTTTTAATAATCCCGGATATGGTTTGCTATGCAACCCAAGTCCATGCTTAATGAGTATTGTTCTATCACCTTTAAAGTGGCTATTTAAAATCGTATTAAATACATTATGTCTTGCTTGCTCAAACTGAGTATTTTGTATATTTAAAACTGAATTTATAGTGTATTTACCGCGTCTTAAATTTTTATAAACTCCATTTTGTATACCACTTTGCTTAAACATTATGTGGTCATAAGGATCTATGGGTATTACTTCTTCAGTACTTAGGTAATTTTTTGCTTGATTGTAGTCAGACTCAATCGCTTCTCTTTTTAGTTGCTTTGCTAGGGTAAATTTTGACTGTGAGGTATGGAAGTTGTTATCTTGCTTTAAAGGTTTTACGTCTTTGAATTCATTTAAAAATTCGTTGCTGTCATCTAGTAAATTGTAAGCACTTGTCATTTTACACCCTTCCAATTATTAAATACGGTTACAAATTTAAGTTTAAAGCTTGAAAAATTCAATCCTAGATTTACTTCTTTATGCAATAACTAGAGATGATAGCTAAACCTTCTGTATTCTTATATTCAGCTTAATATGCAACAATTGAATTTGTTTTACGGACTTACCGGAATTTAAATAATGACAATAAAAAAACTACTAGTCAGCTTATTAACCTTAGTTGTAATAAGCGGATGTAATGAATCAAGTACAAAAACAACAGAGCTTATAGGTGTTGCAGACAAAGAAAGCAAACCACTAGAGACGCAAATTGCACATCATAATGCTCAAGATTATCACTCTTTTTCAAATCCTGATGTCGTCAAAGTTACCCATCTAAATTTAGATTTATCTGTTGATTTTACTCAACAGACTCTATCAGGAAATGTAAGTTTAGATTTTCAAAGAATGACTCCTGATGCTGATACTCTAATATTAGACACACGAGATCTCGTGATTTCTAAAGTAGTATCAAATGGCAATGTTCTAGAGTTTAACTTAGCTAACGCTGATAACTTCTTTGGGGCTGCATTGAGTATTAAGTTGCCATCAGATTCTTCGCAGGTGACTGTGTATTACAATACATCTTCAAAGGCGTCTGGTGTGCAATGGTTAACTCCTGCACAAACGGCTGGTAAAAAATATCCATTTCTATTCACTCAGGCGCAAGCTATTCATGCACGTAGTTTTATTCCTTTACAAGACTCGCCACAAGTTAGAGTGACCTATGAAGCAACAATAAGAACACCTAAAGCATTATTGGCTGTGATGAGTGCAGCGAATGACCCCGATACTCCTCGTGACGGTGTTTATGAGTTTTCTATGCCACAACCAATACCTTCCTATCTAATTGCTTTAGCTGTTGGTGATTTGAATTTTAAGGCAATGGGCGAGCGAACGGGTGTTTATTCTGAGATAGGTATTTTAGATGCCGCCGCCGCTGAGTTTGAAGATACCGAATCTATGCTAATAGCCACAGAAAAGAACTTTGGGGCCTATAGCTGGGATCGATATGATTTATTGATTTTGCCTCCTTCATTTCCTTTTGGAGGTATGGAGAACCCTAGGCTATCTTTTATTACCCCAACGGTTATTGCGGGTGATAAAAGCTTAGTATCACTTATTGCCCATGAGTTAGCTCATTCTTGGTCTGGAAATACAGTAACCAATGCCACCTGGCGTGACCTATGGTTAAACGAAGGTTTTACTACTTACCTAACTTATCGCATCATGGAAATGGTCTATGGTGAAGAACGCTTCAACATGGAAGCTGTGCTAGGACGTCAAGATCTACAAGCTGATTTGGATACATTAAAACCAAATGATCAAATTTTAGCTATCAATTTAAAGGGCCGAGATCCAGATGAAGTGTTTAGTAATATTCCTTATGAAAAAGGCGCATTATTTTTAAGGGAGCTAGAGCACAAAGTGGGCCGAGCAAATTTTGACCAATTTTTATTGGGATATTTTGAAGCTTTTGCTTTTCAAAGTATTACTACCGACGACTTTATTAGCTACTTAGAGCAAACTTTATTACAAGATTACTCAGATAAGTTATCTAAAGAACGTATCGAAGAGTGGATATTTGAACCAGGGTTACCAAAAGGTGCGCCTGTTCCAGAGTCTGATGCCTTTACCTCTGTAGATAAAGCTAGAAATGATTGGTTATCAGGCACAATTGCAGCAAGTAATATTGACAGTGATAACTGGGTAGTGCATCAATGGTTATACTTTTTAAATAATCTACCAGCTGAATTATCCTCGGCACAATTAACTGAACTTGATAAAGCGTTTGGGTTAACAAATAGTACCAATAATGAGATAGCCCATAGTTGGTTGCTAATATGTGTAAACAATTGGTATCAACCGGCTTTTCCTAGACTTAATGAATACTTAGTATCAATTGGTCGAAATAAATTAGTTAAACCGTTATACAAAGCATTATCCGCTACGCCAGAAGGGAAGGTGATTGCTCAAAAAGCATTTGCCAAAGCTAAAGCTGGTTACCATCCTCTGACCGTTAAAGTGAACGAGAAATTTGTTAAATAAGTCTGAATTACCTATTTAAAATCCTAATAGAAAGGCCAGTCAATTGACTGGCCTTTCTATTAGGATTTTAAAAATGATTAGCAAACTTCTTTAAATAAAGACTCATCAACTATGGTGTTATCGATAATCGTTTGAGCTAGTTGCACGCATTTTCCACATTGCGATCCAACGTTTAGGTTTTTTTTAAGCTGACGCATATTACCCACACCATCTTCTCTGACAGCCTGCTGAATTGCCTTATCTGTGATACCGTGACACAAACAAACGTACATAATTGACCCTACTAATAACTATGCAAACAAGAATAATTGCTATTTGCATAAAGATCAACTATTTAATTGTAGTTTTATTACTCAAATGAGATTTTTATCAGGTGTAAATTGTAAGTTTGGAATTGAAGCTAGGGATTGAGTGTTTAATTTAAATTATATTTATAATCTAGCTATTGCTTTTCGAGCAATTGCACTCATATGGCTTAAAGGTAATCCTGTAATAAAATGCATTACGTGGTTAAACTAAACTTTATAATTATTAACTTAAAATAAATGGAGAAATTAATGAGTGTACTAGTCAGTCGTCCAGCACCAGATTTTACAGCTGCAGCCGTTCTAGGTAGTGGTGAAATTGTAGATAGTTTTACCTTAAGTGAAGCGATTAAAGGCAAAAAAGCAGTACTTTTCTTTTATCCACTAGATTTCACATTTGTATGTCCTTCAGAATTGATTGCGTTTGATAAACGTTATGAAGAGTTTGCTAAACGTGGTGTAGAAGTGATTGGTGTATCAATTGATTCTCAATTTAGCCATAACGCATGGCGTAATACTGCTATCAATGATGGTGGAATTGGTCCAGTTAAATACGCCTTAGTAGCAGATGTAAAACATGAAATTTGTCAGGCCTATGATGTTGAGCACCCTGATGCTGGTGTTGCTTTCCGTGGTTCATTTTTAATTGATGAAGCGGGGCTTGTTCGTCATCAAGTTGTGAACGATCTTCCTTTAGGTCGTAATATTGATGAAATGTTACGTATGGTTGATGCCTTAAATTTCCATGAGGAGCATGGTGAGGTTTGCCCAGCTGGTTGGCAAGAAGGCTCAAAAGGTATGGTTGATAGCCCTGAAGGTGTTGCAAGCTACTTAGCTGAGAACGCAGATAGCTTATAATTAAGTCTTTATTTAAGAAAAAACCGCTTTAATTTTTGAAGCGGTTTTTTATTTCATTTAGTCAAACCATATATAACCTGTAGCCACAACATTAGCTGTGAGTTACTAACCCACCTAAGCTTTGCCAACGATTTACTATATAGCAGAATAATTCCGCAGTTTTTTCAGTGTCATATAAAGCTGAATGTGCTTCATTTTGATCAAAGCTTATCCCTGCAGCCATACATGCTTTTACTAAGACTGTTTGTCCTAGAGCGAGCCCGGCTAAAGTTGTGGTATCAAAAGAAACAAAAGGATGGAAAGGACTACGTTTTATGTTGCTCCTTGCAATTGCAGCATTAACAAAACTTAAATCAAACGCTGCGTTGTGTGCCACCATGACAGAGCGTTGACAGTCAGAATCCTTCTGTTCTTTGCGGATTTTTTTGCATAAATCTTTAAAAGCTTCACTCTCTATTACTGCGCCCCTTAACGCACAATATGGGTCGATACCGTTAAAATCTAACGCTGCTTTTTCTAGGTTAGCACCTTCAAAGGGTTCAATGTGATAGTGAAATGTTTTGTCAGGGTAAAAAAATCCATTTTCATCCATCCTAGTTGTCACGGCTGCAATTTCTAATAATGCGTCGGTTTGCGGATTAAAGCCCGCGGTTTCAACATCTACAACAACAGGAAAGTACCCTCTAAAACGATTCTTTAATTCAAAAATTTGTGACATGGAGACTCAGTGACGATTTATATATTGCAATTATGGCAAGGTTCTTTTTCAGTAGCTAGCCTAAATGATTGCTTAGAGGTAAGCTAATGCTAAATATATTGTGATAATTGTCGATACAATTAAACAGAAGCGAGGGTATCTTTTCATGGCTAATCAAATATTACGATCTGTTTTTTGTGTATCACTTATCTCATTATCATTGAGTGGGCATAGTGCATTGCGCCAATATGCTGCAAAAGTTGAAGATTCACAATGGCAACTTAAAGATAAAAATCGCTTACAATGCACCTTAAGTCATAATATTCCAGGCTATGGCGAAGCAATGTTTAATAGTACCGCTTCTAAGCAGTTAAACATGGAATTTGAGCTTGATATGTTAAGGCTTCCCAAGTCTTATGGGGTGGCTGCTGTTTACTCCATTCCACCTAAATGGATGCCTGGTCAAATTCAACGAGCAATCGCTGATATGACTATAAGAAAGCAGTACGATGGTGACTTACCAGAGCAAGCCGCATGGACCATGTTATCAGAATTAGAGAAAGGATTTTGGCCAACCATATATTATCAAGATTGGTATAATCAGTACGATCGAATAGCTGTTGGACTAAATGCGAGTAATTTTATAGGGCCCTATGAAAAATTTGCTGAGTGCGTCTCGAATTTACTCCCTTATAGTTTTCAGGATATTGCTTATACAGTCCTCACATATCAGTTTAATAATACTGAATTAACCAAGTACTCTCAAAAGCGCCTCGCTATGATAGGTGACTACTTGAAGGTAGACACTGATTTAGAGTTGGTTTTATTAGATGGTTATACCGATAGTTTTGGTGGAAGGGCTATTAATAAGAAACTATCAATTCAAAGAGCTGTTGAAATAAAAGAATTTTTTAGCTCAATGGGAGTATCACCAGATAGAATAGATGTTACCGGTCATGGAGAGAGACGCCATGTTTCCACAAATATTAATGAGACGAGTAGAGCTAAAAACCGCCGTGTCGTTATTAGAATGTCAAAACCTTAGTGACTATAAGTTAATGCCAATCTTTTATTGTAAATATTGCCTTAAGGCCTGATGACTCTGCAGCTTGGTATCAGTTTATAAATTCTGACTTTATATCTCTTTAAGTTTATTAATAATAATTATTTATACGCTGGGTTATCGATAGGTGAGGTGATTCTATTTTGCTTTGTAGCTTGTTTACTTGTTACTTCAATTAGTATTATGAGGTGTAGGCTTAAATATATAGCCTACACCTTTATGAGTTAATACTAAACTACAAATGCATTTAGGTTAGTATGCAATTCTGTAACATGTTTGGCGATAGTGGTGTTTGCATCTGACGCAGATTGTGCGCCTCGTGCAGTTACATCCGCAAGATCGCTTATCTTAACAATATTTATATTTACTTCTTCTGCAACGGCTGATTGTTCTTCAGCTGCAGCTGCTATTTGTAAATTTAAGTCAGATATTTGAGTAACTGAGTCAGAGGCTTCTTCGAATGTTTGGCTGGTTTTGGTACTTTTTTCCAAACAAATTGCTGCGCTATCTGTTCCTTTGCTCATACTTGTTACCGCATTATTAGCTTCAGTTTTAAGACGTAACAATAAGTCTTGGATATCCACTGTAGAGGTTTGAGTGCGCTGCGCTAGCGTTCTAACTTCATCAGCAACCACTGCAAAGCCCCTACCTGTCTCACCGGCTCGAGCTGCCTCGATAGCAGCATTCAAGGCTAACAAGTTAGTTTGTGCTGCTATACCTTGAATTGATTCGAGTACATTGCCAATATTATTAGTTTCTTCAACTAGGCTTTCGATTACACTGGATGCTTCACTCACTTCTTCTGAAAGTTGGGTGATAATATTTTGTGTTTCGATAGCGTCTTGCTTACCTTCAATCACTTTATTTTTTACAGTTTGGGTTACCTCTGCAGCATGAGTTGCACTACGAGACACTTCTTGTGATGAGCTGCTCATTTCATTAACTGCTGTAGCAACCATTGCCGTTTCGGCATGTTGTTTTTCAATACTGGTTGCTGTTTCTTCCATTACATTTAGCGCTACGTTTGACGCCGTCTCTAATTCATTAGCTTGGGCATTGGTGTTTGAAATAAGCTTATTTATGACGCCAATAAAAGTATTAAACGCTCGAGCAACGTCTCCTGTTTCATCCTTAGCTTTATCATTAAGCTTTACTGTTAAGTCACCATCACCATTCGCTATTTCTTTCAATCTATCAATTAACTGATTTATTGGGTTAACGATTGAGCGACTAATAAGGACGGGGAGTATTAAACAAACTATTACAGCAATAACGAAAGTGGCGACTATCCATTGAACGCCAGCCTTTTCATCTTGCTCTGCTTTTGTCGCAGCAGCCAGAGTAAATTTCTGGATATCATCTAATAGAATGACTAAATCGTGTTTTAACGCATCCTCTAAGCTTTCAACCTGATTGGCTGTTTTAGATAACTTTACTGGCGTGGCAGTAGTTGCCCCATCTAGGATGTTTGAAACACTATTTGAAAATTCTTTGTATTTCAGTTCTATATCTTTAAGAGTTGTAAGTACGCTCGCAAACTTTTCTTTACCTATTTCTGAATGCACAACGCTGATCGCGTGCTCTGAAAAGTCTTCGGCTTCTTTTATTTTACTGTTAATACTGGGAGATAGCTCTAAGACTTCGGCTTTAACATGATTAAAGTCGTTTCCCGCATTGGGTACATCAAGTGCCGTCAATGAGGCGTAAAATAGAGCGCGTTCGAACAGAATACTTTGCTCAAGTTGAAGCTCTGTTATTACTGTCACTTTACTTGCGAGAGGAATATCTTCTTCTGCAATGTCTATCAGCTCGTAGCCAATTTTTGCCATTTGCACTATTGCAACTGTCCCCATTATTAGCATCATAGCTATTTGTATTACGCCCAACACATAAATTTTTTGTTTAATATTAATGCGGGTTAACATTTTGTATTCCTCTCTAAAAGTTATTTGCCGCTACACTAAGACATTATTGTTAAATAGCGGCATAACTAATGTTTATATTAAAAAGTCACTGTAGTTTTGTTTCGGCTAAACTCTCTAAAACTTTACGTATATTCAATCAAGCAATTGAATGTATTTTTTATATTAGCCATACCTATTGGAAAGAAACTATATGCATCAAGTTATTGTGTACTAAGTTCATAAAAACGAAATGCAACTTAAAGCCTTACTGTAAGCACTCTACGTTGCGCTTTTCGTCTCAAAAATAATACGCAAAAAATTTACTCTGACTATTAAAATGGTTTTATTAGCGCTACGCCAAATACGTAGGCTTCTTCTCCATCAACAAAGTCAACTGCAAATGTTGGCGCTACACCAAAGTCTCCTACGTGAAAGTCGTAACTTACTGATGCTCTGACGACATTTTCTTTGTGACTAGCGTGATAGTGATAGTGGCCATGGCCATCGTCTTCTTTAAAACTTCCAACGGTTTCTTTACCAAACCCTAATCCTAATCTTAAGTCTTTCCATGGATGTAAATAAGCAGCTGCAAGCATAATATCAATACCAGCGCCATGGTGTGCGTCGTCGGTTTTTTCGTAAACTAAGCCCGCTCCCCATAGTTTTGAAAACTTATATTCATATTCAATACCATAAGAAAAGTCTGTTTCTCCATCAACATGTGTCGCTCCGATAAATACTCCCGGAAAGTGTTTTGCATCTCCTGCAGCTGAAGCATTGTTTGAGAATGTTGCTACAGATGTGGCTAATAATATAAGAGGTATAAATTTCATACGATTTCCTGTTCTGGTTAATTTGTTGAGTTTGCGAACAAAAGGCGTTAAACCTTGGTGTTCATGGGACAGACAATACAATATTTTTGTTAAGAAAGTTACATAGACTAAAGTTGTAGGGTATTTAAAAGGATACGTCAATGTACTAGAGTTTGATTGTCTGTTATCTCAATGAAGTTTTTATTTTTGTTGTAATTTGATGCAGATAGAGTGGTTTTCGTAGATTTTAAAGTGATTTTTGATGTTTAAGAGTTTATTGTTAAAACGTATTTACAGAAATTTAAAAGCGTATTTGAGATTTTATAAAAGTATGTAGGACGATACTAAACTATAAGTTGGTATACCCAAATCATGAATTTATCATTAATTCTTTTGCCTCAAAGACTATATATTGCGTTAGCGTGTAATTGATCTACCATCCGATTCAAAATACCTAAGGGTATTTTGAATCTATTTTTACGTAAGGTTATATGGGCTAGGCTAATAATTGACTTAAGTCATTTATTGAGAAAGGTAATCAATAGTAATATCAGTGAAGTCTGTAAATAACCCATCTATTTTGGCCTTGTTGAACAGTAAGTCTAAAGCTTCATGTGTTGACATATTAGCGGGCAATGCGTCTTTTCTGAAGGTATAGGGGTGCACAGCTAAACCTAAATCATGAGCCATTGTGACTAGATTCGTTGGAGCTTTTTTCTCTAGATCGAGAATTTGAGGGATCCAGGGGCCAATTCCTTGTGCCACTCCGGAAATATCTTTTAATCCTTCTGGTGTTTTCAAATAGTCGTAGTCAGTAGTGGACTCTTGCCAGTCATTCTCAGCAATAAGTTGAATTAATTTTACCTTAGCTCCTAACTCATTCCTTAATCGTTTAGTTTCAGTAAAATCGAAACATTGTATATAAACGGCTTTATCTGAATCGTCTAGTTGATACTTTCTTAATAGGGACATAGTTAACTGACTAATATCAACACCTTGCTCTCGATGCCATGCAGGAGATTTAATTTCAATATAGAATCCCGTGTCTTTTCCAAATTGGCGGTTAAGTTGCTGCACTAATTCAATGTGTTCTTCAAATGTAGCAATCTGAAAGTTAGCTTCTCCTTGATAACGGTCTTTAAAAACCTGATTACCTTTTTCATCTCGCCTTTCATGAACAAGTAGTGATTTTAATTCTGTTAGGGTGAAATCTAACGCATAAAAACGCCCGTCTTGGCGCTGACGAGTTGGAAATTTTTGTTGTACATCAGTTACGGTTTCTAAATGAATGTCATGTAGAACTATTAGTTTAGCGTCTTTGGTTACCACAAGATCTTGTTCAATATAATCGGCTCCTTGCGCATAGGCTAACGTGGTTGATTCTAATGTATGCTCTGGGAGATAACCTGGTGCACCTCTATGTGCAATAACAATTGGGGAAGCTTGTAAGGCATTAATTGCTGCAACACTCATAATTATTCCTAGTATTACTAATTTTATAACATTCATTTTTGTGCTCTGAAAAGGTTAGTTGATGACCTAAAAAATAAGGGAAATTCACAAATGCTTAATTTAAACTAAACATAAGTGCATATATTTATCTTAGAGTAGATTTAGGTAGGAAATATGACAGATACTAGCTTGAATGTTAATTAATTTTAATTGGCCTTTAATATTGATTAAAAGCCGACACTGAGTCACTTTTTCTTATCAACAAGATAGGTCTGTGCCAATGGAATCTTCATTGATACCATTCCCATCGCTGTCTTTGCCCATTTTAACTCTACCTTGAAGGTTGATTGTAAGTCCGTGGGCATATACAGCGTCGCCATCTTTATGGCAGATTTTGTATTCTATTATATTTGACGCTGAGCCATTTTCTGTAAATTTAATAATTTCTTTTGTTGCGGTAGCGATATTTGTTTCTGAACTTGCTTCCATACTCACTAACAACACCTCATCGTTACCCCTAGTACTATTTCCATCTTCATCAATAAATACTATTTTCGGGTCATTCCAATCGTCACCACAGGTGGAATAGTCGTCAGAGGGACAGACCACTGTCAATGCTTGCTCATTGATTGCCGTGTGCCTGGCGTATTGAATAAGCGCGCTGGCGTCATTTATTTCAGATACAATTCTATTTTTAATAATGATACTTTGCATGCTGGGCGCCACAAACAATAAAACAATGGCGATAATAGATATCACAATCATCATTTCAATTAGCGTTACACCTTTTTGATGTTTCACAAAAGCCACTCCTATTTATGTTCATTGAACAATAAAGTAATTTTTTATTTTGTTGGGTATAAAATATTGTCTTAGGGTTAGGATTCATATACACAACTTGGTAATATGATTTATATAACTGTTGTGGTCTTGATAAAAACAAAACTAACAAGGCTTTCAGAAACACTGTTTATACTCAGCTAGCTAACGGCAATTATTGATTAATAATGAGAGGAAAAATGCAAAGTAACACTGTGATTGAAGAGATGCGGGTTCTGCCACAAATAGACGTTGAGTTTGAAGTTAATAGGCGTGTTGAATTTATTAAATCTCAACTTCTTGCTAGCTCAATGAAAACCTTAGTTTTGGGGATCAGTGGCGGGATAGACTCATGTACTCTAGGGCGTTTAGCTCAATTAGCGGTGGATAGCTTGAACGAAACTCAACAAGCAGCCTACCAATTTATAGCAGTACGGTTACCTTATAATGTGCAAGCTGATGAAGAAGACGCACAAGCCTCTATTGAGTTTATTAAGCCAAGTCAAGCTGTGGCTGTGAACGTTCAACCAGGCGCTGATGCGATTGATACGCAAACTACCCTAGCAGTTGAGGCGGCTGGCCTATTACCTCAAAGTGAAACCAAGAAAGATTTTGTAAAAGGGAATGTTAAAGCCCGAACCCGTATGGTGATTCAATATCAGATTGCTGGCTTACTGGATGGCTTAGTTTTAGGGACGGATCATTCCGCAGAAAATATTACAGGTTTCTATACAAAATATGGCGATGGAGCATGTGATTTAGCTCCACTGTTTGGTTTAAATAAAAGACAAGTTAGACAAGTCGCTGAATATCTAGGGGCACCTCAAAGTATAATTGGTAAAGCTCCTACCGCAGACCTAGAAACCTTGACCCCTCAAAAAGCCGATGAACAAGCACTTGGCTTAAGTTATGAGCAGATTGATGATTTTTTAGAAGGCAAAACTGTAGATGAGTCAGTATCTAATAAATTGGTAGATATTTTTGTAAAAACTCAACACAAGCGAGTGCCAATTCCGACTATTTACGATTGAACCAAGATATACGTTTAACAGGATACAAATATGAAAAAAATAGAAGCAATTATCAAACCTTTTAAAATTGATGATGTTCGTGAGGCTCTATCTGAAGTGGGTGTAACTGGTATGACAGTTACTGAAGTAAAAGGATTTGGACGTCAAAAAGGCCACACAGAATTATATCGTGGTGCAGAATATAACGTTGATTTTCTACCAAAAATGAAAATTGAGTTAGTGGTTGCCGATGAACAGGTTGACCGCTGCATAGAAGTTATTATTGGAACCGCACAGTCTGGCAAAATCGGTGATGGCAAAGTATTCGTTTATGACGTTGCAAGAGTAATACGTATTCGTACTGGAGAAGAAAACGAAGACGCTGTTTAACTATTCATGCAATGGTTTATAAGACCTAGCCCAACAGGCGATTGAAAAGTAGTCAAGTGCCAATGAACAGTGTTTTAGCACTATCAATTTATTGTCACTTGGATTACCATCAGCGCCTTTGTTTAGTTGTTTTACTTAGGCTTGTAGCCTCGAACTATGGAGTATTAAAATGCAAGAAGAGCAAAGTTCGTATGACCCATTTAATTGGGGATACTTATTCGCAGCTATCGGAATGTTAGTGGCGTTACCTTTAATGCACGCCGTGCTTGGATGGTTCGTTTTTTACCTCTAGTCAAATGACATTTCTTTTACTATTCATTTAAATTACGGGAAAATTCGTGCCCTTCGAATACATAAAATCGGTTATTAAAACCGTTCCTAATTACCCTAAACCTGGAGTCATGTTTCGAGACGTGACTTCTATTTTAGAAGACCATAAAGCTTACTCTCAGTCTATTGAGTTGCTAGTCAACCATTACGCCCCTATGGGGTTTGATAAAGTTGCAGGAACAGAAGCCCGTGGCTTTTTGTTTGGTGCTCCGCTAGCGATCGAATTAGGTATAGGTTTTATTCCTGTACGTAAACCTAAAAAGCTACCAAGAGAAGTGATTAGTGAAAGCTATGAACTTGAATATGGTAGCGATAATTTAGAAATTCATAAAGATGCAGTGAAACCTGGAGAAAAGGTACTAATGCTTGACGATTTGCTCGCGACTGGCGGTACTATGATTGCAACAGCTAACCTTATTCGTCGTTTAGGTGGTGTGGTTGAACATGCTGGTTTCGTGATTTCTTTACCCGAATTAGGTGGAGAACAAAAGTTGTTAGATATTGGTGTCAAAAGCTTTTCTATCTGTGAATTCGAAGGTGAGTAAACCAAGTCTATGAGTTATCAAGTTCTAGCGAGAAAATGGCGGCCTAACCGTTTTGGTGAACTAGTTGGGCAAGAGCATGTTGTTACTGCCATTTCTAACGCTCTTGATAATGATAGATTACACCATGCGTATTTGTTCACGGGCACCCGTGGTGTGGGTAAAACCACAATAGCTAGAATTTTTTCAAAAAGTCTTAACTGTGAGCAAGGATTAGGATCTACACCTTGTGGGTTATGCAGTACCTGTAAAGAAATAGAGCAGGGGCATTTTATTGATTTATTAGAAATTGATGCTGCATCTCGTACTAAGGTAGAAGACACTAGAGAATTGCTAGACAACGTACAATATAAGCCCAGTCGAGGGCGATATAAAGTTTATCTAATAGATGAAGTTCATATGTTGTCTAAACATAGTTTTAATGCTTTGTTGAAAACATTGGAAGAGCCTCCTCCACATGTAAAGTTTTTATTAGCGACAACTGATCCTCAAAAATTACCCGTCACTATTTTATCTCGATGTTTGCAGTTTAATTTAAAAGCCTTATCTCGATCGCAAGTAAGCCAACAATTAGACTTTGTCTTGGGACAAGAACAGATTCCTTTTGAGAAAGAAGCACTAGCACAGTTAGCAAGGGCTGCCCAAGGCAGTATGCGAGATGCGTTAAGCCTAACCGACCAAGCTATTGCCCAAGGCAATGGTCAAGTTAGTTTGCAAATTGTGACTGACATGCTTGGGTTGATGGATAAAAATCAAGTCATAAAAGTGGTTAATGCTATTGTACAAAAAGATAGTGTCTCAGTGATGCAGCAAGTAGAGTTGATGGCACAACAAGCGCCAGATTTTAGCGCTGTTTTAGCTGAAGTTATGAGTTTATTGCACCAAATTGCATTGACTCAGTTCGTACCAGAGGCCTGTAAGCTTGAAACCATTGCGGCCAGAGCTATTTTTCAACTAGCCAAATCAGCACCAGCAGAGCAAATCCAGTTACTTTATCAGATAGCCTTAGCGGGCAAGAAAGACTTACCATACGCAGCGGATCCCAGAAGCGGGTTTGAGATGACTTTGTTGCGCATGTTAGCTTTTTGCCCTGCTGGCATAAAACTAAATGCGGAAGCCATTGCAGAACAAACTGCAGAGCAAGCTCCTATTGATATTCCAAATGCAAGTAAATTAAGCACATCTGAATCAATAGAGTCAATCCCTGTTGCAGCCGCACCACAAGAACATCAGCAGCCACAGCCAACTGCAGAAATACTAGAAAAGTCTCAATCAGAACCAAGTCCCATAGTTACTGAGCCCGAGGAAATAAAGTCATCTGTATCAGTTGATGCTCAAGCAACTTCAGATAAAGAACAAGCACTCAATGCTCAGCAACAAGAAATTTTAAACCAGGCACAAGACTATGGTTACCAGCCTATAGACTATGACCAAATGACGCCTGTTGGCTCAGAGGAGCAAGTCGCGACTCATACCTCAGACCACGATTTTGCGCCAAGCAACGAACAAGCAAGCGTGCCTTCTCCAGCTAAAAGTACGGCTGAGCTTATTGCTCTTAGAAACCAGTTTAAAGATAACCAAAGTCAAGGGGAGGGAAGTGCGCCGCAGGTAAAAAAGTCTGAGCCTGAGGATAGTCTTTTACAAGATGGATCTACCTTAGATTCACCTGTCTCAAAACCAGAAGCTGAAGAAATTAATACTGACCAGAGCTCCGAGTCAGAAGTTAAACCTAATCCGTTTAGTATTCGAAAAGTCCACCCGCCGACTCAATCCGCTTCTGTAGAGCCTGTTTTAGCACCTCAAATAGTTGCCGCAGCTACAGAGCCCACTTATCAAAATGAAATTCCACCATGGCCTGTAGAAGGGACTTCTCAAAGCGAGAAGGCCGATAATTCTGCCATGGAAAGGTTTTCTGAGGAAGGTGTGCTTGAAGTTGAACCTACTCAAGTGTTTGATCCAAATGCCCATTTAGATACTGAAAATGTAGGGGAGGTTACTGTCACAATACCCGCATTTTTAGAGAATAATCAAAAAGTTATTCATTCCCAGCAGGTGGATGATTGGAGTAAGTTAATTAATGAGATGCAAGTTACAGCGTTAACTAAGCAACTGGCATTGCATTCGGCATTTGAGCAAGAGGGCAATGTAATTAAATTAACGTTGTTGGACAGTAAAGCCCATCTAGATTCACCAAGCGCTAGACAACAACTTAGCGATGCCATTTACAGTGCATTAAATACCTCTGTTGAACTTGAAATTCAGCTAGGTAAACCCATTAATACCCCTTATGCGTTGCAAATGGAAATTAATAAAGTAAGAAAAGCTTACGCTAAAGACGTGATTCACAACGATAGTGGTATAAAGCTACTGCAAGAGTTGTTCAACGCAAAAGTAGACGAACAAAGCATCCTTGCTAGATAGCAGTATGATTAAGAAAATTATCTAATTTAAAGAGAGAAAACTATGTTTAAAGGTGGAATGGGCAACATGATGAAGCAGGCTCAGCAAATGCAAGAGCGTATGCAAAAGAGCCAAGAAGAACTTGCCAATACAGAAATTACCGGAGAGTCTGGTGCTGGGTTAGTTAAAATTACTATGACGTGTAATCATGCTGTGCGCCGAGTCGAGATAGACCCTAGTTTGATGGAAGATGATAAAGAGATGATTGAAGATCTGGTTGCAGCTGCCATTAATGATAGTAACCGAAGAATTCAAGAAACCACCAAAGAAAAAATGGCTGGTGTAACGGGTGGAATGCAAATGCCTCCTGGCATGAAAATGCCTTTCTAGAAATTATCGAATGCAATTTAGCCCGTTAATAAAAGAACTCATTGACGCTTTTAAGATATTGCCAGGGGTAGGGCCGAAAAGCGCTCAGCGTATGGCATTTCATCTGTTAGAGCGAAATCGTCAAGGTGCGATGAAGCTTAGTAACGTGTTACATGATGCTATGGAGCATGTGAAACACTGTGAGCAATGCCGTACCTTTTGTGAAAATACCCTATGTGAGATATGCGCAAACCCAAAGCGTCAAGAAAGCTTACAAATATGTGTAGTTGAATCTCCACAGGATGTGCTTGCCATCGAACAAACTCTGGAGTTTAAAGGGCGTTACTTTGTGCTTATGGGGCGGCTTTCACCTATAGACGGGATTGGGCCCGCAGATATTGGGTTAGAAGACTTAGCGAAGATACTTGAGAATGAAGGGATTCAAGAAGTTATCTTGGCAACCAACCCCACAGTGGAGGGTGAAGCAACGGCTCATTATATTGCACAAATGTGTAAGTCTAATGAGATTAAAGCTAGCCGTATTGCCCATGGTGTCCCTGTTGGTGGCGAATTAGAGTTCATTGATGGCAATACACTCACCCATGCTTTTAATGGTCGACGTAGTCTGCTGTAAGCGAGATAAACCATCAAATATCTGCCAGCTTGTATCCACAAGCTGCTTATAGTTTTAATTTTTTGAAAAATTAAGTTTATTTTTTCCTTGAAAACAAATTAACCGGCCTCATCTCATTAACCGTCATTTTAGCAACCACAAATTAGGAGATACTTGGTTATGGCTGAAGCAGCCCAGCAAGAAACTCATGGATTTCAAACCGAAGTAAAACAATTACTTCAATTGATGATCCATTCGCTTTATTCAAATAAAGAAATATTCCTTCGTGAACTTGTATCAAACGCTGCAGATGCGGCGGATAAGTTACGCTTTAAAGCTCTATCAAATGATAGCCTATACGAAGGCGACGGTGATTTACACGTTAAGTTAAGCATTGATAAAGATGCAGGTACAATAACCATTGCCGACAATGGCATAGGTATGAACAAAGCCGATGTTATTGAACATTTAGGTACTATTGCTAAGTCAGGTACGAAAGAATTTTTTGGTAAGTTATCTGGTGATGAAGCTAAAGATTCTCAGTTAATTGGTCAATTTGGAGTAGGTTTTTATTCTGCTTTTATCGTAGCTGATAACGTAACGGTACGTACTCGTGCGGCCGGTGATGACGCCACTAATGGGGTGCAGTGGGAATCTGCTGGTGAAGGTGAATTTACTATTTCCGATATTGAAAAAGTAGATCGTGGTACAGAAATTACTTTGCACCTAAAAGAAGACGAAAAAGAATTCTTAGACGATTGGAAATTACGTTCAATTGTTAGTAAATATTCTGACCACATCAGTATTCCGGTTAAAATGTTTAAAGAAGAAGTGCCAGAAAGCGAAGGTCCAAAAGGTCCTGATGGCGAAGAGGGTGAAAAAATCCCAGCCGTTCCTGCATATTGGGAAGCTGTAAATAAAGCGACTGCTTTATGGACACGTGATAAATCAGACGTAAGTGATGAAGAGTATAAAGAATTCTACAAACATATTTCTCATGACTTTAGTGATCCTTTGACCTGGTCTCACAATAAGGTTGAAGGCAAAACCGAATACACTAGCTTATTGTATATTCCATCTAAAGCCCCTTTCGATATGTGGAATCGTGATCAAAAACACGGACTTAAGTTATATGTACAACGTGTATTTATCATGGACGAAGCCGAGCAGATGTTACCGACTTATCTGCGTTTCGTTAAAGGTTTACTCGACTCAAACGATTTACCATTAAATGTATCTCGAGAAATCTTACAGGACAACAAAGTTACTCAAGCAATGCGCCAAGGTTGTACTAAGCGCGTATTACAAATGCTTGAGAAAATAGCTAAGAAAGATCCAGAAAAATATCAAGCGTTTTGGGCTGAGTTTGGTAATGCCTTGAAAGAAGGGCCGGCTGAAGATCATGCAAACAAAGAAAAAATTGCTGGTTTAATGCGTTTTGCTTCAACTCACACAGACTCTGAAGCACAGACGGTTTCTCTTGCTGACTACATTAGTCGTATGCAAGAAAAACAAGAGAAAATTTACTATATTACAGCAGATAACTACCAAGCTGCTAAGTCTAGCCCGCACTTAGAAATCTTCCGTAAGAAAGGAATCGAAGTGTTGTTAATGGCTGACCGCGTTGATGAGTGGTTAATGTCTCATTTAACTGAGTTTGATGAGAAATCATTTCAGTCTATTACTCATGGAGCATTAGACTTAGGTGACTTAGAAGACGAAGACAGTAAAAAAGCGTTAGAAGAGGCCGAAAAAGAAGTTGAAGGGCTAATTGACCGTGTTAAAGCTGTGTTAGGCGATAAAGTAAAAGAAGTTAAGTTTACACATCGTTTAACTAACTCCCCAGCATGTATTGTTGCTGATGAGCAAGGCATGACGACACAGATGATTAAACTAATGCAAGCTGCAGGTCAGCCTGTACCTGAAGCTCAGTATCATTTTGAGATGAACCCAGAGCATCAGTTAGTTAAATTATTAGCTGACGTGCAAGATGAAGAACAGTTTTCACAATGGACTGGTGTACTTTTCGACCAAGCTGCTTTGTCTGAACAGGGAAGTTTAAAAGACCCTGCTAGCTTTGTGCAAAACTTGAACAAGCTACTAGCAAGCTTAGCTAAATAAGCCTTAAAAAGGCGAGTTTAATATTGTAAAAACGAGCCTAAGGGCTCGTTTTTGTTTTAAAAGCTTAAAAGTATATATATTACGACCTTTGTCTTATATATAACGTGTATTATTGTTGTAACATTAAAGTTGTATGTGTAAAGTTCCTGCTTTACTTTTTTTAAACACAAATATTATTCAGAGGACACAGCATGCGCATTATTCTTCTTGGTGCTCCTGGTGCAGGTAAGGGTACTCAAGCCCAATTTTTGATGGGCAAATTTGGCATTCCACAAATCTCTACTGGAGACATGTTAAGGGCTGCGATTAAAGCAGGTACAGAGCTTGGCTTGGCTGCAAAGAAAGTTATGGACGAAGGTAAGCTCGTTTCTGACGAACTTATTATAGGCTTGGTAAAAGAACGTATTGCTCAAGTTGACTGTGAAAATGGATTTTTGTTAGATGGTTTTCCTCGTACTATTCCCCAAGCTGATGCCATGAAAGAAGCGGGTATCAAAGTTGATCATGTGATTGAGTTTGATGTGGATGATGAAGTCATTGTGGAGCGCATGAGTGGCCGTAGAGTTCATTCTGGTTCTGGTCGTGTATATCATCTTGTATATAATCCTCCTAAGGTTGAAGGTAAAGATGACGAAACTGGTGAAGATTTAGCTATTCGCCCAGATGATCAAGAAGAAACCGTCCGTAAGCGTCTTGGTATATATCATGAACAAACTAAGCCTTTAGTAGACTATTACACCTCTGAAGCGAATTCTGGTAACTGTGCATATCATAAATTAGATGGTACCGCGCCAGTTGAAAACGTCAGCGCCAAGCTAGCCACTTTACTAGGCTAAGCCACAGCGAACAAATTATTATATAACAGCCCACATTTTGTGGGCTTTTTTATGTTTTGGAGAGAATAAATGCATACACCTATTACCGCTTTTTATGCAGGATTATTAGGAATATATTTACTTTATTTATCAGCTTTAGTAGTAAGAGGGCGATTTAAAAAGCAGATCCCATTAGGAGATGGCGGGGATTTTCACTTTCAACAAGTTGTTCGCGCCCATGGTAATTTTACAGAATATACACCAATTGTACTTATTTTACTTTTTGTAGCAGAAGTGAATGGTAGTAATAGCATTTTGTTACATTGTGCTGGTAGCGCACTTTTTTTTGGCCGTGTCATTCACTCTTTTGGACTAAGGCGTCACACCGGACCCAGTTGGCAAAGAGTGTCTGGTATGTTGATGACCTTTTTATCGTTAGTGATCTTATCTATTTTAAACATACTTATTTTATATAAGTAGCCTGCTGGCTAAGTTAAGCTCTGACATTATTTGATATTGGGTTGCTTTTAAACTCAATAAAAAACGGCGCTCACTAGGCGCCGTATTGGTTTACACACAAAATCGGGAAGGGGAGAGGCTTATTCGTTATTTTCGATAAGCTTACTACCAATCTCTATTTTTCTTGGCTTCTTCGATTCAGGAACGACTCGTTCTAAATCTACATGTAATAGGCCATGCTCTAAGTCAGCAGCAAGTACTTTAACGTGATCTCCTAACTGGAATTTACGTTCAAAGCTTCGCTCTGATATGCCTTTGTGTAAAAATTTCCGTTCTTCTGGTTTGGTGTTGTTGACACCTTCTTTAGGCGCTTTAGTACCAATGACTTGTAAGGTATTCTCTTGAACTTCAATACTTACTTCATCTTTGGCAAAACCTGCTATAGCCATAGTGATACGGTATTTATCCTCAGCTAATAATTCAATATTGTAAGGAGGGTAAGATGATTGTTTTTCGTTTCTTGAAGCCGTATCAATCATAGATGCTAAGTGGTCAAAACCAATGAATGAACGGTAAAGTGGAGATAGATCGATGTTACGCATAAGTATATCCTCATAAATTAAGCAATATAAAAAAGTTAAGTGCCCCGAAAAATCGGCGGCTTATTGGTATAGCTTTCCATGTCACCTTCCCACTATGGGAGTACCTACTTAATGTTAAGTCTGGTACTGCAAAAACACCTCTTGTGTTTTTGTGTCAACCCTTGCGGCGTCGACATAATAGATATGTAGATAAGCTGATTTTTTTCAATGTATATAAAGTGAAAAAAAATTAAATTTATGTTTAAGTGCATGATAAATATGAAAAATTATATTTTTTATTTTAAGGCTTCTTTCACTGCCGCCAATGTATGAATACTTGTAGTATCGTAAAGGGGGGTATGAGTATGGTGTTTTTCAATCAATAATCCAATTTCTGTGCAGCCTAGAATGACGCCCTGGGCTCCTTTTTTAACTAGGTTTTCAATGATGTCGAGGTAAGCTATTCGCGAAGACTTTGACACCTTTCCTAGGCATAACTCTTTATAAATTATGGAGTGAATGACATTCTGCTCTTCATCTGACGGCACAATTACATCTATGCCATAATGTTTGATAATACGCTGCTTGTAAAAGTCTTGTTCCATAGTGAATTTTGTACCCAACAAGCCTATTGTGGTTATTTTGTCTGTTGTGAGTTGTTCACCTGTTGCATCTGCAATATGTAACAAAGGGATACTGACTGATGTGGTTACATAGTCGGCAACTTTGTGCATTGTATTGGTACAAATAAGGAAAAAGTCTGCTCCTGCAGCCTGTAATGAGCGAGCAGCATCAGCTAGTATTTCTGCCGTTTTTTGCCAATCACCCTTGTGTTGCAGAGATTCAATTTCAGCGAAATCTACACTGACTAGAATTACTTTAGCTGAGTGTAATCCACCCAAACGCTGTTTTATTGTTTGGTTAAGCTGTTGATAATAACTCGCTGTTGACTCCCAACTCATGCCACCAATTAAGCCTATAGTTTTCACTTTATTTCCAAAGGTTTAGACATTTACGAAGCACGATAGCGTGATTTAGATCAAAAAAAAACTGGTAAATAGTTACCAGTTTTTTAAAGGAGAGAGTTGGCTCAGTTTAGTGAGCAACAGCCTCACGTAAATACTTATTAAAGCTATCTTGGTTCGCTTCTTTTAAAGCCACACATTGACTCGACTTAGATAAGGTAATCTCGTAACTTCTTGCCATTCCCTCAAAGTGGTCTTTTTTGTCGGCATAAAAATGTTTTGCCGCCTCAATATCTTTTTTGTTGCAACTCGTTGATAAGTATTCCGGAAAATGCGCGACATGATAGGCTGGCATTTTTTGGGTTAGGGCATTAAAGTGTTTGCCCAACCACTGATAAAACATATTTTTGTTTTCTAAGTCGCTGATAGCGCGGCTGACAACTGTAATGGTATTCGCTGGTGTTACATATTCAGAGAGAGCAAAGTCTAATGTTCTTTTGATATGTTCATCATCGCTAAAGATCATTGCATTGGCTAAGGTACCTCTGACTAATGCGTCGGTATTGTTGATATACAGATCTTTCATCTTTTGAAACCAGTCATCTTGACTATGCCTAGCCATAGCGGCAAGTGCCTTAGTGGCGATATTTCTTGGCACACTTGTAGGGTCTGACATGTATTCTTCTGCTAATGTTTTGTTTATTGCGACCATGCTTTGAGTATCTGAATATCGGCTTAGCACTCCGTATACAGCACCACGTAAACGAGTTGTGTCAGTAGAGTCTTGAGGTTGGTCATTTGTGCCTAGACGTTCGAACCAAGGAGTAAGCTGTTCAGTGACAAACTTTGCAAATAAATCTTCATTGTTCTTGTCTACTAAGTATAAGAATTGATTTAACGTTGAGACAACCGCGCTGCCAATCATAGGATCTTCATCGGCAATTAATGTATTAAGTACAGCCATCACCTGGGTTAAGTCCGCTTCACCTGCGGCGAATAAAGCTTCTGTGTTATACAGAAGTGATTTCTTTTCTCTAGCGTTCAGTGCTGATATATCTTCTAACAAAGCATTAAGTTGTTGTGGTGATACCTTCCAGCGCATGTATCCCATGGCGTTGTCATTCGGGAAAATCCAATCGGCTTCTGACAATTCGTTAACTTTGGTTTTAGCTAAGTCTAAAAATAAGTTTGTACGAGCGATTTTACCGTTTTTCTTGTAGCTAATAGACAGAGGAACAATCCAAGTTTGCTCTTTTACCTCTGCTCCTGATAGGTGATAACGGCTCTGACTAATCTCGCCGTTAGTTGAAAACGAAACTAAGGGGTAGCTAGGTTGCTCAAGGTAGGTTTTCATCATAGCAGGCACATCGAAGTCAGCTACCTTAGATAAAACTTCCCAGAGGTCTCCAGCTTCAGCATTGCGCCATTTGTTGTTTTTCATGTAAGTTTGTACGCCCTTCTGGAACGACTCTTGGCCCACCATAGATTCAATTAGTTGCAGAATAGACTCACCCTTACTGTAGTTTAGCCCGAGACCATCCATAACATCGCTTTGACTTTTAACCACTTTTTTTACAGGTTTTACCGTAGGGCTAGAGTCTGCTCCAAATGCTCGTTCTTGTACTAAGCTACCTTTAAAGTTTTGCTCTGGGTACAAATCCATCATCACTTTACTGGCCATCCAGGATGCAAACGCTTCGTTTAACCAAAGATCGTTCCACCAAGCCATAGTTACTAGGTTGCCGTACCACATATGGGCAAGCTCGTGGGCAATAACATTAAGGGTACTGCGCTGCTCAGCAACACGAGGTTCATCTTCTAGTAGCAAAAGACTACTGCGGTAGGTCACTAGGCCTACGTTTTCCATCGCTCCATACGTAAAATTGGGAACCGCTACAAAATCAAGTTTTTCATAGGGATAAGGAAACCCAAAATAGTTTTCTAGGTTCGCCAAAATCCTTGCAGTGTGTTTTGCTGCAAATTTAGTGCGTGATGCTTGACCTTTAGGGGTGTAGATTTTGCCTGGCACGTGAAGGTTTGGAATATCATATGAGTCGAGCTCACCCACAGCCAGCGCGATTAAATAAGTCGGCATAGGTTTGGTTTTTTTAAACGCTACAGTTTGCCAACCATCCTTTACCTGACGAGTTTGGACAGGAGTGTTAGATAACACCGTATGTTTTTCTGGTGATATGATGGTCATTTGGTAAGGAATTTTAAATCCTGGTTCATCAAAACTAGGAAAAGCTTGTCTGGCGTACATGTCTTCAAATTGGGTGAAAATGTAATTTAACCCTTCAAATTTTGATAAATATAAACCATCTGATGTGTTATTAACGGAACCGCTGAATACTATATGTAATTTGTAGCGGTTGGCTGGGATAGTGCGCTGTGCTTTACCTTGCTGTATATCATACTCATGTGACGAGACGTTCAATGGGATCCGCGCATCTTTACCAATCAACTCAGCCTTTTGAATATTTAGATCTTTTTGATAAAAGCCAATGGTGTCAGTTTGCCTGATGACATCTATGGTAATGGTGGTTTCACCACTAAATGTTTCTTGGTCTGGATCGATTTTCAACGTGATTTGCTGAAAGCTTGGGTTGATATACTTAGATAATCTGTATTGTGTATCTTGTGCAAAGGCATTAACGGCTGTGGTAGCCAGCAGTAAAAGCCATAAACCAAAGGGTTTACGTATCATAATATTTCCCTGAATATATTTTTGTAGTAAGTGCTGATTTAAATCAGTCGCCGCACCTTAGATAAATCGTTATAAATTGCAAATATAAAAACGTAAAAAAGTGTGTTGTAGATTGGGTAAAAAATCAAAAGCAAAAAAAAGGCACCTAAGTGCCCAAAACGTTCCCCTTAAACTTTATTGTTTCTTAATTAGGAAACTCATATCCTTCTAAGGTTTTACGCAAAGAAAGTTTGTTTAGCTTGCCGGTAGCGGTATGCGGAAGTTCATCCATAAATACCACGTCATCAGGCATAGACCATTTATGTAATTTATCTTTTAAAAAGCTTTTTACTTCTTCGGTCGTTACTTGTTCGCCTGCTTTTTTCACTGCAATTAACAAAGGGCGTTCGGTCCATTTTGGATGATAGCGGCCAATAGCAGCGGCTTCTGCAATGGCAGGATGGCTGACCGCTGCATTCTCAATTTCAATTGAGCTGACCCATTCACCCCCTGATTTTATGACATCTTTGGTACGATCAGTGATTTGCATATAACCTTGTGGGTTAATCGTGGCCACATCTCCAGTATCAAACCATCCCTTTTCATCTACAGGGCAACCTTGACTTCCAGGCTCTTGGGACATGCCATAATAGCCACTAGATACCCATGGCCCTCTTACTTTAAGTGCACCAAAGGCCACGCCATCCCATGGGAGTTCGTTGTTGTTCTCGTCTACTATACGCATCTCAAGTCCAAATACGCCTCTGCCCTGCATACACTGAATGTCGATAATTTCTTCTTCTGATAGGTCTTCCATGCCTGATTTTCGACAAAATATGGAGCCGAGTGGGCTGGTTTCTGTCATCCCCCAGCCTTGAATGACTTCAACGTCATGGGCATGTTTGAAGCGTTCAATAACGGTACGAGGGCAGGCAGCTCCGCCTACGCTAACACGCTTTAATGAGGGAATGGTTTTTCCTGTTTTTTGAAGATAATCAAGTAATCCTAACCAAATTGTCGGAACGCCAGAGCTAAAGGTGACCTGTTCTGATTCAATTAAATGCTGGAGGGCTTCGCCATCGGCCATCTTGGGTCCAGGCATCACCATTTTTGAGCCTGCCATCAGAGATGCGTAAGGTGCCCCCCAAGCATTAACATGAAACATAGGTACAATAGGAAGCGTGGTTTCTTTATAAGATGCTGCGACTACATCGGGCATGCTGCCTCCCCATGCGTGTAAGAGTGTTGAGCGATGACTATAAACCACTCCTTTGGGGTTACCTGTGGTACCTGAGGTGTAACACATGGCACTGGCTGTATTTTCATCGAACTCAGGCCATTCAAATTCAGAAGATTCTTCACCTAATAATGTTTCGTAACACATCACATTTTTCAGTGACGTGTCTGGCATGTGAGCTTCATCGGTTAAAACTATATATCCCTCCACCTTAGGTAAGTGGGCCTGCAATGCTTCAAGTAAAGGTACAACTAGTAAATCAACAAATATGAAGCGGTCTTCAGCGTGATTGATAATATAATTCACTTGCTCAGGAAATAGCTTAGGATTGATGGTATGGCATACCATGCCACTACCAGAGACTGCGTAGTACAGCTCTAAATGGCGGTAATCGTTCCATGCTAGAGTACCAATACGGTCCCCAAACTTTGCACCTAATTTGACTAATGCATTGGCCAGTTGGCGGCTACGGTTCGCAAAGTCTTTGTAGGTATGTCTATGCCTAGGGTTATCTGCGGTGACTGATACTATTTCTGTATCAGGAAAGTTTCTGTCTGCATGTCTGAGGATAGAAGATATCATCAGCTGGGAGTTCATCATTAAGGCTTGCATAAGGGCTCCTTGTAAATAATTTGAATTCTTTGTTCTTTATATTTTGTTTAGTTTGCGTGTCTACCAAGCAGACACACCACCATCAATCGCAATCGTTTGTCCTGTCATGTAAGAGTTGCCCGGTGATAGCACCAACAACATGGCATTAACTATTTCTTGTGGATCGGCAAGGCGTTTAATAGGTGTTCCCCGGGCGAGTTGTGCCTGTCCTTCTGCAGATGCTAAATCACCTAAGATTGCAGTTGGGCTGTAGAATGGGCAGATGGCGTTGCAACGAATGCCTTTTCGGGCGTACTCAACTGCTGCAGTACGGGTTAGTCCTGCAACTGCATGTTTGGCTGCGGCGTAGGCTCCACCTTTAGGCGCTCCCCCTATGCCAGCCATCGAACTTAAGTTTAAAATGTGGCCTTCACCTTGGGGGAGCATGGCAGCAATTTGGTATTTCATGCCGTAAAGAACGCCTTTCACATTGACGTTAAATTGGCTATCCATGGTGTCTTCTGACAGTAAATGTAAAGGTGTCATTTCGTGTGCAATACCGGCGTTATTCACACCAATATCCAGTCGACCAAATTTGTCGATTGCAGTATCTACCATAGCTTTACATTCTCGTTCTTTAGCGACATCGCAAAGCATAGTGATTACATTGTCTTTGTTTTGTACCAAAGCGAGTGTTTCATCTAGGCTTTGTTGGTTAATATCACTTATTACCAATTTACAACCTCTACTTGCTAAGCCCTGTGTTAATAAGCGCCCAAAGCCACTTCCGGCTCCGGTAATTGTGGCTACTTTGCCACTGAAATCTAATAATGCATCCATTTTTATGGTCCTGTTACTACTGAGTTATTGGGTTAGAAGACATGAATTCTAAAAGTACTTTGGCGAGTGTTTCTCCTTGGTCTTCTTGTAAAAAATGACCACCGTTTTTAATCGTGGTGTGGTTTTGTCCGGCACAACCTGGAATGAGTTTCTGAATGATTTTGTCTCCACCTGCTGTAACAGGATCAGTGTCACTAAAGGCGGTTAAAAAAGGATTGTTGAATGCTTGTAAACTTTGCCATGCTAAGCGGTTATTGGCGCTTTGGGGATCATCGGGACTCGTCGGTACTAATAATGGAAACTGCCTAACGCCTGCTTTATATGATTCGTCAGGAAAAGGAGCATCATATGCTGCTAGCACATCCTCGCTTAACTCATTGACTGTGGCCCCTTTAATGATCCCCGAAACTGGGAAGATATCTACTTCTTGTGAAAATTTTTGCCAGCTTAAAAACGCTTCACTGGGCGGGTGGTCGCCTGTTGGTAGCATAGTATTTGCAGCTAAGACTCTAGCGAATAATTTCGGGTGCTCAGCCACTAAACGTAATCCCAATAACCCTCCCCAATCTTGGCAGACCAAGGTGATGTTATTAAGGTCTAGCTGCACCAATACTTGACGAACCCAGTCAAGGTGACGTTGGTAGGTGTAGTCTTCTCTTTTAGTGGGTTTATCTGATTTCCCAAATCCAATCAAATCTGGGGCAATCACTCTATAGCCTTTACAAACTAGAGGTCCTATCATTTTTCGATATAAATAACTCCAGCTAGGCTCCCCGTGTAGCATCAAGACTATCTCACCATTTTTAGGGCCTTCGTCAACATAGTGAAGGTTTAAAAAACCGCTTTCAGTATCCTCAACACTCAAGTAGTTAGCTTGATATTGATAATCACTTATCTTGTTAAAACTTTTGTCTGGCGTAGTTTTAAATTGCACTTTCAACTCCGTTGTGTGAATGAGTTGTAAAAATATTGTTGCGATAGAAAATCAAAAGCAAGCTATAAAGTCAACTAGTGCAAAGTGATGAAATGCTATTGATTCAGTGAATATATGGTGTTTTCGAAAAGACAATTGTAAATATAGTGTAATAACTTCAGGTTATTCTGTTGTATAAAATCAATAAATTAGAATGATTGATTTAGGTGGCCTAGTATTCTGCCATCACTCTCTACTGGTAAAGAACTTTTATGAATCAAAATGACTTACAAGCTGTAGCCTACGAAGTAATTGACACACCTGCTTCAAAAAAAGTGGCCACCTTATGGATGCAAAATCCTCCCGTTAATGCTTTATCAAAATCTGTCAGAGTAGGTTTACTTGAAAACCTTAATAAGGCGATGGCAGATGACTCGGTTGATATTATTGTTATTTCATCAAAGCAGAATTTGTTTTCTGGAGGGGCCGATATTAGCGAATTTTCTGGTGGTGATTTAGAGCCTAATTTGCCAGTAGTATTAGATGCTATCGAACACTCGTCTAAACCAGTGGTAGCTGTTTTAAATGGCCCCGCTTTTGGTGGTGGGCTTGAAGTTGCGCTGGCGTGTCATTATCGGGTTACTTTCGCAAGTAACAAAGTCGGGTTACCTGAGGTCAATTTAGGGATTTTACCTGGCGCTGGGGGCACTCAACGTCTTCCTAGATTGGCGGGTGTTCAGCAAGCACTAGATATGATTGTTTCGGGGCGTCCTGTGGCGGCTAATAAGTTAACTGGTGTATTTGATCTTGTGGTTGACGCTCCAGAAACTTTATTAACTCGCGCCATAGGTTTTTGTGAAGAGGTTGTCGCTAAAGGCGGTCAAGTTCGTAAAACCTGTGATGTGCAAGTTGACGCAAGCTCTGCCCCGAAAGAGCTATTTGAACAATACCGCAAAGGTTTAGCTGTTAAAGCTCGAGGCTTCTTTGCTCCAGAGCGTTGTATACAAGCCGTTGAGGCGTCAGTGGCTTTACCGTTTGATGAGGGGTTAAAACGTGAAGGTGAGTTATTTATGGAGTGTATGGGTTCTAAAGAAGCAAGAGCTCAGCAACATTTCTTTTTTGCTGAGCGCTCTGCGTCTCATGTAAAAGACTTTGATAAAACCACCCCTGTCAGAGATATTCAAAAAGTCGGTATTATTGGTGCGGGGACCATGGGTGGAGGCATAGCGATGAACTTTGCTAATGCTGGTATTCCAGTCATCATACTTGAACTTCAGCAAGAGGCTTTAGATAAAGGCCTGGCGCTTATCCGTAAAAATTATGAGAACTCAGCTAAAAAAGGGAAGTTAACCCAAGAACAAGTAGAACAAAGAATGGCTTTGCTGAGTGGGTCGACCGCTTATGCTGATTTGGGAGATGTTGATTTAGTCATTGAAGCTGTGTTTGAAAAAATGTCTGTGAAACAAGAAGTATTTAAATCTTTAGATGCAGTATGCAAGCCAGGGGCAATTTTAGCCTCTAATACTTCTACTTTAGATATTGATGAAATAGCAAAGGCAACTAAACGCCCTGAAGATGTAATTGGTTTACATTTCTTTAGCCCTGCTAATGTTATGAAGCTGCTAGAAGTGGTTAAGACCAGCAAAACCTCACCTGAAGTGATTAAAACTTCAATGAAAATGGCCAAGAAAATTAATAAGGTCGCTGTGTTAGTCGGCGTTTGTTTCGGATTTGTGGGTAACAGAATGATTGAAACCTACGGTCGTGAAGCTAACCGTATGATGCTAGAAGGAGCCACTCCAGAAAACGTCGATAAAGTTATCTATGACTTTGGTTTACCTATGGGACCTTTCACCATGGGAGATATGGCAGGACAAGATATCGGTGCTTTTGTACGTGAGTCTCGTCGTGAGTTTATCAAGCACGACCCAACCTATTGTATTTTAGCTGACAAGTTAGTTGAGCAAGGCCGAGTCGGTTTAAAAGCAGGAAAAGGGGTGTATTTATACGAAGCAGGTAATCGCAAACCTATTCCTGATCCCAGTGTAATGGACTTAGCTAAGCAAACTGCAGCTGATTTAGGCGTTGCGCAACGTGATATCTCTGACCAAGAGATTATCGAACGCATTATTTTCCCAATGATCAACGAAGGCGCTTTGATTTTAGAAGAGGGCATTGCCGCTAAATCAAGTGATATCGATGTTATTTATGTATATGGCTATGGCTTCCCAGTATATCGAGGTGGCCCCATGCAGTATGCCGATGAAATTGGTTTGAAAACCGTCTATGACGCCATGTGTAAATATCGAGATGAACTAGGCGAGCATGGAAAAAATTGGTTTGAGCCAGCGCCATTACTGAAAAAATTAGCCGAGCAAGGCAAGCGATTTTCTGACCTATAACGGCTCAGTTTCACTATCAAATAAACGAATTATGTAACCTATTAAAGAGAAGATTATGAAAGAAGCAGTCATTGTATCAACAGCAAGAACCCCTATTGGCCGTGCCTATAAAGGTGCATTTAATAACTTAGAAGCACCAAGCTTAGGTGGCCATGCAATTCGAGAAGCCGTTAAAAAGTCGGGAATTGATCCAGCAAGTGTTGACGACGTCATTATGGGGAGCGCACTCACTCAGGGGAGTGGTGGCATGAACATAGGCCGTTTAGCTGGTTTAGCAGGTGGCTTACCTGTATCAGTCTCTGGTATGACGCTAGACCGTCAATGTAGTTCAGGAATGTACGCTATCGCGACGGCTGCTAAACATGTGATAACTGACAATGTACCCGTAATGGTAGCCGGCGGTCTAGATTCAATTAGCTTAGTACAAAACAAATCAATGAACACTCATCGTATGGTTGATCCGGCTTTAGCTAAAATGCATAAAAATATTTATATGCCTATGCTACAAACCGCTGAAGTTGTGGCTGCCCGTTACGGCATTAATCGTGATGTACAAGACGAATATGCTTATCGCAGTCAAATGCGCACCGCTGCTGCACAGGCTGCAGGCAAGTTCGATGATGAAATCGTGCCAGTAACTGCAACTAAAGTGCTTGTTGATCGTGAAACTAAAGTAGAAAGCTTCCAAGAAGTCACCTTAAGTAAAGATGAAGGGAACCGCGCGGACACTACCTTAGAAGGTTTACAAAATCTAAAACCAGTTATAGAAGGTGGGGTTATTACCGCGGGTAATGCCAGCCAGTTATCTGATGGTGCATCAGCCAGTGTCATCATGAGCAGCAAGTTAGCAGAGCAACAAAACCTCAATCCTCTTGGTGCTTATCGAGGCATAGCAGTAGCAGGTTGCGAACCAGATGAAATGGGAATTGGCCCTGTCTTCGCAATTCCAAAACTACTCAAGCAACACGGCCTTACCATGAACGATATTGGTTTATGGGAATTAAACGAAGCCTTTGCTGTGCAAGTTCTATATTGCCGCGACAAGCTAGGCATTAATGACGATATTTTAAATGTTAATGGCGGCGCAATTTCTGTTGGTCACCCATACGGCATGAGTGGTGCCCGCATGGTAGGTCACGCCTTAATCGAGGGAAAACGCCGTGGTGCTAAGTATGTAGTTTGCACTATGTGTATTGGCGGCGGTATGGGTGCGGCTGGTTTATTTGAAGTTTACTAAACCCATTTTAGTGGCTTTCAGTGAGTTGGTAATGAGAGCCAGTTGAGTCAATTTATTTTAGAGGTAAGTTATGCAAGATTATAAAGCCCCACAAAAAGAAGCATTGTTTGTGATGAATGAACTGTTAGGTTATGAAAAGCATTATGCAGACCTAGGGTTTGAAGATGCATCTCCCGACATGGTTGAAGCTATTTTTTCTGAAGCAGCAAAATTTGCAGAAAATGAATTAGCACCAATCAATGCCATTGGTGATCAAGAAGGCTGTAAATGGGATGACGGCGTCGTCACCACCCCAACAGGTTTTAAAGAAGCCTATCAAAAGTATGTTGAAGGCGGATGGACGGGTATGACCCATCCAGAAGAGTTTGGTGGTCAAAACCTTCCATACTCTTTAGGTAGTATAATTGCAGAGTGGTTTTCTGCGGCTAATCACTCTTGGGCTATGTACCCGGGCTTGAGTCAGGGGTGTATGGAAACCCTCAAAGAATGGGGCACCCCTGAACAACAAAAAATGTTCTTGAACAACCTAGTGGCGGGTACATGGACTGGAACTATGTGCTTAACTGAGCCTCACTGTGGTTCTGACTTAGGCATGCTTAAATGTAAAGCTGTGCCAAATGATGACGGCAGTTACAGCTTGACAGGGACTAAAATCTTTATCTCTGCCGGTGAGCACGATATGTCTGAAAATATTGTACATATTGTTATTGCACGTTTACCCGATGCACCAAGTGGTACTAAAGGCATTTCTCTGTTTGTTGTACCTAAGTTTCATGCTGGTCCAGATGGTGAAAAACTAGAGCGTAATCAAGTGTCATGTGGTTCTATCGAACACAAAATGGGTATCAAAGCCTCTGCAAGTTGTGTCATTAATTTTGATGGAGCAAAAGGTTATCTAGTTGGAACTGAAAACCGTGGTTTAAATTGTATGTTCACCTTTATGAATAGCGCCCGAATTGGCACTGGTCTTGAAGGTTTAGCTGCTTCTGATGCGGCTTTTCAAGGTGCCTTAGCTTATGCTAAAGACCGTTTACAGTTTAGGTCAATGAGCGGTGTTAAAAATCCAAGTGGCCCTGCTGATCCTATTATTAACCATCCTGATGTACGACGTATGTTACTGACACAAAAAGCCTTTGCCGAAGGCAATCGAGCCTTAGCTGTATACGCCATGCAATTAGTTGATGTTACCCACGCCAGTCAAAATGAAGACGCCAAGGAGCTTGCTGAAGCTAAATTGGCATTTTTGACTCCTATTGTGAAAGCATTTTTAACTGAAACAGCTCAAGAAGTCACAAGTTATGGTATGCAGGTTTTTGGTGGTCACGGCTTTATAGCAGAGTGGGGCATGGAACAATTAGCACGTGATACCCGTATTTGTACTATGTACGAAGGCACCACAGGTATCCAGGCGCTAGATTTATTAGCCCGTAAAGTAGCAGGCTCAAGGGGTAAGTTATTAAGTGTATTTACCGATGAGGTGAAAGAGTATTGTTTAAGTATTCGTGGCAAAAGCCAATTCAATGAATGGTCAAATAGCTTAGATAAACATGTTCACGAGTGGCATCAAAAAACTGAAGAAATCATGCAGCGTGCCGCATCAAACCCAGAAGAACTAGGCGCTGCATCCGTGGATTACCTAATGTACTCTGGTTATGTAGTAGTGGGGTATTTCTGGTTGAAAATGGCCGTAGTGGCTCAGCAAAAAATTGATGACGGTACGGACGACGTGGAATTCTATAAAGCTAAGCTTCACACCGCTAAGTTTTATTTTGACCGCTTGTTAGTTCGGACTCGTTCACTCTCTTTATCTATGGACTCTGGCGCAAGTAACTTAATGAGTATGGAAGAAGAACAATTTAATATTGTCTAAATAGCAAAAGATTGGTCAAAGCCAACAAGAAGCTAAGCAGGGGACTAAAAAGCGAACTTCGGTTCGCTTTTTTATTTGATTGAAATGATTAGGTAAAATGTATGAAGCATCGATTTATTAAAGTAGACCAAACCAATATTCACTATGTTGAAGGTGGGCCAGAGCAAGAAAACTCTGATGCAACTATCAAAACTATGGTGTTTTTACATGGGTTCCCCGAATACTGGGAAACATGGCATGCTCAGTTGGACTATTTTAGTGAAAAGTATCGAGTTATAGCGCCTGATTTACCTGGGTATAATTTGAGCGACAAACCACAAGACCAATCTTTTTATGAAGTCCCTAATCTTATCCAATTTTTAGCTAAATTTATTCAGCAAATTTCTAAAAATAAAAAGGTAGTCTTGGTCGCTCATGATTGGGGCGGGGCAATTGCATGGCCGTTAACTGCGTTTTTTCCTCAATTGATTGAGCGCTTAGTTATTTTAAATGCAGCACACCCCAGTACCTTTACGCGAGAAATGATCAATAACCCAGAGCAAAGGCAAAAAAGTGAATATATTCATGAATTAATTGCAGCCAATGCTGTTGAAAAACTCTCAGAAAGACACTTTGAATATCTCAAAAATGAAATTTTCACAGGAATGAAAGCCGGGACCTTAACGGAGGACCAGCGCCTTAAATATCAAACAGCATGGGCGCAAGAGGGAGCGGTAGAAGGCATGTTGCAATACTATCGTGCCATGCCACAACTCGCACCATCTAAGAGTGCAAAGCAGGCAAGTGATGGCCCAGTAGTTGCGCCTACTAATATGAAAATTCCTATTATCCGTATTACTTGTCCCACCTTAATTTTGTGGGGTGAACAAGACCAAGCATTTGTTAGGCAAAATCTTGATGGGATCGAAGAGTATGTACCCGATGTAAAAGTAGTGCGTTTTCCCGAGGCTAGTCATTGGCTACAACATGAATTACCCAATTATATAAACCGAGAAATAGCTGTCTTTATAAAGTAATTTAAATGCATATTTGTTTAATTTTTACCAAAGAAAAGCGAGAGGTCCTTATTTAACTGGTCATTGCCTTATTAACTTTATTATTAAAAATATGTCATTCTATTTAATTGTTTTAGTGGATAATAGCCCAAGGAATAGAGATAAATGGATTGTAAGTCATGTTTACCCGCAGTAAGTTAATCGTATTTTTAATCTTAGTTGGTGTCGCAATTGGGTGTGTACTTAGATTTGTAATAAATGAAGATGAAAATCAAATCGAAGATGCCATATCTGAGTTAGTTGCCTCAAACGAAGTTGGCAATACTCAAGTGGTGGTATACCCAAATGTTACTAAAGCTGACAATCCGTATTCTACTAACTTAAGTGATTGCAACCGCTTTACTAAACGTAAACGGCAATATGATTATAGTTGGGCAAGGAGTGAACACGAAACTTGGGGCAACTATTTATCGCGGGGGTATTCAATAGATGATATTACCTTAGCAGTAGAGTACTTTTTGAACTCTAATTTTGCTGCAAGCTTTAGAGTCAAACAATTACGCACTAATTCAGAATTAGTTACTAAAAATAGAGTTCTTAATGAGGAGTTAAAAAACTACTTTCCTGAAGTTGTTGAAAGTAAAGTCTTTCATATATCAAGAAAAATACCGGCCTCAAATTTTAAGAATTACGGAACTTTATCTCGCCAAGAAAAGCAACTCGTCTTAGCTACCTCGCCACCCAGTATTGATGACGTGGCTTACTTTACTAATCAAAAAGATGTACTAGATGTAGACATCATGGCGTTAATTGACGCAACAAGTAATCCAAAGGGGATTGTCGGATATGACAGATTAGAAGCGGTTTCTTTACTTGACTATGCCATTAATGCCAATCGATTACCTGTGGTTGAGCATTTACTGAATATAGGATTAATGCCGACATCAGATAAATATTTAGGTTCATCGATGGAGTGGGCTCTGGCTAGACTAAGGAGCAGAACTGCACCAGAAGAGATAGCTGACTCGGTGAAAATTATCAAATTATTGAAAAACAAAGGTGCCAAAGCTAGGTTTAAGACAAAAACTTATCTCAAAGTAGAAGGGGATTTTCCTCGTCGTTATTATGAGTTTGATAGAGCGAAAATAGAGCATATTATGAATGAATATGGCCTAGATTTAACAAGTATTGAAACGGAATCCCCACTATATTTAAATGAAGGTAATGAATTACTGATTGCTCTTAAAGATGAGCGTCAGACGTACGTTCTTGAACAGTTTGAGTTGAGGGATATCAATCCTTATTTAGCTGCATGTGACCTTATTCAAAAAACGATTGCCAAAAAATGGAAACCCAGACAACCCCAAGAAATTATTGATAAACTGGGAGAAAGCAATGTGTATTCCTCAGCAGAAATAGAATCTCTGCTGTCAGATATAGATCCGTATTTGGTTGATTTTTATAGAATAAAAAATGATAGGTATGTGCGCAAGCAAATGTATGTAGATGTGCCTGATAATGTTTTTCGACCACTAAATGCTGGAAAGCTCCCCCAAGTTATTGATTACTTTTTAAGTTTAGACTTAACAGACGCCAATAAAAATTGGGTGTTAATTCAAATTCTCCTCTATAACATTAGTTTTTATGATGGATTGGTCGCGAGTGATTTGATGGTAGATAAAATTGAATATCTAAACCTGAAAAATTACCGCCTTTTAAACCTTCAGAAAATCCAGCAATTAAACGAAACTAGCTATGATTTATTAGGACAGGACGTAAGAAATAAAACGCTATTATATTACGCTGTTCGCAGTGGCGATCTTCAATTAGTGATGTATTTGCAAGAAGAAAATGCGCCCTTTGTGATAACTTCGTTTGGTGAAGATCCACTACATGCCGCATTAAATGAAAGTCGATATCGTGAAAATTTTAATACAAATATTATTCCCATTGTTGATGTTTTAATGAGGTACTCCCCTGAAATAGACGAGTTTCATCTTCAGAGAATGGCCGTTTTAGCACTCACTGCACCACAGGTATACCAAGAGTTAGTTACAAGACATCCTCAATTGGCGGCTAAGACTGACTTATCTCTTCCAAAAGTTAGGTGATATTGAATCTTCAAATAGGGAAGTTAGTTTGGGCTGGTGAGTTTAGCGTGAGTAGATTAGGGGTGTTAGCGTGCTAGTACTTTGCGTGATGTAAAGGTAAGTCAATTAGCACCAGCACTGCAGCTTGGCCGCCCCATTCTTTTGGAGCTTGGTGAAAAGCTAATACTGCCGGGTGCTGTATCAACCAATTGGGAATCGCTTTTTTTAAAGTATAAGTACCTTTGCCATGCATGATACTGACACAATAGACATGTTGCTTTTGTGCCGCATGAATAAGGGCTGCCACTTCGTGTTTGGCTTCTTCTTTTTTTAAACCGTGTAAGTCTAATATTAGGTCTGGTGGGTAGTCGCCACGGCGTAAGCGTTTTACTTCGTGGCTATCGGTGCCTGGCTTGATATATTTTATGGGCTGATCAATTTCAAAATGGCCTTCAAAACCATCAGAAAACTCAAAAGCCGCCGCGGCTTGACGCATTTCTGACTGAGAAGCTTGATTTTTTTGCTTGGTATTCCAATTCTGCTTGCTGGAAAAGCGTTGAGGCGGTATTTTGTCCTGCTTTATTGGCGCGATATCTTTGAACTCTTTTTTAAAAAGGTTTTCTTCTTCGAAATCAGTTTGAGTTTGGTTACGAGATGGCGTGTTTTTCATTCATTACAAAATAAGTATCAATTTTCAAGTAGCATAACAAACATTGTTATATGAGAATATCGATAGAAACAGATTTAATAAGCGAACTTATGACCCAAAATACCTTCTCAGAGCAAAGTATTGAGCAAACCGTACAAGATTTACACACTATGTTAGATATGGTGCGCTGGTCTGTCAGTTGTTTTAATCATGCTGGATTATTTTATGGGCATGGTACTGACAACCCTTGGGATGAAGCCGTAAGCTTAGTTTTACAGCTTTTACATTTACCCCAAGAGTTGCCATTACAAACTGGTGACCAATTGTTTCATAGCCGTTTGACACAAATAGAGAAGCTTAAGATTGTTGAAGTAGTGAAACGTCGGGTTGAAGAGCGCATCCCAGTGCCTTATTTAACTAATCAAGCTTGGTTTTGTAATTTACCATTTTATGTGGATGAGAGGGTGTTAATTCCTCGTTCTCCCTTTGCAGAGCTGATTCAAAATCAATTTGAAGATTGGCTAACAGATGAAGAGCCACAACATATATTAGACTTGTGTACTGGCGGCGGCTGCATTGCTATTGCACTTGCATATGCCTTTGAAGAAGCCCAAGTCGATGCTGTGGATATCAGCCCAGAAGCCTTAGAGGTTGCTGAGCTTAATATCAATGAGCATGAATTAAGCCATAGGGTGTTTCCCATTTACTCAGATTTAATGGGGGCGTTACAAGGGCAAAAGTATGACTTAATTGTAAGTAACCCGCCTTATGTTGATGCTGAAGACATGGGAGACTTACCTGATGAGTTTCATCATGAACCTGAATTAGCCTTAGCAGCAGGTAATGATGGTTTGGACTTAGTGGACCATATTTTACGTCAAGCTCCGAATCACTTAACAGACAAAGGTTGGTTGTTTGTTGAAGTAGGTAATAGCGAAGTGCATATGTATACCCGTTATCCAGAGCTGCCACTTCATTGGGTTCAGTTTGAGAATGGCGGCCATGGAGTTTTTGCTATAAGCAAGAATGAATTAGTTGAATACTGGCGCTCGGTAGACCATTAAAATAGACTTATAACACCAATCCTAGAAATCAGTCATTTTTAGGTAGTTGGGGTATATTGAAAACAAAATATTTAAGAATAGGAATCAGACATTATGGCAGGTAACACCTTCGGTAAATTATTTACAGTGACCACCTTTGGCGAAAGTCATGGTATTGCGATAGGTGGGATTATCGATGGTTGCCCTCCGGGTTTAGAGATTTCTGAAGATGATCTACAAGTCGATTTAGATAGGCGTAAACCCGGCACCTCTCGTTACACCACGGCTAGACGTGAAGAAGACGAAGTGAAAATTTTGTCAGGAGTGTTTGAAGGAAAAACTACAGGTACGAGTATAGGGTTGTTAATCAACAATACTGACCAACGTAGTAATGACTATTCTAAGATCAAAGATACCTTCAGACCTGGTCATGCAGATTATACCTACCAACAAAAGTATGGACTACGCGATTACCGTGGTGGTGGGCGTTCTTCTGCCCGTGAGACTGCTATTCGAGTGGCTGCTGGTGGCGTAGCTAAAAAATACTTAAAAGAACATCACGGTATTGAAATTCATGGTTATTTGTCGCAACTAGGGCCTATCAAAGTTGAAACTGTTGACCACAGCATTACGAATACTAATGCCTTCTTTTGTCCAGATGAGAGCAAGTTAGACGCACTTGACGCTTACATGCGTGATTTGAAAAAAGAAGGAGACTCAATTGGTGCCAAAGTTTCAGTTGTCGCGACTAACATGCCAGTGGGTCTTGGCGAGCCTATTTTTGACAGACTAGATGCTGATTTAGCCCATGCCATGATGGGGATTAATGCGGTGAAAGGGGTTGAAATAGGTGATGGCTTTGACACTGTTGAACAAAAAGGTAGCGCTCACAGAGACGTAATGACGCCTGAAGGGTTTAAATCAAACCGTTCGGGTGGGGTCTTAGGCGGCATTTCTACTGGTCAAGACTTGCTAGTGAAAATGGCCTTAAAGCCCACTTCTAGTATTTCAGTACCGGGTGAAACAATAGACATCAATGGACAAACCGCTGAAGTCATTACCAAGGGTAGACACGACCCCTGTGTAGGTATCCGTGCTGTGCCTATCGCCGAAGCCATGATGGCTTTAGTATTAATGGATCATTTGCTACGACACAGAGGCCAAAATGCAGGTGTACAAAGTCAAACACCTAATATACCCGGACAGGCTGACTAGCCTGTCTTTTTAACCTTTTCTAATTCGAGTAAGCATTGATGCGCTCAGCCTATTCTTCTGGCAATTTAATTCTACTCGCTTTTACCTACCTGTTTTATTTTGGCCAATTTGGCGTATTTATCCCTTATTTGGGGGTGTTTTTAGATGGCCGAGGCTTTTCATCTAAAGAAATTGGCGAACTCTTCGCCCTTATTACTTTTGCTAGAATAGCGGGGCCAAATCTATGGGCCGCCATTGCTGATAGCACTGGTAAATCACTAAGGTTATTGCAATTAGGCGCATTATTAACCCTTAGTATGTTTTCGTTAGCGTTTTGGGTGGATGGCTTTTGGTACCTGACTATTAGCTTTTCTTTAATGATGATGTTCTGGACGGCGATTTTACCCCAAGTAGAAGTACTTACCCTTAATTGTGTCAGAGCGAATCCTGTTCGGTATGGATACATTAGGCTTTGGGGCAGTATTGGCTACATATTACTGACAGTATTCACAGGTAAGATGATAGATATATTTTCATCTGAAGCGCCGCTATTTGTTGGAGTGGTAGTGTTGTCATCATTATTTATGGTGACACTGTTTTTGATAGAGCCAAAGAGTGAAGCCAATACAGAAAAAGATGAAGTATCAATCTGGCGTAAAATCAGACAGCCTGTGTTTTATGCCTTTATTGCGTCTGCCATTTTATTGCAGCTAAGTTTTGGACCTTATTACGGATTTTTCGCATTATACATGCGTGACCTTGGTTACAGTGGACAAGCTACGGGTTGGTTCGTTGGTTTAGGTGTGGCTGCTGAAGTGCTCATTTTTTTAAAGGCTGGCACGTTAATTAATCGATTTGGGGTTAAATGGGTGCTAGTGGTTAGTATTCTTTTGACTTCTTTACGATGGTACTTATTAGCTACGGTTGCAGCTAGTCCTATCTTTTTAGTCGCAGCTCAATGCTTACATGCCTTTAGTTTTGGCTTGGCTCATGCCGCTTCAATGCACTTTATTCACCATTATTTTGGTTTTAAAGATCAAAGCCAAGGGCAGGCAATTTATATTAGCTTTGCCTTTGGGATTGGCGGGGCCGCGGGTGGTTATTTTTCTGGAAACCTTTGGAATCAAGGGGCAGGAGCGCAGCTATCATTTACCTTAGCTGCAATATCTGCATTGGTAGCTGCCTGTTGTTTACTTCCAATTTCCTCTAAACGTATGTAAATCTTGGGTAATTCTTAATGCGGATAAAAAAGTTGACCGTTTGGTCATCTGTTATTTAAAAAACACTGACAACCTCAATGTTGCATTTTTGTGACTAACTTATTGAAATAAAAGCCTTGTTAGACCAGTTTCATTGACGATAGTTGTTGACCTGTAGAACGTGATAGATATACTAAGCCTGCTTGAAAGTAAGTTTAATATTTATGTACATGGTTTCGATGTTCCATTGTAGTACCTCGTCTTGTAGCTCATAAGTAATTGCAACAAGCTTCAGCAAAAACAACGTCTCTTAGGAGACAAAATTACTCTTGAAAAATATAGGAAAGACTATGTCTACAACTACTGGTACAGTAAAATGGTTTAACGAATCTAAAGGTTTTGGTTTCATTCAACAAGAAAATGGACCTGACGTTTTCGCTCACTTCCGTGCTATCAACGGTACTGGCTTTAAAACTTTGGCTGAAGGCCAAAAAGTTGAGTTCACTGTAACTCAAGGCCAAAAAGGTCCTCAAGCTGAGAACATTACTGTACTTTAATTATTAAATAATTAAATTCCAGAAAAAAGCAAACCTTAGAGTTTGCTTTTTTTATGCCTGAAATTTACTTCTGTTATCACTTCTTTCTTAAGATTCTTAAAGTCTGTATCTCTATATCGTCAACTCTCCACGCAAACTTGTCACCAGTAAACGTTTAACCTCTTCGATAGGAATATCTTTACTGAGTAAATAATGTAATTTGGCGAGGGCGGCTTCTGGGGTCATGTCTGTGCCCGATACAACGCCTACTTCTTTAAGGATATTGCCGTTGGCATACCCCGACATATTTACTTTACCTCTTACACATTGAGTGCAGTTTACAACGATTACTTCTTGGTCGTTGGCCCACTTGAGTTGTTTCAAAAGTGTGGGGTTCTGAGGCGCATTACCTACGCCAAAACTCAATAAAATTAGTGCTTTTACAGGTTGTTGTAGTGTGTTCTTTAACACATCGGCACTGATGCCGGGGTAAAGAGTGACTATGCCTATTGGCTGGGATGTGATGTTACTGACTTTTAGTTGTTTACACCTGTCTATACCCAATTGTTTTTTATCTATTTTGACTTCTATATCGATGCCAGCTTCTAATAAGGGCGGTAAGTTCGGCGAGTCAAAGGCGTTAAAACCGTCAGAGTCTACCTTGCGGCTGCGGTTGCCTCTAAATAATTGATTATTGAAGAACAAGGTCACTTCTGGGATCGGGTAGTTGGCTGCAATGTATAGGGCATTTAGTAGGTTTACTTGGCCATCAGAACGTAACTGTGCCAGTGGAATTTGCGAGCCTGTCACTATCACCGGCTTGCCTAAGTCCTCTAGCATAAATGATAACGCAGAAGCCGTATAAGCCATGGTATCGGTGCCATGGAGAATAATGAATCCGTCGTATTTGTCGTAATTCAGCAATATATCATTAGATATTTGCTGCCAATCACTGGGGCTCATATCGGATGAATCTATGAGTGGCGCATACTCGTGAATAGTGAAGTTAGGCATTTCAGTGCGGTGAAACTCTGGCATATTGTTTATGGTGTCAGATAAAAAGCCAGCTGCAGGGATATAACCTTGAGGTGAAGGGCGCATGCCTATGGTTCCGCCTGTATAGGCTACATATATGTGTTTTTTCATTTTATCTCTAGTGGTGATATTAGATTTGTGGCATTTGTCTTATTGTTAAAACTATAACAATTCCATTAAGCTAGTCATACCAACAAATAGGTGAACATAATAAAAATGAAAAATCGTTTAATAGGGATAGGGTTATTAATTTTATGGAGTCTACCGAGTTTTGGCGAGAACGCTATATTGTCTATGCGAGACCGTGCGGTAAAGGTAAATCAGGTTTTAGATGACCGCTTACAAAACTTGTTACCCAAATTAATGCGTAGAGAAGGCATTGATATGTGGGTACTGGTTTCAAGGGAATATAATGAAGACCCTGTACTTAAAACCATGTTACCAGCAAATTGGTTATCTGCACGCAGACGCACTATTTTAGTTTTGTTTGACCCAGGTGAGGGGAAACCCATTGAAAGGCTTGCAGTGGCCCGATACGCGGTAGATACCTTATTTAAAAAGTCATGGGATAAAGAGCAACAGCCAAATCAATGGGATAGCTTAGTAAATCTCATTAATAAAAAGCAGCCCCAAAAAGTGGCGGTAAACAAGTCGACTCACTTTGCATTGGCTGATGGCATCACCGCAACAGAATATGAAGAGTTTAATGAGGCGTTAAATAAACAAAATACAACGCAATTAGTGTCTTCAGAAAAATTAGCCATTGCATGGTTAGAAACCCGTAGCGAAATGGAGATGCAGGTTTATCCTGAATTAATCCAGTTAGGCCATGACGTTATTGCTGAGGCTTTTTCTAATAAGGTGGTAAAGCCAGGGGTGACCACCACAGATGATGTGGTGTGGTGGCTACGTGAAAAAGTCAAAGACTTAAGACTGCAAGCTTGGTTTCATCCTAGCGTGTCATTACAACGGTCTAGCCTCGAAAAGTTTGATCACTTAAAAGCTTTCAGTGAAGGGACTAAAGCAAAGGTCATTATGCCAGGAGACTTATTACATACAGATTTTGGTATGACTTATTTACGTTTAAATTCAGACCAACAGCAACATGCATATGTGTTAAAAGAGGGGGAAACAGACGCTCCTGAATATTTGAAAAAAGCCCTAAAAAATGCCAATCGTTTACAAGATATTTTTACAGCTAACTTCAAGGTTGGGCGTACTGGTAATGAAGTGTTAAAAATGTCTCGTCAAAAAGCTATTAGTGAAGGCATTAAACCTTCAATTTACACCCACCCAATTGGCTATCATGGCCACGCTGCAGGCACCACTTTAGGGATGTGGGATTCTCAAGGGGGAGTGCCTGTTCAGGGGGATTATCCTTTGCATTATGATACGGCTTATTCAATCGAGTTAAATGCCGCTACTTTTATACCTGAGTGGAACAAAGAAATTCGCATTATGTTAGAAGAAGAAGCTTTTTTTGATCAGTCAGGGGTCAACTATTTAGATGGCCGTCAAACCGAATTTCATCTCATAAAATCACAATAAAGAGACCCAATTATGAATAGAAAACCAATTACTGTAGCTGTTTTGCTGTCACTGGGGCTGTTGGGGTGTGGCCCGAGCACGTCTACAAAAACAGAAGACCTAGTCCCTAAAGTTGCAGCTGTTAAATCTGAGTCGCAAAAACTTAATGAGCTGGTGCAAAGCTACTTTGATGAAAGTATGCAGATGAACCCAATTTGGGCAACCTTTGTGGGCATTAATGATTATGATGATATGTTTAGCCCGCCAATAAACAAAGCAAACATCGCTAAGGTATTGGCGTTTGAAGCGTTATATTTAGATAAAATAAAAGCAATAGACCCTTCATCTCTGATTGGCCAAGACTTACTCACTTACGAGATATTTCTACGGGATAGAGAGCTTGCCTTAAAAGGCGCAAACTTTCCAAGTGAGTTAATCCCACTTCATCAAATGGGTGGCGCTCATTCTTATTTTGCATCATTAGGATCAGGTCAAAGTGCTCAGCCTTTTAATACCTTACAAGACTTTCGTAACTTTATAGAAAGAGCCAAGGGTTTTGCTGTGTATATGGATAGTGCCATTGTTGCCATGCAAGAGGGCATCAAAAAGTCGGTGGTTTTGCCTAAACCTATTATTGAAAAAGTATTGCCTCAGTTAAAAGCCCATGTGTTAGAGGATGTTACCCAGAGTGTATTTTATGGCCCTGTGGCAAACATTCAAAATATTGATGATGCCACTGACGCAGAAAAAAATGCACTAGAGGAGACATATTTAGCTGCGATCCACGACGTTATTATTCCTGCTTATAGCCGAGTCCATGATTTTATGTCTGAAACCTATCTGCCTGCTGGGCGTGATACGTTTGGAATATCCGACTTACCTGATGGTAAAGCTTGGTACGAGCACCGCATTGAAACCAATACTACTTTGCCATTAACTGCTGCTGATATTCATGAGTTTGGTCAGCAAGAAGTGGCACGTATTCTAGCTGAGATGAAAAAGGTCAAAAGTACAGTAGGTTTTGAAGGTGACTTACCGGCATTTTTTGAGTTTTTACGAACAGATGATCAATTCTTTTTTGAATCAGAACAAGAGTTGATAGACGGCTACACTCAAATCAAAGAAAAGATAGATAGCAAAGTCCCTTTGTTGTTTGAAGTCTTTCCAAAGGCTGATTACGAAGTTAGAGCGGTAGAGGCATTTAGAGCGGCATCTTCAGCCGGTGCTAGTTATCAAAGCCCTGCACCAGATGGCTCTCGGCCCGGTATTTTTTATATCAATGCTTATAATCTTCGAGCTCAACCCAAATATTTAATGGAAACCTTAAGTGTGCACGAAGCGGCGCCTGGGCATCACTTTCAGATTGCGATTCAACAAGAAGTAGAAAGCTTGCCTGATTTTCGTAAGTTTGGTGGCTACACAGTATTTGCTGAAGGTTGGGCTTTGTATGCAGAAAGCTTAGGCAAAGAAATGGGATTATTTACCGACCCGTACATGTGGTATGGCCGTTTATCAGACGAACAACTACGAGCAATGCGTTTAGTCGTCGATACTGGATTACACGCCTTTGGCTGGACTCGTCAGCAGGCAATTGATTTTATGGTAGATAATTCGTCACTTGCGTTAACCGATATCGAGGCTGAAGTTGAACGCTATATAGTAATGGCTGGCCAAGCGGTGAGTTATAAAGTAGGGCAACGACATATTCGTATGCTTAGAGATAAAGCACAGCAAGTTTTGGGTGAGCAATTTGATGTGAAAAAATTCCATACACAGATATTAATAGATGGCGCGCTACCTATGCCAATTTTGGAAGCAAAAATTGATAGGTGGATTGCACAGCAAAAAGTGTAAATTATATTAGAAGCCAAATCATGAGGTTTGGCTTCAATATTAGCATTTTAGGTTGATAGAAGGTTAAGTTGCAGTGCAAGATCGTTCAAATTCAAGTTTATAGTTGTCAAAGTTAACTTTGTGGGAGTCAAACCTATCTGCAACTTCAACAGAAAAGCTCTCTCCGAAAAAGTAAGGAAATCCCGTCGCATAATTACTCATTCTGTAGACCCTATCTAAATTATGCTGATGAAAAGGCATAAACCTTTTGTATCCTGTTTTGTTACAGCGCTTTAAATGTTCATTGAGTAATTGTTCTGTTACGGCTATTCCTGTGCTTAAACTAAACACTTTATTTTTGAATGTGTTTCTTTCTGATGTGTAGTGGCCTACAAAAAATGCAAGCAACATCATTGAGATAAAACCGCAGAGTTTTAGTGCTTTCATTGTCTTTAAAATATGAGTACTGATGAAGTTCATATAAGGGAATATTAGCGTTTTTAAAGGTTATGTAGTTTTAGCTCGGTATTGATAATTTTATTTAATGGTACTTTGCTGGGTATAAGGTTCTAGCGGGTAAGGTTTGATACTGAGCCAGTAAATTAGAAAATAGCGTGTCATCTAACATTTTATCCAAAGTGGATATAAGTTTAGGCAGGCTATTTTCATCTGTTCTACAACAGCTTTGATAGTGACGAATTAGGTCAGTTAATTGAATTTTATGTTTGTCCTGAAGCTGTTTATCTGCAAGTACAAAGAAGTATGCACTGCCCCAATAGGCAGCTGCATACTGTTCGTTTGTCATGAGTCGTTTAGCGATAGATGCTGCGGTTAAGTTACTGTTATTAAACCAGCGTAATTGTGGTGCTATTTTAAGTGCATAATTATCTTCTAAGGAGCCTTTTAACACCCCAGCTTGCTGCATTATTTGATATTGCATGAAGCTAGCAAACCCCTCTGAAAGCCAATCATATTTCACGCCCAAGTAGGGCAGTGCCATATGGGCTAACTCATGATAAACGGTCCAGTCATTTGTAAATTTTTTCAGTGAGAAGCGAGCATCAACATAAAAACGTACGCTACCCACTTGACCTCTTTGGGCATAAGCCCAGGGAACTGGCTGATTAGACTTTTTAGAGAATACGTAAAGTTCTAAAGGAGCAGGGTAGATACCTAAGGTTTTTCGGGTGGCATTAACGCCCGTGGTTAACCAGGTTTCTAACTTTGCCCCTTGCTCTGCACTAAAGGCTGACAAGCCATGTACCCTAAATTGGTCTTTAGTGACTCCATGGCCGTTAAGTGGAAGCAAAAATGTCGTTACAAAAGTGATGATATATAGGTACTTCAATTTTAAACGACTCATGTAAAACTTAAGGGCGTAAATTTTCGTGAAAGAAATCTATCGCCATTTTATACATTTGTAAGGCTAGTGCTCCGTCGTATCTGTCACCTTCATCACGCATAAAAGCATGTTGTGCATTAACTTCATGCCAGCTAAAGTTTGATGCTTGTTGACTTAGGGTTTGATGAATTAAAACACGGCCTTCGGCTGAAACATGGGGGTCTTGTTTTCCAAATACCAACACCATAGGGCACTTGATATCGCCACTTCTTGTTAATGAGTCATTGCCTTCGGTACAAGGTAAAGTGTTAGAGTGAATATCGGTAGGGTATAAACAAAATGCCGCGCCTATCTGATTATTTAAAGCCGCTCGAAATGCTAAATGCCCCCCGATACACACACCCATTACCCCAACTTTGTTGCTGCAGTAAGCTTGTTGATCTGTAAACTCCACCATAGCTTGGGTATCAGAGTCGTGATCTTCTAAGGGTTTGGTAAATTTGTCTGCATTTCCTTTGTCTTTGCCTGCATCATCATAGGCTAACACTGTGCCAATTGGGTTGAGTTCATGGAATATTTCTGGCACTAACACCACAAAACCATGGCTTGCTAAAATTTGTGCGCTGCGGGTTATCGGACTTGTTTCTTGAAATATCTCTGAGTAAAAAATAATAGTGGGAAATTGTCCTTCGGCTACGGGTCTAAAAACCGAGGTGCGCATCACACCTGTTGCAGTATTGATATCTTGGGTATGTCGTTGAATAATCATCTGGTTTCATTTTCGATAAATTGACTATGGCTTATTATTGCTGTTAATAGCGTAAAATACACCCTTGAAAACCCTATGTTTAACATTATCTTAAGAATATGAATTGTTTTGGTGTGATTAAATAGTGGGGCATTCGGCAGTTCGTATCTTGTCGATACTTTTTGTTGCCTGTTTTTTTGGGGTACAGTTTGCATACGCCAGTGAGCTAAAACCTGAATCGCAACTGCCTCTTAGCTATTTTGCCGTTGAGTCTGACTCTACAACCTTATCAGAAAGCGAAGCCTTTCCATTTTTAGAGCCTAAGCAATATACAAACATAAAGCTTGATTTAGCAGAACTTCCCCAGTTGTTTTCCCATAAATATCGGGGGCTAGAACGGGAAGCAAAAGAGCGACACCAAGCTGATTATCCAACTCCCAAAATACATCAAGACCGCTGTTTAGTTACCTTGAAACAAGGGGTAACTCTATCAGTTCAACAAAATATTCACCCAGTAATTCAATTGGTTTTTCTTACCCGATTTCGTATTTTCCCCCCTATTACCGACGAACCTCCAGCCTCCTTCTCTTAAGTTATTTAATCCATTCATCAAGACTCTTTGAGTCTTCAAATATTAATAAGCCAGTATTCTAATGTTATTGGAGATCTCTGGTGACTTTTTCGAGAGAAGATAATGATCTATTTACAGACTTTACTTTATGGGGCTTTGCCTTGGTTATATTTTATTGGGTTTATAGTTTTTAGTTTAATCATGATTTCGTGGGCAAGAAACAGAAAAGCCGTAGCCATTGCTTTTGGATTATTTTTGCAAATTTATTTACCTGATCCTAGGGCACAAATAACCATAGAAGCCGTGGTTGAGCGCAAACAGGAAGTTAAAAAAGCACAAGCAGGTAACAAAACACCTAAAAACGCAGAGGGAAGCCACAAAGACGATTAATTTTGAATGTAAATCAAGATAAGTTAGACCATATTAGCGGTTTGTTTAGTGACTCCCATTTGCTAAATTGGCCGCTGAATTGAATCCTAATTAAAAGAGAAGAAACATGTTTGATGTTAACGAATATTTTGAAGGCAAAGTAAAGTCTATTGGATTTCAAACTGAGTCTTTACCGGCAACGGTAGGGGTGATGGCCGCTGGAGATTATGAGTTTGGTACAAGCCAGTTTGAAACTATGAATGTGGTAAGCGGAGCTTTAACTGTGTTTTTGCCTGATGCAACACAGTGGCAAACATTTGCGGCAAATGAGCAGTTCACGGTTGAAGCTAATCAAACGTTTAAAGTACAAGTGAAAAGCGACACAGTGTATTTGTGTACCTATGGCTAAACTCAGTAAAACTACAAAAAAGTTAGACAACAATGTAATAAAGGCCTTAACCATAGTATGTGAAGGAGTAAAACCTGAACTTGTTGGGTTTGAATGGCTTACACATTCTGCTAACTACGCTAACTTTCCTGCAAGTTTATTAGTGACCTGTGTATTTGATAATCAGGCCTCGCTGAACGCTATGCTTGATAAGCAGCAAGACATTGAGCTCAAAAAGCAAATCCAACAGCAATTATTGAAAGTTGGCATTTTGCTTAAGGATGTGCGACGTCATGTTTGTTTTGATACCGATGAAGCCTGCCTGTTAGAGCATAATGGCGATTGGAATCAAAGGCTAAGCCTTTTATAACCAACCTGAATACTGGATAAGCCGAACCTCTCGCTAATGCTGTTTTTGTGCCTAGCTGCGTTGGATTGTCTAGCAATAACACGTTATTACGTACGACAATCTGACTTGCTATACACGGAAAATTTCGTCATCGAGTGAGCCTTTAGGAGAAGAGGTTTGGATGGGTAGTAGTAGCTATTGAATTCAATAGTTAAATTTAATTTAAACGATGCTTCTAATCCAGAGCTCAGGTTATTTATATTGAATTGTGAAAAAACATAAAAATAGAAATTAAATAAACAGGCCAATAAATAAAAAGAGGAATAAATGAATCATCTCAGAGTGATAAAAGTGATTTTGGTTGCCAGTGTGGCTCTATTTGCAGGTTTGGTTGCTTTGAATAATATTACGGATTATGGGTCTAACTTTGCTTTTGTACAGCATGTAATGTCTATGGATACGACCTTTGAAGGTAATGAATTAAGATACCGCGCCATTAATTCGCAATTTTTACATAACGCTTTTTATTGGGTGATCATTGCAACTGAAGCTGGCGTGTGTGTGTTATGTGGTCTTGGCGCATGGAAAATGTGGAAGGCCATTGATGGTGACAAGAAACAATTTAATATTGCCAAAAAACTGGCTAACACAGGCTTAACCCTAGGGATTATATTATGGTTTACTGGCTTTATGACTGTTGGCGCAGAATGGTTTTTAATGTGGCAGTCCCCCACATGGAATGGTCAAGCGGCAGCATTCAAATTTATTGTTATTCTATTTTTCGTACTTATGTTTAACAATCAGAATGAACCAGATTATTGAATAACAGTTATTGCCTTTTAGACTTATTTAACCGTGGTTAATCAAGCTTAATTCGGATTTTAGGCTGGTAGTAACACACATCTAAATTACCATTACCTTTGTAATGAAAGAACTCATTTTCTAAGGTTCTAGCGTCTTCTAGACGCTGTTTAAATGCATCTGAGTCTTGTGGTTGAATTTCTATCTTAATTCTATCTTGCGCTGCAACATTATCAGCTAGTTTGGCCCAAATGATTTTACTGCGATTTTCTGCCTTCTCTATTACGCCATTGGCATTGTTAAGGTGTGCTCGTTTTAAGGATTGTATCGCTGGCATACCGTATATTACACGGCCAATCGAGCTCATATTTTTGTCTAAGTGACGTGTGGCTTGACCTATTACGATGTAGAACTCTGTGGTGGCTGAGTTGATATCATTGTCTCTGGCGAAGGCTAGGGTACCCATACAGTGGGTTAACCATTCTTGACTGGTTTGTGGATCTCGAGCCGCCGGAAATTCACTAATAAATCCTGTTTGCGGTGCCATAAAATCAGGTGATTGCACTAGCATAAAATCAGAGTTTTTAGGTGCAGTGCGTTGCAGCTCTGCTTGCAATTTGGATTTATGATGACTAATTTTTTGTTCTGTTACATCTCCAGCTTGAGCGACAAAACCATCGATGACTCGATAAAACTCTAAACCATCATAGAAGCCTTCACTTACTAATGCTTTAAATTGTTTAACATGATTAGGCGCCATAAAAGGAGCAAGTTCTATTATGACTGTCCCTGTTTCTAGTTTTAAATAGACTAGGTTTTCTGCATCTGGGGTTCGCCATTGGGGCGCAGCAAATAGATTGAAATTCACCAATATCCAGCAATATACAAAAGCTTGTTTAATTCTCATTTTATTTCCATCAAGTAACGGTTTATTAATTAAAAAATTAGTTGCTCTAAAACAGCTTGTCTCTCTTCTTCTGTTAGTACACCGACAAAGGCTGTTTGCCTACGATATTTTGTGATTTGAGGTGATTCATCTAAAACTTGGTTGATAAATATCTCAGGTTCGTGGACATACTCTAACAAGGTGGACCAAAATAAATATGCACCATGGCGCATTTTTCCTGAGGCGTATCTGGTTTCTATGGTGTGTTGAATTTGTGGAATAAAGCCATGATTGGCAATGATTTTTTCTGCCATGGCTTTATGTAAATATAAAATTTGTTTGTCTAAGTTTTGTTGCTGAGCAGGTTGAGGGCGTTCTCTACTGCGGCTTTTTCGATTATGAAAATTCACCATTAGTCTTTTAAAAGTGGCTCAAGCATTTGCTCTAAGCCATTTACTTTTACTTCATGGATTAAAGCGAGTTGTTGGCCTAACTTACCATTTGGAAAGCCTTTGTTACTAAACCAAACTAAATAAGGCTCAGGTAAATGCAGTAGTTTTCTACCTGCATATTTACCAAAAGGCATGGTTTGGTTTATGGCTTCGAGTAGTAACTGATTATCCAATGTTATCCTCTTTTATTTGCTTAGTGACAGGTGTTTGTTGGCTTAGCCATAGTTTTTTGTATGCGCCATCTATGCTTAACAACTCACTGTGGCTGCCTTGTTCAATGATCTTACCTTCACCTAATACGACTATTTTATCTGCATCGATTATGGTTGATAAGCGATGGGCTATCACTAAACTGGTATGTCCTTGGGATATTTCTTGTAAGGCGGTCAGTATGGCTTGTTCAGATTGGCTGTCTAATGATGAAGTGGCTTCATCAAATACCAAAATAGGTGGTCTTTTTAATATGGTTCTAGCTATGGCGACTCGTTGTTTTTCTCCCCCAGACAGCTTGAGGCCCCGTTCACCCACTGTCGTTGAGTGGCCATCTGGTAAGGATGATACAAAGTTTCTCAAATGGGCTAAGTCTATCGCTTGCTGAACTTCTACATCTGATGCCTCTGGGCGTCCGTAACGAATGTTTTCTAAAATAGTATCATTAAATAAAACGGTATCTTGGGGAACAATCCCTATGGCTTGTCGAAGAGATGCCTGATTAACTTGGCTAATATCTTGGCCATCAATGGATATACTGCCTCTGCTAGGATCGTAAAATCTGAATAGTAGCTTTACCAGTGTAGACTTACCTGAACCACTTTCGCCCACCACCGCAACTTTTTGACCTGGTTCAATATCAAAGCTAATATTTTGGATAATTGTACGGTCTGCTAAATAGCTAAATTCAAGGTTTGTGAAGCTTATTTTACCTCGACTTACCTGTAATTTATCAGCACCTTCGTTAATGGGAACCGTTGCTTGTTTATCTAATAAGTTAAATAAATTTTCAATATTGGCCAAAGAACCACGTATTTCACGATACACAAATCCTAAAAAGTTAAGTGGCATAAATATTTGCATGGTAAAGGCATTAATCAAAACGAAGTCACCTATGGTCATTTCGCCTTTGGCTACATGGTAGGCCGCTAATGCCATCATGCTGGTCATGGCTATAGCAATAATAGAGGCTTGCCCACCGTTTAAAGCGAATAAAGATAACCGGTTTTTACGCCTAGCGGCTTCCCATTTTTGTAAGTCTGTATCGTAGCGGTTGGCCTCATAATCTTCATTATTAAAGTATTTAACGGTTTCGTAATTTAATAGGCTATCGATAGCTCTTGAACTACTGCTTGAATCAGCTTGGTTAACCTCTCTGACGTATTTTGTCCGCCAGTCTGTGGCTTTCACTGAAAAATAAACGTACCCCACAACAGAGCATAAAATAATCAGAGCAAAACTAACCCCGTAGTTATAAAAGAGCACCCCTACAACTGCAACTATTTCAAATAGGGTAGGGCCTATGTTAAAAACTAAAAAGCGCATTAAAAAGCTGATACCGCTTGTTCCGCGTTCTATGTCTCGTGATAGCCCACCAGTTTGCCGATTGAGGTGAAAATCTAAGTCTAGACTATGTAAATGTTTGAAAACCTTTAAACCTAAACGGCGCATTGCCCGCTCAGTTACTCGACCAAAAAGTGTGTCTCTTATTTCTCCGAATAACACATTAGCTAGTCTTAATGCACCATAGGCTGCAATTAAGCCAAAGGGTACTAAAACCAAAGTAGAGTCTGGTGATTTTGAGTTTAAGGTGTCCACTGTACTTTTAAGCACGAAAGGTAAATAAATACTCGCCATTTTAGCTGCTACTAAAAATAACATGGCAAAAAATACTCTAGTTTTAAACTCGGTTAAGTAAGGCCAAAGCTGTCGAAATATTCGCCAATTGATGGGAGTGTCAGAGTTAATAGGTAAGCGGTTAGCGCGCATTGTTAAAATAAACCTTGAAGAAATGTAAGAAAGTTAGAATCTCAAAGGGAGGTACTAGCCTAGTATACAGCGGTTTCTTCCTGCTACTTTTGCTTGGTACAAACATTGATCCGCCTTACTAATAGCCTGATTAATTGAGTCTTGCTCGGTGACTTGGTGAACCCCGATACTAACTGTTGCACCAAAGTCTTTGTCTTCGTGTTTAAATCGCATACTTTCTATTCTTTTACGTAGTTTTTCAGCAAGTAGAAGCGCGTCCTCTCCTTTGGTATCGGGTAATAAAAACAAATATTCTTCGCCACCCCACCTGCCGACAACATCTTGTTTTCTTAAGGCTCTAACAAAGTCACTGGCTAAGGATTGGATAATTTCATCTCCAGTGTTGTGGCCAAATTGATCATTAATTGATTTAAAATGATCAATGTCAGCCATCATCACTGTGACTACACTTTTCGCGCGTTTACTTCTGCTAAACTCCTGCTTTAGTTTTTCGTACATCCCTCGGCGATTTAAAATAGCTGTTAACGGATCTTGCATGGCTTGTTGTTCAAAGGTGTCGCTCATTTCCTTGATGTGTCGAAATGAATACTGACGGGTGTATTCATAAAATGCAAATAGGCCCGATACAGTCAAAAATGAATAGATAAGTCGAGATTTAAACTCGTAGCTATATGTCGATATCAGCAGTTCACCATTTTCAAAAAACAATAAAAAGCTTGTAATGAGTACAAAAATAGCAAGGTGAATACTGCCTTTTACAAGCCCTCCAAAAAATAATGCTACAGGTGGCACCAGATAAATCCATAATGGGCCAGTGTTATTATTACCTCCAGAATAGACCAGATACATCATCAAGAGCATGAGTGATGATGTGAGAAGTATTGCAGAATATTTATAAGGGTTTGCTAAACTTTTGAGATGTAATAGAAGGTGTGAGGTGAAAAATAAAGCAGACGCAATTGAAAGAATAATTGCTAAATTAAACTCTTCTCTAGCCCATGCACTTATCCCTAACAATAAAGTTAGAGAGTAGCCAATAAAACCAAATAAGTTTGCTACTAATACTTGTTGCTTGGATTCAAGGCTATGATGCTTTCTGATGCCTGTGCTTAAGTAATTTAATATTATTCGCTGAATATTCATGCTAGTTGTTACTGCTTTGTATGTTCCGAATATCTTGGTTAATCTGTAATGCTAAGGACTCAATCGTTTTTCGTAGCTGTGAGACAGCATGGGGATAACCATCTTTTTCTAAGGGTATTGTAAAGTAAAAAGGTTTTTGTAACCAATTAGCACCTTTTGATTTAATACTATAGGTACCAGAGCTAATAACACTAGCTCTATTTGTAATAAGAAAATGCTGCAGATTTACTTTGAGGGTAAGTGCATTTTCTACACTATTGGGTTCAGTAATATTTTGGAGGGGATTATAAAAGTTAAGGTCATGTTTTAAGGCTTTGTAAAATGACGATTGTAACCCTTCAGCCCACAGGTCTTGTCTTGAATAATGCAGTTCATGCTCGTTTAATTGTATAATTAAGCTTGCTTGGCGTAAGTAATCTGCAAGGGTTACTGAAGAAAAGTATATGGGCGTTTTTTGTTTGTTATGTGCTTCTGTCACTACTGGAGTTGGCGTATGTAATAGGTAGTGGTTAACAGACAAAGGTGCTGAGGTACAGCTAACTAAAAAAAAGCTAAGGAATACAATACATTTCATTTAGTTACTTTCTCCATTGGCTGTTTTTCCTTTTGGTGTAATTCTATGAGTACTTCCATCTGTAAATATGAAGCTATTAGGTGTGCTATTAAGTTGCTGCAATAAAGGTTGTAAATCTTTCAAGGTTTGCTGTAACACACTCATAGTATGGTTTAGTTCTTGGTAGGTTTGTGATTCTTCAGAAAAACCTTCAGCAAAGCTGGAAACATCTTGAAGAGTAGTTGCAAGAGTGCGGCTTATTTTGTCTTCTTGAACACTATCTAAAATCAAATCCACTTTGCTTGCCGTTGTTTCTAATGCATTAGCCGCTTCACTTATTTGGGTCAACATAAGGTTGGCATTAGCAGATAAGTTTTGCATTTTTATTTGGTTTATATTGTCGAGTATCGCGGTGACTTTTTCAGTAATTTGTGAAAACTCTCCGGTTACAGTTGGTATAACGTTAAGGCCAACATGAGATGCTTGCTCGATATACTTTTCTTCAGGATAATGTTGTAAATCCACAAATAATGCGCCAGTTAGCAAGTTGCCGGTTTTCAGGGTTGCTCTTAGGCCTTTTTCAACCCATAACTGAATTTGTTTCTGAATAAATTGCACACTTTCAGTGGTGTCGGGTTGTTGTATTCTTCCTGGCTGTATTCCAATGGTAACAGGGATGTCATAACCTTGTTCAAGTAACTGAACCTTTTGGTTTTCTGTTTCGTTTATAGATAAGACCTTTCCAACCACTAAGCCTCTGTATTCAACAGGTGCTCCAACTTGTAAGCCTCTGACAGTATCTTTAACATAGATAACAAAGTTAGCACTGAATTTATAGCGCTCTTCTGATGCTGCGGAATAAGAAGGGTGTATATCAAAAAAATCACGTTCGGTAACTCTTTCACCTATTTTCAAACCTTCAGGAATTCCAAAGGTAACCCCATTGGTGAGAATAGACTCAATGCTACCAGTACTTACATTAACGCCACTGGCACCTAGCTGAACTTGAGCTCCACTGATGTCCCAGAACTTGGTATTGGTAGTGATCAGTTCATGATAAGGGGCTTGGATAAAGGTATTGTAATATACAACTCGTTCTTCGAAATTAAAGTTTATGTCTTCAAACTCGCCGACTTTTATTCCTTTGTAAATAACAGGGTCGCCTTTTTTATAAGCAAACTCTGTTTCACTATTTAGCGTGACGTGTAACCCAGGTGTGCCTGCAGGGGTTACTGGAGGAGCATTAAGGGCAATAAAGTGTTCTGATAAGTTAGGTTCTATGCCAGGCGCCATATTTATGTAAGGCCCTGATAAAATGGTCCCGAGGCCAGATACGCCACTGAGTGAAACCCTAGGTGATACAATCCAAAACTGATTATCTTGGTGTAAGATTGTGTCTACGTCTTTATCCATTCGCACCGTGACTAACACACTACTGAGATCATCAGATAACACGATTTTATTGACCACACCAATATCTACATCACGAGTTTTAACTTTTGTTTTACCGGCCTCTAAACCTGTGGCGGTATCAAACTCTATGGTAATTAGCGGGCCTTGGTTAGCCCAATGGTAGTATGTCATCCACAACGCGATGAGCAGTGTAATAAGGGGAATAAGCCATATTTTAGAGACACTGCGTTTTTCAGTCACAATTGCATCTTCAATTTGTTGATTTTGATGACTATTAGTCATTGATTATCCGACCTTTTTCTGTTTTTGATGTGAGCCATATGAGTCTTGAGTCAAATGTTATGGCTGCTAACATGGTACAAATGACTACACCACAAAAAGCAAGTGCTGCGTAGCCGGGTACAATACTCATTAAATTATCTAGTTGAATTAAGCTTACCAATATTGCGACTACAAACACATCAACCATAGACCAACGGCCTACAAATTCAGTGACCCTATACCAATAGATGCGCTCGGTTTTCTTCTGGTCACTTTCAACCTGAACCGAATAATTTAACCAACATAAAATGAACAATTTAGCTAGGGGGACAAAAACACTGGCTATAAAAATAATAATCGCAATAGGGTAAGATCCCATTTTCCATAATAAAATGACCCCCCCTAAAATAGTACTAGGCTCGTCATTTCCTAGGGTATTGGTATGCATAATTGGCAGTACATTAGCCGGTATATAGAGCAATACTGAAGTTACAAGCAATGCCCAAGTCTTTTGAACGCTGAGTGATTTATTTATCTGTGAATGTATTTCTACGTAGTTAGTATTGAGGGATTTTTTTAATTGATGTTTATCCACATAATATAGGGTAATCGTCATGAATATAGTAAAAAACACATAGGCATAAAATGATAGTCCTATGGCAATATCGGCTAAAGACATTATTTTGGTTAAACTAACCAAGACTCCTATTAAAAAAATCTCTGCCATGGCCCAAGGTATCAATAAAAAAATAACATCAACGGCCGCGTCTGTTTTGGGAAGGCGAAAGCCTAACTCTAAAGGAATTAATACATATAACAATGTCAGTAAGATTGAGGAGGGCAGAATCAACATAAATATAGCCTCTAGCAAAGCTAAAACTTCATAATTATTTTCAATTAAAACGTCAAAACTATTGAGTAAATTAATTGATTGAGACTGGCCACTTGCACTAAATGATAAAAACTCAAAAGGTAATGATGCCACCAAAAAAACTAATGCAGTGAGTGCCAGTGCGATAATTTTTTGTGAGCCATTTTGATGATAGGCGGTTAATTGTAATTTGCACCTTGGGCACAAAGCTGCTTGTTTGTTTGCTAACTTTGGAACATTGACTTGAAAATGACATTCATGGCAGCGTATTAGGTTTGTATCTGAGCTTGCACTAAGTGTCGAATTGATTGTATCTGTCGCCACCTTAAATTTTTCCTCGAATCACCTGAACAGCTGACTTATTAAACCTTAAAACTCTTAATATAGACATCTATATTTACCTAAATTAAGCGCTCAAATAAAAAAGCAATGACTAATTAAAGCCATTGCTTTCATTTTCGTTTAGCTGTTACATATTAAACAGTGATGAGTAGTTTGCTACTTTTTAGCTGGATTAATAAAGTATTTTTCTCCAGTCTTCTTTGCGTTGTATTTCATTATTGTTTCTGGACTTAATGCTTCTTTTAGGCTCAATTCTTGGGTGAAATTTGATGCAAAAGTCGTGGTGATTTCATTCGCCACTTTTTTGTATAGTTCCGCAACTTTATTAGGGGGCAGTTTTCCTAAACAACGCATGAGTAACCAGCCACCTATAGCCCATGTCATGCCATAAGCTCGGTTAAGGACAGTAGGTGAAAAGTCTAAACCTCCATAGATATAAACTTGTTTGTTGGCTTCTGAGCCATAAGTGTTAAAACCAATGGCATCTTCGCTTCCGACTCTTTCCATAGTGCTTAATATATCGCTTACAAGGTCACCGCCACCTATGGCATCAAACGCCAATGTAGCTCCGGTTTCTTTAATCGCTTTGTACAAGTCACCTTTAAAGCTTGAATCAGATGAATCACAAATATGGATAGCCCCAATTTCTTTTAAAATATTGGCTTGTTGCTGGTTACGAACAATGTTTACTATGGCAATATTTTCTTGCAAGCAAACTTTGTTTAACATTTGGCCTAGGGCAGACGCTGCCGCCGTATGAACCAAAGCAGTGTGGCCTTCAGTTCGCATCGTTTCAACCATAGCCAATGCAGTTAACGGATTGACAAAGGAAGATGCTGCATCTCTTGCAGTTGTTGTCTCTTTGTGGACCATACAGGCTTGAATGGGTACGCTGCAATATTGGCTATACATAGCTCCCGTTAATACCCCTACTGTTTTACCTAGCAGTGCTTGAGCTTCGGGGCTATCACCTGCTGCCACTACCGTACCTGCACCTTCGTTGCCAATAGGTAAAACTTGGTCTAAACGAGACTTTATCCTAGGTAGCATACTTTTATGTACAGGAGCGGTCAGTAACGTTTCATCGGAATTAAACCTTGCTTCTTCTAGATTGGCGGGTCCGAACATAGGCCACATATCAGATGGGTTTATGGGGGCTGCTTCTATTTTGACTATGACTTCGTGAGCTTTGGGCTCAGGAACGTCTACCTTTTGAATAGATAGATTTAGGCTGCCTGTTGAGGTGATTTCTGTAAATAACTGATGTGATGTTTTCATATAAATCTCGTAATGGGTAGTAGGCAATAACATGAAATCTAAATTAAC
>NZ_JBDVBQ010000006.1:0-17407 GCF_039942875.1 Paraglaciecola sp.
GAATAACATGTTGTGGAAAACCAATCGGGCAAACTCGGGGAAGGCGACTCATTCGATATCCTTATCTCTGAACGAAAAACCTTAGTATAGACAACTACATCTAAATCACTTCAAGACTTATTAATTTAATGTTCATCTGACCCCGATAGTTTTGTGATTGGGCCCCAAACCTATTGTTTTTAAGCGCCGACTATTTAAACAGCTTATAAAATTTAAATGGTTTAGGCCACTCTTCCCTAGGGCAAAAGGCAATGGCCACTTCCTTATTGTCCAACGCCGACTCAGTTAACACCACATTGTCCTCAAAAGTCTTAGCTCTATCGAACTCCTTTTGATTAACCTTACATACCACTTTGTAAAATCGTCCTGAAAGCCATTCTTTGATTGCTGGCTTTTCTTCGAATTTTAAGTAGGCAGCTAGTGCTGCATGTGATGACGCTAAAACTGCAAAACCTAACGGTACATCATCTTTTATTAATATATACATCTTCATTGTGTTGCCTTCTCTATAAATAAAAAAGCCCTCTTGCTTTTGCTGAGAGGGCTTTCTTGGTGATCGGGCAATAAAGTTCACACAAGCGCTAGCTCCCTCAGCCAAATCGTGGTTGAGGTTTTATGCGCTGTTTGATTGAACTTAAATATACTCATGCTAAGAAGATAAATGCTTTTACTTCGCAGTGTCAATCTATCTGTGTGTTCATGTGCGAAATAACTTGTTTCGTCAGTCACCTTATAGATTTAACAGCTGTAGCAACTACTTTTATTTTGTCACCAAAAGGTAAAGTAGCTTCATAAATTGTCATAGCTGGCACTGCAAACTCAGGCTATTGGCCTGAGCTTGCGATGTTTTGTTGCATGGTATGGGTAAACCAATCGATGAAATTCACCACGCCATATTCATATGTGGTGGAGTAAGGGCCAGGTTGATAGGCCATAGAGTTAATGCCGCGTTGGTTGTTTTCGGCTAGCGTTCTGTCTTGTTTATTGGTTTCGTCCCACACGTAAGTGAGTCTATCAAGGTCGTAGTCGACCCCTTCTACTGCATCTTTGTGAACAATCCATTTAGTGGTAACTTCGGTTAGTCTTGGCCCTATTGGTTTTACCTGAAATGCCACTATATGGTCGCTTTGGGCGTGGTTCCAAGAGTTAGGTAAATGCAATATTCGCATTGAGCCTAAGTCTGGATTTTTAATTCTGCCCATTAGCTTTTTGCTGGCTAACTTGCCATCTACCGTCATGGCTAAGGTGCCTTCTTTCAAAGGCATACGCACAATTCTGTTACGCATGGCGTGGCCGTGAGATACATGTTTGTACGGGATATTTTCAGCGTCCCACAGAGCCTGTTTTCTGGCGACTTGTGCTCTGAATTCGTCACTGGCGCGGGGGTCTTCTGTATCGTCCCACTCTAACAACGAGCCTAATAATTCAGGATGGGAGCCGTTACAGTGGTAACACTCTCGGTTGTTTTCGATAACTAACTTCCAGTTTGCATCTTCGACTATGGTTTTTTCAACAGCGACCTTGGCGTTCTCTAAATCGTATGGTTCTAAATAGTCGGTTAAGTCGTCAAAAAATCCATCTATGTTTGTGGGGTTGTCGCTAAGAGATATAAAAATGTAGCCCCCAGCAGTGCGGCAATTAACTGGGTGCAAGCTGAATTTAGATTTATCAAAGTCGTCACCCATGTCAGTACCAGCATGGAGTAGTTCACCGTCTAGTTCGTAAATCCATTGATGGTAAGTACAAACTAATTTGGCGGCTTTCCCTTTTTTAGATAAACATAGCTTTGAGCCACGGTGACGACAAACATTGTGGAATGCTTTCACCTCACCGTTTTGATCTCTGACTATGGTAACTGGGTTGTTGCCAACTTCCTGAGTAATGTAGTTGCCTTTTCTAGGAATTTCGCAGGTTAAGCCTACAAATAACCATTCCTTTTGAAATATTTGCTCCATCTCAATATCAAAGTTCTCTTGCTCGGTATAAAAAGGCTGAGGCAGCGAATAGCTAATAGGGTGATGTTTTAAGCAGTCAGCTATTTGCTCTTGCTTATTAATCGGTAACATCGTACTTGGTATGATATTGAGGTTTGCCATAAAAAATTCCATGCTCCGTTTTGACCATATCTACAACTTACTGCCTTCAGGTCGTAGCTAAGTCTGTGTTTGAATGAGCAGCGCAATACCTGCATTCACTCTTATATATTTTTTTTAATGATTTTGCAGCTCCCTTGTTATCAGGGCATCTCTAAAAGCGACAAAACTATACTGCAATTCCGACCTCCTCTTATATTTGTGCAATTTGCTATAACTCGAGCTATTTATTGGTGCTGGTGTTAATGGTTATAGGGTTGTCGTTTTTGAGTAAGTTGCCGTATCTGGACTGTAAGATATTGAGCGCCTATTAGGTTTAGTTTTGGAATGTATTCTCTATGAGCGAGGATTTTTTAACCGACGTTAACACCCAGAGTTGGGCCAACGGTCGCCACGAAGTGCAGTGTGTAAATGTTATCTATGAAACTATGGATGTGCGCACCTTTTGTTTTAAGGCTAGCTCGCCAGTCATGCACTTTTTTAAGCCTGGTCAGTTTGTGACGTTTGAGCTAGAAATTAACGGCCAACAGGTGTTTCGTAGTTACACTATTTCGTCTTCTCCGTCTGTGCCTTATAGCTTTTCGGTGACGATTAAGCGCATCCCCTATGGTGAAGTATCTAACTGGATGCACGACAACCTAAAGTTAGGTGACTTGCTAACCATACATGGGCCTGTTGGGCAGTTTAACTGCTTTGATATTGTTAGCGACAAGGTGTTGTTGTTGTCTGGTGGTGTGGGTATTACACCGCTTATGTCTATGTCTAGATGGTGGTACGACACTAACGCGAATGTGGATATTAACTTTGTACATAGCGCTCGCTCTCCTAGAGATATTATTTATCACGATGAATTGAAATTAATGGATGCGCGCATTGATAACTTCAATTTAAATATTGTGTGTCAGCGTTACGAAAATGGTGAAAACTGGAGTGGTTACACTGGATTTTTAGACCGCGCAAAGTTAGAAATTATCGCCCCTGATTTTATGCAGCGCACCGTGTTTTGTTGCGGCCCAGCTGTGTACATGAGTGCCATTAGAGAAATGCTTGAAGGCCTTGGCTTTGATATGGCGAATTACCATGAAGAGAGCTTTGGTTCTCCGCCAGAAGAATCTCAAGTTGATGCACAGCAACAAGCCGATGATAACGCTAACTTAGAGGTAGACACCCAAGATCTCTTCCAAGTTGAATTTAGTAACAGCGGTAAAGCCATTAAAATTCAAGCAGAGCAAACTGTACATACAGCGGCGGCGCTGGTGGGTTTACATATTCCTAAAGGGTGTGGTTTGGGCATGTGCGGCACCTGTATTGTTAAAAAGACATCTGGTGAAGTAGAGATGTCTCACAATGGTGGTATTACCGAAGAAGACGTTGAAGATGGATACATTTTAAGTTGCTGCAGTATCCCTAAAGGTGATGTGTCGATCGAATACTAAAGCGTGTAGATTTGTAGGTTTATGAAGTTAAAAAACTCTGGCTGGTCTGGAGTTTTTTAGTTTGTGATGAGTGGTTTTTAGCGTTTTTTGCTATCTAAACTCTGCATTTTTAGGGCGCAATTAAAATGTCGTAAATGGTCTTAATTGTGGCGTTAGCAGAACTATTAACTCTAAGCTCGGGGGCTAATATGCAGCACAAGCAGTCATGCTGACTGACAGAAATATTCCTGGTTTAAATAGGAAAATACTTAGGCTGTGATGCAACAAAGTGGCACAGCCCCATTCAATTAATAGATGACAAAAACACCCGTTATTAGGTGCTGGAGAGAGCAGGATGTTTTATAAGAACGATCAGATTGCAGGTTACGATGAGCAAATCTGGCAAGCCATTTTGAGTGAAGAAAAGCGTCAACAAGACCACGTAGAGCTCATTGCCTCTGAAAATTATACCAGTGCCCGCGTGATGCAAGCTCAAGGTACCCAATTAACCAATAAGTACGCTGAAGGCTATCCTGCAAAACGTTATTACGGCGGGTGTGAACATGTAGATATTGTTGAGCAGGTGGCAATTGACCGTGCCAAAGAGTTATTTGCTGCTGATTATGCAAACGTACAGCCGCATTCTGGTTCTCAAGCTAATGCCGCTGTATTTATGGCCTTGTTACAACCTGGCGATACCGTATTAGGTATGAGTTTGGCTCACGGTGGTCATTTAACTCACGGCTCTAAGGTGAGTTTCTCAGGAAAAATTTATCATTCTGTGCAATACGGCTTAGACGAAAGCACTGGAGAAATAGACTACGAGCAAGTGGCGCAACTTGCCAAAGAACATAAACCAAAAATGATTATTGCGGGATTTTCTGCTTACTCTCGGGTAGTAGATTGGCAGCGTTTTCGTGATATAGCAGACGAAGTAGGCGCATGGTTTTTTGTGGACATGGCTCACGTAGCGGGCTTAGTGGCCGCGGGACATTACCCAAATCCTGTGCCTATTGCTGATGTTGTTACCACTACAACCCATAAAACATTGCGTGGCCCTCGTGGCGGTTTGATTTTGTCTAAAGACAGCGAAACCTTTGAGAAAAAACTTAATTCAGCGGTATTTCCTGGAGGCCAAGGCGGCCCGTTAATGCATGTTATTGCCGCTAAAGCCGTGTCTTTCAAAGAAGCCATGGAAGATAACTTTATAAGCTATCAGCAGCAGGTTATTGATAACGCCCGTGCTATGGCAAAGGTATTTCAAGAACGTAGCTACAAGGTGGTATCTGGCGGTACTGATAACCATTTGTTTTTGCTCGATTTAATAGACAAGGGCATAACAGGTAAAGACGCCGATGCTGCATTAGGTCGTGCCAATATCACAGTAAACAAAAACTCAGTACCTAACGACCCCCAGTCACCTTTTGTGACGAGTGGTTTACGCATTGGTACCCCAGCCATTACTAGCCGTGGTTTTGGGCTAACTGAAGTAACGGATTTAACCCATTGGATATGCGATGTGTTAGACGACATAGACAACGAAGACACCATTAACTCAGTGCGAGAAAAAGTCTTGGTGATGTGCGAAGCGAACCCTGTTTACCGTTAAGTAATACAGTCGTTATTGATTAAACAGATATTGCCCAGCGCAATTTAAAAAAGGTAGAACCATGGAAAAGTACTCTGGTTTCGGACTGTTAAAACATTCCTTAAGCCACCACGAAAACTGGCAACGGGTATGGCGTAACCCAACCCCTAAAAAACACTACGATGCAATCATTGTGGGTGGTGGAGGCCATGGTTTAGCAACCGCTTATTACATGGCAAAAGAGCATGGCATGACCAATATAGCAGTGGTCGAAAAAGGCTACCTAGGTGGCGGTAACACCGCCCGTAACACCACTATAATTCGCTCAAACTACTTGTGGGATGAAGCGGCGCATTTATACGAGCATTCATTAAAATTGTGGGAAGGCCTTGCTCAAGACTTAAATTACAACTTGATGTTCAGCCAGCGTGGTGTGTTAAACCTTGGCCATACTTTGCAAGATATGCGAGATATCGAACGCCGAGTGAGTGCTAACAGACTAAACGGTATCGACTCTCAATTACTGAATACCGCAGAGGTACAAGACATAGTACCTATTTTAGATTGTTCTAAGACTGCTCGTTACCCTGTAATGGGGGCGTCTTGGCAACCTAGAGGGGGCACCGCTAGGCACGATGCTGTAGCGTGGGGATACGCCCGTGCCGCAGATGCGTTAGGGGTAGATTTACTGCAACAAACCGAAGTAACAGGTATTCGTCGCAAAGACGGTGCAGTGTGCGGTGTAGAAACTAATCGCGGCTTTATTTCGGCTGACAAAGTAGCCTGTGTGGCAGCGGGTAATTCTGGCACCTTGGCAAAAATGGTGGGCATGGAGTTACCCTTAGAATCTCATCCATTACAAGCTATGGTATCTGAGCCAATTAAGCCGATTATCGATACGGTTGTTATGTCTAACCATGTACATGGTTATGTGAGTCAGTCAGACAAAGGCGACTTGGTTATTGGTGCCGGTATTGATGGTTACTTAGGTTATGGCCAGCGTGGCTCGTTTAATATTGTTGAGCATACTATTTCAGCCATTATTGAGATGTTCCCTATCTTTAGCCGCGTTAGGTTAAACCGAGCGTGGGGCGGCATAGTAGACACCACACCAGATGCTTGTCCTATTATCTCAAAAACACATGTCAAAGGTTTGTACTTCAACTGCGGTTGGGGCACCGGAGGCTTTAAAGCCACGCCGGGGTCTGGAAACGTATTTGCTCATACAGTCGCCAAAGACGAGCCTCATCCTCTAGCTAAAGCTTTCGATATTGACCGTTTTACTTCAGGTAAATTAATTGATGAACACGGCGCTGCCGGTGTTGCGCACTAAGTCGGGGAGATTTAAATCATGTTACATATCTACTGTCCTTACTGCGAAGAGTTTCGCGAAGAAGATGAATTTCACCCTGTTGGTGAGGCGCACATTGAGCGCCCTTTAGAGCCTGAGGCACTCACTGATGAGCAGTGGTCTCAATATTTGTTTTTCAGAAAAAATCCCCGCGGGCTACACCACGAAATGTGGGTGCACGGTGCCGGATGTCGTAAGTTTTTCAACATGACAAGGCACACAGTGACATACAAAATATTAGAAACCTACAAGATGGGTCAGCAGCCAAGTGTTGTTGCTGAGGAGTCGGAATGAAACAAGTCAATCGCCTAGATGATGGTGGCCGTATTAATCGGCAAACGCCTTTAAATTTCACCTTTAACGATAAAACTTATCAAGGGTTTGAAGGTGACACATTAGCCTCTGCATTGTTAGCTAATGGTGTGGATGTGGTGGGTAGAAGTTTTAAATATAGTCGCCCAAGGGGAGTGATCACAGCTGATGCCCAAGAGCCAAATGCTATATTTCAAGTGGGCTCTAATGATGCGTCGACTATTCCTAACCCAAGGGCAACACAAACTGAGTTGTATGCCAATTTAGTGTGTAGCTCTACCAACGGTTGGCCTAATGTTGATTTTGACCTAATGGGTACAGTGGGCAAAGTGGGTGGTTCTGCCATGCCTCCAGGATTTTATTATAAGACCTTTATGTTTCCGCAATCTATGTGGATGTCTTACGAAAAAATGATCCGTAAAGGTGCTGGTTTAGGTTGCAGTCCTCTCCAGCCTGACCCAGATAGTTACGACAAATTAAATCACCATTGTGATGTGATGGTAGTCGGTGCAGGCCCTGCGGGTTTATCTGCTGCATTAGCTGCGGCTCGCGCAGGTGCTAGAGTGATAATTGCCGATGAGCAAAACGAAATGGGCGGCAGCCTGCTTTGTTCTACAGAATTAATCGATGGAACCGCGGCTGCCGTTTGGTTAGTAAGTACCTTAACTGCATTAGCTGAAAACGATAATGTGCTTTTGTTACCCCGTAGTACTGCATTTGGTTATTACGACCAAAATTACATAGGGATTAACGAGCGTCGTAGCGATCATATTGGTGAAACCAATAGTCATGGCACTAGGCAGCGTTTACATAAAGTACGAGCTAAACAAGTTATTTTAGCCACCGGAGCCCACGAACGGCCTTTGGTATTTGGCAACAATGATGTGCCAGGTTGTATGTTAGCTTCAGCAGTTACCACTTATATTAATCGCTATGCTGTGGTACCCGGCAATCGCTTGGCCTTGATGACCACAAATGATAACGCTTACAAAGCCGCCATTGCTTGGCATGATGCGGGCAAAAGTGTGGTGCTAATAGCTGATACCCGCCCAAGTGCCGATGGATTCTTGGTGAAAGAGGCGATGAAGCGCGGCATAAAAGTCGAATTTGGTCATGGCATTATTGATGTTAAAGGCAGCAAGCGGGTTAAATCTGTAGAGGTTGCCCCCTTGAGTGCTGATGGTAAATCTGTTTCGGGGCAAGCCGTTAGTTATATCTGTGACACGGTTGCAAGCTCTGGAGGTTGGAGCCCGGTATTACATTTGTCTTCACATACGGGTAGCAAGCCTATTTGGCGTGATGACATACAAGGCTTTGTACCTGGTAATACTGAGCAAGCACAGCATATTTGCGGTGGTATACAAGGTGTATATGATTTATCACAAGTACTAGAAGACGGCATTAAGTGTGGTTTAGCCGCTGCCGGTGATGCGGGCAAACATGTCAGTAGCCTAGAGTTTTTAACGCCTACAGTGACTAAATATACCGAAACACCTGCCATGGCGCTGTTTCATATTCCTCACTCTAAACCAACCAGTCGCGCACCTAAGCAGTTTGTGGATTACCAAAATGATGTAACTGCTGCTGGTATTGAATTAGCTAACCGTGAAGGTTTTGAGTCGATAGAGCACGTTAAGCGTTATACCGCATTAGGTTTTGGTACTGACCAAGGTAAGTTAGGCAACATAAATGGTATGGCGATAACTGCCAATTCTTTAGGCAAAACCATTCCTGAAACGGGCACCACTATTTTTAGGCCTATGTACACACCTGTTACCTTTGGTGCCCTCTCGGGCAGTGATGTTAAGCAGTTGTTTGACCCAGCTCGTTTTACGGCCATGCATCGCTGGCATGTTGATAATGGCGCTGAGTTTGAAGATGTAGGCCAGTGGAAACGTCCTTGGTATTACCCAAAACCAGGTGAAACCATGGAACAAGCACTCGCGCGCGAATGCTTAGCAACCCGCAACAGTGTAGGTTTGTTAGATGCATCTACCTTAGGGAAAATAGATATTCAAGGTAAAGATGCCCGTGAATTTTTAAACCGTGTTTACACCAACCCTTGGAGTCAATTAGCGGTTGGCAAATGTCGATATGGTGTGATGTGTAAAGAAGACGGTATGGTGTTTGACGACGGTGTAACCGCATGCATCAACGATAATCGCTTCCAAATGACCACTACTACAGGTGGCGCGGCTGGCGTATTAAATTGGTTAGAGCTTTGGCATCAAACTGAATGGCCTGAGTTAGAAGTGTACTTCAGCACTGTGACCGATCATTGGTCTACCATGACCATATCTGGCCCTAATAGCCGTAAGGTACTCGAAAAACTTACCGATGCTGACGTGAGCAACGAAGCCTTCCCGTATATGGGCTGGATTGCTGCAGAAGTCGCCGGGGTCAAAGCGCGAATTTTCCGTATTTCATTTACTGGTGAATTGTCTTTTGAAATCAACGTACAAGCTAACTTTGGTTTACATTGTTGGGAAGCTGTAGTTGCGGCCGGTCAAGAGTTTGATATTACCCCGTACGGTACTGAAACCATGCACATATTACGTGCTGAAAAAGGCTTTATTATTGTTGGGCAAGATACAGACGGCTCGGTTACTCCTCAAGATTTAGACATGAATTGGGTCGTAGGCAAGAAGAAAGCCTTTAGTTACTTAGGTAAACGTTCTTGGACTCGAGAAGACAACGAGCGTACTGATCGTAAACAGTTTGTAGGCCTAAAACCTAAAGACCCCAAAGTGGTATTACCGGAAGGCGCACAAATTGTATTTGATAAAGACCAGCCCATTCCTATGACTATGGTGGGGCATGTAACCTCAAGTTATTACAGTGCATGTTTAGGTTATTCATTTGCCTTAGCGGTGGTGAAAGGCGGGTTAGAGCGAATGGGGCAATCAGTATTTGTGCCACTTGCTGATGGCAGCACCATAGAAGCTGAAATATGTAGTTCTGTATTTTACGATCCAAAAGGAGATCGCCAAAATGTCTGATTTAGTCAAAGTAGAATCCCCGTTACAGCATGCAGACTTTGCTGCGTTGTCAGCCTTAACCACGGAAGGTGGTGTGGTATTGCGTGAAGATGCCCTGTTAGGACATTTAAATTTGCGAGGTAATGCCCAAGACCCAGAGTTTGTGGCCGGAGTGGCAAAAGCATTAGGTTTAGCACTGCCACTTGCGCCTTGTTCGTCAGCACAAAATGACGACACTACGATTATGTGGTTATCACCAGATGAGTGGATCATTCTTGTTGAAGGTGGCAAAGAAGAAGCCACAGAAGCAAGTTTACGAGCTAGCTTAACAGGTCATTTTGCGGTGTCGGATATAAGTGGTGGGCAAACCATACTTGAGTTGAGCGGTGATGATTGTATTAAGGTACTTCAAAAATCCACTGGCTATGATGTCCATTTAGACAACTTCCCCGTTGGTAAAGTTGTCGGCACTACGTTTGCAAAATCTTCTGCCCATATTAGGCGCACAGGTGAGCAAAGTTTTCAGTTAGTTATTCGCCGTAGTTTTTCAGATTATATTTGGTTATGGCTACAACAAAGCAGTAAAGAATACGGCCTGCGTATTTCGCGGTAACTGTTTATTTTTTGGTTTCAAAGGAATAGTAATGACACTGTCAGTTACAGAAAAACAACAACAAGTTCAAACTCAGATCATTACCGCAAGTTGCCCAAGTTTGTTAGGTACGGTAGACGTAGTAACCCGTTATTTATATGAGAATGGCTTTTACATCACAGAAATCCATTCTTTTGATGACACCAAAAACGGCCAGTTTTTTATTCGTATCGAATTCCATGCCAATGATGGGGCTGAGTTTGATCGCCAAGCCTTCATGGAAGGTTTTAATCTTCAAGCTGAAAAGTTCTCTATGCAGTGGCAGCTGGTGGCAAAAGCGTATAAGCCTAAAGTGGTGATTTTAGTCTCTAAGCAAGATCACTGTCTAAATGACCTGCTTTATCGTTGGAGAATTGGCAGTTTGGCAGTAGATATTCAAGCTATTGTATCTAATCATCCAGACTGTGAAGATTTAGCGGCGTGGCATAATATCCCTTATTATCATTTCCCTATTACCAAAGAGACTAAGGTACAGCAAGAAGCGTTGATTTGGGATGTGATTCAAGAATACCAAACAGATTTGGTGGTCTTAGCTCGCTACATGCAAGTATTAACCAATGATATGTGCCAAAAGTTGGCAGGTAGAGCCATCAATATTCATCACTCTTTGTTACCTGGTTTTAAAGGCGCAAAGCCTTATCATCAGGCTTACGAGAAAGGTATTAAGCTAGTGGGTGCAACGGCCCATTATGTAAGCGATGAGCTAGACGAAGGGCCGATTATTAGCCAAGGTGTAGAAACCGTAGACCATGGTTATCACCCTGAAGATTTAGCGGCTAAAGGACGAGACATTGAATGCTTAACCCTTGCTAGAGCAGTACAAAACCACATTGAAAATCGTATATTCTTACATGGTAAGAAAACGGTGGTGTTTACTAAGTAAGCAATAGGCGGTGCCCATTAAATATTAATGGGCGTGTTCTGTTTGTTGTACCTCCTCTTCTTCTGGATCGATTCCTACTTCTATCACCTCATGAGTGGTTTTGCTGACACTCACAAACGGAGCATAGTGCTCTCTGTCTGCTTGATAGAAATTGATCCTGAATATAGTCCAAAAAGCTAACAGCGAAAATGAAACCGCTGACACAATAAACAAAGCTTGCTCGGTATAGGCAAATAGAGATGACACCACTAGGGGCCCAAATACACTGCCTAAACTGTTCATCATTAATACGCCGCTACCCACTTCCATTACCGATAAGTCGGTGTTGTCATTTGCGTGAGCTAAACATAATGCATACAAAGGGAAGACTAAGCCACCAAAGGCAAACATGGTTAGGTAAATAAACCAAGGGTGGTCATACAAAGGCAACATAGCAACTAAACAGGCTACTAATCCAAAAACGGCTAAGCCAGCAATGACTATACGTCTGTCGATGTTGTCAGACATTCTCCCTAATGGGTACTGCAAGGCTGCGCCCCCTAATAAGGTGACAGCCATAAATAAGCCCACTTGCCCTGCTTCTAAGCCATTAGAATTAGCCACAACCGGCCCAAGGGCCCAAAAACCACCTGAAATAAAACCACCTAAAAATGCACCTACCATAGCAATTTGCGATACCGAAAATATGCGCCTGAAACTTAACTTAATGTTAGGTATGGGGTTAGGTGCTGAGCTTGTGGTTAAACCTATGGGTAAAATGCCCAACACTAATAAAGCTGCGCCAAGCATAAACAAACGCTCGTAGCCAAGGTCAAAACCCACGAGTAATTGTCCAATACAGATAGCCCCTAGGGTGATAACTGCATAGATAGATAAGATGCTACCTCTGTATTCGGTGGGGGTTTTTTCGTTAAGCCAGCTTTCCATCACCATGTAAATTCCGGCCATTGCCCAGCCCATTAATAGACGTGCAATTACCCACAACTCGAACTGGTCAGCTATACCAATAAACAACATAGAGCCAGTGGTTAGGGCAACCAAAACGGTAAAAACTCGAATATGACCGACTCTTGCAACCAACTTAGGAACGGTTAGGCAACCCAATACAAAACCAGCAAAATAACTAGAGCCTATAAAACCTATGGTGGTGGACTCCCAACCAAGACTCACACCATAAAGTGGCACTAATGTGTATTGCAGACCGTGGCCCATTAGCAAAATGGCGGCTGATAATAATAAGGCAAAGATAGACCTTAATAGGGATCCCATAGCATTACTCGTTGTAAAAAATTGTAAGGGTTAAAAAGGCGCGCAGAATACCAGCAGAATTGCTGTAATGCTCGTTAATTTATGCCTTGAATACCGTTATTTTTGCGAATAATTTTCAGGCTGTTTTTAGCTTGGCTTTTACCTTGATAAAAACCATAAAACAGCCTCTAAGTCGTTAGGGTTTATCAGCAACAGGCGGCTCTAGTTTGTCGCCTTTTACTACTCTATAAATCAGTACTAGTAAGGAGCCATTTACACAGATAATAATAAACATAGCGGGCAAGCCCCCTAAGTTTGACATCATCTTGATGCCATCAATACTGGCGAAACTCACCATTACCCAGGCTATAACGCCAATACTCATTCCCCAAACTATTTTTAGTAGCATCAGAGGTGCGGCTTTGGTTGGTGTGGAGGCGCTTTCTAATTCGGCTGCCGAACCCTCTTCGGGATCATTTACACAGGCTTCGTTGTCGGCTGCACACAGGTTGCTCATGGTATCTGTGTTTGAGTCGGCTGCGGTAACGTAAGAAATAAAGGTGATAAAGATAAAAATGCCAGCAGTGATATAGCTTATAGGTAAATTCTCAAACAAGGTATAGATGGCCCCTTCAACGCCTTTTTCATCCATTGCGGTCTTAATACCACCTAAGGTGAGATTGTCGAAATAAATAGCACTGCCAGAAAAGGTCGACATCCATACAAAAGCGAACATTGAAGGCAAGATTAAGTTCACCACTATAAATTCTCTTACAGTGTAACCTCGGCCAATTCTTCCTAAAAATAAAGCCACTACCGGTGCCCACGCATACCAATTGGCCCAATAAAATATGGTCCATAGGTTAGGCCAGTTATCTTCAGGGCCGGTGTACATATTTAAGCTTCTTGAGAAAAAGGTGGTGACGTAATCAGTCATGCCCTGCAGCCCAGCCGAAAATATATATTGGGTGGGGCCGAACATAAGCACAAATACACAAGAGACAATAAAAACTTGCGCATTTAGATTAGAAAGCCGCGCAATACCCTTTTGCAAACCACTCACAGCAGAGGCGATAAAAGTGACCACAATGGCAGCACAAACCAGCGCCATTACCGTTTTGGTGTTAGGTATACCTAAAACAGATTGTAGGCCACCACCCAATACTAAAATACCAGAACCTAGAGATGAAGCCATGCCCGCGACTAAAGCAAACAAAGCGACAGCATCAATGACTATGGCGCTTTTTTTGGTAATCAATCTACCTAAAAATGGTTTTAATGAAGAGCCTAGTGAAAATGGCATATGCAAATTGTAATAACACAAGGCAAACACTAATGCAGGTACGCAATAAATAGCATAAGGCGTAAATGACCAATGCATAAACATGGTGCCCATAGTAAACCTAACCGCTTCTTCACTTTGCGCGGCAATATCTAAAGAAGTGGGGGGTTCATAAAAGTGATACATGGGTTCTGCTGCGCCCCAAAACAGAATGCCAGTAGCAACCGTGGTGCATAGTGTAATCGCAAACCATTGCCATTTAGTTAGTAAAGGTTTGGCGTGGGTACCGCCAATTTTGATTTTGCCAAGGGGAGAGAAAAAGGTAATGACTAGGCTAATAACTAAACACAAAGTTGAAATACTAAATAACCAAGAAAAGGTAGTGAGGATCCAGTCATTTATTTCTGTCATGACATTGAGAAAGTTCTCTAAATCAACAAAACTAAATACCATTGCGCCCAGTAAAAGCAGAAAAGGGGGCCAAAACACACTATGTTTAATACCGATATTGAACCAACTAGAATACTTGTTTGTGCTTAATTGTTCTGCGGTATCTGGTGTCATTCTTATCTTCTTTATTGTTATTTTTCTGAGGCTTACAGACTTTACGAAAGTAAGGGTAGTTATTAGTAGCTCAAAATATAGTTGGGCTATATATAACTAATATTGTTGTGCGTAACGCCTACGTATACCGTGTGAGCTCGAGATTCAGTCTAGCATTAGTCATACTGCGTTTTTGATCGATAACGACCTTTTATTTACTAAACGCGTCGTTAATAAATAACACCAAACTACTCACTAATTTGATTGTGTCGCTTATTTGTAAGTGAACTTGGATTGATTTGCGTTTTAGTATATATAATTAAAATTCTCATGTCTTATATGGGCTACTTAATGTCTTTATTAGAAAAGTGCATAACCACTACACCACTTAAGTTAACCCACCATTATGTAAGCATTAACTCAATTAAATCGAGAAAACCATGATCAGTGTTTTTGATATGTTCAGCGTAGGTATTGGCCCATCTAGTTCACATACAGTGGGCCCTATGCGAGCTGGCGTAGAGTTTTGTCAGCAGTTAAAAACACTTGAAGTATTCGATCAAGTGGATGAAGTGAAAGTGGAGTTGTTTGGCTCCCTTGGGCAAACGGGTAAAGGCCATGGCACTGGAAAAGCCGTTATTTTAGGCCTGCAAGGTTACACGCCTGAATCTATAGATATTGGCTTAGTTGACACCTTATTGCGCAATGTTGATGTTAAGCAATCACTAGATTTGAACGCTGAAAAAACCGTAAAATTTCCCCGTCAAAATGCCATTATTTTTCATCGACGTAAAACTCTACCGCTGCACGCTAATGGGCTTACTTTCTTTGCTTATAAACAAGGTGAAATGATTGCCAGTCAAAGTTACTACTCTATTGGCGGTGGCTTTATTCTTAAAGAAGAAAACTTTCATGATGAAAAGGTTAGCGCCTTAAAACATGATGCGCTACCTGTACCCTATTCCTTTTCATCTGCTACAGAGTTACTGCGACTGTGCAGAGAGCATGGTTTATGTATTAGCTCGCTTATGCTTTTAAATGAACAGGTGTTTCAAAACAAAGCAAAAGTAAAACAAAAGCTTTGGCATATCTGGCAAGTTATGCAGGAATGCGTGCAAAACGGCATTAGTAATGAAGGCATCCTACCTGGTGGCTTAAAAGTAACGCGCCGCGCCCCTAAGCTTTATCGCAGATTGCAAAACGAACGAAGTACCGATCCTATGCTAGCTATGGACTGGGTTAACCTATTTGCACTAGCTGTTAATGAAGAAAACGCTGCTGGTGGCCGAGTTGTTACCGCCCCCACTAATGGTGCTGCGGGTATTATCCCAGCTGTGTTGCATTACTATGACAAGTTTATCAGCCCAGTAGATGAAGACACAGCAGTACGTTACTTATTAACCGCAGCGGCCATTGGTATTTTATACAAAAAGAATGCCTCAATATCGGGTGCCGAAGTAGGTTGCCAAGGCGAAGTAGGTGTAGCTTGCTCTATGGCTGCAGGGGCACTTACCGAAATACTTGGTGGCACAGTAGACGAAGTCGAAAATGCTGCCGAGATAGGCATGGAACATAATCTAGGTTTAACTTGCGACCCAGTGGGCGGATTAGTGCAAGTGCCCTGTATTGAACGTAATGCTATGGGCTCAATTAAAGCCATTAATGCCTCAAGGCTAGCCTTGCGGGGTAACGGTGACCACAAAGTATCGTTAGACAAAGTCATTAAAACTATGTGGGAAACCGGTAACGATATGAAGTCTAAATACAAGGAAACCGCCAGAGGCGGCCTAGCGGTCAATATTGTTGAGTGTTGATTAGCTATTATATTCGCTCAGCTTAGTAAGCATGCTTTTCTAGGTCATATCTTGCTTATTAGTGGACGATTATTACTGGTGTTAAATACAGCTTTAGCTAACTTGCATAGGTAGTTAGGAAAATGCGCGGTTCGCGCATTTTTATAGAATCAAAAAGCCTATCAATTTCCCTTATTTTCTATCTATAGCAATGTGTTAGGTAATTTGTTACTAATAGTACAAACTAGAAAAGTGCGCGATATGTAAATAGAAATATGCGCGGTTCGCGCACTATTAAATTGTTATGTGCCTAAAATCGAGTCTAGTTAACTATGTTACTTTTAAAAATATTAAGTGCTTTATTAGTGCCAATTCAGGTTGTCGTATTAATTGTGGGTGGTTTTTTACTGATGACACAAGCTGGACTGATTGGGGGAACCGAACCTACTATTGCATCGTTATTGATGCTTGCTGGGGCGCTCTGTGCTGTTAGTTATCTAATGTTGTTATCTTACTTTATTTCCTTTTTTAAAAAAGATGAAAACATAAGTAGTAAAATTTTATTATTTGGCTCCGTTTTAAATATTATAATTCAAATAGTATTGTCATCAATTTTTATCAAATTTGAGTTTTACAACAATCCTATGATTGTTTTTACGCTGTTTTCTCCTTTATTAAGTGCATACTGGATCGGCTCCGATTATCAAAAACCAACACAAGCTAAAGCATTATCAAATGGTACATAACAAACAAAGCCACACAGACGCGCAAAAAGCGCGCGCCCGTGCTTTGAAACGTTATATTTAAGGAAGCAATTATGAGTATCGTAATGGATGTATTTATTTGGTTACTAATCGAATCGTTTTTCGGTTTTGTATTTTACTCTACAGGATGTTTAATTCTTAAAGTTTTTACTCTTGGACAGTATAAAATAGCTTTCACGGACTTTACGACTTTTAGAGTTAGTAAAGAAAAAAATATCAACTTAATATGGTTATTAGGTTTGTCGTTTTATGTAGCCTTAATTGTATTCACAGTACACTTAAACAATTAAATATAACAAGTGCATTATAGAGGGAATTTTACTCGCTGAAAAAGCGCTCCTAAAATCCCCATATGTTAAGCGTTATATGCCTATATGAATAATCAAGAATGGAAAGTTTCAAAGAAAGCGGCCGAGATGCTATCCGCGCTGAATGAAGAACATAAATGTAAGTTTAAAGTTGAGTTGCAATTGTTCTTTATTGATTGTTGCAAATCTAAGTTGTA
>NZ_JBDVBQ010000007.1:0-39031 GCF_039942875.1 Paraglaciecola sp.
ATACGCGTGTGTAGCTCAGCTGGATAGAGTACCTGGCTACGAACCAGGCGGTCGGAGGTTCGAATCCTTCCACACGCGCCATATTAAGAAACCTACTGTCTAGTAGGTTTTTTTTTGCCATAAATTTACACTGTGTGGGTAATTATTTAGAATTCGTGAATTTTTTCTTATTTTTTATGCACTTTTCCTCTTGCCTATTTGTTGTGTTTTTTAAGCTTGCATGTAACCATCAATTCACTAAATATTTTTATTTTGGGATTTGCTGTTATGCAATTAGAAGTCGCCGATGCACTCCTTGAAGCTGCAAACTTATTATTAGTTGGAATGGTCGTTGTATTTTTATTTTTGACCATGCTAATTGGGGCAATTAATTTAATTGCTTGGTTAAATAAAATTATTCCTGATCCCAGTTTAACTACGTCATTACAAGCGTTCAAAACTAAGACGCCCATTACGCCAGCTCAGGATGGCGTTTCTCCCAAAGTAGTTGCCGCAATAAGTGCGGCTGTTCAACTACATAGACGATAGAATTAGTATTAAATTTTGAGGATATATCCCAATGAGTAAACCATTAGCGATTACTGACGTTGTACTCCGCGATGCACATCAATCATTACTAGCAACCAGAATGCGATTGGAAGATATGTTGCCAATAGCGAGCAAGTTGGATGACATAGGCTACTGGTCACTAGAAACATGGGGGGGAGCTACATTCGACTCGTGTATTCGCTATCTAGGTGAAGATCCTTGGGATAGAATTCGCCAGCTTAAAAAAGCCATGCCAAAGACAAAGCAACAAATGTTGCTACGTGGTCAAAACCTATTAGGTTATCGCCATTATGCTGATGACGTCGTTGAAAAGTTTGTTGAGCGAGCTCATGCTAACGGTGTAGACGTCTTTAGAATCTTTGATGCAATGAATGATATCCGTAACTTGCAAACAGCTGTAAAGGCTGCGATTAAGCAAGGGGCTCATGCTCAAGGGACAATGTCTTATACTGTTTCGCCAGTGCATACATTACAAACTTGGTTAGATATGGCAAATGAGTTACAAGACTTAGGTGTTCATTCCATTTGTATCAAAGATATGGCTGGTTTACTTAAGCCATACGAATGTGAAGAGTTAGTTTCAAAGTTAAAAGAATCAATAGAAGTTCCAATCGCATTACATTGTCATGCAACCACAGGCTTAAGTATCGCTACAGCACAAAAAGCAATCGATGCTGGAATCGATATTTTGGACACGTCAATTTCTTCAATGAGTATGACCTATGGACATTCTGCAACAGAAACAATCGTTTCGATTGTTGAAGGGACAGAGCGAGATACTGGGTTAGATTTAAATGCCTTTACGGATATTGCTGCTTATTTTCGAGATGTACGTAAAAAGTATGCGCAATTTGAAGGCAGCTTAAAAGGCGTTGATGCACGAATTTTAATTGCTCAGGTTCCTGGTGGCATGTTAACAAATATGGAAAGCCAGCTGAAAGAACAAGGTGCTGAGGATAAAATGGATGAGGTCTTAACCGAGATACCTAAGGTTAGAGAAGACTTAGGCTTTATTCCTCTTGTGACACCTACTTCACAAATAGTAGGTACTCAATCTGTTATTAATGTTCTAACTGGAGAACGATACAAAAGTATCAGCAAAGAGACGGCCGGTGTATTAAAAGGTGAATACGGCGCAACAGCGGCTCCTGTAAACAAAGAACTACAACAACGGGTTCTGGAAGGTAAAGAAGCTATTACATGCCGTCCAGCTGATCTGATAGAAGATGAGTTGACATCTTTGACTACAGAGTTATCTGAATTAGCTCAGAAAGAATCCTTCGAGACTTCTGATGATTTAGTTGATGATGTGTTAACTTACGCACTTTTCCCTCAAATAGGGCTGAAGTTTCTTAAAAATAGAAATAATCCAGATGCATTTGAGCCTGCTCCAAACCTAACCTCAGAGTCGACAAATGTACCGTCACCTTCAGGTCCTAAGACTGCACCTGCAAAGTCGGCTGCATACTCTGTACGAGTTGATGGACAAGTGTTTTCTGTAGAAGTAGCCGAGAGTGGTGCGCTTACAAATGTCCAACCTGTTAAGGCAACTACTAGCTCTACAGAACCTTCAGTAGCTGGTGGCGAGCCGTTAAATTCTCCCCTTGCTGGAAATATTTTCAAAGTTTTAGTCAGAGATGGTGATGTTGTGAATGCAGGTGATGTTGTTGTTGTTATGGAAGCAATGAAGATGGAGACCGAAGTAAGGGCTGCTACCTCAGGGACTGTGTCTAATATAAGAATTAAAGAAGGTGATGCAGTGCAAGCTGGGCAACCACTATTTGTAATAGGCTAAAGGTAAACACTTAATGGAAAAGCTAGAAATATTATGGCAAAGCACGGCGCTAGCTCATTTTGAGTTGGGTCAGGTTATCATGATGAGTGTTGGTACTCTGTTGTTATACCTAGCTATAGTCAAAAAATTTGAACCACTTTTACTATTGCCTATTGGATTTGGGGCTATATTGACAAACATACCACTTGCTGGCTTTAGTGAAGTCGGTGGCTTGTTGTATTACGTTTATCATGTAGGGATTGATACGGGGGTATTCCCGTTATTAATTTTTATGGGGGTTGGGGCTATGACTGACTTTAGTGCTCTAATTGCAAACCCCAAAATGTTATTGCTTGGCGCTGCCGCCCAAGCTGGAATATTTGCGACATTGTTTGGGGCTATTGCATTGAATCTAGTACCTGGGTTTGAGTTCACCTTAAAAGATGCTGCAGCGATTGCAATTATCGGTGGGGCTGATGGACCTACGGCTATCTTTTTAGCTTCTAAGTTAGCTCCAGATTTACTTGGTGCTATTGCAGTAGCGGCTTATTCTTATATGGCTTTGGTGCCCCTAATTCAGCCCCCCATCATGCGTTTATTTACCACAGAAGCTGAGCGAAAGATTGAAATGCCTCAACTTAGACTTGTATCTAAGAGAGAAAAAGTAATTTTTCCGTTAGCTGTATTACTCCTTACCATTTTGTTTTTGCCGACAGCGACTCCTTTAGTTGGGATGTTTTGTTTAGGTAATTTAATGAAAGAGTCTGGTGTGGTAGATAGGCTTAGCAATAGTGCTCAAAATGAATTGATAAACGTGGTGACAATTTTCCTTGGTTTGGCAGTTGGTTCTAAATTGTCGGCTGACAAATTTCTTACGGTCGAGACTTTGGGAATTTTAGCTCTCGGGGCTATTGCGTTTTCGATTGGTACAGCAGCGGGTATTTTAATGGCTAAAGTCATGAGTAAGTTTAGCAAATCTAAAATTAACCCTTTACTAGGAGCTGCTGGTGTATCCGCAGTGCCTATGGCAGCAAGAGTTGTGAATAAGGTTGGGCTTGAAGCTAATCATCATAACTTCTTACTCATGCATGCTATGGGTCCCAACGTAGCAGGTGTATTAGGGTCCGCTGTGGCGGCTGGTATTCTGTTATCTTTGGTGGGGTAATTCAGTATCACTTAACAGTTGGGTATTAGATTACTATCCAGCTGTTAAGTTTATTCTTTTAAGCACCTTGTCGGTTAACTAATGCTTGGTGAGCATCTACTAATTTCTTAGTGTATTCGGCTTTTGGCCAAGTGAATATGACTTCAGTTTTTCCTGATTCAATGACTTTACCATCTTGCATCACAATTACTTTATCTGAAACGTGTCTTACTATTCCTAAATTGTGAGATATAAAAATAAAGCCAATTCCCAAATCCTTTTGTAATTGCATCAACAAATTAACAGCTTGAGAGCGTACAGAGGGGTCTAAGGCTGCAAAAGGTTCATCTGCTACAATAACTTTAGGGTTTAGAATTAACGCTCTTGCTAAGGCTACACGTTGTCGTTGTCCATCTGACAACATGTGACGGTAAAAAAATTGATGATCAGACATCAATCCGACTTTTCTTAAGGTTTTTACTACAAGACTGTTGCGTTGTTGGGTATCAAGCTTTGTATTCAATCTCAAAGGTTCTTCTAAAATCGCCCCTAAGGTTAATCCTGGGTTTAAAGACTCGTTACTATTCTGAAAAATCATTCTGATGTCATGGCAACTTGAAGTAAGGTCAGCATTATTTATCTCTACACCATTCATAAGGATCCTGCCACTATTAGGTTTTTCCAAGCCAACTAATAATTTTGCTAACAGTGACTTACCTGAGCTGTTCTCTCCAATTATGGCTAGTGTTTCACCTGCTTTAAGGTTAAAGCTAACAGGGCCTAACTCATAGGTAGCGGGAGTATTTGACCAAAAATTTTGTTTCCGGTTATTGAATATTAAGTCTTCTACTTTAAATAATTCCACTACTTAGTATCCCTATGGATGGGAAAGTGGCAGCTATAATAATGATTATGTACTCTTCTAGATACAGGCATAACAACACATTCCCGTCTAGCTCTTGGGCATCTTGGCCCTAACCTGCAGCCAGTAGGTAAATGATGTAGGGTAGGGATTGTGCCTTCTAAAGAGGTTAACGCTGACTTCGCTGGAAGGTCTTTTCGGAAACTAGGGGCGCTATCAAGTAGTGCTTTTGTATAGGGGTGAAAAGCTCGCTTTCTTAGCAACCGTAAGTCGCCACTTTCAACGGTTTGTCCGCAGTATAATACTGTCATATATGAAGCCATACTCGATATTGCTAAAAGGTCATGGCTAACGAATAATATACTCATATCACGAACTTGATTAATTCGGCTCAATAAATTTAGTATCTGTGTTTTGGTTGTGACTTCCATGCCTTTTGTAGGATTATCAGCAATGATCAATTTGGGCTCTGACGCTACTGCCATTGCAATCATAAATTTTTGAATGACATTACTTGCAATTTGGTGTGGGTAACTTTTTAGGCATCGTTCGTGACTTTTTATGCCTACTTTGTGTAATAAACTAATCGCTATGTCTTGCTTTTGTTTGCTTCGCTCCCAAAACCAACCCTTAGTTAGGTTTGTTTTAGGGATCATTTCTTTTAATTGATCTCCTAATGTTAGTAAGGGATCGAGGGAGTCGATAGGGTTCTGAAAAATCACTGAAATGTCGTTACGTATAAGCTGTCGGCGTTTTTTTAAAGACATGGTTAATAGGTTTTGCCCACGCCATGTCATTCTATCTGCCGTAATCCTCCAATGACTTGGCAAAGCACCTACAATTGCTTTTACTATAATACTCTTTCCAGAGCCAGACTCCCCAACAAGCGCGTGAATTTGCCCTTCGTTTATGACTAGGTTTACCTTGTCCAGCGCTTTTATCCAGTCTCCAGCAATATCCATTTCTAGAGTAAGGTTTTTTACATCTAATAATATCATTAGTGAAGTAGTCTATTTTTTAATGCAGAGCGTAAACCATCTCCAACTATATTCACAGACACTACCATAAGAAACAGTGCGCCTCCAGGTAGGGCAATATTCCATGGGGCGATATAGGCAACTTCAATTCCTTGCGATAATAATGCACCAAGTTCAGAAGAAGGTGCTTGTGCTCCTAGGTTTAAAAAACCTAAAGCGCTAACGTCTAATATAGAAATTGATAATGCGAGTGTTGCTTGCATGACTAATGTTTCACCCATATTCGGCAGGATGGAGCGAGCAAATAGTTGTATTTTACTTGCTCCATCTAGTCGCGCTGCCATGACATATTCCTTGGAAAGTTCACTTCGAACAAAATCACGGGTTTGGTGCACAAACTGTGGGATAAGTGCTAACACGATCGCCCACATGCTGTTGACCAAGCCTGTCCCTAATATTGCTATGATTATGATGGCGATTAAGATAGTCGGTATGGCTTGAACTGAGTCTAAGGTATGATTTAAAAAGCTAGATCTAAACCCTTTGCTCATTCCTGCTATTGCACCTAAACCTACACCAACCAAAAGCGCAAAAATCACCAATAATATGCTAATGCCAAAGGTCATTCTACATCCATACAAGACCCTAGAAAGGATATCTCTGCCTAATCCATCAGTACCAAATATGTGAGTTATACCGCCGTTAGCGTCCCATGAGGGGGGGACTAAAATGTTTCCTGTTTTCTGTAAGTTTGGATCAAATGGTGCAATTAGTGGACAAAAAACAGTGATCAAAATAAATAATACTAAACAGACTAAGCCACCCATGGCTATATGGTTCTTTTGAAACTCTAACCAAGTATACTGGAGCGGTGAAGGGTGCTGCTCTTCTTGGTATAAATTAAATCGTGCCACGTTCAACCTTCTTACGTTTAGGATCTGTTAACCGCAGTAACATATCAATTGACATGGTAAACAAGACAACAAATACGGAAACCGCAAGCATTCCAGCTTGAATAGCTGAGTAATCTTGTTGATAAATTGCCTGAATTAACCAGCTACCAATACCAGGCCAAGAAAAGATAGTTTCTACAATCATAGCGTTAGTGAGTAGGGTAGGAAACTGCATCGCCAATAGTGGTAAAATCGGAATTAATGCATTGCGTATACCGTGTCGTACTAATACTTGACGTGTTGTTAACCCTCTAGCGTATGCTGCTTGTATAAACTCACTATTAAGAGTTTCGATAACCGAGCGCCTCGTTATCCGCAATATTAAAGTGGTTGTAACTATAGCAATAGAAAGCGTTGGCAATATTAAATGTCTTAATGCATCAAGCAGTACTGCATGCTTATTGTCTATATCTGACATTAAAATATCAATTAGTATAAACCCAGTTTTATTCGGAACATCAAATATTAAACTGAGCCTTCCAGAAAGAGGTAACCAACCAAAATGCAAAGAGAATACTAAAATTAAAATTAGGGCTAACCAAAACACAGGTATGGAATACCCCACTACGCTAAAGGACAATAAAGTGTAATCAGGTAATTTATGGTGCCTCAGTGCCGCTATAAAACCTAATGGCAGCCCTAAAATCAAAGAAATAGTAAGAGCATAGGCGCTTAGCTCAATACTCGCTGGCAATGACTGCATAATTTCTTCATATAGCGGTTGACCTGAACTAAAACTGACTCCCCAATTACCAGAAAATAGTTCAGACATATAATGTCCATACTGAGAAAGTACTCCGCCTTCTGGGTCATAGCCTATATTGACACTTTGATTTTGTAGCTTTTGTAACTCTTCAAGCTTTAAGCCAGTCATTATCTCAATTGGGTCACCGGGAAAAAGATAGGCAAGGGCGAATGATAATAAACTAAGAATAAACAAAGTGATTATAATCAAATTCGTATAACGCAATAGAATATTTAACATCAGTTCTTAGTTACTCCGCCAAATCTTATTCCGCCATAAGGGTTGATAACCAACCCGTTTAACTCTTTTCGGTGAGCTTGGTATTTAGACGCATGGGCTATGGGTAACAGTGGCAATTGTTCAGCTAAAAGCTCATTGGCTTGTCCATAAAAGTATGCTCTTTCTTGAGTATCTGAATAATCTAATGCTTCGTTGATTAATTGATCGTATTTCTCAAAGCACCACATGGCTCTATTTGTACCTGATTCAATTGCTGCGCATGATAAAAGTGGGCGATAAAAATTGTCTGGGTCGCCATTGTCGGCTGACCATCCAATCAAAACTGAATCATGAAGGCCTTGTGAAAGCTTTTCTCTAAAGATGGACCATTTATAACTGACTATATTTACCTGAATACCAACATCCTGAAGATAACCTTTGATGAGCTCTGCCATTTTCATCGCGTTTGGATTGTAAGAGCGTTTTACTGGCATTGCCCATACCGTCATGCTGAAACCATCTTCAATACCATTTTCACGCAACATTTTTTTAGCCGCTGTAGGGTTGAAATTTACCTTTTTTACATCAGGTTGAAAGGCCCAAGATGTGGGCGGCACAATATTTTGAGCTGCTATAGCGCTGTCAAAGTAAATCGCTTCTAGCAAGGCATTTCGATCAACAGCCATAGATAAAGCTCGGCGTATTGCGGGGTTATCAAAAGGAGGTCTTGATGTATTAAAAGCCCAAAACCCAATGTTTTGGCCAGGCTCTTCATCAAGTACCAAATTATCTTGTTGCCTTACAACTTCAAGTTCACTATGCGCGGGTAATGCAATGGCATCACACTCGCCAGTTATTAATTTCGCCAAACGTAGAGAGCTTGATGGGGTGATATCAAATATAAGTTTGTCGGTCAGCTTGTCACTACGCCAATATTCTGGATGTTTACTGTATTTTATATATTGGTCTTGTCTAAAGTCACTTAACTTATAAGGGCCAGTTCCCACTGGTACAGAGTCAATCAGCTGCTTTTGATTACGGGCTGTTAACGTCTCAGCATATTCGGCTGATAAAATAATAGCGAAATCAGTCGCAAGGTTTGCTAGAAATGAACTCTCTCGCTTTTGAAGTGTAATTTCGACTCTATATCCATTTAATCGTTTAACACTTTTGATGAGTTTATTCAGATTCAGGCTATCCGTATACGGATATCGACCCCCTGATACTTGATGGTATGGATGAGTCGATAACCGCCATCTATTAAAACTAAATAATACGTCGTCAGCATTAAAATATCGCGAAGGCGTAAATGTTGAAATATTATGGAATGCTACTTTTTTTCGTAGTTGAAAAGTATAGGTTTTTCCATCCGAACTGATAATCCAACTAGTGGCAAGGGCGGGAACGATTTCACCAGACGTTTGATCAAAATCCAATAACCTGTCATACAGTTGATGGGAGGATGCATCAACAGTAGTGCCAAATGTATCTAACTGTGGATTAAAACTAGATGGACTGCCTTCAGAACAATAGACAATTCCATTAGGATCCGTTTTTGAAGTAATCAAAGCATCACATGCATATAAGGTCATACTTAAAACAAACACAATTAGTGTTCTAGTTGAGTAGGATATGTGGCGTCTCTTTATTATATTCACTGGCTTAACTTAACCCATATCCTCATTAGTTTGTTCTAACAAATTGTATTTTTTTAGATAACCTCTTAATTGATGGTAAGTTAAGCCTAGTTTTTCTGCTGTCTTTTTTTGATTAAATTGGCTATCGGTCAACGCTTGGTTTATTAGGTTTATCTCAAAATTTTGCGATAGTTCTTTCAACTCAACAGGAAATTCAAAATCTATTGATTTATTGTCGGCTGAAAATGTTTCTTGTTTTTCAACTTGTACTATCTCTTCAAGTCGAGGCTCTTCTTTGATTGGGGCTTGAGCGACTCTATCACTTGTTTTTATTCTGTTCTTGGGACGATATGCTGATTCAAATGGGTCTAAAACTATTTGATGGACTGGGATGTCTGGGTTGTTACTTCGATAAACTGCTCGTTCTACAACGTTTTTAAGCTCTCTGATATTTCCGGGCCAATGATAATCAAGAAGAGTTCGTTTGGCTTTTTCAGTAAAACCACTAAATAACTCCATTTCTAGTTCTCTAGCCATATTGATAGCAAAGTTTTCGGCTAACATCATAATATCTTCTTTACGCTCTCTGAGAGGGGGCAGAGTAATAACGTCAAAGGCTAGCCTATCTAACAAATCAGCTCTGAATTCACCCGATTCAGCAAGTGCAGGCAAATCTTCATTCGTAGCAGCGACGAGCCGCACATCTACTTTAACACTGCGCGAACCACCCACCCTTTCAAATTCACCATATTCAATTACTCTAAGTAATTTCTCTTGGATCATTCCAGAAGTATTTGCCAATTCATCTAAAAATAGGGTGCCATTGTGTGCTGTTTCAAATCGACCTTCTCTACGTTTGGATGCGCCAGTAAAGGCTCCCGCTTCATAACCGAATAGCTCACTCTCAAGTAGACTTTCATTTAATGCGGCACAATTTAATTTGAGATAGGTTTGATCCCAACGTTTAGATAAAAAGTGTAATCGAGCTGCAACTAGCTCTTTACCAGTTCCTCGTTCACCTATAATGAGTACTGGTTTATTTAATGGCGCTATTTGTGATATTTGCTCTAATACTTCTAAAAAATTATTAGATTGACCTAGTAGATTATCTTGTTGGCGAAAGCGGCTCATCAATATCCTTAAAAATTGGTCTAAACGACTAAGTAATAGTGTACTTACTAATTACGCTAGATCCCAGTATTTATGATTTTATTTATTAATTCAATAAATTCAATGGCTTATAAGTTTCTCTAGGTTGGCCCGGTAATTGAATAACCTGTACTTGTAATAATCAGGTTAAGTAATACCATTTAACTAACATTAGATAATAGAGGTAAATAATATGGGTATCTTCTCTCGTTTCACTGACATAGTGAACTCAAATATTAATGCCATTTTAGATAAGGCTGAAGATCCAGAGAAAATGGTGCGTTTAATCATACAAGAAATGGAAGACACTTTAGTTGAAGTGCGTTCCGCTTCAGCTAAAACGATAGCGAGTAAAAAAGAAATTTCGGCTTCAATTAATAAAATACAATCCGAATCAAAAGATTGGAAGTCAAAAGCTGAGCTTGCTATTAGTAAAGAGCGTGAAGATTTAGCTCGAGCCGCTCTTCAGGAAAAGAAGAAGTGTGATGAGCAGGTGCAAATATTAACTACTGAGCTAAGCGTTGTAGATGAACAGATTGCCAAACTTCAGAATGAAGTAGGACAGTTACAGGATAAGTTAGCTGATGCCAAAGCACGTCAGAAAGCCATTATTCTGCGCCAAAAAACGGTAAGCTCAAGATTAGAAGTTAAGAAAAGTCTAGATAGCGGTAAAGTAGATGCAGCTATGGGGCGGTTTGAACAATACGAACGTAAAATTGATGACTTGGAGTCACAAGTTGATGCGTATGACTTAGGCAAGAAAACCTTAGCAGACGAATTTGCTGAGCTCGAGTCTGACGATGATATAGATAATGAATTGGCAGCGTTAAAGAAAACAATGCAAAGTAAATCATCAGATTCGAATAAATAAGTAGTAGTAAGGGGAGTCATTGTGGAAGGAATTATTGGGATTATTGTAACGCCAATCATTTTGTTTATGATTTTTGTCGCACCAATTTGGCTTATTTTACATTACCGTAGTAAGAAGCAAATAAGCCAAGGGCTGTCAGAAGATGAATATGGAAATTTACAAGAGTTGGCTGACAGGGCAGAGAAAATGGCTGATCGCATTCATACCTTGGAGTCAATTTTGGATGCTGAAGCACCTCAGTGGAGAAATAAAGTATGAATAATCGAGGAACCTTATATCGGGATCCAGGTAAAGCAAGAATTGCCGGCGTGTGCGCTGGCATAGCTGAATATTTTGGGCTTGAGCTATGGCTGGTTCGTATTCTTACCTTAACTGGGTTCTTTTTACTTGCCCCTCCATTTTTCTTTATTGGCTATATTGCTGGTTGGTTTATTTTAGAGAAAAAACCCGTAAATATGGGGAGTAAAAAAGAGCACAATCAATTTACTGAGGCAAAAAGTACCAAACAAACAGGTAAAGGTTGGCATAACACAAACACAGATGAACCAGAAAAAGTGGTTGTGAAATCAAGAATCTGGCAAGCAGGTGAGCCTCCTCAACAAGCTTTTATGGATATTAAACAGCAGTTTGAGAACAATGAAGAAAGACTTAGAAAAGTAGAAACATATGTAACTTCTTCTGAATTTCAACTCAATAGAGAGATAAACAACTTATAAGTTTCTGCTAATAAGGCATAGAAATCACTCCTGTTACATTGATAAGGTTAATTTTGATTTAGATGGATAGCTCAATTTTAAAACATCGGAACATTCAGCGAACAAAGCAAAAGTTAAAAATGACGGCGTCTAGATTAGTCGATAATCATGTTAACTTAGCGGTAACTGGTTTAAGTGGCAGCGGTAAAACAGCTTTCATTACTTCGTTAGTTAACCAACTGCTTGAAGCCAATGAGGAAGCAAACTTACCTTTTTTTAATGTGGTTCGTGAAGCTCGATTAGTTGGTGTTAAAAGAGATGTACAGCCTAACCTAACATTTAGACGGTTCGCATATGAAGATGCAATGATATCGCTGACAAATTTAGAGCCTGTATGGCCATTATCGACAAAAGGTATTTCACAGGTAAGACTGAAAGTTAAGTATAAAAAGAGTAGCGGTGTCAGTAAATATCTGACCAAAGATGCGACGCTAACCTTGGATATTACTGATTACCCTGGCGAGTGGTTACTTGATTTACCTTTACTCGATATGAGCTATGAGCAATGGATTGAACATTGTAGTTCTGAACTAGAAGATCCTTTAAGAGCAAAATTAGCAAAACCATTTATTGATGCTATATCAAAGTTAAAGTTAGAAGAGTCAGGTGATGAGCTGGCGTTAAAAAATATTGCGGACCTTTACGCGCAATATTTAGCTAGCTGTCAAGAAAATGGGTTTCAACTGCTGCAACCAGGGCGTTTTATCTTACCTGGAGAATTAAATGGGGCGCCTGCGTTACATTTCTTCCCACTTATTTTTACTGATAATTCAGAATCAAAGCTCAATTTAAAACATGTTCAAAAGGGTAGTAATATAGATTTATTGATTAGTCGTTTTGAACATTATAAAGCTCGTGTAGTTCAGCCTTTCTTTCAAGAGCATTTTAGAAAATTTGATAGGCAAGTCATATTGGTTGACTGCTTAAGCGCTCTAAATAACGGATATAATTGTTATCAGGACTTACAGAAAGCGATTGACTGGATTTTAGGAAGCTTTCAATACGGCTCTTCAAGTATTTTAAATCGGTTATTCCAACCTAAGATTGATAAGTTAGTTTTTGCTGCTAGCAAAGCTGATCATATAACTCCAGACCAACAGGGAAACCTAGTCAAGTTATTAGAAAGCATGTTACGCAATGCTAGAAAAAAAATTCAATTTAAAGGGGTGCAAACAGAGTCGACTGCTATTGCCTCTATTAGAGCGTCAAAGTCGGGAAGTAGTGAACTGGATGGCGCTAATATTCAAGTTTTACAAGGGCAGGATGAAAATGGAAATACTATAACGTTGTTTCCTGGAGAAGTTCCCCAATGTTGTCCTCCCCCAAATTTTTGGACATCACAGAAATTTGAATTTCCAAAATTTTCGCCACCTCAATTAGGGGCAAGTTACTCGCTTCCACATATACGTATGGATCAAGTGTTAGATTTTCTATTGGCTGACAAATTAGCATGAAAAATAATGACTCAAAAAATGCTGAAAGTTCACCTCAAGGTGCTGATAACAAAATTAAAAGTGCTCAAGTAGTTAATAATTCAAGCATTACAGAACCTCCAAATAAGGATATTAAGCCAGCGAAAATACTAAATGAAATGGTGTCAACCGACATAATGACTGAAAGTGTTTTTGAGGAGGAACAATTAGAATATAAGCCTCAAACTAAGGCTAAAACATCTCGTAAAAGATGGTTTATATTTCTGACATTAGCTGTAGTTATTGCGAGCATGGTTGAGCTTGTTTGGTTTGTGATTGAAATTACTCGTAACTCAGATTGGTTAGGTGCAATTTGGTTGGGTATATTTGGTGTCGCTTTGATATTTTTTATAACGATGGTTTTGTCAGAATTGAAAGGTTTACAGGAACTAAAGAGGCAAAATGAGCTCAAGGAAACCTCTGATAAAATTACTAATAGCCCTACAATAGGGCTTGCTGAATCTCATTGCTTAAACTTAGCTTCGAGGCTACCGCCTAGTTATCAATTTCTAGTGGCTAACTGGCAGGACAGTTTGGAAGATATTCATAATGATCATGAAATTATGTGTTTGTTTGAACATAATGTGTTGACCCCTATTGACAAAATAGCGATCAAACAAGTTACGAGTAATGCCTCAGCAGCGGGAGTTATGATTGCTGTCAGTCCCTTTGCCATGTTAGATATGTTTATCGTGTTATGGCGAAACATCAGGTTGATGAATCAAGTAAGTGAAATATACGGGTTACATTTAGGGTATTGGGGAAGAGTAAAACTTATTCGTAATATTTTTAATAATATGGTGTATGCAGGTGCCGCAGAAATTCTATCAGATGCAGGTAACTATGCATTAGGGGCTGGTGTTACGGGGAAATTATCCACTAGAGTCGCACAAGGGTTAGGAGCTGGAGTTTTAACATCTCGTATCGGAATAAAAGCGATGGAACAATGCAGGCCGTTAAGTTGGAGTGCAGAAAATAAGCCAGGTATTGCCAATATTAGTAAGCAATTATTGACGGAACTAAATAGTAAAATAAACTAATTTTTATCAGACGTTGTCTCAACTAAGTATAACCCATTTACACCTTCATATATCAGTATGATAACTTTACGGTTCCTTTTTTAGGAATTGTCTTAGTACGCATGTACTTTTTGAGACCCCGCTAATTTCCTTTATCTTTTGTAATAATATCTTTACAGTTTAGCTTTCCCGTCATCATGTAATTAACCTTTTTTATTTGGAGAGCGCAATGCGTTTAGAAATTAATTGTCAGGATAGATTGGGTATAGCCCAAGATATACTAGATATATTAGTTGAGCATGAGATTAATTTGCGGGGTATCGAAATTGATGAGATGGGCAAAATATTTCTTAACTTCCCTAATATGGAGTTTTCAGAACTTCAACATTTAATGCCGAAAATCCGCAAGATTGATGGAATAAAAGACGTTAAAACCACGCCTTTTATGCCAATAGAACGAGAGCAGTATCAACTACAGACATTGTTGAAAACACTTCCAGACCCTGTGTTTTCGGTTAATACAAAAGGTAGGATCATTTTAATAAATGATGCAGTTTTGAATCAGCTATCATTACCACAAGAAATGGTTGTAAATGTTCCAATTGGTGACTTGCTGAAAGGTTTTAATGTTTCACGATGGTTAGAGAGTGAAAACCCCCAAGCACAAGTTCAAAAAATACGGTTTTTGGAACAAGATTATTTAGTAGATATGTTACCTGTCATGGTGCCGGATATAGGCGGACAATCTATTATGGCTGGGGCTGTATTTTTACTTAAGTCAGAATATAGGTTAGGGCAACAGCTTACCGCATTTAATCAAGGATCGGCTGACAACTTTGTTTCAATCCAAGCAGATAGTAAAGCTATGAAAAACGTTATAAAAGACGCCAAGCGTATGGCTGAATTAGACGAGTCAATAATGATGTTTGGTGAAACAGGGACAGGTAAGCAACTATTGGCTAAAGCATGCCATGAAGGAAGTCGTAATAGAGATGGCAAGTTCATTGTTGTAGATTGTCGAATACTAGCTGGTAAAGAGGCAAGTTTAGAGTTTTTTGGTGAAAACGATGAAAAGTTGGGGCTATTAGATTTAGCAAATAGAGGAACATTGTTTTTGGATGAAGTCGCTGACTTACCTTCAGACATTCAAACTAAGTTTCTTAAAATATTGCAAAGTGGTTATTATCAGAGAGCGGGAGAGTCTGTTAGTAGGCCTCTTGAGGTACGCATAATTAGTACTACTCAAAAAGATTTAGGCGCTTTGGTTCAAAAAGGTAGTTTTAGTGAAGATTTGTTTTATCGATTGAATGTTTTGAGTCTATTTTTACCACCTCTGAGAGAGAGAAAGTCCGACATTATTGCTCTGGCAGAGAGATTTATAAAGCAACATAGTATGAAATTAGGGCGTCAAACACCTAGATTGACTAAAGCTTGCATGGATTACCTGCACACTTATCCTTGGCCTGGGAATATTCGGCAACTAGAAAATACTCTTTATCGCAGCGTTTCTTTATTGGAAGGTAATGAAATAGACAAGATCCATATTCAGCTACCCTCGTGCTCAGCCACTAGTAGTATTGTTTCTCAAGAATTTAACGGTAGTTTAGAAGATGAGGTTAAACGGTTTGAAAAAGAAATTTTGATGCGCTTATACCCTAGCTTTCCCAGTTCAAGACAATTAGCCAAAAGGCTAGGGTTAAGTCATACAGCTGTCGCTAATAAATTGAGAGACTATGGAATAAACAAAAAAACTGCAAAAATTATTTGATGAAGAATACCAAACGATTTGTACTCTGCTACTGCCTTACTATTTAGTCATTTATGAACTTTCTTATTTACACCCTAGGCTCTATGAGTAGTTTGGACGGTAAATTAGAGAATATACAAACCACCTAAGTTGTTGATTGATACGAATCAAACCTAAGTTAAACGTCCAAACACTACACTATAAATTTTTGATTGGTAGTTCAGTAGTATTTTTAACTTGTTTTAGGGCAAAAGTAGAACTCAAGTGGTCGACTAATGGTAGATTAGTGAGTTTGGTTTTTAGTAAGTGTTCATACTCTTCGATGCTTTCAACTATAACTTTCAATAAATAGTCTTTATCACCACTGGTAGTATGGCACTCTACTATTGCTTCAATATTTTGAACTGCTTTTTCAAAATCGTTCAATGACTCACCATCATGGTTTTTCAGGGTCACATATATGAAAACAGATACACCTAAATTTAACTTTTTATTATCTAAAAGAGTTACTTTTTGAAGTATTATTTTTTCAGCAACCAGGCGTTTTACTCTTCTCCAGCATGGAGTATGGGATAGTCCAACTTTCTGGCTAAGGTCTGCCATAGACACAGTGGCATCTTTTTGCATGACACGCAAAATTTCACGATCAAACTTGTCAAGTTTCATTACAAGGGCTCGACTAAATTAGGGTTGATAATTTGGATTGTAGCATGCTGAAAAAAGTACGTTTATTCAAGAATTAATTAGGATATTTGTCCTAGCATTGGTGGCACAGCCATGAAGAGACTTTAAAGGGAATTGACACTTAGCTGAAGTTGCAAAAGTTATCCTCCCAAATATCACTAGAATGCAGTCGCTAAATGAAAGGAGGTTGTGTTAAATGTCGATATTTGAACATAGTGAATTTGATAATCACGAGCATGTAGCGTTTTGCCGAGATAAGCGCTCTGGTTTATCTGCCATTATTGCTATTCATGATACCGGGTTGGGAGTAAGTTTGGGTGGTTGTCGTATGTGGCCATATAAAACAAGTGAGGACGCATTACATGATGTTTTAAGGTTATCAAAAGGCATGACTTATAAAGCGGCTATGGCTGGGTTAAAACAAGGGGGAGGAAAAGCTGTAATTATTGGAGACCCAAGTACAGAAAAAACACCTGAAATGATGGCTGCTATGGGGAAGTTTATAGATAGTTTATCTGGAAATTATATTAGCGCAGAAGACTCTGGGATGACAGTGGCTGACCTGAAATTAATTGAAAAAACAACACCTTATGTTGCAGGTATACATGCTAAATATCACATTGATAACAACTCAACTGATGGTAATCCCGCACCATCCACAGCATATGGTGTATTTGTAGGCTTAAAAGCCAGTGTTGATTATGCCCTCGGTCAAGCATTAAAAGATACCAAAATATTGATAGAAGGACTCGGTCAAGTAGGAATGCGCTTGGCCGCATATTTGCACAAAAGTGGGGCCAAACTATACGTTACTGACATTAACCAAGTGAATATAGACAAGGCGGTTGAAGCCTATGATGCTGTGGCCGTTCCCATTGAAGAGGCTTATAGTTTAAACGTTGATGTTTATGCACCATGCGCTTTAGGAGCTACTTTAAATGAAAATACAATTAATGAATTAAAAGTTAAGGTAGTGGCTGGTGCAGCGAATAATCAATTAGAAAACGAGGAATTTGGCGAAATATTAAGGACAAAAGGTATTCTATATGCGCCGGACTATGTCATTAATGCTGGTGGCGTGATTGATATTTATCATCAAAGTATCGTGAGTTCAAAACAAAAGCTTAAGGAACATATTGAGGCAATTGAACAAACGCTAATTGAAATTTATCGACGTTCAGCAGCTGAATCTAAGGCCCCTAACCTTATTGCAAATAAGATTGCTGAAGAACGCTTTGGCAAATAAATAGTCAATTAGGCAATGTATTTAAAAATGATGTTGCATAACATTATTGCTTTGTTCATAATGCGCCGCCTTAGTGCTTATACAGGCGTTAAGATTTTCAATGGTGGCCTTTTGGTCCCCTCGCAATGATACTTTGTTAACCCGGTCAGGCCTGGAAGGGAGCAGCCGCAGCGAACGACTCATGTGCCGAGGTGTGGCTGAAAGGACACCACCAATATTTCTATTTCTGCTTTGATGTTACTTCTTTGGTGTTTACATCTAAATACTCAACTGCCTGTTTAATGGCATTCACAGCATTCATTTGCATTTGTTGCCTTTCACTTTGGGGTAAGTAAAAAGACATATCTACTTCAAACCTAATATACCTCGGCGGGATTTGATTTAGTGCTAGGCAACACAAATCTGCCAAGTAGTCTTCACTTTTTACTTTGTGTAGACCCAAAGCTTCTATTCTTTCTAAAACTAGATGTTCGTAATAATTGTGGATGTCGTCGTCTAACTTCATATTTGGCTACCTCAATAAAGTAATACTTAAATTTTAACTATATATGTATTTTTTAAAATATGAGAATTGTTTTTGATTAGTTTAGAGTCAAGTTTGTTTATTGGTTGATATTCATACAAAGTGAACGATATATATTAGATTCATTGATAATAAGTTCGAATCTATTGAGGTTAGTCAGTTGACCAAGTGTATGCGTTATGTATATTATCGTATGTGAGGTTCACTACCTTTCAATATTAAAAAGTCGTTTTAACGACTTAACACACTAAAAATTGTGGTCCAGGGAGACATACATGTTTACAAATTCAAAATTGACGAAGTCGATTCGTCTAGCTATGGCTGTTGGCGCAGCTTCTACTGTTATGACTTTACCAAATTTTGCTGTAGCTCAAGAAGCAGCTGATGAAGTAGAAAGAATATCAGTAACCGGTTCTCGCATTAAGAGATCTGATATGGAAGGCGCAGCTCCTGTAATTTCTATTACAGCAGCAGATATCAAAATGGAAGGCGATTTTACTGTTGCTGATGCATTACGTAGTAGCTCATTGAACTCATTCGGTTCTTTCTCAGAGCGCTCTGGTAGCAGCTTTCAGTCTCAGGCAACCGTCAATTTACGTGGTGCTGGAGCACAGCGTACTCTAGTCTTACTTGATGGCCGCCGCTTTCCTGGTTCTCCTACTATGGGTGGGGCATCTGCGAACTTGAACGCCATCCCTATGGCCGCAGTTGAGCGTATAGAAATTATGACTGAAGGTGGATCTTCAGTTTATGGTTCTGATGCAATGGCCGGTGTAGTAAATATTATCTTGAAAAAAGACTTTGAGGGATTAGCTTTTAATATTGGTGCAGGTCAAAGGCAGCAGGATGAAGGAACAACATCTAATGAGTTTTCAGTTACAGGTGGCTTTTCCACTGATAAAGGTAACTTAACTTTTGCTTTCGATCATCAAAAGCGTAAAGGTATATCGGATGGTGCTAGAGATTATACTAAAGCTTCTATGACCGATTTTGATGGCGATGGAACTATTCAAGCGTACAGTGAGACTGCTGGTTGGTCAATTTATGGTGCCACTGTCGCTAATTCAGATTACAGCTCTACTCTAGCATCTCCATTATGTGGTGATTTAATTTCTGAGTATGGCTCTAACACATTTGCAGAAGTAGCTGCTGATGATGATTGGAGTGAAGGTTCTACTTATTGTATGTATGCATACGCAAACGTCTCTTATAACACAGCATCGGTTGATCGTAATACACTATATGTTAATGCTAATTATGAGATAACTGAAGATGTTGAATGGTTTGGGCAGGCTATGTTTGTACAAAATAGTTCTTTTGGTAGATATGCTCCGCCAGCTGCTCCTTGGGACAGTATTTCTGTTGATAATGAAAATAACCCTTGGGGCGATGATGTTGGTCGTGGCTATTTTAGATGGGTTGGTATTGGTACTCGAGATAATAATGTTGATGATTATAACCAAGACTACTTGATGGGTTTACGCGGAGATCTCGATTGGGGTAACGCATCTTGGGAAGTCAATTATCACTATAATGTAGCCGATAATAAGTCGGTTGGTGAGTATTACTTAAGTTATGGCGGTTTAGCATATAATGAAGCAAACGATATTGATTTGAGTTCTGATGAAGGTATCGCAAACATGAAGGCAACCACCACTCAGAGCTCTCAGGGAATATTCAATCAATTGTATGCAGGGCTAAGCTTTGAGGCTGGTGAATTAGGTGGTGGCGTAATTGGCCATTATGTTGGTTCAGAGTTTATGGAGCAAACTTACGCTGACATTTATGATGGGCAATCTGAAGCCGGGTTGGTTGGTGGTTCCTCAGGGAATAGTGCGGCCGGTGAGCGTGATATCTTTGCACTTTTCTATGAAACTGTATTGCCAGTAACTGACGAGCTAGAAGTGAACATAGCTCTTCGTTACGATGATTATTCTGACTTCGGTGACAACTTCGCACCTGCAGTTAAGGCTCGTTATGAAATAGCTGATGGTTTGGTGTTAAGAGCTTCGTACTCCGAATCATTCCGAGCGCCTGCCCTTGATGAGCTAAACGCTGCTACAACATTCAGTGCCGAGGGTGCCATTGATTATAATACTGGCAAGACTACGGAGCAGCAATATGACACTTATTACAAGTCTAATTCTGAGTTAGAAGCTGAAAGTTCAGATTATTTAAACCTAGGTGTAGCGTGGGATGTTAATGATAACTTCTCAGTGAAAGCGGATTATTTCCAATTGTCAATTGACAATGTAATACAGACTAAGTCTGTGCAGGATTTGATTGCTGATGAAGCTGCAGGCTTGATTACAGCGCTAGACCCTGACGCCGATACTAGCAATGAAACCTTCTACCTAGTACGAGCTTCAGCAGGCACATTGCTTGAAGCAGGTACCGGATATGACAACGGTATAGGTTTCGACATTGAAGGTCTCGATTTAAGCTTTAATGGGAATGTTGAGACTGGTATTGGTGATTTTAGTCTTAATATGGTTAATAGCTTCATCTTGTCATATGAAGAAGAGGTGGCTGATGAGTTAACTGATACAGTAGGACGTTTAGGGCAACCTGAGTTTAAAACTGTATTGACCTTAGGTTGGTCAATGGATGACCATGCTGTTGCATGGAATACTACTCATGTTGATAGTACATCTGATAATGACAATAGCACTACTAGTACAGTCGCTGATTTAGACTCTTGGACAGTGCATAACTTGACATACACATATAACGCTGGTGATTATGGCGCTGTAACTTTCACTATCAACAACTTGTTGGATGAAGATCCAGTATTAAGTAATGTTGGTACGTGGGATGATGCAGATTTGTATAACAACTTTGGTCGTGACTATCGTGTGAGCTATACAAAGAGCTTCTAAGTTACTGATTCATAATAGTTAAAAAGGTCGATACCATCTCGGCCTTTTTTTTGTTTTAATTTTCATGGGAATTTATTAAATGGGCGATTACTGGAGTCAATATTGGCGGCAAGGCCATTTGACATCATTTAGCCAAGATATAAAAGAAAACTATAAAGGGGGGTTATTTAATGTCTGGCGTGATTTTTTCGCTGGCTGTAATAAAGGAGACCATGTTTTAGATGTGGGGACAGGTAATGGTGCATTGATTGATATTGCTTTGAAAACAGCACCGCAAGTGCTGCTAACTGGTATCGATTCAGCTGAACTCACTCTGACCGAAAGTTTGAAAAAATCGAGTAACGTAAACGTTTATTCAAGACAGAATGCTGAAAATATGGTTTTTGAAGCTAATACATTTGACAGTGTAATTTCTCAGTTTGGCATCGAGTATGCTGATATGCCAAAGGCTTTATCTGAACTTGCTCGAGTATTAAAAATTGCTGGTAGATTTCAACTAGTGTTGCACGACATGACATCCTCTATTGTTCAACCTAATTCCTCCATATTATCTGCTGCCAAAGAGCTATCTAAGCCCAAAGGAGTATTAGAGTGCTTGAAGGAGATGCTGCAGATATTGTCAAAGGAGGGAAAGCAATCAAAAGTAGCTGAAGCAAGTCGCACGCTTTTAAATACTGAAATTAAACGTATTGCAGACATAAATGAAGTTGGCCTAGCCGGGAGCAACTTTCCTAACTTTTTACGTCATTGTATGTCGCCACGTCTTGACGCTCAGCAAAAGCTTGACAGTATTGACTTGTTCCAGAGTGAGTTATTAGGCCAAATTGAACGCTTAACTGACTTACTTAATGCAGCACTTACTGTTGAAAAGTATGTTTTGTATAAGGACTTACTTTATGACCTAGGACTAAATATCAAAAATGATTATTTACTGACTGAAAATGATCAAGTAGTAGCAAGGGTTATCAATGGATACAAATGAGCAAAGGTGCATTCAAGCACCTGTGATTATTTTGTCGGCGCCGAGGGCAGGTAGTACACTGTTGTTTGAAACATTGGCAAAGCATCCATTTCTCTGGACTATAGGTGATGAAAGTCATGCCTTAATTGAACATATTCCTCAGCTTAGTACTGTATCAAGAGGTTACGTGTCAAATTGCTTAGATGAAATGGACGCGAGTGAAGAGATGGTTGACCTATTACACCAACGTTTTAGTCAATCAGCCAGAGATATAAAAGGAAATATCTATAAGCCTGCGCAAGGCAATTTTAGATTACTAGAAAAGACCCCTAAGAACGCCTTAAGAGTTGAGTTTTTGAATAGAGCGTTCCCTGATGCCAAATTCATATACTTAGTTAGAGACCCGAGGGAAAATGTAAGTAGTATCATGGAAGCTTGGGATTCTGGTCGCTTCACTACTTATCCAAATTTACCTAACTGGAGAGGAGGGTGGTCACTATTACTTCCCAAAGGGTGGCGTAATTATATTGGCAAACCCCTATCTTCTATAGCAAGGTATCAATGGCAGCAAGCAAATGATTCAATATTGAACGGGTTAGCGACGATTACCTCATCACGTAAAATGATTTTGAATTATCAAGATTTTGTTTCAGAGCCAGCTAAACAACTTGAAAAGTTGTTGGAGTTTGCAGAACTAGATCCTCAATATATCAACAAAATGTTAGCAGGGGGGTTGGATTACTCACGTTATACTCTTACGCGTCCTAAAAAAGGCAAGTGGCTAAGTCATGCTAAGAAAATTGCTCCAGAAATGCATTACATTAATGACACCGTTAATAATATAAATCGGTGGCTAAGCTCAGAAGGTTGCTCGAGTTTAGACTCTACTATTAATTTAGCAGATGTAGATAGTTTAGTCTCTACTGAGGTTAAGCATTCTCTTGATGTTACTCGGACTCCTAGAAATGCTACTTGCCCGTGCGGGTCGGGAAAGCGTTTTAAGCTATGTCATGGGTTGCTTAAGTAATGCAAATCCACCCGTTAGAGGTAAACCAATGAAACTAGAGCATGAATTTATTCAACTTCCAATATGCTTTGATGTTAAACGGTTGAAACAAGAGGTGCGTTCTTTAGACCTACAGTTATGGGTAGCTCATCATGAGGGGTTTAAAGGGAATTGCTCAATACCCTTAGTTTCTCGTGGTGGTTTAATGAATAATGATTTCAAAGGCCCTATGGCCACAACCCCGATATTGCGGGAATGCTCTTATTTATCTCAGGTTATTGCTAGTTTTGGTGAGGTTGTTGGGCGTTCAAGACTAATGGGATTAGAAGCAGGGTGCGAAGTCCCACTTCATTCGGACATCAATTATCACTGGTATAAGAGAGTTAGGATTCATATTCCCATTATGACTGAACCATCTGTCGTGTTTCATTGTGGTGAACGTCAGTTACATATGAAAGCAGGTGATGCATGGATTTTTGACTCATGGAAATATCATAAAGTTAGAAATGACAGTGATGTTTTTAGAGTCCACTTAGTTATCGATATATGTGGTTCTGCTGATTTTTGGAAAATGGCCAATAAAGGGACGGTTCCATGGATTGTTGAGCAAAATTGCGCTTCACAACCTAAACTCATCCCATATATTCCAGCCGGTCCGGCTACTATCAAAACTGAAAAATTTAATACGCCTTTAGTCATGTCTCCTGGTGAAATGGAAGGTTTGGCAGATGACTTGATTCAAGATGTATTATCAGTTTCAAATAATAAAATAGACTATGTAAATGAGTTTGTTAACAAAATACGTGCATTTTGCCAGCAATGGCGTTGTTATTGGAGTCTGTACAGTTTTACTGAAGATGGATGGCCTCATTATCATGCATTACGAAAAGAGGCTTTTGAAAGTGTTCAACATTTAGATGCTAAGTTAAAGCTTCGTAACGGCACACAAGCGCCAAGAATGTTTCTACATTGTATGATTGATCCTGCCTTAAATATTGAGGTTAAAGATAGCTATTTACCCATTGAAGGTAACGTTGGAAGTGTTCAAAAAACAACCGTCAAATCCTTGTCAAAAGAATCGCTTCGCCATCATGAGTCAATAAAAAATATCGGACGAAATGAGCCTTGTCACTGTGGTTCGGGTTTAAAGTTTAAGGCATGCCATGGCAAGCTGTCTTAACTAAACTTAATGTGTAACTATTCAGATGGTTTTGTAAATTCGAGTGTTAATCGAACACAATAAGTATATATGTCATACACAGTATTGCTTATTGCTTGTTGCTTGTTGCTTGTTGCTTGTTGTTTGATTTTTGCTCTGTGGTGGGTTATTAATGAACAAAAACTGTTTGTTTTATGCCAAGCTGAATAGTTGCCTTAATGTTAAATTTAATTGAATGTTTGTATTTTATTTCTCAGTTTTGCAAACTCTTCAATATGAGATTTGATATAAGGTTTATATGGTAAAGAGCTGTCAATTCCTTTGGAGTTAATTGGTTGCCTCACTTGGCTTGCACTTGGCGTTAAAACGGGTCTGCTAGACTTGTAAAAGCTTAGGCATTGTAGCTCAAATTCTAAGTTGCAAAAGCTTAGTAGCGCTTTTATCTGTTGGTCTGGGGATTTCACTAGTTGCGAGTAATTAAGCATATAAACGTCATCAGAATAAAGAGCTTTCCAATGTGACATTAGCGACAAATATGCTTCGTAATACATACATATATCAGACAGCTTGTAACTGAAATCATTGCCTTTACCAAAATGCTGCTTGTATATACTCATTCCATTGTCTAACGGGTCTCTGATAAGACCGACAATTTTTGAATGTGGAAAAAGCGTTTTTATAAGGCCAATATGTAGGAAATTTGTTGGATTTTTATCAATGAATGAACCTGTATGTGTGCCCGAATATTCTGATACTTGCTCAAGATAAAACTGCCTCATTTGTTCTGCTGTTTCATGATTTATCTGTGATAATTCTTGAGTGTAGCTTTTCCCTTTGCCTAGCTGTATTGCTACACGCTCAATGAATGGAAGCTCGTCGGTACAGGCTACTTTTGAATGGCTACCAATTATTTGTTCTGTCAGCGTGGTTCCTGAGCGGGGCAGGCCAACTATAAATATTGGTTTAGTTTTGTTACTTGATTGGCGAGAAGAACTATTGTTAGGAGTAAATTGCAGTAAAGAGCCAACTAGATTGCGAAAGCCGGTTGAGTTAAAAGGCCTCAATTGACTCATTTTTTGGTTGGCATTTGTTAGTTTGGAAAATGCAAACTCATAATCTTCATTTTGTTCTAAAGCACGGGTTAAAGCAAAATCTACTAAGCTCCTTTCTTTCTGGTTTAGATTCAAGCTCGAAGTATTGTGCATGGCTTGTATGTCTTGTGTACTGAACTTATAGTTTTTCAAGTCTGCCAGACTCCAATAACCCGTTCCAGAATACTCAGGTTTTAATAAAATAAATCGCTTATATTCACTAATTGCTTTTTCAGTTAGGCCAAGCGCTTTGTAGCCGTGCGCTAAATTTATCGATATGAGGGCGTTAGTTTCATCCTGCTTGCTTAGTGATTGCAATAGCTTAGTTGATCCGTGTGTTTTACCTATTTTGGCCAAGCACAAGCTTAACTGCAGTTCTAGCTTTAACGCACCCGGTCGCATCTCAATTAGCTTACTTAAAGCATGCGCTAGTAAAAAATACAGCTCCATTTGGTTTGCTATTTGAGCTAAATCCATGAGCTGTTCCCAACTAAGTTCTTTGTGCGCCAACGCTTGCTCTATGGTATGTCTAGCAGCATCAAACTGCATGAGTGAATGCTCGATTTTAGCCTTTAGTATTATAGCGCTAGTGTCGTTAGGTTTTAGCGCTAGAATTTCATTAATTATAAACTGAGCTCGCTCAAACTGCCCTTTAACAAGGAAGTTTTGTGCTTCATTTAGTTGTTGGTGAATTTTTTCTAGCAAAACACTTCCTGTGAGTAGGGTGTTGGGAATTGGTTTATTAGATGGTAACCTAAACTGTATTGCAACTTCATTTAATTTATTATCTCTACTTTTGCTAATCGGTTCCCATTTAAATGCATAGAATGACGCTCAATCCACAACAAGCCCTTAATACAGCCATGCAGTTCATGCATACAAGAAAGTTTGAACAAGCTTTAGGTCTTTTTTTGCAACTAGAAAAGAGCGGTATGAATGATCATCGATTATATAGAGCTACAGGCTCGGCATATGAACGACTTGGTCAAAAGTACAAAGCTCTGCAGTATTTTAAACGCTCACTATCATTGTCACCAAATCAAGGCGACCTGCTCATTGCTGCCGGTAATATTTCAATTGAAATTGACGATGCTAGGAAAGGAGGCGAGTTTTATTTTCAAGCTTTAAAGCTTAAGCCTGAAGATAAAGGGGTTTTGTATAAATTAGCAACGAATTATCTAAGGCTCAAAGAATACAGCAAAGCATTTGATGCTTTTGATAAGTTAGTCAAACTTGAACCGTTACATAGTGAAGCCATTGTAGGTAAAAGCAAAGCTATGGGGCATCTACAACCTAGCTCTGTCACTAAAATGCTTATGAGTGCTTTAAACGCCAAGCCTGATGATACTTTAATTCTTAGAGAGTTGGCTTGGTGTTACAAGCAGCAAGGGGACTTTGGCAAATCAATTCAGTTATTTCAAAGAGTCGTAGATATCGATGTTTACAATATCGAGGCATTCGAAGACTTAGCATTAAATTATTTAGACTTAGGTGACACAGCTCTAGCTTTGATTACCTTAAAAAAAGGGCTAAAGTTAGACTTTCAGCACGCAAAGTTGAATAAGTTATTGTGCAGATTAAAGTTTGAATTAGCAGAGGAGGATTACTTGGATCATTATCATCAAATGCCTCGTAACTCCATGTCTATAAATGTTTTTGCTGATTACATTAATCAATTGATTAGCGACGGTAATTTAACTAAAGCACAAGCTGAATTGCGAAACATAAATCCTCATTCAAATAAATATAATGTGAGTTGTAGTCTCCAGTTATCTATTTGGGAAAAGCAGAAGCAGTTTGAGCAAATTATTCGCTTTGTTAGATGCTCCCAAAAAAGTAATCAAGCTTTGCCCACTTTCCTTATCGAATATTTGGCTAAATCATATCTTGGATTGGGGGAAGGAGCGCTTGCACTTGATACCATTAAACCATTAGTCCAAGGTTTTCCTGACAACCAGTATTTCATGGCACTTTACTCAACAGCTTTGAGGCAAACAGGTTCTAGTGAATATGATAATTTGTGTGATTACGACAATCTAGTCTTTCAGCAACCTATTCAGCTCTCATCTAAGAGTGAAAGCATCGATAGTTTTAATGCGAGGCTAGCAGCAGTAATTGAAGAGTTACACATAACAAAACAGCAGCCTCTAAATCAATCTTTGTTAGGTGGAACACAAACCCTTGGTAATTTACTTACTCGAGAACATCCTGTCATTCAAGAGCTCAAAGCTAATTTGGAAAAAACCTCGAAAGAGGTAATAGGCTCGATTACTAAAGACAGCTATCATCCTGCTCGAAAATTTGTAGATAACAATTTTTCCATCGGCTCTTCTTGGTCGGTTAAACTTAACAATCAAGGCTATCATGCATCTCATATTCATCCTAAGGGATGGTTTAGCAGTGCTTACTACGTAAATTTACCCGAGGAACTGAAGCAAAACTCTAGAGATGGGAGCTTGCATATGGGAAAACCAGGAATTGCTCTTAATTCAGAGTTAAGCGCTGAGCGTTGGCTTAAACCAGAAATAGGATCCTTGGTATTGTTTCCATCATATTTTTGGCATGGGACTGAGCCTTTTTCTAGCGAGGGTAATAGACTTTCTGTCGCTTTTGACCTCGTATCTAAATGATTCTATGTAACTTTGTTTAGTCTTTAAGGGCGTAGTGAAAATCACGGGTGCTTGTCCTCCGTGCTGGATAATATAAACAGGGGCCTGTTTATATTATTCGTCATATAGAACTTCAAAGAAACACTCATCAAGTTTAACGACTAATGCATCATTTCGTTTTTGTATTACTAGATCTAGACGGAAAGTGTTTGTTGAGCGTTATCGGGAAGCAATGAAGGCGATTATTCGAAAGATTGGGTATCACTATGATACTGATATTCACGAACTAGAAACCCCAGATGATCACATTCACAGGGTGATAAAGGGAATATCTAAGTTGGATCCAAATCACGTAATGCAAGGAATCGAAAGTATATCCGCAAGATAATCATTTCCAATGTCCCTAAATGTAAAAAACGTTACTTTGGAGAGTTAAACTTTGGACATAAAGTAATTTTGTTTAACAATTGGTAACGCCATTGAAGTCACTACTAGAAAATATGCTCAGAATTAACTTATAGCGCTTGAAATCAAAGAAGAAAATACCAAGCCGTTGGGGGGGGGGGGAACTCGTTCGCTTTCGGCTACTTCATTTGTCGAGTTAAATTTCTACCAAGTGTAATGTCCTTTTTTTGGGAGTTTTAAAAAGTATGGTCGTACTATATCTAAATGCAACAATTAAATTTAACAAAATGTGGATTTTAACCACTAGTACATCCTTGACATCTCGTTAGCTTCCATGTGAATATTCTACAGTCTTATTCTTTAATCTAATAAAGAACTAAGCCCCTTAAATAACAGAGCTTAAAAGCCCCTTATTCACATATTTTATAGTGTGAAAAGGATTCAAAAAAAGAAAATTGGTTGGGAATTATGTCCAAAATGAGCAAGAGAAACCTTATTGCTTCTGCCGTCGTTGGTGCTATTGCACTCGGTAGCAGCGCTGTTGTCTCTGCAGATCCGTTAAATGATCTTCATAAAGAAGAAGCAAAAATTCATACGGCTGCAGCGAAGTCCCAAGAGAAAATCAACAACCTGTACGAGCAGTCACAGGAATTATTTGTTGAATATCGTGGAATTGTAGACGAAACAGAAAACTTGAAAGTATATAACGATTACGTTGCAACCTTAGTTGCGGATCAACAACGTGGAATCGATTCTCTTCAAACTCAGATTGATGGTATCGAAGGCGTTAAGCGCGGAATCGTACCTTTGATGTTCAGAATGATTGATAGTCTAGAGCAGTTTATTGATCTAGATGTTCCAATCAACCTTGAAGAGCGTAAAGAGCGTGTTGAACGTTTACGTGATGTTATGGCTAACTCAAATGTTACTACATCAGAGCAATTCAGACAGGTTATTGAAGCCTATCAAATTGAAAATGCTTACGGTAAAAAAATAACGTCATATCAAGGGACATTTGATTATCAAGGCACTGAAGTGACAGTTGATTTCTTCAACTTAGGTAGAACTGCGCTAATGGCTTTATCTCTTGACCAGAAACAAGCTTGGATCTGGGATAATGATGCCAGAGCATGGGAAGTACTTGATGATTCATACGTAAGTTCAGTTGTATACGCTGTACGTATGGCGAATGCACTAGTACCACCTGACCTTCTTGAACTACCAATTAAAGCAGCGGAGTAATATTGATGAAAACTGTATTTAAATCTATATTTGCTGCTGCATCTATTTCTTTATTAGCCACTTCTGTCAACGCAGCGAGTACTCTTGAAGAGTTATTAGAAGATGTTAAGAAAAATCGTGTTTCTGAAGCACAAATCAATAAACAAAGAGAAGCTGAATTTCAATCTGAGCGTGCTGATAAGCAAGCATTAGTAAGAAAAGCGCAAGCTGACCTTAAAGCAGAAAAAGCTCGTGGTGATGCATTAGCTAAGCAATTTTCAGATAATGAAGTTGCTCTTGCTGAAAAAGAAGCTGAGCTTGTTCAAGCAACGGGTACTTTAGGTGAAATGTTTGGTGTTGTGCGTCAAGCATCTGCTGAAGCCTATGGCCAAATCTCTACTTCAATTGTAAGTGCAGAATTCCCAGGACGTGACGAGTTCCTAAAGCGTATGTCTGAAGAATCTAAAGGTTTACCTAATATTAAAGAATTAGAAGATCTGTGGTTTGCATTACAAACAGAAATGACTGAGTCTGGTCAAGTTTCTAAATTTACTACTGAAGTTGTTAACTTGGATGGTGGTTCTCAACAGCAAGAAGTTTTACGTGTTGGTACGTTTAACTTAGTTGGTGAACAAGGCTACTTAGTTTATGACGACCAGAATAAAATGGTTCAACCTCTTGGTCGCCAACCTGATGGTTACCTAGTTAGTTCTGCTGAAGAGTTATTAAATGCAACTTCTGGTTTAGTTCCTTTCTATGCAGATCCATCTAGCGGTGCAATACTTGGCTTATTGAAAGAAAAAGCGACTATGATGGAGCGTTACCACGCTGGTGGATACGTAGGTTATGTAATTACTATCATGTTAGCGATTGGTTTACTAATCGGTTTGTACAAAATAGTTACACTAACAATCATCGGTGGCAAAATCCGTTCGCAAGCTAAAAATGTTGGAACTCCTTCTACTGGAAACCCTCTTGGTCGTATTCTTCAGGTTTATCAAGATAATAAATCTCAAGATGTTGAAACGTTAGAGTTAAAACTAGATGAAGCTATCATGCGCGAATTACCAAAAATCGATAGCGGAATAAACGTTATTAAGATCTTTGCTGCAATCGCACCTCTGTTAGGTCTGTTAGGTACTGTATTAGGTATGATTTTGACCTTCCAACAAATTACTTTGTTCGGTACAGGTGACCCTAAACTAATGGCTGGTAGTATTTCGATGGCATTGGTAACAACCGCCCAAGGTATTATCGCTGCATTACCACTGTTGTTAACTCACAGTATCGTAGCTGGACGTAGTAAATCTATTACGCACATCTTAGATGAGCAAGCTGCAGGCATAGTTGCTGCACACGCAGAGTCGGAGAAAGCTTAAGATGTTATACCTGATAGAACTATGGGAGTCTGTCAGGGACTTTATCGCTGCCGGCGGTGACGTTCTTTACGTTGTCGCTTTAACACTCTTTCTTATGTGGGTTTTAATGATAGAGCGTTATTGGTATTTAGGTTCTGTATATCCAAAAATTAGAGATGAAATTATCTCTAATTGGGATGCACGTACCGATACTACCTCATGGTATGCGCATAGAATCCGTGACACATGGATTTCACAAGCATCCGATGGCTTAAGTGCAAGAATGATGTTAATCAAAATTCTTGTTGCTATGTGTCCTTTAATTGGTCTTCTAGGAACAGTTACTGGCATGATCGGTGTATTTGAGACTATGGCGACTCAGGGGACAAGTAACCCTCGTCTTATGGCCGGAGGTATTTCTATGGCAACTATTCCAACTATGGCTGGAATGGTAGCGGCATTGTCTGGTGTATTCTTTAGTTCTCGATTAGAAGCTAAAGTTAAAATAGCCAGAGCTAAGCTGATAGACAGCCTGCCCCATCATTAAAGAGAGGATCTTATGGGTCGAAAAATTAGAGTAGAAGACGAAGATGCAGAAATTGATATGACACCTATGCTTGACATAGTGTTTATCATGCTGATTTTCTTCATCGTAACTACCGTTTTTGTAAAAGAAGCGGGTATTGATGTAAACAAGCCAAACGGTACTCAATCTATCATGCCTAAAAACGCAAACATTTTTATCGCAGTAACAGCTGATGAGAAAGTGTGGATTGATAAGCGTGAAGTAGATATTGATAGCGTTCGAGCAAACTTAGAACGTTTGATGGCAGAGCAGCCTTCTGATGTAATTATAATTCAAGCTGACAAAGAAGCCGAGCACGGCGTAGTTGTTGAAGTTATGGATCAAATTAAGTCAGCTGGTATTGATCGAATCTCAATAGCAACGGCAGGTAGTTAATATGGGTCGATTAATAGTTTCTATATTAGTAGGGGCCGCGATAGCGTTTGGGCTTTTTGTATTGATGGCTAAACTGATATCTAATACATCTATGCCACCCAAAAAGCAGACTGATTCGCCAATTATCGATATTGTTATGGCAACACCTGACGATGCGACGCAGTTGAGACAGCGAGTTCCGCCGCCTCCACCGCCGCCGCCGAAGCAACCACCTAAAATTGAACCGGTTGAACCTGATGTAGCTGACGTTAATACTGATGGACTTGGTTTTAGTATGCCCAGTGTTGATGTTGGTGGAGCCTCAGTGAATATTGGAGGTGTTGGAGCAATGCGTGATGGTGAAGCGACACCTATCGTCCGTATTGAACCTAAATATCCTGTACAGGCTGCTCGTGATGGTAAAGAAGGCTGGGTAAAACTGTCTTTTACTATTAACGAAGTAGGTGGGGTTGAAGATGTTAAGGTTATTGAAGCCGACCCTAAACGTGTTTTCGACAGAGAAGCGCGTAGGGCCTTAGGTAAGTGGAAATACAAGCCTAAGATTGAAGACGGTAAACCAATGAAGCAATTCGGCCTAACTGTGCAATTAGACTTTAAGTTGGATCAATCATAATGAAGAAATATTTAAAACATTTGTGTGCGGTTTCAGCTCTAACTGTGGCTGTGGTTTCTCCTAGTGTTGTTTACGCGCAAGCTAAAGCAAAGCCAGTTGGACCAATAGCTTGTCCAGACTATAAGCGAGGGCCTACTAATATACCTAGCCAAAAGGTAGGTAAAAAAGTAGGTCAAGCTTTAGAGTTTTATAATAACGATCAAGTAACTGAAGCATTAGACGTTTTATATGATATTGAAACGTCTGATGGATTTGACCGAGCGTTTACTGATAGATTTATAGGTAACTTACTTGCCACGCAAAATGGGCAAGGTAAGAAGTCTATAGAGTTTTTATCGAAAGCTGTGGCGTCAAATGAGTTAAATGACTCTGATCAAGTGGGGACTATTAAGTTAATTGCAGACTTGAGTCTTCAAGAAGAAGAGTATGACGACGCTATTAAATGGTATAACCAATGGATGGACGTTACTTGTAAAGAAGATTTTGATGCTTATTTCAGAATCTCTAACGCTTATTATCAAACTGGCAAGTTTGCTGAGATTATTGAGCCTATCAACAAAGCTATTAGCTTAGCTGATAAGCCAAATAAAACAGCCTATGCCCTGAAGATGACTTCTTATTACAATCGTAAGATGTATAAAGAAACCATCGCAGTTCAAGAAGATATCGTTAGGTTGTTCGCTGAAGATAAAACGCAGTGGACGCAATTAGGATTCTTTTATTTATTAGTAGAAGACAATAAGAAAGCTTTATCTACTTTCGAAGTTGCTTATGGGCAAGGTTACTTGACCAAGGCAGCAGAGATTAAAGCTTTAAGTCAACTATATACAATGAATGATATTCCAATCAAAGCCGCCAAGATACTTGAAGAACATATTGAGTCTGGGTTAATTGAAAAAGATGCAAAAATGCTAACAAGCATAGCTACGTCTTATCAACAAGCTAAAGAATTTAAAGAAGCGGCTAGTTATTATGAACAGTCAGCTCTTTTATCTTCTGACCCTGATATGTATCAGAAACAAGGCGTTATGCTTTATATTGCTGAAAGATATAACGAATCTTTAGTTGCCTTACAGAAAGCCTTAGATGGTGGTTCTGATAAGGTTGGGCGTATCCATTTGACTATGATGGAAGCGAACTTTTATAAAGGTAGTTTCAAAACAGCTTATAAACATGTGTTAGAGGCTAAAAAGGATAAATCAACGGCTCGTAGTGCGAGAAGTTGGGAACCTTATATAAAAGAAAAAGCCAAAAACCGTGGTATAACACTTTAGTTTAAAAAGCTCCTTAGGGAGCTTTTTTTATAACCATTATAAGCTTTGTATCAAAACAAAGATCAAAGTAGTTTTTTAATACTTTGCCTTAGCATTAACTCAATCTGCTTTTTCCCTGTTAAATTAAACTCATCAGCTAATTGTTCATACGTTTTAGATTGGAATATCATAGCGGTTAAAAATAGTGCTTCTGTAGTGCCTATGATGCTTTCGTAGTGTAGATTCGAGGATACAGTCAAGTAGACATCCCTAAGGCAAGTAGATAATTGCCTGTTACCTGATAAGAATTGGTCTAGTTTTCCTTCATTATAAGTCTGTTTTTTAGCCGGCAAACTAAGAATTAAAGCTAGTGCAATATCAGTTGGTAAGCTCTTCAATGTTTTATTAAGGTTAAACCTAAGTTCATCAGAAAACTCTAAAGTTAATTTTGGGGTTAGATTTGTACTTAGGCTTTTTAACGTTTTTATACATATACAATTATATTCCCCACTAGACATTTCAGGTTTTTGTCCCAAGTGAACTAAATCAAAGTGAGCTTTGTTCCAAAAATTTATTATCTCAAAATTTGCACCAAAAGCTGCACTTAGAAAGCCAATATCTCTTTTTACAGCGTATTGTTCTAAATAGATGAGTAGCGCTTGTCCTAACCCTTTACGTTGATACTTTGCATCGATAGCAATTCGGCTGATCCGCCATTGTTTTATGGTACTTAACTCTGGAATATTATATTGGGCGGTGAGTTGTTGGCTCACTAAATGTCCTTTCACACGCCTATTACCGCTAGCAATTTCATTTTTAATGGGGGCTAAATTTTCGCCACCTTCTTCGATAACCTGAACAACACCAATAATATTATCGGCTGTCATTAATACAAAGCATGTTTGATCATGAGAGTCCAATAATCGTTGGAGGTCGTCCGGGCTAGTTTGGTAGTGGGCATTAAGTAACAACTGAAATATTTGCTCCAGTGTTTCATCATTTTTTAACAATTCCGATTTTGATAATTTTCTAAAATAGAAGTCTTTATTATCATTTGGTTTATGCGTTTTAGCTTTGTAGTCATAAAACATAGTATTAAACCAAAAGCTTTCTAGCGCATCTTCGTTATACCATCTAATTGGTTGTCTTAAATGAACTCTTTTATAGTTAGGCTTTAGTTTTTTTAACTGCTGAGTAAACTTTATCTCAAAGCCACGTCCACTACCTTCATAACCATGACTAGTTGAGCTAAAAATGATTCTTGGAAATTTTTTCAAGAGCTTTGTAAGAATATGTATTGGAATTGCGGCTGCTTCATCTACAAAGATAACGTTAGGTAACTCAACAGCTAACAATAGTTGGTCTACGGGTTTAAAAATAAGTGTGCTGGTATTTAATTTAATTGAGGACTTATTGTGTTCGATATTCCTTGGTAGTGATTTTTTTGCGTGTTTAAAAATCTGTTCGGTATTGCCAATAAGTGGAGCACTAACCCATATAGTTGTGGATGCCTTTTGCATTAATTTTGCTGCGGCGAGCCCTAGAGCAGATGATTTACCTCTTCCACGGTCAGCAGTTAGTAGAAGTGGTCTATTGGCACGGCCGTGGGCGTGTTTACATATTAGTTGAACGGCACTTTCCTGTTCTAATAGTTGATTTCTTATATGTTCATCTTTGCTTATACATATTGGGGAGTGAAATAATTCTTCAGTTAATATAGCAACTGATGGGTCATTTAAAAAAGCACTACTTAAATAATCATAAAACAGATTTTCAACAGTGATCTGCTTAAGGCCGTAGGATATTCGATTAATATTCTCTGGATCTGCAAAGGTTTTCCATTCTTCGAAATCAGGACAAAGAATAATCATTAGGCCGCCAGCTTTTATAGTGCCGCTCAAAGCCATGGCGGCATTGGCTCTAAAGCCTTCAAAGCAATCTAGAATTAAATAATTATGCTCTTGTCCTAGTCTGCTTCGGTAATCCTTGATATTGATATCTTTGATATTTAACTGAGGGCTTCCTACCCATAAGGTCTCTTCATTAGCTAATTGAAAGATTGGACTAAGGTTTTTGGATACCCAGTCTCTATTGCCACTTATAACTAATAATTGTCTATGACATTTTTCTTCATTTCGTTTTTGAAGCCAAATACTTAATTGACTAGCTGAATTCACTTATTTAGGATCCATTGTCCGCACCAATGGGTGTAGTGTATGCAAAGTTACTAAGGAATACGAATGCGCTTTTTATCTAGAAGGTTAGTCATGCCCAATGACTTAAATTATGCAAACTCTTTATTTGGAGGAAGGGCGTTAGAATGGATTGATGAAGAAGCTGCTATCTATGCTATTTGCCAATTAGATACCAATGTACTCGTAACAAAACATATTGGGGAGATTAGTTTTGAGTCTCCGGCAATGCAAGGAGATGTTGTTGAATTTGGACTTGAGACAAAAAAGGTTGGGCGAACCTCAATTACTATTACATGTTTGGTGAGAAATAAAATTACTAAAAAGACAATCTGTGTTGCAGATGATATTGTCTTCGTGAGTCTAGATGCTGAAACTAGGCAACCTAAACCCCATGGGAAGACAAACTCACTATTAGAGCAGTAAAATTCTAACTATAAGTTTAATCTAGTCTACCAGCGCTCTTGCTAAAGTGATTTAACGGATGAATACAATTGAAATTGTTTTATAGAATATTTCTACCCCTGTTATTTAATATAGTCATTGTAGAAATGATATTTGCTGCAGAAAATCCTGATTACACCTTTTTGCAAGAGTATATGCTGCCAGCAGAGCTAAAAGAAACATCCGCTTTGTTCTGTTCTAAAAATGACACAGCTTTTACTTTAAATGACTCTGGAAATGAGCCTGTAATCTATGAAATAGATAGCAAAGCTAACATAGTTAATGAACGTTTATTTAAAGTGAAGAATAGAGATTGGGAAGCGATAACAGGAGATGGTACTCACTTATATATAGGTGATATTGGTAACAATAGTGGAAATAGAAAGACCTTAAAAATACAAGAAATCTTAGAAAATGGAACGGCACATAAACCCAACACACTTCGTTTTACTTATCAAAATAATCCATTAAAAGAAAATAAGTATCTAAATCACGATTATGATGCTGAGGCGCTGGTGAATGTAAACGAGAGTTTGTATTTATTTTCAAAAAGTTGGGATACGGGTACATTATTTGTTTATCGCTTAGAGAAAGTTAATCCCACACAAAGCATCAAACCAATAGCAGAAGTTAATGGGCTACCTGGAGTTATCACTGGTGGAGATTATGATTATGAGAACAAACGCTTTATTTTAGTCGGATATAAAGTGTGGGGCTTAGGTTTTTTCTCGCCTTTTATAACAATATTAGATGAACAACTAAATTTAATTAAATTTTTTGATTTAGAGGGGTATGGACAAGTTGAAGGTGTTTGCGTTTCGCCAAAAGGTGAAGTGTGGTTTACTCAAGAGAGCTCAATATTTTCGAGAAATAAACTTGTAAAAATTAAAGTGACTGAGTAAATATCATTTAGCTCTTTCACATGCAATTACTGCTATTGCTAATCAGTTTGGCACTGTTAGACTATACAAGCTAAGAACGTTTGATATGAAAAATATCGATTGTTCTTTTCACCAGGGGGTGCCTCGTAGGCTGAGAATTGAGCTTTGACTCATAAACCCTTACACCTGATCCGGATAATGCCGGCGTAGGAATGGCAAGACACTTATTTACCTATTAACGGTATAACTCCCCATTTACCTGCCGTAAACCCGGATCTTTTCAACCATACTGAAGAGATCCTCTTAAATGATATTTAGTAAAAAACCTTTGGCTAGTTTAATTAGTTGTTTATTAGCCAGCACTTACGTATCTGCTCAAACTAGTCAAGAGCAAGCATTAGAAGCAAATGTAGAAGTTATAACTGTTCAAGGTGCATTAACTGCTACGCCTTTATCAAAAATGGCTACTAGTATCTCTGTGCTAGATGAGGCGGCGATTGCACAGCGACAGGCGCAACACCTTGAAGATATTTTAAACCGTGCCGCTAATGTAAACTTTGCTAGTGGAGCGAGCCGAGGTCGCTTTATTCAAATCCGAGGCATAGGCGAACGTAGTCAATTTACCGATCCGGTTAACCCTTCTGTTGGTTATTTAGTCGATGGTATAAATTATTCTGGATTGCTAGCCGGTGCTAGTACTTTTGATATTGCTCAGGTAGAAATATTTAAAGGCCCTAACAGCGCTCGTTTTGGTGCTGATGGTCTAGCAGGAATGATTAATGTAATAAGTAACGATCCAACTGATGAGTTTACCTTAGATACTCAATTTGGAGTGGCTAATTATGGAAGTTGGAATATAGGCGCTGCGATTGGTGGTGCGTTTAGTGAATCTGTGAAAGGCCGGTTATCTGTGCATCAAAATACCAGTGATGGTTTTATTGATAATATCTGGTTAGGTAGAGACGATACTAATAATGTTGATGAGTTGACTGTTCGTGGGAAGCTTAATTGGCAAGTGTCTGATGATTTATCCCTAAATACAGTCGTGCACTTAATTGATGTCAATAATGGTTACGATGCTTTTTCTCTTAATAGAGACAGGACTACGTTATCAGACGAGCCAGGTTTCGACACACAAGAAAGTGAAGCGGTTGCTGTTGCCTTTAAATATGAAGGTTTGGAGTTTGCCAACCTAGCGTTGCAAACAAGCTTTATGCAAGCTGACTTAGGTTATGGATACGACGAAGATTGGAGTTATGTAGGTATTGCTCCAGGATGGGAGTACTCATCAACAGATTACTATTTCAGAGATCGTGAAGACTCGAGTTTTGAAGCAAAATTAAGCAGTAAAAATAGTGATACTAATGCTTGGGTAGTGGGGTTGTACTTTGCTGATGAAACTGAAGAGTTAACTCGGGAGTATACTTGGTTAGCTGATCCCTTTGAAAGTCAGGTAGACCGTGTTGATTTAGCGTTATTTGGAGAATATAAATACATATTATCTGAATCTCAATGGTTAACTACAAGTTTGCGTTTAGCGTCACAAACCCTTGATTACGTTGACTCTAACTTAATTGATGAAAAAATAGACCATACAGATTGGGGAGCGGAAGTCAGCTATCACCAAAATGTAGGTGACAACAGTATGCTTTATCTTAGTTTATTACGTAGC
>NZ_JBDVBQ010000008.1:0-50435 GCF_039942875.1 Paraglaciecola sp.
TCCTAGCCCTAATAGCAGCCCAATCAAGATACTTTGAAACAAAGATTGGTTAATTTGAGATGCTTTGGCCGTACCTTTAGCTTGTGCACTCAAACCTGTACTGGTCATTCGCAAAAAACCACATACCCAATAAATTTGGGTAATCAACAAAGTGGCAACCGACGCCCCAGCTAAAAAATAGCTCCCCGGCATATGACCTAAAACAGCAGTATCTACGAGACCCATTAATGGTGTGGTGATATTACTAAGGATCATCGGAAACGCTATAAGCAAAATCTGCTTATGTAAGCTGAACTGCCAGAAGTTTGATAGAGTACGTGCTTTAATTTTTACACCATTTTATTGCGAGCCCATTTATGGACATAAGATCATTCTTAATCAGCATAACATTCACTTTGTTTAGCATACAGTTATGGGCTAATGATAACGCTGTCATTTTGGTGTATCACCATGTAAGTACCTCCACACCACCCGTGACCTCTGTCTCACCAGAGACTTTCCGAGAGCACATGAGTTATTTACACAAACACCACACAGTGTTGCCACTACAGAAGGTTGTAGAGAGCCTACAAAACAAGCAACCATTACCCGATAAAGCAGTGGCCATTACATTTGATGATGGATACCAGAATATTTACGAAAATGCCCACCCAATCATGCAAGAATTTAAGTTTCCTTACACCATATTTGTGAACCCACCACTAATCGGTAAGGCCCATTATCAGTTAGATTGGGAGCAGGTAAAAGAGATGACAACACAAGGTGTTAGTTTTGCTAACCATAGTAATCACCATAGCCATATGCTGACACGTGCCGCCAACGAATCTGAAGACAGTTGGCTTAAACGATCAACCCTAGACGTGCAGCAAGCTGAGCAACAATTAACTGAAAAACTAGGCTATAGCCTGAAATACTTTGCCTATCCTTATGGCGAGTTCAACAACAAACTTAAAAATCGGTTAACAGAATTAGGGTACGTAAGCTTTGCTCAACATAGTGGCGCGATTGCCTCTTATAGTGACTTTTCAGCCTTACCACGATTCCCAGCTGCGGGCATTTACAGCAATATAAATACCCTAAAGGTCAAATTAAATAGCTTAGCTATGCCGGTTTCTAACGTCAGTCCCGATGATCCAGTTATTATCTCTGCGCCACAAAACCTAATATTTAATGTAGACGATGCGGACCTAAACTCACAGCAGATTAATTGCTTTCAAAACAATGAAGTCGTGTCTAAAAAGGTAATAGATAAACAAATACGTTTAACCCTTAACCCTATAAGCACAGCAGGTAGGCATAGAATAAATTGCACTGCCCCTAGTAAAAAATACAACTCAAGATACTACTGGTTTTCTCAGCCGTTTTTTATGGCTACAACAGATGGAAAATGGATAGACTAAGAAACCTTTAATTCCTTTAGCAAATGCCAATGTTCACCAATACCTAAATCAAGCATACGCTGTGTAACACCAGACTCAGTGCTTTTTGCAAAGCCCTGGCGCTCATAGAACGCTAAAGCTTGGGTGTTATTAACCGCCACATCTAGACTTAAAAAAGGTTTTTTGGCATTTACAGCTTGCTGCGCAACAAAATCTAATAACGCTTTTCCATAACCTTGGCCTTGATGTTTAGGTGTCACAGATAAGTGACCAACACACCACTCATTTGCAATTGGCTTGGGAATACAATCTTGGGTAATTAAACTATTGCGAAGAATATTATGAACATGGGGGGTCCCATAAAACGCCAGTAAACTACTAAGGGTAGCTTGGTGAAACGCGGCACTAAGCTGATTATGCCAAGCAGTTACACAGGCTAAGGGCTCTTGATTAACCACAGCAACCCAATGATTAAGGTAACCATATTGCCCCTCAGGCTCAGTTAAACTTTTAGATAGAAATTTTAAAGCGGTTAGGTCGGTATTAATATCTAAGATAGCAGCAAGAGTTTCAGGACCAGAAGCGAGAATAAGGGGCGCTAACGCTAGCGCATCAGATTGCCTTGCTCGTCTAATGTTCACTTATTATGCTTTCTTAGGCTACCCCTACACCCCATAATCAGGACTGGGCTCTAGCAATAATAGCGGGCATATCTTCTAGAATTTTTTGGCCTTCACTAATAGGTAATTTTCCCACTTCAAAGTCTGGTTTAAATCGTCCAATGACTTGCGCTTCTGGGTTCACCACCACAACAGAAGAGCTATGGTCTACTAAGTAATTAGGGTTGTCGGTACTTTCTGACATTGAATACATCATCCCCATTGCTCTGACTAACGGAAACAGTTGTACATGCTCAGCGCTAGCCGCAATAAAATCAGGATTAAAAAAGTTAATATATTCATTTAACCTTTCAGTGGTGTCACGTTTAGGATCTACTGAAATAAACATGACTTGAATGGGATTATCGGTAGGAATTTTTTGCAACTGAGGATAAATACCTTTTAATTCTGCCAGAGTAGTGGGGCAGATATCAGGGCAATAAGTATAACCCACAAACACTAAACTCCAGTGATTCTTTAATGTGAGTGGTGTCACTTTTTGACCATCATTTGCCACTAATTCAAAGTCAGGTAATGCTCGAGCTTGAGGATACAAACTAACATGTTGGGTTTGGGGCCCTACTTGTGGTGGTGCTATATAAACAGAAGCAACCAACCCCACTATCAAAGCAACTAAGGCAACCACTCCAGCTTGAACTTTACTCATTTTTATAACTTACTCTATTTTTAAAATTGTACATAATGGTCCACTAATAACACTACAAACAATACCATTAAGTGAATGATAGAAAATCTAAAGGTATCCATAGCAGTTTGATCATTAGCGTCAAACTTCAGCTTCCAAGCGTAATACAAAAACCCCGCATTTAACACTATCGAACCAATCAAGTAAATTATACCTGTCATACCTATTAGGTAGGGCAACAAACACACTACACTCAATAAAACCGTATATAGCAATATAGAGGTTTTCGTAAACTCAATTCCATGGGTAACAGGTAACATAGGAACCTGAGCTCGGGCATAATCTTTTTCGCGATGGATAGCTAAAGCCCAAAAATGCGGGGGGGTCCACGTAAATACAATTAAAACTAACAACAAAGCATTGGCATGCACTTCCCCAGTGACTGCAGTCCACCCGAGCAAAGGTGGAATAGCTCCAGCTAAGCCCCCGATAACAATATTTTGTGGCGTCGCCCTTTTTAAATACATAGTGTAAACAACCGCATAACCAAGTAATCCAGCTAAAGTTAACACGGCAGTTAAACGGTTCACCCACAGTTCTAAAATGACATAACCTACTATTGTTAGTAAGGCTGCAAAGATTAAAGCTTTTTGGGGAGTGACCTTTCCCTTAACTACTGGCCTGTTGAACGTACGAGCCATTTGACTATCTATTTTACGGTCTACTACATGGTTAACCACAGCTGCTGCAGAAGACAAAAAGCCAATACCTAATAACCCTGCAGTAAATACCTGCCATTCAATCCAGCTTTCAGATGCTAAACACATACCTACCAAAGCAGTTAACAACAGTAGTAAAACAACCTTAGGCTTAGTCATCTCGTAATAATCTTTACATGTACCATAAAAATTAAATGTGATATTTCGCTGTGCCACAGTCATAACTTTACTCATAACCTTCTCCTATATTTTACGATATAAGGTGTATGCGATGGCCACTAATGACAGTAATAAACATGCTGCCATTGCATTATGCATTACCGCTATCACCACAGGTAAACTAAATACCACATTGCTCACACCTAAAATAACTTGTGCCCCTAACACTAATACCATTATTGCTGATAACCTTTTAATTAATTTAGAGCTGGCCAACGCAAACAAACGCATGCCTAACCAGCACAGGTATATAAAGGTAATTAGGGCGCCGACTCTATGCAATATATGCATAGTCATTCGTTCATTATAATCATGAGCACCATACTCATAATTTTCTACATCAGGAATGCTAAAAGCTCCTGAAAAATCTAACCGTTGTAGCCAACCTTGTTCACATATTGGAAGTTCAGTACACGCTAGCGCTGCATAGTTGGCTGACGTCCAGCCCCCTAAGGCAATTTGAACGGTTACGATCACAATCCCCAAAATAGTAAACTTTCGAAACTCTTTAACACGATGGTCACCACCAGGTATTCGATAAGAACTAAGTTTTAAATATAGTAAGAATAAAGCGGAAAGTAAGGTAAACCCTCCTAATAAATGCCCCATGACAACAACCGGCAACAAGTTTAAAGTCACAGTCCACATACCCAGAGCACCTTGAAAGCACACTAAACATAGTAGAAAAAAAGGGAGTTTAACTGGGGTGTTTCCAGCTTTTTTAAATAAGCTTGTCACAAAAATAACCAAAATCATAAAACCAAGGCCACTAGCAAAGTAGCGGTGAATCATTTCATTCCATGCTTTGTGTTTTTCAAATGGCCTGTCAGGAAAGGCTTGTTGAGCTATCTCTATGTTTTCTGTGGTTTTGCTAAAACTCAAATGTCCATAACACCCTGGCCAATCAGGACAACCTAAGCCAGCATCAGTAAGGCGAGCATAGGCCCCTAAGACAATAACAACTAAAGCTAAAAAAATACTTACAACTACTAGCTTTTTCATCACCTCTCCTTTACCCAATGCGAGATAACTTAAGCACTTTGCGCATATCAGACAATATATCGCGACTATGTAAAATGGCATCTTCAGTGTTTATATATAAAGGGTAACGTAAGATAATATTGTTCAACGTATCAACTATAAAAACACCTTGAGTACTTGCACCATCAAACACTTGGTGTAAAGTGTCTAAGTTAGTATTGAGCAATCGATAATGAGGCTGCTCTTTTATTAGAGCAAGTTGCTCACTATCACTTTGAGCATGAGCGAGAACCACAACTTCAGCTCGATCACTTTCTTTCCCTAAAGCACTATGAACCTGAGTAACGCTATACAAAGCATTTTCGCAAGCTTCAGTGCATTGCTCTGGCAACACATAGAGTAATTTCCATTTAGGCTCTTTCAACCCACCTTGTAAACTTGTCATATCAAGGGCAGGTTGCATTAACTCACCTTTATTTGTTGCAGCTTGATTAAACCAGTCATTGTCTAATGCCACTTTCGCCAAAATAACAGGCAATATAAAAGCCAATACAAAGATAAAAATCGTACTTTTATTGGTTGATTTTTTAACGGGATTCATAGGTATTCCTTGGTTGTTTTTTACGATGTGCCACTACAAATATTACAACTGCAGCAATCGCTAATAAAAACCACTGCGCTGCATAGGCAAGGTGTTTTTCTGGTGGCATAACGACCCGTTGCCAATGACGCTCAAAACCAGACTCTGAGTCTTGGTTTAATAGCACCACAAAAGGTAAAAGACTCTGTTGCAAGTGTTGTTGCATAATTTCTAGGTCTACTTGTTGTAATAGCTTTGGCCAATCACCATCTAGCTTTGCGGTTTCTTGTACCATTACGTTTTTAATTGGGATGGATACCATGCCAAAATATTCTGTTAAATCTGAATGCAGCTTTACAGTGGGCAAAGTATTACGGCTACTCATGGCCGCTACCCAACCAAAATTAACGAGCAACCATCCCTGCTGAGTGTTGACTGGAACTAACACGTGATACCCCACTCGACCTTGATAAATTTTGTTATCAACTAAAAAATATCTCAAATTGTCTGCTTTACCTCTCATTGAGACCGGCATATCTAACATATTGTCGCTGTGTTTTTTTAGCAGGTTTTGCAGGGTCGTTTGACCTGTACTTTCGGCTTCTTTTACTGATAACAGCCGTTCTGTTTTTTCTTGAGCTCTTTGTAATTGCCATACTCCCAAAGCAAACATAATGACAACCGCAGTAAATGTTACTAAGCTAGCTATCAATGAAAAATGTAACTTGGTGTGCTTTACAGCCATAAGTTATCAATATTTTGGAGTAGCAAAATGATCATCAAAATTCTCATTGGCGCCTTACTGTTGTTTATGTTGTTCAACCTTTTTAAAGCTATGATGATCATGTTAAAAAATGACCCAAGCCAACCTTCTATGAGCAAGTTCATTGGCCGTAGAGTGATGATCTCTGCGCTTATTATCCTTTTAATATTAGTAGCGATGGCAACAGGCCTGATTACACCAAACCCATCACCTTACTAAAGCCAAGATGCTGAGGGCTAAGGTGAAAATCTCCCTCTATAAAATATATACGAAGAAAAACAGCATCACCCAAACCACATCTACAAAATGCCAGTACCAACTGCCCGCCTGAAAAGCAAAGTGATTGTCTGGGGTAAAATGCCCTTTAAAGACTCTAAGTAACATAATAAATAAAATCACTGTGCCAAGAGTTACATGGAAACCATGAAACCCTGTCAACATAAAGAAGGTGTTACCATAAATCCCAGCATCTAAAGTTAGACCCATTTCAGTGTAAGCATGGATATACTCTTCAACCTGCAGAGCTAAGAATATACAGCCTAAAATCACAGTAAGGCTTAGCCAAATTTTCAGGTATTTTCGTTTGTTTTCTTCTAAGGCAACATGGGCCATGTGACAAGTCACCGAAGAAACCATCAATATAATGGTATTGATGAGCGGTAAACCGTACCAACCCATAGCTTCAGTTTTTGTGCCTCCAGGAGTTTCAATCAGTGGCCAAATAGCATTGAATGTTGGCCACAAGACTTCGCCAGTCATATCATTATTGGATGCGCCTCCTAACCATGGTACCGCTATGACCCTTGCATAAAATAAAGCCCCAAAAAAAGCAGCAAAAAACATTACTTCAGAAAAAATAAACCACGCCATCCCTTGCCGGTAAGAACGCCCTAACTGCGAGCTATACATTCCGCTCATAGATTCATGTATTTGATTTCTAAACCAACCAAATAACATCACCACTAAAGTGATTAACCCAGCCGCTAAAATATAACCACCATACCCTTCTTTATCTCGGGTAGTCTCAATTACAAAGTTTCCTGCGCCAACAGCAATTAAAAATAACGCAACAGCTCCCATAAAGGGCCATGGACTTTCTGCAGGTACATAATACTTTTCATATTTTTCTGACATTTTTGCTCTCCCAACCCCTTAATTCATCGCCACAACTTCTGCGGAAGCCGTGACGTTGTATAGGGTGTATTGAACGGTAAAATAAGTAATATTTTTCGGTAGTTGTGGATCAACATAAAACTTCATTGGCATAAGCACTTCTTCTCCCGCCTGCAAGGTTTGTTGTTCAAAACAAAAACACTCTGTTTTATTCATGTAAAGTGCTGCAGGTCCAGGAGATACAGAAGGTACAGCCTGCCCTACAATTAAAGACTTAGCAGGGTTTCGAACATAAAAGTTTACTTGGCTCATCTCACCAGGGTGAACTTTCACTTGTCTGGTTTCAGCTTTAAATTCCCAAGGCATGCCTGTATTGATACGGGTAATAAAGTCCACCGTAATCAATCGTGTTTTATCGACTTTAACTGATTCATACACAGCAGCAGTTTCTGAAGTTTTGCCATTGATCCCCAATGCATCACACAAAACATCATAAAGAGGAACTAACGCAAACCCAAAACCAAACATACCCACAACTATAGCCAATAGTTTCACAACCATTTTGCTGTTTTTGTTTTGTGCTTGCTGCTTGTTCATGGGAGCTTACCTACTGTATTTACTTTACTTCTGGTGGAGTTTCAAAGCTGTGATAAGGTGCAGGTGAGGGAATTTCCCACTCTAAGCCTTCAGCTCCTTCCCAGACCTGATTCGATACAGGCTCCCCTTTTTTTCTACACGCTTTTATCAATAACGCTAAGAAAATCAGTTGAGATAAACCAAATGCAAAGCCACCTATGCTTATCCATTTATTGAAATCTGCAAACTGTAAGGCATAGTCAGGAATTCGTCTGGGCATACCCGCTAATCCCACGAAATGCATAGGGAAAAACAACACATTGACTGAAATAAGTGAACACCAGAAATGCCATTTAGCTAGGCCAATATCAAACATTTTCCCGGTCCACTTAGGCAACCAATAATAAACTGCAGCCATAATCGAGAAAATAGCCCCTGTTACTAACACGTAATGAAAATGTGCGACCACAAAATAAGTATCATGGTATTGAAAATCCACAGGGGTGATAGCGAGCATCAGCCCAGACAATCCACCAATTGTGAATAACACAATAAACGCCAAAGCAAATAACATAGGTACTTCAAAGGTCATTGAACCTCGCCACATTGTTGCAACCCAATTGAATACTTTCACCCCTGTAGGTACAGATATCAGCATAGTGGCAAACATAAAGAATAGCTCGGCGGCCACTGGCATACCCGTAGTAAACATATGATGGGCCCAAACGATGAATGACAACAAAGCAATAGAGGCGGTGGCATAGACCATAGAGGCATAGCCAAATAGTCGTTTACGGGCAAAGGTGGGAATGATTTGCGAGATAATACCAAAGGCTGGCAATATCATTATGTATACCTCTGGGTGGCCAAAGAACCAGAAAATATGCTGGAACATTACAGGGTCACCACCACCAGCGGCATCAAAAAAGCTGGTACCAAAGAATTTATCAGTGAGCACCATAGTGACAGCGCCAGCTAGCACTGGCATTACCGCAATAAGTAAAAATGCAGTGATTAACCAAGTCCAAACAAACAGGGGCATTTTCATCCAAGTCATACCTGGCGCCCGCATATTCCAAATTGTGACTATCACATTGATAGCCCCCATTATCGAAGATGCGCCCATGATATGCACTGCAAACACAAATAAAGCAGTACCATCATTGCTGTACGTCGTAGAAAGCGGTGCATAAAACGTCCAACCGAATGCAGGTCCGCCACCTTCCATAAATAACGAAGACAACAAAATTGCAAAGGCAAAAGGTAAGATCCAAAAACTCCAGTTATTCATTCTAGGCAAAGCCATATCTGGCGCTCCTATCATCATAGGGATCAACCAGTTAGCTAAACCTGTAAAAGCGGGCATAACCGCACCAAAAACCATGATAAGGCCATGTACAGTTGTCATCTGATTAAAAAAGTTCGGTTCAACAATTTGCAAACCGGGTTGAAATAATTCAGCGCGGATCATCATAGCCATGGCACCACCAGTTAAAAACATAATAAAAGCAAACCACAGATATAAGGTGCCAATGTCTTTATGGTTAGTGGTATATAACCAACGCTTTATACCTGTTGGAATATGATGTTCATGGTGCTCTGCGTCATGAGGGCCATCACGATGAGTGTCATTTGTTGTTGCAGTCATGGTCACCTCTCCTATTGTCCGTTTAATGCGGCGTTAATGTCTTTAGCTTGAACCAAGTCGCCAGTGTTATTGCCCCAAGCATTACGCTCGTATGTGATAACAGCAGCCAATTCAGACATAGTTAACTGCTTGGCGTAAGCTTGCATGGCGGTCCCAGATACACCATTGAGTACAATACTGATATGTTTAGGCTGGTCAGCAATAGCAATTTGACTGCCTTTTAAGGCTGGGAACACCCCTTGCAGCCCTTCACCATTTGGCATGTGGCAGGCGGCACAGTTGGCGTTGTAAATTTTTTCACCTTGCTCCATCGCTTCAGCCATGGTCATATTCATTGCCAGTAATCTTTGCTCTTCTTTTTTTGCTTTCAATTGAATATTTTCTTGCTCTGTAATCCAGTTCTTATAATCAGTTGGCTCTTTGGCAATCACAACAATAGGCATAAAACCGTGGTCTTTTCCGCATAACTCAGCACATTGGCCACGATAAATTCCGGGGTCGTTAACTAACGCCCATGCATCATTAATAAACCCAGGGTTGGCATCTTGTTTAACGGCAAAATCTGGTACCCACCAAGCGTGGATAACATCATCAGAAGTAATTAAAAACCGGACCTTTTCACCTGTGGGGATAACTAAAGGCCTATCAACTTCAAGAAGATAGTTTTCACCTTTTTCAAATTTTCCTGATATCTGTTCGGCTTGAGTTGCCATTTTTGAATAATATTCCACTTCATTATCCATATACTTGTAATGCCATTTCCACTGGGAACCTGTTACCAAAACCGTAACACCGGGCTCACTAGCATCTTCCATATCGATCAATAACTTCATGGCTGGCACTGCCATAGCAATGAGAATGATAAAAGGAATAACCGTCCAGGCTATTTCCACCTTCACACTTTCATGAAAATTAGCGGGCTTAGCCCCTCTAGATTTGCGATGGAAATACATAGATATAAACATGGCGATAAATACGCCCGCACCAATAACGATACATATAATGAACATCAACATATGCATGTCATAAACTTCGGCGCTGATATCGGTCACGCCTTTAGTCATATTTAACTGGTATTGATCAATTTTATCCGTGGCTTCTGCAAATACTGGAGTGGTCATTAATAAGGACAGCAATACTCCAGCCTTGGGTAAAATTCTCTTCACTTTGACACCTCACAAACAGGAAACGTATTTCTATTTATTCATTGTAAAAAACATCAGAAGCGAGAGAACACGCGAAACAATGGTTAAATATACGTTAATTTATTGTTACATTTTGATACGAGAGTGTTAAGAATGACTTACTTTATGGGGATTAGTCTAGCTTTTTTGTATAAAATACAATCTAACGGTTATTTTTTAACCATTTTAATGTTAAAAAATTGTATTGCTCATTTGAATCAAAGAATTATAGCGAGGAAAACAAAAGATAAAGAAAAGCGCAATCAGGACAATTGCGCCAAAATAGTTTATTTACATCCAATCAGCGTTACGAATAACGCCTACAGCAATGCCTTCTATATTAAATGGTTGATTCGCCAAATCGACTTTGATGGGTGCAAAGTCATCGTTTTCTGCATGTAATAATACTTCTCTGCCTTTTTTCTCAAGGCGTTTTACTGTGACATCTTCATCTACACGAGCCACTACAACCTGACCATTATGGACATCAGTGGTGCGATGCACAGCAAGCAAGTCACCATCCAAAATACCTATGTCTTTCATACTCATGCCATTTACTCTTAACAAAAAGTCAGCACTAGGTTTAAACAAACTTGGATCAACCTGGTAATGCCCCTCTACATGCTCTTGGGCCAAAATAGGCTCACCAGCAGCAACTTGCCCAATCAAAGGCAAACCAAGATCTTCAAGTTGATCTTCAATAGGTGTGTTGAGTTTTATACCACGAGAAGTACCGGGTAAAATTTCAATTACCCCTTTGCGGGCCAGAGCTTTTAAATGTTCTTCAGCAGCATTGGCAGATTTAAAGCCTAATTTTCTAGCTATTTCGGCTCGGGTAGGGGGCATGCCCGTATCCACCATAGTATCTTTTATGAGTTGTAAAACTTCTTCTTGTCGTTTCGTTAATGGACGCATAACCAGCCTGTTTATCTATACAGTTAGTGTTAGTATATACAGTTATTAACAAACCTCAAATTTGTTTTATATTGATAGTTTCATCAAATAGCTAAAAGCGTTCTGAAAACATACCAAAGTTAAAGATTTAATACCGAAAATATAAACACTTTTTAATAATGTTCTTCTCAATTAATTTTTTTCGTTCAATCAATTACCAATCGGAACTGGCGATGCGAATTATTCAAATTTTATTAATAGTGGTACTAGTTTCTACACTACAGGCTTGCTCTTTGGGCCACTTAAGGGCCGTTAGGGATGCAATGGCAGAGCAAAATGGAGAGGAGGTATACTATCCAAATCAAAGTGATAGCTCTTATGCGGGTGACGTCAAGTTTATAAGAGGGGTGTGGAACGGCTATGCATACTTTTCGCTAGATAACACAGGCGATGAATATTGCCGAGCTCGAGTGACTCACGAAGACGGCACTGAGAAGTATTACAATTTAAGACCATATGAAGATACTGGTGACATGGACGCAAGCTTATATAATCTCCCCTATGATATATATGCTCGGTGCGGAAACGGCAGTGACGTTTTTGATTCTTATTATTAAAGAAGAGCTGGCGTTGATCATTTACGAGATTCAGGGAATGTGATTACTTACGGAAAATGACCCAATGCCAGATAACCTCTCCCCTTCTTTTAATCTCTCTCACCGAAAACCAATTAACTTTCCCTTCGAAATAATTGTCTACCCGAAGACAACATTTTTTAGTGCAATGCCTTACATGGAATATCAAAGTCAACATGATAGTGTTCATCATGTCTGACCCAAGAGGGCGTCTTAGAAAATTGGATATACCTCTTAAGGTATGGTCCATAGGATGTTTTGAATAGTTCAGGTTGCAGCTTAGGATCAAATATCACTCGCCACAAGTCTACACCTTGAGCAAGTGCTGCTTTATGCAGAGCAACAATATGTGCAGCTAAAGCAATGTAATCTATGGTGTAGCGCTTGTATTTTCCGTTAGTATCAAATTCAATGTCGTAGCCAAACTTGTTGAAGACATGTGTAGGTAGGTGAACTGACTCTCCCAACTCGTTGACAACAGGCGTCATAAAATCAACCGACAACCCATTACGATGAGTTTTGTGCGGCTTAAATGGCCCACCCTCCGCAAACCCAGTTTCTGCATACTTAAATACTTTACTAGGCAAAACACTACTTAGCGACTTGTATGACTCGACCAGAATACTTCTAACTTCTGAGTGAACATATGTCCTTCCAGCAAAACGCGCTACTCTGCTATAGGTAACATAGTTATCACCAGAACTAACCATCTCAACACCATTTTCCAGCCGCCCTTTTGCGGTCGTGCCAAAACAGGTGCTTTTTTCTGCAGCAACTACACAAGAAAATAAACTCATGCTCATCACCAAACATTTTACAGCCTTTCTCATGACCTTTTTAATCTCCAGCTAACACTGTAAAAAATTGCCGCACCAATTAACCCAGAATACAAACAGACCTTATGTAATACAGGCACAGAAATAACACCTAAAAATGCATTTTCTAACGTAAATGGATAGAAAGGTTCAACATCTAAATGCATAATACTATCGAGTAAAACATGGCTAAAACTGCCGATAAAGGCACTTAGAAACACAACCCTCCAAGCAATAGAAATTGGATTTTCATATTTCGAAATCCTGAGAACCATCAAACCAAACTCAGATAAATATTTACCTGATATTCCAGCAAGAATGGCAATGATAGTAGCGCCAATATATGTATGACTAAAACCATGTAAGTGACCTTCACCAGAAAGTAAAACGATCAGGGGCTGAATATCCATAACGATCTGAGTCCAACCAAATACCATCAAGCTAAAGCTACCCCGTAACAGTGACTTAATGAGTATTCCTGGCCCCATATGAATAGGTGTAAAAGGCATTGCTACTTACTCACCATTTTCATATCAATGTGTCTGTTAAATAAAAGAAAAACAAATAACACTTTAGTAAGTAACCTAATCAAAACACTTTTCCTTTTACAATTAATCCATAAGAAAGTCACACATTAAGGTACAGCCTTCAACTAATTATTTGCTTTACCGATAAAAGCTGATTACTATGCGCCCGCTTAATTATTCATCACCTAAAATATTTTAGGTAGATTCAACCACTAACTGTAAAGGAGTAGAAAACATGAAATTAACTTTATTATCCTTTGCAGGTCTTGTCGGCTAACTAGCCAAAGCTATCAAATATTCTGTAGCTTTGTAAAAGCTACGCCCCGGTCACTTCATTGTGTAAATAGACCTGCCAATACGCATTACGTTTTACATCCTCATTTTCTAAGAAAGAGAAAGGAATTGGTATTATGGGCAAATCCGTCCAAAAAATTACTGAAAACGTTAGCCTTATTGCATCTGCTGATACGTGGATCGAAGGGCTAGCGATAGAACAACTGATTAAAACATCAGAACTTAATGGTATGCACAGCGTAGCTGGTATGCCTGACTTGCACCCAGGGAGAGGCTATCCCATAGGTGCGGCATTTTTTACAACAAACAAAATTTATCCTGCCCTCGTAGGTAATGATATTGGTTGCGGTATGTCGCTTTGGCAAACTTCAGCAAAAGTATCCAAGGTTAATTTAGATAAATTGGCCAAAAAATTTGAGCATATAGAACATCCACTAGACGAAAGTTGGTCTTCTATGATTGCACAGCGAAAGTCTGAAAAATGTATTTATAACGATAGTTATGACCACGCTTTAGGCACTATCGGAGGCGGTAATCATTTTGCAGAGTTTCAGGCCATTGACCAAGTCTATGACCCAAAAGCACTGGAAACATTGGGACTTAATAAAAAGCACCTTCAGCTTCTCGTGCATTCAGGTTCTAGAGGGTTAGGGCAATCTATTTTGGTTGAGCATATAACTAAGCACAACCATGACGGGCTATTTACTGATGCTGAAAACAACAGTAACTATGACTTAAAAGTTTACCTAACCAAGCACGATGAAGCCGTACGCTGGGCTGAATTAAATCGTGAGCTCATTGCCAAACGATTTTTAGAAGCTATTAGAAGCTATGGTAATTGCACTTTAGATATAAATCACAACTTAGTATCGGCTAAAACCATTGCCGGTCATAAAGGCTGGTTACATAGAAAAGGGGCAACCCCCAGCGACAAAGGCTATGTGGTGATACCTGGCTCACGGGGTGATTACAGCTATTTAGTGAGGCCCATTATTGGCAACGACTCAACAGCTGAAAACCTCAACATAAGCTTATATTCATTGGCCCATGGCGCAGGCCGAAAATGGAAACGTGGTGAGTGTCATGGTCGCTTAGGTCACAAATATAAACGTGAAGACCTATATCGAACCGCCCTAGGTAGTCGCGTAGTGTGTGGTAATAAAGAACTACTTTATGACGAAGCACCACAAGCATATAAAAAATGTGAAACGGTGATCAGCGATATGGTAGATGCAGGGTTAATTGAGGTGGTCGCAAAACTACGACCAGTTCTAACCTTTAAAACAAATGGAGATTGTTCATCATGATTTTATTGCAACTATCCGCAGGCCAAGGACCTATCGAATGCTGTAAAGCCGTTGGTTTAGTGCTGAAAATAATTGAGAAACAGTGTCGAGAAAAAGGAATTAAGCTCCACATAGTTGAAACTGTTGTTACAAAAGAAGTGGGCTGCTTTAAGTCGGCACTATTACATTTGGAATCAGGGCAACCAGAGTCAGCTAAACAATTAGCCGAGTCATGGCAAGGCGCTATGTTATGGGTATGTCAAAGTCAATTTAGACCAAAACATAAACGTAAAAACTGGTTCTTCAGTGGCCAAATGTATGAAGTAAATGAAACTCAATTGGATAAGGGAGTGACATTTCAAACATGCAGATCATCAGGTGCTGGTGGTCAACATGTAAATACAACAGACTCGGCAGTCCGAGCTACGCACACAGAAACAGGAGTTTCAGTACGAGCTGAAAGCGAGCGAAGCCAACATGCAAATAAACGGCTAGCTAGAGCGCTGTTGCTCCAGAAATTGGAAGCAACAAAGCTTGAGCAAATGACTCAGCAAGAAAAAGCTCGGTGGCAACAGCACTGGGAACTTGAACGTGGTAATCCGGTGCAGACATTTAAAGGCGAAAAGTTTGTATTAAGCAATTAATATAAACTTTAATTGCCTCTGCAAAGTGTAGAGGCAAACCTTAAAACAAGAGCAGTCGATTAAGGAGAATCAAATGAGAAACATACTCTTCATTTGTAGCAGAAACCAATGGCGCAGCCCAACCGCTGAAAAGGTTTGGAAGAATCACCCAGAGTTAAACGTAAGGTCCGCAGGTACTAGCCCAAGAGCGAAAAGAACGGTAAGTGTCAAAGACATTCAATGGGCTGATATAATTTTTGTAATGGAAGAAAAACACAAAAGCAGACTCAAGGCGCAATTTACAAGACTGTTAGACCATAAACCGACTCACGTACTCGATATACTTGATGAATATCAGTATATGGATGAAGAATTAGTAGAGATTATTAAGCAAACAGTGGGGAGTTATTTGATTGTCGATATTTAAGGGGGGTTAATCGGGGGGCAGGTGATGGTTAAAGTGAACTAAAGTGGATGATTAGTTATTGGCTGGCGGGGTAACGTTACGCTTTGATAATTTTAAATATCTAGGATAAAAACTTCTACAATGTAATATAAAATCTATTACATACCTCTACAAACCTAATGGATCTTTCAACTTAAAATTTACTTTTAGGTATTCGTCAGCTTCTACCAAACAATATTTAAAACGGCTTTCACAAAGCCGTATCCGCTTGCTTGTATGTGTGTAATTAAAATATCAGCCGCCAAATGACCTAAAGTTTACTATGACCCCAGATATTAGAGACTAGATAACAGCCCCACCTTGGCATCCCCCTAAAACGTCGGTTTTTCTATGCTAAGCAAATAACTTTTGTTATTCTGCCGTTGTATTTATATAACAAAATCAAATATACAAGGAAGGATTATAATGGCAGCGACGTTACGCCAATCTGTTTCTCTTTTTTTTGCCCTAGCCTTAACTGCCTGTGGAGGCGGTGGCAGCTCTAGCAACATTCCGCCACAATCATCAGGGCCAACTACGCAACAAATTATTGACTCCCCTGAGTTATATACAGCAACAGAACTTGAAACAGCACTCAGAGAAAAAATACTTTCAAGCTATTCTGGGTTGACCTCTGAACCTGAGCTTACACCAGCCATCAGTCAGAAAGTGTTTGATGTATTATTTGGTGAGTTGGATTTGAACTTTTACGAAATAAATCCTTTCTTCATAGCCGAGTTAGATTACACCTCGAATCTTAGCGATACACATTCCTGCCTCTCGGGTGGAACGGTCACTATTTCAGCTGGAGTAGTTACAGAAGCGGAGTCGACCTATACAGTAAGTTACGATAACTGTGAATATTCTACTTGGCGAAATGTAGTAATTGATGGCGAAGCCACGACAAAAATATTCGAGATCTCTGAGTATAGTAGCGATCTGACCAATTACTTTGATGACATTCAAGTTTCCTATAATGGGAATCTTTACGAAGTTACCGGATTTTTCAAATTAATATCTGTCGACAATTCCGAATCAACAGGTGAGAGAACGTCCGTTTTTTCACATCAACTATTGATAACTGACTTATCAGATGACTCACAAATTATTAATTCAAATCAGTATAGCTTCGTAGGTGACAATGATTATTACGAGGCAGAGCATATTGGAGAACTTTATTTATCTGAACATGGCGTTGTAGACGTCTCCCATACTTGGAGCTACGACTTTACTGAAGGTTATGATTATTTTGAGACGACAACCCTTAGCGCGTTAAATACAGTCAATATTGAAGAAAATGAGAGCGGATATGTCTTGTATCAAGTGGATAATGATGGAGACGGTAATTTCGACCAAGGTGCTTACTTAGGTTATGACTACGATTACTATGACATTAATTGGAGCGAGTTAACCCTAGATGAGCTTGACCAGTTATCTCTGCCGCCAGATATAGGTTACAGTCCTTCTTTTGTTGATTTTGGTTACACCACACTTGATACAATTGAAATATACCAAGGCAGCTATAGTGATCCCGACACTGACTATGATGACCTCATAGTTACTTATCAATGGTTTATCAATGGTCAGCTAGTCGAAGGGGTGACAGGTACATCATTGCCCGCGGAGCTGGCCGTTTATGGCGACGAAATTAGTGTAACTATGCTGGTATCTGACGGCATAAATCAGGTTGCTAGCTCTAGTATATCGGTTGTCATATTAGACTCACCTGCTCAGTTATTGACTGAAAATGTTCCTACAAATACAACGGCTGGTGAGCTGGTCGAATTCAATGTAACTATTGAAGACGCTGACCTAGGCGATGACGAAGAGCAAATTCCTATCATGACATCAGCGCCTGCTGGCGCAAGTATCGACGCTGATGGTTTAGTGACTTGGGATACCGCCAATCATGAGTTTTTGTTACCTGAACAGATGTTTATCTTTACCTTTGCCAGTCAAGACGATACCCAAGAGCAACTTTCTGTAGATATTAACGTCACGTCAAATGCCAGAATGCCGCTAGCCAGATCAGGTATTGAAGTCCCTACGTCCAATTACTCAATGTGGGTCGGAGATTTCGATAACGATGGCTTAAATGAAGTGGCATCTACCGATTCAAACCAGCGCGTATTTTTGCTTGAAGAAAATAATGGTAGTTACGAGCAATCATGGATGTATCCATTCGCCATGCCAACACTAGGTAGCATAATGCAAATTATTGGGTTAAATATTGATGATGACGCTCAACAAGAAATTTTGGTTGCTACCGAACAAGGCATAAGTGTAATTGATGGGCTCGATGGCATTGCCTCTGAGCTACTTACCGAAACTAACTACATAAAGAGTATTGCCGCAGCAGACAGTGACCAAGATGGAAATATTGAAATAGCCTACCTGTCTTCGACAAGTGAGTACTCTTCTTCTGATTACTCGCTAAAAGTGTTTGATACAGCGACCGGTGAAATAACTGAAATCAATAGTTCAGTGGATGATGCCAGCGAAATAATATTTGCCAATGTGGACGCCGACTCGTCTCTCGAATTAATCACCAATAACGGGCTGGTATATGACGGCAGTGACTGGAGTAATCAGTGGTTTAGTGGTACTACATTTGGATCGTCTTTGGTCGCGGCAGGCGATCTTGATGGTGATAATATTGATGAAATTATTGGTGCGGATAACTGGGGGGACATTAAGGTTTATTCTGCAGTGACCAAAGCTCAACTCACTAGCATGGATAATTTCAACACATGCTCCCTCAATACTGCTGATTCAAATAACGATGGCGTTGATGAAATTTTAGTCGGTGATTGCCAATGGGGAAATATCACCGGTTATAACCTAGTTGATAGCGCGCTAGAAGAAGCATGGCAAGTAGACATGCAAGACCATGGTTCTAAGTCTGTAATGATGGGAGACTCTGACAATGATGGTCAGTTAGAGCTGCATTGGGGGACAGGACAAAGCCATAGCGGTGAAAACTCATTTGTTGTAGCTGACTATGATAGCGACGAAATGATAGTAAAAGAGAGCAGTGTCAGCCCGCAACTAGATAGTTTCTCTACTCTTGGCTGGAGCAACGATAACGACACCGTTGAAGGTGTGTTTTTTGTGCCTTCTTCTGGCAGTAGCTATGATGGCAGTGTCATTGCCACTCTGTCCCCAGAAGGCAGTGTCACCATAACAGATGAAATTTCCTCCAACTGGGACAACAGCTACCACGGTGACATTGCCGACTTTAACAAGGACGGAATGGATGATGTGTTCATTCCAACGTCTGAAACATATAATGGTTCTTTTGGTGTATATCAGCTCTCAGACCTATCACTACATTGGGGGATAGATGGTGACTACTATGACGACATAGGTGTGATTCAAGCCTATGACATCAACAATGATCAATATGAAGATGCCGTATACGTCAATGGCAACACATTACAGTCTGTAGACGTACAAAATCAGTTGCTCATTGCCAACTACAGCTTCGACTATGGGATAACTGATTTTGCGATTACTCAAATTAGCAACGAGTATTTAGTCGCAGTTTCTACGAACAATAACCTGCATTTGCTTCAACTAAATGGCTCAACCTTTTCAGAAGTCGCCTATATTGAACAAGAATGTGGCAGAGTTGAATTTGCAAACCTGGATCAAGAAGACACACAGGAGTTGATATGTCTGGACGACAACAGTCTTATTAGTTTTGCAGTAGGCACCGATAGCTTACAAGAAGGTAATCGTAGGGACTATAGCAACGAGTTAAAGGACTTTTTGGTAAATACATCCAGCAGTTCTGAGCAGTCTATTTTTGTGCTAATGAGCCAAGACTCACACAGTTCTTATTGCTACTACGATTGCCAATATGTGCTAACAGAATTGGATGCAAACTTTAACTTGTTGTGGAAAGGAACACCGATTATCGGAACCCCCACCCACAGAGGCATGAGGTACTCTTACTCAGAAGAACATGGGGCTCAACTACTGCTTTCAACCTCAAGCACTATGTACTGGATTAACCCCTAATCAAGAAACCACGGCGTCGCTAACGAGCATAAAGTTATTGACGCCAGCTTCGATTAGAAAGCCCTTGTCTGTCTCCAGCATAAGAATTAACTACGTTGAACTGCCCAATTATTTAAGTACTGCAATTCGCAAACCCCTTAAATAAAAAACCTACATATGCGGGTAAAGTGAAAAACGGTGCCAGCATCATAAATGCTAAAATCGGCCCTACTTTTTGAGGTGGTAGTTCGAACACGCTGATCACCCCATATCCAAACAAGTAAGGCACCAATATATAAGCCAAGGTAAAAGCGCTAAATACCCAAACTGATGGCTTAAGCTTTTTCAAGAACAAGTATGCCGATACCGCGAATACCATCGCCCAGAGTATTGAAGGAATATGCATAAACATGTCAACCTCTAGGTGAGACACACCACTCTCGTTCCATGCAATTCCCCAATATTCAGAATTAAATAATATGTAATGCACTTCACCCGCCATCAAAAGCTGCCACAGATGTTCAGAAGGCATATGCATGTTAGAAAGCCAACCAACGAATAAGGCTATGGTTGGCAACGCCAGTACACATAAAATAATGCTTAGTGTTTTTACAAAACCTGTTGTTCTAATCATCGCTTTTTGCCCATCCCAAATTGCCATTGTTGTTTGTCTTAATAGCCAGTTGCTTGCCTCTTGATTAGTCAGCTGGCGCTCTGTGTATTCTTCTTCCATATCGCCAATTAGCTCGTCACGATAGGCCGGGTTAGCTAATCGAGACAATAACCAAATCGCCAACCTGGGCATGGGCGCGTGCTGTTTTTGAGATGAATAAGTATTAAGCATGTTCACCTCCCACTGTAAGTACAACACCTTGCCACATGGTATCCATAGCTTGCTTAGCGTGTTTAAGTGCAGCTTTACCCTCAGCTGTTACCGAAAAAAAGCGCTTAGGTCTTCCGCCACGTTGCGCAGTGGCCTCTCCAAGTTTGGAGACCACCAAGCCCTTTTTCTCCATTCGCTCCAGTGTTGAGTACAACGCACCTAAAGCAACATCTCTGTTTATTTCGCGCTGCAAAAGCTGACGAATAGCCGCACCATATGCATTAGTATCTAAGCGCAATAATGCGAGCAAAACCACTTGTTCAAATTCACCTAACATTTTCTTATTCATTAAATCCTCCTAATATTTCCTACAATGTAGTTTTTAAAAACAAGCATTGCAAAGAGAATAACTACATTGTAGTAATTTGAATGTATACGAAGGTATATCAAACAATACGAGTAAAAATAGAACACGATAGACACGGCTCATTTAAAATAAAGCGCCACCAGCCAGTTTTTTACTGTGTATATAAAACAGCAAAAGAAAAGTGGTTGTGCTCTGTGATATCCTTTGCCTGTTCTAGAGTTTACAAGTTGAGATAAAAAATGTGGTTGCATAAATTGTTATCTGCTGTGATAGCGGTTCCTGTTAAATGGCTAGTGAAAGCCAACAGTACACCAACAGATATCGAAGGTGAATTAGGTATAGATAAGTCTAAACCTATTGTTTATTTACTGCGCACCCATTCAATTACTGATCTCCTTGCATTAAAAATGTCTGCAAAAACCTTAGGCTTACCTAAGCCAACAGACACAATTGAAGTAGCAGGTAAAAACCATGCTTCTTGCTTGTTTTTACAAAAGCCTAAGTCAGTACTCAATCGCAAAACCAGTAGCACTGATATTCTTGAAGACGCCAGCACCTTATTTAGATTACATAGAGAAGATCCAAACCTAGATATACAAATAGTACCAGTATCTATTCTTTGGGGCCGCGCGCCCGACAAAACCCTATCAAGTTGGTCTGATATTATTGCCAATCAAGTATCACCTAGTTGGTTACGAAAATTCTTTATTGTGTTGTTTTTAGGCAGAGATAATTTTGTATGTTACAGCAAAGCAGTGTCATCTCGAGCCATGGTAGAACTCAAAGGCGACGACCAAACCATTGCCCATAAATTAATTAGAGTAGCAGGCACTCACTTTCATCGTAGACAGCAAACACTAACAGGCCCCAATATTTTAGAAAGGCATGAATTGTATAATGGCGTATTAGGTTCTGAATCTGTACTTAAAGCTATTCATGACCGCGCCAAAACAAAAAATATAAGTCAGCAGAAAGCCAAGTTAGAAGCCAAAAAGTATGTAGATGAAATTGCAGCAGACTATAGACCTGGCTTAATACGTCTTGGCGAAAGGATTTTAACCAAAATATGGAACAAAATTTACAACGGCATTGAAGTACAACACGCTGAAAAAGTAAGGCATCTCGCTCAAAATGGCCATGAAATTATCTATGTCCCTTGCCATCGTAGTCATATGGATTATCTGTTACTCACCTATGTTATTTACCACCAAGGATTAGTCACCCCAAGAATTGCCGCGGGGATTAATCTTAACTTTCCACCAATTGGCGGTATTTTACGTAAGGCGGGGGCCTTCTATTTACGCCGCAGTTTTGCTGGTAACAAATTATATACCGCAGTGTTTCGTGAATACCTAGAACTACTCTTTAAAAAAGGCAATTCAGTGAAGTATTTTCCTGAAGGTGGCCGCAGTAGAACAGGGCGTTTATTGCCCCCTAAAACGGGCATGCTAGCCATGACCATGCAAGCCGTGGCAAAAGGTATAAACCGCCCAGTGAGTATTGTGCCTGTTTACATTGGCTACGAACACGTAATGGAAGTATCGAGTTACGTTAAAGAGCTCCACGGCAAAAGTAAGCAAAAAGAATCTTTCTTCCAAATATTTTCAGCCATTAAAAAGCTTAAAAATTATGGAACTGGTTTTTTAAACTTTGGCGAACCCATCAACCTTACAAACTTTTTAGATCAACAAGCCCCAGATTGGCGTGATGACCAACAAGCCAATATCGACAAAAAGCCTCAGTGGTTAACACCGGTAGTGAACAGCCTTGCGACAGAAGTGATGAGCAGAATTAACCAAGCAGCCGCGGTAAATGGCATGGCGCTTTGCTCACTATGTTTGTTGTCATCGAATAAACATGCCATGTCGAGAATCGAGTTAGAAACCGCCATCGATCACTTTATTAGTTTACTTAAATGCTCACCCTATAGTGAGCTAGTCACTATTCCTGAAGGCACTGGGGCAGAGCTGCTTGAAACTACCCTAAAACTCAACAAGCTAAACATTACCGAAGATAGCTTTGGTGAAATTGTATCCCTAAAAGAAAGTACAGCCGTTGCCCAAACCTACTACAGAAACAACATCTTGCATTTGTTCGCATTGCCAGGGCTTATCGCCGCCATAGTCTTTGCCCATGACGAGATGGATAAAGCACAAATTGTTGAGCTTACGGGCAAACTTTTCCCACTGCTCAAGCAAGAGCTTTTCATGTACATGGATCATCAAGAGGCAAAAAAATACATAGAATCACTAATAGACCAAATGTTGACTATGGGGTTATTAGTGAATCACGGTGATAAAATTCAACATGCTTCACCATCAAATCACGCTTTTTATTCTGTGTATTTACTAAACCGCAGCATTCAAGAAACCCTGCAACGCTATGCATTAGTATTAACCTTGTTGTGCAAAGAAGAACAAATAAATCGCAAAGAACTAGAAAAACAAAGCGCTCAATTTGCGGCTCGTTTATCTGCTTTAAATGGAATTAACTCACCAGAATTCTTTGACAAAAAAGTACTCGCAACCTTTATTAATGCCCTGAAAGATAACGCATTAATTGAAGCAGATGAGCAAGGGCAATTGAGCTATGCTGAACAAAGTGACTTACTTAAAAACGAAGTCATTGCGCTTATAGAGCCAGAAATAGCCCTGCGATTACAGCAAATTTAAAGGGCAACAAAGTAACTCAAGGAGTGAGATAAAAAATACAAAGCTAACACTATAACTTCGTATTTTTTGACTATCATTATTAGCGCCAATGATTGCATTGACGCTTTAACCAAAAAAGGATTTCACCATGTCTAAACTTATTTTATCACTCGATGGCGGCGGTATTCGCGGCGCTGCCACCACACAATTTTTAAGTCTTGTAGAAACCCAACTACAGGCCAAGTATCAAAAGTCGGTACGTGACTGTGTCGACTTTTATGCAGGCACCAGTACCGGTAGCATCATAGCTTTGGCGCTGGCCACCACAGATATGTCTATGGACGATATCAATAATTTATATAACGTCACCAATGCCAAAAAGATTTTTACCGACAACAAAGGCGTGTTCGAGCTAGATGGTATTAATGCCCCAAAATACGAAGCCAAAGGCAAAGCCTCGACCTTAAAAGACAAACTAGGCGCAGCTAAATTAGGTGATGTACCTGACGGAAAACACGTACTTGCAGTCACCTATGGTGTAGAGAAACGTCGCCCCTTTGTGATTAAGTCAACTAAACCCGAGTACCAAAAACTACTATCTTACCAAGTGGCAGACTCATCGAGTGCTGCACCCACTTATTTCCCTACTAAAGGTTTACCACTGCCCCCCGACAACGAAGAACACTGGCTCATCGATGGTGGTGTGGTAGCTAATAACCCTACAATGTGCGCTTATGCTGAGGCAAGCCGCTTATGGCCAAGTTTTGAAAAGCGCGTGTTAACCATAGGCACCGGTACGCACACACGTAAAATTAATGGCCCTGATTCTCAAAAATGGGGTGCCGTACAGTGGATGCTTAAAGGGCAGATTATTGATTTGTTATCAGACGAAAAAGTCGTAGCATACCAAGCAATCACCATTACCCAGCCAGGAAGCTATATAAGAGTAAACGCTGAAATGCGCAAACAACCAGGGCTAACAAACGCACCAGACGATGCCATGGACGACATAAGTAAAACCAATATTAAGAGATTAAAAGCATTAGGAGATTTTTGGTTTTCTAGGTACGGCGATGCGGTAGTTGAACTACTGAACAATAGTTATGAAGGGCCGTCTTTAGATAGAATTGATGCCGCAACCGGCGAACCTATAGTCTATACCCCTTAATAATTGAAGTAGGGTTAGTTCAATCTGGTAAATTGCTACGGGCCAAAAGCGAACATGTCCAGTGCAATAGCTTTTATCAGCGAATGGTAAGGTTCTGCATTTAATTTAGACTCGATAATTTTCACAATCACTTCTGAAGACCATAATGCTTTTTATAAATGGCGCGTGTTGTTTGCGCGCCTGTATGGCTTAGTTTGCTGCCGCATAGCGCGCTGCTGTGTGATTTGATTGCCTTCTTAGGCATAATTAATACTTAAGAAAGACAGCAAGAGCCCAAGCGGCTACAAAAGTTGCAACATACACTTTATTCGTGTCCAAACTAAAAGATAGTGGCAAAGATAAATTCCATTTCTTAGTTAACTCTCTGTGATCGTTTGTGAGAATTAAGTGTGCACCAAAACTCTCACCGGATTTTTGGTTATCTGAATTGGGGATTGGCAGGCCTTCCTAAGTATTCCATTGCTGAGAATATGACAGATTAGCGAGGCCGATAATTAGAACTAATACATATTTCATTCGTTGAACCATGACTGATAACGCCGCATTTAGAATAAATTGACCATTTTATTAACATGACGATTAAACGGCTTTGACAGGAAAACGTCAGTTTCGCTAACCCCGTACCCAATATTTACAAAATACTGCCGATACCACTGACCACTATAATAAGTAAAACGACCATTTATATGAAAGCTAGCCGTTTCACCTTTAGATAGGTTTATAAGATTACGGCGAAAACTTCCCCTATTTGGCGCTCCATGTTCATTGTAACTATAGCTAAAGAATACATGTAACCTATTATCGGACTCTGTAAACTCAAACGACCAGTATTTCTTTTGATTTGGAATAACCAAAGTTTCACTTTCAAGATTAAAACCATTATCTTCGGTTGCTTTGACCTCATGAACAAAAATGGCTGCATCATTTTCAATATGAGGTAACGCTAGCCTCCTTGGGACAGAGTTTCTTAGTTTTGAGTTTGGCATCCCTCTTGAGGCTTTAGTCCAATGTGTTTGTATGTTTTGTACGATAATCATAACTTAACTTATAACTTTTAAATAAGGGGCAGGGGCATAATGGCGCAGCCGCCCCGCGTGTATGCGCGTCCCAGCAAACGAAGTGAGTGACTTAATTTTTTATTAGGTGACATTAATGCTCCGGACTCTCCTGTAACGTATGGAAAGAAACGAAAGAATGCCACATATAATACCAGTGCTTATTGCTCCATGTAAGCCAAAAGAAACTACAAGCGGACGCAATATGAATAGGTGAATAATAAGCGCAGGTATGAGCGCAATAGCAAATACTTTAAGCTTAACCGATGTTTCAAATGGAGAGTTACAGTGTGGACATGTTTTTTTCTTCCCCCATTTATTAGCAGTTTTAGAGAAGAAGCCTATTTTCTTTTCACAAGTCGGACATTTGAAAAATTGTTCGTTTGGCTCAAAGTCATCACTAACTGTATTTAAGCTGCTTTTCTCTGATGTTTGTCGCGAAACTAATTCGACTTTTATTCGCTCTAGCCGGTCTGGAAAACGTTCCTTATCTATATTGGCTAGAGCATCTTCTAGCTCTGTGGTCGAGTACTCTGAGTAATTTGGTTCCATCTACTAAATCTTCCTTGTCACCTAACGAGCCAATATGCCGACGAAACGAGCGCAGCGAATAGAGTTCGGAATAATTGGTTTGTTAGGTGCGTACACTTTATAAAATTACCTTTTGAATGATAATGACGCTCCAAACAAAACCTAATGATGCAGCAATCCAAAACGAGGGAGGTAATTTAAGAATATTAAAATCGTGCTGCAATGCACCTTGATAAATTGTTTCTAGATCACTATTACCTGAAATTACTTTTTTGAGTTTATTTTCTGTATTGATTAATCTCCCCTGTGCTTGGGTAACTAAAATTGATAAGACCAATAAGCTAACAGCGGCTGATACAGATAAATTTATAACTATTTTATCGCTTTTTTCCCATGTAAGCGCAATTGCCACAAAGAATAGACTTTGGACTGTGTATAAATTTCTAATTCTCTCTTCCATTCGAGTTGTTTCAAATTCAATGATTGACCGAATTTTTGCAGCTAAATCTTCTAATTCCATGAATACCTCAACTGTCTAAGCACCTAACAGTATATTAGCCAGACCGCACGTTTAAGCCACTTTAGGAATAAACGGAATAATGATCCTGGCAATTAATTTACTCTATCTTTTCATATACTTATTGGCTTTCAAAGGGAATTTTTTGATTGGCGTACTATGTAGAAATCATGAGTCTGGATAAGTACAGAATATTATATTTGCACTAAGAGTATTAACTTCAACAAAAACAATGAGATAAAATTAAATGATCTATTTTCAATAGATATTTTTTCGAAAATAAAAACAGCAAAAAGCGGAAAGCTTTAAAATACGCATTATAACTGTATAAATAAACAGCACGTTGATAAATGAAATATGTCGGCCTTCATCGAGTCAATTCGGGTAAGCTATCGCTAATTGCTAACTGGACACCCATCGTAATTTTTTTGAAATTAAAGTGGATGTCCATACAATTTTTTTAGTGGAGTTCACTCAGAGCACGACTCCTTTATCTTTTATCCGGCAAACATACTTCGGCAATGTTACTCAGTACCGCCTGTTCTTGGGGAATAATAGTGTCCATATCTAAATATCTATAAAAATATTCAGGTATTAATTTGGTGTACTTTATTTTATATGGCGCCCCACTAGGAAGCTTTCTCCTAATTTCATCTTTATTAAACGTCAGAAAAACTCTCCCGAGTTCATTTGCTCCTAAGCTAATACGCCCAACTATTACCAACTCATTGTGTTGAGTATCTATAAGTGTACTTCTGACCATATATTCATCAGCTTTAGTTGCATAGATATCTACCTCTTGCGTTATGTTATCCACGCAACCTTCAACAACTTCACTTGTAAAACGAGTATCAACAATATCTGCATATTTACTGTGTACTGTTAGAGGCATGCCAGTTTTTGGGAGTATGGTAACTCTATCGTCATCAACCTGGGGTTGAGTTTGATAAATAAACGTCCCTGCTGACTCAGGGAAATCAACTGCTGAATAAACGCCATCGTTCGCAGCACTGTCTACCCCGACACCATCGTCCAATAAGGAAATCACTCGTGTGACATGCAATTGCTCATCAAATATTCCAAGAACTGGTTTCAAACCGACCGTTTGTTGCCCCATACCATTCAGAGTTAAAGCAATAGTCACCGGGTTACCAGTAAACGCCTCTGTCTCAGATAGTATTAGTCTTGCCTTTATCGGTGCTGATATCACAGCACTAATAAATGCTGAAACTGATTCAGTTGCACTGTCAAACTCCAATACCAAGTTAAATCGACCTTGGGAGTTAACGTTAGCTAAATAGACGTGGTATGCACCACCTGGCAGCCCGTCACCTATTTCACTTCCATCGGTATACTCTTCAGAAGTTGTGTCGTAAGTGGCTATGGTTAAATTATTACCATCAACTAATTTCATAGTGGAGTTGGGCAAGGGCAGAAAGACTTCAATCGCAATTGCGCTTAACTCATCTGAGTTTACAGGTACGCGTAAAAACGTATCGCCCACCTCAATTTTATAATAGTCAGTATTTTTAATGCTAATGGGTACTTCTATAGTAGAAGCCGCATTAAGATTGATACATACGAAAAACTGGCAAAGCAAAAATACAATAGAATTAGAGTAGCTCATAATACAATTCAAGAAACGGTTAACATTACTCATTATTCACTCCTTAACTTAATTATATTCCCAAGCATTTGTCTACGATATCGCCGTTTTTCACTGTAGCATGATTACCTGCAAGATTTCCTAGAGCTTGCCCATACGATGGTGTCGCACTCTTAGCAATGAGCTAATACAGATATTTTAAATACTGCAAAAAATATCATCACACCTAAATTTATCTTGGGTGATGAGATGGACGCTCCAAAGTAGCAACGGCGTCAAAATGCGCCAAACTGAATGTGCAAACAACAGTTAATTACTAAGGAGCGTCCTGTGAACAATCTTAATACTATTGCCATCGATTTAGCAAAGAATGTGTTTCAAGTAGGTGTGTTTTCACCCCAACATAAAATGCAAAGTAATAAACAGTTCTCTCGTCAGAAACTGGCACCTTTTATGGCTCAGCAAGGCAAAGCCATTGTTGTTATGGAAGCCTGTTATTCAAGTCACTATTGGGCGCGGTTGTTTAAAGACATGGGACATATTGTTCATTTAATCCCAGCTCAACATGTTAAACCCTTTGTTCGAGGGAATAAGAATGATCGTAATGATAGCATCGCGATTGCGGAAGCCTCTTGGCGTCCTAACATTAAATTTGTGCCGCTTAAATCTGTTGAGCAACAAGACATTCAAGCACTGCATCGTATTCGCGATAAGCTGATTGCCAGACGAACCAGTATTATTAATCAAACACGAGGACTGCTTAGCGAGTATGGCGTGATTATCCCTCAAGGTTTAAAAAGCTTTACACTGCATATTACGGCTCTCATAGACCCGAAAGATGAACGTATTAGTCTACGAATGAAACATCAGCTAAGAGACACCAAGGAAGAATACGACCAACTCAGCAAGCGCTGCCAGTCAATTGAAATCGAGTTAAAGCAATATGTGCAACAAAACACCCTATGCCAACGGTTAATGACACTGCCCGGTGTAGGCGTGCTCAATGCCACCGCATTATATGCTGCAATTGGCAATGGTAGTCAGTTTGAAAACCCTCGTGCATTGTCGGTATGGTTAGGTGTCACTCCTAAGCAGTATGCCAGTGGAGAAAAGTCTTTTTATGGCGGTATAACCAAACGCGGTAATCAATATTTACGCAAACAACTCATACATGGTGCTCGCAGTGTAATGCATCGCATAAAAACCCGAGACGACAAATTGTCCGTATGGGTAAAACAATTAGTTGAACGACGTGGCAAGAACAAAGCGGCGGTAGCACTGGCCAATCGCCTAGCCCGATTAGCTTGGATATTATTACAGCGAAATGAAAACTATCAGCCGGTAGCTAGCTAAATATCAAGCCTAATATGGCAAAATCATATAGATAAAATACACAATCAAAGTCGACGAAAAATGATGTAAAAGCGGGTTTCCCGCACTTAGCAACAGTCTGTACTAGACAAGGTTTTTAAAACCGAGTGGGTGTTTGAGACAGTTAAGTGCGGATCTCATTAGGGCCAGAGAGTACACCAATAATCTCACTCTCATAATAGGCCGGATATATGTCAGTACGACCCTTAATTATTTATCGTTAGACTGGATGTGCTAATAAAAATAAAGAATTAAACATCTTCTAATTGAAGGTGAAGGTAAATATTGCCTTGACGATAGTGGAGCGTCCATATATGTCTAGTTAGTTATGCTATAAAGACTATGCCACAGGGTCACCACGTCTTTATCACTCCAACAAAGCGCCTTATTTACATCAACGTGTAACACCACATGCACATGGTTACTCATCACCGCATAAGCACACACATCTATGGCAAACACAGAAGCTAAAAACAATAACCTATCTTCAACCCACCCTCTTCTATGCTCATAGCTTTGGCCTGAGTAATTATCCACGCCACACAAAAATGAACGACGTACACAACGACTCACACAATGATAATAAGGGGTATCTGACAAACTGACTTGAGATTTGCGGGACTGGGCCATCATTGAATCCTTTCAAATAATTAACCCTAAAAGCCTAGTTCAACTATCAAAAACATCAAAATTTTTGCGTGTCTAGATAGTTTTAACATCCAAATTTTTGCGTGTCTAGATAGTTTTTTGGTTATGAACCTTCCTCATAATTTGATCAAAGCTAGTCTTTTTTTATGCCTAATCTTTTGGCAGCAGGATTAATGAGCAGGGAATTGAAAATCAAAGTGATTTGGCATTATTGATGAGTTAGTATCAAGCTTTATGGGATCAGAGTTCAAGAAGCTAATTTATAATGTATGCCAATTTATTTTTGCTACTAGTGTTATTTTTAATCACGGCTTGTGGTGGAGGAAGTAGCTCTTCAACTAGTAACCCAAGTGATTCATTGCAACCAATATCTGAGAAGTTATTTTCTGAATATAAGGGCATTTCTACAAAGGCTTCTGTCACAGCGCAAAACTCCCATTCTGTCGCCTATCATGTAACTTTAATTACTGATGTTGTTAGTGTTCTGGTATTCGGTGACGAGTTAAAAAAATTAAGATTTGATGCTTTAGTTTCAAATTATGACGACTATATTTATGATGATTGCGAATCAGGTTCATTAGAGTTAGTCGCTATATCCAATAACACGGCCGACGTGAGTTACACCGATTGCTTAACGGGTCCCTATATAATTAATGGCGATGGTAAATTAACTATCGACGAGCTTGATGAGTTTGATGAGTTGTCTTTAGGTACTTTAGAGTTCGAAAGCCTATCTGTAAGTAGTAGCCTTCATGGCACAGAACACGTTCTAAAAGGTGATGTAGTCTTAGATTTTAGTAGCAGCTTCGAATCTTCATTAAATCTACTGATTACTGAAACCAATACTGATGAATCTTATTATCTTCACGAATTTACATCCCGCTTTTCTGCAAGTGAATCTGATATTACTTATGCAGTGGATGGAAGGCTTTATATTTCTACCTTCGGTTATCTAGATTTAACAACTATTACAAGTCCTGACATATTCTCTGAGCCAGAAGACAATACTTTAGCAATAAAGGCGAGTGGTGATGCAGACTTACTCATTTCTGTAACATCTGCATCAACTATTAGTTTGGCTCTAGAACAGGCAGAAAGTCTTTATGCGGTTTCAGCTGAAATACCATATAGTTTTTTTATTCAAAAAGAATTTGAAAGCTCTAGTAATCAAGCCCCAAACATTCGTTTAGCCGAGCTTGGGGATTTACTCGATAAGAATACGAATATAGCGTTAGATGCTTCAGCAAGCTTCGATGACGATTATGATTTGATCTCGTTTAATTGGTCAGTATTAGACTCCCCTGATGGTGCTGACTTTCAGTTGAATGGATCAATTAGGGATATTGCAACCCTCGTTTCGAATACCGCTGGTACCTATCAGTTATCTGTGGTGGTTTCAGATGGACAACTCGAATCAGATGAGCTGACGTTTAGTTTTTATGTGCGGAAGGATCCTGCCAATGTCACTATTGTTGGAAGCACTGACAATATGGCAATAGGCACGCCAGTTGAATTTGACCTTGTTATAGATAACCCTGCAGACGACGGGCCTTTTGAAATTGAGCAGAATCATGGTCCTGCTTCTATGACTTATGAGCCTGAAATCGGATTGATATGGGATGGAAACATTCCAGATTTCGGCACAGATACCGCTGTCAATTTTGGAGTGACAGTGACTAACTCGGATCATGTTGTTGTTGCTAGGCATCAGTCATTAGTTACCGATACCAAGACTAAGCCAAGTATATTTTTAACAGGGTATTCAAGCAGCCAGTCTTGGCAGGATGTGAATGCAGATAATGTAAAAGACTTATTATTGCTTTATCCCGGAGTAATTGAGGCTTGGGACTTCAGCGGCTCTATACCTCAATTATTATTTACTTACCTAGGAACGGTTGAAAGTTGGGAGTTTGCTACTTATGACGAAACCGACAATGTGTTAATTGCAAAATCAGTTAATGGGGAATTTTATAGTTATGATCCATCGAGTGATACCGCATCACTTTTATTTATAGATGAGGCCTTTACTTCAAGAGAATGGACCGCAATTTTGGTTGATTTGGATGATGATGGAGTACGCGAGTTAGTTACTGACAAATATGTTAGAAATGCCACTTCTGGAGAGCGTCTCCATTCATTTAATTTAGCATTCAGTAGTGCTTACACGTCAATATCGCTTAGCGATGTGGATGGTGATGGTGTTAGTGAGCTGTTGATTGGTAGTGACATTTTCAACAAAAATACTTTTGAGTTCATTGCTGATATAGAGAGTGTCAACCTTAGCTATTTTGACCAAGCTTTTTGGTATGACATAGATGGCGACAACAAAGTTGAGTTGTTATTAGTCTTGGTTTCGACTGGTGTTGAAGTTTACGATTTTGAAAATGGTCAGCTTCAATTAAAACAGAGTGTACATGAGCACCAAGATCCGGATACAACTATGTCGCTTTCCTCACTCCCTGATTTTTCTGAGCTTTACATCACGTCTAATTCAGGCACCTCAATCACTCGTTATAGTAAAAATGAGCAAGGTATTTACCTTGTTGATGCTGAAATGAATATAACCGATCCGAATCTATATTCTCCGCCCAATGACAACTACACCTATTCTTCTTGTCGTTTATCTCAATCATTTGAAAATATTGAAGACACTACAATTCTACTCGAATGTTCAAAGGCATATACGGTTGATGGAGGGGATGATCTTGCTAAAGACTATATATCTATTATTCCATTTGGGGAGGATATCTATGACTTACCCTATGATTTTGCTTCCGATTCAGACTTAGGCGTGTTTGATAGAATACTAGCGTCTAGCGATGATTCATTTACTGTTGGTGCAGCACGTGGAGTTGTTTCAATTGATGATGAACTAAGCGTGTCCAGTCAAGTGGGACGAATAGGCGCTGTTCTGAGAGATAGTTATGTAAGTTATGGGACTTCGACATTAATAGATGATGTGCTTCTAGGGTGGGACATAGATACGCAGCATTATCCAAATAGCTCTGTCATTTATGGATTTGATATTCAGGGCAATGAGGTTCAATCAAGTCCCTCTCGTTCAAGACTAAGCGACATAGTAGGGATCTTTGAAAACAACGGGCAGCAAGTGCTGGTTACTAGCGAATATCAAACGTTGGTATTTTGGTCGCTTCCTGATTTAGATATAGTTGCCGAAGTAGAATTCCCCGTAGATGATAGCTATAGCTGGAGTTTTAATGATATTTCTTATTGGCGTTTTTTTACATTTAATGAGACTTATCATCTTGCGTTTTTATTAGAAGATAAACTTGTGCTAGTGAAAGCCGAAGATGATAGTTTTGTTTTTGATGGAACATATGAATTACCCAGTGGTTTCGATGGCGAAGATAACAGTATTTTTGAGCCTATCAAAATTGAAGATGAGCAATACTTAGTTTTAATGCAATCTAATCCAACGTCTAGTTTATTTGATAAAGCCACATTTAACTTAACAGACAAAACTTTTTCTATAGAGCAAACAGCTTTACCAGCAGATATTGCAATAGGCTATTCTGGGATGCAAAGCTGCATGAACACCCTCGATAATGGTTCAACAGTTGCCTATGTTCACACGAGTGAAATTGATGTTGAGAGTGGAGATATAGACAATAACTCACGACAATACAAAGTAATCGCTTTAGATATTCAGTCAAATGAGATTGTTTGGTCTTCTCGAAAATTGCCCGGGCGCTATAATATGGCTAATGATATGAAATGTTCAAATGGAAATACTGGACAGCAAATTAAATTATCTACTACTGACTTTTTTTATCTAGCTGATTAAGTGCAGGATTTCGCTAAACGGCTAAATGTTTTAACCATTATTGCAAGCAGGCCACGAAATCGACCTAGCAGTTTCTCGCCTTTTTAAATATGAGAAGAGAGTTCACCAAAACGAAATATCTGGAGGCAGAGTAAACTTTCTGTGTCTCCATCGATGTGTATGCTTGTGTGGTGATGAGTAACAGTAATGCCTCGATATGATTTGCGCCCATTTATTTTGACGATTTACTGCAATCATTTACATCCTTTATTGGTTTAAAAACAGGCCATGCACATAAGTTATTACCATGTACTTGGTGATGGCAAATTGCAAATGCAGATGAGCGTTAAAGTGACACTTGCTTTATCGGCGTCACCCCAAATGCATCTCTTAGCCAGCTACCCGCTTTTCCTAAACGCTCGCTAGATGACCAAATTAAATCTACGCCCACCTCCCATTCTGTGTGGGGGTATGAGGTAAGCTGCAATTCACATAATTGGTCTTGTAACTGTAAATCTAGCATCAATTGCTTGGGCACAGTGGCCCATCCCATGCCCGTACACAGGGTATTCATTAGGGTTAGATAACTCGACATTTTCCACTGATTGGTGGCACTTAAGTATTCACTGGTGGGCAGTTTTTCTAACAAAGGCGAGTAAACCAATTGCCGGTGTTGATTAAGTTGCTCAAAATTAACCTGTGGCAACTTGGCTAAAGGGTGGTCTTTGTGAACCACATTAGCAAAAATAATATTACCTAATCTTTTAAAGTGTATATCTTTAGGATAGTGAGTGCCTGCACACATAATGCCTAAAGACGCTTCTCCTTGCTCTATCATCTGCTGAATGTATTGTGATGAAGGGTGCAATATATTTAAATCTACTGGGGCAAAACTGTCAGCAAATCCGGTTAAATTGTGATTTAACAATTGAAACGGAATGGTTTCATCAATGGCAATAGTGACTTGGCTTTCAAGCTCTGCGGCTAAGCTGTTTGCACGGTTTTCCATTGACGAGCATTGATGCAATATGGCTTCAGCGTCTCGCAGCAATGACTCACCATGCTTAGTCAAAACGGGGTAACGACTACTTCGGTCAAACAAGCTTACCCCAAAATCAATCTCTAAATTTGCCACCGAAATGCTTAAAGCCGACTGCGACTTACCTAATTTTCGAGCGGCTGCCGAAAAGGATTTTTCGTTGGCTACTGCACAAAATGCTGTTAATTGCTCAATAGATAAACGCATAATCACCACAGAAGTATTAAAAATATTAATACTTTCTATTTTGCACACTCTGCCCAACAGAGTAAATTGAATGTATTGCTAACATTTTGTTTTGAGGTTGTAAGAGATGGCATTTATTAAGTCACAGGCAAACCACACACAGAGCAACATCCACCCAGTGGATCAAACCCTGCCCATCGCCCCAACCTTATTATTAGGGTTACAACATGTATTGGTGATGTATTCAGCTTGCATCATAGTGCCTTTAATTTTAGGGGCAGCGCTTAATCTGCCTAAAGAAACCTTGTCACTCATCATCAACGCTGATCTATTCGCGGCAGGGCTTGCCACCTTAGTGCAGTGTTTTGGCAATCGTTACTTTGGCATTAAATTACCCATAATGATGGGGGTAACCTTTACGTCTATCGCCCCGATGATTGCCATAGGTGTGAACCCCGAACTAGGCCTGCCAGGCATTTACGGCGCCATTATTGTTTCAGGCATATTAGGCATACTCTTTGCGCCTGTTATGGGCCGTTTAATGAGGTTCTTCCCTCCTGTAGTAACTGGTTCTGTTTTGTTGGTTATTGGTATTAGCTTAATGAAAGTAGGCATTGAATGGTCTGCAGGTGGCAGCCCAACTCTTGCTGATGGTTCAGCTAACCCAGACTTTGGTAAACCTGTTTATTTACTAATTAGCTTAATGCAACTTGGCTTAATTTTACTCATTAACCGATTTGCCAAAGGCTTTTTAAGTAATGTGTCAGTGCTGGTTGCCATGCTTGCTGGCTTTGCGGCCGCTTGGTTATTAGGGGATATCTCTCTTGAAGGCATAAGCAATGAGCCTTGGGTTGCTGTTATCAAGCCTTTAAGTTTGGGCATGCCTACCTTTGATTTTTTAGCTATTTGTTCTATGTCATTAGTGATGATGGTTACTATGGTTGAATCCACTGGTATGTTTTTAGCCTTGGGTAAGTTAGTTGATAAAGAAGTAGACCAAAAACAATTAATTAGAGGCTTACGATCCGATGGGCTTGGTACCTTATTAGGTGGCTTGTTTAATGCATTTCCTTACACTTCTTTTTCGCAAAACATAGGGTTAGTCACCATAAGTGGCGTCAAAAGTCGCTACGTTGCTGCTGCTGGTGCATTTATCTTAATTACCCTTGGCTGCCTACCTAAAATGGCGTTTATTATTGCCTCTATTCCCCAGTACGCCTTAGGCGCAGCGGCTATGGTGATGTTTGGTACCGTTGCCTTGATGGGAGTACGCATTTTGAGTCAGGTAGAGTTTACAGAGTCCCGCTCTAATTTATTGGTGGTGTCTGCCAGTTTGGGCATAGGCTTAATTCCTATGATCGCCCCAAGTTATTTTCAACATTTACCCCACTGGAGTGCCATTTTTACCGATAGCGGCATCATATTAAGTGTATGCACTGCCATTTTGCTAAACGCCATTTTTAACCAGCCCCACGCTGAACAACACAACAAGGGTTAATTCAATATGACAGCCACACTTTATCAAGCAGACTACCTAGTCACTATGGACAGTAACAACACCATAATTAAAGATGGTGCAGTGTTGGTAGAACAAGGCATTATCAAGCAAATAGGTGTCGCCAGCGAATTAATTGCCCAGCACCCAAACGTGACAGTTAAGGCGTATTCTAAGCGTATTTTGATGCCAGGATTAATCAATACTCACTGCCACTCGGGAATGCTACGGGGCACGGCTGAAGGCTTGCCGGTGTGGGATTGGCTGCAACAATATATTGATCCTATGCATAAGGTATTGACCCCCAAAGAAGCGAGTTTATCGTCATGGTTATGCTATGCAGAGGCACTGCTTTCTGGCACAACATGTATAGTTGATATGTGGCGTTACATGGAAGGCAGTGCAGATGCAGCTAAGCAGTTAGGTATTCGAGCTTGCTTAGTGCCTTATGTTGCCGAGCACCCAGATCACGATTATTTCGAAACCCTAGACAGCAACGAAGCACTCATTAATAACTGGCATCAAGAAGCAAATGGCCGTATTCAAGTTTGGGTAGGCCTTGAACATTTGTTTTACGCTGTTCCACCAGCCTTAAAACGTATCGCCGATATGTGCCAAGACTATCAAGTGGGCTTTCATACTCACAGTAACGAAAGTAAGTTTGACGTAGAACAAACCCTTGAACGCTATCAAATAAGACCTATTCAAGCCCTTGATAAATTTGGTTTATTGAACGCACCCAAAACCCTTTTAGCACATTGTGTTTGGGCAGATGATAACGAAATAGCATTAATGGCAGAACGCAAAATAGGTGTCGCCCATAACCCCATTAGCAACATGAAACTAGCGTCAGGCGCTGCGCCAATTGTGAAAATGTTAAAAGCAGGAGTGGCTGTTGGCTTAGGCACAGACGGCGAAAAAGAAAACAACAACCTAGACATGTTTGAAGAAATGAAAACATCATCATTACTGGCCAAATTTTCAAGCTTAGATGCCGCAGCCCTTGATGCGTGGGATAGTTGCCGTATGGCCACTATTGATGGTGCAAAAGCCCTAGGTTTAGACAATATCACCGGCTCACTTGAGGTAGGTAAGTCTGCAGATATGATAGCAGTTCGCTGCGACACCCCACGAATGACACCCCTTATCGACTCTGGCCCTTTGATGAATATTCATTACAACTTAGTCCATGCAGTACAAGGCCAAGATGTGGATATGACTATGGTGGCAGGTAAAATATTGGTAGAAAACGGTCGCTTACTAGAACATGATATACAGCACCTCATAGAGCAAGTTAACCAAGCCGCTCCTGCTTTGTTTAAGCGTCGCCAAGCATGGTTAGATAGTTCAAATGGCGCGACAAAACGCGCACTAACCAGCTAAATAAAAATAATAACATTGGGATAAACGGGGATGAACAAAGCACTTTTAACCATAGTCGCCTTTATGACTTACATGGTGATGGCAGGTCTATTGACGCAAATAGGCGTATTAATATCTCCTGTTGCTGATTACCTCAACATCAGCATTACCCATGCTGCGTCTATGTTTTCGTTGTTAACTGGCGGAGCATTTGCCGGTACTTTTATTGCTATGTTGGTGTATGGGCGTTTTTCTACCAGACTCATATTTCAAGTCAATTACCTAATTTTTATCACGCTACTGATTGTGATGGTGGCCTTAGATATCCGGTTACAGTGGTTGGTTTCTGTTTACTTATTTACACTGGGTATAGGTTGCGGTGTTGGCCTTGCAGGTGGTGCTGTACTCATTGCCAATTTATACAACGAGCAAAAGCGTGCTTCAGCGTTTTTAGCAACAGATTGCTCTTTTAGTTTGGCGGGGTTTATATTCCCTTCATTGGCCGTTGTGCTATTATCAACTAATCAGTTGTGGACACTCAGCTATGCAGCAGTAGGTGCCATTGCCCTGCTTATTTTATTGGCTTGCTTCACTTTGACATTTCCTGATAGTCACCCTTCACATATCAACCAAGAACAAGTACCCAAAGCCGAGCCAAATCTAAGTATTTGGACACCAAGAGTATTTATTGTAGCCGCCGCTCTATGCTGCTATTTAACCACTCAAACCACCTTTTTAACTTGGGCACCTAATTACTTACAGCAAGCCCTTAATCTTGATGCCAACCAAGCCGCAGCGGCGGTGGGTAACTATTGGGGGCCTTCTATATTTGGGCTACTTACGGTTACGCTACTGGTGATGAAGGTACCCACACGCCCCTTATTACTAGGCGTGATTGTCGTCGCCATAGTGTTATCTACATTGCTTTATACAACAGATGATCCCCACTGGTTTTTAACCATAACACTAGGCTTAGGCTTTATGACCTCGTGTATTTTCAAGTTGGGGATCTCGGTGGGCTCACAACAAATAAAAAATGCGCCGCCTATTTTAGTCACCTTTTTACTATGCTCGGCGACGGTAGGCAGTACGTTAGCGCCGGCCTTATCTGCACTAGTAGTATCGAACTTTGGCGTCAGCAGCGCGATGTTAATGACAGTCATAGGCTTTGTGCTTGTGGCGATTTTGATTTCGACCTGTTTATTACTTGAGAAAAAGGCGCAAGCCATTGAAGCAAACCAAGAGACAAGCGTATGAATACAAAAGTTATTTTTGATACTGACCCGGGCATAGACGATGCCATGGCAATTCTGTTTGCAGAGGCGAGCAGTAAAATTGAGCTACTAGGGATCACCACGGTATTTGGCAACGCCACCATAGAAAACGCGACACGCAATGCCTTGTACCTAAAGCAGCGCTTTAATATGTCAGCAACCGTATGTACAGGCGCTAACACCCCTTTAAACATAGCCGCTGGAGAACCCACTACATTTGTACATGGGCAAAATGGCCTAGGAGATATCGAACTACCCGATCCCCTCCCCATTGCTGCCGATGCTCGCTCAGCCCATGACTTCATCATTGAAACCGTACGCAAATACCCTCACGAAATTACCTTAATCGCAGTAGGGCGCTTAACCAATCTCGCCTTGGCTCTGCAAAAAGCCCCAGACATTGCGACCTTAGTAAAAGAAGTGGTGGTTATGGGCGGCGCTTTTGGCCATAACGGCCATACAGGTAATGTTAGCCCTTATGCAGAGGCCAACATTATAGGCGACCCACATGCTGCTGACATTGTGTTTACCGCAAAATGGCCGGTAACAGTGGTGGGGTTAGATGTTACTCAACAAAGTATTATGAGTAATGCTTACATAGAAAAGCTTAGAGATGAGTCAGCTACTTACGGTGAATTTATCTATCAAATCAGCCGCTTTTACAGTGACTTTCACAAAGAAAGCGCGGGGTTAGATGGGTTTTATGTACACGACTCTTCCGCAGTAGCTTACTTGTTAGCCCCTGAGTTATTTAAGGTAAAACAAGGGCCAATACGAGTAATATGCGAAGGCCCAGCCATAGGTATGACACTTTGCAAAACCGCTGAAAAAGTGTTTCCAGTTGATGACTGGCATAATAAGCCTAAACAACAAGTATGTACTGATGTTGATAGCCAAGGGTTGTTAGATTTGTATTTTAAGACGCTATGTAAATAACATTCATTTTTCTAAATTCTTTAGGCTATACAAGCGGTTAAAGAGTGTGCTAAAAATAACGTATTAGGAAAGATGGCTTACCTTATGCCTACACTGGCCTTTACAAGATACTTAATTGCTAGAGATTTATGGACGATTTAACCAAAATTTATTCTAAAAACCTGTTCTTCACCCTTTGCGTTTTCTTTGTTGGCTTAGCACTGCCTTATTCCAGAGATAGCGCTTTAGCAATCCTTTTACTAATTTTACTGGTATTTCTTCTGTTTGCTTACTTAGGTAAGTTGTTGCTTGATGTCATTAAACGGGTAAGTCACAGCGACACTTCAATTAAAGAGTTACGGTATCTTTTTATAACCTTAGCTATCTTATGCGCGGGAAGTTATTTTTTTATTGGAATTATCGATTCGAAAGAGCAGATGATTTCAGGTTTACGTGAAATAAAGGTTGAAGCAAGTTATGAATTAAACACTCTCAGTGGATTTTTTGGGTATGCGCAAGATCTTGTTTCAACCTACCTAAACAGCTTGTATTATTCGATAGTGGTAATGTCAACATTGGGCGATTCTAAAATTATTGTAGAAGGTGGCATCCCCAGATTTATCATCGCCTTCGAAGTTGGCGCGGCCTTAAGTTTAACAGTGTTTAAAATTGGCGAGCACTATAGCAAACGCTCAACCTTAGAAGCCAAAGCAACTGAAAACCGAATTATTGAAGCAGTCAAAAGTCGGCTTAAATAATTTAGTGATAGTCGCCATTGTTACCGTCTAAAATACTCAAACAGAAGAAATCAAGTTTAACCACAACCTAGAGTTCGTAAAGGAAACACACCCTGCAAATTTTAATTTCACATGCCAATAAATGGAGCAGTAGCATTGCATTTTAGAAAAGATATAAATGGTTTACGAGCTATCGCCGTTTTAGCCGTAGTAATTTTCCATTTTATCCCTTCACTGGTACCGGGTGGTTACGCAGGAGTGGATGTATTTTTTGTTATTTCTGGTTTTTTAATGACTGGGATAATCGTTAAAGGGATCAAGCAAAACAACTTTTCTATTTTGCATTTTTACGTTGCCAGAGCAAATCGCATCATTCCTGCTTTAGCGGCTTTGTGTTTAAGTCTGTTGATTTTAGGTGCTATTTTTCTAACGCCTACTGAGTACCTAGCCTTAGGTAAACATGTCGCCGGCAGCCTAACATTTGTATCAAATATACTTTATTGGCAAGAGTCTGGGTATTTTGAAGCCTTGTCACAAAGTAAGTGGCTATTACATACCTGGTCGCTGTCAGTTGAATGGCAGTTTTATATTTTATTTCCGGCTTTTCTACTCATTACCAGTAAAATTACTACCTTGCCGCGCCTTAAAATTTTATTTTTAATGGCGACTGTACTGAGTGTATTAGGTTCGATTATGGCCAATTATAAATGGCCAAACGCCAGCTACTACTTATTACCCACTAGAGCTTGGGAGATGCTAATCGGCGGGCTTGTATACTTCTACCCCTTGCGTATTAGCCAGAAATCCAAACAAGCTTTAGAGTACCTTGGTTTGATCTTAATCATCGCTGCCTTTATCCCCTTATTTGGATTAGCTTATTGGCCTGACTATTTAATATATATGTCTGTGCTTGGCACTGCTGTCATTATTCAAGCCAACAGAAGTAATAGTTTATTAACCGGTAACCTGTTGTTTCAAAAAATAGGAAAATGGTCATATTCCATATACCTGTGGCACTGGCCTATTGTTGTGGCACTGTCTTATTTCGCCCTGAACGGAGCCGCAGTTTACTTTGGGATAGCACTATCAATATTTCTTGGGTTCTTAAGTTACCACTTAATCGAAAGTTATAAATTTAGACGACAATTCACAAATGTACGCCAGTGCCTAACATGTAAACCCCTTTATATGGTTGTGATTATCACTGCATTAGGATTATTTTCAAAAATTGAAGATGACTCGGCTCAGAAATTAGAATATGTGGAAAACATTAAACAATTAACGGTTAATAGAGATACCGCCGAACTCCACTATAAATTTCGTTTAACTCCTGCATTTACTAATAACGGTGAAAGCTATCAAACCTCTTTTTTATGCTCCTTAGATGGCAACAAGCAAACTGTCGAGAGCGCCATAGACTGCCTTCAATTTAAATTACAAGACAGTGGTTTTCTAATTTTGGGAGATAGTCACGGTAGAGACTTCCTGCACGCAGTAAAGTTGGCTTATCCTGAAACAAACTTCGCAATGTTATTACAAAGTGCCTGTGTTCCAGCGACCTACAGCCGTAAAACTGGAGCAAACAAACAATGCTTTGAGATGCTAGATGAAATCATTGAACAATTTGTTCTTAAAAACCACGCCTTAAAAGGAATAATCTTTGCCTCTGCTTATGGGGATGATGCCGGTATAGAGTCACTTCTCAATGACATTGACAATAAAGTTTATGGTGATGTTCCTCTGTATTTAGTTAACGCAGGCTTCGCATTAGATAACACTGTGGTAGACCTTGCTTCTGAAGCATCTGTTGTTAAAGATGTGTATAAACTAGCAGGAAATGACCAAAAGGCGCGTACAACCAACGAGTTATTAAGCGAAATAAAAGGCGTTAAAGTATTCGACAAGCACGCAGCATTCTGTAAAGAAGACTTATGTCGGCTAAACGACGGCTTAACCCCCCTAGTTTGGGATACCGCACACTTATCGCAGCGGGGCATTGACATAATGGCAGCTGCGATTAAAGAGCAGAACTTTTTAGAGACACAATAAGCTACCCAGTTACTTCACCATTCTATTCGCCAGCTCAGTATATTGCTGGCTACTTTTATCTTCATCAGCACATACACTTAATAGGTCTTCAATAAAACACCCTAATGCCCTGCGTTCTATTTGTATGATTTGAGCCTGCTGTTTTTCGTTCAATCAAGAAACTCAAACAAAGGCGCTATCAACTTATTTCCATATTCACTTATATGGTGATCATCATAATAAATTGGCAACCCGTCAAGCTCTGCTATACAACGAGAATGGTCACATAAATAAGGAATAGGATCTAAAACCGTTATGTTATTTTCTTGAGCTACTTCATTGAATAATTTTCTTAGATTGTCATTTCTCTGATGATATTTATCGAGATCAAATGATAAGTCACTACCTTCTATATTAAATAGAATGTTTTTACTTAATTCTTTAGGAATGTGCTTCCCAATTTCAGGGGTTGGTTGAATTAAATAAACGGGGTGGTTCAACATTAGCTCTTTTACAGTCTTAGTAACGTAGACTTTAAATTCATCATAAAACTCAGCACTTGGTTGAGAGTGCGGTTTAGTAAAATATATTCTAGGCCCTTGATACTGTTTTAAGTTTGCTCCTAGTTTTTGATATACATACCATGATGTTCTACTCGCTAAAAAAACCGGAACATCATTATAGTTTTGATTTAACAGCTCCATTCTTTTAATATTTTCGTTTAGACAATCATCCCCCTCTCCCCTCTGATGAGCCCCTAAGATAAATATACATCCACCTTTAGTTAATGCTAACAATCCTTCTTTATTCAAATCCATAGAGGCGGTTATAGCGCCGATAAGAGCATCGGCGTGACTATCACCAACAACAATTGCCTTTATATTATCCTTGTTTCCAACAAAACATGGGGCAAAAGGATTCCTAGTCACTTGGTCTGCTAGACACCCATGTGGATTTTTTGAGATTAATTCATTGTTTATTTGTAATACTTTTAAAGGGTAGTGACTTTGAAAACCATGATTATAGAAAACGACAGCACCCATTGAACCTATTACCAAGGCCATATAAACAGGTTTACATTTTACGTAGCTCAACAAAGTACTAAAATCTCTCTTAAACTTTATATTTTCTATATATTTATGGCTGAGAAAACCTAGCAAGATAGACAATACTACCCCCCCATAAATGAACCAGCCTCCAAGTGTTAGGTAATATAAAAAGACAACAATAGGCCAATGCCAAAGGTAAATAGAGTATGACCATGCACCTATTTTTTGAAAAATGAAGTTACTCGTCAAAAAGCTATCATTTCGTTGCGCTTGAATAATAAAAAAGGCTCCAACAACGGGCAGTGCAGCTAAATAGCCAGGCCAATGGTTTAATTCCGACACAAAAAAATAAGAGCTTAAAATTAAAGCAAGTCCTAACCACTCCAATAGTCTTTTTTGTAATCGGCTTAGGTTCAGTGGATAGATAAATGCGATACAGCCAACCATCATTTCCCACATCCTAGTCGGTAATAAATAATAAGCTGAGTTACTCCACCTATACGTAGCAATAACTGCAAAAATAAACGCCAACACTGTACCAATAGCCAGTAACACTTTCATAAGTCTTAATGGCATTAATTTACTCAAAAGAACTAATATCAAGGGGTAGATTATGTAGAATTGCCATTCAACGGATAGAGACCAGGTATGTAACAACCATTTTTCATGTGATGCCGCATCGAAATATCCAGCTTCTCTCCAATAAACTACATTGGATATAAAGCCAAGACTGCTAGCAACGTGTTTACCTAAAAGCTCATAATCTGTAGGAGGGATGTAAAACCATCCCAATATAAGTAATACAGCGCAAACAAATGTTAACGCAGGGACAATTCTATTAGCCCTAGCGATATAAAAATTTAAAATGGAAAAGCTATTATTTTCTAGCCCTTTAAATATTATTCCAGTCATTAAAAAACCTGAAATAACGAAAAATACATCCACTCCAGCAAAACCACCTTGCACCCAACTTGGATTAAAGTGGAACAACACAACCGCGATTACCGCAATAGCTCTAAGACCATTAATGTCTTTTCTAAATGTCATAACATTCTGTCCTTATTATTGTTATTTTTAGCTATGTTTTATTAAATTGACATATATTTAAAACAATTGTCTATAATTATAAAATATGGTCTAGTTTTCAATTATTCTTTTAAAATGCAAACCTGTTATTGCTTGACTAAGACTTGATATTCTTTGGTTTCTATATCTTCATCAGCACATACACTTAATAGGTCTTCAATAAAACACCCTAATGCCCTGCGTTCTATTTGTATGATTTGAGCCTGCTGTTTTTCGTTTAACATGTGATACATAGACGCGGCACCAAAATCACCAAAGATCATATTTCCGTCATCATCAACCAAGGTATTGTGGGCGTATAAATCACCATGACAAACTTGTTTACTATGCAGGTGCGCGAATACCGACTCCATTTGTTCCACTATTTTACTGATGTGAGCAATAGATAAACTCTCGCCTTCTACGAAGGTATCTCGGGTGCAAGACTCAAAGCTAGGTGGTAACCCTAAATTGCGGAAGTGCTTAGGAATAAGCGCCATCACTAAAGCTTTAAAATCGTCTTCTGTGACCTGTGCAACTGGCTGAACTAAATTGGGGTGAGCCCCTGCTTTTAAACACGCTTGCATTTCGTCTTCGGGGTAGCCATCGCTAGTTAACTCACCTTTAAAGACTTTAACGGCGATATCTTGAATAAGCTCCAATTGAGGCTCTCGCCACGTTGCTTTTGAAATCACCCCAGATGCACCTTGGCCCAGTACATTTTTTACATCAATACTTGAGAAAGCTACCTGAGGTACAGAGTGTGTGTGATGCTGTACTTGACTAAAAGGGTTGCCAGAAAAAGCTATCCAAGCGAGTTTTGGCAAACCTAATAATTGCTCTGGGCACTGCGTAAGCTTATTGGCAGATATACGCACCAACTCAAGATTGGTAAGCTGTGAAAGGTTGTTTGGCAATTCAGCTAATTGATTGCCAGCTAACATTAATTTTTGTAGCAGACACCGCTCACCCAAAGACTGAGGCAATCTGGTAATTTTGTTATCAGTCAAAATTAACCAACGCAACTTTTGAGGAAGCGACGCTTCAGGTACATGCTTTATCTTATTAGCTTTAAAACCCACTATCTCTAGATTAGGGCACTTACCTAGACTTTCCGGCAAGGTTTCAAATGGATTATTAGAAGCAAATAGTATTCTGAGTTTTGTTAGTTGCTTTATTTCATCAGGCAAACTGGTTAATCGATTATTTGATAAATCTAACACCTCTAAACTATCTGCTAAGGATAATATCTCCATGGGAAAATCGGTTAAATATTCAGATAAAGCTAGCTCCGAAATACCAGCTAAATGACCAGAACGAAGTGCACAAAGAGTTTGCAAAATAAAGCGCCTGCTTGAGTCTAAAACAAAGTGAAAAAGCCTACTCAAAAAGCCATAGAAAAGAAAGTTGTTCATACTCTGAAAACTGAAACTTTTGGGGTTTATGCTTTTTTGTCTTAAGAGTTTAACTCACTGTCGTTTTTGAGTGTTTTTAGTTATCTATAAAGTGTCTAATATAAATTCAAGTAAAGATGCTGTAATTAGATGAAAGCCAATTTTTAGTAGGAAAATTATGAAATTTAAGTTAATCACGCGCAGTATAAACTTCAAGGCATTATTAGTAGGGCTATCTGCAGTTTTATATTGTAGTAATATAAGCTTAGTATCTGCCGCAAACCCCATTGATACTCAACGTCCTGATGCTCCAAAATTAGCAGCTTATGGAGAATTTGATATCGGGGTACGTACGCTAAAAGTCGTGAACCCTGGGCAAGTTGACATGTTAAGTATTGATACCACGCAAGCTCAACCGGCAGAGTTACCTAAGTACGACCGCCCCTTAACTATAGAAGTTTGGTACCCCGCCCAAAAAGGCAGTAAGGGAGACAACATCTTAAATGCCTTCATTCGCGATGGTAAAACTCAGGTTGAATTATCGGGTAAAGCTATACGAGATGCTAAACCAGCATCAACCCCAAGCGCCTACCCTTTAGTGTTAATCTCTCATGGCTACCCAGGAAATCGTTACTTACTGAGTCACTTAGCTGAAAATATCGCATCTAAAGGCTATGTAGTGGTATCTATCGACCATACTGATTCAACTTACCGTACTCAAGCCGCTTTTGCTTCAACCCTAGTAAACCGCCCCGTTGATCAACTATTTGTATTGTCACAAGTTGATGAAATGTCACAAGATAAAGGCTCATTTTTATATGGCTTAGTCGATGCCAACAACACCGCTTTAATTGGCTATTCAATGGGTGGGTATGGGGCCGTAGTTAATGCTGGAGCTGGGGTCACAGAAATAGCGGTCAATAGCCCACAAAGCCCGCCATTTGGTACCCTTAAACGTCATCAAGCAGGTCTTAAGCCAAAAGCTGACCCAAGATTGAAAACCATCATAGCTTTTGCACCTTGGGGCATGAACTATTACATGTTCAGTAATGACACATTGAAAACAGCCACTGTGCCTATGTTATTAGTGGCCGGGTCACAAGATAGCGTATCAGGTTACGAAAATGGCGTAAGAGCCATATGGCAAGGTATGAGCAATACAGATCGTTCGTTACTCACCTTTGACCATGCTAACCATAATGCTGGTGCAGTCATGCCTGCCCCTGAAGAGTCTTACCGCTTTGATGAGAGACTAGGCTTTAATGTAAGCGAACATTACATAGATGCCGTTTGGGACAATGTACGCATGAATAACATAGCACAGCACTTTGTTAGCGCATGGTTAGCAAAATACCTGAAAGATGATGACAATATGCAAGCTTACCTTGAACTTGTACCTAACTCTAACGACGGAATTTGGGCCATGGACAAGCAAGCACAACCAAAAGCAGAACATAGTTATTGGGAAGGATTCACAGAGCACACAGCCAAAGGCTTAAGGTTTGAGAGCTTAAAAGCTGCAGAGTAAATCACCATTAACTAATTGAACTTTACGGCTAGGTAAACTCACTAGCCGTGAAGATTTTTAACTTTGTGGTGTTGGCACTTATTCTAGTGATACTTACTCTTATCGTGTTTTGATCCCAGTAGTCATGCTATCAATCATAGCTTGATGTTTTGGAAAGCTAATTAAGTAAACGCTCAATTTAAAAAAGGTGATGACTTCAACACTCTGGTCATCATCGCCATACCTCTCAAAGCGCAGCTCATCACTTTGCGCTAAAATTTTTCCCAATTTTTCTGCATTTCTAGGTAAAGGAACGAAGCGGTCCAGGTAATAAGGACTAAGCCAGTCAAAGACTCTATTCCTGTAAGGTATCTAACATAACCTAAGGGCTCGATGTCACCAAACCCCACTGTTGTATACACCGTAAATGAAAAATAGGCACAGTCCATTAGGCTGCCATTGAAACTCCCTTCAAGGCTACCCCAGCTAACTCCGTGCACCATAAGATAATATGCTAATGCAAAAATCCATATTTCAATAATATGAGCAATCAGGGCTCCGAACACACCCAATACAATCTTCAAGCTATGAGCAATATCAAACAGTGGTAGTGATTTGAATATTTTAAAGAGGCACCAATAATGAACTACGACTGCTGCCGCAACGAGTAAGCCATTTATTATAAAAACTAAAACCAAGTCCAAATGTTGTTATCCTCGTCCATTATGCGACTTACAAATCACCCAAGCATTTAAGACTGTGTAATTTGCGCAAATTTGTAAATGATGATGCAAAATATCAACCCCCCTTAGTTTATTGAAGCATAAATAACGCTCTACTATGGCCGGCTTTAAAACCTATAAAGACAGAGTTTAAAAGATTATTAATTTTTTGGCAGTACTTGTTTGTTTTTGCCTAATTTAAGTCTAATTAAAATACACATGCCACCAGCAAACATTGCCAGTAATGCACCTGAATTGCTCTTTTGGTTATGTTACATAGCTAAAACAGAAACCTAATCTTGACCCTGAAAGAAAAAGTTTAGTGGTTCGCACTATTCGTCAGGTAATAGCGTAACTCCTATCTGTTCAATCTTTACACACCAGCCATAAGATTCTGCTTAGGTGGTTGCAAGATGAATGACCTCTTCAGCTTTGAATTTGTTGCTCACTACACACAATTAGCGAGCAACAACAGGTAGGCTAAAATTGGAGCGAAGCGACTGAGTCTAGGTGTTACTGTCCCAGTTAGCCTGCTAGCGGTTTAGTGTGATTGTTATGTTTTTCTACTACCGCCCATGGTTACCAGTCACTAGCATATTCATTATTCGCTTTAAACGCTTCGACCTCTAAAGGTGCTTTGTCGTATCCATATTCTGCTAAATCCGAAAAGTGCTGAGTGATTACGTGGTCGAGACTAGTTCGTTCAATTTGAAGTACATGTACCAATTCATGAGCAAGCTTTGGCCTATTCAGTTCATAACCATTACGAACATAAATTGAGTAACCGAACACTTGGGCGTTGTTGATGATACCCTCACCAATGAATCCGAGTGCTTCACCTAGTATTTTCAGGGCAAAATTTTCGTATGGGAACGGAACCTCATCCACATACGCAATCCTTACTTTCTCTGGGTTTTGAATTCCTATATCGTTTGCTAAAAACAATTCTTGTGCATTTAAAGGTGTGCCAGACTCCAAACCTTAAAGGCTACTCGATATATCATGACAACATAACGTTTCGCATAACGGGCAATTACTCGCTGGCTATACTTGGCGAAGAATGAGCCGCAGCCAGCGAATAATTGTCCCAGCGAGCTTGCGAGTGAATTCATGCGTTTGTTATATGCCGTCTGTTTAAAAGGGAGCATCTATT
>NZ_JBDVBQ010000009.1:0-150073 GCF_039942875.1 Paraglaciecola sp.
GAATTAAAGTGTCAGAGCTTTGTATAGACATAACTCTAATTGAGCTACATGAGTTACCTACTCTACTGGCTTGCCAACAACATGTAATGAGCTTTTAATGATCTTACATAAGCTAACAACTAGCCCTTTTAGAGACCTAAACATGCAACATTGTTTGCAACGTTTAGGTGAGAGTGACGGGGTTTTACTCACTCAAGATGCCGTGTACGCATTAATACATCAAGACATCAGAGAAAAGCTAAACGCACTTAGTGGCAAGGTATTTTTACTTGAAGAAGATGCTGACGCTCGTGGGATTGAAGCAAACGGTAACGTTGAAATTATTGATTATGAAGGCTTTGTTGAGCTTACCTTTAAATTTAACAAGGTAGTCAGTTGGTAACTTTTATGGAATATCACTTTGAATATGCTGGTAAAACCATTGCTACAGATAAAGCAGGATACTTACTAAATGTAGATGATTGGCAAGCTGAGTTAGGGCCAATACTCGCGGCAACAGAAAGTATTGAATTAACAGAACATCACTGGGAAGTCGTGAATTTTGTAAGAGGCTTTTATCTAGAGTTTAATACCAGCCCAGCTATGCGCGCCTTAGTAAAAGCTATGAAAAATGAATTTGGTGAAGAGAAAGGCAATAGTCGTTACTTGTTTAAGCTATTCCCAAAAGGGCCTGCTAAACAAGCAACCAAAATAGCCGGTTTGCCTAAACCCGCTAAATGTTTGTAATTGGATAGTCTAACTGATGTATATTCCCCCCTTTCCTTGAATAACAAAGCATACCGTTAATTAGCTTGGGGGTTTGACTTATTCTTTGCAATAACCAAAGCCACTATAATTAGCAATGAACCAATTGTGAGTCGCACTAGCTGCTCTGGTGTACCGCCACTTGCTTCACCAAAAACAAACAAAGAGGTGAACATGGCCAGTGGTACTAGTGCATTATTGAAGGTTGCTAACACCCCCACACTAGTTTGGGTTGCGCCTTTATTCCATAAGAAGAAGCTCAGCCCCGATGCAACTACTCCTAAATACACTAAAACCAACCACTGAGTGGCTGTTGCACTACTGGGGATTGGCGCTTTCTGGGAAAGTAGCAAGGTAGCTAATATAGTGAAAGCGGCCCCGCCAAAATATAAAAAGCCAAACACAGCGCTGTTGTTAATATGCGGTCGAGATAACTTCCAATCGCGATAATAAACTTGTCCAAAAGCAAAGGCCAGATTGGCTATTTGCATTAAACCAAAACCTATCCAAATTTCGTTTGAACCTATCTCATTAAATTTTATGACTGCTGCACCAAAAATAGAGAGTCCTGCAGCTAGTAAGTACCTAGGCGAAAAACTACGTTGACGTAGGTCGTTAATAGCCACGATATAAAGTGGCGTTAGCACACTAAAAAGGGCGACTAAATGAGATGGCAGAAAACGAAAAGCCGACAGATAACAGGTGTACATCACACCATATTGGATGGCTCCAATAAGGGTAAGCTGCCATTTTTCTTGCCAGTTTGTCTCACGGAGCTTTAAAAAAGGAATAAAAGCAAGTAATGCAAGTAAGAGCCGCGTGTCTGCCACTTGCAGCAAATCTAGCCCTTTGAGGGTATTACCAATCAGCCCAAAAGAAAACGCCCAAATCAAGGTCGTGATAACTAAATACAACATTTATAAAAACCTCTAATTCATTTCAGTATGGCTATGCAGTTAAGCGCATTTTACCAGTGGTAACTAACCGCAATAGAGTATTGCTCTCCCCTTCCCGGTGTACCTGGGACTTCTTCGAAGGATTCCCCCCAAGGGTTATCGGCAGCAAGTGTAATGTTTAACCCTTTAAACTGTGAAGGAGCAATATTCAATGTTAGGTGGGTAAAAAAAGCCTGATTGTCACCATTTCGTAGAATGTTTTCTTCATGTTTGCGCCACTCATTATCAACACGTACTTCAACAATATCGGTAGGGCTCCACACCGCCCCTAAGGTTAAACGGTGATCAGGATAGTTAAGAGCATAAAAACTAGCGTCAATCTCAGTAGAACCATAATCTTCTGACTTATCGAGAAACGTATAACTGGTGATGATTTTTGCGTTGTCGAAATGCTTGGTTACCAATAACTCCAATCCTAAAGTCTCTATGTCCACTGGGTTTGCGGCACGAGCAGAAGTAGAGTCTAAGTTATAGGTCCAATCGGTTAGGCCATCATCAAGACGATAAAAAATAGCAGAATCGAGGGACCAATCGTGTTTATCTAATGCCAACCCTACTTCAAAATTTTGGGTTGTTTCTCGTTCAAGATTGTAATTACTTCTAAATAAGCCACCGCTATCACTTCCACCAATGGCAGTATAACCCGACACTTGACTGGCTTGTGCATAAGATACATAAACACTTTGCAAAGAGTTATCTGAGTTAACCTTGTTCCAGGTTATATCGCCCATCAATGAAAAATCAGAGTCGTCTCGATTTGTATCGTCGAAAGCGCCGCCTAAGCGAAATGTTAGGTCTTGCCCACCTGCTAACACTAATTGATATTCAGGTAACACACTCAGCTTATAATAACTGCGCGAGGTGAAATTATTTTCAAGAGAAGTGGATTGGATTGAATCTTCAATAAACTGTGCCGAGTAATTTAAGGCAAACAGTTCAGTTTGTACATGGCGACCAGAAATAGCCACTGATTTAACATCGGTTTCATGAAAGGCTTCAAATAACGAAGGGTTTTCTCGGGAATATACATAATGGTCGTTATGACGACGGTAATAGGCAGAAACTTCAAATGTGCTGTCATTATTAACAAGAGCACCGTAACTCTGTTTGTGATTAAGTACTAAAAGCCGTGTTCTAAGATCTTCAGTTTCATTGACATTAAATGGTGTGTACAAATTTGGCCAACCAAAAAACTTTTCTTGGTAGCCAAAAAACAAATCCGTCTGCGACGCTGGCCCTGTTAATTGAATTCGAGCAGAAGTACGCCTGAAATCATGGTCACCATTTTCGATAGTACCTTCACTTTCAGATAGAGAATGTTCACCTTCAAACCCTATATTCCAATCACTATGATCATCGAAAGGAATACTAAAGCTACTGTGTATTCTCTGTAAATTAAAGCCGTTATTACCTGTGCCAATCGACACACTGCCCATGGTTTTAATGGGTTTCCAACTCCGAGAAACCGTACCCACTGAACTGTTAAAACCAAATAGAGCATTATCAACTCCAGTTAATATATTCGCGCCTGTTAGCATTTCTTGAGCAATGGGGATCTCTGCGAAATAATGTCCAGTTTGCGGGTCGAGTAAAGTGGCACTGCCCACTCTAAACCCCGTATTTTCAAAAATACCGCCACGTATTGTCACATCAGCTTGAGCCTCAGCCATATTGCGTGATTGCAAGTCAACGCGAGGGTCATATTCTAAGTTTGAAACAGGAGAATTGAAGGTCCCCACTGTTTGGGTATTAGCCGTTACTTCTCCCTCAACAATGATTTTTTCTAAATCCCGATTATCTTCATTCTTTACTTCATTGACATCACTAGCTGCCAACGAAAAAGTGGATACGCTAGATAACAAAACAGGCAATATAATTGGTACAACTCGAATCATCTAAATGGTCTCAATATTCACGGTTTGCTTTATGAAAAAGCACAGTTAATTTGAACTAGGCCAAGCGAAACAGTTTTTATGTAACCACTACTATGGATTTGCTTTAAAAAGTAGTCATTACCAAACGTAAATATCGTAAGATAGGCACTAAGGACAGTTGAAATAAAATCGTCTCTACATCAATTTTGGGCGTATATTAACGGATTAAATATTTTAGATGATAACCATTAGTAATTAAATAAGGCTGTTTATACTTGCCAACTCAGAATATGAATACTCAACAGAAAATCAGTAATATAAATATCGAACAAGAAACCATATATTTTGCTGGAGGTTGCTTGTGGGGCGTACAAGAATATATGAAGCACCTACCCGGTGTTTTAGTAACCGAAGCAGGCCGAGCAAATGGGACTAGCAATACAACGCAATGCGAATATGACGGTTATGCTGAATGTGTAAAAGTCACCTTCCGTACCAGCCAGGTTAATTTAACGGACTTGATAAGCTACTTTTTTGAAATCATTGACCCCTACAGCATCAATAAACAAGGTGAAGATGTAGGAAAAAAATATCGAACAGGTATATACAGCACCCAAGACGAACACCTAAAAATAGCGACTCACTTTATAAAATGCCGCGACGACGCAGATAAAATTGTTGTGGAGATACAAGGCCTTACTAACTACGTAAAAAGCGATGATGAACATCAAGAAAGACTCACTCGCTTTCCAAATGATTATTGCCATATACCTAAAAAAACACTACACAAATACAAGACTGATTAAGGTTTGGGCACACTAATTCGAGTGCTCAATACTATGTAAAAATGAATCTCTTGGTAGTGTTGTTAACCATTAAAATATAATTGCTATGGCCGCAATGAATGCTATTGGGTTAAATGACTCTAGAAAAGCGTTGTTGGTTGAGGTGCTTTTTCATGTAGGCATCAAAAGACATACAAATATTTCTGACTAATAATCGGGCACTCGGCGATATTTGAATATTGGTGTCACGGTTAATCAGGAGGTTGTCGCTTTCGAAGGTTTTTAGGCTATCAAGTTCTTCAGCAAAGTATTGGTCGAAATCAATTTCGAACTGCGCTGAAATTTGTTGTTTATTCACATACAAATTACACATTAATTCGCTAATCACCCTTTGCCTAATCAAATCATCTTGTCCTAGAGTTAGGCCTTTTTCTACAGCCTGTTGGCCTTCATCTATGCGTTGGTAATATTCTTTTAGCACTTTACAGTTTTGGCTGTAAATGTTGTCTACCGCACTAATAGCCGACACGCCAAATCCCAGTAAATTACAGTTTTTTAAGGTGGTATAACCTTGAAAGTTTCGATGTAATACACCTTTTTTTTGGGCAATTGCCAGTTCATCATCAGCTTTAGCAAAATGGTCCATACCAATTAATTCATAACCTTGTTGCCTTAATGTATTAATGGCCTGTTTCATCAAACTAAATTTCTCAGCTGCTTTAGGCAGCCATTCATCTTTTATTTTTCGTTGAGCAGCAAAGCGACGTGGTAAATGGGCATAGCTGAAAAGCGAGATACGATCAGCATCTAAGGTTTTAGCATCTAGTAAGGTTTGTTTAAATGACTGTTCGGTTTGATAAGGCAGTCCATAAATCAAATCGATATTAACTGAGTCAAAACCAATAGATTTAGCGCGATTTATAATTTGCTGGATAAACTCAAATGACTGAGTTCGGTTGATAGCCTGTTGCACCTTAGTATTAGTGTCTTGTACGCCAATACTGATACGCTTAAAACCTAAAGAATATAAATGGTCTATTAGCTCAAGTTCAATTTCTCTAGGATCAATCTCAATACTCATGTCCACATCATCAGCAAAGTAAAACTGCTCTTTTAATAAACTAATAATTCGTGTGAGTTGTTGTTGAGATAAATAACTAGGCGTGCCACCACCAAAATGGAGTTGGCGAATTGTTTGACTAGTACACAATCTTGCGCGGTTAATTATCTCGAGCTCTACATAATCGAGATAAATATCTGCTTTATGTTTTTGGCTGGTGACAATCTTATTACAGCCGCAGTAATAACAAAGACTATGACAAAATGGGATATGTATGTACAGCGACAAATCAGGATTAATGGAGTTTTGTATCGCTGAAACAAGATCGTTGTTGGTAAACGTATCATTAAACTCTAACGCTGTTGGGTAAGACGTATAACGTGGCCCACTAGTGTTGTATTTTCCTAATAATTTTTGATCAAAAAAGCTGCATTCAGACATTTACATTACCCATTTAACGTACCTTGAAACTACAAGTATTTTAATCTGAGAGTCTGAGTATTTAATTGATAGTCATCATATTATCTGCATTTTTTATACGCTATGTATGTCAAATTTTTGAATCTTATTTCGCACACACTAAATCAATGAAAAGTGGTTTACGCTAAAAGAAACATTAGAATGACAGACATGGGCATAAAATGAACTGACAACATATAGAACAGTCTTGCGAGCACATTTGTAAAAACTAAAATGCTATGCTTTAGCAGGCTTATGTTTGTTATGCATCAATATCAAAAGTAGCAAGCCCAAAATCACCACAACAATACCAATTGGCCAGCCATAATCAGCCGATAGATTAAAGCCAATAGCAGCGGTCATAATATATGAAATAGTTACACTGCTAGTGATAACGGCTGGAATGCTGGCGATCCAATGAAATGCCCGCCGATCAAATAAATACTTAGTGGCTAGCCATAAAACACTGGTTGATAACAACATATTTGAAAACGCGAAATAGCGCCAAATAACGGTAAAATCTAGCTTAGTCATGAAATAGGCAATAGCCAAAATGGGGACAGCAAGTAATAAACGATTACGAATACTTTGTGGAACACTAAAAGCATCAACTAAGGTTAATCGTAGTGACCTAAATGCAGTATCTCCTGAGGTAATAGGAAATACAGCCACTGCAATAATTGCCATAATGCCACCCAGAGCTCCTAAATAACTACTGGCAATATAATTAACCACTAAACCTGGACCACCACTATCAAGCATTGCCTTGAGCCCAGCATACCCTTCAGGAAAAGCAGCAATCCCTGCTAAAGCCCAAACACAAGCCACCACACCTTCACAAACCATAGCCCCGTAGTAAACTGGCCTAATGTATTTTTCATTAGTTAAACAGCGCGCCATGATAGGAGCCTGAGTTGAATGAAAGCCACTGATTGCACCGCAAGTAATAGTAATAAACAATAACGGCCAAGTGGGTAACCCATCTGGATTAGGGGCTAAAATATCGTGACTATGACTATCTTTGAAATAAGCGAGAAAGTCGCCGGCCATGGGTAAATGAGGCGCATCGACTAATAAAGCAATGGCGATTAGCGTGGTCATCACTATCATCATTAAGCCAAAAATGGGGTAAAATCGCGTAATGATTTTATCAATAGGCAACAAGGTCGCTAAAAAGTAATAGCCTAAAATCACCAATACCCAAAAGGTATTGTCAGCTAAAAAAGTATCTTGAAACACGTCAAGGTTACTTAACAAACCAGCTGGGCTCATAATGAAGACCACGCCAACAAAGAACAACAGCATGGCAGTAAACAACAACATAAAGCCTTTAAAAACAATATTATAATAGTGGCCAGCTATTTCGGGTAAGCTCTTACCATCTTCTTTAATGCTCATTACACCCGAGAAAAAATCGTGAACAGCGCCACCCAAAACATTGCCAATCACTATCCAAACCAAGGCCACTGGGCCATAAAGCGCTCCCAATATCGGTCCAAAAATAGGGCCAACGCCAGCAATGTTTAAGAACTGAATTAAAAATGCTCTTACTGGGTGAACCGGCACATAGTCTACCCCTTCTCTGAAACGCGCTTGTGGCGTAGGAATATTTGGATCAAGGCCGGCTTGTTTTTCAACAAATGGGCTATAAAACTTATAGCCTAGGATCAGTAAGGTGATACAGATAAAAAAGATGAGCATGACTATGTTCTTCTCTAGTTAAGGAACTCATTAATGAGTGCACTTATACACTCAAATACCATTCACGAATTAAACTTTAGGGTTGTCAATCTAGGTCAAAATTCGTGCGCGATAATAACAAAATTGAACCCAACTAAAAATAATAAAACGCCAGAAACAGCAAGTTATAACAAGTCCATAAAACAATGAGGTTCTAACCAATAAGGAACAAGCCACAAGGTTAGATCGCTACCTTATATAGATACCTTTAGAAAAGTAAAGTGAATATGAATGAGAGGTTCTTCAACCTCCCTGAATCAGAAGCTCATGCAGATAACTATCTAACTATTGTAACTACTCTCCTGCCACTACCCCATGTAGTCACAGATAACTCCAACCATTTCGTCAACTAAACAAGCGATTATTTTACCTCTATAACCATCGACACTTTGTTGATTTCTGTTAATCGCCTATTTAGTTTCTGATTTTTAAATGTAATATTACCTACTCAACCTCATCATGTTTTTTCAAGGATAACGAAACAATAATGAAAAAAAGGCATTCATTTCTATTTTTACTAATAGCTACATTATTCTTCTATTCTGGCTCTAGTTTCAGTACCTCACTCACTATTCAAGACTTTGTCACTCCTCCTACTATTCTTAACGCCAGTATTTCTCCAAATGGCAAATATGTAGCAAGTACAATGAATAAGGGTGACGCTCGTTTAATCGTTGTTTACGACATAGACCAGCAGAAAGTAGTCGGGTCCTTTGGCGATCATATCATTAGGCCATATCACGTAAGTTGGGCCAATAACCAGAGACTACTGGTGAATTATTTGGTACCACATGGAGCGGATAGACTAAGGAAAAGAGCTAAAACAGAACAAAATTTTGATTTAAACCAGTACTATATGTACTCAAGGCTGGTTTCCACAAATATCGATGGTACTGAAAGCGTTGGGTTATTTAACGATCAAAGGGCAGCAAAAGATAACAAGAATCTAGTTTCAATTACAGATTACTTACTTAACGATGATGCGCATGTATTAATGTCTGCGAATATAAAAACTAGGCTAACCCTTTTCAAACTCAATATTAATACTGGAAAATCCACAAAAATAGTCAAAGGTGGACGTTTCACCATAGGCTTTATCAATGACTCAGAGGCGAATTTAACCTATAGATATGATTACAAAAGAGTCGCAAAAACTATCGAAATATTTCGATTTAATGCAGCGGAAGATGATTGGACATTAATAGACACCATTTACTTTGATGAAGACGACCAAAGTAAGAATAACATCGAATTTAAAGATCTAGTGGGTGTGAGAGATCAGCATCTTATCTATAGAAGGTTGAATAAAGAAACTGGTTATCACGAGCTAATGTCCGTTAATGAAACGGAAACAAAAGTATTAGTAAGTGTTCCAGACACAGATATAGTAGGCGTCATCACTGAAGGATTTAGCAACAATGTAATCGGTTATAATACAGTCAAGGACGTATACCGTTCACATTATTTTGATGCAGATAGCCAAAAAGCCTACGATAAAATTTCTACTAATTACCCGTCAGAAAACTTTCTTTTTACTAGCTTAGCCACAAATGGAACAAGAGCTTTGCTTGTTTCATGGGGAGCTGATAACCCACTTACCTACTCGCTATACGACTTAAAAACAAATAAGACATCTCACTTTAGCTACCCATATAAAACCTTACCTCAAGCTAAATTAGCAAGTGGCCAAACTATCCATTACAACACCCGAGACGGGCAGAGAATAACAGCCTATCTTTACCTCCCCGCTGATTTTGACGGCAGCAAACCTTATCCTGCAGTAGTGATACCCCATGGTGGCCCGCAATATAGGGATAAACTAGATTATGATGCATTTATTCAGTTTATTGCCACAAGAGGTTACGTTGTCATTAAACCAAACTTCAGAGGCTCGTCAGGCTATGGAATGGCATTTCAAGAAGCAGGATATAAACAATGGGGCAAACTAATGCAAGATGACGTTGAAGACGCAGTGCACTATTTAGTTGATAAAAACATTATCAATAAACAGCAAGTGTGCATTGCTGGAGCGTCGTATGGTGGCTATGTAGCATTAATGGCAACGGCAAAAACACCAGACCTATATAAATGTGCAATCAGTATAAATGGATTATCTAACTTGCCAGACCTTGTGGAGTATGAACTTGACAGAAAAAACACAAACGTCAGAAAAGACTTTGTTAGAACGTCAATTGGCGACCCCAAACTTGATAGAGACTTATTAGAAAACAACTCACCAGAATTATTAACAGAGAAAATCAATGTACCAATATTATTGATTTATGGTGATGAAGATAAAGTTGTACCCTACTCTCAATCCAAACAAATGTATAAAGCACTCACTAAGATCAAAAAACCGGTGCAAATAGTCAGATTAGAAGACACAGGCCACAACCCCTTCAATAACAAAGAAACAAGACGCAAAGTATTCGAAGAAATGGAAACATTTTTATCTGAGTATATAGAGTAAATGTAATTTTAAGAGCTCAAAAAGTAAATCGAGCAGCAAGGACGCTGTTTTAAACTCACAATAGATTGCGATTAGCTTAGTGAATAAGTAAACAAAGTAGACTCAGATGTAGTAGCTCAGATTTTCTGACAACATTTTTATTGTAAAAAGCGCTCTTCATCGTTGATTTCACAATTATCTACTGAAGTCGTCTTATTACCTTTATCGAGAAGCCAACATTCTTCATAGATTGAGCAATAACAAAGTTCAACTGTCACAGAGCTCATAGACGTTTTGAACATCTGCTGCTGCTCTTGACTACTGGTTTCGTGCACTGCTATTGCAGGAATAATTTCGTTGCTGGGCAGTGTCATACCACCTACATGTGACTGAACCGTTTTAGTTGGAAAGTTGCGGATATCTCTCCAATATTTAACATACTTTTCCCCGTCATTGATTTTTGCATACTTGATCAATGCAGGTCCAGTACCTCTATTAGAAACGTGAAAACTGGGTCTTGGAAAAGAACTTCCATACATAACCAACTTAGGCCAAACCGAAGCTCTTGCATATTCCCTATCAATATAGGCCGAATAAATACCTACAACGGTAGTCACCAAACTAATAAATAGTGCTGAAAACGCCACTATCATTTCGGGTTTTTTATACCATTTAGAGTTAGGCATTTATTCGTCCTTTTAACTTATGCGAACTATTAAGCTCTTATCCTATTTTCTGCAACCCGCCCATATACGGCTGCAACACTGTTGGTACATTCACTGAGCCATCAGCTTGTTGATAGTTCTCTAAAATAGCCACTAAGGTACGCCCTACGGCTAAGCCAGACCCATTTAAAGTATGTAATAGCTCGGGTTTATTACCTTGTGCACCTCTGAATCTTGCTTGCATTCTACGGGCTTGAAAATCTAGCATGTTTGAACATGAAGAGATTTCTCGGTACGTGTCTTGGGCTGGCAACCAAACTTCTAAGTCATAGGTTTTACAGGCACCAAAGCCCATATCGCCAGTACATAACAACATTTTACGGTAAGGCAATTCTAATAACTGCAACACTTTTTCAGCTTGGCTTGTAAGCTCTTCTAAGGCATCAAACGAGGTACTTGGCTCTACGAGTTGGACTAACTCAACCTTCTCAAATTGATGTAAACGAATTAAACCACGGGTATCACGGCCGTACGAACCAGCTTCACTCCGGAAACATGGCGTAAAGGCAGTCATTTTTAAAGGCAATTCTTTTGCAGCATAAATTTCGTCACGGGCAATATTAGCAAGTGGTACTTCAGACGTAGGAATAAGAGATAAGCCCTGTCCTTCTTCTGTAGCTGGTTTGGTATGAAATGCATCACCCATAAACTTAGGAAACTGCCCCGTGCCAGTCATGCTTTCTGCATTAACCAATAACGGCACGTTGGTTTCTTCGTAGCCGTGTTCTTGGGTATGAAGGTCTAACATAAACTGAGCAATAGCTCGGTTAAGACGAGCGACTTGACCACGCATCACAACAAAACGTGAACCCGCTAACTTAGAGCCTGCGTCAAAATCGACACCTTTATTTAAACCTGCCCCTACATCAACGTGATCTTTTATTTCAAAATCAAATTCACGAGGTGTTCCCCATTTACTGACTTCAACGTTATCGTCTTCGTCTTTACCTTCTGGTACAGAGTCGTCTGGTAAGTTAGGAATGCCAGATGCCAAAGTTTGAATTTCTTCTAATAACTCAGATAACTCTACCTTTGCAGAGTCGAGTTCTGCACCTAATTTACCCACTTCAGCGAGTAATGGCTGAATGTCTTCACCGGATGCTTTGGCTTTACCAATTGATTTAGAACGCACGTTACGTTCATTTTGTAATTCTTGGGTTTTAATCTGTAGTGATTTACGCTTTTCTTCTAAAGCAGAAAAGGTATCAACATCTAATGTGTACCCTCTTCTTTTTAGTTTATCTGCTGCTTCTTGAATGTCGCCACGTAAATATTTTGGATCTAACATCTTGTTTTATTTAACCTTTAACTATTTGAGAGCCTACCCATGCTGCGAATAAACAGCACAGAATATTTAATGTTATGTTAAGTGCTGCTTTCAACCATAAGCCTTGTTGAAAGAGAACTATTGTGTCTACGGAAAAAGTGGAGAATGTGGTAAGCGCCCCCAAAAAACCAATTCCTATTGTTGTTCGTAATAATGTGGTTTCTAGATGTCCATGCTCGAACAATGAATACAAAAAACCTAATAAAAAAGAACCGACAACATTGACCAGAAGTGTACCAAAAGGAAAGCCTTTACCAAACCATTGAAACATCAGTTGAGTCAGAAAATAACGTAAACATGCTCCCGTTGCGCCACCTAGGGCAATAAATATGTAAATGGTGGTGCTTTGCATGTTATTTGTACCTATGTTGGGTGCTTGATGCGTCTAAATTTTTTAAGAAATTTAATTTTTCTTGAAGCTTTTTCTCTAAACCACGATTAGTCGGTTGATAGTATTGAGTTTGCTGTTTTTGCTCAGGAAAATAATTTTCTCCGGCTGCATAACCGTTGGGCTCATCATGGGCATAACGATATTCTTGACCATATCCTAAATCTTTCATTAACGCTGTTGGTGCGTTTCTTAGATGCTCTGGCACTGGGTAATCAGGGTTGTCTTTGGCATCTCGCACTGCTGCTTTAAAAGCAACATATACCGCATTACTTTTAGCGGCACTGGCACAATAAATTGTGGCTTGAGCAATCGCTCTCTCGCCCTCTGCTGGCCCTACACGGTGGAAAATATCCCACGCATTCAAACAAATTTCCATGGCTCTTGGGTCAGCATTGCCAATATCTTCTGTAGCAATGGCGAGTAAACGTCTTGCTACATACAATGGGTCGCAACCAGCTGTTAGCATTCGTGCGTACCAATATAAGGCAGCATCTGGGGCTGAGCCTCTGACTGATTTATGAAAAGCAGAGATTAAATCGTAAAATTGGTCACCATTTTTATCATATTGTGCCACTCGCTCGCCTACAGCAAGTTTTACCATTTCTACAGTTAATTCGTGACAATGCGCCGGCAAAAAGTCTGCGCTCAACTCAAGGTAATTTAATAATCTACGGGCATCACCGCCTGATAAATCAATTAATACAGACTTGGCGTTATGTTCAACTTGAATACCTAACCTACCTAAACCACGGTCTGCATCTGTCAATGCTCGATTTAACACTTCTTCTAGATCGGTTTCGTTAAGGCTTTTTAAAACATACACCCTAGCCCTAGAAAGCAAAGCATTGTTTAATTCAAAGGAGGGGTTTTCGGTAGTCGCACCCACAAAGGTAACAGTACCATCCTCAATATAGGGTAAAAAAGCATCTTGTTGGCTTTTATTAAAACGATGCACTTCATCTACAAATAAAATGGTTCTTTGTTTGTGTTGTGAAGCGAACAGTTTAGCGTTATCGATAGCTTGACGTATGTCTTTGACACCACTACTTACTGCCGATAAACGCTCAATATGGGCGTTGCAGTGGGACGCGACTAATTCAGCTAATGTCGTTTTACCTGTACCTGGTGGGCCCCATAAGATCATAGAGTGGCACTGGCCACGCAATAGCGATGCACGTAAAGGTTTGTCTGGCCCAATGATATGCTGTTGCCCGAAGTATTGTTCAATTGAACTGGGGCGCATACGGGCAGCTAAGGGAACAAAGTCCTCAGTATCTGCTTGGCTGTCTGAAAAATCGAACTCACCTGTCATGGATTACGTTGGTCATCTAATTCGTATCCCATAGGCAAGCTAAAAGAAAACATGGATTGCAAAATATCTTTATTTTGTTGAATATCTGAAAAAGTCAAACGACTAGTTTGTTGCTGAGTATCTCGGGTTTCTAAACCTAATAATTTATCTCCTTTAAAAAACAAACGTAGTACTTCAATGCTGCCATTTGCAGAAATAGGTTCAATAATAAATTGCTCAGCAGCGATTGCTACATTGTAGTCTTGCCACTTTTTGCTATAGGGGTCTGTTAATAAAATAAGGGGGTTATTTTCGATTGCCGAATTTTGGTCATAAGCAACCACTTGCTCCATAAAAGAGTCTATATTCCACAAAGTATCACCATCTGCTAACAATATGCTTTCATTAGGTTCTAATAATTCCCAATAAAGCTTATTTGGTTGGCTCATCACAATTTTACCTTGGGCTTCCTGTAGTACCGCGCCTTCGGAGTCTGTAACGGTTTGGGTAAACTTGGCTTGATAAGTTCGCAAATTATACAGTTTGTCTTTTAACTGTTGTTTCACATTACTCGCACTATCTTGAGCAAACACATGGCTAGCCAAGCATAAACTGGTGATAAGTAATCCAGTAAAAATTATAGATTTTTTCATAGTTATATTTCTCGAATATCTAAAAGTGGCTCTTAATCTCTTGGAGCAGGTGAAGCTAACACTTCCCTATTACCGTTATGGCCGGGTGCAGATACGACGCCACTTTGTTCCATTTGTTCAACTAAACGCGCTGCGCGATTGTAACCAATTCTGAATTTACGCTGCACACTAGACACTGAAGCTCGACGGGTTTCTGTTATAAACGCCACGGCTTCGTCATAAAACGCATCAAACTCTTGGTCTTCACCCTCTGGTTGTTCTCCAGGAAGGAGTATTTCAGCGCTAGCGTCTCCATTGAGGATTTCATCAATATATTGGGGGGCACCACGCTTTTTCCAATCAGCGACAACCGCGTGCACTTCATGATCATCCACAAACGCGCCATGAACACGAGTAGGTACGCCCGTTCCCGGTGGTAAATACAACATATCACCCGAGCCTAATAAGGCTTCAGCGCCTTGTTGGTCGAGTATTGTTCTGGAGTCAATTTTTGAAGATACCTGAAACGCAATACGGGTCGGGATATTCGCTTTAATCAAACCTGTGATAACGTCTACCGATGGTCTTTGAGTTGCCAGTATTAAATGTATGCCAGCCGCCCTCGCCTTTTGGGCAATACGGGCAATTAACTCTTCAACCTTTTTACCCACTATCATCATCATGTCGGCAAATTCGTCAACTACCACCACAATCGCCGGTAACTTTTCTAAAAATGGCGCTTCGGTTTCCATACTTTCTTCTGACTTCCAAAGAGGATCACGAATCGGCTCACCATCTTCTATGGCTTTGAGTATTTTAGCATTACAGCCTTTTAGGTTTCTAACACCTAAGGCTGACATTAATTTATATCTACGCTCCATTTCACCCACACACCAGCGAAGCGCATTAGCCGCTTCTTTCATATCGGTCACGACTTCAGCTAACAGGTGTGGAATCCCCTCATACACTGATAACTCAAGCATCTTAGGATCAATCATAATTAAGCGAACATCTTCTGGCGTCGACTTATAAAGTAAGCTCAAAATCATCACGTTTACGCCCACAGACTTACCCGAACCTGTAGTACCCGCCACTAACAAGTGAGGCATTTTTGCCAAATCAACAAACACAGGTTTGCCAGAAATATCGGCACCTAACACCATAGTTAAGGCAGATTCTGACGACTGGAATACATCATCGGTAATCACTTCACTTAAGCGCACCATGTCGCGCTTTTTATTGGGGAGTTCTAGGCCAATTACTGACTTACCGGGGATAACCTCAACAACTCGTACTGATATGGCCGACATAGAGCGGGCTAAATCTTTAGATAAAGTGGTAATTTTACTGACTTTCACGCCGGGTGCGAGTTCCATTTCAAAGCGGGTAATGACAGGACCGGGGTACACTCCGACTACTCGAGCTTCGATATTAAAATCGGCTAATTTGCTTTCTAATAGGCGAGAAACGATTTCAAGCTCTTCTGGCGTAATAGGATTCTTAACCTTATCTGCCCGTTCAAGCAGGTCAAAAGACGGCATAGGCCCTTGAGCTTCACCATTTTCATCAGGCTCAGGTACGTGAACAGCCGTGGCTGTGACTATGCCACCAGAACCCGCTGCTGGTTCGAATTTTGGTTCTTTATGCGCTTTAGGTTCACTACGAGATTTAGTGATTTTTTTCTTTAACTCACTAAAAGATACAGGTGACTTAGATTTGTCTTCTGGCTCTTCCAAAATACTTTGCGGAACGGCTGGCTCAGGGCTTGACTCTTCAGAAACTGTAGCAAAAGGGTTTTCGTGCACAGTTGAAGGCTCTTCTCCCCAAAAATCGCTTTCTGTATTTTCTAAAGCGGGATGTTTTTTCTCAGGGCGCTTAAAGGTCAATAAGGGGATGGAAGATTGCTTTAATTTAGCAGGAGTGTGGTAGATATAGCGGCTAATAAAAAGCGTTATCTCACCCAATTTATCAACAATAAACAACCATGAAATACCGCTCAACAAGGTGAAGCCTGTGCAAAAAAAACATAGAAGTAAAAGAGTTGTACCCACTACACTGAAGTACGGGATTAAAGACGAGCTAAGAATATCTCCCACCATACCACCAGAGGTATAGGTATGAATGTCTGCTGCATTCATACTAAGCAGGCCAGTGACACCTAAAACCAATAAAATGGCACCGATTAATCGCAAAGCGATGGTGAGATAATCTATTTCAAATAGAGTTTTAGTTTGCTGAAACAAAAACCAACCTAAAAATGCACAACAAAAAGGTAAACAATAAGCAAAAGAGCCTAAAGTAAAAAACAAGATATCAGCGAACCAAGCGCCTATAGGCCCAACCCAATTGTTAACATCGTTTTGTAAACCTGCCTGACTCCAACTGGGATCAGCAGGATGAAACGAGGCCATGGCTAGTAATAGGAAAAATGCAAAGACACAGCTTACAATCATGCCCACTTCCATAACTCTTTGAATGCCACTCAGTCTTGCCATAGGTTTTATTTCGTTACTTTTATGAAGAAATTAATGCTGTATAAGATACCAGTGTCGTTGTAAAAATCCTAGTTTAGAAGGTTTCTTCGCTTAGTAATTAAACGATTAAAATCAACGAAGACTAATTTTCACTTGGGTAGACTCTTTAACCTCTTCCATCACCACATAAGTTCGAGATTCACTCACCCCAGGTAAACGTAATAAAGTGTCACCTAATAGCTTTCGATAACTAGACATGTCTGCGACTCGAGCTTTGAGTAAGTAATCAAAGTTGCCTGATACAAGATGACATTCTTGAATATCATCATGTTCCTTAACCGCAGTAGAAAATTCTTCAAATATATCAACAGATGTTTTCACTAAGGTAATTTCAACAAAAACCAACATAGCTGCGCCTAGCTTATCTGGGTTAACCCTAGCGTGATAACCACTTATATAGCCTTCGCCCTCTAGTCTTTTAACCCTTTCTAAACAAGGACTTGCGCTTAACCCTACTTTATTTGCAAGTTCAGAATTAGTGATTCTGCCATTTTGTTGTAGCTCAATTAGTATATTTCTATCTATTCTATCTAAGTGTTTTGGGGTTTTGATCAACATATTTAATTTTGCTATTTAATAGTTTTACAGAATTTTATACTTTAACTAATTTTTATTCAAAACTTCTTACTGAACAAGTTCCTTTATACTAATTCCAGCGATTAACAACTAAAACCTTTAACCATATGGGAGTAATAAAATGCTGATTGGTGTACCAAAAGAAATAAAAAATCACGAATATCGTGTAGGACTCACTCCTGCTGCTGTTAAAGAGTTTGTAAATAATAACCATCAAGTCTGGGTAGAGAAAGATGCCGGTACCGGCATAGGCTTTACTGACGAGCAATATGTAACGGCTGGCGCTAAAATTATAGCGACGCCTGAAGAAATATTTGCTGATGCAGAGATGATTGTAAAGGTAAAAGAGCCACAACCAAACGAATGTAAAATGTTACGTCCAGGTCAAATCTTATATACCTACCTACATCTAGCACCCGACCCAACGCAAACTAAACTATTAGTAGAATCAGGCGCAACCTGTATTGCTTATGAAACAGTAACCGATCGTAATGGTACCCTTCCATTACTTGCTCCAATGAGTGAAGTTGCCGGAAGAATGGCTGTACAAGCTGGTGCTCATTACTTAGAGAAAGCACAAGGCGGAAGCGGTACATTATTAGGTGGCGTTCCTGGCGTAGCGCCTGGCAAAGTATTAGTAATAGGTGGCGGTGTAGTAGGTCTTAATGCAGCCAAAATGGCTATGGGCTTAGGCGCAAACGTTACCATACTTGATAGATCATTAAATCGCTTACGAGAGCTTGATGATATTTTTGAAGGTCGTCTAGCTACGGTTTATTCTACTGCTGAAGCAATCGAGTATTACTCTTCAAGGGCTGATTTAGTTGTTGGCGCGGTATTAGTGCCTGGTGCTGCTGCACCTAAATTGCTAAACCGTGAACATATTAAGAATATGAAAACAGGCTCTGTTGTAGTGGACGTAGCGATTGACCAAGGTGGCTGTTTTGAAACATCAAAAGCAACCACTCACCAAGACCCAGTTTATGTTATTGATGATGTAGTACATTATTGCGTAGCAAACATGCCAGGTGGTGTGGCTCGTACCTCAACTATGGCCCTTAACAATGCTACTTTGCATTATGGTTTAGCCTTAGCAAACAAAGGTGCAAAACAAGCCATGCTAGATGATGCACATTTACTAAATGGACTAAATGTACATCAAGGTAAAGTCACTTATAAAGCGGTAGTCGATGCTTTAGGTGCAGAACTAAACCTTGAGTACGTTGAACCTAAAACGGCGTTAGAAACACTTTAAGTGATTTAATAAATTGATTGGTTTATATCAATCAATGCTTGTAATGGGTCGGCCGCTTGTGTAATTGGTCGGCCTATTACTAAATAATCAGAACCCGCAACAATGGCATTTTTCGGTGTCATAATTCTAATTTGATCACCTTTGTCAGCTCCGACAGGACGAATCCCAGGCGTCACTAAAGTAAAGTCTTGTGCCACTTCACTTTTTAGTAAACTAGACTCTTGTGCAGAACATACCACTCCATCTAAACCACAATTATGAGTAATCTTAGCTAGATTTAATACTTGTTGTTGCGGCGATAATGTTATGCCAATCGCATTTAGCTGTTCTTGATCCATGCTGGTAAGCACTGTCACCGCGATTAAAATTGGTTTATTGGCACCATACCCCTCTAACCCTAATCTGGCTTGCTCCATCATTTTAGGGCCACCAGAAGCATGGACATTAACCATCCATACACCTAAATCAGCTGCAGCCTGACAGGCTTTAGAAACAGTATTAGGAATATCATGAAATTTTAAATCAAGAAATACATCAAACTTTTTATTAACCAAGGTTTTCACAAACTCTGGCCCAAAGTGAGTGAACATCTCTTTACCCACTTTTAGGCGGCATAACTCTGGGTTTAATTTATCAACAAATGTTTCGGCTTGTGTCAATTCTGCAAAATCTAATGCAATCACTACTTTTGGATCTTTCACGCTACTCCCCGTCTAAGCCTTTAATCGGTCTAACCACACCCCATTTTTTACAGGAAGGGCATAGCCAATGAAGTTGACTTCCTGAAAAGCCACAACTATGGCACCTGAATTTGGGTCTTTGTTTAATTTGTTCTTCTACTAATTCTTTTAACAGGCTCAAGCTATTAGTTGATTGGTCATTGTGCTGTAAATCTATATATAACCCCATCAAGGTTTTAAAGCCTTTCATTGTGGGGTGTCTTCTAAGTTGGCCTAACAACACCTCAGCGGCTTTGTCTACATCACCGTCTTTTGCCATCAATTTAACTTTAGCCAGATAAGCAGTCGCACATTGTTGCCAATACTCATCTAACACTTGATTTAGTTTCTGATCGTCATTTAACTTTTCAGCGCACTCTTCGATAAGAGGTACCGCTTCACTTAACCAGTTAATGTCACGTACAGGTACTTCTGATAGGTAATCTAAGGCTTTTTCATATTGGTTTTCTTCCATGGCTATTTCGCCTAGCATTAACCAAGGTCGAACTGCGTTTTCATCCGCTGCACTGGCTTTATGAAGACTATCTAATGCTGACTCTATCTGAGTGTCTTTCCAATCAATATTAGCCTGTTCACAATAAAAATGAGCCACTCTAGTATAAAGCTCATTACTATCACCACCCGCTCCTATCATCTTTTCTGCAAGCTCTATGGCACGTTGCCATTCTTTTGTTGTTTGATAAATATTAAACAGTTGAGTTTGAGCATTAATGAAATGGCGTTCGCTATTCAGTAATTGCAAAAATGCATTTTCGGCACGTTCTAAAAAACCGGCAAGAATATAGTCTCTGCCTAACTCATATAGAGCAGACTCTCTTTGAGAGGGAGATATTTCTTCTTTACTCACTAAGTTTTGGTGAACTCGAATAGCTCTATCAAGTTCCCCTCTGTGTCGGAAGAATTTACCCATAGCAATATGCGTTTCAACAGTATCACTGTCTAAATCTATCATTTTAATTAGGGTATCAACGGCTTTATCAGGTTCATCTGACAGTAAAAAGTTTAAGCCTTTGTAATAATGTTTAGCAAGAATACTTGATTGACGACGCTGGGATTGCCTAGCGCTATTGCGGCCCATCATCCATCCATAACCAGCTGCTACAGGTAATAGAAGGAATAGAAGCTCTAACATTACTTATCGATTACCTGTTGGCTAAGCTTTTTATTTTTACGAGTCAGTGCCGTGATTTTCCATTTCATACGAAAATAGAAATAAATAAACCCAGTAAAACACGCACCAAACCCCAACATAAAGGCAGACACTAATACTGTAGACATTTTAACTTCTGTCTCAGCCAATAAATAGTTAACCAAAACGACATGGCCATTTTGAGTACCAATAAACCCAGCGATAATTAGCATCATCAATATAAAAATGAGTAGCACTAAACCTTTAACTTTCATTTGATGCCTCCGAGATTGTTGCTAGAAGAAGTCTAATTTGGCGTATACAACATGAATTTCTAAACAATGAAATAGGTAAGCTTTGGCCAGATATCAAAATTTGTAGCTTACTCTAACAAAAACGGCACCCTAATTGGAGTGCCGTTTTTAAAAAAATACTAAAGTATCAGTTAGCTAAGCTTTCGTTAACCCTTTCTCGTAATTCTTTACCAGGTTTAAAATGGGGGACGTATTTGCCTTCCAATTCTACTGTTTCACCGGTTTTAGGATTACGGCCAACACGTGGGGCGCGATAATGTAATGAGAAACTTCCGAAACCTCTGATTTCGATACGCTCACCTTTTTGTAAGGTTTGCGCCATTTGCTCAAGCATTTCTTTTATCGACGTCTCAACATCTTTAGCTGGGACATGGCTCACTTTATCGGCTAGTCTTTCGATAAGTTCTGACTTTGTCATTGTTAAACTTTCCCTCAATCAAAAAAACTTTCAGTACCGATAATAAGCGCGTAAGCATTTTTGTCAAAACATTAATGACTAAAAATAAATTACGCGCTGACCATTTTAGTCGTTTTTAGCTGCTTTGAACGCGTCAGCGAATGCATTAGAGAAACCAACTTCTTCTTGTTGATTTACTTTATCTAGTGCTTCTTTCTCGTCAGCTTGGTCTTTTGCTTTAACAGACAAGTTAACGATACGGTTCTTACGATCAACACCCATGAACTTAGCTTCGATTTCAGAATCAACGCTAACTACTTCAGATGCATCTTCAACACGGTCACGAGACAAGTCGCCGGCACGTACATAACCTTCAACTTCTTCAGCCAACTTAACTGTTACGCCTTTAGCATCAACTGCTGTAACGGTACCAGTAACGATTGTGCCTTTCTTAGTATCAGTGATGTACTGATTAAACGGGTCTTCTTCAATTTGCTTAACGCCAAGAGAAATACGCTCACGCTCTGGGTCAACTTGTAAAACAACAGCTGAGATTTCGTCGCCTTTCTTAAAGTCACGAACGGCTTCTTCGCCAGTTTTGTTCCAAGAGATATCAGATAAGTGAACAAGTCCATCTATGCCGCCATCAAGACCAATGAAGATACCGAAGTCAGTGATAGATTTGATCTTACCAGAAACTTTGTCACCTTTACTCTGTGCTTTAGCGAACTCTTCCCAAGGGTTAGGGATACATTGCTTAAGACCAAGAGAAATACGACGACGCTCTTCATCAATTTCTAGAACCATAACTTCAACAACATCACCTAAGTTAACAACTTTAGATGGGTGGATGTTTTTGTTAGTCCAATCCATTTCTGAAACGTGAACAAGACCTTCAACACCGTCTTCGATTTCAACGAAACAACCGTAGTCAGTAAGGTTAGTTACAGCACCGCTTAATTTAGCGCCTTCAGGGTAACGGTTAGCAATTTCTTGCCAAGGATCGTTGCCCATTTGCTTCATACCTAGAGAAACACGTGATTTTTCTTTGTCGAACTTAAGTACTTTAACGTTGATTTCGTCACCAACATTAACAATTTCACTTGGGTGCTTAACACGTTTCCAAGCCATATCAGTAATGTGTAGAAGACCATCTACACCACCTAAGTCTACGAACGCACCGTAATCTGTAAGGTTCTTAACGATACCTTTAACTTCATGACCCTCTTCAAGGTTAGCAAGAAGCGTATCACGCTCTGCACTGCTTTCAGCTTCGATAACAGCACGACGAGAAACAACAACGTTATTACGTTTTGCATCTAGCTTGATTACTTTAAATTCTAATTCTTTACCTTCAAGGTGCGCAGTGTCTCTAACAGGACGTACGTCAACCAATGAACCAGGTAAGAAAGCACGAACAGTGTTAACTTCAACTGTAAAGCCACCTTTAACTTTACCGTTAATTACACCAATGATCGTTTCTTTTTCAGTGTACGCTTTTTCTAATTCTACCCAAGCTTCGTGACGTTTCGCTTTTTCGCGAGACAAGATAGTTTCACCGAAGCCATCTTCAACTGCATCCAAAGCAACATCGATAGAATCACCAACAGCAACATCAAGTCCACCATCAGCATTTCTAAATTGTTCTACAGGGATTGCACTTTCAGATTTTAATCCAGCGTCTACCAGTACGATATCTTTATCGATTGATACGATAGTACCTTTAACAATAGAGCCAGGGCGGGTTTCAAGTTCTTTTAAACTTTCTTCAAATAGATCAGCAAAATTTTCCATATAGGTTTAATTCAATTCTTTTTTAGACATCCACGTACAATCCAGTGGGCGTGGGGTTGTTATTCATAACCAAATCAATCCTTAACTTGGCGGGCTTGTACTTTATTTACTAGCAAATAGTTTTTCTTTTGTTAACTTCTGCTTAGCAAATACTTCTATCTTTTCAATCACTTGCTCCACACTCAACTTAGTTGAATCTACAACAAGTGCATCTTCAGCCGGAACTAATGGAGCGACACTGCGATTAATATCGCGGTCATCCCGAGCTCTTATGTCGGCTAAAAGGCGCGGTATGCTAACATCATGTCCCTTTGCTTTCAACTGCTTATAACGTCTATCTGCTCGCTCTTCGGCACTGGCAGTCAAAAATACTTTAACTTCGGCCTCTGGAAACACTACCGTTCCCATATCTCTGCCGTCAGCTACTAAACCTGGAGATTGTTTAAACGCCCTTTGTCTTCTTAATAACGCTTCACGTATTGATGGTAATGATGCCACTTGAGATGCTACAGCCCCTACTTCTTCGGTGCGAATAGAATCACTTACATCTTCACCTTCTAGCATGACCTTTACACCACTTTCTGTGGCATCAAACTGCACGTCTAAGCTTGACGCGAGGGGTAATAACCCCGCTTCATCTTCGCTAGGAATTTGATGATGAATAGAAGCAACCGCTAAAACACGATAAATCGCCCCACTATCAAGAAAATGCCAACCTAGTTTTTTTGCCAACAAAGTACTTGCGGTTCCTTTGCCAGCACCACTTGGCCCATCAATTGTGATGACCGGTTCTATGTACATGTGCTCTCCTGAGCCAATAAAATCGGGCGCAATTATACGGATAGCTAACAGATAAGCAATGATACTAAAGTGACAAATAATGTAATTTTTGTGACAATTTAACACAGATGTTGAGGGGCATTGCCCCTCTAGAGGTTTATACTATTGACAAATAGTGGCAAAGCGCTGGAAATAATCAGGAAAGGTTTTCGCCGTACATTTAGGATCATTGATCGTTACGGGAGTATCACTTAATGCAACCAGTGAGAAGCACATGGCTACACGGTGATCATTATAGGTATCAATGTCTGCATGGATCAGTTGCGATGGAGGTGTAATCGTTATGAAGTCTTCACCTTCGATGACCGTTGCTCCAACCTTACGAAGCTCAGTGCTCATGGCTGCTAAGCGATCAGTCTCTTTCACTCTCCAGTTATAAATATTACGAATACTGGTATCACCCTTCGCAAATAAGGCAGCAGTTGCAATTGTCATTGCTGCATCTGGTATATGATTCATATCTAAATCCACCCCATGTAACGGTGCACCCGTGACTTCTAAATACTCTTCTTGCCAATTAACTTTTGCGCCCATTTTCTCCAACACTTCTGCAAACTTAATATCGCCTTGAATACTGTTTTTACCAATACCTGTTACACGAACGGTGCCGCCTTTGATTGCACCAGCAGCTAAAAAGTACGACGCAGAAGAGGCATCACCTTCTACCATAAACTTGCCAGGAGACTGATACTGTTGTGAGCCTTTTACTACAAAAGCTTGGTAGTCTTGGTTTTTTACTTCAATTCCAAACTTAGCCATAGTGTCTAAGGTAATATCAATGTAAGGCTTAGAAACTAGCTCACCACTAATGCTGATAGTTGTGTCGTTTTCAAATAAAGGTGCACTCATTAACAAGGCAGTTAAAAATTGACTAGAGACACTACCATCTACTGTGACATTACCACCAGTTAAGGTTTTTCCTTTTATCAATAATGGAGGGTAGTCAGGATTTTTCTGATAACTGATATCAGCACCGGCCTGACGGAGGGAATCCACTAAAGCCCCTATCGGCCTTTCTTCCATTCTGGGCTCACCGGTGAGTTCGAACTCGCCCTGACTTGCAGCTAATGCTGCACATAAGGGGCGCATAGCGGTACCAGCATTTCCTAAGAACAAAGTGATAGGGTTATCTACTTTAAATGCCCCCTGATTACCTGTCACCCAACATTCAGTCTTACAATCTGATAAACGATAATTAACACCTAACTTAGTTAAGGCATTTAACATATGATGAATATCTTCACTGTCTAATAAATTCGTTAAATGCGTTTCACCTTGAGCAAGGGCCGCAAGCAGTAAAGCACGGTTAGATAAACTTTTAGAGCCAGGTACATTCACTGTACCTTGTACTTTTGTAATTGGGGATAACATCAATTGCTGCATTATTTATGTCTCCTAGCAAACTCTTGCATAAAATTAGTTAAGGTTATCACGCCTTCTAAAGGCATAGCATTATAAATACTAGCGCGCATCCCCCCAACTTTACGGTGCCCTTTCAACGCCACTAAACCAATTGCCTCAGCTTGTTCTAGAAAAACACTATCTAAGTCTGTATTGGGTAAATGAAAAGTCACATTCATCTTAGAGCGAAAGTCAGGGTGAACCTTATTGATATAAAAATCACTTTCATCAATACACTGATATAACAGCTCAGCTTTTTGGCTATTAACAACCGCTATTTTCTCTAATCCACCTTGGGCTTTTAACCACTTAAAGACTAACCCTGCTAAATACCATGAGTATGTAGGTGGCGTGTTATACATGGAATTAAATTTAGCTATAGTTTGATACTTCATAAATGAAGGAGTTTCAGCCATAGCACTATCAAGTAAATCATCTCGAACAATTACGACAGCCAACCCTGATGGTCCTATATTTTTCTGTGCGCCAGCATAGATGACGCCGAATTTCGATACATCTAGTTGCTTAGATAAGATATTTGAAGACATATCAACAACTATAGGGACATTTCCTGTTTCTGGAATGGTATTAACTTCTATGCCATCAACGGTTTCATTAGAGCAATAATGGAAATAAGCGGCGTCTTGGTTAATCATTTCAGCCGTAATACTAGGAACAACAGACAAGCCGTCTTTATGCTCTGTTTTTGCTACTAAATTGCTAGATAAATACTTATTGGCTTCATCAAATGCGTCTTGGGACCATGATCCTGTGGTTAGAAAGGCCGCTGTTTTACCCCTACCTTGCAAGTTCATTGGAACCGCAGCAAATTGCCCACGTCCACCACCATGTGCAAACAGCACTTTATAGTTGTCTGGTATAGCGAGCAAATCTCGTAAATCTTGTTCTGCTTGTTCTGCTAGGTCTATATACTCTTTACTTCTGTGACTGATCTCCATCACAGAGCGACCTAAGCCTTGCCAATCTAATAGCTCATTCTGAGCTTGTTGCATTACGTCTACTGGCAACATTGCGGGACCAGCACAAAAATTATAAATCGTCATAACCTTCCAATATAAAGGGCGTCAAAAAAAACGAGCGGCATTGGCCACTCGTTTTGTGTTTTCAATTAATGGGTATTAATACTCATTAATTAGTAATTTTCCATATTTTTCAATATAAAAAATTAGACTCTATTATTCGTCTTCGTTAGGTGCTGCTGAATCATCAACAGCATCTGTTGAACTAGCTTCGGTGACTTCTGCGTCGGCACCTTCAACTAATTCAACTTCTAGCTCTTCGATTTCGTCAATACGCTGTAAGCCAACAACGTGTTCACCTTCAATAGTGCGAATTAATCTAACACCTTGAGTGTTACGACCAACGGTTGAAACTTCTTCAACACGAGTTCGAACTAGTGTGCCTTGGTCACTAATCAGCATAATTTCATCAGAATCATTAACCTGTACTGCACCCACTACTTTACCGTTTCGCTCAGAGACTTTTATTGAAACCACGCCTTGAGTCGCACGACTTTTAGCAGGGTAATCTGCAACAGGCGTACGTTTACCGAAGCCATTCTCTGTAGCTGTCAAAATTGCACCGTCACCTTTTGGTACAATCAAGGACACAACTTTCTGACCTTCTTGTAAACGAATACCACGAACGCCTGTGGCCGTTCTACCCATTGGACGTAATGCAAGTAACTCTTCTCCAGACTCTGGATCAAGCTTCACTGCACCGGTTTCTGAATCACGTTGTTTCTCGTTAAAGCGTACCACTTTACCCGCATCAGAGAACAACATAATGTCGTCTTCACCGTGGGTGATATCCACCCCGATAAGCTCATCGCCATCATTTAAGTTAACAGCAATTATACCGTTAGCTCTTGGACGAGAGTATGAAGTAAGTGCGGTTTTCTTAACGGTACCGTTAGCGGTTGCCATCAACACATATTTACCTTCTTCGAACTCTTGAATTGGTAAAATAGCAGTAATACGCTCACCTTCTTCCAACGGTAATATGTTTACAATTGGGCGACCTCGAGCGTTACGGCTCGCTAAAGGTAATTGATATACTTTTAACCAATACAAACGACCACGGGTAGAGAAACATAAAATATGATCATGGGTATTAGCCACTAATAGCTTTTCAATGAAATCTTCATCTTTCATCTTGGTTGCAGATTTACCGCGGCCACCACGACGTTGAGATTCATAGTCATTTAGTTTTTGATACTTAACATAACCTTCACGAGATAAGGTAACGACCACTTCTTCTCGTTCAATTAAATCTTCGATGTCTATATCATGCGAGGCAGCTGTAATTTCAGTACGGCGAGCATCGCCGTATTCATCACGCACTTTCTCTAGTTCTTCACGAATAACTTCCATTAATCGCTCTGGGCTACTCAAAATGTGTAATAACTCAGCAATGACTTCAAGTAACTCTTTGTATTCTGACAATATTTTGTCGTGCTCTAAACCGGTAAGCTTGTTCAAACGCAAGTCTAATATTGCTTGGGCTTGTTGCTCGGTTAGATAATATTGTCCATCACGAATACCATATTGAGGCTCTAGCCAATCAGGTCTAGCGGCGTCATTTCCAGCACGCTCAAGCATTTCTGCTACATCACCTAACGACCAACCTTGGGCAGTTAACGAAACTTTTGCATCTGCAGGGCTTTTAGATGCCTTGATTAACGCAATAATTGGATCAATGTTGACCAATGCAATCGCTAAACCTTCAAGAATATGAGCGCGCTCACGGGCCTTCTTAAGTTCAAATACCGTGCGTCTGGTAACAACTTCACGTCTATGTAAAACAAATGCTTTTAGGATATCTAATAGGTTGAAAATTCTTGGTTGGGTTTTATCCAGCGCCACCATATTGATACCAAACACAGTTTGCATTTGGGTTTGAGAATAAAGGTGATTCAACAGCACTTCAGCTGATTCGTTACGCTTAACTTCAACCACAATACGCATACCGTCTTTATCAGACTCGTCACGTAAAGCAGAAATGCCTTCTATTTTTTTCTCTTTAACTAAATCCGCAATTTTTTCAATTAAGCGAGCTTTGTTAACTTGATAAGGTATTTCATGAACAATAATGGTTTCTTTACCATTATCTTCTGTTTCTATTTCTGCCCGGGCACGCATATATATTTTGCCACGACCAGTGCGATAAGCTTCTTCTATACCTTTTCTACCACTTATAAATGCAGCAGTTGGGAAATCAGGACCAGGTATATGCTCGATTAACTCTTCAATAGTAAGCTGAGGATTGTCTATTAACGCGATACAACCATTTACCACTTCAGTTAAGTTGTGAGGCGGTATATTTGTCGCCATGCCCACAGCAATACCTGAAGAACCATTTACCAATAAATTAGGTACTCTGGTTGGTAATACTTCTGGGATAAATTCTGTCCCGTCGTAGTTAGCAACAAAATCAACGGTTTCTTTTTCGAGATCAGCTAGTAATTCATGAGCAATTTTTGCCATACGAATTTCCGTATAACGCATTGCTGCCGCTGAATCACCATCAACAGAACCAAAGTTACCTTGACCGTCGACCAACATATATCGGAGAGAAAAAGGCTGCGCCATACGAACTATTGTGTCATATACCGCAGAATCACCGTGTGGATGATACTTACCAATTACGTCCCCTACTACACGAGCAGACTTTTTATAAGGTTTATTGAAATCATTTTTTAATTCGTTCATAGCAAATAAAACCCGGCGATGTACCGGTTTTAAGCCATCTCGAACATCAGGCAGCGCCCTGCCAACAATAACGCTCATCGCATAATCGAGATAAGAGTTTTTAAGTTCTTCTTCAATATTAATAGGAAGAATTTCTTGGGCGTGATCAGTCATATACAGCCTTGTCCCTAGTCGTTAGTATTAGAATGTGTAAGAAGCATATTTCTGATAACTTTTGTTAGGCTAGGACTTAACATTGTTACTACCTTTACCATGCTTTTTAACACTGAATCGTTTTTCATATTGAACAAGTTATCCTACCACCTACAGATGAAAATAAATAGCCAGATGTAGCTCATATAGTGTGCAATTGGACCTCAAAACCTCATATAGACGATTTTATTTGATAAGATACTGGTATAAGCTAAACACCAAATAATAAACACAAACGCCATACATGACCCAAAATCAAAATGTTGACCCAGTTGAAATCCAAAAATTCTCAGATTTAGCATCGAGATGGTGGGACCTCTCTGGAGAGTTCAAACCCTTACATCAAATTAACCCTTTAAGAACGGATTACATCAATCAACACAGTTTAGGTTTACAGGAAAAAAAGGTAGTAGATGTAGGATGTGGAGGCGGTATTTTAGCTGAGAGCATGGCTAAGCACGGTGCAGATGTCACCGGAATTGACATGGGAGAAGCGCCACTAGAGGTTGCTCGGCTACATGGTTTAGAGTCGGGGTTAAATGTTGACTACCAACAAATCACTGCAGAAGAGTTTGCAGATAAACACCCTGCTACATTTGACGTCGTAACATGTATGGAAATGTTAGAACACGTACCCGACCCCAGCTCTGTCGTAAAAGCCTGTTATAAAATGGTCAAGCCTGGTGGTCATGTGTTTTTTTCTACCTTAAATAGAAATATTAAATCTTACCTTATGGCCATTGTTGGAGCCGAGTATATTTTAGGGCTTGTACCTAAAGGCACTCATCAGCATGATAAATTCATAAAACCCTCTGAATTAATGTCATGGATTGATGACACCCAACTACAAGTACAACGAATGATTGGTTTGCATATTAACCCTTTCACTCAAGAATATTACCTGTCTCAACAGAATGTTGACGTCAACTACATCATTCATTGCCAAAACGAGCCTAGCTAAATGCTGACAAAACCCAATGCCATGTTGTTTGATTTAGACGGTACCTTGTTAGAAACAGCCAAAGACCTAGGTAATGCCCTAAACCATGTTTTACTAGCAAAGGAACGTCCTTTAGTCACCTACGAGCAATATAGAAATATTGCATCCGACGGCGCCAAAGGCATGTTAGAACTGGGGTTTGGTGAAGAGTTAGAGTCTTTAGATTTTGAAAGTTTACGTCAGCAATTTTTAACTCATTACGAGAATAATATCTGTGTCGATACAATTTTTTTTGAAGGGATAGAAACCTTACTTAATGAACTTAATCAACAATCTATTCCTTGGGGTATAGTCACCAACAAACCAGAATTTTTAACTCAAAAATTAATCCAGTTTTTTCCGTTATTGCAAGCGTGCAAAGTTGTAATCAGTGGCGACAGTTTGCCCGAAAGAAAGCCTCATCCAAAACCTTTACTTTATGCTCAAGAACAATTGGAAATTCAATCTCCGAACACTTGGTATATTGGAGATGCGCAACGTGATATTGAAGCCGCAAATGCTGCTAACATGACTAGTGTTGTCGCAGAATATGGTTACCTGCCAAGCATTCAAGAAAGCCACAACTGGTTAGCAGATATTCATATTCGTCAACCATTGGATTTACTTGCTTTTTTATGAAAACACGACCTTAGTCTAACTTTACAAAACACGACATATAGTGGTAGATGTTGCAAGCACCCCCTATATATCGATAAATAATAAAATCGTGTTTTTTAAATCAAAAAAGTTTTAATAAAAAAAATATTACCAAATTATTCCTTGCATTCTTTTTACACGCAACTCAAAAGGAGGTTTTAGGTGAGTCACTACTAACCTTTTTTTCAATGCACCATCAGTGACCATAAAACCACCATATATTGGGTTGCAATCATCCTAAAACCTCACTATCTTGTGGTCTGTTCATAACTCAATACCTATGTATAAAATTTATGGTATTAATCCAGTTACTTTACAAAGTATGAACACATCAAAACATAGAGAATAAACATACGAGTCAGCACAAATAGCTGTTACCTCGAGCAATACACTGTCATCTCTACTACTTACAATTATAAGTTACGGCTAAACATAAATATGAATAACAATTTATACGTCACTAAGCGTACTGGCGAACGTGAAATCATTGACTTGGAAAAAATCCATAAAGTGATTGAATGGGCAGCCAAAGGATTAAATAACGTCTCTGTCTCACAAGTTGAAATAAAAGCGCATATTCAATTTTACGACGGAATTAAAACTGCCGATATTCATGAAACCCTAATTCGTTCAGCCGCCGATCTTATTTCGACAGATTGCCCTGATTACCAATACCTTGCCGCACGGTTAGCCATATTTCATTTACGTAAAAAAGCCTACGGTTGTTTTGAGCCACCTAAATTGTACGACCATATAAAAACTATGGTTGCTAAAGGCAAATACGATGAACATTTATTAGAAGATTACAGCGAAGCTGAATTTGCAGAGATGAATGAATACCTCGACCATTGGCGAGATATGAATTTCAGTTATGCTGCAGTAAAACAGCTTGAAGGTAAATACTTAGTTCAAAACCGGGTAACCGGTGAGATATATGAAAGTGCCCAGTTCTTGTATATTTTAGTCGCCGCTTGTTTATTCGCTAACTACGAAAAAGACACTCGCATGGACTATATCAAGCGTTTTTATGATGCCACGTCTAAGTTCAAAATCTCTTTACCTACTCCTATTATGGCAGGTGTAAGAACCCCTACCCGCCAATTTAGCTCATGTGTACTAATTGAGGCTGGTGACAGCTTAGATTCAATTAATGCCACTTCAAGTGCTATTGTAAAATACGTAAGTCAACGTGCAGGAATTGGTGTAAATGCTGGACGTATTCGAGCATTAGGTAGTCCAATTCGTGGAGGTGAAGCCTTTCATACTGGTTGCATTCCATTTTACAAACACTTTCAAACGGCTGTTAAAAGCTGTTCACAAGGTGGAGTTCGTGGTGGTGCCGCTACTTTGTTTTATCCTCTATGGCATTTAGAGATTGAATCACTTCTAGTATTAAAAAATAACAGAGGTGTAGAAGAAAACCGCGTACGCCACTTAGATTACGGTGTTCAGTTCAATAAATTGATGTATACACGTCTGATAAAAGATCAACACATCACCTTATTTAGCCCCTCTGATACTCCTGGGTTGTATGACGCATTTTTCGCTGACCAAGATGAATTTGAACGTTTATACGTACAATACGAACAAGACGACAGTATCCGTAAAGAGCAAATCAAAGCCATTGAGTTGTTCAGCTTATTTATGCAAGAGCGAGCCAGTACTGGACGTATTTATCTACAAAACGTAGATCACTGTAATACTCACAGTCCATTTAACCCTAAGTTAGCACCAGTGCGTCAAAGTAACTTATGTTTAGAAATTGCTTTACCTACTAAACCTTTACAACATGTAAATGATGAAAATGGTGAAATTGCACTTTGTACATTATCAGCATTTAACCTAGGTGCGATTGAAAGCCTAGACGAGTTTGCAGAACTGTCTGACTTAGCGGTACGTGCACTTGATAACTTATTAGATTACCAAGACTATCCTGTACCAGCAGCCTATAACGCAACTATGGGCAGGCGTACACTCGGTATAGGCGTGATTAACTTTGCTTATTACCTAGCGAAGAATGGCGTTAAATATTCAGACGGCAGCGCGAATGGTTTAGTACATAAAACCTTTGAAGCCATGCAATATAACCTGATGAAAGCCTCATGTAATCTGGCCAAAGAAAAAGGTGCGAGTCCTAAATTTGACGAAACGACTTATTTCCAAGGGTTAATGCCTACCGATACTTATAAAAAGGACTTAGATAAAGTATGTGATGAACCATTACATTGCGACTGGGATGCCTTAAGAGCAGACATCAAGCAATATGGTCTACGCAATAGTACATTATCAGCCTTAATGCCTTCAGAAACCTCTTCACAAATATCTAACGCCACTAACGGAATTGAACCTCCACGAGGTCATATTAGCGTTAAATCAAGTAAAGATGGGGTGTTAAAGCAGGTTGTACCTGAATACGAAAGATTAAAAGATAAATACGAATTGCTATGGGATTTACCTTCTAATGATGGTTACTTAGAGCTAACTGGCATCATGCAAAAGTTTGTTGATCAAACTATTTCTGCTAACACCAGTTACGACCCTAATAAGTACGAAGGCGGAAAAGTTCCTATGAAATTACTGCTTAAAGACTTATTAACCAGCTACAAGCTAGGCGTTAAAACCCTTTATTATCACAACACCCGTGACGGTGCAGATGACTCAACTCAGCAAGAACTGGCTGGTCAAAAGTTTGTACCTCAAGAGGTTGTGGTAGAAGAAGATGACGACTGTGCTGGCGGCGCATGTAAGATCTAAATTCGATTAGCTGCCTCGGCAGCTTTTTTCTGAGCAGTTTGAATAATAAATGGCAACAAGACTTAATGAAATATACAACTTTTAATCAAATTAATAATAACCCACTAACAGAGCCAATGTTTTTCGGTAACCCGGTCAACGTAGCTCGTTATGATCAACAAAAACATCAAATTTTTGAAAAGTTGATAGAAAAGCAAATAAGCTTTTTTTGGCGCCCTGAAGAAGTTGACGTGAGTAAAGATAGAGTTGATTTTCAAAAGTTAAGTGACTCAGAAAAGCACATTTTTATTTCTAATCTAAAATATCAAACGCTACTTGATTCCATACAAGGTAGAAGCCCAAACATTGCGTTTCTGCCGATTATCTCTATCCCAGAATTAGAAACTTGGGTAGAAACCTGGTCCTTTTTTGAAACGATTCATTCACGTTCTTATACTCATATTTTGCGTAACCTTTTTGGTGACCCAAGTAGTATATTCAACGATATAGTCGAGAACGAAGAGATCAAAAAGCGGGCTGCAGATATTTCAAAATATTATGACGATCTAATTTTTGCTACCCAGCTTTGGCAAACTCTAGGTGAAGGAGTTCATACAGTCAAAGGTGTTACGCACACTATTACCATGCGTGAATTAAAGAAAAAGTTATACCTATGCATGAACTCAGTTAATGCCCTTGAAGCTATTCGCTTTTATGTTTCTTTTGCTTGTACTTTTGCGTTTGCAGAAAGAGAGCTAATGGAAGGCAATTCTAAAATCATTCGCTTAATAGCTAGAGATGAAAACTTACACCTTACCTCTACTCAGCATGTCATTAATTTGTGGGCAAAAGGCAAAGATGATCCAGAAATGGCCGAAATTGCAGAAGAATGTAAAGAAGAAGCCACGGAAATATTTCTTAACGCTGTTGAGCAAGAAAAAGAATGGGCTGCATTTTTATTTCAACATGGCTCTATGATTGGTTTGAATAAAGAAATTTTATGCCAGTATGTTGAGTTTATTGCAAACCACAGAATGTCGGCAATAGGCTTAGGGCAACCATTTGATGTCAAAAGTAACCCTTTACCTTGGATGAATAACTATCTAAGTTCAGACAACGTACAAGTAGCACCACAAGAATCAGAAATCAGCTCTTATTTAGTGGGGCAAATCGACTCAGAAGTCAGTGCTGAAGATTTTGGTGACTTTGATTTATAAATGAGTAAAAATAAAAGCAGCTTTATTGTTGATATTAAAAACCATAAAACTGTTCAACATCAACCTAATAAAAGCTTATTAGAAACCATTGAAATACATAACATTGAAATACAATATCATTGCCGTGAAGGGTATTGTGGGGCCTGTCGTACGAAACTTCTTAAGGGTGAAGTAGAGTATCAAACTGATCCCTTAGCCTTTATTGATGATAATGAAATTCTACCCTGTTGTTGTTTTCCTTTAAGCTCGATTGAAATTGAAATTGACTAAGTCCTAGAATTCACGGCACCGGCTTACATGTAGTGACTTACTTGTAAAAGCCCTTTAATTTAAGGACATACCATGACACCTAAAGACTTACTTCTTGCCGTCTTTATAATAGTAGTTTGGGGTGTCAACTTTGTTGTCATCGCTTGGGGGCTAGAAGGCATGCCGCCTCTATTAATGGGCGGTCTACGCTTTTTGCTAGTTGCCTCTGTTGGCTCATTATTCTTTAAACGTCCTAATACCCCCATTAAGTGGTGGTTTGCCTATGCATTACCTATTAGCTTTTTACAGTTTGCATTTTTATTTTCAGCACTGGCTTTTGGCATGCCAGCGGGCTTAGCCTCTCTAGTACTTCAATCTCAAGCATTATTTACCTTAGTTTTTGCCAGTTTTCTATTACACGAAAACATTAAATCACATCAAATTCTAGCACTCGTCATTGCCGCTTTAGGCTTATCACTCATCGCCATAAGCCAAGATAACCAAAACATGACGGCCATAGGTTTTGCTCTTACCTTAGCGGGTGCCGCAGGTTGGGCCTTAGGTAATATTAGCGCCAGAAAAATTAGCCAAAAAGGTTACACATCAAATGTAAACTTGGTTATCTGGAGTGCGTGGATCCCCCCTAGCCCTTTCTTTATTTTTAGTTACTTTTTTGAAGGTCCAGAAGTCATTTATCAAACATTAACTAATTTTAGTATGCAATCTTGGTGGGCATTAGTTTATTTGGCCGCTGTTGCAACTATTATGGGATATGGACTTTGGGGGTATTTATTAGGGCGTTACCCAGCAGCACAAATAGCCCCTCTCACACTTGGTGTGCCACTCGTTGGCTTAACAGCTGCTTCGTTACTCCTTAGTGAAGAAATAACCACTCCTCAATGGCTTGGTATTTCATTAGTTCTATTAGGTTTAATAACCAACCTAGTCGGTGGAAAATTAATTAAAAAACGCGCCACCAAACTAACCTAGTACACCTCAATAATATATTTACCAGATACTAGGGGAATAAGTTTACGTTTTTCTCCCATGAGCATGCTCTGCATTTTAGGAGCATATAGCTCTCCATTAACGTTAAACTGATTAAACATGGCAGGAAGCCATAATTGTGCTTTTGTGTTGGCTGGCACTTCAATTTGCAATGTCCATTTCAACAGCTCTTGTTCATAACTTACTTTTAACTCAGTGTGAATAGGGCCTTGTATCGTAGGTGTTTTTAACTTTACATCTGAGAGTGTAGCGGGTTGCGGCACGATACGAAATTCTTTAAAGCCTGACTCAATCGGCTCTATCCCCATTAAGCGTCGAGGAATAACATTAGCAGGAGCGCTTCCCCATGCATGATTCCACGTAAGGTTAGGCTTATAATGCTCATCCCATGCCTCAGTCGTCATGGTCGATCCCACCCTTAACATGTTTAACCAACTGCGTTTTTTATCAGAAGTCATTAAAGACAACGCATATTCAGCTTCACCGGCTCGATATAAACCATCTAACAAATGCTGCGCACCATATACACTTGCAGCCATACCTCGGCTTTTGACAAACTCAGTAACAGATGAAATATACTCTTCAGGGACTAGACCAAACGCTAAGGGAAACATATTGGCATGTAATGACGCATGCTTTGTTCCAATACCATCAACAAAATGCCCTTTTTCTTTATCAAACATATGAGCCAGCATACTTGCCTTAACGATACTTGCTTGCTGCTTAAACCATGCTTGATCGCTTGTATTACCTACTACTTCAGCAATATCAGACATGATGTTTAGTACATTAAAATGAAACGCATTAACTACAGTATTGTAATCAGTAAAAACGTAACCGTCTCGCTCTCCTTCGGGTGTAGGCCCTGCATTTCTAGCTTGATTTTTGCCCGCTTCAGTACCTTTAGGCCAATCAACAATATCTCTAAATTTATTACCGTCGTAATGTAAGCGGTTTAATAAGTCTTGGGTTAGCTTATCAGTTTTAGAGCTAATCAATCCATCTTCTCTGGCCAGCTCGTGTAGAGTCTTAGCCTTTAGGTCAGTATAATAATCGACTAAGAAGTCACTGTTACCACTATACATATAGTCTTGCCATGCAATCATCAACATGTGCATATGCCACTCTGTTGGCCAAGACGCATGGTGTAGTAAGAATTTAGCGGTATAACGCGCCACACTATATTCTCTGTCTACATTGTAATGTCCTAATTGCTGTATATAAGCATCCGCTTCATAAGGCATACGCTCACGATTTCCATCAGCATAAACCCCTAAGAATGGTGTTGCTTTTAATGTGTACTTACTTAGATCCCACACTTTATTTAACGCATCACTGTTACTCGTAAAAGATGATGCCTCATCATCAAAAGGATAATACAGCGCATATTGAGTGACAGCATCAATCACTACACCTGTATTTGGAAGGATAATCTCGGCAAACCTAAAGGGTAAGACTTCTGGATAAAAAGGCGCTAACTTTTGGTGATGAGGAGACTTTGAATGGTTAGCTGGAATTTGTGTTTGATACTCGTGGGTGCCTTTTTTAATAGACAAGCTTAGCTTTTCATAACCAATAAATGAGTGCCCAGGATGTTTATTGATTAAACCATCATCAGACAAACGCTCACCTAAAAACACGGTTAACTCTGCATCTTTTGTAGCGGTAATTGTTACTTTTAAAGTAGAAAACGCCGCTTTTTCAAATTCTGCCAAATAAATGTTAGGTTTTACTTCAGCCATACTAATAGGAAGAATATCTTCGAATATTGCGGTTTGTCTGTCTTCCGATACCCATTGCTTATCGGTTAACTCAACCCATTGGCTTTCTCGTGGCCACAATTCACTTCTCATGTCATGATTGGTCTCACCCATATTGAATTGTTGCCCCTGACTGTACTGGCTTAGCTCCCCGTCAGTGGTCCATATTCTTACTTTCCAATAATATGATGTATTTGCTTGCAGAGGTGCTCCGGCATATTCAATATCTAGGTTTGACGCCCCATCAACCTTTCCGCTATCCCACATATTTGCATTATCTTGAGCGAGTAACACTTGACTACTCGCTACGAGTATCTGAAATGCCTGCTGGTCTTGCCCCTCTTGACCTAGCATCCAAGAAAACTCCGGCGCCTCGTCGGTGACGACCGCTTTTTCTGGCCAACGTAACAGTTCAGTCAACAAACCTTTAGGTGCGGTGACTAACTCTTCAGAAGTAACCGTAGACATGGATGACGGACTGGGTGAACAAGATAAGAAAATAACAATGAAAAACAAATAAACTACTGCACGCATAATACAATTTCTCTCATGATTGAAGTTTTACTAAAGACTAAAAATAATAACGATTTAACCGACTTTATTTGCCAAGTTTTGCGCCTGCATACTTAGCTCTGCAGCCTTAAAGGTATGGGCTTGTGTCATGGCGTTTTCTGTCCTGTTAATCACATCTAGAATTAGCCGCCCGAAAAATGGAAAACCACTTTTTCCTGAACAGTCAATTTCTTGCTCGGTATTACTGTTGGTTAAAAACAATTTAGAAGCTGGCGCTTGACGAGCTACATCATTATATTTTCGGCATTCAATACTGCCTTCGGTACCTAATATAAAGATACGGCCATCCCCCCAAGTTGCTTGTCCATCTGGCGTAAACCAATCGACTCGAGCATAAAAAGATGCACCGTTATCACCTGTCATTGATACTTCACCGAAATCTTCTAGTCCTTCTTTATCGGGGTTATTCATGTTGCTAGCACGAGCAAAATTTATATTGGCGCTCGTCGCACCAGAATACGTAAGAAACTGCTCGACTTGATGGGAGCCGATGTCTGTTAATATTCCTCCGTAGGCTTCTTTGTTAAAAAACCAATCTGGTCGAGTATTTTTAGACAAACGGTGCGGGGCCAAAGTAATCACTTGTAATACGCGACCAATAGCACCTGCGGCTATTAATTCACCAGCTTGCCATGCTGCCTCATTATGTAAACGTTCGGCGTAATATACTGCATACTTTTGTTTAGTCTTTGCCGCGATATCTTTAACCTGTTGCAGTTGTTCAATAGTGGTAAAGGGAGATTTATCCGTAAAATAGTCTTTACCTGCCTCCATAACTTGAATACCGATATTCGCTCTTAGATTTGGCACTGCTGCGCTGGCAACCAGTTGCGTTTGATTATCTTGCAGAATTTGTTCAAAAGAAGTCGCAACTTCAACCTGTGGAAACTTATCGCAAAAATCAGATAAGCGTTTTGCATCAGTATCGTATACATATTTAAGAGTCGCCCCTGCTTGCACTAAGCCGTTGGTTTGGGCATAAATATGACCGTGATCTAAAAACGCTACAGAAAAAAAGAACTGTCCTTGCTCGACTACTGTTTCAACGCGCCCTTCAGGGCTATAATTTGCTCCGTCTTTGATATTTTTCTCCGTCATTTTCATCCCAATTTTACATAAGTTGAATACACTACACTGGCCAAGACCGTGACAATACATAACAGCATAGCCAGATTAAACAGCAGCCTTTTCACACCTTTGGGCCTCGCATCACCTAAATAAGCTTTATTGTTATGCAATGATGCCCAGCCAATATAAGCAATAGGAAGTAAAAAACCACATATTGCTGAAGTTGGTAACACTACGTACGCCCCCATAGTCGACCATACAAATACTCCTAATACCGCTGGAGTTGGCGCAAGTAAGGCCAGTTTGTATGGCAAACTTCCTTCTTTCCAATTAAACATTGCAGCGGCAGCTGAACCACAACACAGCATGTGCATAACAAGTGAACCTACCGCCATACCTAAAATACCAAATGCAAAAATCAGACGACTGGTAACCTCATCTAAGCCAGCAGACATAAACATCTTTCCTGCTTGGGTTGGGCTTAACTTACCTTGAATATCTAAGTCTGAGCCGTAAAAAGCGCCTGCAGCTGCAATACTAATTAAACTCGTAACCAAAATGTATGGCACAACCAAACCGAAACCGATGTCGTATCGCGATAACTCAACGTGGTCGGGTGTCCATTTTTTATGAAGCAAGGTATAACCATATATAAAAGTCATATTAATACCGACAGCACTACCAAGAGCCGCCATCATGGTGGTTACACCTTCTGAAGTTTGCGGTAAAGAAGAAGGAATATAACCGGCCATCACTGCAGACCAATCAACTTTGCCATTAATTGAGGCGCTTATAACCACCCAAGCAAACGCAACAACAATCAAGCCACTCAATACTTTAATACTGGTTTCGAAAACCTTAACCGCACTATGCTTTCCAGATGGATTTTCCTCTACTTGATCACCATAACGCCAAGCTGTAAAAGCACACCCAGTCCAAATGAGTACTGCCAATAAAAGCAGATATAAATCTCTAGTAAAGTCACCTTTTTGTTGCTCTACCGAAAACCCTGTAGACACCACAATTATTTCTTCCAACATCCCAGCACTTAATGGGTAATGGGCAAACCCCCAGATAATACTCGAAGCAAAAGCGGCAATGGCCCATGCCCAGGCTAGAGGAGTATTAACATGTTTTTTCATAGACTCAAAAGGAGACGTTTGACTATGTAAGGTTTGATGGGCTAACGCAAATAACATAATACAACCAATAATCATCGCAACCGGCTGTACCCACAAAAATTCATATCCAAAGACAGCGCCTATGGTTAAAGAAGTAACCGCACTCCCTCCACCCAAGGTCATCGCTCCTTGTAACCAGCCTGGCCCACTTAATTTTAAATAAGTAGGGACTCTCGCATACCAAGGCTTTTTCGCTAGGGCTCTAAGTACTTCAATTTCATTATTCGTTTCTGGGGTTGATTGGATCATCGATAGGATGCCCCCATGTCAATGTTTGCCTTAACATTAGACTTAGTACGTAACCGTGAATGAACTAACTTCTTATTTAAAGCCTGCTGGTAACCACCACTATCTAATGGCAACACGATTCCCTGTTTTGTCCACGCAGACCACAGAATAGCATTCGCAATTGACAAAGACTTTATGCCCTCCTCTGCAGGGGCAATGAGAGACTGTTGGTTTAAAGTAGCTTCTATGAAGTTGTTGATCACCACAGCATGTTGGTTTACATCTTCTGTGGGCGTAATGTCTTGGACTGATTTTTCAGGTTGCCCAAACATATCCTTGGTTTCGCGATTATAAACTGAGGTAGAAGGAGCATTTAAGGTAAGGGTTAGTCGCTCTCCATCAAAACTTAACATCCCTTTATCTCCAACTATTTCTAAGCGATTTACACCTGGAGATTCGCCAGTCGAACCAATAAACACACCGGTAGCGCCATTGGGATATTCAAAATATGCAGTTGCTTCATCTTCTACTTCTATATCATGATATTTTCCAAAACCACAAAAACCTTGGATAAAAACAGGCATGCCACACAACCACTGTAAAATATCGACATTATGAATACATTGATTAACCAGCAATCCGCCACCTTCACCATGCCAAGTCGCACGCCAATCAGATACCTGAAAATACACCTCCGGGCGAAACCAATTAGTCATAGTCCAATGAGTACGTTGTAACTCTCCAATGACTCCAGTGTCGATAAGGTTTTTCATCTGAGTGAAAACAGGAGAAACTCGCTGATTTAACATCAGACCGAAGACTTGCTTAGGACCAACAGCGGCAAGTAATTGCTCTCCTTCAGCAACAGATAAACCAATAGGTTTTTCCATTAGCAGATGTATACCTTTACTTAATACGTAAAGACCCATTTCAAGATGTTCCATGGTAGGAGTTGCGACAAGTACGCCATCACATAATCCTGAGTCAACTAATGCTCTGTAACAGGTAAAATGTTGTGCCCCAATGCTCTGTGCTAGCTCGTTGGGTGCTCTTGAAGCAACAGCCGTGACGGTACAATTCTTCACATCACCATTAATAACATGTTTAATATGTTGCTGGCCTATATTGCCTAGCCCTACTACACCTAACCGAAAATCACTCATACGTTACCAATTTTTTATCTGTGTTAATTCGACCTACCAATAGACATAATGTAAATTGCAATTGACACCGGTGTCAATAAGCATTTACATTATAGCTACATTTAAATAGCAATTGTGAAAATCAACACGCCCAATTACTAGCACTTCATGTAAAGTAATAGGCAGTATTAATGTTTCACTTGGATATATTTCACTACCATTTATGTCAACAAACACGAAAAAAAAACTACAACTTAATATACTTACTCCTCTATATATCGCAGGCTTAGCCGCCTTTTGTAATGATATTTTTGCAAACGAAGTAGAGATATTTACTGTTACAGGCTCCCATATTCAAGACTCATCATTAACTGAGGCAGTTGCAAATATTAGTTTATCTGCTGCTGATATCGCAGCCATGGCACCTAACAACCTCGCAGATGTTTTAACAGGATTACCGGGAATAGATATTAGCCAACAAGGTGGAATTAGTGGTTTAACTTATTTATCGATCAGAGGAGGAGATCCTAACTTTGTTGTTATCTTAATTGATGGTGTAAAAGTAAATGACCCTACCAATAGTCGTGGAGGCGCATTCGATTTAGGTAGCATTGACCCAAGTGTGATCGAAAAAGTTGACATTTTTTATGGTAGTTTTTCAACAGTCTATGGATCTGATGGTTTATCTGGGGTATTGAGTGTTACGACTAAAAAATCTGACCAATTTGCAGCAAGTGCTGGAGTTAAATTAGGTGAAGATATAATAGGAGGAAATATTCGCGTCAGTTCCCCCATCGGCGAGAGTGTTAATTTCAATCTAAACGCCTCTTTACAAGACGGTGATAGCAGTACGTTTAGTGAAGCATTTCAACGTAAACAATTTACAACCTCGATACGCTCTAATGAAAATTTAAATACTCAATGGGATGTATCTGCATTCTATGTTGACGGCGAAGGCCAATACTTTCCAGAAGACAGTGGTGCAGATAGACTAGCTGAGATACGTACTCCAGAAACACGGGCTTATACGCAAGCTAATGCTGCAGCTCGTATACAACACGAGTTTACAAACGCCCTTAATGTCAGTGTACATGCTGCATTTTCCAAACGTGATGAACAACTCTCAAGCCCAGGTATTGCAGGAGGAGTGTTAGATAGCGTACCGCCAATCGAAACTACTACGAAATACAAGCGAACCGATATCAATGTGACTGCAAACTATCCATTGCTAGATAGTCTACAAGCCGCAATTGGTCTCGCTGCCAGTGATGAGGATGGAGGGATGCAAAGCATCATTGATTTTGGGTTTCCGTTGGAAGCAAATTACTCCCTAAACCGACAGGTAGAATCCATTTTTACAGAGTTAGCATTTACACCATTCGCAGCGCTAAATGTGATGTCTGGCATTAGATACGACAAAACCGATAATCTAAGTGTGACGACGAAACGCCTACTCGCTAATTTGAGCTTAGATAACAACACCCGTTTATCCGCTCAATATAGTGAAGGGTTTAAACTATCTAGTTTTTTTGCCTTAGGGCATCCTTTGGTAGGTAATCCCGAGCTGCAACCTGAACGCAGTGAAAACATTGAACTGAGTCTTGCTCATACTTTATTAAAAAGCCGCTTATCAACAAGCATGAGCCTTTATCAAAATACATATTCTAACCTAGTAGACTTTGACCCAGAGACCTTTACCAACGTTAATCGTTCAAAGGTAAGAGTAAAAGGTGCCGAAGCCTCAGGTAGCTTCCAAGCAAGTGAAGCGGTTAAGCTTACAGCCCAAATTACCTATACCAATATTAATACCTTTGAGGCAGATGTTGTTCTGCGCCGTAGGCCAGAATATAAAGGAAGTGTGAATGTAAATTATGAGGTAACGCCTACACTGAATGTGGCGGCCAAATATACAATTAACGGAAAGTATTATGATAGCTCGGTCCCGACAGGACAACTTGAATTAGATGGGTATAACCAATTAGATATATCAGTCTACTGGGCGATTAACCATAAAACTAATGTTCGCTTGAATATACAAAATGCTTTAAATAATGACCAAGAGCAGACCATAGGGTTTAGTAATTTAGGTAGCCAAGCTAGCCTTCGTATTTATAGAGATATTTGATTTACCCTAGTCAACATTAAGAAATATACGAGACAACCACCCGAATTATGTTACCTGTGACGGGGGCAAGCCCCCGATATTTACGTAAATCGATAAAATAACAGTGTTGTCACCGGTTTAACTCTTTTTCTGTGTAAGGAATATCTCTAGAAGAAGCTGCTTTTCGAAGTTTCTCAAACACGCCCCTAGCGACTCTCGGTGATGTGTTACCCCAATTATTACGAATATAAGTACTGATATCAGCCAGCTCTTGGTCTTTTAAGCTAGCAGTAAAGCCAGGCATAATCATACTCACATTGTATTGTTTACCATTTACTTTTATTGGCCCCATTAATCCGTTTAATAGTACCTTAGCTAAACGTTGCTCCGACCCATTAACCCAGTCACTCGACTTTAGAGGTGGTCCCATATTGTCAATGCCAGCGCCATCAGCTCCATGACACCCAAAACATGCGGCCTTGCCACTGTATAACGCTTTACCTCGGTTATAACTAGTTTGCTCATCAGCTGTTAAGTTAAGTGCATTACTATTATTGACATCCTCTTTACCCACACTATTCAGCATTTTCATGAACTCAGGTAAATTAGTCCCTACAAGTAATGCCTTAAACTCCTTTTCTCGACCAGTTAGCCCACTAATAGCCGCCTCTTTAATCCATGGTTTATCACCGTAGTTAATGAGTACATCTTTTAAGGCAAGCAATGCATCATCCCCCTTAATTTCACCTGCTATCAAAGCCACTTGCAGAGCATCTTCGTAACTAAGTGAAGCGAACCTTCTAAGGTATTGACTGATCTCTTGATGAGCAGACTGATCTAAACGAGTAGTAAGCTCAATAGCAGCAGCCCTCACTTTTGTATGAACATCCTCAAGCCCAACCTTGATAATATCGAGGTCAAGTTGTCCTAACCCTTCAAGGGTCCACAATGCATTAACTCTTGCACGATGGTCTTCATTACTTTCAACAAGCTGTTTAATCGCTGTCGTTACAGACATAACTTGATTTTGGACAATCAAGCGCCTTGCTGTATCTCGCCACCAAGCGTTTTCATGACTCAAGTATTCTACCCACTGAGAGGGGGGTTGCTTTGACATAGTTGGTTGCGGCCCTAAAGGCTTAGACTCCCAGCGTAAACGATATAGACGCCCCATCGAGCGATTATTTTTATCTAACCCTCGTGATTCATACTGATTACGTAGATAAGTTGTTAAAAACTCTTTGTGTTGAATAACGCCGTGGTACATGTCTACCACATATAAAGATCCATCCGGTGCGGTATTTAAATTAACAGGTCGAAAGCGTTCATCTGTCGATGCCAAAATTTCTGACTGAGGATACAACTCACTCCCCTGTAGTTTTCCTTCTGATTCAAAAACTACTCTCGCTGAAATTAAGTTACCAGCGGGCTCCGGTGTAAATGACACACCATAGAAATCTTCGGGAAATTGATCGCCACGGTATAATTGATTACCACTGGCCGCGGTAAACTGAGCTAACTTTCCGGCGTTTTCACCTTCAGATATTAACGTATTAGGTAAATAGGCACGGTTCACTCCAGGGTTTATTCGAGCAGGATAAACCCGGTTTGAGCCCAGAGCATTAGCTTTAACTGATGATTGAAAACCTGGATTTTTCATCAAGACACCGGGTCTCAAATATTCTCCCTCAGCGGGCGAACTATTGCCATTATGATATAAGCGGCCATAGTCATCCGAGCTAAGACCCCATTGCCCTCTATTATCAGTAGTGGCAATGACCATCTTCCAATATTTATTACGATAAATCTCTTTTGCTCCATTAGGAACTGCTGAGCTATGGGGTAACACACGGTACTTACGATTACTTTTAGTGTTGTAATACCAGTTATCAAGGTTGTACAACATCCCATTAGGTTTATGCTCCACATTGCCGCCAGCGGCATAGGTAGAGTCGATAACCTCACGTATCCCTAATGCATCGCCAGCCAGTACTTCAGCAAAATAAAGTTGTTGTTGATCAGCGTATAATATTCCACCTTTTACTACCGCCACAGTTCTAGGCAAAACTACATCATTTAAGAACTCTGTACGTTTATCTATTTTGCCATCGCCATCGGTATCTTCTAACAACGCAATGGTACCTTCAGGTACTTCTTCACCATTGCCATCCATGTTTGGCATAAAGGTCAGCATTTCAGCTACCCAGATTCGCCCATCAGCATCAAACGCAATATCAATAGGACTTGCAACCAAGGGTTCTGAGGCAACATTTTCTAATACAAAACCAGGCTGAATTTGCATAGAAGCCAAGGCCTTTTCAACACTTAATATAGGCGCTGGCGGAATATTCTCAGCTGCAATAGGATCAGACATATCATGCCCTTCCCTATCCCCTTTGTTTTTAGAAATTTCAGCAGCAGCTAACGTTGTAGTGATACCATTAAAAAAAAATAAACCTATAGCAAGGCCAGTCACATACTTCATAGTTAGTCCAATTCTTTAATGGTCACATTGCGAAAAAGGACCACGTTATTTGTTTTACCAGTGCTCGCTAGTTCTTTACTGCCATGATGCTGAAGCCCTATTAATCCTTCAGCATCTTTAGTGTCAATAATATGGGTCGTGAGTACATCATTTAAATAAATTTTAATGTTACTACCACGGCATTCAATTCTATATTGGTTCCACTCATTGGCTTTGTATGCTTTGCGTCGTTCTTCAGACCACTGTGGTGAGATGTCACGAATAAAATGGTGGTCAGGATGTGAACGAGTTGGATGAGTCGGGTGTAACCAATCTCGCCTTGCTTGATCATACAATCCCCCACTCCATTTTCTATCAGAAGGATCAACTTCAGCTTGATAACCCACGGCCTCTTGATAGCCATCTTTTGTTGGCTTAAGCTGCGCTCTAAATATAATCCCAGAGTTATTATATTCTTCAACATTTGGCATTTTAACTTCAGCTTTAAACACAAAGTCCTTATAAGTTTTTTTAGTCAGTAAAAAGAAATTACCTGTGGAATATATTTCAATGACTCCATCAACGACTTCTGCTACACCATAATTATATACATTTTGAAAATTGCTTAGTTGCGGATCAATAAGAGCAACGTCTTGTGCTTGTAATGAGTAAACATTAGTGACTAATGCCAAACCACAAAAAAACCTTTTAAATAATTTCATTTTTGACCTTTTTAGATGTATTAAAAACTAGAGCTTTCGAGCCCAAATATTACGGAAACTGACATTAGCGGTATGCTCTTGAATTTTTAATGGTGCACAACCATGTGCTGCATAGCTAGGATCCCCCACATTTTTGGTAGTCCCTTTAACTTCAACATGATTTTGGACCAGAACACCATTGTGTAACAAGGTAATATAAGCAGGAGAGACAAGCGCCTTATTCTGATCAAAACGTGGGGCCTTATAAATAATATCGTAGGTTTGCCATTCACCCGCTTTTAAACTCGCATTTACCAAAGGTGGATATTGCTTATAAATAGAGCCAGCCTGTCCATTTACATAAGTGGGATTATCAACCGATTGAAGTATTTGTACTTCATAGCGTTCTTGTATTTTAAGCCCACTATTGCCCCAATGTTGATTGCTATCGCCATACCGAGACATCGGCGCTCGCCATTCTACGTGAAATTGAGCATCACAAAATGACGCTTTGGTAACAATATCTCCAGTCCCCGCTTTGACTGTCATCACCTCATTTCTAAGATACCAAGAAACATCTCCCTCATCTTTACTTAACAGAGCATCAAAATTTTTACCGTCAAAAATAATCGTAGCGTCGGAAGGTATCCCTTTTTGATTAATCGTAACTGGCTTAGGAACAGGCTTCCAAACTTCCGTTCGTTTGGCGGGATCTGCCACTGTTTCAATTGATAGCAATAATGCACTTAGAATACATATATAATAAAACCGTGACTGCATAAACATAACTCCTTACTTTATTAATTTTTGTGTATACAAAATACGATTAATTTTCTAAAAATAAAAAAGACCGATTGTGAAAACACAACCGGTCTTGTATTGATGCTTAATTAAAATTTATAACTTGCACCTAAATAGAATGTTCTGCCACTAGTAGTGACGTTATAAATACGGTCAGCCGAATCATTATATTGTTCTTCTGCCACATTAGTTAAGTTAATCCCTTCAAGTGTAACTTTAAGGTTTTCATTAACTTGATAGAACGCAGAGAAATCAACATTGGTGGTAGCATGGAAGCCAATTTCATCTGCATCACTGCTCACTCCGTCACCATCTGTGATGTAGTCGCTACGATAAACAGTTGATAACCTCGCTCCCCAAACATCTGTTTCATAATACAAAGTAAAGTTTGAACTATGCTCAGATAAACCTGGGAATGATTTTGTTTGACTAAAATCTCCACCTTGGATGTTTTCATAGAAAAACTCACCATCAGCATAAGTATAGTTTGATGCAATACCTAAATTATCAAATGGAGCCGGTAAGAAATCTAAATCTAATTGGAACGAAACCTCAAGTCCAACCACGTCAGTATCATCACCATTCACTGGACGGGTATAAGTATAGATTGTGTCACCGGTTTGATCTGAACCTAAAAGAGAGAGAGGGAAACCAGTTTCACTATAAGGAATATCTACACTTTCATTCACGATAAAGTTTTCAATGTCCTTATAGAACAACCCAATAGCTAGCGCACCTGCTTCTGCAAAATACCACTCCAAAGATACATCGTAATTCAAAGACTCAAACGGTTTAAGGTCTGGATTACCAGAACTTGCAACAGGGTCATCACCAGACACACCACCATCACCAACATCCACTGTACCACCAAGGTTTAATGCACTAAGAGATGGGCGAGACAGGTTTTTTGCTACACTACCGCGTAACACCCAATCATCATTAATATCCAAGGCTAAATTTACTGTAGGTAAAATACCATCGTAGTCTGATGTAAGCGTCACAGTACTACCGTTAGTTATACCAGAGGTACTAATGTCTGTTGCATAATATCTTGCTCCAACAGCACCTCTTAGTGTCATATCACCTATCTCACTGTTCCATTCATATTCAACAAAAGCAGAAACGGTTTCTTCTTCAACATCTGAAATTGAACTTTCTTGTAACGCATCTTCGCCTAAATTAGCGTCAACGCCATAAAACGCAAGCGCTTCATTAACGTTAGCTCCTACCCATTGAATGTCATTGTGACCAGTGAAAGTAAAGAGTAAATTGTCAACTGTACGGACATCATTGTTTTGTGGTGCATCAATACTTCGACCAATATTGTCAACCTTGCTTTGCTCGTAATGATTACTAAATGTTTTACTGGAGATCCCAGCTTTTAAGAGACCTTCATCACCTACATTATATTCAATATCGACTTTAACAAGATCGAATTCACTATTGATGTCTCGTTCATCAACATCAATTTCTCGGAAAGTCCAAAAGCTTGTATCAGTTGGGTCGAAGCTATAGGTATTTACGGGATCAAAACGAAGGCCATCACGGTAATCTGTTGTAATATAATCAGCTACACCTTCGGTATAGAATTTCTCTTTATCTAAACGGAAGTCAGAAGAAGAATGCCCAGCCATGGCATTAACTACTAGCTCATCACTAACATTCCAATCTGCGGCTAATGTGAACTGTTTAAAAACAGTAGTATCTAAGTCTTGGCGACTCTCTGTACGCATTGTAACGTCTGTAAACTTACCATACACAGCTTCATAACCATCACCATCTGAAGCAGGGATGATTTCCAATTCCTCAATTCCCCCTAACGCAGTACTACTTGAGCCTGCCGTAGGTAAATGCCATTCGTTGCGGTTATTAGTTAATTTGCTATACAACGCATCAAATTCAATTGATACATCATCAGTAGGCCTGAATTGTAACGCTGTAGTTAAGCCTAAACGCTCTTGGTCATTTTCCCAAACAGTATATCTGTTACCTCGGTTAAAAAAGATTTCACCAGCGTCTAATGCTTCTCTGGTAGCCCCTGTAATATCATCGCTTACAGCTGATGCATCACTACTAGAACGCTTACGCCATCTATAACCATTATAACCTTGTTCATTAATTCCTCGCTTGCTATACGACACCGAGGCCAACGCACCAAACTGATCCCATTTGTTAGAAATTATTCCCGCAAAACGAGGATCTGTGCCGTCAGTTTGTGAATTTGTGCCAAATTGGCCGCTCGCAGCTGCAGTAAAACCGTCATAATCAAAAGGCTTAGCTGTACGAAGTGCCACATTACCACCTATACCGCCTTCATCAGTGCTTGCTTGATAAGACTTCTTAACCGTCACTTCATTGAATAGTTCTGAAGCAAACACATTAAAGTCAAATGCTCGATTACGAGAAACAGAACCTCGACTGTCCATAGCTGAGGCACTTGTGGCTAAACCTTGCATTCCATTTATATGGACTGTGGTAAAATCTGGTCCCATACCCCGTAATGAAATCTGGCGACCTTCTCCACCTTCTCGGGTAATAGTGACACCCGGGATACGCTGCAATGCATCAGCAAGGTTTAAATCTGGAAAATCAGCGATATCTTCTGCAACTATTGAATCTTGTGACCCTAATGCTTCGCGTTTTAAATCCCGCGCCTTTATTAAAGAGCCACGAAATCCCTTAACTTCAATAACCTCAGTATCATCAACGCCAGCCTCTTCTTGAGCAATCGCAGAAAGACTTAAAGTACTACCCAATGCCGAAATAATGGCGAGAGAAAGTAAATTTTTCTTATAGATATGTTTCATATTTTTGTGTCCCATCTTCAAATTCAAAACTTTAGTTCTTGTCTTTTTTCTATTTAAGATAAACGGGATTATGAAAACATTTCTCTTCCCGCCACTACCGAAACATGTTGTTTACATGTTATTAACACGCATATTAACCAAACTGACACCGGTGTCAACCCCAATAACTAATGAGACCCTGTTTTTATTAAATAACACTTATTGATTAATTAAAAACCACAACTCAACAAAACATTACAACTAGCTAAAACCGCAGAGGAAAAAGACCTATACCATTAATTAATATAGCTTTTTAAAATAAAAGAGGATTATTTAATTTATTGATAGCTAAGATAGCCAAACAAAATGACCAGCTCAATTTCCCGAGGAATGACGACCATCAATAAATAAAATGACACCGGTAACAACAAGCTGCGAATTAATGGTTACAAAGTAGGTAAAAATACTACCTACCTCTCAACATGTTAACCACATTATTTTCTATTAACATAAACGGAGGCTAAATTTATAGTAGGCAATAAGTTTCTAAGAATAACGGATTACATCGATTCAATTTATGCCCTTTAAAGCTCACCGAAAAATCATCAGATAATTTTTGTGGCGCACTAGGATAAAAATCTGTAGAAATAATTTGAGCACCACTGTCAATGGCAGATTTAGTTCGGACTTTAACATCATCTATTTTCGAGTCCGAGCCTTGGCCAGAGTCAGCTCTGGTTCGTACCATATAACCTAGCTTCACTAACTCTTTTATTTCGTCAAACTGTTTAATAGCATTATTACGCACCATAAATGCAGCTTCGGCTTCGCCGGGTAAATAAGAGCTAAATAGTGCCCTACCAGATAATGAAGGGTGGTGTTCTCGGTAAGTTTCACGCTCTTCTGGTTTTCCATCGAGAATAAATAAAAACCTACCTCGAGCTACCTCTAATAATGGCCAGCCACCATTTAGAGCACCTTCTTCTAAGGTTTTATGGTCACCACGCACTTCATCTGGTGTGATGAGTTTATCTCCAAAAGTTTCAAATAAAATATTATCGACTTCTTCGTAATCGTTACGATTAAATGGCAGTACAGGTGTGCCATTTATAAAACGATTACCGTTACCTTTGAAATTCATTAATATAACGATTGGAAGGTGTCTCGGATTGCTATTAGAAAAATGAAGCAATGCATTAAGGCAGCCCTCAAATAAAATACAATGGCTGATGAAATCGATATCTGGAATATGCATGACCTTAAAACCTGGCTTCTTAAGTTCAGTTAACTGTCGCTCACTTAAAATGTGCTGATTAGTCAACCTCTCACCTAATGGCTTTGCAAACTTTCCACCTTGAGGATCCTTAACAATATCAATTTCAAAATGCCTCATTCCCATTGCTAATTGAGTAATGAATGGAGGGTGAGAATAATCGATTTTTGCGACTGCAGCGGCATCTTTTTCAGCCACCAACGCTTTGATTTTTGGGTCTAGAGGCCCTTTATAACTATTATGAGAGCCTACCATTTGAATGTGGTTAAGCTTTGGGTTTGTATTGGGAAAACTACAAGCAGTAATGAGCATAAATAACATACCCATCACCACAAAAAATGACCGACTCATTGATGTATTACTCTTTGCAAGATTGATTAATGGGTACTAGGCAAAAGTACCTGCCCTACTTCATCAAACAAACGACACTTGTCACTTGGAAAATGTAAATTAACTTGCCCCGCATCAAGGTTGTGGTCCCCTTCGAGGCGCACCACTATTACTTCATCGTCAGCACGCTGTAAATGCAGATAGGTTTCTATCCCTAAACGCTCAACAATTTTAACGTCATATTGTCCATTATCATTATCAGCCAACTCAATATGTTCTGGCCTGATACCTAGTTTCAAACCACCACTTGCACCTTGATAACTTACAGCGAGCGGTATCCGTAAACCATTACTGCATACAAAAACGTCTGGTTCATCTTGACTGATTTCTCCGTCTAAGAGGTTCATTTTTGGGATACCAATAAACTCAGCAACAAAGGTATTTTGAGGTTGTTGGTATAAATCCATCGGTTGTCCAAGTTGCGAAATATGCCCTTGATTTAATACAACAATTTTTTCTGCCATGGTCATGGCTTCCACTTGATCATGGGTAACATAAACAATAGTTGAACCAAATTCTTTGTGTAAACGCTGTAATTCAGCACGCATTTGCACCCGTAATTTTGCATCTAGATTAGATAATGGCTCATCAAATAAAATAACCTTGGGACGTTTGACTATTGCCCTACCAATAGCCACCCGCTGACGCTGCCCACCAGAAAGTTCGGCTGGTTTCCTTTGTAATAAATCTTCTAATTGAAGCATTTTTGCGGCTTCTTTAACTCTTTGTGCGACCTCTGCTTTGTCATGTTTTTTAAGGGTAAGTGCAAAACCAATGTTTTCAGCAACGGTTAAGTGTGGGTACAAAGCATAGGATTGAAACACCATAGCAATACCACGCTTATCAGGAGAAACCTGATTCGCTACCTTGCCATCAATACGTAACTCTCCAGAAGTAATATCTTCTAAACCAGCAATCATGCGTAATAAAGTTGATTTTCCACAGCCACTTGGGCCAACCACGACTGCAAACTCACCGTCTTCAACAGTAAAAGTTACGCCTTTAACAATTTTAGTGTCACCGTATTGTTTTTTAATATCGATCAGTTCAATTTTTGCCATAAGTAATTAGCCTTTCACTCCTCCGGAAAATGTTTGGGTTAAAAATTTGCGAGCAAAAGAGAAAGCAATCACTGCAGGCAAGGTATAAATTACAGCCAATGCGGTTAAAAACCCGTAATCAATTGCATCAACTCGTAAAAAGGCACGAAACAAGCCCAATGGTAAAGTTTGTAGCTCTGGGGAAGAGGTAAACATCAGAGGCATTAAAAAATCCCCCCATGCGTTAATAAATGCAAACAGCCCAGCAGCTGCAAATCCTGGCATAGCTAGAGGGATCAACACTTTTCTTACAGTTTGCCATTGCGTCGCACCGTCTATTGCCGCCGACTCTTCATAGTCAATAGGAATAGCATCAAAGAAGGTTTTCATGATCCAAATTGCTAAAGGTAACTGCATCGCCGCTAAAATCAAGATTAGCCCCAAATACCCATCAACAAATGAAAATGCGCGACTCATGGTTTGTTGAGTTGCTACATCGGTAAACACAGCATTAATCAATGCGTTGACCCAATCGTTCAGTGTCAACATCACTTTATAAACAGGCACAATAAGTGCCGGTGGCGGCACGATACGTACGAGTATAATTGCGTACAGCAGAGGCAGTTTCCACCAAGCTTTAGTGCGAGAAATGGCATAGCCCCCAAAGCCCGCGAATACCAATGCTATAATGGTCGCAGATACATTGATAACAATAGAGTTTAAAATCCAGCGCAAGCCACTCTGGTTTGCAAATAAGTTCCAATAATGCTCCATTGAAACCGATTCTGGTATGCGCAAAAATTGACTGGCCTTGGGGTCAACAGAGGCAAGCACCACCCAGATAAAAGGCACCATGCAATACAAAGAAATTAAAATAAGCGTTAAATAGGTCTTAAACTGACTTTTAGTCATTTTTTGGTTAGTGCCCGTAGAGGCCACAGTGTTGCTAGCTAGGGTCATATCACACCTCTACCTTAAACATACGAACATAAAACACGCCAATTAACATAGACACCACTAAACTTATTACCGCTACCGATGCACCATATCCCAGTTGAAATGCCGTAAAGGATTGGTTGTAAATATAAATGCCTAGAATTTCGGTACTGTTTGCAGGCCCTCCGCGGCTTAACGTGTAAACCAAACCGAAAATTGCGAAGGTCGTCACAGTTGACACAAACATATATAAGAAAATAGTTGGCATTAGCATAGGGATAGTTATTCGCCAAAATATTTGCCTGTCCGTTGCCCCATCAATTCTTGCTGCTTCATAAATATCTTTAGGAATAGAAGACAACCCTGATGTGAGTAATATCATGGCAAAGGCTACCCCTCGCCATGTGTTTACTATGATGATCGCAATTAATGGAAAGCTGTATAACCACTGCTGAGGATCTACGCCAAACCACGCTACGATGCGATTTAAAGTGCCGTATTCACCACTTGCATACATAGAAATCCACAAAAATCCCACTACCATTTCAGGCACTGCGTTTGGCAAGCAAATCATCGCGTTAAACATGGCTTTGAAACGGATAGGCCTAAGTAATAAAACAGCAGATAAAAACCCTAGTAAAAACTGTCCAATTACCGCAGAACCAATAACAAACAAGAGGGTGACTTTAAGAGAATTCCAAAATAATGGGTCATCAAACAAGCGCTCAAAGTTAGACAAACCAACATAAGAAGACTCTTTTGCGGCAAAACCTAATAAAGCTTCATTTGTTAGACTTAATGAAAAGGCATAAAACGCTGGAAAAACAATGAATATAAACATCAGAAGTAAAGCTGGTGTCATCATAAAACGATACGTTAATTGTTTTCGGCGCTCATAGGTTAATTGCATTAGTGTGACCCCTTAACTCGTTCTTCACCAAGCACACTGGTTACGTAGTTTCTCAAAATATCCTCAGCTCCTTTGGCATCGACTCTTTGGGTTAATAAGCCCTCGGTGGCTCTAGCTACACCAGATATCACAGCGCTTGCACCAACAGTTGTGGTCACTGCACGTGCTTCAGGTAACAATTGATGTGCCTCTGTTGCATTACCTAAACTTGGATACCCAGGATGATATTTGGCATCCATTCGAGCGGGTACATTTCCTAAGCGCTTAGCATAAGCAATCGCTACATCAACCTCTCCCATCGCAAGAGCCAATTTTTTAGCGGTAAGTTTTTGCCTTGATTTGTCGTTTACTGCCCAGCTATACACCAAAGAAGCAAGTACAAAAGGTTTACCGTTTTGCGCAGGAATTTTCCATGTGGCGACAGCTTTATCAATATTGGCTATAGGATTACGGCTATTTTCACCCCAATCAAACACCACACACCATGTTCCACATGTGGTAATCATTAGATCACCATTTGGAAACATTTCATATTTAGGTATTACCCAAGGTTCAGGGTTTAGTAGCGGATTCACTGGCATAAACTGATTGGATACTAAATCAGCATAAAATTGAAAACTGTCCACAAGGGCAGGATGAGAAAGGTCATAGCGGCCATCTGAAGTTAGCAGTGAATAGTCATCACGGCCTGCTAGTAAGTATCTAAACCCTTCAGTATATGAGCCCATTCCCCAAGTAAGGCCTGCAGGAAATAACATTGCATATTTAGCTGTCTTTTCCTTTATTTGCTCAGCTCGCTGAGTTAACTCTTGCAAAGTTTTAGGCTGACTTGTATCAATACCGTATTTCGTCAACAAATCGTGTCGATAATAAAGTTGTTCTACGGCAACAATTGAAGGTACCACATAGTTCTTTTTGTCAAAGCTTCCCTGGGTCAGTGTTTTAATTAGCTCTGGTAGTTGCGAATACCCTTCCCAATCTTGCATTTCAGAAGTTAAATCAGCTAAATAACCCGCCGCAGCTAAATCATCCAATTGCAGATCTCTTGGGACACTGAAAACGTCAGGAGCATTTCCAGAGCGCAATTCAGTCACAAGTTTAGTAAAATAATCCTTAGCTGGTGCAGGGTATTCGACGACTTTAAGTTTAACATTTAGGCGTGATTCTAATTCTGGAGCCATTTCATATAGCGCTGCAAGCCTAGCAGCTCTGTGCTCTGCTATCACTAAAGTCATTTTGGTTTCTAAATCACTGTCTTTGGATGGCTGTGAGCAACTTGCCCCCCCAAAAATAAGTAAAAACAGCATACCTACTTTAGAAAAGTTGGCTCTACATACAAGCTTACTAAGCAAACAAGTTCTGAACTTCATCTTAACTGCGTGTCCCTCATCGATAAATAACATGTCAATATCAAGTAATACTTGTGCATAAATTGCATACCTTGTAAAAATATTTAACATAAGACCAACATTGCGCTAAATAATACACCGGTTGACACCGGTGTCAATATGCAATCTAATAAAAGCCTGAGCAAATTTAAAAAACCATGATTGAGAGTTTGTTGTTGTAAAAAGAGATGACTATACGACCAAAACACTAATGTAAGCACATGAAAACATAGGTTTTATTTACCTTTCGTATGTAGTAGCTAAGTTTTGTGTAATGACTATTTTTTCGATTAATGATTATAGGAGTAAACAATTTTGAACTTAAAACTAGGAATAATTGGCTGCGGAGTTAAAGCTTCACAATACATCGCAACCTGGATTGAACGTAAAGATGTTGAAATCGTCTGCATAGCAGACAATAACGAAGAGGCATTAACTCGGATTCGAAAACTAGCTGTGGACCGTTCTAAACCTGAACCTTATACCAATGTTGATTGGCAAGAGATGCTAAAGCAGCAATCTGACAACATAAATTGTGTGTATATTTGCACACCTCACGTTGCCCATGCAGATCAAGCAATTATGGCATTAGACTTAAGATTAGATGTATTACTAGAAAAGCCGATGGTAACCACAGTTGCTGAAGCAAAAGCATTGCAATTCGCTCAAGAGCGTTCTGGCAAAGAACTGGTTGTGGCTTATCAAGGGGGATTATCTCCTTTAGTACATCAACTTAAAAAAGATATAAAGACCGGAACCTATGGCAAGCTAGTCAGTCTTTCAGCCAATATATGGGAAAACTGGGCTGATACTTACAGCGGACACTGGAAACAAATGCCAGAGATATCAGGCGGAGGCTTTATGTTTGACACAGGGGCGCATCTAATGAACACCACCTCAATGCTCTGTGATAAAGAGTTCGCTAGTATTTCAGCTCTCATGCAAAATCGTGATAAACCCGTTGATATTGTAACAGTCGTTATGGGACAGCTAACTGATGGAACTTTGTTTACCATGCAAGCTTGCGGTGAAACCATTGGCTGTACATCACGTATAGAGTGCTATTTTAGCAAGTGCATTATTCGTATTTGTGCTTGGGGTCGCTGGATAGAAATAGAAGATAAAGACGGCAACATCACTCGAAAAGAACAAGAGTCAGCGAATAATTTAATAAACATCTTTCAGCAGACTTTAAAAGGCGAAATGGAAAACCCATCAGCCATAAAACAAGGCTTAAAAATGGCTATTTTATGGGATGCCATCAAAGAGTCCGCAGGTAATAAAGGGCAAGCAGTAACGCTAATGTAGTCGCTTTGAGCTTCGAGCTAAAATATGTAGGTTCAAAATTACCTAAACCTATATTTATTTTCTAAAGAAAAAAGGCATGTCGCTAATAGCGCCATGCCTTTTTTAATAGCTTCTATTAACTACTTACTAATAAAAGTAAATGAATATAGATGGGCTGCCAATGCGTCTTTTTTATCGTCTGTGATGTTTACTACTAAATAAAGCGGTTCATAAGTATTAGCATGACTCACATCTAACGTCAGCTCAATCACATCTTCTTGTTTGGCTCCTTCATAATTAAACGCGCCTTTGGCGATAGTTTTTCCGGTAGCGCTGCCGACTCTTAGTTCAGCCTCTACATTGTTATTAAGCCGCCACCAATATTTTTGTGAGATGGTGATTGCTTTTACCTGACGAAGATCAATTTTTCCAATCAACACATGGGTTTTATCACCATACATAGCAAGCGTAGGCAACCCATCAGCTTCCCTCGCCCTTAATCCATTCTGTTCGCCCACATGACTGACTAATGTATTGGCAAAAATTTGAGGAGCACGGAGAGTGAGCGATTTTTCACGAGTAATAGCCGACAATCCTATGGCACCCTGATCGGTATATTTAGCCTTTAACTGATATATTCCCGGTTCGGTGACTTTAGGCAATGCAGCATGCATAGGTAAGCTAGGCGTTGTTGATTGCAAAGCCAAAACATAACGCACCAACACATTTAACACATCATCCGACAAAAAGTCGTGGGCTGGCATTTGATGTTGTCCCCACTTTCCAGTACTACCAGCGGTTATGCTTTGTTTCAGGTAGGCTTCAGCATCACCTCTCACAGAATATCTATCCGCCACTTTTTGAAAAGCAGGTCCCACAGAATCAGCTTGTTCTTGGTGACATCCAGCACATAGACGCTTTTTGCTTTCTTTTCTACCTGGCTCTATAGGCCCACTAACATGATGCCCTAGGGTTTGTTCCTTGTCCTCTTTTTCTACCTTGGTAAAAGTAATGTCTACATTTTCAAAAGTGGTGGAGCCTTGTTTTACATGACCATCTTCGACATCGGTGATCACAACTTGATATTTAGCAGGTATTTTATCGGGCCAGATAAAGCTTTGATCGCCAATCACACTAATATCAATAGAAGGAGGGGTATTGCCCACCTCTATTAAGTGAAAACGCGTATTTGAGAGGTTTTGTTGATCACGTACTGTAAGCGACAATGCGTATCGCCCTATTTTATCCAAGGTAAAACTTGCCTTGATACCCTCATTTTTTTTGGCTTGAGTAAAATCGGCGTCCTTTAAGGTTTCTTCTGATTTTAGCGAAGTTATCTGCCATGTATATTGCAAGGGGTCATTATCTGGATCACTTGATTCTGCAGCAGATGTATTAACAGTAAGCGGTGCAGTTCCTTGTATCGGTGATGCTGACATTTTAGCGAGAGGGGGGCGATTCCCAGCCCCTGTATAAACTATCCTTGAGAGTCTCGAATCCGGATTGCCTGTATGCCACTTCGAACCATATTCCAATATATATAATTGCCCTTGATGACTAAATTTAAGATCTATTGGTGCCACTAACTCTACATCAGGGGCAAATTCTTCAAGTTTATAAATATCACCATTTACATCACTAAATACGACTTTGATCCAGCGTCGCATAAAGTCAGAAATAAATAAGCCCCCGTCATAATAATCGGGCAACGCATCAGCATGTTTGTTACTACGATAAACACCAGCAACTAAGGCATTTCGGCCTCCAGCTGCAAGTTCTGGGAAGATATCAGATTGCGCATAGGGATAATAAATAAACGCCGATTGTGCTGCAGGTAAGTCTTTTGCACCCGTATTATTAGGTGAGGTATTTTGTGGACTCAGTGGATTGTGCCATTTACCCGCCTCATCAGCTTCATAATCAAATTGGCGATAGGCTTTATTGTTAGCGATAAACAACGGCCACCCAAAATTTCCAGCCTGGGTCACTTTGTTGATTTCATCATAACCTTTAGCCCCATGTTCATCAGTGAAAGCCCTAGCATCAGGACCCACATCACCGTAGTACAAGGTATTTTCTTGATCATCAAACGCCAACGTATAAGGATTACGAGTGCCCATCACATAAATTTCGGTTTTGCCTTCAGTCGAGTCTAAGAACAGATTTCCTTCAGGTATCGTATAACTGCCATCTGGCTGCGGTTTAATACGTAAAATCTTACCGCGATAGTCTTGGGTATTGGCTGACGAACGTAACGCATCATTAATTTCTGAGCCAGCTCTAAAATCACTTGGACCTACACCAAAAGCTTTAAAAGGATTGGTATTATCACCAAAACCAATATATAGATTGCCTTCTCCATCAAACTCCATATTACCGCCAGTATGGCAACAGGTGTCATCATTTTCGGCATCTAACATAGGGATTTCAGAGCTAAGATCCAATTTGCCATTTACTAAGGTAAATCTAGATATACGTTGCAAAGGCCCTTGATTTTCTAAAGGCGAAGCTAAGTTGTACATCATATACAGATGTTGGTTCTCTGCAAAATTAGGATCCAGTGCCACGGTTAATAGACCAAACTCACCAAAACCTTCAGCTGAATATACAGGTAGGTTACCAACTTCTTTTAATGCTTTACGCTCCACATCAAACCAATGAACTTTACCTTTACGTTCAATAAAAATGACCCCTTTGCCATCTTTCGTTATATCTAAACTAATAGGTTCGTTTAAGCCTTCAAGTAAGGTTTCTTTAACAAAACGATTAGGCTCTGGGCGCGATTTTGAATAATCTCGAATATTTTCACCAATCGCATATTCAATTCCTCCCAATAGATGCTGCATATATTCTGGCTTACTGAAGTTATCAGCATTATGACCTATACCGGTATAAAACGAGCGCCCACCATCAAAGTCGTGATACCAAGCGATAGGGTGGTAACCTTTATGGCCACCACCATGGTAAGATTTTTCATCCACAGTTAATAAATCAGTTCTGCGGTCAGATAAGCTTTTAAAGTCGTACCATTCGTCAACGATTAAAAAATTATCAGCAAGATGAGCAGTTGCGGGGTGGTCCTTTGTGACGACTTGCACCCTAGCAGTTTGTACATTTGATGGAATACCTGGATGTCCAGCAAATACTCCACCCACTAAACGTCGATACCAATACCAGTCTCCTTCCCACTCTGTATCTGTCGCTGAATGTATTCCTACGAACCCACCCCCAGCCTGAATATAACGTTCCATTGCCACCTGTTGCTGCCTATTTAGAATATCTCCAGTGGTATTTAAAAAAATGATGGCCGAAAAGGTAGATAAATCAGCATCGTTAAATATTTTCGAATCTTCAGAAGCTACAACTTGCGTTCCTTCTTGAGCTAAAGATGTCGATAAATACTCAATACCAGGCTTAATAGAGTTGTGGCGAAACCCTTCAGTTTTACTAAAAACAAGCACCTTTAAATCTTGTTTTTTATCATTTTGTTGAATATTTTCGCGACCACAAGCTGTGATGGCAAATATAAAGAAAACAACACTGAAAAGGGTATTGAATAGATGAGACTGCATATCAAGAGATCCTCTGGAAGCACAAACGGTAACCGTTCACCCCCGTGAACGATGTTCCCATAAATTTATATGAATACTCTCAATAGTAGGTAAATCGTCAACCTGCGAGACGATAAGTTCATTGAGAGTATCCATCAATTATAGTTTTCTAACGTTATAATGGTTAAATAGTGTAAAAATGGTAGAGATTCATTTCGGCTTCTTGCTAGCAGCTAACTTCTCAGCCACCATAAGTTTTCTGGGCTTTTTAAAATAGGTTTGTCTAGGTGCGCCGGGTTCTAATGGCTCTGGTCGCCCCCAATTTCCGAGACTCCAGCCAGTTTGATGTGACTGATTAGTCCATTGAATAGCATTTGCTAGCACTCTGATAATGTGAGGATTACGGAAAATAGGGAACGTTTCGTGACCAGGAGAAAAGAAGAACACTCGCCCTCTCCCTCTGGTATAGGTACACCCACTACGCATGACTTCGCCACCTTGATACCAAGAATTAAAAATGAGTTCATCTGGCTCAGGAATATCGAACGGCTCTCCATACATTTCTGACTGAGGTAATTCGATCTGTGCAGGGATCCCTTCTGCAATTGGGTGTGAAGGTTTTAAACACCACACTCTTTCTCTCTCCCCTCCCTCGGCTTCACGCCAGCTTAAATTACAACTGGTCCCCATTAAACGCTTAAACAACTTTGCATGGTGAGATGAATGCAGCATGATTAGCCCCATGCCAGCGAGCACCCTTGCTTGCAACTTATCAATGAGTGCATCGTTTAATTCATCGTGATACCTATGGCCCCACCAGATTAATACGTCGGTATTTTCAATTAACTCATCAGATAAGCCTTGCTCTGGATCATCTAAGGTCGCAAGCGTTAAATTAAAACCAAAAGGCTCTAGATTATTAACTATGCAGCCCCCTATTGTTTCTGGGTAAACTTCTTTAACGTCTTCATCTTCCACTTCGTGGCGACATTCATTCCAAACCGTTACATTAATCATCACACATTTTCCACTGAGCTATTAGAACATTCCATCAACAATATTTTTAGAGCGGTTTCTACACCATTTGCCAGAATAATACCTAACCAATAAGTTAATTTTTGCCTAAACACATCTGACTCACAAAGTGATTTAGAAAACACTTTATCAAAGGTTAAATAACCATTAATTAAATTATCAATATCATAAAAATCACGTTTTTGAATATTAAATAACTGCTCTGCTAGAGGGTCTTGGACTTCTATAGGATCACCTTTTAAATCGAACCCCATTGAATACCTTAACCAGCCAGCTACTGCAAAACACAAACCATCAAAAGGAGTATTCTGGTGTAGTTTTTCCTCTATGGTGTGAAGTAAACGTTGGGGCACCTTTTGTGACCCATCCATGGCAATTTGGTAAGTACGATGATTCAATGCGGGATTTGAAAAGCGTTGCAATAGATCTAAACTATATTCCGTTAAATCAATGCCTTGTGGTGGCTCAATGGTAGGAATAATTTCTGTCTGCATTATGTGTTTTAAAAATGCGGCTAAATCCTTATTTTCCATCACTTGATGAACGTAGTCATAGCCCATCAGAAAACCTAAGTAAGCCAGAGAAGAATGGGCACCATTTAGCAAACGCAACTTAGCATTTTCAAAGGGCTCTACATCTTTCACTAAACTTACCCCTACTTTTCCCCACTGAGGTCTGTCGCTTACAAATTTATCTTCAATTACCCATTGACTAAAACGCTCGGTTTTCACCATAGCTAAATCCTGATAATCAAGCTCAGCGGTTAGCTCGCTTATATCGTCCTGAGTCGTTGCGGGCACAATCCGGTCAACCATAGTATTAGGAAACGGAACATTTTCTGCAATCCATTGCGCCAGCCCTTCATCTAGCTGCTCAGCAAACTGGATGACAATCCGTTTCAAGGTCTGCCCATTATTAGATAAGTTATCGCAACTCAACACTGTAAAAGGAGCAAAGCCTTGTTCGTATCGCTCCTTCAGGCTACTTACCAGCAATCCAATGGCGGTTGTAGGCACAGATAAATTATCTAAATCATGTCGAATCTGAGCATTTTCACAATCCAAATTACCGCTGGCAGGATCATGGCAATAGCCCTTTTCGGTAACCGTTAATGACACGATATGCGTATTCTCTTGTCCCAGAGCTGTCAGCACTTTTTCTGGTTCGTTTGGCAATACCAAAACGCTCTTTATAACAGACATCACACTATTACTATTACCACTAACATCTGTTTGACATACTGAATAGAGACCATTTTGTGGCATCAGTTGCTCTTGCACTGACGCACTTCGCAGTGACACTCCAATAATTTGCCAATTATCATCACACATCTCGTTAGCATCTTGGGTATAGACCGCTTGATGAGCCCTATGAAATGCCCCAATTCCTAAATGTACTATTTGTTTTACGGCACCTAACTCTGAGGATTTAACATTTAGTAAACCTCTTTCTTTGGCAAGGGCTAAATTCAGTCTAGGAGACAACGCTTTTTTACTCATAGTTTGTAAGCCTTCTTAGCAAGGTTGTAGGCCAAATCAGTGGCAATTGCACTGGCTTCTTCTTCATCAATTTGATGGCTAGCAACAAGTTCAGCAAGGTAAGCGCAGTCCATTCTTCGCGACATATCGTGGCGAGCGGGAATAGACAAAAACGCTCTAGTATCGTCATTAAAACCAACAGTATTATAAAAACCGGCTACTTCTGTGGTTGCCCGTCTAAAGCGAGTCATGCCCTCTGGGCTATCATGAAACCACCAAGCAGGGCCTAGCTTAATTGCTGGATAATGACCAGCTAAAGGACCTAGCTCTCTACTGTAAACAGTTTCATCTAACGTAAATAAAATGACACTCAAGCGGGGGTCATTACCAAATTTATCTAATAAGGGCTTTAACGCTTGAATATATTCCGTTTGTATTGGCAAGTCTGCGCCTTTATCTCTACCAAAATTAGTAAATACACTGTGATTATGATTACGATAAACGCCAGGATGAATTTGCATCACTAAGCCGTCTTCAATAGACATTTCAGCCATGACCATCAACATGTGAGCTCTGAACAACTCAGCATTTTGCGGAGTAACATCGCCAGCTATCAACTTATCAAACAGGGCTGTGGCTTGCTGGTGACTTAAGTCTGCTGTTGCAGGTGTTGGATGACCGTGATCGGTTGAGGTGGCCCCCATCTTTTTAAAATAAGCTCGTCTTTGTTTGAGTGCATCAATATATTGGTCATATTGGCGACAATCTAACCCAGTCACTTGGCTTAATTGGTTTAACTTTCTTTGAAATGATTCGTGCTCAGCATCAATAACCGCATCTGGTCGAAACGCAGTTATTACCCTACCCTGCCAATCAGAATCTATAATTTGTTGATGATAACGTAAATTATCCGTTGGACACTCTGTCGTCGCCAACACTTCAATGTTGTATTTCTCAAACAACGCCCTTGGTAAAAATTCAGGGGAATTCAACTTGTGATTGATAACTTGGTAGTAATAACTCGCCGTCTGAGCATTCAGTTTTACATCTAAGCCAAACGTATTGGCAAATACATAATTCAACCAAAAATACGAAGGTGTACCTTGGAACAAATAAAAATGTTCAGCAAAAATCTTCCAAACTTGCTCAGGATCTGCCGTCGTAGGACCTTGACCTACACGGGAGATACCAAGTTCATCCAATGTAACCCCCTGACTATATAACATTCTGTAAACATAATGATCAGGTTGGATTAATAATTCCGCGGGGTTAGCAAAAGGTTGATTTAAAGCAAACCACTTAGGATCAGTATGCCCATGAGGGCTAATAATAGGTAAATTGGCAACGTTCAGATATAAGCGTCTAGCGATATCTCGTTCACTAGAATTGCCTGAAAAAAGAGCGTCAGGGTGCATGCCCAAAGAGGATGTCATAAAACAAAAAGCTCCCGATGATGTAAAAGGTTAGTCAATGGACCGCCTATACTTTGCATATTAGATAAACAATTTATAAAGCTAGTTGACACCGGTGTCAACTAGCTTTATAAATTAACACTGCAAAAACGTTAAATATTTGTTATTTTTCCAATTCAGCATAAAAATTGGCAGCCACCTATAGTAAAATCAACGGCTTGTATTTTTAACGACATGAAAAGTACATAAACAATTTGATAAATTTTCTAACTAAGAGTGAATAAATATTCATGAGAGCTGCCACTATTATTGATGTTGCAAAACATGCAGGCGTTTCTAAGAAAACTGTTTCTAGAGTCATTAACAATGAAGCGAATGTACGTAAAGAAACAAAAGAAAAAGTACAAGCTTCTATAGCTGCGTTGGATTTTAAACGAAACCCTCTAGGTATGGCACTGGCTAAAAATAGATCTTTTTTTATTGCTTTACTATCTGATAACCCTAGCCCTGGTTACCTTATGAACCTACAAAAAGGGATATTACAAAGCTGTACTGAACAACATATGGGTTTATTTTTATACGATTGTAGTTATCGCTCAACAGGTCTTGTTACTGAAATAGAAGATTTAGTAGAAAACACCCTAGTAGATGGTTTGATATTAGCTCCTCCCATCTGTGACAAAATTGAATTGTTAGAAATGTTAGATGCACGAAATATCAAATATATCCGAATTGGACCAAAAGACTTGGAGCGTGGCGAGTCTATTGGTTTTAACGGCATGAAATCTAGTTACGACATGACCAATTACCTATTAAAACTCAACCACAGAGATATAGGTTTTATCACCGGTCATCCAGATCAAGAGTCAGCTCGGCGCAGTGAAAAAGGTTTTAGACAAGCTTTTGAAGATGCAGGATTAGAAGTGAATGAGTCACTCGTTGTGCAGGGCTATTACACCTATCAATCAGGTATTAATGCAGCGAATACTTTATTAAATAAAGAGAAGCGCCCTACTGCTATTTTTGCTGCTAATGACGAAATGGCCGTGGGCGTACTTTACGAAGCCCAAAGTCAGAATTTGCGAGTACCCGATGACTTATCCATTTGTGGTATTGATGACATTTCCATAACCACTAAAGTTTGGCCAAATATTACAACTATGCGTCACCCCTTATTATCTATAGGTTATCAAGCAGCTAGCCTACTGATAGACCGTCTTAAAGATAAAAAATCAATGATGCCAGCTATGGGTCCCGATCATGCCACCATTATTGATGGTGAATTAGTCATAAGGGATTCAACTAGCAAACATAAATAAATGAATAACACTAACGCAGTCAATTTCAACCACTACATAATGAGTCTTTGCATGAAATACAACCCGGTTCTATTTACATTACTACTTTTACTTTGTTGTCTTCAAACTGGATGTGTATCTCCCAAAAATGACACCGGTAACAATTCTAATATTGTTATTATTTTACCTGAAAATGCAGGTACACCAATTAGGTTGGCTGCAGAGGATTTAAAGCAAGATTTAGAAGCGGTACAGCACCCTAAAATTGACATAGCGTACACCACTGATTCATTACCCAATGCAGATTTGTATTACTTAATTGGGCAAAGCAATCAATTAAAAAACTCTTCACTACTGAGCCAAACGACTAAAACAAAGCTCGAACAACTTAAGTCTCGCGCATCTCTACTAAATGTAGGCGAAGTCAATAATCGACCGTTAGTAATATTAGGTGGTCTAGACGTTCAAGGTACCCAGTATGCCGTTTATGAATACAGTCATAAAATACTCGGCATTGATCCACTTGCTTATTGGACAGATAAACAACCCACAGCTAAAACATTTTCACAATTATCTAGTTTTGATGACCACTCAATTGCAGCGCCTGTAGTACCATTACTGGTTTATTTTGAAAATGATGTCGACGAATTACTTAATTTAAAGTCGCCTAGCCTAGAATATGACTGGGAGTCATTCACTAACATGATCGACTCATTAGTCCGCCTAAAATATAACGGCATTGAAATGTTTGATATGTTGGGCAGAATCGAGTTTTATACACGCCCAGCTTATTTAGAACGCCATCCCGATTATCAGTTAAACGTGCCTCACCTAGAAAAAATGATGCAGTACGTGCATGACAAGGGCATGTATATTCAAGTGGATATGATGCAAGGTAGGCAACTACATACACTAGATGTAGCAGCTTCGACGTGTTGGACTGATTACAAACAAGAATGGATTGATGGCTGGCGCTACTACCTCACTCACACACCAGTAAAAAATATTGATATCTTCGCTTTACGCCCTCGCAATCAATTACTCGACTGGGAGTACAAGTCTAGCTGTGGAGAAGACAAAATCAGTGTATTCAATGAGGTTTATGTCGAATTTAACAAAATAGTTAATGAATTTAAGCCCGATGCCCCCAGAGTTTGTATTTGTTATAGCGATGGCATGGAAATGTTTAATAATGGCTTTGCTCCACCAAAAGATTTTATAATTGCTTGGTCAGACGATGGTTGGGGAACATTTAAGTATCAACCAAACAGTACTAAAGGTTATAAATTCGGTACCTATATGCATGCAGGCTACTGGAAAAACCACGATGTAATGGCACCCTACCCAGAATTGGTCGAATCGGTCATGGATCAAATGTATTCAGACTACGATGCCACTCACTATATGGAAGTGAATGGCCAAACCTTCCGACCATTCATACTAAATATTGAAGCCTATGCTCAATCAGCTAATTTAGGCAAAGCATTTAATGCACAACAATTTTATAGACAGTGGATCACTCGCTATTTTGGAGATGCTGCATTAACAGATACCCAACAAGCACTTCAATACTTGTTTCAAGCGAATAATCAGCACATTGGGTACGTTGAAATTTTATGGCATGTCAAAACAATCCAAGCTTACTTGGCAGATATTCCAGTTCGCCAACCAGGCAAAAATGAATTCACTGTCACCAAAAAGATGATCGACAAATATTTACCCATCACTCAGCCTAAGATAGACGAGCTACAAAAAGCTCTAAAACATGCCGAAATGGGGAGTCGTAAAAATTCAGGCGATGCAACCTTCTATCATGATCACATCATATTACCGATTAAATTATATTTAGACTTGTTGCAGTACAATCAAACCCTAATTGACTTAGTGAGATTAAAAGACGCGCCTGCAAGTAGTCAGTCTCAATTAGCCATCAATACATTGGTGATGCAAGGTCAAGAACAGTTGCAACAAATCTACAGTAGACGTCAAGAAGGCGACCTCAACCCTAAATGGGACTCTTGGTATTTACCCCAAAAACGCCGCCCTAATAATGGCTTCCCTACCCTTATGGATTTCGAAAAAATTGCAGTGAAATTAAGTCAATGAACGCCTTCATAATATCAATGGAAGCTCACAATGAATAAGCCTAAATCCGGTATATTCCTACTCACTGCTTTGTTTATAACTGCGCTGGCGTCTGGGTTAGCGTTAGTTACTGCATCACAAGAGGAAGGGCAAATTACATTGCGTCTTCCCCACTCACTTGATCCTGAGCATGTGGTACATAAATCGTTATTGCACTTCAAACAACAAGTAGAAGCGCTATCAAATAATCAGATTAACATTCAAATATATACCAATGGGCAATTAGGCTCAGAACGAGACCAGATAGAGTTGCTACAAGTAGGTAGCCTTGCCATGACTAAGGTATCTATAAGTTCAATGGAAGCCTTTGTCCCAGAGATGCAAGTCTTCAATCTGCCATATGTATTTAGAGATAAAACTCATTACTGGCAAACATTAGAAAGTGAGTTAGGAGCAGAACTGCTCGATGCCCCCATTGATGTGGGGTTAAAAGGGCTAGCTTATTTTGATGCGGGCAGTCGTAGCTTTTATACCTGTAACAGAGCCGTACAACATCCTGATGACTTATCTGGCCTAAAGATCCGCACCATGAAAAGTCAATCAGCAGTAAAAATGACCTCGGCTATGGGAGCATCTGCTACGCCAATATCCTTTGGTGAGCTTTATACAGCCTTGCAACAGGGTGTAGTGGATGGCGCTGAAAACAATGCTATTACGCTATATAAATCAAGACATTATGAAATATGCAAAAACTACACACTTGATGAGCACAACTCTATTCCAGACATCATTATTATCAGTCAGTTAGTCTGGCAAGGATTAACACCGCAACAACAAAGCTGGATCAACCAAGCTATGCAAAGTGCTGTTTCGTATCAACGAGCCTTATGGAAAAAAGATACAGAGCTAGCCCTTGAAGCCCTAAGAGCAGAAGGTGTCAATATTATTACTCCAGATAAAGCTCCGTTTATGCAACGTGTGAGTGCCTTTAAAAGTAGCTTTAACGGCACAGAAGTTGGCGACCTGTTAGAGCGGATTGAGCAATTATGAAAACAGAAATGAAAAATAACGGGTCTTCCCTCATATTATTTTGGTTTGACAGTCTTAATATTCGGCTGTTGCAGATTATTTTAGTGAGTATTACTGCCGTCGTTTGTTGGCAAGTGTTTTCTCGATATGTGCTTGCTGAACCTAGCTCAATAACTGAAGAACTTTCTAGATTTTTACTTATTTGGTTAACGGTTCTAGGTTCGGCCTATGCCTATCGTAAAAGAAGCCACCTAGGACTAGATATCATATATAACCAAGGAACTAGATTACAACGCAGAATAATGCACATTATGATACACACGAGTGTTGCCTTATTTGCTTTGTTCGTGATGATATTGGGTGGCATTCGCTTGGTACTTATGACCTATGAGTTGGGGCAAAAATCAGCCGTCATGGGTATCGATATAGGTTTAGTCTACATAGTGCTACCTACTAGCGGGCTACTTATCCTTATCTACGCATTAAACTTTATATTCTCCTCAGCAGAAAATTTGGAGGACGCCCTATGACAGTCATATTTTTGTTGGCTTGTTTCTTTTTCTTATTGTTACTCAACGTCCCCGTGTCATTTGCCATAGGTTTAGCCACATTTTTGTATATGTTAACCGCCATGGACTTTCTTCCTGCAGTTACCACAGTCGCCCAGCGTATGACCAATGGTGTCAACACCTTCGCATTATTAGCTATCCCATTCTTTATTTTATCTGGACAGATTATGGCACAAGGAGGAATAGCCAAGCGTTTAATAAATTGTGCGATGGCTTTGCTTGGCACACTGCCAGGAGGACTTGCACTAGTTAATGTTATGTCATGTGTATTTTTTGGCGCATTGTCAGGCTCTGCCGTTGCAGCGACATCTGCTATTGGTAGCTTTATGGTGCCCCAGATGGAAAAAGCCGGTTACGATAAAGCATTTAGCGGCGCAATTACGGCAACGGCTTCTACAACAGGTCTACTGATCCCCCCAAGCAACATCCTTATAGTGTACGCTATCGCCAGTGGAGGAGTATCCATATCAGCATTGTTTTTAGCAGGCTATATTCCCGGTTTATTGGTCGCTTTTGCGCTGATGTTACTTTGTTATCTTTATGCTAAACGCAAAGGATTTAAAGGAGCTCCACGGCTTCCTTTTAACGTCGCGCTTACCCAAATATGGAAAGCCATTCCGAGTCTTGCGCTAATTGTGATTGCCATGGGTGGAATAGTCAGCGGTATATTCACCCCCACAGAAGCCGGTGCAATTGCAGTGGTGTACGCATTAATTTTAGCGGTAGGCGTGTACCGTGAAGTAGACCTCAAAGCATTAGGTAGCATTCTTACGAAAACTATAGAAACCACTTCTATCGTATTGTTTTTAATCGCTACCTCTTCGGCACTGAGTTGGTTGTTGTCCTATGAAAACATCCCTCAAGAACTAAGTGATGTGATGCTTGGTATCAGTGATAACCCGATTGTTATCTTACTTATCATTAACTTAATACTGTTGGTCGTCGGTGCATTTATGGACATGACCCCAGCAGTGCTAATTTTTACGCCTATATTTTTACCGATTGCCACAAGTTTAGGTGTTGACCCACTGCAATTTGGAATAATGATGGTTCTTAATTTATCCATTGGTTTATGTACCCCACCGGTCGGTAATATTTTATTTGTAAGTTGTGCTGTGGCCAAGACTAAAATGGAGCAAATGATAAAGCCTATGCTCCCTCTTTATGCCGCTATGATAATAGTGTTAATACTCGTCTCAGCCTTTCCTACACTAAGCACCTTACTACCTAATTTATTAGCGCCATAATCAAATGCCTAAACTAAAAACAATAAAAATAAAAAGCCTAAGCATCGAGCTTAATTGCCATACTTGAGGAAGCTACTGGCTCCAAAACAATGGCACGATGGCAAATAGATTAAATAGATTAAATAGATTAAATAGATATGCTAAGAGATATTGGATAAAGAAATAGCGTGAGTTTCGCTTTTGTTGCTTCGAATAATGTTAAAAAATTATGGCCTAAAAAGGTTCAACTTCAATGCGTAAATACCATCTTACCTGTGCATTGAAGTTGATGAAAATTCGTTATAAAGCTCTACAAACCAACAAGTGCATCGAGACAGGCACCTAATGTATGGTAGTCACATTTAGCGCCAGCGCTGCTTTTTTCATCCGAGTATTTGTCATTATTACGCTTTAGCACTCTAAACCATGCACCATACTGATGGTCTACAAGATTGTGCCAACTGTAGTCCCAAAGCTCTCGATAAGCGTCCAAATATTTAATATTATGAGTTTCTTGGTATAGCATAGCGGCGGCGGCGAAACTCTCAGCTTGCACCCAAAAATACTTATCATCGTCACACCAACTCCCGTCTGGAGCAAAACCATAAATAAGTCCCCCATGCTCTTTATCCCAAGATTTTTCATAAGCTAAGTCGAATAACTCCTGAGCTTTCTCAAGTAACCAAGACTCTTTACTATGACGATAAATTGCAATCAGTAACTTTGCCCACTCTGTTTGGTGGCCGGGCTGAAACCCCCAAGGACGATACAGGTTTTTGGGATCTTCTTTGTTGTACTCCCAGTCTGGTTGAAAATCTACTTGGTAGTGTTCCCAAACCAAACCATTAGTTAAGTTGGCCTGACCTTGAGTAATATTTTTAGCCAATACTTTTGCTCTTTCTAGATATTGAGGCTCAGCACTCGCTTCAAAGGCAGCAATCATTGCTTCACATAAATGCATGTTTGAGTTCTGACCTCGATAATCACTCAGCACCCCAGTTGGACTGATTTCATCTGCATATAGTCCAAAATCAGCTTGCCAAAATTTATTCTCTAAAAGATCAAATGTGCGGCGCATGTCACTTAAACCATCACGCACACCATGCTTATGGACAGCTGCATAAGCAAGCATGACAAACGCATAGCCATAGGCTTGTTGTGTCATATCTAAGGCTTTATGATCTTGTAAGGTCCACGCGTAAGACTCAGTACTAGGTTGCCAATGAACTTGCTCTAAATATGTTAAACCATGCTCAGCTATATCTTTATAGTGACTTCTATTTAACGCAGTTGCTGCTCTTGCATAATTTACAATGATCCTAGTGCTACTAACGAGTTGCTTAAACCCACCGTTAAACACCTCTCCATTATCTTTAAAGTTTTGGAAATACCCTCCAGACTCATCCACAACAATAGGATCGTAAAAATCTAAAATTGACTCAACATGCCCAAATAAAAACGACTTTGTATAAGAACTATCTGGTTTTAACACAACTATACTCCCGTTAATGTAGCGATATGAATATTTGAAGAATGAGGCAATCTTAAAAAATGTGAATCCCTAATCTTGGTAAATCCTTCAATCTATCCGAAAACAGATAATTTATGGATCTGTCTACAAATAAGACTAAACACGCCCCTACTTGATTAATGTTATCCAAAACGATAAATTGGTTAACCTTTATCACAAATACTACAATTGGACAGTCCAATTTGCAACAATCATCAACCTTAGATTCTCTTACAAAAGCGCACATTTCAAGCAAACGATTATATCTACAAATTGCTCAACAACTTGCGCACATGATCAATGATAATCACTTAGTTGAGAATGAGCGGCTTCCGGCCGAACGTGATCTTGCAAGTAAATATGATGTAAGTCGGCAAACGGTCCGTGAAGCACTTATCGCACTAGAGGTTTCGGGGTTAGTTGAAATAAGACCCGGTTCAGGTGTATATGTCGTAAAACTCACATCAGTTAAAAGCTCACTTATAAATGAAGATGCCCCAGGACCATTAGAAATATTAGAGGCGAGAAAATTAGTAGAAGGTGACGCCGCAGCCTTAGCTGCTATGCGTATTAGTAATGATGAACTATTAAAATTAGAAATATATTTACGAAAAATGGAAATATTAGTCACAGATAAAAAGATAACTGAGGCTGAAATTATTGACCGTAAATTTCATAGTTTAATCGCTGAAGCATCAAGAAATAGTGCCATGGTGACTATGGTAGATTGGTTGTGGGAACAGCGTAATTCATCTGAGATTAGTCGGGTTTTTGCTCAAAAAGTACGAGAGCTAAATAGCGTTCCTAACATTGATGCTCACAACGCAATTTATCAACAATTATCACGGCGTGACGCCCAAGGTGCACAACTAGCTATGCAATCACACTTGTCTGAAGTGGCAGATGCTTTTGTACAATTAATGGCCGAAAGCTAAGTTTATTTTGGACAGGCCAATATTGATGTTGGCCTAAACTCCTGATATAAATACCTATCTATTGACTAAACTTGGTATTTTAACAGTGAAGCATTCAGTCCTACTTAGATTCAAAGTCGCAATTGTCTTTCTGGCATCTTGTATATTCATGATGAACTGTTCGGCTACTGCCGATGAGCCCGTTGACCTCGTTTATCCTCATTTAGACTCTGTTAATAGCCGCTGGTTTTTCTTTGACTCAGCATCACGCCCTTTTGGACTCGTTAACCTCAGCCCTGACACAGGACTAGGTGGAGCTTGGGGTAGTGGATATCGATATAACGAAACGGAAGTTAAAGGTTTTAGTCATGTGCATGCATGGCAATTATCTGCAGTATCCATGATGCCTATATCTTCTAATCAAGACATAGCAGACATCAAACAAGACTATTTTTCTAATTTTAGTCATGACACTGAAACTGTAAAACCTGGTTACCATAAACTTCATTTAGACAGATACAACATTGATGTAGAACTGACATCAACTACCCGAGTCGGTTTTCATAAATATGACTATCCGAAAGGCCAACCGCAACAAATTCTGATTAAACTTGGTGGCGAAATGGGCCCCTCAAAATTTGGCCATGGCGAAGCACACTTAATTAGTCCAACAGCCATAGCAGGATACGTTACCAACCAAGCAACCCACAGACGCCCCAGACCTAGTAAAGTTTATTTTCATGCCGAATTTAAACAGAAAATTGCTGATATCAGTGCGTGGCGAAATGGAAAAATAGAGCCAAACGTAAACGGCACAAGCGGACTAGATGCAGGATTGTTAGTTTCGTTTGATAGTAAAGGCGATGCTCCATCAGAACAATTAATGAAAGTAGGAATATCTTACGTTTCTGAAGAAAATGCATACGCAAACATTGCAACAGAATTACCTCATTGGAATTTTGAAAAAGTTGTCACTGACTCTAAACACGACTGGAATAATTGGTTGTCTAAAATAAAAGTTACCGGTGGCACCCAACAACAGCAGCAACGTTTCTATACTGACCTGTGGCATGCCCTGCAAGGTAGACGTATTATTTCTGATGCCAATGGACAATATACTGACCAAACAGGCACACGAGCCATAGTGAAACAATTACCCCTCGATAGTCATGGGGTGCCTTTGTTTAACCATCACAACTCTGATTCTTTTTGGGGAGCTCAGTGGACCATAGCGACACTTTGGCCCTTAGCTTATCCCAAGGTCGCCTCTGACTTTACCAACAGTTTATTACAATATCACCAAGACGGAGGAATCATTCCAAGAGGTCCAAGTGGTGGAAATTACACCTACGTAATGACTGGCGCGTCATCTACGCCTTTTATAGTATCTAACTACATGAAAGGCATACGAGACTTTGATGTAGAACTTGCCTACACAGCCCTCAAGAAAAATCACAGTACTGATGGCATTATGTCTCGAGCAGGATACGAACACTTCACACAAACCGGTGGTGGTATGCAGCATTATCTTGAAAAAGGTTATATCCCCTACCCGCTTTCAGAAACTGAAAGCCTATATGGCAACCACAGACGTGGACCAGGACAAACTTTAGAGTATGCATTTCAAGATCACACTTTGGCCAACTTTGCTGCATCGTTAGGTAAAAAAGATGATGATATATACTATAGAGCTCGTTCTAAAAATTATCGTAATGTTTATGATAGTGAATCAGGCTTTATGCGACCTAAGAACGTTGACGGAACTTGGCAAACGCCGTTTGACCCTTATCAGTACGAAAATGGATTTGTAGAAGCGAACCCTGCCCAAGGCACGTGGAATGTCGCCCATGATATAGATGGTCTAGCGTCACTAATGGGCGGTAAAGATATTCTTATATCTAGACTAGAAGCTGCCTTTGAAACTGCTGAAAAACAAGGTTTCACCTCTGGCACAGCCCATGCTGATGAAAGCCTTGAGGAATTCCGACGCACCCCTATTAATTATGGCAATCAACCCAGTATTCAAACAGCTTTTATCTTTAGCGCAGTAGGTGCTCCTTGGAAAACCCAATATTGGTCTCGTAAAGTGGTAGACACGGTTTTTTCTAGTTTAAGCCCCACAAGCGGTTACAACGGTGATGAAGACCAAGGGTTAATGGGTAGTTTGGCAGTACTTATGAAAATAGGATTATTTCAGTTAACCGGTGGTACCGAGCAAGATCCAATTTATTTCATAGGCTCACCCATTTTTGATAGCATTAGCATCACATTAGATGACCAATACTACAGTGGTAAAACCTTTACCATCAAGACTCTAAATAACGGCCCTGAAACGCCTTATGTCAAAGCCATATCACTCAATGGAATCCCCCTAGACAGAACCTACCTGACCCATCAAGAAATTGTATCAGGCGGTGAACTAGTACTAGAAATGTCTAACCAACCTAACATGAACCTGCATTAGTCATGACTAAAACTTGTTTACTTTTTGATAATGATGGCACCTTAGTCGATAGTGAATACTTGTGTAATTTGGCCATTGCGCAACAGTTTGCCGAATTACAAGTAACCTTAGATGTTGACTATTTAGTTGAGCACTACCGCGGCAAAAAAATGGCCAATATATTGGCAACCTTAGGTGCTGAACATAATGTCGCCATTCCAGATAACTTTTTACCAGAGTATCGCCAGCGAGTTGCCAAATTATTCGAACAAGAGCTAAAGCCTATAGCCAATATAAAAAAGGCATTGGATAAGCTGCCACAAAAAAAGGCGGTTGTGTCTAACGGGCCAAAATTTAAAATAGAGCAAGCTCTGGCGTTATGTAAACTGCAACATTATTTTGGCGAGCATATATACAGCGCCTATGATCTAGAAGTGTACAAACCTGACCCACAAATATACCTTCAAGTTGCAAGTCGTTTGGGCGCACATCCTAGTGAATGCGTGGTGATAGAAGACAGTATTACAGGGGTAACTGCTGGTAGCCAAGCAGGGATCAGTACGCTCTTTTACAACAAAACTAAACAACAGCACAGCTTACCCCATGTCATTGATTTTGATGACATGGCACATTTGCCAGCACTCATCGCAGACTTATCACAGAGCTCAATCACACTTAAATAAGTTGGCTTGATGAAGCTTTTAATGGATGGTTGAACATTAATTTAGCTCTTTAATCTCTCCGGTTTCTAAGTGCAGACGAATGGTATCGCTGGGCTGTGCATTAGAAAATTTTGCCATGATTTCTAACATCAGTGACAACTTGTAGTTCAAATCATCTTGCTTAAAAGAACATTGGTTTAAAGCTCTGTGAAACCATATATAAAATACTTGCCGCGCTCCTGATACCTGAGCAATGGAGTCGGCATTGCGTAATCGATAAAAATCGTTAAAGAGTTCGCTCGTTTTCCCCTGTAATAATGTATTGGCGTGACTGACCGCCGTGTCTACATTAAAGCTATCACACTCCAGTGCTATAGTTTCAAACAAGCCTGTAAAGGTGTGCTCAGAGACATAGGTTACCAAATCATCAGGCCACTCTCTGGGCAAATATCGCAAGCGGATCAACTCCTGTAAATGATGGTCAGTGAACTCCCCATAATTACCAACCTCTAGTATTTTATCATTCCATAACTTACTAGGAGAGTAACGCCGTAAATGAGAGTGTTCATCTTTGTAATGACCAAATAATTCATCAAAGCGAGGTACCTCATCTAACACCACAGTTTCTACATCAACGAAATCATCACTTAAGGTAAGCAGCTTATACCCGGGGCGATATGCAGCCAAAGACGGGGCTTGAATATTAAAAAGCGTATTGTGCTCCCCTACTACACTGCCCGTGTCATTGATATGCATATGACCAGCTACATGCACCTGTAAGCCTGTGTTAGCAAGTACCTTTGCAGTACTTAACAATGGCATTCTGGCCATCTGTTGTTTACCTTTCCCAAATAGCGTTTCCATTTCGGGCTGGGCAGCATCATAAAAATCTGTCATAGGAAAATGGCTAAATGCCACTAGTTGTTTATTCTGCTTCTTTGCCCGTTGTACTACATCTGTTATCCAATTTAATAATTCAGGTTTGTACTGCAGCAAGGCGTTGTAGCCTGCACCGCTTGATCCCTTAAAATCCTCGCCCTTTTGAGTCAAGTGTTCATCATCTTTTGGTTGATACACATTAGCATCTATCGCCAGCAGCCATAGCCCATCTATAGGTTCGACAAGGTAGCTGGTGTCAGGCATGGCGATACACTTTGTTGGATTATTAGTTTCACACCACTTGAAGTAACGCTCCTCAAAAATGAATTGCTTCTGATTGGCTTGGGTAAAAGGCGTTTCAAAATACTTATCTTGAGAATTAGGATAAAACCCAAAGTCAGCTAAGGTAGCTACAATTTCTTTGTAACCCCATTTTTGCAAATCATTAGAGCACACAAGTCCATCCGTTTGCCCCTGTGCACAGCGCTTATCATCAAGGCTATAGATTGCAACCTCTTGGCCATTATCTCCTAAAAAATCCTTTTTACCTGATGCAGTGGTAAATGGACGTACCGGATCGTGATTACCTGGGATCGCGAAAAAACGCATGCCGTGCTCTTCTTTGTAACGCTTCAAAATACTGGCAAGCCCCCTTAAATGCAGGGGTTGACCATCATCAGAAAAATCTCCTGGCAAAGCCACTAGCTTAACGTCTCGCTTTACCAAGTCGTCCAATGCCGCCAGTAACACAAAGTAGGTTTCATTAAATAAACGGGTAGACTTTAACTGCGCGCCCATGCTTCGAATTAACGCATGCTTTTCACCATCAGGAGTTTGAGTAGATAAACCAAGGTATTGGTTATCATGTAGTTTTCCATACACATTATGAAAATGAATATCAGCTAAAAATGCTACTTTCTGCGGGCTATCACCACCTTCTACAGGTGCAGCCTTATCAAGGCTTTGGCATCCTAGCAGAACACTAAAGCACATACCCAAGATGAGGGATTTTTTAAACATGACTTTTATACTCACTGCATCATAGACAAAACAAAGGGGCGTATTGCCCCTTTTGGTTTTATTTCATTGTAGGCATAGTGAAGTGGTTCACATTTTGTTGCCCCTTGGGCCACCTAGCAGTGACTGTTTTCATTTTAGTATAAAAACGTATGCCGTCGGGGCCGTGCATATTAAGCGGTCCAAAAATAGAGCGCTTCCAACCACCAAAGCTATGAAACGCCATAGGAACAGGAATAGGTACATTAACACCTACCATACCAACTTGCACCTGATGGGTATAAGCATGCGCCGCTTCACCACTTGCAGTAAAAATAGACGTGCCATTACCATACTCGTGTTCATTCACTAGCTTTAAGGCTTCTTCAAAACTGTTTACCCTAACAACTGCTAAAACAGGACCAAATATTTCTTCCTGATAAATACGCATGTTAGCTTTGACGTTATCAAATAAAGTTGGACCTACAAAGTAACCTTGTTCATTGCCTGTCACTTTAAAGTCTCGGCCATCAGTTACTAATGTAGCCCCTTCATCGACACCGTAGTTAATATAATCAAGTACCTTGTCTGCATGCTGCCTACTGATAAGTGGGCCCATGTGAGGCTCTTCGGTTTCTCCTAGCCCAGGACCAACCTTCATACTATTGATTTCTTGCTGCAATTTACCAATCAAGGCATCAGCTGCCTCATCACCCACACATACAGCAACAGAAATCGCCATACAACGCTCACCGGCAGAGCCGTAAGCTGCGCCCATTAATGAAGCACTTACCAAGTCAATATCTGCATCTGGCATAACAACCATATGATTTTTAGCGCCACCTAGAGCCTGCACTCGCTTACCGTGGGCACTACCTGTTGCGTAAACATATTCGGCTATTGGTGTTGAGCCAACAAAGCTAACCGCCGCGACAGCTGGGTCTGTCAGTAATACGTCCACAGACTCTTTATCACCATTTATGACATTAAATACGCCATCTGGCAAACCTGCTTCAGTCAATAGCTCCGCAATCCTAAGCACGACGCTTGGATCTTTCTCTGAAGGTTTCATCACAAAGGTATTGCCACAAGCGATAGAAACAGGAAACATCCATAGCGGCACCATAGCAGGGAAATTAAAAGGAGCAATACCCGTACACACTCCTACAGGTTGCATTAGCGAATAGCTATCCACGCCACGGCCCACGTTCATGGATATTTCACCTTTATTTAAATGTGGAATACCACAGGCAAATTCAACCACTTCAATACCACGAGTAAGCTCGCCTTGGGCGTCTGAGAACACTTTACCGTGCTCTTGTGAAATTAATCGCGCCAATTCATCTTTATGTTTTTCTAATAACCCTTTAAATGCAAACATCACGCGAGATCTATTTAAAGGTGTTACTCCGCTCCATGCCGGTAAAGCATCTTGTGCTGACTTTATTGCAGCTTGGGTTTCTGCAGCAGTTGATAGTGATACCTGTTTAATCTGCTCTCCTGTCGCAGGGTTATATACTGCACCCTGTCTGTTTGACTGGCTTTGAATATGTTTTCCACCGATATAATTACTTAAAGTTTGCATTAATGATTCCTCAATATGACCTTAGGTCAAAAAATTAATATGGCTGTTTAGCCTGATTATCTATGTACTCTGCGTGCGCTAGATTTACCGTATCTCGCTCTGATACTTGTGGGATTGCCACATCCCACCACGAACCATTATCAGTGGTTTCATGAGGGTCAGTGTCAATGCAAATAAGCGTGCTCTTTGAGGCCTTTTTGGCTCGTAATAACGCCGCTTCTAATGCTTCAAGATCAGCCACCTTTTCACCATTAGCTCCCATTGCACGTGCATGGGCAGCAAAATCAATTTGCATGGCTTCAGGCTCACCCGCACAGTTTTCCAATAAATTATTGAACGGAGCATTACCTGTTCCCTGTTGTAAACGGTTAATACAGCCGAAACCTCTGTTGTCTAATAACACCACCACAATCTTTTGGTTGAGCATGACTGACGTAGCCAGTTCAGAGTTCATCATCATGTAAGAGCCATCACCTACAACTACGATAACGTCTCTTTCAGGACTTGCCATTTTTACACCAAGGCCACCGGCAATCTCGTACCCCATACAAGAAAACCCATATTCAACATGGTAGCTTCCGGGGCCTTCTGCACGCCAAAGTTTATGTAGCTCACCTGGCAATCCTCCCGCAGCGCAAACCACCACATCACTTTTGTCGCTGGTACGTTTAATCGCGCCTAAAACCTGAGCGTCAGATGGTAAGGATGCAGTATTCATTGCAGTTAACTTGTTATAGGTAACTTGCCACTTTTGGTCTAAATGATGGGCATAATCGAACCACTTTTGCGGCGCAGCCCAATTCCCAAGATTCGCTGTCAACTGCTTGAGTACGGCTTTGGCATCACCCACTAAAGGAATCGCACTATGTTTAATGGCGTCAAACTCTGTCACATTTAGTTGTACAAGTTGCTTATTGGGTTTTTCGAGTAAGGTCCGTGATTCTGTAGTGAAATCTTGTAGTCTCGTTCCTATGGCAACCACAACATCAGCTTCGCTTGCTAGTACGTTAGCCGCTTCACTGCCTGTCACACCAATACCGCCCACAGCACAAGGGTGTGTCCATGGCAAGCAGCCTTTCCCTGCTTGGGTTTCAGCTACTGGAATTTTATGTTTAAGAGCAAAATCAGCCAGTAAAGGCGCAGCACCAGAATACAACACACCACCACCAGCAATAATCAGCGGATTAACAGCCTCTTTAAGCAAATTTAATACAGTATTTAATTCATAGTCTTCGGCTCTTACACGGCGAATACGGTGTACATGTTTTTCAAACATATAACTTGGGTAATCAAAGGCTTCTGCTTGAACATCTTGCGGAAATGCTAAGGTTACCGGGCCACAGTTTACTGAATCGAGTAAGGTTTTAATGGCAACAGGTAAACTATGAATTAACTGCTCAGGACGCGTGATACGATCAAAGTAACGGCTAACAGGCTTAAAACAGTCATTTGCAGAAATAGTCGGGTCAGAAAAATCTTCTATTTGTTGTAAAACAGGATCTGGCTTACGGTTGGCAAACGTATCGCCTGGCACAAATAATACTGGCAACCTATTAGCGTGAGCCAGTGCCGCTGCCGTCACCATATTAGTGGCTCCAGGTCCAATAGACGAGGTACACATCATCATTCTATTGCGCTGATTACTTTTAGCGTATGCAATGGCCGCATGGGCCATGCCTTGCTCGTTATGCGCCCTATAAGTCGGGAACGTTTCCTGAGCTTGGTATAACGCCTCACCTAAACCCGCAACATTACCATGTCCAAAGATTGCAAATGCGCCAGCAAAAATAGGGACAGGCTGACTCTCTGGTTGCTCATCTAGCTGAATATATTGTTGACTCAAATAACGGATCATTGCTTGTGCAGCAGTTAACCTAATGGTTGTCATATTAATGCTCCTTACGCTTATTCCAAGCATCAACTAAGGTCATATAATTCTGACCAATTTGTTGTTTTAATTGGTCATCTGAAATTTTATTTGATAACCACGCTTCACTTGGCCCAGAAAATATAGAACGCCCAACAGCAAACCCTTTACACAATGGAAAAGAAGCACTATCGACAAACCCTTGGGTTAACTCTTCAAATGGCGCATCCAAACCTAGCAGAATAACCCCTCGGCAATGGGGAGAGCGTTGCTCAATCAAATCGCTCATTTTAGCCCATGCAGTTTTTGATGGAGAAGGCAGCTTCCACCAATCAGGACGAATATCTAAGTCATAAATCATCTTCATACAAGCAACGACAGTATCGTCGTTGCTTGACATATCTTTGGGTGGGATCACTTCCAAAAGCAGTTCATGGCCACTAACACAGCAAGCTTGATAGAGCTCTAGCAACTGTCTTGATTGGACTTGCCACATTTCTGCCTCATCATCTGGATGCATAAAGACCAAACACTTCACCACATGTTCTTTTGGCCAAGTCACTAAACGTGAACCGATTGACCGCCCGCCTTCTAACTCAAGAGGTCTAGACGCCGGTAACTCAACGGGACGACCTATCCATATATTTTGTCCTGTCACTGTGTTTAAAGCATCTTGTCCGTAGGTATCATCAATCAACACCCCAACTTGATTATTGGCTAATTGATTAGCATGCTCCTGCTGACCTAAAACTTGCTGTAATGCACTTAATATTAACTGTTTAAGAGGTTTAATACGGGAAATATCGGCACCAACTTTGTTGGCCATATCCACCAATTGAATACGATGATCGAATGCCAAAATACATAACTCTCCCCAATCATTAGGGAAACTTGTTGTCACTCTGTGTAAATAATTTAATTCAGGGTCAAGATCTGGACGCTTTATCTGATGTTGATGAGCAATATAGTAATCTAGCTCTTCAGGAGTAGGGATTGCTGGTGCACATCCATGACGAGACACCACCAAAGCACCGGAGGCATTAGCAAAGGTACAAGTTTGTTCATAATCTTTACCTGTTAACCACCCTCTTAAAAAGCCAGCCATAAACGCATCACCCGCTCCTAGTACATTCAAAATGTCGACTTTTACACCTTCAGCAAAAAATGCATCATCAATAGACGCAGGAATATCCCCATCAAAAATAGAGCATCCCATTGCCCCGCGTTTTAGCACTATTGTTGCAGCACTCAACTTGCGGATAGTACGCAGAGCAGCAACCGTATCAGTTGTACCTCCAGCGATGTGTACCTCTTCTTCTGTACCAACAATTAAGTCACATAAAGGCACAATGGATTGCAAATGCTGAGTGACGCTATCGGCAATGACAAAACGGTTATCACCATCTCCAGGTCGAGTTAAGCCCCACAAAACAGGTCTGTAATCTATATCCAAAACCACCTTAGTTTTATTAGCTTTAGCATAACGAATAGCCTGACGAGCAACCTTATCTACATGAGGTGTCGAAAAATGAGTCCCGGTAATAAGCAATGACTTTGACGACGCGATATAAGCTTCATCGAAATCATCAACATCTATTGCCATATCAGCGCAATCTGCGCGATAAAATAGTAACGGGAATTCGTCTTTGGATTTAATAGACAAAATAGCAAGTGCTGTTAACCTTTCTTTATCTGTCACTACGTGACTGGTATCGACACCTGCTCGGCTTAATTCTTCACGAATAAACTCACCAAACTGTTCATCGCCAACACGAGTCAACATAGATGACTTAAGGCCGAGTCTTGCAGCACCAAAGCAAATATTGCATGAAGAGCCACCTAACGTTTTTGAAAACGACGAAATATCTTGAAGTCGATCACCTATTTGTTGCCCATACAAATCCACTGAAGCACGTCCAAGACAAATTACGTCTAAACTCTTAGTATCTTTCATGTGTTACCCGCATATTTTAATTGAATGTAGAACATGCCAAATAAAATAGAACATATTTTCTATTTTTTCAACTATGGAATATTTATTCCTTATGCGCTATCCTTGTTTACATTAGATTTCATTACAAGAATATTTTCATGGCAGTGACTCAATCTGAACTTGAAGCAAGAATACAAAAACAAAGCGCTAATTTAAGTAAACGTCTGCAACAAGTTGCCCGATACATATTAGATAACCCAAGTGGTGTCGCATTTGGAACAACCTCAAGTATCGCAGCTGATGCAGGTGTTCACGCATCTGCCTTAATTAGGTTTGCCCAAGCATTTGGATTTGATGGTTTTAGTGATATGCAAAAGCTCTTCAAAGATAAGTTAATTATAGCTGCACCAGATTATCAGGTACGTATAGAGTCCGTTTTAAACGATCAGCCTACTCATGATGAACAAAACGGACTGGGTTGGTTAAAACAAATATCCCGAGCAAATACTCACGCCCTTGAAGATATGTGTAACCAAGTAGATGACGTCGCCTTAGATGAAGCAATAACCTTACTTAACAAAGCCCCTCTTATTCATATCCAAGGGGTAAGGCGCTCGTTTCCTACGGCATGTTATTTTAGTTATTTACTTAACAATATTGGTCGTAAATCCCATTTGATTGACAATGTGGGGCAGATGTCTCGCTCTCAATCTAACCTAATGTCGGAAGGGGAAACATTATTTGCCATCAGCTTTGCGCCTTATGCTCAAGAAACCCAAGAGATTGTAGAAGAAGCCAAATTAAGAGGATTGTCGATTATTTCGTTAACAGACAGTCAACTAAGTCCACTGATAGCGTTATCTGATGTTTGTATAAAAATTAAAGAAGCTGAAATTCACTCGTTTCGCTCTTTAACTGGCAGCATCAGTATCATCCAAGCACTCATGCTTGGCTTAATACACCATTCAACAAGCTAGTAGGAATATTTATGTCATATTTACATAGCCGCCCCCAACAACCGGATCAACAAAATAGAATTCAACATATCACTCCAGAATCAGCAAATTGGGAATATGTGGGTTTTGAAGTACTCACACTAAGTGCTGGCGAACAGCAACAGTTTTTAACCGAACAAACCGAAGTATGTGCGGTTATTGTATCCGGAAAAGTCGATATTTCTACTCAACAACAGCACTACCCTAACTTAGGTGAGCGGGCCTCGGTGTTTGATAACATCGCTCCTTTTGCAGTTTATGCGCCACCGTCAGAGACGATTACAATAAAAGCCAATACCGATGCTGAAATAGCCTTATGTAGAGCACCAGCAACAGGTAAATACCCAGTTCGACTAATCACCCCCGATGACTGCGTATCTATGGTTCGGGGAGAAGGTACAAATACACGTCACATCACTAATATCATGATGGACAATGTTAACGCCGAAAAGCTATTAATAACTGAAGTGATTACCCCAAATGGACATTGGTCTAGTTACCCTCCTCATAAACATGATACGGATGCCCTTCCAAACGAAACTGCATTAGAAGAAACGTATTACCACAAGTTTAATCCCCAACAAGGTTTTGCATTTCAAAGAGTTTATACCGATGACCGTAGTATTGACGAAACAATATGTGTTGAACAAAATAGTGTGGTGATGGTTCCTGAGGGTTACCATCCGGTTGGAGCTTCCCACGGTTACGATCTTTACTATTTAAATGTTATGGCTGGACCAAAGCGTGAGTGGGTGTTCCACAACGATCCAGCACATGAATGGATGTTAAAAAAATAGAAGCTCTATTAATCAACTAATTGATATTTATCTTTTAGAATAGTGATGATCTCAGCTTTGGGATTGTCACTAATCACAATTGCTTTACCTGTAATCTTCTCAGCGATACTCATATAAGTTTTTGATACTTGCATAAGTACCTCTACAGGTAGTGCGTTATCGCGAGCTAAAGCTTCACGTTCAGGCATTCTATTTTTGTTTAACAAAATATCTGGATCTGGGAAGTGATTCAGTAGTAACTGCCTAAAGCCTTCTTTAGAGTTCTCCTCTACTTTTCCTTGTTGGTACTTATCAGCATCCCAAATGCGTGATGAGTCGGGAGTCCCTACTTCATCCATATAAATCAGCTTGTCGTGACCTTCTAAGTCTTTTACATATCCAAATTCAAATTTAGTATCGACAAATATCTGACCGATACTCTCTAGAGCATCACTGATGACATTAAAACCTTCGGTTAGCAGCTTCTCATATAATGTAATGTCTTGTTCTTGTACAAAGTTAAAAGCAGCATAATTATCTTGAATATTCTGACGAGTGATATTCACATCATCGGCTTCCGGTACACCATCAATCCCTTTTAATACTCCTTTTGTAGAAGGGGTCATTAATAACTTTGATAGCTTACTATCTTGGGTTAAACCTTCTTCTAATTTAATACCACAAAAATCTCTTTCGCCCTTTTCATAAGCACGCCACATAGAGCCCGTTATATACTGCCGACATATGGCTTCAATCATCACAGGCTTAGCTTTTTGTACTATCCACACAAAAGGATGGGGAATATCTAATATATGACTATCTGCTAAACCTTGCTCTTTAAATAACCTAAACCAATGATTTGAGATAGCATTCAAGGCTGCTCCTTTGCCAGGTACACCTTGCATTCCTTGTTCACCGTGCCAAATACAATCGAACGCAGAAATACGGTCACTAATAACCATAATTGCCAGTGGTGTATCATGTGGAACAGAATAGTTATGTTCTTCTATTAACCGGCGGCTGTCTTGTTCGGTTAACCAATAAACCGAGCGGACTTTTCCGCTATGAACGGGTAAATGAGTACGTATAGGTAGGTCATCGTTTACTGATAAAATCGAGTCTGCAATCGACATTTAAGGTCAACTCCACAAGGTCAAACACAAAAGAAGCAACTAGTGAGCACTAGTTGATAGTTGCCAACCCAACACCTAAAACTTAAGTATTAGGTTGGCGATATTTTAAATATCTAAATTATTATCAGACATGTTTTCAGAGAAAGGTTGAAACAGGTCTGTCAGTTTGTTTACCGGAAATGGTTGGCTTTCTTCATCCATAAACGTAATGGAAGTTTTATTTCCAATATCTAGCACTTTAATTCTATATTCGTCTTCGTCAAGAGGTAGCTCACCACTTTCACTAGACCAAATATTACTCCACCAAGAGCCTTCCCCATCACTGTAACTAGTGAAGAGCATACCACTTGATTTATCGAGATCTTTTACATCAAAGCCAAGCTTCTTAAGTACTAACAACAATCGAGGCCAAGCAATGTCATAATCTGCATCAACTATAAATGCCGGTTCACCGTCTGCATCAAAACCTAGCTCTGTTTCTAACCCTTGGCGAATTTGACGGAAACGTTTAACAGATTGAACTCGAGTATTGAATTCATAATGTGCTACCACTTCATTTAAAACATTAACTTCAAATCGTCTTTGATCTTTGGGGACCAAAATTTCGGGGCTTTCAGGGGTTAACTTTTCCTTATAAGCCACTAAGTTAGCACTTAACGAAGCCGTTCTACCATGAGGCTTTTTATCGATTTTAAATTCAAAACGTTTACTTACAACGCGCTCTGAACCGTAAATTGTGTACCAACTATTCTCCAAACTTGCATCAGAAACAATCCAATCTGTTACAAGGCGCCAATTTTCTTTATCTAATTCTTGTATACCATAGCCCTGCTCTTCAACAAAACTAATAAGCTGATTCCAAATAGAGACTTCTAATGGTTCATCATCATCCATTTGATCAAACCATACTCTAGCAACTCTTGAACCTTCTTCAATATGTGAACCAGCAACAACAGGCAACACTAACGATGGAGACAAAACACTTAGCTCTTTTCCTAAAGTATCTGTCGGTGCGGCAGCACCTAACTCTGGTAACTTATAACTCTCACTAAATTTTGGAGAATCAACCCCTTCAGGGATATTAATACGTTGCCCCGGTGTTTCTTGGGTATATTCAAAGCTTCCACTAGCTAACTCTCGTTCTTCAACTGAACTACAGGCCGCTAGTAAAGTTACTAGAGCAACACCTGTTACTTGATACTTATAGGTCATGCATTCTCCTTAAGAAAGTACGCCAGAACTGCGCATGACATCTTCGATATGTTTTTGGCTCTCAAGTTCCGACTCAACCATAGGTAAACGTAAAAAAGCTGAATTAGTTTTACCCATTTTGTATAAAGCCCACTTTGGAAGCACTGGATTAGGTTCAACAAATAAGGCTGAGTGTAAACCTTCAATCTGTTTGTCGATTTTTTTCGCTAAGTCGAAATCTTTATCTTTGGCAGCATTACACATCTCTGCCATTTGTTTTGGTGCAATGTTTGCGGTCACTGAAATCACACCATGACCACCATTTATAAGAAACTCACATCCCGTTGAGTCATCACCACTTAACAACACGAAATCGTCTGGGACAAGAGCTTGAGTTTCTTTCAAGCGACCTATGTCGCCAGTCGCATCTTTTAGGCCCACAATTTTAGGGTGTGATGCAAGTTCAGCAACAGTTTCAGGTAACATGTCAGCCACAGTTCGACTAGGAACGTTATACAACAAAACCGGTAAATCAGTAGAGTCAGCAATTGCTTTAAAGTGAGCAACCATTCCCTTTTGTTGCGGCTTATTATAATAAGGCACCACGCTTAGAAAACCTTGTATGCCTGTTTCCGCCATTTGCGTACTTAAGAAGATCGCTTCCTCAGTCGAATTTGCACCACTACCTGCAATCACAGGAATCTTACCTTGGGCATACTCCACTGTTTTGCGCACAACTTCAATGTGCTCAGAAAAAGGTAAAGTTGCAGATTCGCCAGTGGTACCAACGGCTACTATACCATGGGAGCCATTTTCGATATGAAACTCAACAAGATGCTTTAATGAAGGGTAATCAATTTCACCATTATCAAACATAGGCGTGATCAGCGCCACAAAACTACCAGTAAACATGGTCTCTCCGTAAAAAATTAGCGCCTAATGGTAAAGACCTAGCCCATTAAAAACAAGCATTGAATAACTAAACACACACTTTATAAGGGAAACTGGATCAACCTCCCTAAAATCATGTATGTTATAGCCAATTTAAACAGTGGAATTTGCTTAAAAATGAGTCAACAGTTGATAATCACCATCTTAGGCGCCAACCAACTTGGGGTGTTAAGCGACTTAGTCGATACGGTGTTTAGTATTGGATGTAATATTTTAGATAGTCGACAAGCCGTATACGGTAAAGATTTCTCTCTCACTATGATTGTAGAAGGAAGCCAAAGCGCGATTACTCAAGCCGAATGTTTACTACCACAAACCTGTCAAAAGTATAATTTGTTATCCATTATGAAGCGAACCACAGAGCATTCTAAACAAAATTTGGAACATATTGCAGATGTGGTAGTGACAGGTCTTAGAACCCGTGGATTAATTGACCAAGCCACACAATTCTTCGACCAGCATAACATTTCAGTAAGTGCATTCAGGTTAAAATTTATTAATGATGAAGACGAACCCAACGCATCAAATAAACAAATGAAATGTAAAATGGTTATTTCAATTCCACATGATTTAGACGTAAATATGATTGAACAGTCTTTTCAAGCTTTGTTATCAGAGCATAATTTACAAGGTACAATTACCTTAAATCATTAATTTTATATTTTAAACAGTAGTATTTTTTAAGGGCTTCTATAATGCAAACACTTAAAGTTGGCGATCCAGCACCACAGTTTTCACTTTCAGATAAAGATGATAAAACCGTCTCTCTGACAGATTTTAGCGGCAAGAAAGTATTGGTATACTTCTATCCTCGCGCTTCAACTCCGGGCTGCACTGTGCAAGCTTGCGCCCTGCGAGATACAAAATCTGAGTTAGATTCTCTTAACGTTGTGGTTTTAGGCATCAGCCCAGACACTCCCAAAAAGCTTACAAATTTTATAACCAAGCAAGCGTTAAACTTCACCCTATTAGCTGATGAAGATCATGCAACCTGCGAAGCATATAATGTATGGCAGTTAAAAAAGTTCATGGGAAGAGAGAATATGGGGGTAGTCAGAACGTCTTTCTTAATTGATGAAAAGGGCAATATTGAACATGTATTCGATAAGTTTAAAACTAAAGACCATCACCAAGTGGTTCTAGATTATTTAAATAGCTAATAGCACTCTTTGGAGGCCAACTTAGTTGGCTTCCATATTTTTGTTGTGTATTTTAGGACTAGACCAAGCAGTACTTACTGCTTTAACTAATGTTGCCAATGGGATAGCAAAAAACACCCCCCAAAATCCCCACAAACCGCCAAAAAACAACACTGCGATAATTATATATACTGGGTGCAAACTTACTGCTTCTGAAAACAAAATAGGCACCAATGCGTTTCCGTCTAATGCTTGAATAATACTATATGCAATCATCAAGTACCAAAAGTCTGGGGTCAGCCCCCATTGAAACAATGCCACTATGGCAACGGGTATTGTGACTACAGCAGCACCGATATAAGGGATCAATACCGAAAACCCAACCAAGACCCCTAATAACAACGCATATCGCAAGTCCATAAATGCAAAAGTAACCGCTGAAACTGTGCCAACAATCACAATTTCAATAACCTTACCTCGAATGTAATTAGCAATTTGGGAGTTCATTTCGGTACCAACTTGTTTTATCAAGCGACGCTCTGCGGGCAACAAAGAAGAGACATTGCCTAACAAGATGACTTTATCTTTTAGCATAAAGAACACCATTAATGGTACTAGGATCACATATATTAACAAGGCACCTAATCCCCCTAAAGAACTAAATGATGCTGAGAGAAACTGCTCACCTAAAGAGACTATTTTTTCATTCACCCCTACTAGCATATTTTGAATATGAGAGGTTTCTACAAAATCTGGATATGTTTCTGGCAATTCTAATAACCAAGTTTGCCCCTCTTCCCAAATCTGAGGCATTTCTGTTATTAGATTAATACTTTGTTGCGTAACTACAGGCACAATGCCTATGAAAGCTAATATTGATATACTTAAAAACCCAAACAAAACTAAAACTGTCACATAACTTCTAGATAACCCCAGTTTTTCTAATTGAGTCACTGGCCAATCTAGTAAATAGGCTATCACCGCAGCCACAATTACAGGCATTAAAATGCCTCCCCACACAGCTAACAATAAAGATGTTATTATTAGTAGCATGAGTAACATGACTGAATCTGGATCGGAAAACTTGCGTTTATACCAACGTTCAAAAATGCTTAACATTTAGATCCCTTATTTTTCCATAAAAAACAATAGCTAACACCTTTGACACTTCTCATTTATGGTTAATGTGTGTGAGAATGACATTATTGCACAAAGTCATCCTGATAAAATAATCAAATAGCTCAAAGGGAGGCAATTTTTGCTACAAAATTGGAACTGTCGATTTGGCAGTATAAAGACCATAACACAGTTAAAAAAAACTATAAATATGGGGGAAATCCCTAATTATTATAGCTTGGTGGCCAATAAGCTTTATGAATTAGAAGGCACCTTTACCGATGGCTTTGATAACAATATTAAATATTTATTGAAAAAAGATAACTGGCAGTCAGCCAACTTAGTTAATGGAAAGCCTCAAGTTAGTTTAATCAAACATTTAAACGCTTATTCATTTGATTTGCATTGTTTTCCCATCATTAATGACGAACCACAAATGCTCGTAAAACCTTACGACCCTTTGTCGCCTTTTAAAGAATTTAATCCAGCAGTTCTCGGTCCATTATTACGGATACCAAATTTACAGGAGTTTATTACTGTAACGCTGCGATTAGGTGATGAGGCAGACTTGGAACTATTAAAGTATACCCATATGTTAATTGAGCAACTCATCGCTTTATTGAAGCAGAATATTTTAGTTACGGATGACACGGGGCCATCTATAAAAGAGATTTATACTGAATCAATGGCGCAACTCAATGAACTAGGCAGTTAAAGCCGATATAATTGAACTAATAATACAAAAATGATTCATAGGCACTAACCAAAACATTTAAAATTACCCAGTGATTGCTCACAAACAAGAGCAAAACCTAGAATAAATTTATGCTAAAACAAATTTTGACCACTTTATTGTCAGCACTTTTGACTGTGTTAATAAGCAGCGCTTCAGTGGACGCTGCAAATAAAAAGAATGCGCTACCCGAAATAGGTGTCGTTGCATCTAGTGCTATCACTTTAGATAAAGAGGTACTAATAGGTGATGCACTGATGCGGCAGTTGCGAGGTCAAGGGCCAGTAATTAGTGATCCTCTACTTGATGAATATATTCAAGACATTGGGAACCGATTAGTTGCACAAGCTGAAAATGTGAAATTTCCTTACACTTTCTTTATCTTGAACAGCCCAGATATCAACGCTTTTGCATTTTTTGGTGGCCATATCGGTATCCATACAGGCCTTATTTATAACGCAAGAAACGAATCAGAACTTGCTTCAGTGTTAGCCCATGAAGTAAGTCATGTTACTCAAAGGCATATAGCTCGTAGCATTGAGGCCAAGCAAAAGTCTTCACCGCTGCAAATAGCTTCGATGTTAGGCTCAATTTTACTAGCCGCAGTTAATCCAGAAGCTGGGATTGCTGCACTATCTACCGCTAATGCAGCGTCTGCCCAATCGTCAATAAACTACACCAGACAAAATGAAAAAGAGGCTGATAGGGTTGGCATTAACATATTGGCACAAGCGGGTTTTGATCCAAATGGAGCCAGTAGTTTTTTTGGCATTTTAGCCGAAAAAAGTCGCTTAAAATCGACTCGTTTAGCTTTTTTACAAACTCACCCCTTACCTGAGTCAAGAATAGCTGACGCTCGATCTCGAGCCGCTTCATATAGACCTAGAAACGTGCCCCCAAGCTTAAATTTTCATTTAGCAAAATCAAGGATTTTAGCTCGGTATTATGGCAACCCTAAAAATAACATTGCTTATTTTTCAGCATTACTAGACAAGCAAAATTATGTATTTGAACAGGCTCCACAATATGGCCTTGCCTTAGCTTATTTAGCGAATGAACAACCTAAAAAGGCCTTAACTTTAATTGAAGACTTGCTAGATAGAGACCCTAATAACTTGTTCTATCTAGACACCTTTTCTGATATTGCCATTGAGACTAAACACTACGCAGAGGCAATTGAAAAACTCTCGATACAAAGCGCATTAACTCCATACAATCAAGTGGTTACATTGAATCTCGCCAACGTACTGATTCAGAGCCAGCAACCAGAAAAAGCAGTTGCCTTGCTGAAAGATTACCTATTGATTAACCCAGAAAGCATGCTTGCCTATGAATTATTATCTGAAGCGTTTCGTAACAGTGAGCAAAAGTTAGAAATGCATCAAGCTAAGGCAGAGTTATACTCTTTAGTTGCCTCCTACCCTAGGGCTATAGATGAGTTGCATACCGCTTACAACTTTGCAGGAGATAGGCAAATCGAAAAGCAAAGAATTAGAGCCAGAATAGACCAATTCAGAACGGCTCAAGAAAGATTACAAACGCTGTAATTTATCTATTGTTTGTTTTAATTTTGCTGCACTTTGTTCACCTTTTAATTGAGTAACCACTGTCCCTTTAGGATCTAAAATAAAAGTAGTAGGTAAGCTACTAGGTACTTGCTGCCAGGGAATATTTTTTAGGGTTTGAATTATGGGAAATTTAATTTCATATTTTCGTTGTACTGATGACAATTCATCAGCCGTTAGAGGATCGTAACTCACGGCAAACAGTCTTATAGAATTTCCATACTGATGATGAAAGTCATTTAACTCAGGAAGCTCCCGTAAACATGGTGTGCACCACTCAGCAAAGTAGTTTACGACAGTCCATTTTCCTTCAGAACTGCGCCATTTATGTGCCTTCCCGCTTAGTACCTCAAAATCGCTTGCAAGGTATTGATTCAAACCAAAGCCCAGCACTAAAGCTAGCAAAGATAAAACTACAATTAAAAGCTTCTTCAAGGTTAGATATTCCTTAACAAAAACAGCAAAATTAACGGTAGAATACGTCTTTTAACCTAAGCTGAAAATTAAATTTATGTCAGAACTAATAATTTTACATAACCCTAGGTGTTCTAAAAGCCGTCAAACATTGCAATTACTGCAAGACAAAGGTTATACACCCGAAGTCATAGAATATCTAAAAACACCAATAGATAAGATGCAGATTGCAAATATCATCGAATTATTAGGATTTTCTAGTGCTAGGCAACTTATGCGAAAAGGTGAAGACGCCTATAAAGAACAAAAGTTGGCAAAAGAAGAAAACGAAACCGCTTTAATTCAAGCTATGATAAATACCCCCAAGCTCATAGAAAGGCCTATAGTGCTCGCCAATGGTAAAGCTGCAATTGGACGCCCTCCTGAATCTGTACTGGATATTTTATGAGTCGTCCAGTTTTGATTTTGTATTATAGTCGTCATGGGTCTACCCTTGCTATGGCTAAAAAGATAGCTCAAGGCATTGAGCTGCAAGGACTTGAAGCTAGACTGCGCACCGTACCTGAAGTCAGTACTAATATAGACAACCAACAAGCTGAAATACCCGCTTCAGGGGATCCTTATGTGACCCAAGATGATTTGCAAGAATGTTGTGCTTTAGCGCTAGGTAGCCCCACCCGATTTGGAAATATGGCGGCCCCCCTTAAATACTTTTTAGATGAAACTAGTGCACAGTGGTTAGCCGGAACCATGGAAAACAAACCAGCCTGTGTATTTACCTCAACATCTAGTATGCATGGAGGCCAAGAAACCACCTTAATTACAATGATGATTCCGCTTTTACACCATGGTATGTTTTTGTGTGGTTTACCCTACTCGAGTCCACAGCTACATACGACTCAAACAGGTGGAAGCCCCTATGGTGTTACTCACTTGTCCCAAGGGAAGCTTGGTAATAAATTGAGTGAAGATGAGCAAACTCTGTGCATCCAACAAGGCAAAAGACTTGCAAAATTTGCCAGTAAATTAGAGAAATAACATGACTTTTAATACCGCCTTTTTTAGAAAACTCACCCTTTTCAGCTATTTTCCTTTGGTGATTTGGCTTCCCGTATGGCATTTTTACCTAACACCAGATAAAACAACCTCGACAACTTTCACTATATTGTTTTGGATCGTGCCTATATTGTTACCGGCAATAGGCATAATAAAGGCAAAACCTTATACCCATGCCTGGACCAACTTTATTGTAATGTACTATTTACTTCATGGCCTAACGGCCATTTACGCCGTTGAAGGAGAGAGGTTATATGCTTTTATTGAAATTCTTTTATGTTGTTTATTATTCACAGGATGTAGTGTTTACGCCCGTTTAAGAGGCCGAGAGTTAGGCTTGGGCATACGCAAGTTAAAAGAGGAATTAGCGGAAGAGAAACAAGCCTTTGAAGGCCAAAAGCCCCAATAAACTTCAGCTTATTATTTTACTAATAAAATAAATGACACATGAAATACTGACACGCCATGATACGAGTCAGAAATATAGTTAAATCGTACATTTTTACCTAGAGTTACTTGGCTCAACCCTTATAAAAAATTGAAAAATAAAAGAGGCCGTTTTTCTCTGTATTACCTAGCGACTTCATAGGGAGAGCCTGAAATTAAATTACCTCATAATTAGAATCCTAATTGAGTGATTACAAAAAGGGGCTGACCTGCCTGAACATAATCAATGGGAAAATATGCAGAATTCAGGCTCTTGGTAACCTTGCAGTTTTACTATAGTGAGAGAGTATCTTTTACAAAAGGGATAGTAAGTTTTCGTTGTTGTTGCAGAGATTTTTCATCCAAAATATCTAAAGATTGTATCAGTGCCGGCATATCTCTTTGCCAATGGGTCACTAAATACCTAGCAACATCCCGAGACATATTAAGCCCCCTATGGCTTGCCTTTACTATTAAGGCTTCTTGGCGTTGCTCATCAGTCAAAGAATGTACTTGAAAGCTAGTCCCCCAAGAAAGTCGAGAAATTAAATCAGGAAGTTGCAACGTTAACTTTTGAGGGGTTTGATTACCGGTAATCACCAGGCAACTATCACCTTTTTCTTTGACGCGATTTATTAAATTGAATATTGCCTCTTGCCAATCCTGTTCGCCATCTAAATATTCTATATCATCTAAACAAATTAACTGATAATGCTCAAGACTCTGCAAAACATCAGGAGACATCTGTTGCTTTTCTTTAAAACTAAAATAAACACAAGTAACATTTACATGTTCTGCTTGCAGGCATGAAGCATACAACAAGTGACTTTTCCCCACCCCAGTGTCAGCAAACAAATACGTCAACCAATGCTCAATATTCTTATTGGTATGCTCTTCCAATAGATTTAATAAATGATGGCAGACTTGTTGATTTTTCCCTGGGATAAAACTCTCAAAAGATTCAGTATCTTTTAACCCTACAGGTAACAACAACTGACTAGTTACTTGACCCAAAAGAACTCCAACTCAAGAATTGGTTGCCCAAACTCATCCGTAACAGCTTGAACATGTTTATCTAGTCGTAATACGATTTTCAAATCTTCCTCAGTTCCTAACAAGGCTAGCTCGAAAGTAGCTTGCTCCCCAACCTGGCTAACTAAAGTACCACGGCTCACTACACTTAAGCTTTCCAAAAACTCTAAAGCCTCTGCATAGTCAGTCAACGATTTAAGGTTATTAAATTTTAACTCTATTTTATTTTCATTAGGGTTGATTGAAGCTAAGTCTACTGCATATTGTAGGGCTAAATTATCCGCTAATACATCAACTAATTTAACTGCTATAGAGTCGTGATCCGCTGCAGAAACCTGTCCTGACAATAATTTACCATCCCCAAGCATTGTCCAATCAGCAAGCCAAAGGCTGTGTAGTTGGTTTTCATTATCCAAATCTTTCGCTTTATAGATTCTGGCAGACAACACAGACTTAACACCGTACCTTTCACTTGCTCGAGTTAAATTTAGAGTGAAGCCTCCCCACACATCATAAACATTTAGGGCTTGTCGGTCATCTAAGTCCCATAAAGGCTCAGTAAACCTAACCCCTCTTAATCGCCCCTGTTGATGCAATCCATTGAATAGCTCAGGAAAGTTCTCTGCATTAATGATTTCTTTTGCACCATTATCAGACTCTGTTACCAGCCACACTAGAGTATCTGGGCGTCTTTTATCCCATATAGGAAAGCCTGCATTACGAATAAGCGTTTCGATACGTTGGGGTTCAAAATTAATAAGAAGATACAGCTGAGACTCCCGGTTTTCGTAACTATAAGAACGAATAAACCTAGTAGGCTTAGATATAGCATTTCTAATTTGCGCATCAGTCAAAATATCACTGTTGCCACGAACTTTTACTAAAACTTGTTTAATCGCCAACGTAAATGCAGCACTTTGCACTGTATTTGATTGATCAGAAACCGCTATCGTGGCATCAAACAAATCTTCAATAACAGCTGCATGTAGCGGTTGCCAAGCATTGAAACACCAGAACACTACAACCAAAAACGCAGATTTAATCTTTATTGGCATCTGGGCCAACACTCCTCAAAGCAAATATGTACTAATCAGAAAGTATTGTCTTTTATTTAGCAACAAAATTCACCTATTGTTTAGTAAATTATCTGTTCTATATAAAAGAGTGATCTGTGATTGGTATTAATTAAGCAAGCTGTTAAAATCTGCGCTCTTTTTTAGGGCCAACCGAGGAACACCCGTGAGCGAGAAGAATTCATCATTAAGTTACAAAGACGCTGGAGTAGATATTGACGCAGGAAACCAGCTTGTTGAAAGAATAAAATCGGTCACAAAAAAAACTCACAGACCCGAAGTTAAAGGGGGATTGGGTGGATTTGGAGCACTATGTTCGCTACCTGAAAAATATAAAAAACCACTTTTAGTTTCTGGTACTGACGGTGTAGGTACAAAACTTAGACTCGCCATGGACTTAGAACAGCATTCTGGCATTGGTATAGATCTAGTTGCTATGTGTGTGAATGACCTCATTGTTCAGGGTGCTGAACCATTATTTTTTCTAGATTATTATGCAACTGGTAAACTTAATGTCGATACCGCTACGGAAGTGGTAACGGGCATTGGTAAAGGCTGCGAATTATCTGGCTGCGCCTTAATTGGCGGAGAAACGGCTGAAATGCCTGGTATGTATCACGGCGAAGACTATGATGTAGCAGGTTTCTGTGTCGGTGTGGTTGAAGCTGATGACGTGATAGATGGTAGCCAAGTTGCCGAAGGTGATGCCCTACTTGCTTTGGGATCATCAGGTCCTCACTCAAACGGCTACTCACTCGTTCGTAAAATTATTGAAGTATCAAATAGTGACACAACCGAATTACTTGAAGGTAAACCTTTAGCCGATCACTTGCTTGAACCTACCCGTATTTATGTGAAAAATGTTTTAACGCTATTAGAACAAGTGAAAGTGAGCGCAATTTCACACATAACAGGTGGCGGTTTTTGGGAAAACATACCAAGAGTACTTCCTGAAGGTACAAAAGCGGTTATTGATGGAAACAGTTGGCAATGGCCTGCGATTTTTAACTGGCTTCAGGATAAAGGTAATGTCACCACCCATGAGATGTACCGAACCTTTAATTGTGGCGTTGGACTTATCATAGCGCTACCAGAAGAAAAAGCAGCCGAGGCGATTAAAATTCTGACTGATTTAGGTGAGAACGTTTGGAAAATTGGCCACATTGAAAAAGGTGATAACGACCAACAGGTAGAGATTAACTAGGTGCAAAACTCAATACCTGAAAAGTCGATAGTCGTTTTAGTGTCCGGTAATGGCTCTAACTTACAAGCTATTATCGACAACATTGCGCAGCACAAAATACATGCCAAAGTCGTCGCAGTGTTTGCCAATAAACAAAATGCATACGGTTTAACTCGAGCTAAGAATGCCGATATTCCCGCAGTCTTTATTGATCATAAAGAGTTTGCCAGCCGTGAAGAATATGACCAAGAAATGATGGAGCGTATTGACCAATACTCTCCTGACTTAATTGTCTTAGCGGGGTTTATGCGTATTCTAACTGCAAATTTTGTTGAACATTACCAAGGTAGAATGTTAAACATTCATCCGTCTTTATTGCCTAAATATAAAGGGCTAGACACTCATCAGCGGGCTATTGACGCTGGAGATGATGAACATGGCGCGTCGGTTCATTTTGTAACAGCAGAACTTGACGGCGGTCCTGTTGTCTTACAATCCAAAGTACCAATCTTCGCATCACAAAACGCCGAAGAATTAGCTGATAGAGTGCAGCAGCAAGAGCGACAAATGTACCCTTTAGTGATTTCTTGGTTTTGTGCTGATAGGTTAAAAATGATCGGTAACCATGCAGAGTTAGATGGTCAATTATTGGATGAAATGGGATATGCAGTTGGTTAAATTAATCTTATGGTCGGTTATTGTTTTAGGCTCTACATTAGTTAGCCCTGTCACCTTCGCCGAAAAGAGCAAGCTAGCGGAGTTTGAAGCTGAATATACAGTTAATAGATTTGGTAGAAGCCTAGGCATTGCAAAGTTAAGTCTGGCTGCAGAAGATGAAAATTACCGGCTCAATTATTATTCAAAAGTATCAGCTTTCTTTTTATCTGATATTCGCTCTGAAACCAGCCTATTTTCAGTAAAAAAAGATGGGGACTTACACCCTATTTCATACGCCTACAGTCGTAGTGGTACCGGAAGAAATAAAAGTACCAAAATAGATTTCGATTCGAAAGATACAAATATTATCATTAATCAGGGTGAGCCCATCAATTGGCAGGGCGAGTTAGATAACCAATTGTATCGTCTTGATGTCCAATTAAAATTGGCCGCAGGCGAAACCGAATTTTCCTATGATATTATTAATAGTCGCGGACAATTACGCCACTATAACCTAGTCGTAGTTGGTACTGAGCAATTAGACCTACCTTTTGGCATGATAGAAGGTGTGAAAGTCTTATTTAAGAGGGAAAACTCTACTCGTGAAACCATAGCTTGGTTTTCTCCACAACTAAATTACCAACTTGTTAAGTTACAGCAATTTAAAGACGATAAAGAGCAAGGGGATATTCGCTTAAAAAGCTTCAAATCAGATGCTATCTCACCAGCCTCATAGACCAATCTAATTTATCTAGATTTTAAACAGTTAAATTTACACACCGCAAGCCCATAACAAAATATTTACATCCCCCTCCCTTTATTTACTTATCGCTTGCGCTAATACTTGATTTTAATGTAACAAAAATATAACGTACCTATTGTGGTCAGACCTCTAAAAAAGGAAATACTAAATGCAATTATTTATTTGGTTTATATACGTTTTAGCTTCGCTAGCCGTTGCTAGTTATTTTCGAATGAAACTCTTCAATGGTACAGTGGCGGTATTCTGTCTATTTGTAGTAGGTAGCATTCTTGGCATTATTGGTGAATTTAGTTGGTTGTTGTTTTTAATTGCAGCTATTCCGTTGAATATTGAGTCTATTCGTAAGCAATATCTCACTACTCCTATATTAAACAGTTTCCGCAAAATCATGCCCGAAATGTCTAGCACAGAAAAAGATGCTATCGACGCAGGTACGGTGTGGTGGGATGGTGAGCTATTTAGTGGTAACCCCAACTGGCAGACCCTACACAATATCCCCCAAGCTCGCCTCACAGCTGACGAGCAAGCTTTCCTTGATGGCCCAGTAGAAGAAGTTTGCAAAATGTGTGATGACTGGGAAGTTACCCATAAGAAAGCTGACTTATCACCAGAAATTTGGCAATTTTTACGGGATCATAAGTTTTTCGCTATGATCATCAAAAAAGAGTATGGCGGTTTAGCATTTTCAGCCTACGCACAATCTAGGGTATTACAGAAGTTATCTAGCATCAGCGCCGTATTATCCACCACAGTAGGTGTGCCTAACTCATTAGGACCGGGCGAGTTATTGCAGCACTATGGTACCAAAGCCCAACAAGATCATTATTTGCCTAAGCTGGCTACTGGTGAAGAAATCCCTTGTTTTGCCTTAACTGGACCAGAAGCGGGTTCTGATGCCGGCTCTCTCCCCGATACCGGCATCGTCTGTAAAGGACAATGGCAAGGCGAAGAAGTAATAGGGCTTAGCCTTACATTTAACAAGCGCTATATTACTCTTGCCCCAGTGGCAACGGTTGTAGGTTTGGCATTCAAAATGTTTGATCCAGACGGTTTACTTGGCGATACAAAAGATTTAGGTATTACCTGTGCTTTACTTCCTAGAGATACGGCAGGTATGGAAATTGGTAATCGCCATTTTCCGCTGAACGTTCCATTCCATAATGGCCCAATACGCGGCAAAGATATTTTTGTACCGTTAGATTACATAATAGGTGGTGCTGAAATGGCCGGTCAAGGCTGGCGCATGCTAGTTGAATGTTTGTCGGTTGGTCGTGTAATTACCCTACCCTCGTCTTCAGCAGGGGGAGCAAAAAGCATTGCTTTAGCCACAGGTGCTTACGCTAGAATTCGACGCCAGTTCAAATTGCCTGTAGGTAAAATGGAAGGTATCGAAGAGAAGTTAGGCAGTATTGGTGGTAATGCATATCTTATGGAAGCTGTGACCTCGTTCTCAACCAAGGGCGTAGATATAGGTGAAAAGCCTTCGGTTATTGGTGCTATATGTAAATATCACTTAACCGAAAAAATGCGCCAAACCGTCGCTGAGTCTATGGATATCCATGGCGGTAAAGGTGTGATGCTTGGTCCAAATAATTATTTGGGCCGTGCCTATCAAGGGGCACCTATCGCTATAACGGTTGAAGGTGCGAATATCCTTACCCGTAATATGATGATATATGGCCAAGGTGCTATGCGTTGTCATCCTTATGTATTGGACGAGCTTCTAGCAGCGAATAATCAAGACGACGATGAAGCATTAGAACAATTTGACCGCGCAGTATTTGGTCATATTGGCTTTGCCTTCAGTAACTTTTTTCGCAGTATCTGGTTTTCATTATCAGGCGCACATTTAGCCAATGCTCCATTTAAAGATGAAACCGCAAGGTACTACCGCACTATGCAGAGATATAGTACCAATTTAGCCTTCTTATCAGATGTATCTATGGCTGTGTTGGGTGGCGAGTTAAAACGTCGTGAAAGGTTATCAGCTCGATTAGGTGATGTATTAAGTTATCTTTACCTAGCTTCATGTGTACTTAAACGTTTTGATGATGAAGGCCGCCAAGCTGCTGATTTACCATTAGTTCACTGGGCGATGCAAGACAGTCTATATAAGCTTGAAGTAGCACTTGAAGAGTTGCTGAATAACTTCCCATCTAAGATTTTAGGTAAAACCTTAAAACTAATCATCATGCCATTTGGTAAAATCTATAAGCGCCCATCAGATAAACTTGAGCACAAGATAGCAGGTATTTTACAGACGCCTTGTGAAGCACGTGACCGTTTAGGTAAAGGCCAGTTCTTATCTCGTGAGCCAGGTTGCTTACTAGGAGATCTTGAACAAACTCTAGAAAATGTATTAGCAGCAGAACCTATTTACAATACAGTGTGTAAAGCAGCAGGCCAATATTTACCTTTTACAGAATTAAACCTTGTAGCTGAAAAAGGCTTAGCGTTAGGTGTTATTTCAGAAGAGCAAGCTGAACTCTTAAGGGAAACCGAGAAAGGCCGCTTGCGCACTATCAATGTTGATGACTTTGACCCAACGGAGTTAATTCAAAGTATTGAGAAGCTAAAACCAAAGAGAAAACCTAGGACAGTAAAATCTGCCTAAATTAATACTTCAAAAGCCCTGATGTTCAGGGCTTTTTATTGTCGGCCACTTTATATCCCCAAGCCTTCGATAATAATGGCTCTCATAATCTCTACATACCTAGGTCAGCTGCGGAAAATAAAAAGACTACATAAGTATCCTACTAGCAACTATTACCCCCACTGTTTTTTGTTCTGTCTAATCACAACTGCTGAATGACTCCCCTGTAATATTATTACTAAGTATTTCAGTCTTGCCGTCTAATACTAAATAGAATAAGTAGTAATCTGTAACTGAGTATTTGGGACAGATACAAAAAAGCCAGCTGAAGCTGGCTTTCTAATATCTAAAACAGGTCAGAAAACCTTAGCGAAAGCTATTCGTTCCTTTACTCCACAATCTCATCAGAAGCGATTCAAAGCTCAAACTTGCAGCTAAACCTAAACGCTCTGGTAATCCTTTCTTCATGCTGTATTTAACCGTAAATATGCTCTTGTCTTTATTGGCAGTCAAAATATAATCATCAGAGGTATTGATTTCGTCTATTAGGCCTAACTCTAAAGCTCTGATGCCATACCAGTATTCACCCGTTGCAACCTTGGCAATATCTAACTCAGGACGCTGCTCTTGTACAAAGTCTTTGAACATGTGATGTACATCTTCTAACTCTTCTTTGAACTTTTCTCGGCCTTCGTCATTGTTTTCACCAAACATAGTTAGGGTACGTTTAAAGGCCCCTGCTGTATGTTGTTCAAACTCAATATTGCTTTTCTTTAGTAATTTATTGAAGTTAGGAAGCTGTGCAATCACACCAATAGAACCAATTATGGCAAACTTAGCTGCTAGCACATGATCAGCCACACAAGTCATCATATAGCCGCCGCTTGCTGCCACTTTATCAACTGAGATAATTAGTTTGATATTGCTATCTTTAATTCTTTGCAATTGTGAAGCAGCTAATCCATATCCATGAACAACGCCACCGCCGCTTTCTAACCGAACTAATACTTCATCTTCTGGCTTAGCGACACATAAAATAGCGGTAACTTCTTCTCTGAGGTATTCCACTTCGTGGGCATCCATAGAGCCAGAAAAATCAATCACAAACAGTCTGCCTTTATCAGCTTCGCTGTCATCAGACTTTTTCTTGTCTTTCTTTTCAGTTTTTTGCTTTTTCTTTTGCTCTTTTTGATATTGCTTTAATTCTTCTTTTGTCAGTAACTCACCACGAGCAAGATCTGTAATGGCGTCAAGTTTATCCGACAATGAGTCAATTTCTAAATGACCTTTCCCTTGTTTTTGTTTACTGACAATCCCAACTATGCCACCTAAAGCAAGCAAAATTGCTATCACTATCGTTACGGCTTTTGCGATAAACAATCCGTATTCGTATAAAAATTCCAACCGGTATACTCCTATTTCTTTCGTTCTCCTTATTATGGGGATAAATACCTAAAATAAAAGCCACAGCGATATCTAGATAAAGCAAGTGGCAAGTTTTTGAAAACAATAATCTGTGTTTTTTAAAGCATACAACTATCGAACATCAGTCATTAAATGTTAACATTTTGATATTATTAGACTTAATCAATCACTATGCATAACTACCAAGCGACAGACAATTATTTAAAAGACAAAACCATACTAGTAACCGGTGCAGGAGACGGCATTGGTAAAGAAGCGGCACTCCAATACGGAAAATATGGTGCTACCGTTATTTTACTTGGCAAAACCGTTGCTAAACTTGAAGCTGTGTATGATGAAATCATTGCCCTAGGTGGGCCAGAGCCTGCAATAGTACCTTTAGATTTAAAAGGCGCTACGGCCCAGCATTATCGTGATATGGCAAATACCATCAGTGATCAATTTGGTTATTTAGATGGTTTATTACACAACGCTAGCCTACTTGGGCATTTAGGCCCCTTTACTCAAATTAGCGAGAATGATTGGCAAAATGTGTTTCAAGTAAACCTAACCAGCCAGTTTTTAATGACACAGGCTTTAATACCTATTCTTAAAAAAGCACCAAGTGCCTCTGTGATATTTACCACTTCTAGCGTTGGCATAGCTGGTAGAGCTTATTGGGGACCTTATGCTATTTCTAAATTTGCGACCCAAGGCATGATGCAAGTACTTGCAGATGAGTATGACAACAGCAGCATTCGTTTTAATAGTTTAAATCCTGGGGCAACACGCACCGTGATGCGCTCTAAAGCTTACCCAGCTGAAAATCCCGAGACTCTTAAAACGCCAGCCGAAATCATGCCCTTATATCTATATTTGATGGACAACTCAGAAAGCCAAGAAAACGGAGAAACCTTTCACGCACAACCTAAATAGCCCAAGTAGCCTGAGTGAATATATCATTAAAAAAACATAAAAAAACCGGACAGTAGATCCGGTTTTTTTATTTATTAAACAGTGAGTTTTACTAACTTGATATTTTCGCCCAAGTATCTCTCAAACCAACGGTTCTGTTGAAGACGACTTTTTCAGCTGTGCTGTCTTTGTCTTTGCAGAAGTAACCTGTTCGCTCAAACTGCATAGGGGCACTTAATTCGGCCTCTACCAAGCTTGGTTCAACCACTCCTTGCTTAATCACTAATGACTCTTGGTTAATAGTAGATAAAAAGTCTTCTTCAGCCGCGGGGTTAGGTACATTAAACAAACGCTCATACAAACGTATTTCTGCTGGTATTCCATGTGTTGCTGATACCCAGTGAATAACGCCTTTTACTTTACGACCATCTGCAGGGTCTTTGCCTAAGGTATCTTTGTCATAACTGCAATAAACAGTAACGATATTCCCCTGCTCGTCTTTTTCGATTCGCTCGGCTTTAATAACATAAGCATTTCTCAAACGTACTTCTTTACCTAGCACTAAGCGTTTGAACTTTTTATTGGCTTCTTCTTTAAAGTCTTCTGCCTCGATAAAAATTTCTTTGCTAAATGGAATACTTCGCTTACCCATAGACTCATCAGAGGGATGATTGGGCGCAGACAAAACCTCATCTTGCTCTTCATAGTTTTCAATGACTAGTTTAAGAGGCTCCAATACAGCCATAGCTCTTGGGGCGTCAGCGTTGAGCTCTTCACGAAGGCAAGCTTCTAACATAGACATTTCAACTATGTTATCCATTTTAGTTACGCCTATACGTTTACAAAACTCTCGAACAGACGCTGGTGTATAACCGCGGCGGCGCAAGCCAGCAATAGTTGGCATACGTGGGTCGTCCCAACCGGCAACGTGATTACCCTCTACCAAATCAATCAGCTTACGTTTACTTAAGACTGTGTATTCAAGGTTTAAGCGAGAGAATTCATACTGATGTGGCGTAACGTCTATAGTGATATTCTCAAGTACCCAGTCGTATAAACGGCGGTTATCTTGAAACTCAAGGGTACATAAAGAATGAGTAATACCTTCTATTGCATCAGATATACAATGGGTAAAATCATACATAGGATAAATACACCACTTATCAGCGGTTTGGTGATGATGTGCAAACCTAACACGATATAAAGCTGGGTCTCTTAGGCACATAAAGGGAGAACTCATATCAATCTTTGCTCTGAGTAAACATTCACCTTCTTTATATTCACCGTTACGCATCTTTTCAAATAACGCTAAGTTTTCTTCAACCGATGTATCACGGTATGGACTATTAGTGCCCGCTTCTTTTAAAGTACCTCGAAGCTCACGCATTTTCTCTTGGCTAGAAAAGTCAACATAAGCTAAACCTTTATTAATCAGCTCAACGGCAAACCCATAAAGCTGATCAAAATAATTAGAAGAGTACCTAACGTCACCACTCCACTGAAAACCTAACCAAGAGACGTCCTCTTGAATGGAATTCACGTAATCAATATCTTCTTTTTCAGGGTTAGTATCATCAAATCTTAAATTACAGGCCCCTTGATAATCTTGGGCAATACCAAAATTCAAGCAAATAGATTTAGCGTGGCCGATATGTAAATAACCATTTGGCTCTGGCGGGAAACGGGTTTGAACCTTAGTGTGTAAACCTTCTTGTAGATCTTTATCGATTATTTGACGAATAAAGTTGGTCGGACGACTATCAGTCTCGGCCATTAATGCACCCTCTATATAAAAATTGAAAAAAAACGAAGAAAGATATTATACCAGTATCAAAGGTGAAACTAAGACTTTTTGAATTAACAGCAGATTAATCGATTAATGTAAGCGATTGTTATCAACATCTGATGTATCAGACTCAGACATGTACCACTCCTGCTGCCAAGCATCATTCTCTTCGTTACTCACCTCATCACTATTTTCATTTTCCCAATCATATTTTTTAACGACAGGTTTAGGGTCGGTATTTCTCCATATCAAAGCTGCGATAACCCCCGCCACAGCACCAAAAAAATGGTACTCATAAGAGATATATTCTTCTCTTGGGAAAATCGTCATTGTCATGCCGCCATACATCAAAAAAGCAATCATCATAATCGCCACGGACATTTTATCTCGCCTGAAAATACTCACGACGAACAGATAAAAGAACAAACCATGGGTTAAACCACTTGCACCAATATGATTGGCTTCTCTTGCAAATAACCACACGCCAATGCCTGAAAGCAACCAGACTAATCCTACAACCTTCAACCAAGATTTTGGATACCCATAAAACACCATGGTACCAAGGAGCAAAATGGCCAAACTATTATTGAAAAGGTGCTCTAAGGAGCTATGAACTAAAGGCGCGGTAACAATCCCCAACAACCCATTAGCGTGTAGTGGCACTAATCCCATAAAGGATAAATTCCACCCAAATAAGATTTCAGCAGATTTAATACACCACAATAATGCAACGGCAAAAATCGAATAGATAATACTTTGAGATAAACGTTTATTTTGGTTCATCAATTAGATATTGGGCAAGCTAGCTTGATTTAAAGGTGCAAAATAAAATAGAACACTGGGACTTTGCAGCTATCCGTAGGATTCAAATACTAGTAATTGCAGTTACAAAACAGAAATGCTTAACTATTCATGACATATAGATTTATACATCCTAAAAACAATAACAAAATAACAGGAAGTAGTACGTGCATACTAAAGCTTGCGATACCAGGTACCTAAAAAACACTTCATTAAAGTTACTAGCTTCTATAACAGCTAGCTTACTTTTTATGGGCTCGGCGCCAATGCCTGAAAAAGATTTGTCTGAATTTACTTTCACAGAAACAACAATAGAGAACATTCATTCGGCAATAGAAACAAAAACAATGACCTGCCAAGCTATTACACAAGGGTTTATTGACCGGATTACCAAATATGATGAAATAAGTAATCTAAACGCCATCATTTATATAAACCCTAACGCCATAAGCAAAGCCAAACAAATGGACCTGCAATTCGCTGAGAACCCAAAGCTCAAGCCTCTACAATGCATCCCAGTTATTTTAAAAGATAACTTTGATACCGCAGATATGCCTACCGAAGCAGGATCCATTGCATTAAAAGGCTCAATACCACCAGATGACGCTTTTATAGTTAAAAAATTAAGAGACGCTGGCGCCATAATTATTGCAAAATCAAACATGGGAGAATGGGCTTTCAGCCCAAATAATACGATTAGCTCCACCCATGGCGAAACCCATAATGCTTACGGCCTAAGCCGTGTTCCAGCAGGCTCCAGTGGCGGCACTGCGTCTGCTATCGCAGCTAATTTTGGCGTTATTGGAATTGGCTCAGATACGGGCAACTCAATACGAGGACCATCATCACATCTAGCATTAGTGGGTATGCGTTCAACCATAGGAGCCACTAGCCGAGACGGTATCATTCCATTATTACTCAACCGAGATGTAGGTGGCCCTATGCTCAGGACGGTCAAAGACACTGCCCGTGTTTTCAACGCCATTGCTGGCTACGACGAAGCAGACCCGACAACCAAAGTATACTTAGACCATCAAGTAGCTGATTACACAGCTAAATTAAGCCTAAACGGATTACAAGGTGTGAGGCTGGGCGTTTTAAGGGAAATAGTCGATGAAACCACTGCAGACAAAGACACCCTAAAAGTCTACTCCCAAGCTTTACAAGATCTTGCTGCCCAAGGTGCGGTTATTGTGGACCCCATCACTATTCCAGAGTTTGAAAAGCTCACTAAAGCGACGGGTTTTTGTAGCCGTTTTCGGTATGATTTAAATAACTATTTAGCCACTCTAAACAGTAGTAATGGGATTAAAACATTACAAGATGTGGTGACTCAAAAGAAACATCGTCCTGAAAATGCCGGCTCTATGAATTGGGCGATGAAAGTGCCTGCCAATATAACGCCTGCTGAACAAACACCACCTTGTGTAGACGTAGAAGGTGACCCAAGAAGAAAAGCATTGTTAACCGCCGTGGTAAATACCATGGATGACTTAAAGTTAGATGCCATTGTCTACCCCACTTGGAGTAACCCACCCAGAAAAATAGGCGATTCACAGAGCCCTAGTGGCAATAACAGTGGCAAAATAGCCCCACATACTGGGCAACCAGCGATTACAGTGCCAATGGGTTATGTAAAAAATGGCTTGCCGGTTGGTTTACAGATATTAGGTAGACCCTTTACTGAAGATAAATTATTTCAATATGCCTACGCCTATGAGCAAGCCACCATGCATAGAAGAGCTCCGCTATTATTCCCCTAGCCAATACTCTTTTCACTAACAGACAAAATGCAATACAAGTTGGCTCGTGAGTTTTTACCGAGCCAATCTTAACAAATCGTCTTGGGTATCAATATCAATGGCGGCCTCAGACATAGTGACTTTAATCACATTACCATTGTTATTTTGCAGAATATCCCTCGCCCCTTTGTCACCCTTAAGCATACTCAGCTGAGAAAAAAAAGCTTTAGGAAAAATAGCCGGCACACCGGCTTTGTCTTGATATTCCGCAGCAATTATTTTTTGAGGGTGCCGTTTAGACGCTTCTAAAAGAGCTTTGATAGCTTGGCTGCTTATGGCTATTTGATCAGCCAACCCAACTAAAACATGAGTTGTAGATCTAGATAACACGCCTATAGATTCAGCTAAAGAATGCCCCATGCCCTGCTCCCATGATTGAGCAATATAGCGATGAACAGTACTAGGAAGTACCTCAGAAACGACGCTTGCGTTAGCCCCTATAACCACAGTGCCATTAGTCATACCCTCAAGCCACTTACCATCTTGCTGATAAGCCGAAAGGCAGTGACAAACCATGGCTTGGCCATTTATATCAGCGAGCTGTTTAATTCCAGCAAACCTGCGACTTTTTCCTGCGGCTAACAGCAGCAACTCAGTTTTCATTTTGGGTATTTTGAATAATTGGTGTTAACACATTACTGATGGACAGCCCATCGGTTTGCTCTAATGCGGCATGCACTTCTGAGAGCATAGATAAAGCGATGGATTCTGGTAATTCGCCCCCCAACCTTAAGCCAACTGGGTTAGCTAATGGTTTACATAAATCATCTCGATCCATAGCAACATGCGCTAATACTCGGTCGGTTCTATGTATTGGCCCTAGTAAACCTATATATTTAGCACGACTTACTTGTAACAGTTTTAATGCAGTAGCGTCTAACTTTATATTGTGGGTCAATATCAAGGCAGCATCAATTTCAGATAACCAACTCGCATTTGACAAATTATCAAATGGTTCGCGAATAATCTGATTTGCCTTTGGGAAATGCTCTGGTTTGGCATACCCCATTCTAGGGTCTAGCAATAACACATCCCACCCTAACTCAGCAGCTATCGCCACTACAGGCATAGCGTCAACACCTGCACCAAATACAGCGATTAGCGGCGCAGGGCCAAGAACTTGCGAAAACACATTGACACCAGCATGAGTTTTAATACCAACTTTACTCGTGGCCTTTATTGAACTCACCGGCACTAAGGAGTTTTGAGGGACCAGTTCATCAACTTGTTGTTGATACTCGACTCGTTTACGTTTAGCAATATTGTTAAGAAGTTCGTCGAGCCTTAAGTAAAGATTACTGGCATTTACTGGCTGCAATAATATTTTGACCATGCCACCACATCCAATACCTAATTGCCACGCTAAGTCTTCTTCTTCACGCATATCATATTCAACAATACGGTTTTGAAGGTTATCCCAACAGCGCCTAGCTTGACGCATAATATCAGACTCTAAACACCCACCGCTGAGCAAACCAAAATATTGCCCTAAATCATTTATCATCATCATAGCCCCTGCCTTGCGGTAAGAGGAGCCATCCGTTTCAATAATAGTAGCTAAGACCCAAGCTTGGCTGTCACGCTTATCTGACCAATAACTTAACAACTGGTTAATTCTGTTTGCCATAAATAGTAATTTATTCTTGTTCGTTTTCAGAAGTGCCTAGAGTGACTTTGGGGTAACGTAAATCGATGACTAACGTCTCAGAAATTTTATCTTGAATGGCCTGACGATTAGGATCCCAAAATATCTGTAAAAACCCTAATAAACCAGTGGCAAGCCCAGCACCATAGCCACCATAGCGTCCAAAACTTTCCCACAAATTTAAGGCTTGGTTGTCAAGCTTAACCACTTGAATACCCATTATTTTTTTGCCCGGAGTTTGACCTCTCCACCAAGCAGTAAATACACTAAAATAAAATGCTGCCCAGCCAAACCCTAGACCTAGTTCTTCAATTAAATCTTTTAACCAATCAACAATTCCTTTAGGAGAGGTATTTAGCGACTCTTTCTCAGTTTCATCTTCTACATAGTCTGATATTACTTTTTCAAGATCATTAGGTATATCGGGATCTGTCTCTGTTATCGCTTTGACTTCAGATAATGCTTTTAGTGATTCTAATAGTTGAGTTTGCTCCTCAACCGTAAGATGCCCTGACATGACTTCAATATAAGTCTCGATAGCTTCTGCCACGCCCTCATTCCCAATACGGGCACCTACTGTGTCATCTATTAACTGCTCACCTAACGTTTTAATACAAGCGTATTTAGGCGTACATTCACCTTGTTCTAATTCTTTTAGTAGCGCGCTCGATTGAATTAAATATTGAGCTGTAATACCAACGACCGCAAGCTTCTCTATTTGCTGCGCGCTTACCTTTGCGTCATTAGATTTAGATTCTGGTTTATTAATTTCATCCACAATTCCAACTGCAATAACAAAGAGTAAAAACGCGACGATAAGACGTAAAAACAAGCGTCCAGCATTGTACCGCTTTTTGGTTTTTAAACGATTACCCGCTCTGAAAAACGTCGCTGCAGCAACCGTAGCCAGTATTAAACTGCTCACTTTTGTTAATAAAGCGACAAAGATTAAATCGATAGTTAACGCCATACCTCGTTTATAGGGCCCCGCTAGCCTAGTTCCCAACAAACTGTCAGCTACGAAAAAAGCGTAAGGAGTGACGATTTGGCGGGTTTCTTTGGCTGTAATAGGAGGCGGAGACTGATTATTGCTATCAGCGGATTGTAACCGCTTTGAACCCAAGATGTTTTTATTATTTTCCATTAGCTTATCCCGCTAGTTTATATTTTTTTGGTTAAATGCTTTATACCCTCCCCTATGCCATCAAGTGTTAAGGGAAACATCCTGTTTTTCATCAGGTCTTTTATTATGCTGATAGAAGCATAATAATTCCAATACTGACTTAACTGAGGATTAAGCCATATTGCATGTTCAAAATGATTTAGTAAACGTTGCATCCACACACTTCCAGGTTCTTCGTTCCAATGCTCAACACTTCCGCCTGGATAAGTTATTTCATAAGGACCCATAGTGGCATCACCTACAAAAATGAGTTTATAGTCAGCACCGTATTTATGTATTACATTGGCAATGGGGATCACCTCGCTCCCGCGGCGCTTGTTATCTTTCCACACACCTTCGTACACACAATTATGAAAATAGAAATATTCTAAATATTTGAACTCTGTGTGCACTGCAGAAAACAACTCTTCACATTCTTTAATGTGAGCATCCATTGAGCCACCTACATCAAAAAACATTAGAACCTTTACGGCATTGTGCCTTTCTTGCACCATATGGATATCAAGCATGCCAGCATTTTTTGCGGTGCTACCAATAGTCGTGGGCATATCTAATTCTTCTGAAGCGCCGGTTCGAGCAAATTTTCTCAATTTACGGAGGGCAACTTTGATATTTCGGGTACCAAGTTCTACATCACCAGAAAGATTCTTAAATTCTCGTTTGTCCCACACTTTCGCAGCAGAAAAGTTACGATTACCCTGCTGTCCTATTCGCACTCCTTCAGGGTTATAGCCATTCGCCCCAAAAGGTGAGGTGCCCCCTGTACCTATCCACTTGTTACCTCCTTGATGCCGCTTTTCTTGTTCAGCCAAACGTTCTTTTAAGGTTTTCATTAGCTCATCAAGGCCGCCTAATGCTTTAATTTTTTCTTTTTCGGCATCACTAAAATAGCGGTTTAGCGCATCTTTCAACCATTCTTCAGGAATATCTTTTCCAAATAGGTCAATGCTTTGAACTCCTTCAAAATAATCTGCGAAGGCTCTGTCAAATTTATCAAATTGGCTTTCATCTTTAACCATGATCATTTTTGATAAAAAATAGAAGTCATCAATACTTCCAAAGACCACTCCTTTTTCGAGCGCTTGAATCAAATCAAGTAACTCCCTTAAGCTTACCTTTAATTGGTATTCTCTAAGTTTAAAAAAGAAATCAACTAACATTAACGGCGCGCCATAAAGACCAATTTTTCAAATAGATGAATATCCTGCTCATTTTTAAGCAAGGCTCCGTACAAAGGTGGGATACTTTGCTTTCCGTCTTTATTTTGTAAGGCTTCAATAGGAATATCTTCAGCAACCAGCAGTTTCAGCCAGTCAATTAACTCTGAAGTAGAGGGCTTTTTACGTAGGCCAGGTACATCTCGCAAATCAAAAAATGACTGTAATGCTTGATTAAGTAGTTCCTTTTTAATGTTTGGAAAATGCACATCTACAATTTTTCGCATCTCTTCTACTTCGGGGAATTGAATATAATGGAAAAAGCAACGACGTAAAAAGGCATCAGGAAGCTCTTTCTCATTATTAGATGTGATGATCACAATTGGCCTTTGCTTAGCTTTTACGACCTGCTGGGTTTCGTAGACAAAAAACTCCATTTTGTCGATTTCTAACAGCAAGTCATTTGGAAACTCGATGTCAGCTTTATCAATTTCATCGATTAACAATATACTGCGCGTATCTGACTCAAAAGCTTGCCACAACTTGCCCTTCACTATGTAGTTTGCAATATCATGAACTTTTTCATCCCCTAGTTGTGAATCCCTGAGCCTAGAAACCGCGTCGTATTCATATAAGCCCTGTTGTGCCTTGGTTGTAGATTTGATGTGCCACTGAATCAATTCTGCATCTAAGCTTTTAGCCAACTCCTCAGCCAACATGGTTTTTCCGGTACCGGGTTCCCCTTTTATAAGTAGAGGCTTTTCTAGGGTAATAGCTGCATTCACAGCTAATTGTAACTCGCGACCCACTATATATTTATCTGTTCCACTAAATGACATTTAGACCTCAAACTGTATTAACATAAGTTTAACCATAAGATATAGCGAAAAAGCACTTTGAATTTAGCGACTTCACCACACCTATAGAAGTAATATCATTATGATAAAACAGATTCATTCGCTTTATGCATCAATAATATTTATTGGGGAACTCACTCTTTTTTATATGATTTAAATTTTTTTATAAAACTGAAATTAATGACCTCAAGTACGGTCTACTAAAAAAGAGAGCGTATCCCTTATTTACAGAACAATTCATTAATGGTTAACTCCCACGATTAACCGTTTGTAAAATATATAATAGGCAAGGAAATTTTTATGCAAATTTATGACGACAATTCATTAGCAATCGGCAAAACCCCATTAGTTAAACTGAATCGTGTAACTGGCGGCAACGTGTTTGCTAAAATAGAATCAAGAAATCCGAGCTTTAGTGTTAAGTGTCGTATTGGCGCAAACATGATTTGGGATGCTGAGAAGAAAGGTATTCTTAAGCCAGGTTGTGAAATAGTAGAAGCAACAAGTGGTAATACCGGAATTGCCCTTGCGTTTGTTGCCGCTTCTCGTGGTTATAAGATCACACTAACTATGCCTAGTTCTATGAGTTTAGAGCGTCGTAAACTGTTAAAAGCTATGGGTGCAAACCTAGTATTAACTGAAGCCCCTAAAGGTATGAAAGGCGCGATAAACGCAGCTAACGATATCGTTGCTTCAGACCCAACTAAATACATTCCAATGCACCAATTTGAAAACCCAGCAAACCCTGAAATTCATGAAAAAACCACAGGCCCAGAAATTTGGAATGATACAGACGGTAAGATTGATATCTTTGTAGCGGGTGTAGGCACAGGTGGAACCATTTCAGGTACCAGCCGTTACATCAAAAATACACAGGGTAAAGCGATTACTACTGTAGCGGTTGAGCCGACTGACTCTCCCGTGATTACCCAAGCTAAAGCAGGTGAAGAATTAACTCCAGGTCCTCACAAAATCCAAGGTATAGGCGCAGGGTTTATTCCTGGTAACCTAGACTTAGATTTAGTCGACGCAGTTGAGCAAGTGACCAACGAAGAGTCTATCGAAATGGCTCACAGATTAATGAAAGAAGAAGGTATCTTAGTCGGTATTTCCTCTGGTGCAGCTGTTGTCGCTGCAAAACGCTGGGCTGAAAAACCTGAAAACGCAGATAAAAACGTGGTTGTAATCTTAGCTAGTGCTTCTGAGCGTTACCTAAGTAGCCCTATGTTTGCTGGTGAGTTTTCTGACGCTGAGAATGTTCAATAATTGACTGCAAGGTTTAAATAATTACCAAAAAGGGAGGCTTAGGCCTCCCTTTTCTTTTGGTCTTTCTACAAAAGAAGGTATGATTAGTCCACAGAAAATGAATAATAGTTGATAGATGTGTTTAAACCTATATATAAGAAAATTTACTGGTTAACCCTTATTTTGGCAGTGTTTAGTGCTTGTAACCCAAGTGAGCCTAAAAAAGGAGGGGGAAAGTTTGGTATGTTAGATAGTGACATTCCAGAATTTGCCGCCATTCAATTTTTTGATCATATCTACCACGATAAAACCTTAGACGGGTCATTTCAACTCAGCACTCCAAAAATGCAACGTTTGTTACGTTCGTATCACACCAATAAAAGCGTTCAGAAACACGTACTGAATATGCGTTTTGATACAGTAAAAATCCAACCAAGTACCCGCAGCGCCGGAAGAAATGAGTTTGCAAAAGAAGCCCAAATAGCACTGTTTTTTGAAGGTGAACTAGATGGTGATATTTTTAAAGATATGAGAGTGGTTGAGCTATTGAGAATTGATAATAAGTGGAAGGTCAATTCAGTAAGCCTAGATTAAGCCTCTAATAGTTTAACTGATGACCACACTTTCACTAGCGTAAGCTCAGTACAAATGCCTACTTCACCTTTGATAATTTATAACCATATTTAAGGTAGGTTTAGGTAACATGGCAGAAGTATTTTATTCAAGAATAAAAATGTTAAATTTACCACTACAAAAACAATATGTTATTGGGCCAATAGTAATCATCGCCCTGAGTATATTAATGGCTATTACTGAGCCATCAAGTAGCACGTTATTTGCCTATGAATACGAAGAAATATCAAGGGGTGATTGGTGGCGCTTAATCAGTGGGCATTTCCTGCATACGAATGCTAACCACATGTTACTGAATTTGTTTGGAATAGCTTTATTATGGGCTTTACATGGACACTACACCACCACGAGCCGCTACTTAGCTTTATTTATATTTCTATGTTTAAGCACTTCTATAAGTTTATATCTGTTTGCCCCTCAACTTAAATGGTACGTGGGTTTATCTGGGGTATTGCATGGGTTATTTGTAGTAGGTGCATACTTTGATATCAAGCACCATTTCAAAACCGGCTGGGTCATGCTAGTTGGTATTACCGTAAAAGTACTTAATGAACAAATGTATGGTGCTAGTGGCGAAGTAGCCAAATTAATTGATGCAAATGTCGCCATAGATGCGCACCTATTTGGCTCTCTGTCTGGGCTATTAGTTATTCTACTTTTATTTGGTAAACATAAGTTAACCACGCCTAAAACAACATAGGCTCTTACTAAACTATTCTAAAAGTGCTTGAGGGTTTAGTAATACAAAACGGTAATACATAGTACTGTCACCTTTACTTGCTTTCGCTTGTTGTAATAATTGGGTAAGTAATGTTTGTTGTGAAGGTTCGCCGCTGTCCTGATTATACCTGTCTAATATCTCTATCAAATCAGTCGCCTTAATTGCTTTATTTCCATGTAGCCATGGCTCTCCCTTAGCAGCAGGGATCAGGTATTCAACAGCAGTTTTTAAAATACCTTGGTTAGCGGTAGCGTATTCCCAAAGATTAATATTTACCTTCTTTGCAATGGCCGCAATATTTGTCAGCGCTTCAAGATTAAAACAACTATAGAAATAAGGTCGAGTTCGCGCTAATTCATGATGTTGCGCCCCTTGTTCATCAAACTGCTGCAATATATGCTCCTTAGTATTTTGCACCGCCTTAGCTAACCCGGTATTGTCGCCTAAATACCAAGACAGTGCCGCGACCTGATAATAATACCAAGAGCCGTGATTGTTAGTTTGTTTGGCCCCTTCTCGCCCCAATTCGCTGCTTGTTAACCAGTCAAGGTAAGAATTCAGCCAAAGGTTCATTTCCTTATCATTTTGTTTGCTCCAGTGGCTGGATGAACTCAATAAAGTAATTCCATCTAATAGTTTTGCTGGTATCAGCCGCCCATCTAAAATACCCGAGCGCCGTCTAATATTCTTACCAGGTACACTTTGGGCAAATTCTAAATGTGGGTTCATTTTTGTTTCAGGTTTTAAAAACCACCTCCTAATTAGTTCTGTACCTTTGAGCGCATACTTTTCATCCCCAGAAAAATAATAAGCTAAGGCTAAAACCTGTACACTTTGTGACATTGCCCCTAAGCGTTTCCGGTCAACGCTATCAGTTTGTGTATCAGGATTGGTAATGCCGTCTCTTCTTACCCAAGGTAGACCATCAGATTTACTGCTGTCTGGCCACCAATAACGACTGATACTTAAATAATCATGGGGGTCGTTTGAGGGGGGTAAAATAGACTTATCTACAACTGAATACCCCCCTAAATATAAAGCGTCATTAGCCCGTTTTATTAATAATTCATAAGCTTTTAGCGTATCTGTAGCAGCAGTTTGATTCTGTAAGTGAGTTTTAACAGTACTTAAATCCTGCATTTCCAGCATCACTAAAGGCCCAGAAAAAACCTTGATACTAACAGCCACTAAGCACAAGCCTAAAACTAAACGAGAAGGTAACATTGGTCTTTCCTAACTGAGAGATACCATCACTGAAGCAACAGCCTAAATAAAGTACAAACAATAAAGGGAGGCTAAATTTACCTCCCGTAAATATAAGGCTAACTAGAGATTGGTTTCAAACAACTTATAAATGCGGCGGTATTCATCTAACCAAGAGCTAGGTTGTACAAACCCATGGGATTCAACGGGGTAAATAGCCGTTTCAAAGTTTTGCTTTTCAAGCTCAATAAAACGTTGAACTAATCTAACCACATCAACAAAGAATACATTACTGTCTACCATAGGTGCATTGATAAGAAGTGGCTTTTGTAACCCTTCTGCAAAGTATATTGGCGAGCTTCTTTCATAGGCAATAGGATCAATGTCAGGGGTATTCAAAATATTAGATGTATAACCATGGTTGTAATGAGCCCAATCAGATACGGGCCTAAGTGCTGCGCCAGCTTTAAACAGATCAGGTGATTTAAACATAGCCATAAACGTCATAAAACCACCGTATGAGCCACCGTATGTCCCTACTCTACTGGCATCAACATGTTGATTTTCTGCTAACCAATTCACTCCGTCCTGTAAGTCTTGAATTTCAGGTGTGCCCATTTGACGGTAAATCGCGGTACGCCAATCTCGGCCATAACCAGCAGACGCGCGGTAATCCATATCTAACACAACATAACCTTGCTGCACCAACATATTGTGGAACATATACTCTCTGAAATAACCAGACCACCCTAAATGGGAGTTTTGTAGATATCCCGCACCATGACTAAACACCACGGCTTTTCTTTTTTCATCAAACTCAAAGTTTGCGTCTTTAGGTGCGTACACTCTAGAAAAAATAGGTTTATCTGTATAGCTAGATTTTATAGGAACAATATCAGGAGCGATCCAATCTATATCTAAAAAGGCTTGGCTAATGGTGTGGGTAATCTGTTTAGCGGCGCTATCATTTATCCCTTTGACATAAAGCTCAGGTGGGCGAGTCAGTTTAGAATGGGTTAATAACAAAGACTGCTCATTTGGACTCAGTTGATAGTCTGTCATACCATTTAAATCGGTTAAGGTTTCAATGTTGCCACTTTCTACGCCTACTCTGTAAATTTCGTATATGCCAGGGTGCTTAATATTAGCTTTAAAGTATATAAAGCCATCGTCTTGACTTAGGGTAAGACTATCAACCTCGAATGCGCCTGAAACAAGGGCAGTAGCTACGCCCGCAATAGGTTTTAAATATAAATTAGCATAACCCGATTCTTCCGATAGGTAGTAAAGCGCTTTGCTATTTTGCAACCAACCAAAACTATTGAATTTGTAGTTTATCCACGCATCATCGTGCAATCTATGCTGACTTTCTAACTTACCTTCGGATACATCGACAGTGGTTAACCATCTATCTTTGTTATCCCAAGCTTCTAGCATGACTGCCACGCTATCACCGTTACTGTGCCATTGAATTGCACTTTGAGACCATGACCAGTCACGTAACAAAACAATATCTCGAGGAAGACGATTAACAGAGTATTCTTTGCCTTTTGCTGCAGCATTTTCTCGTTTTATTGACGCTAGCACATCATCATTAAAACCAGGTAAATTACCGTAGCTTAATGGTTTTTTTGAATGTTGCTCAATATTGAGTAACCACAAATTTTCTGTCTTTGGAGTAACATCAGCCACACGAGGGCGTACTTTATCTGGTGAGATCCGGCCATTTTCATTTATATAATTTGGCATGATATCGCCATCATCACGCCATGGAGACTGTTTAGTTTCAGCAATGATTAACCATTTTCCATTTGGCGATAAACTCGCTTCTACAGTTTCATTACCTTTAGCAAAATAAAAGCTAGTAGGAGCAAGGGAGGTATTATTTTTCTCTAATAGTTCTTGCTGTTCAAATCCTTGCTGCTTATGCAGGCGTTTTAAGGCTACAACCTCGATCAGTCCTTGCTGTTGCTCTGCAATATAATCTTCTGGCGCACTAACCGCTTTGGGTTTATCGGCAAACTTCCAAGTCACTAATAATTCATAAAACCCTGTTTTAGGATCAATCCCATAAAAGCTATCACCACTTTGAAAACTCAAACGACCATCATTTAGGAACGTGAGATTGTATGGTTTTTTGTTGTCTTTGGTGAGCTGCTTTAACTGGTCAGTCTTTAAATCTTTATAAAAAATATTTCCTTCGAACACCCAAGCAGCCATTTCTCCATGCTGATCTAAGACCCTGCGCTGATAGGCCTCTTGGTGTTTACCACTGATACTCACCTTACTTGGGTTGCTTGTATCATTTAACTCTTTAACCCATAAATCTCTTAATGGTGAGCCTAGGCGTTTCTGCTGATAGTAAACGCCGGCACTGTCATTAGCCCAGTAAGGGTTAAGGGGCTGTCGCCCCATCCAGTCAGGATCAGCCATAATCTGCTTTAAGGTTAATGTTTCTCCTGAAGTAGTGGAGACTGTTTCGGTACTAGTGGTAAGGGTTTCATATGCTGGAACAATGTTTGTTCCCAAAGACTCCTGTGGTGTGTTCACAGCCTGTGTAGCAGAACAAGATACAAATAATAACGTAACACTGGCGACCAGTAGGCCTTGGGGACGCAGTTTGAACATTCAATAAACCTTTGATGCAGAATACTATTTTTAACTATTAAACCGTAAATAGTATGCAATAAGCAATCTTAGCTAAAATTTATCCTAGGTATATTTTGTTACAAATTATACAAAAGAATAGTGAGAGCTTAAGGCTGAGGTAGGTTGACCTTGGATGAATCTGTGTGATGCGAGCTACTTAGCCATTGCCCCCTAAACTATCCCTCTAGATAAAACAGGGTTCATTATGCTAACCCATAAATAAAAACAGCGGCTAAAAGCCGCTGTTTTTATGTCTATATCGTAAAATTAACTTAGATAACCACCATCAACCACCACAGTCGTGCCAGTGGTATAACTTGATGCATCTGACACTAAATACAAAACAGTTCCTGCCATTTCATCAGGCTGTGCAGTTCGACCCAAAGGTATTTGCATCAATGCTGTTTTTAATATCTTATCATTACCCGTTAAAGCGGATGCGAACTTGGTTTCGGTTAATCCCGGCAATAACGCGTTGACTCTGATATTCAGTGAACCACACTCCTTTGCAAAGGCTTTAGTCATGCTAATAACAGCGGCTTTGGTAATAGAATAAATTCCTTGGCCCATACCAGGAGAAATACCATTTACAGAAGCCGTATTTAAAATTACGCCTCCTCCCTGCTGTTTCATCATTTTACCTGCGGCGGTAGACATAAAGAAATAACCACGAATATTCACATCAACCGTTTTATCATATGCAGCCAAGTCCGTATCTAAAATATGACCAAAGTAAGGATTAGCAGCTGCATTATTTATAAGTATATCTAAGCGACCAAATTGCTCGTTGATTTCCGAAAATATATTATCTATTTGCGCCATTTCTCCCACATGACAGGCCATAGCAACCGCATCACCGCCCTCTTCTCGAATGCTCTTAGCGACGGCTTCACAGCCATCAATTTTACGACTCGATACAATAACCCGAGCCCCATAGGCCGCTAAAAGTCTGGCAATTGACTCACCAATACCACGGCTTGCACCTGTTACTAATGCAACCTTTCCTGTTAAATCAAACATATCTTTTTTCATAACGTGTCCTGTTTGTATTTATTATTAATCTGTTAAAACCAATCAGCTTGCATATCACTACAGCTATCATCCATATCAATAAGAAGCGTAATGTCTCGTTGTACTAAGGGTAATTCCCAATGTACGAAGTATTTTGCAGCCTGAATTTTGCCATTATAGAAATCCACATCTTGTTGATTTTCTTCTTTGCGATCTGCCAACGTAGCCAATGACACTTCTGCAATATTTGCTTGACGTATCCACATCCAGCTCATCACTATCTGACCAAATATATTCATAAAACATGTAGCGTTGGCTAATAAAACAGCTTGTTGTTCAGACTGTAAGCTTGCTCCTAAACCAGGTATTAACCCCTGCATTTTTTGTAGGTATGGTTGCAACTTGGCAATTAATTGTTTGCTCACTTGCCCTGTAACCGCCTCGAAGTCCTGTTGCATACGCCCTTGTAATAATGCCAATCCCGCACCATTTGCTTGCCATAGTTTACGGGTGAGTAAATCTAAAGCCTGAATCCCATTAGTACCTTCATGAATCGGATTTAAACGGTTGTCTCGCCAACATTGTTCCACTGGATATTCACGGGTATAACCTGAGCCACCTAGTACCTGTATTGCTAAATCATTCGCTTTAGGGCCAAACTCAGAGGGCCAAGCTTTTACGATAGGAGTTAATAGATCGAGTAATTCAGATGCTTGTTTTTTTGCACTCTCATCAACCAAAGTGTGCGCGTCATCCACCAAGCGGGCAGCGTAAAAACACAAAGCCATGCCCCCTTCCACATAGGATTTTTGCGCTAACAACATACGTTTTACATCGCCATGTTGAATAATAGTAGCAGGCGCATCAGTAGGTTTATTATTAGGAGCGACTCGACCTTGAGTGCGCTCTTTTGCGTACTCTAAAGAATATTGATAACCGCTATAGCCAATCATTGCAGCGCCAAAACCGACTCCTAACCTGGCTTCGTTCATCATCAAGAACATGTAGCGTAATCCTTGATGCTCTTCACCAATTAAGTAACCGTGGCAATCTTCTTTTTCACCAAAACTTAAAGCGGTAGAAGTGGTTCCTCTATACCCCATTTTATGAATAAGACCGGCAAGTGACACATCATTACGTTTAGCTGGATTTCCAGCATCATCTAAACGAAACTTAGGAACAGCAAACAGTGAAATACCTTTGACGCCAGCTGGTGCACCTTGAATTTTCGCTAAAACTAGGTGCACTATGTTGTCAGACAACTCATGGTCACCACCGGATATATAGATTTTGTTACCTTTTATACGGTAGTTACCATCTGCATGTTTTTTAGCAGATGTATGAATATCAGCTAATGACGACCCCGCATGGGGCTCAGTTAGTGCCATAGTCCCAGTAAACTCACCGGTTAACATACGAGGCATAAAGGCATTTTTGAGATCTTCTGAAGCGAAGTTACGTATTACATTGGCGGCAGCCACAGTTAAAAATGGATAACCTGTGCTCGATGGGTTTGCAGCCATAAAGTAGCCAGCACAGGCTGTCATGATGGTTTCAGGAAGTTGCATTCCCCCCTCATCAAAATCAAACCTGCCAGCAATTAAGCCCGATTCAACGTAAGCATCGAACGCCTCTTGAACTTCAGGGATCATAGTTACCTTTTCACCATCAAAGGTAGGCTCGTTAGCATCTGCTTTCGCATTGTGTGTTGCGAATTTTTCGGTGGCTATCTTTTCGGCTATATCCATAACCGCATCAAAAGTCTCACGATTGTGTTCGCTAAAACGTTCTCGCTCACACAGCGCATTCGTATCCAATAGTTCAAACAATTGAAAAGACAACTCTCTACGTTTTACCAACTCATTACTCATATAAAAACCTTGTTTGTCACCAAACTGATTAAATTTAACTTGCTAAAGAATCGCAAAATTATAAGTTGGCTATCATTGGCAGATATGACATATTAATGGTCATTTATGACAGCTATAAGTCATCATTATTTATGTCTAATCAAGAGGTTTATTAAGAGTGTTTAAAGTAACGATTCTGGGGTTCGATCAAGCTTATGCTAGTGCGATAACTGGAGCCTTAGACTTGTTTGCTTTAGCGGGTGTAACTTGGCAACGTATGTCTGGGGAAGCACCAACGCCTTTCTTTGATGTACAAATTGCTTCGATAAAAAAGCGGCCTGTAAAATGTATCAACCAAATTGAACTAGCTAGTCATATCGCCATTGAAGAGGTAGACGAAACAGACCTATTACTGGTGCCAACTATAGGGGGTGAGTTAATTACAGTCCTTAATAATAACCGGGCTTTACTACCCCATATCAACAAGCACTTTAGTAACAATGCCGATATAGCGAGTAACTGCAGCGGTGCATTTTTATTAGCAGAAGCAGGGGTTTTAAAAAACAAAGATGCGACGACTCATTGGGGGTATGCGCAGCAGTTTAAACAAAGATACCCGGACGTAAACCTATGCTCTGAAAAAATGATAACGTCTGACCAAAACATTTACTGTTCTGGTGGAGGTATGGCTTGGTTTGATTTAGCCTTATTGTTAATTGAAAGATATTGTGGACATGACGTAGCCACAACTACAGCAAAAGCCCATGTTATTGATATAGGACGAGGTGACCAAGCGGCCTATGCCACCCTTAGAGCTAAAAAGTACCATCAAGACCCAGATATTTTATTTGTTCAAGAGTGGCTAGAAGAGCACTTTAATCAGCACCTATCAGTTGACCAGCTTCCTCCATTAGTGAACCTAGGCGCCCGTACATTTAATCGACGCTTTAAAAAAGCAACAGACCAAACACCACTGAACTATATACAAACTTTACGTATCGAAGCTGCCAAACGATTTCTCGAAACCACCCAAGACAGCATAGAAAGGATTATTAACCAAGTGGGATACGAAGACTTAAGTTCGTTTACTCGGCTCTTTAAAAAACACGCAGGTTTATCCCCCAGTCAGTATGCTAAGAAATTCAAACGCTGATCCCTTATCCATTGTAATGGTTTAACTTTGCATATTTTTTGCACTATAATAATTATACATATCTAAGGTTACCTTAGGGGTGGCAGACTAAATTAGGTATATTTATATTATTAATAGTTAATTTTATGAATTTAAAGAAGTTTTTAGAACTTAACTAATAATAAAGAGTTTCAAAAAGTGAAAAAACAGTTGCACTAACAAAAACATACCGCACCAAGACGAAGCAACTGAAGATAACTTTAATTTGTTTTAATTGTACACATTCAATTTTGTTACTTCAGGAGATAAACCATGGCATTTAAAAAACAATATTTAAAATCTAAAGCAGTTTGTAAGGTAACGTTTAAGTTATCCAAAGAAGAAGCACAAGAAGCAGAAACTGTAAGTTTAGTGGGAGATTTTAACAATTGGGATACGGCCTCAACGCCGATGAAAAAGCTTAAAAATGGTAGCTTCACAACCACTGTTAATTTACCTAAAGATTCAAACTATGAGTTTAGGTATTTATTGGATGATACTGAATGGGAGAATGACTGGGAAGCCGATGCTTACATTCCCTCGCCTGTCTCTTTAGAAGACAACTCAGTTGTAGCTGTATAATCAAAACAAGATGAGAAAGTGTATGTAACTTGCCCTTTCTAGCGACATATTCCACAAACAAAAAAGCGATGATAACTAAGCTATCATCGCTTTTTTAATTTAGAAAAACTACAGGGCAGCTTCTAGCTCAGGTAACACATCAAACAAGTCACCAACTAAACCATAGTCAGCAACTTGAAAGATAGGTGCTTCTTCATCTTTATTTATAGCAACAATGACTTTTGAGTCTTTCATACCCGCTAAATGCTGAATAGCCCCTGAAATACCAACGGCAATATAAAGATTAGGTGCAACTATTTTACCGGTTTGTCCTACTTGCATATCGTTAGGAACAAACCCCGCATCAACTGCCGCACGAGAAGCCCCCATGGCCGCACCAAGTTTATCTGCAATGCCATCTAATAGTTTGAAGTTTTCCCCGTTTTGCATGCCTCGGCCACCAGAAATAATCACATCAGCAGCCGTCAGTTCCGGTCTCTCTGATTCGGTTAATTCAGCCGACACAAATGCTGAACTTTCTAAAGGTTTGACTACTGAGCAAACTTCAACTGGTGCAGAACCATCTTCAGAGGCTGCATCAAAAGCTGCGGTTCTGACGGTGACAACTTTAATAGCATCTGAAGATTGTACAGTCGCAATAGCATTACCAGCATATATTGGGCGCACAAAGGTATCTGCACTCTCTACTTTGATAATGTCAGATATTTGCGAGACATCGAGTAAAGCCGCGACCCGTGGCATGAAATTCTTACCTGTAGTGGTTGCAGCAGCAAGAATGTGGCTTACTTCTTTACCTAACTCAGTCACTAATTCGGCGATATTTTCAGCCATTTGATGGGCATATTCTGAGCTATCCGCAACTAAGACTTTAGTGACTCCGGTTAATTTTGATGCCTGTGTCGCCACTGCATCACATCCTGCTCCGGCAACCAATAAATGAATCTCTCCATCTATTTGTGAAGCAGCATGGACTAGCTTATGGGTTTCTGTTTTTAGCTGCTCGTTATCATGTTCTGCAAATACTAGAATAGTCATTAGATCACCTTCGCTTCATTCTTTAATTTTTCTACCAACTCAGCCACATCTGCGACTTTAATCCCACCTTGGCGCTGGGCTGGCGCTTCTACTTTCAATATTTTCACGCCAGATGACAGCTCAATACCAAAATCAGCTGCCGATTTAACCTCTAACGGCTTACGCTTAGCCTTCATAATATTGGGTAATGATGCATAGCGAGGTTCATTTAATCTTAAGTCGGTAGTGACTACAGCGGGTAAGGTCAACTCTACCGTTTGTAAGCCGCCATCTATTTCTCTTGTGACTTTCACCTTACCTTCTGTAACTTCAACTTCTGAAGCAAACGTCCCCTGAGGCATGCCGGTCAAAGCTGCCAACATTTGTCCAGTCTGATTGTTATCAGAGTCAATAGATTGCTTTCCTAAAATCACTAAGTCTGGACTTTCCTCTTCAACAACCTTCTGCAGTAATTTTGCCACCTGTAACGAACCAAGAGGTTCAGGTGTATCGATTTGTATCCCTCGATCAGCTCCTAGCGCCAGAGCTGTACGTATTTGTTCTTGGCAAGCCTTGTCACCGATTGATACCACCACAATTTCAGTAGCCACGCCTTTTTCTTTAAGTCTTACCGCTTCTTCAACCGCAATTTCGCAAAATGGATTAATAGACATTTTGGCGTTTGTAAGATCTACAGCACTGTTATCAGGCTTTACTCTTACCTTCACGTTGTAATCAATGGCTCGTTTTACCGGCACTAATATTTTCATGTTGACCTCTATATCAGGATGTCAGTGTTAAGTGAGTGGTCATACCTCCCACATTAGGATGTGATTAATTTACTTTGAACATCTCTTCACGTCAAATTAACCATTGAGCATCAAAAATATAGTATTTACGCAACATTTTTACAGGTATCATAACATTACAAACAAATTTAAAACGTTAATATGAAAATAATAAACCCCCTCAAACGAACAATTAAAGCATTGTTTATTAACAACTTAATTTAAAACCTTGAGTTATTAACATTAACGTATTGAATGATTTTTTCGTTATTTCTTAAAGTCAGTTTTAATGAAGATGAGCTTAAAATTACAATTAAACACCAGTAAATAAGGCTTATAGTTAACTGCTTTAAATATTTTTTTCATGAATAGTTAAATATAAAAGAGGACATATTAGTGGAACGAGAATCGATGGAATTTGACGTAGTAATAGTCGGTGCTGGCCCTGCAGGTTTGTCTACAGCTTGTCGATTAATGCAGCTAGCTCAAAAACAAGAACAAGATCTCATGGTTTGTGTTGTTGAAAAAGGCTCTGAAGTCGGCGCTCATATTTTATCTGGAGCCGTATTTGAAACACGGGCATTGGATGAGTTGTTTCCTGATTGGAAAGAAAAAGGCGCCCCCCTCAATACTCCAGTCATTCAAGATGATATCTACTGGTTAAACAATGAAAATAAGGGCACCAAAATTCCTGCTTTTATGACACCAAAAACCATGCACAATGAAGGCAATTACATTACAAGCATGGGTAACATGTGTCGCTGGCTAGCTGAGCAAGCAGAACAACTAGGTGTGGAGATATTTCCGGGGTTTGCAGCCTCTGAAGTTCTTTACAATCAAGACGGAAGCGTAGCTGGTGTAATAACAGGTGATATGGGTCTCGATGAAAACTCAGAACCTAAAGACTCATATATGCCTGGTATGGAGCTAAAAGCAAAATATACGGTTTTTGCTGAAGGGTGCCGTGGGCATTTAGGCAAGCAGCTCATTGAAAAGTTTGATTTAGACCAAGGTAAGTCGCCCCAACACTATGGTATTGGTTTCAAAGAAATTTGGGATATAGACCCAGCAAAACATCAAGAAGGCCTTGTAGTCCATACCGCTGGTTGGCCTATTACCGACGCTACGGGCGGTTCATATTTATATCATGCTGAAAACAACCAAGTCTTGGTAGGTTTAATAGTAGACCTTAATTATAGTAATCCACATCTCAGTCCTTTTGATGAATTTCAACGCCTCAAGCATCACCCCGTTTTCAAGCAATACCTAGAAGGCGGTAAGCGCGTATCATACGGCGCTCGAGCAATTGCCAAAGGCGGCTTTAATTCGTTGCCCAAAATGACCTTTCCAGGGGGGGTATTAGTTGGATGTGATGCCGGCACCTTAAACTTTGCAAAAATCAAAGGTAACCATACAGCCATGAAGTCCGGCTTAATTGCCGCTGAAGCCTTGATGGAAGTCTTGAGTAAAGATGATGCTGCCGAGTCACAAGATTTAACCGCATTCACAGAAAAATTTAAAGACTCTTGGCTATATGATGAGCTATTTAGGTCTCGCAACTTTGGCCCCGTTTTACATAAACTCGGTACATTTATCGGTGGTGCGTACAATACTGTGGACCAAAACTGGTTTAATGGCGGATTACCTTTTCACTTTAAAGACGAAGTCGCCGATCATAGCTTGATGAAACTGGCAGATGAAGCAAACGAAATTGACTACCCTAAACCCGATGGAGTACTTAGCTTCGATAAGCTTTCTTCAGTGTTCTTATCTAATACTAACCATGAAGAAGACCAACCTTGTCATTTAAAATTAAAAGATAAAGCTATTCCTCTGACAGTTAATCTCACTAAATACAATGAACCCGCACAACGATACTGCCCTGCTGGTGTATATGAAATTGTTGAAAATGAAGCTGGTGAAAAACAATTTCAAATAAATTCACAAAACTGCATTCACTGTAAAACTTGTGACATCAAAGACCCAAGTCAAAATATCACATGGATTGTGCCAGAAGGCGCAGGAGGTCCTAACTACCCCAATATGTAAATTTATTGACAAAGCTTTTAAGTAAAAGCTTATTTTATTCATTGGACTCATTGCTTTTAGCTAGCCTCATAATTATGCTTCTTGGCCATTGTCAGAAGTAAAATTTGAAGCTAGCTTATGTCCGCCGTTAATTACCAAATCCATTCAGACGACTCACAAAAGCCTTGGATCATCCTAATCCATGGTTTATTTGGGAGTTTAGATAACCTTTCAGGTCTAAGAAGACTGTTTACAGAGCAGTTTCAAGTCCTATCTATCGATCTACCAGATCATGGCCAATCGAGTTTTACTGAAGAGTTTAGTTTTAAACACTACGCTCACCTTATTTCTCAAACCTTAGCTGCTTTAAATATTCAAAGCGCAACTTTGGTGGGTCACTCTCTAGGTGGAAAAGTGGCGATGCAAATTGCTCTGGATAACGCATCTTTAGTAAAACGTTTAGTGATTATTGATATTGCCCCTGTAAAGTATCTACCTCGCCACAATCAGGTATTCGCAGGTTTAAATGCGGTGGATTTAGGGCATATAGAAAGCCGAAAGCAAGCTGAGGAATCACTCGCACAACATATTCAAGAAAGTGGCGTACGACAATTCTTACTGAAGAGTTTGTACAACCAAGAAAATCAATGGTTTTGGCGATTCAATCTTAAACTATTGCAGCGTGATTATATAAAACTGTCAGAGGCTATTGAGTCAGAACATTCTTTTAATAAACCCGTATTGTTCATCAAAGGACAACTATCAGATTACTTATTAGCAGAACACAAAGAAGCCACATTAACATTATTTCCAAACAGCAAATCAAGAGTGATCAATGGTGTAGGTCACTGGTTACATGCTGAAAAGCCGAAAGTTTGCCACGAGATGATTATGTCCTTTATCCTTGCACAAAAATAACCTTTGCGTAAAATAACTCAGCATTTAATACTCAAAGTTAATTCAAAAAAAATAATGTGAATATTTTTATACTGCTCATAAAAAACACAAAATTTTGGTGGCTTTGTGTCAGCTTTTTAATGCTTATTTTTTGTAAAAGTGCGCTTGCTAATAAAACCTATAGGTTTGCAGTAAACAGCCCAGGGGCGCCCCCCTATTTGTACATAGACCCAAAATCTGACACCTATGTTGGCTTGCTCAACGATGTGCTTCAAGAAGCTTCTCGTATGCATGGTTTAAGCTTTGAGTTTTTAGATTCTAACCGCGTTAGAAACGAAACTTTACTGAATACAAATAAAATAGACGCCTTCTTGTTAAGTAAAGTTTGGCTCAAAAATCCAAATCAAGCGATTGCGAGTATTCCTTTGTTTAGTCACAGAATGTTTTTATACAAAATGAAACCATTTGAAGACTCATTTACCTTATCCCAGTTAAAAGATCACAAAATATGTAGCCGTGATGGCTATATCTACCCGAGTCTAACAAAAATGACAGAAAATGGATTTATCAGCAGAGTAGACTCCAGCTCTAAAATATCAGTCATGAATATGCTTGTGGCAGGTCGATGTGACTACGCCATAATGAACGAATTTAATGCCACTAAAGTATTCGATTTACTTGAATTTAAAAATAACACATTTTACATGTCTCCTCGACCAAGTGATAAAACACATACAGAAATAATTTTGAGACCAGAGCTCACTAAACTAAAAACTCAGCTTGATCAAACTATTGCAGCCATGCAAAGTGACGGTAGCTTAAGTGGGTCTCTTCAATTCCATGTAAAAATGGGCTCTTCCCCCCCAAATTAACCTCTTTAAAGTTTGACTTAGCTTTGAATAATTTTCATAAAAAGTGACTCTATGCTAGTATGCGCCGGAAAAATCGGATAGTGAGCAGGAACAAGTAAGAATTATGCTAAGCGAATATTATGAACAAATAGAAGCTTTTGCCCTAGACGCCACGCTTATAGGACTATTTTTACTTATGGCTTATGTAGTTCATGACGTATTAAAGAAAAATAACGTACCTACAATCGGAAAAGTAGTAGTGTACTTCGTGTTGTTTTTAGGAGCACTAGGCTTCATTTTTAAAGGTGTGATGCAGTGGATTATAGAAAACTAATTTTGCACACAACCGACTTAACATATTGATAAGATTGACGTAGAGGAAAAATCACTGATGGCAAGTGTAGGTCTATTTTTTGGTAGCGACACAGGTAACACTGAACATATAGCAAAAATGATCCAAAAAGAATTAGGCAAAAACCTAATTGATGTTCATGACATAGCAAAAAGCAGTAAAGAAGACATTGCTGAATTTGACCTCCTGCTTTTTGGAATACCCACTTGGTATTATGGAGAAGCCCAATGTGATTGGGATGACTTTTTCCCAGAGCTCGAACAAATCGATTTTGAAGACAAGCTCGTTGCTATTTTTGGATGTGGTGACCAAGAAGACTACGCAGAGTACTTTCTTGATGCCATGGGTATGGTAAGAGATATTGTTGAAGCTAAAGGCGCAATTTTAGTTGGACAATGGTCTACTGAAGGCTATGATTTTGAAGCATCTAAAGGTATGGCTGACGAGAATCATTTTGTAGGATTAGGGATAGACGAAGATAGGCAACCCGAACTCACTGAAGAACGAGTAAAGGCTTGGTGCAAACAGATTCACGAAGAATTATGTTTAGCTGAATTAAGTTAAATAGAAAGGAGCAAAAGCTCCTTTTTTTAATGCTTTGTTAAATACTTAACACAAATACTCAGGAATGCCTTTTAAATCAAAATAGGTCACCTATAATGTCCACATACTCTATCTGTAAGAATGCGCATGGAACAAAATAAAGAATTGAAGAAAGCTGGTTTAAAGATCACTTTACCACGCTTAAAAATACTCGAAATATTACAACTACCACAAAATCAACATATTAGTGCGGAAGATGTTTATAAGATTCTGATTGATCAAGGCGAAGAAATTGGCTTAGCAACAGTATACCGTGTGCTCAACCAATTTGATGATGCCGGAATATTAAACCGCCATCACTTTGAAGGTGGTAAATCAGTCTTTGAAATAAGCCATAAAGAACATCATGATCATCTAGTTTGCCTTAAATGCGGAAAAGTTATCGAATTTGAAGACGAGGTAATTGAAAAACGCCAAGATGAAGTCGCTAAGCGCCATAATATGAAATTAACCCACCATAGTCTTTATTTGTATGGTGAATGTAATGAAGAGTGTGACGACGAATAAACTTTTCAAAACGCCGCTTACAAGCGGCGTTTTACTATTAGCAGCATAAAAAGTAAAAGTTAACTTCCAATATGGTCCCTTTCTCAATTCTTGATCTCGCACCAATTACCGAAGACAGCGATGTTAAAACTGCCCTAGAAAACTCTAAAAAGTTGGCTATTTTGGCGGAAGAAACTAACTATCATAGAGTGTGGTTAGCTGAGCATCATGGTATGCGCGGTGTAGCAAGTTCTGCTACAGCCATTGTTTTAGGACATATTGGCGCTGCCACTAAAAATATTCGTATTGGCTCAGGGGGCATCATGCTTCCTAACCATTCTCCGTTAGTAATAGCCGAACAGTTTGGAACATTAGCGTCTCTCTTTCCAAACAGAATAGATTTAGGCTTAGGCAGAGCACCAGGTACAGACATGGCAACAGCTCATGCTCTGCGCCGAAACACTACTAGTAAAGTAGACACTTATGAAAGTGATATTCTTGAGTTACAGAGATATTTGGCCCCCGCTACTCCCGCGCAAAAGATCATAGCGATACCTGGAGAGAACTCCCAAGTCCCACTATGGATGTTAGGGTCAAGTTTATATAGTGCAAAGGTCGCGGCTAAACTAGGTCTTCCATACTCGTTTGCATCACACTTTGCACCGGATCAACTATTTGACGCCATTTCACTCTATAGAGCAGGGTTTAAATCATCAAAACAATGTGAGCAAGCATATGTAATGGCTGGAGTAATGGCGGTTGTGGCTGATACAGATGAAGAAGCAAACTACTTATTTACGTCGGTACAACAACAGTTTTTAAATTTGCATAAAGGTATCAATAAACCCTTTTCTAAACCTACGGACGACTTATTAAACTACTGCTCGGCCTCAGAAACAGCGATGTTGTCACACATATTACGTTATGCATTAGTGGGCTCAAAACAACGAGTAACTGTTAAATTAGAAAAATTCATTGAAGCAACAAAAATAGATGAACTAATCATATCAACGCCCATACATGATATACAGGCGCGATTAAAAAGCGTTTCATTACTTGCTGATACAGGCTTATCAAAAGCCACCGGATTTAAAAAGTATGGTCAACAAAACTAGCTCGGTGAATGTCCACAATTTCTACGGAAACAAACACACTAGTTAAAGCCAACTCTTTTAACTCACTCAGAACCGCATTAGATATTTCACTTTTTTGCTCATCAGTACGACCACTTAAAATATGAGCAGACACATGCAAAAAATCTTTCGAAACATCGTGTAATCTAAACTGAGGGCGAGGCTCTACACGAATTTTGATTGCCTCAGGAGGAAAGTGACCGCTGTTTTTGGCACCAGCAAACACTTTATCCATAATAGTGTCAGCATCAATTTGATTCGTTAATGACCCACTGTGCTCAATTACAAAATTTGGCATTTTAAAAAACTCCTTTAAATGAATATTCTTGTTTAAGCTATTATATCGTAACGAACTTCAGAATAAGTAATTATGTAAAGTGAAAATACTAAATAAATCTATAAGCTAAACAGTACATCCCAGAAGTTAAATATTAAAAAATACAGCTCCCTCAATTGATCCCCCAATATTCTGACTTTTATAAAGGTATAATTATTAAGAAGTCTTAAATAAGCCTTCTAAGTCTGCTATCTCAGGAGGCTTAGTTAAATAGCGTTTAACACTGTTATAGGCGAGGCATTTTTCTTTTTCTTGAGGTTGGCAGGACGACGTGAGCATAACGATAGAAGTTGAATTCAGGTCGCTCGACTCGTAAGCTTTCAAAAAATCGTGGCCATTCATTCTTGGCATATTAATATCTAAAAATATAAAAATAGGTTGTGGATGTGTGCCTTTTAAAATATCTAATGCTTCTACCCCATCAAACGCTTGTAGTACTTCTAAATTTTCATCAAATTTATTAAACATGTATTTAGCGATGACTTGATCAATTTCACTATCTTCAACAACTAGTACTGACGATGTCGGCATTATTTACTCCACTGATTTATAGTAGACTTGAATATAGTTCATTCTAGAGATTGTGGCATGTAACTTTAAAGGTACTAAGGTTATCCACATCAGAAAATTCAATACGTCCCCCAAGTACATCGATACTTTTCTTCATCATATATAGCCCTAAACCAGATCCGAATGATGTTTTAGGATGGAACCGTTTAAACATTTGGAATAACTGCTTTTGGAGTGACTTTGGAATACCCAAACCATTATCGCTAACAGTTAATATAAAATTATTTCCCTGACTGCAAGTAGTGACCTTTACAAATGAAGAGTCATTGCTAACATCTTGATATTTAATAGCATTTGATAATAAATTTTCAACAATCAATACAAAACGATTCTTTTTAGTGATAAGAAATTCTTCAAATTGGGGAGCGAACTGAATACTTAAGCGCTCATAGTTTTCCATATGTTTTAAGTTATTTAATGAATCATTAATTACAGTGTCTACATTTACTGCTTCGTAGTCTTCTTTCTCATTTTTGGTTAAAGTTAAAGTGAGGATATCTTTAACCAACTCCTCCAGTTGATTCAGAGACTTTTGAATATGACCAATACCCATTAGAGCATGGTCTTTCTCATTATTTTTAACAGCCTCTTGCACTATATCTAAGAGGCGAATAGACGAAACTAATGGTGATCGTAAATCATGGGACGTACGATATGAGAACTCTTCTAACTCAGCGTTAGCTTGTTCTATTTTATCTTCCGATTTTTTTCGTTCTGATATATCTCTTACAATGCCACTATAAAGTTTACGACCATGTATATGAACTTCACTTACCGAAAGGTCTATCGGGAAACAAGTACCATTTTTTCGTTTCCCTTTAACTTCTCGCCCAATACCAATAATTTTTTTTGTACCTGTATTCTGGTAATTTTGTAAGTATCCATCATGCTCCTTGTGATAGGGCTCAGGCATTAACATTTTTACATTCTTTCCCACAACCTCAACAAACGTAAAACCAAAAATGTCTTCACATGCTTTATTGTAATGTTCAATTTTTCCAACTTCATTAATAGTTATTAATCCGTCAACCGTATTATCTACAATGGCTTGGAGCTTTGCTTGATTTTCCATTAGCGCTTGTTCTGCAGCTTTGCGATCTGAGATATCTCGAATTGTCCCCACAAACATGGTTTCACCTGCAATATTCATCTCGTTAACGCCTAACTCCATAGAAAAGATAGTACCGTCTTTTCGTTTCGCTTCTACCTCCCTCCCCTTTCCAATAATCTGTTTGTCGCCAGTATTAAAATAATTTTGAAGATAACCGTCATGCTCTTTATGGTAAGGGTCTGGCATTAGCATTTTTACATTTTTACCAATGACGTCTTCTGGAGCATAACCAAAGATTCGTTCTGCGGACGGGTTAAAGCTTTGAATGACCCCCCGATTATTAATGGTAATAATACCGTCGATAACAGTATTTAGCACCGCTTCTAACCGGGATGAGTGAGCTTTACTATTTTGATATGAAGAATTAAAGGGTGTCGATGGCATGGTAACCCACTGATATTCTTAATTTCCGCCATAATAACAACTTTCACGACCAAATAACTACCCTATACAAGATACCCAATCACTAACTTTGATCACTGGTAGAAAGTCACAAGACTGCGAATAATAAGGGGGGTCCTACGCTATTAAATAAAAAGGAAGACGATTTAGCATTTTTAAAGTGGAGCCTAGTTTCATCTAAATCAACTCTAGGCTTATTGAGTCAACTGTAATTAGCTCTTCTCTATGCAGACTAACATTAGATTACAGACCAGTTATCCAACTCAAAGTCAAACCTAACACTTTATCCATAATAGTGTCAGTATCTACTTGATTAGTTAATGGGCAACTGTACTCACTTACAAAATTTAGCATGTTGTGATCCGCTTCAAGTTAATGATGAAATATTACGTTAATTTTACCCGAACGAAGAAGACAATTAGCGATAACATTTATATGACATTAAAATCATACTAGCCATTCATAGAGTATCTACAAATAAACATCTGTATTAACGTGAAGTTATGTCTGCATTGTAGTTTATCTGCAGTTAATGTAACTTTCGCTCACTTATTAAGATGTAATAAAAAATGACTTCTCACATCAGTATTAAAAGATGCAAACAGAATATCACTAACGATAAAGATGTCTTGGGCGGTATTCAACGCGAAAGGCTCATGCAGATATGTATAGTCACTTCCATAGGTTTACTTGTGTCAATTACAGCTGCACGGAATATTACATCTGTGATTTTTGCTATTGGGTTTGCCTGCTTACTAATATCTTTTACTTTTGCTTACAAGCAAAAAATAATGGCATCTGCGTACATATTACTTAGCTCCTTGGCTACTATGCTATTTACTCTAGCCATAACGGGTGCAGGCTTACTTGATTTAGCTATTCTCGGATACCCTAGCCTACTTATACTTTCTGCAATCTTAGGTGGTGTCGGACTGTTTTTATCACTACTCACATTAACCATATCCCTATGTATATTATTAGCTTGGTTAACCTTTAATGGCATAATTACCCCACATGTGCCTAGTTTAAGCTGGTCTCACCTGATTTTTATACTCGTTATTTTTATTGTGACGGGCTTTAGCGTTTACGTATTGGTTCGAGACATAAAGCGTTTAATGTTGTCGTTACATAAAGAAAATACCAAGGTTCAGCAAAGCCAACTAAAAATTCAGCATTTAGCTCATCATGACTCTTTAACTAACCTGCCCAACCGTTTTTATGGTGAAGTTTTATTTAACCAATCTTTAGAAAAGTGCCTTAAAAATCAACAAAAACTCGCTTTACTATTCCTCGATTTAGATAACTTTAAACCCGTTAATGATGTTTTAGGACATGCCGCCGGAGATCAGTTATTAGCTGAGTTAGCTCAACGATTATCAAAGACAATGGAACCAGATCAGCATCTAATCCGATTTGGTGGGGACGAATTTCTGATATTAGTTCCTCACAAAAATGGTTTACCCTACCTCACTAAATTAGCAAAAGATTTGATAACCGTAAGCTCTGTTGTATTTGACATCCAACATAATCAAGTAAGCGTTTCTGCCTCATTAGGGATAGCGTGTACCTCGCAAGATGGCACTTTATTTAAACAACTTTGCCGCAAGGCTGATATCGCAATGTATAAAGCTAAAGAAGCAGGGAGAAGCACTTTTCATTTTTACGACAATAGCATGGACAAAGCTAGTGATAACAAATTTAAGTTATTACAAACACTGCGTCCTGCTATTAATCAGAATCAATTTAGTCTTTATTACCAACCAATTATAGATATTAAAAGTGGTGATGTGGTAACGGTTGAGGCTCTATTACGTTGGCCACAAGCTGATGGAAGTTTGATTACCCCTGAACAATTCATTCCACTTGCAGAAAGCAGTGGTTTGATTAACGAACTTGGTGCTTGGGTTATAAAAGAAGCCTGTAGATTTTGTGCTAGGCAAAGGAAGCAAGGTCACCCTGAACTAAGGGTCGCAATTAATCTCTCCGTGATTCAATTTAGAGATGGATATTTACAAAATACAATTGAAAATGCATTGCAAGATGCTAATTTGCCCCCAAAAGCTTTAGAGTTAGAACTAACCGAGTCATTGTTAATAAATGATAAAAATCAGATAGAAAAACAACTCAATGAATTAAGTCAACTGGGAGCATCAATTGCCATTGATGATTTTGGAACGGGTTATTCAAACCTAGGTTATTTGAGAGAATTTAACGCTAGTAAACTCAAGATTGACCGTTCATTCATTACCCCACTTAATAACAATAATCATGATGACTCAATTGTTAAAGCAATAATCAACATGGCAAGTAGTTTGGGATTACAAACGGTTGCAGAGGGTATTGAAGATGAAGCAACCCTCAATAAGTTAATTACATTAGGTTGTGATTTTGGACAAGGCTATTATTGGTCTAAACCAATTTCTGAAGATGACTTATCAGAGTATTTAACAAACCATAACTTGCTTTGAAAACAATCAATAGCCCTATTAACTTGACCTACTCTTAGGTAAAGCTAGTCCAAAGACTTCAAACTGGTTATCCAACTCAAAGTCAAACCTAACACTTTATCCTTTTGACTGTTTTCGGGGTCAAAAACATCAAATACATGGTCTGCACCATCCAAATAATAGGCATCTTCTGTTACTGCCTTACTTGCTTCAAAAATAGTCTTTTCATGGGCAGGTAGATAATCATCAGATCCTCTGATTGCTAACAAATGTCCTTCAAACTCACCTAAGTTACGAATAGGGTTATAGCCCAACATCCCAATTACGTGTTGTCGAGTAAAGGTTAAATCTGCCCAAGCTTCCTTAAGTACACTTTCACCTTCATCAATTGCACCTCTAACCGCTGCGTAGTAACTAGGTTGCGTAACAATTTCATTAGGATTTAAAGCACTAGACCATAGCACTACTCCCTCAAAGGTTTTAGGATGACGGCTAACTAACTCCATAGCCGTTGCACCTCCAAGGCTAAAACCAACTACCACTAAGGGTAATGTAGGATACTGCTTCTTTAGATATGCTAAGGCAGCCTCTGTATCCTCCATTCTACTTTTAAACGTACTCGTTAAAGTAAAGTTACTTTTTTCTCGCTCTGCTTCTCCCTGCACATCAAACCGCAATGAAGCTATACAACTTCCTCTTAATTGCGCAGATAAATCTTTGTATAAATCACCCACTTCATCTTTTTGGCCAACCCAACCATGGATCAACAAAACCGCTGATTTAGCCTTACATTTTGGTTGTTCAATTGTTGCCGATGAGCCAGTATTTAAAACAAAATCTTTAGTGATCCCAGAAGATGGCTCAGTAGCTGAGTGTATGGCCTCCTTAGGTGCGGCACAACTTGAAAACACAATACTCAGACTAAGCCCTGCTAATAAAGCATTATAAAATTTACTCATTTTCATAGTTACCCTTTTATTTTTATTATTTAATCTCAGTTTTGGATAGGACCTATCGAAAACTATTTTCGAATTGATAACTCAAGTGAAATTTGAACTTATGAGTTCAATAACTGTAAGGATAAAATCAGAAGCCTATGTCGCTATGAGGGTGCTCTGAGTGTTGCTAATTATTATCCCCCAACATAGTGTAACGCATACAGCGGCAAAAAAGCCATCTCGCCGCTGTGACTTATCCGGTAAGATTGTTATTTGGTAAAACCCGTCAGTACAAATTTTTGTACTCTTCGGCCTGTATTTACTTCAGATGTATACAGATTACCTTCGCTGTCTACCACCACACTATGTAACCAAGTAAACTGTCCTGGATAGCGACCCGGTCTACCAAAACTCCCTAAGACTTCGTAGGTGTCATGCCACAATACCCATATGCGCCCATTCATCATATCAGCCACATACATGTATTTGTTATCCGGTGAAAAATCTACATCGGTAGCACTGCCAACTCCGCCGGTATCTTTAGCTATAATCACTTCTTGTAAAAATTCAACTTTTCCTGACTCATTCATTTTAAATACTTGTAGACGATTGTTTTTTCTATCGCATACATAAATTCTGCCATCATCTGACTGCACCACACAGTGTACAATGTCACCAAAATTTTCTGCTGTAACGCTATTTTTATCAGCACTTGCTACAGCTTGAGATACATCAAATGCGCCATCACGGGTACCACCACCAGGCAAGCCAGCATACGCTCCCCAAAGTTGCTCAAAAGTATCCTCTTTAGAATCAAAAGCCGTCACTCGCTTATTTATGTAACCATCTGCAATAAGGACTCTATTAGATTCAGTATCATGAAAAATATCAGCAGGATTTCCTAAAGTACTTTCACTTAAATTACCGCCAGTCTCACCACGGCGACCAAATTGACGTATGAACTCCCCCTTCTGGGTATAATTAAGCACCACATGATCACCTTTACCATTTCCACCTAACCATACCGTATCTTCATCATCCACATACAAACCATGGACAGTAGATGGCCATTGACTTTGCCCATCAATAACAGGAGCTTTATCTGGACCGCCCCAAGCATTTAATAGTTGTCCATCAGGTGAAAACTGCAACACATGAGGTGCTGCCTCACAACAAAGACCGGAGTTATTCGTTAGGCCTAGGTCAATTCTGCTTAAAGAGTTAGGGCGATGTAACACCCACACATTATCGTGCTTATCTAATGCCAAGCCAGGCACTTGCCCTATCAGCCAAGTAGCCGGCATGTCTGGCCATCCTGCATCAACCTTGAATTGTGGCACAGCATGACTCACGTCTTCTATAGGATAACTCTCAACAGAAGTTAAGCTAGACTGCTCATTCACCTTCACTTTAGTGGTTTCAGCCAAAGTTTCAGCACTATAAAGTGAAAACATGAAAAACCCGAATACTCGGATATTAATTGATAAACTTTGAACAGCAAACATACTTAAACACTCCTGATTATTTAATTGACTAAAAATCAATCTCATTACAAATTCAAGAATATTACAGCAGGTTTTAGATTACATCGCCTATAAGTTAATCTGAGATGAGTTACACATAATAAAAGTTGAGCTTATTTGTTACTTAAATTTAGACACTAACGATTTTTGCACTTTCAAAAATTCAAAATTAACGCTCTATCTCAAATCAAAATGTAAAGATATAAAGTTCCTAAACTCCCTGCCAATTTATAGTATTATCAAGTTAGAACTTAAGTAAATTCTTATTTAAAAACATTGTTAATGTTATTCATACAACAAAGCGCTAGTGATATGTAGTTGCTCAATAAGAGTGAGTGCTGAGGCATTAGAAATAAAGCACAAATGGTGCTCGAAGGATTCAACCTAAACACTTTTATTTTTTGTTGCTAATTTTTAACTTAGCCCACTATGCCTAAAATCAAGACCGCGATTAAAAAACGTTTATATTGAACAAAATACAAACCCCAAAGGTCAATAACCCATAAAGTAACGATTAAATAATTTATAAACAGATAGTCTGTTTTTCACTAAACTAAGAGCTCAGCTTAATGCATTACTTCAAATTTTTAGCCTCAATAGTATTTTTAAATTTTACAAACATTGCTTTAGCTGAGAAAAAGCCTCAATTGTTTATGGCAGGAGACTCTACTATGGCAATTAAGCGCTCTTTAGACTACCCAGAAACGGGTTGGGGAGAGCCTTTCCAGTATTTTTTTTCTGACAATATATTAGTTAGAAATTTAGCTGCTAATGGTCGAAGTACTCGAACATTTATTTCTGAAGGTATATGGCAATCAATAATAGATAATTTACAACCGGGTGATTTTGTTATCATTCAATTTGGTCATAACGACGAGGTACTAAAAAAAACAAAAAGTTACACCACTGAGCAACAATTTATGAATAACTTAACTACTATGATTGAACAAGTTCGTAATAAAGGAGGTTCACCTTTATTATTGTCCTCAATTACCCGCCGTAGTTTTGATAGAAAAACCCCTGAAAAGATCAAAAATACACATCAATATTCCCCTTTAGTTGAGCAAGTTGCAAAGAAAACTAAAGTGAGTTTCATTGACATGGATAAAATATCCAGAAAACATTTTGAAACTATGGGCAATGAATTATCTAAGCTACGCTTTATGCACATAAAACCTAACTTGCACCCCAATTACCCTAATGGAGTTACAGATAACACCCATCTAAATCAATTAGGGGCAAGAGAAGTCGCTCAACTTGTATTACTATCTTTAAAAACACAAAAACATCCTTTAACGCAATATATTGTAAAAGCAGACCCAAAACATTTAAGCTTTAAGTATCGTTAAAGTGATATTAAGCCTTGTAATTGTTACTTTAACACTACAATTTCATTAGCATTAAAGGAAAAGTCAAAGCATTCTTAAGCGGGGAAGAATTGAATTGGTCGACCTCGATGGAAATTCTTTGAACCAATTGTTCGACACGCTTGCTGATTGGAATAGCTATTTAGAAGTCGAATGTCCAGAAATATATAAAGTAATAAATGATGGTTTAACCCCTTCTTAGTATTAGCTCAAACAGGATTTTTCTGTTGGCAATCCGCGCTTGAATCTCTGGCGGCTAAGCGAGGGGGTTAAAATACATTTATTGTGGCGGATCTAATCAACCATGCGGTAAATTGGAACTATCATTAATATTGATTTTAAGGGGATCCGATGCCCCCGAAGAAACTAGAACTTATGACTAAACTATCTTTTAAAAAACGAACGCGTTTCCCAATTTTCACTACGCCCTCCCCTATCATGCTTGATAAAAGGAGAGCTATTCATGACAATTTTAAAGACAGGTTCAGGCAAAAAACCACCAGCCCCATTATCTGTGAGCTTTAGCGAAGACGAGCTTTGTTTATTAGAATAATTAGCAACGTTAGCAGATTTACCGCTAAGCACCTTTGTTCGTAAAGTTACACTAGCACAAAAAATAAAAAGGCGAAGAAACAACCAAGGACTAACAATGGAGGATCAAAAATCCCTATTGAAAATTTACGATGCACTGCGTAAATCTGGCCTTGTCAAAATATTCAACGACATTGCCAATACGTTAAATAATGGTTTTGCATCAGAGAATGCGGTTGAAAAATCGGCACTACTAAATGCGTGCGCAGATATCAATACCCTTCGTAATTTATTAGAAAAGGTTTTGAGTTTTACTAAGTCTTGATTATTAAAGCGTCACAGCGTGCCAATGGTAACGAGTTAGCACGTCATCTCCTCAATGAAGTCGAAAATGAGTTTGTAATTGTGCATAAAGTCTCAGGCTTTATGGCTAACAACTTACCAGATGCTTTTCGAGAGTCTTATCTATTCAGCCAAGCAACAAAATGCAAGCAGCATCTTTTCTCGGTCAGCTATAGCCCGCCAGTTGGCGAAGAAGTTACAACTGAACAATTTGAAGAAGCAATCAGTCAAAGCGCTGATATCATGGGGTTAAAGAACCAACCATACGTTATTGTATTCCATGAAAAAAATGCTCGGCGTCATGCTCACGCAGTGTGGTGCCGTATCGATCCTGAAAACATGAAAGCTGTTCACCTGCCATATTACAAAAACAAAATGGCTGAGTTATCCAAATCACTCTATCTTAAACACAACTGGCAATTACCAAAGGGACATTTAGCACAAGCGAAACGCAACCCTCTTAATTTCTCACCAAGCGAATGGCAACAGGCCAAACGCCTTGATATTGACCCGCGCATAATGAAACAAGCTCTACAAAACTGTTGGCATAATGCAAAAAATAAGCAGGCTTTTGAAACCGCTCTCTCCAATCATGGGTATCGACTTGCTCAAGGAGATAGACGTAGCTATGTAGCAGTGGATTGGCGCGGAGAAGTCCTATCACTTTCACGCTGGCTCAAAGTAAAGAAGAGGGAGCTGAAAATGCAGGTTGGTAATTACGAATACCTACCAACCATAGAGACCGTTAAAGCAAATATTGACAAACAACTGACACAAAATGTAGAGCAGTTTGATAAACAAATCCGCCGCTTTTACAAAGGTCGTTTTACGCCACTTATCAACGCTAAAGAAAATATGATAACGCGCCATAACACGCAAAGAGAGGATTTAAGTAAGAAACAAGAACAACGTCAAAAATTAGAGCAAAGCCGCCGTTTATCAAATCATGCAAAAGGATGGCGGGGTATATGGAACCACGTTACAGGCCGATACAAACACATAGAAAAGCAAAACCAACAAGAGGCATTGGTGTCGCATAAGCGAGACCAAGAAATGCGTGACCACCTTATATTTAAGCAAATATCAGAGCGACATAAGCTACAAACTCGATTTGACCAGCTCAAAACGTCACAGCAACGTGATTTGCAAGAAATGCGACAGGCTGTATTTTCAAAGTTGCCCAAAGAAAAAATTGCGCATCTAGAGCGCAAATTTAGCGCTGAGCCTCAGCACAACCAATCATGGAATGTAGAAGTTTAGGCTTACGTAAATTTTTTAATTGACAGTATCAAAGTAAAGCTGCTACCTGATATTCATAACAAAGGAAAGTAAACTAATGTTTAAATCAAAACTCACCGAGAAGTTTGATAAGACAGTTCAAAAAGAAAAACCCTCACAAGATACAAATTTAGAAAATACAATTGGCTTCTTGTTCTTTACTTTTCCAACACTAATACTTCCTTTGCTAGCTGCGGTAACGTATCCATTTACAAGCAATGACACAGAAGCATTACAACAGCCAGAAGCCGAAAAGGTTGTCACTGTTGATCAATCTGCATCCTATACCTGTAACCCTCAAGACACTCACTACTTATAAGCTCCACTCGGATTCCTTTTTTATCATCTATCCACTGGTGTAAACACGACCGTCTCGGTTTAGGCAATATTCCAGTTACGGCTTCTTGTAGATCCGCAGGAAGCATTGCACACAAATTAGCATGACTACATTTATACTCTCCCGCAATAATAAATGCAGTTACATCAATGTCATCATGATTTTTTTGAAATACATTAAGCATAGACATTGGCGAATACTTAAAAACGGCAGGCGCTTCATTACCTTTACTATTAAATTTCAATTCAATTTGATCGCATCCTGCTAAGTACAATATTGAATCTTGAGAGTTTACTAATCTGTTTTCTAATTCTTCAAATGAGCTTCTCCAAGTATTCCAATACAACGTATCTTCTTTTTCGTAATGCTCATCGTTGATATAAAACTCTTCTAAAATTTGTTGATACATGAGACGAGAGCTGTAGTCTCCAGCGCCAACATTTTCAGAGCACACTACAAACTGGACGTTTTGATAAGCCTCCTTCGACAAGACGTGCTTTAAAACGGCCCTTACGGCTCTGCTATAAGAGGAAATAACTACGTATAAATTTCCTTTTCGCTCTTCGTTAATATGCTTCGTATAAACCGCTTCAAACTTTCTAGCGAACTCTTGTCCTATTTCTCGCCTTTGTAACATAACAAAGTCGTCAGCTTCCTGATGCCATTCGTCAAAACTTTTTAAGTAAGGTCCTGCCGTTTTTTTTGAATGCTCTTCATCAAGAGTTGATAAATACCAATCACTTAAACACTTTATTCTATTAACAAGTTTTTCTTCATCTTCAGGTGTAGGGTCTTCTATTCGAAGAAAATAAGTTATAGCCAAGCCAATTGCTTTATGTGCAGAAGAGCCAGTTCGATGAGTCTTTTGAAGGTCGATGATCAGACGTAAATCTCTTAAAGTGTGAATATTACAACGTTCATTTTCTACAAATTTTATTAGTTGCCTTGTAGCTCCAGAAACTGAGCGCGTTTGAAAAATTAGAGAAATATTATCCAAATTTATATCACTATGCATTAAAGCCCATAGATGATTTTTAGATTCTTCAAAATACCTTTTGATAGCCTTCGCATCTTTATTTGCGCTATTACTAAGAGTAGCATCACCAATTTTCTCAGCATTTTTAACAAGATTTTCCAAATCAACTAACTTATTGCACCTATTAACGAATAAGCTACCGCTAAATTTTAAAAAGTCGTCTGATAACTCCCTCGGCGTTACTTTTAACCTCTCTGAAAGTACCACTTTTAATTCATCACAGATACGAATTGAATCCTTCATACGTTGAACAGCTAAACCTACTTCTTCCCCTTTACCAATATACCGATAGACGTACTCCACAACACGATACGCCTCATACGCACTATTCTTAATAAGTTCACTATCAGTGATTTTTCCACCTGAAATTATCTGAGAAAATTCCATAGCATTAACTCTTGATAGATTAAAGGCAAAGTAAGGGGATAGAAAAATGAAGATAAATAAATAAAATGCGATATCTCGTAGTGCGTAATCATCTTCAAAGTAAAGATAGACCATACCAAAAACTGCAATAAGAAGACTAATAATGGCAAGGAATCTTTCAGAGCTTATAAATATTGAGTTCCGAATTATTCTCAATTGAGTCAAATAATGGCTGATAGGGGTCAAAAACAAATACAACCAGTCTCTAACTCCCCTCTTCCCGCGGAGATAAGGTGCTATTGAATCTGCCAGAATTTTGTAGAAAAACTTTAACTGTTTAGATATTTCAGATAGTACTTTCCCAATTAGTACCGATAATGATTCTAAAAAATTCAGTATTAAATCAATAATAATCTTTTCTCCAGGTTTCCAAAGCCAGAATTAATCTGAACCGTTTATTTCAAACTTACTACCAACAAATAGACTAAATTTAGATCCCTCATCTCCCGTATCATGGTCAAAGCGAACACCAGCTGTTAAATTACCTTCTGTGTTTCCAAGGAAATAAACTGGCAGAGAGAACGACTGTTCATCATCTTCAAAATCATAAGTTAGCTTTGGCGCTATAGCTAAATCTAAACCTTTAAATTTCTTCCTAAATGCAACTGAAATATTTCTATTCGTGTCATTCTCTGGTGCGCCTAGACTGGATTCTGCGCAGGAAATAAAGGACGCGCTAGTTAAATCAGTAGTTGGACAACGGGTCTCGCTTTTTTGTGCCTTGAATCCACGTTGGTAAGCCAGCTCTATAGTAATCCAGACTGATTCAGGTATTACGTATGAGTAATAAACACTCCCCCCCCATGGATTCTCTGTCTCTTCCAGAATATCGATTTCATCTGTATTAAAGTATTTATACTCTTGACGTCCATACGACATTGTTGCTCCCCAGAAAGTAAATGGTGTCTTAATATATTCATCTATTACTTTCTGTACCTCACGATTTTCCGCATCTGGCAATATCCCTTCTTTATATTTGGCAACTAAACTATCTGGATTAGTTACACAATATTTTTCCTTTTCTTCTTTTATAGCTTCCTCTGTCTCTTTGCTTGCTTCGAATTTAAAAGCTTCTGGCTTAGCCAAACATTGCTCAATAACGTTAAATCGCTGACTGGGTTTTAATGAAATATTTGGAGCATTATATTTTCTATAATTAATCTTCAACGTTGTTGAATTTGCAAAAGAATCTGTCTCTGAATCATACAGATCATTTGGGTCTGAAGTATCATTTAGAGGTGCTGACAAAGTTAGAGAAAAGTTGCTCATTTTACTGAATGGCTTAAACACAATATCAGCCGTTTTCTTTGTTTCACCAGCAGTGATTTCAAACCTACTAGTCATAGAGGAACTGCTGCTAGCCAAGTCATTCCCTGCATTAGACTTTGCTAAACTTAATTGATCATTCTCAAACTTGCTTTTTGCATGTGATGTGGAAATAGCAGTAACCAACAAAAAAATAGTTATTAATAGGTAATATATATTCATAAGCCTAAACTACCACCTTAGCAACAATATCGTCATAACCATTATCAAGTGTTATTTCACTTGTAGGGTATTGAGTAGTCGTTGCACCACTGATCTCAATTTTATATTTCTGGTCATCGTCTCCATACACTACAATACCAATATAGTATTTAGTGCCCTCCTTTAAAGAGAAAGTAACACTCTTAATATCTTTTCCATATTGTGTAACAACACCTGTCTCCCCGTGTTCTAATTCGAATTTACCAAGCAAGTTATTGTTACCTGTAATTTTTGCTGTTACTTCTTTCATTATTCCTCCTAAAACTAGCCATGCTAAATGGTTCGAACTATAAATGAGCCGACTACATCTGTTATTACGATGACATTACATGTGTCTGTAGTGCCATAGATTTGCTCCAAGTAGTCTTGTTATGTTGATAACGTCATACACAAAAACCTTCATACCTTCAGGCATTCTGATTTCGTAATAATTTGGTAACTTTTGGCTGTTCTGGATAAAGTCTTTAACATTGACATCAGGTGTAACGCGGTCACGCGGAGTAACAAAAGCAGCAAATGAACATATGTGAAACATCATTGCGAGAAGAGAAATGTAATACTTCATCTGTGAGTCCTTAAACCGTTATTATATTGCTGCGCCCTTATGAGACGACTACAGGTGTATCCTTTACCTGTGCAACAACGGTAAAACTTCTCCCATGCACTATTGAAAATTATCCAAAATATCTCAAAAAGTAAACCAGTAGAATTAAAAAACTCTCAAAACAAACGCAATTGCTCTTCGATAATTCGTTTTCTCCGTTGCTGTTCATTGAGTGATGCATCATCTAGAACTTTTGCAACATATCTGGGCAAGCCTCCAACTGTGTTGATCACATAAATATTAGCAATATGACCTAACCCCTTTTGAATTTGCCAGGAAGCAAATAACTCTCATCAACTTTAATACGCATTCGAAATAAAGAATCAAACCCATTATAAAAGTAGCGCTCGCTCGTAGTAACAATCACGTGCTTGTTGTTCCACTTAGATTTAAAAATAGCTTTCATGCTCTCCCCCTCCCTAAATCATATCTTTTGCAATGCTTTGGCGTTTAGGTTTAACAGGTGTGGTACTACCGTAAGTCCCTCGAATATCATCCATTGAAAACGCACCGCGACTGGCACTTTTCCAGTTTTCAGGACGGAAATACCAAGACTTCTTGAAGCAAACTTAAAGCCTGTCTCTTTGAGTACGGTTTTATACTTGAAAGTATCACCAGACACCCACAGCCATGCGCCGCAGATTTCAATGGTTAAGCCCTCTAGGTCAATAATGGCGTTAAGTGTAGTGGTCAAGTCTTTTTGGCCAAAGGTTTAGAATATTTCCAGTATCTCATTTCCGATTCATTTGGCGTTAAATCACCGTTATATGAATGCGGCCTTAGCTCGCTGTAATATCAAATTATATAATCAGTAATACTGTTTTTTGCTTCGTTAAAACTTTTGAAGCCAGTTGTTGGTATCCATTCCGTTTTTAAACTTCTAAAAAATCTTTCCATTGGCGCATTATCCCAACAATTACCTCGTCTGCTCATACTTTGAGTTAACCGATAACGCCATATATGCTGCCTAAATTGACGGCTTGTATAATGACTCCCCTGATCGCTATGGAACATGACATTTTTAGGCCTACCACGACTTTCAAAAGCCATT
>NZ_JBDVBQ010000010.1:0-135790 GCF_039942875.1 Paraglaciecola sp.
GTATCGATTTTTTCTGATAGTGATACCACTCAAATAAACGACAGCGTTCAAAATTAGATAAATGTGAATAGTGGATTCCCATAGTACACCTCCGTAACTAATAGCTTAGTAAAGGTGGTGCACTTCAACCTTGAAGCTGGGCTGTGATTTAGCTAACTTTAAAAATGGGTGTCTTGTTTATTTGTGTTGCTTCAAAACTAAATTTAATGTTCATCTGACCCCGATTAGTTTTCCTCGTCAGTCATATGCGAAATTTGCTGCCAATCCAAAAGCATACGACTCAGTAAAAGTTTATGCCTACGCACTGTATTGGGCGCTAAGCCGGTATTTCTGGCGATATGATGGTTAGAATAGTCAGTCGTCAGAAGTTGTCTCACCATTTCTTTTCTAGTTTGAATTTTCATTGTCGAGCCTTAATAGGTCATGTTTAGCCATCACCATTCGAAGTGATAGCTAAACCAATTTAGTAAATTCAAGACACGCGCACGCATACCTGAAAAACAGGTGTTGAAATTTTGTGCGGAAAGACTATTATGTGGATGTCGGCGTCAAAATCGGCAAACACTAAAAAAGCTTGGGAGTCCTACCTCTTAAGCTTTTTTGCTTTCTGGTCTTGGGTGATAGTGTTATTTATTTTCAAGTTCAGTGTCTATTTTTCCATTTCACCTCCTTTTTTACTTTCATAACGACTTTTAGCCAAATAACAGGCAACGTCTTTAACTAACACAAAGTACCCACGCCTTTTCTCCATTTTAAACACTGGAACAGGTACCGTCTTTCTTACAATAGACTGGCGCAGCGCTTCTTGAGATACAAATCCCAACGCTTTAAGTAAATGCTCTCCCGTTATAACAGGACCATGCAGTTTTAATAAATCCTTTTCTAACGCTTCAGCGAACACCTCAATCTCATTCAATGTGTTATCTACCTTTTTGTTTATAACCAACCGTGACTTTTCCTTTAGATTTTACGCTGGTTTTTGGATAACCTGTTAGTGTCTAATTTTTGAGCTTTTGGACACAGTTTTTAATCGCGAAAATAATTTTATTATCGAAATATCAATGAATTGAGATAACAACATAAATTTCGCATAAATGTATGCGAAATTTTGAGGGGCGGCACTTGAGCAAAAAATGCCAAAACTTGAAGACTGTTAGAAAACTAGCAACACAACTTTATGTGGCTGGACTTGTTGAACGTTCGGGTGGGTTGTCACTTGGCCTGATTGAAAAAACGTTCAAAAAGTCACACAAAATACCCAATAAACAATATTGGGAAAGTTACTCAAGGACATTTTATAAATACGCAAGAGGAGAATCTTGTATAAAAGACCAATCACTTATCCTACATATTGATAAATACGAAGCTTACAGAGGGGTAAAAGAGGTATTAAACCATCCCCTTTGGTTGATTTTGGAAAACCCAGATGCCTCATTACATGACGTACACGCATACATGCACCAATTAAAACCGAGCTTTCAGCAACGCTTATTCAAACTTGATAAAAACATCAACACCCTAACCAGAAAATATTGGAGTCATACTGACCAGCTTTCTCGCATCAGCATGGAAAACAATTTGGATGCACTAGCTTGCCTGATTATGCTACTCAGAGAAATGGAATTACTCAACAAATGGCACGCCTATGTAAAGGTAAAATGGGAGGTACACTTTCTTTTTTTGAGGTTGTCTTACTTCGATCCACTTCTGTCGATTCGCGAGGTTTTATACCACTTTATGGACACCTACTTTTTTGATAAGCATCGTTTTATTACAGAGCGTTATTTTCCAGCAACACGTCAACTGATGTATACACACTTTAGACATGCCTTTAAATCGCCACAATGCATCAACGATTTTACAGGTTATGATGAAATCAATGCCGAACTGCTGAAATACGCTTATCAGTTATCAATAAAGACTGATACAAAAGAGACAAAACTAATATTTTTATTTTGGGTCGTAGAGTTTGGTTTAACTAATATTGTTAAAGCATTTGAGTGCTCACCGCCAGACTCAGACTCTTTGTTACAAAGATTAACCAAAGCATGCACTAGTACAAATACCCGTAAATATCTTAAACATAGTTATATTCTTGAGTTTTAACTGACCAGTAATAGGCACTACAGCAAGTTTGGTAGGCAACTCATTCTGGTTTGATTAGGCAAAACATACCAGCGATATTAGGCAAGTTTACCGGTGTCACCAACTAGTGGCACTGCCACAAATTGCCCGTCCCGCTTGCAACGACTGACCACTTCTACCGGTATGCCCTGCCTGAGGCTCTGGTGATATTGCCCACGTCAGACAAAGAAAAGCCCTATCTATTGATAGAGCTTGCGGGACAATGAACAAAATCAAAGTGATCTGCCCCTTCGATCCGAGCTTTTGCAGAATTTACTTAAATTTACTACGACCCTTTTTATTCTAAAGCAGAAGCATTAAGAAATTGATTGCTACAGAGGAAAACGCAACCTTTCGAAAACCTTTGTACAGAGACAGTATTGCTATAACTGCAATAGCTATAAGTAAAAAATTAGCAAATAAATAATGATCCGAAGAACGGTACATGAGTCCACTGACCTCACTACCAAATTTATATAATTCTGGTGATAAGAGGAAGCTAAAAACACTAACTCCTCCAATCAAAATCATTAAAGTAGCTACCATATATACAATTGAATTTATAATTTTCATTTCTCAATAATCGACTTTCAATGGTATGTTCTGTCTAAAGGGGTTTTGTTCAAAATAAGTGTTAAATTGATTAGTAAAACTATTCATATGTATAGTTAAATCGACACACCCTGCAGATCCTGCAGTTGATCCACCATGAACTGAGAAACCACTTCTTCCAAAGGTTTCCGTACCTGCTACGGGGGTTGCCCAGACTCGATGTTCTCCCCATGAACCTGTGCCACCAGGCCAAGGCCCGCGTCCGATAAGAGAGAGTAACTTATCTCCACCAGGTACATCAGCCCAGTTTTGTAGTTGATCTTGTTCTAACAAATAGTCACCTTCGGGAATAGGCCCGTAGTCCACCTCGTCTTGATCAGCGGTAGTAGATCCTGGCCGCCCTGACGCAGCATCCCACTCTTTTACGGTATTGCCGTCATCATCCTTCCATGTAAGTTTTTTTCCATTGTAATGAAGTTCATCATTAAACGCTCTAGAAAACGCCCCAGTTACAGCACCATTTGCAAACTTTCCTCCTGTAATTACTGAGGTAGTTCCTCCAATTACAGCAGCAGCTATAACTCGCTGAGCACTAATGCCGCTAGTTGTCGAATCAATACCATCAATTCCAGGAGCAGCAAATTGAGCCATGCCCGCAGATGCAAAACCATGACCAAACTTCCCACCTTGAAGTACAGACATGACTCCACCCGTCATACCGTGTGCTAATACTTTTCCAAAGTGTTTTGCAGAACCAAATGCTACGTCAGCATTACCAAACGCACTCCCGACCCCGTAGAATACCCCAGCCGTAAACGCACCTGTTAATGCTCCTTTGAGAGAACCTGTCGCTACATAGCCAGCCAACGCCCCCGTGGCAACAGTTGCTCCAAATCCTCCGGCAGCAGCTCCCCAAATTGCGGTAGAGCCTGGTAAATAGACACTGATTACAATCACTGCTATAGGCTTTAATATTTTATCTCTAAATTTAGTCCAGGCGCTGTAACCGCTAGGGTCAGTGTAAGACATTGGATTATTAAACACATAGCTATATCTATTGTAAGACTGGCTATTTTTAGGCGCTTGTATCAACGGATCAGCCTGCAAAAACCTCCCCAGCGTTGGATCGTAGATCCGACCGTTCATATGAATTAATCGGCTTAAATTTCACTAAGTCGGGATTGACCTAGCCAAGTGTGCAACCCCTTGTGTACTATGCATTCATTGCCGAAAGCAAAGCGTTTTCAAAACTAACGAATAAATAAATTTAAACAACGATAGTATGACAATAAAGAAAAAATTCAATTTAGCAGACAACGAAGTTCAGTGTTGGTCGCCGCATACACATGTGACTGGGGAAGTGTTTTGTTTGGAGCACCTTGATGCTGAATTGATAACTTACCAAGACAGTAAACAAGCTGATATCTGCTATAAATTTTATATCACTTATTCACACCATTGTTTTACTAAAGATGAGCATACTACTCAGGCTGGCCAGAATTCGGTTTCACAGTATCCATCACCTAAAGACAGACGAGCTTTTCACATTGGTCGCTATAACTTATCAAAAAGTCTTCCGCAAATAATCAGAACGCTACCAGAGCAGTTTGTTTATCATGGTGGCTATGACAACTATTGCAGTGCAACGTTTACAGATCCCCAAGGTAATGAAATTGTTTACCAGATAGTTTTTTCTGTTTTCCGTAGTCAGAAAAAACTACGCCTACATGTCGAGAGTGCATATTTACTGGATAAGGGCTTGGGTAAAATCAAGAAAGTGAAGTTTGAGAAGATTGCTTGGGCATTGCTCAGAAATAAAAAATTACCTAGGCCAGCAAATTAACAAGTGCCAGATGTAACAAAGGCCCCCTTAAGGGAGCCTTCGCCAAGAATTAACTTGGTATTCAGAACATCTTTACCGGCACCGCCTCGACCATATAGGTAATGGAATGTCATGCTTTCGCATGTCTGCTGCATCCTTAACGGCACAATAAAGTACACGCTATGTGCATATTATCGTACTTCCCCCTAAGATAAGTCAAGATTATATTATTGATTAGATAACGCTGCTGGATGAGTATTGCTATACACTTCCCTTAATTTCGCCATGCTCACATGCACATATACCTGAGTAGTGGATAAATCAGCATGTCCTAGAAATTCTTGAACATGCCGAATGTCAGCACCTCTATCGACCATATGAGTGGCGGCTGCATGACGATACTGGTTACAAGCACCACCTTTTCTTATGTCAGCTAGTCTAATGTATTTGGCTACCAACTCTGATAACTGCGTTGGTCTAAACGGTTTGCCGTTATTCGCCAAAAACAATGTTTTACCTGAATGCTTATTGGCTAATTTAGGTCTGACTTCTCTCAAATATCGATAAACTAAAAAACAGGATTTTCTAGCAAAAGGCACATAACGGTCTTTGCCTCCCTTACCTTGATATACTCGAAGTTGATATTGCTCAAAATCAATGTCGTCTACCGTTAGCTCACCCAATTCAAATCGCCGAATACCAGAAGCATAATAGGTTTCCATAATGGCTCTATCACGCACTCCCGTTTGTCCATAAAAAGACGTTTGATTGAGCACTTTCTGTACTTCATTCTCACTCAAAACGGGCTTGGGTAATCGTCTCCCTAATGTTGGCAATTCAAACTTTTCAAAATGATTGTTAGGAATAATATCCTTGACGAACAATGCGCGTAAAAACACACGCACAGCGGTTAAGCGATTCCTACGGGTTCCCTTACTTAATGGCTCATCGCTCTGTGGCTTACGGTACTGGTTTAGATACTGCTGATAACTATCTAACACATCGACATTAATGTTAAGCACATCATCAATTTTAGCGATACAACACCATTGTGCAAATAAAGCCAAGTTAAACGCTTTGTCTTTAACCGTTTTTTCGCTTTGGTCTTTTGCTCTGCAATATTGAAGATAATAACAAACACAATTTTCAACAGAATTAGTATCAGGTTTAATCAACATGCAGCCCCCCTAGCTCTGTTAATGTAAACCGCATCAATTCTGTGTACACATCTTTTCGATACCAGTAGATTGCTTGAGGGGCATTACGCCTCACTCGTTTAGCAAGCTTGACTCCACATGCAGCAATAACCTCAGCCTCATCATTAAAAATTGGCTCTACTACACAACCACGAAATAATTCATGTCCAGTATCTTTAATTAACGCTAGTCTCTGCAAGCAACCTCGAAAGGCTCCTCCCTCGTCTGTTACTGAGCGATTGATATAACGATTGAGAGTACGATCGCAATAACCAAACTTTCCACTCACCAAATTTAGCTCTTTTAGGCCAAGCTCTGTCAACTGACTACAAACCTGTGCGTTAGCCATCAACTGATTATGATAATAATCAAAAGTCTGAGTCAGTAATATGCCATCGCTACTTACCATACTCATCATGGTTTCGTATTCTGGAATAGAAAAATCATCAAACATTCTCAGCCTCCTTTTGCACTTTTTTTCTTAACATCAGACGTTGCCTTTATGCTCCTAAACGCGATGTCATGATTGAGTGATAAACGATAAGACATGGGTACGATACGGTCGAGTATCGCATCCGCTATTGTGTCTCCACCAACAGCCTTGTGAAGCACTTTTGTTTCAAACTGAGTGGTAATTACTAAAGATGCTCTTTTTTCGCGTTTTTCGATAAACTCAAACAACACGGCTTGTTCTTCATGAGTCAATTTATCGGATACCCAATCATCTATAATTATGACGTCAATCCTGAGTAACTTTCTAAGCATTGTTCGCAGCTCACCTTCCTTCTCTGCCGCTACCAAGCGAATAAGTAGATCACGATATCGAAAAAACTGGACGCGAAATCCATTCGCAATCACCTCGTTACCGATAGCACACGCTAAATGTGTTTTGCCACTTCCAGTTGGGCCTTCAATGAGAACATGCGCCTTCTGATCCAACCAACCGCATGACTGAATATGAGTAAAAACCGCTGGCTTTATTACTGCACGCAACTCTGCTGAATTGGCTAACGTAGCATCTGGCCATCTCAGTGCTGCAAAGCGCCTCATGCGAGTCGCCGAAACCGCCCTATTGTGTTCGATTTGTTTATCTAATAGAGACTCAAGCAAATCGGTAATTGATAGCAAATCAATATTTGCATCCTTACAAGATTGTTCGATACAACTAGCAACAGTCGTGAGCTTAAGTGCTGTTAGTTTGTTTTCAAGTGGTGGCAATATCATAGCTGCACCCCTGCATTTTCAAAATAGTGACCGCCCCGAATGATACTGTTAGACGGAATAGAACTGGAGGTTGCTGGTAACGACTTAAACACACCTGATTTCAGAATATGTTTAAACATATTCCAGTTGTTCTCATGACCGTGAGCAATAGCATATGCACAAGCACCAATAACGTCGTCTACTTCAGCGTTTTTACACAGCTTTTGAAATTCTCGGCAGTGCTGATTTCCACGTCTAGATAACGTATATTTAGATGTAAATAGATGTCTAATGAAAGTGGTAACAACATCAGAATTAAACGTCTCTGTTGCCCACTCTTCATAGTGCGCCAAAGGCTTATCATCGAACCACAAATGGTCAGGGTGTAAATGTCCTTTTTCCTTGGTAAAGCAACCTTTTTCAAAACTACGGCTATGCTGTGCTATCAATTTATGTCCAAACCATACTTCTATTCGAGTGGCATACACATGGACTTGCACTAGCTTATGTGCATAACGATAAGGCACAGAATAGTAATGCTCATCATACAAAACGGTGTAGTTACTAGGAATAGTCACATTCATAATAGTCACTATGGGTTCAAACCGTGTGGGTGTTAATTCATTGAGTATGGGCTTCACAAATTTATCGAATAGCTCCTGCCTAGATACATTTCGTTTTTGGAAGTTTTCTTGATTAAATTTATCCACCTCCTTGGCCAGAAATTTGTTCAGTGCCTCCAACGACCCAAACTTGTGCTGGCGCAGTATAGGTAGAATTCTCTGAGTGAAAATTTTCACAGATAACTCTCCTAGCGCTTTATCTTGCGGATGACCGGGACGAGCAGGTAAGACTGTCACGCCATAATGATTTGCGAATGCTTCAAACTTTGGATTTAAGGTTAATATCGGACGCACACTCGACACCACTGGTGCAGGGTTGTCTGGCACAATAATTTCAGGTAGGCCACCAAACGACTCAAATGCACTAATGTGGCCGCATATCCAGTCATCTGTAGTTTGACGAGGGGTAGCTCTGACATGAATTAAACTAGAGAAGCTACACGTCGCTACAAAAAATTGAATTGGCTTACTTGCAAACGAGCATTCCAAGGTCGCTCCTGCATAGTCCGATTGAACGGTCTCACCTGCTTTGTGAGTGAGTTTCATTGACAACTTTTGCGATTGGCAATATTTGCGAAACTCTCGACAGAATGTAGAGTATTTCATCGCGGTGCTGCTATCTTGTTCGGCATACTCTAAGTAAAAAAATCGACGGGTCATTCCTTTACGCTGCAATCTTTTGCACATATCTTCCCAATTTGGAATGCGATGATTTTGATGTCTCCTACCAGCTTTAGGAAAGCGAATAGTCATCACTTGTTCAGGCTCTAATTCCTTAAGTTCAGCTAAGCTAATTCCACTTTTCTTCCATCGTTTAATGCAGCGACCTACCGTCTGATGTGAAGCGCCTACAATCCTGCCTATCATTCTTTCACTAAGGGGGCTTTCGTTTTTTAATCTAATAATTTCTACAAACTGTTTACTTTTTTTCATGATTATCTCCAATATTGGAGGACGTACACTTTTACCCCAGCGAGTGAAAAACACGACGGTATCACTTGCATTTTTATTGGGGCCTACTACACTAAATTTGTCGGCACGAAAATCGACAATTTCAGAAAAAGCCTCAAAGCGTCAACTTTGAGGCTTTTTTGTACGACCTAGTAAATACAATTTAAAGTTATTGACGGGACTGTGTGGCCAACCAAAATGCAATATCTTTGATTAACACAAATTTTCCTCGTCTATTTACGATGGTAAAAGTCTTTACTGGAAGTGTTTTTCTCACAATGGCTTTTCGCATTGCATCCATACTCCGATATCCCAAGGCTTTTCTAAGCTTTTCTCCAGATATCAAAGGCGAGCCATACAATTCCAATAAGTCTTTCTCCAATGCACGAGCTAATAGCTCTATTTCTGCTTTTGTCAGTTAGTCACCTCTTGTCTCATTTGATTAAGGAAGTCTAAGCCTAGCCAATTGTCTGTTTTTTATCCTACACTTATGAAATCAGTATGTTTTTTTACTATCTAGTTGTTTTTATGACACTTATTAGATTTAGCTATGACGTGAAAATCCCTAACATTTGCATGCCAGATGTTGTTACTATCTATTCGTCACTACCTAGTCCGCTCAAAAAGCTCGCAACACAGGCATGTATTTACGATCTTATGCGTGACCAAAAGGTAGATGAAATTGGTGGACTGCTAGATGCACTTGAATCTAGTGATAGATATAACACTGAGCGTTTATGGCAAGAGCGAGAGTCTGGGTTCTATAGAAAAAAACTCAACGGCCAACCGTTAAAACAACACAGTAAAATCCGTTCTATCGGAGAGGTGTCGAGCCTAGCAATTCAAACACTCAACCATCCTTTATGGCGTTTACTGGCAAATCCAACTAAGGATAAAAACGAACTCATTTCTTTTTTTAAGCAATATCAAAAATACAATGGTAACAATAAGACTAGCGTCAAAACGTGTATAAAAAACTACTGTAGTGATCTCAAAAAATGCAGTGATATAGATCAAATGACTGCACACCTACTTTTATATATGTTCGAGTTATCAAAAACTAACCGCCATCCTCCACTGCATGACTTACATCGCACATTCAAATTCACACTGGTTTTTTTAGCATTTCAATACCCATTGTTGGATCATTGGGAATTTCTCAAAGTGATTGAATCCGCAATAAACGCAACTCATGTCAGTCGAAAACACTATCCAAAAGACTTTGCCTACACACCTGAGAAACGAGCTTATTTGGAAAAACCAAGTCCAATGTATTTCTCTGACATTTTTAGCAATGAAGACCTAAACCATTTTATAGTGGCTTATCAAAATGCGGCTGATTGGTTGTCTAAACAAGTACATCAAACCATCACCCCACAGGATTCAATTTGCACATTAGCTACCTTCCATCCGGCAGATATCCGTAATCTCAATATAGATACAAAAAATGAAATCCTCCGAAGATGGCAATCTATAAATGGTTCATCCACTTGCGCATAGTGTTCCACCTTAGCGAGAACACTGGTTCACAGAAAAAGAACAAGTGGTGCATTTATTGAGAATATGCAGCTGCATATTATCTTCAAAATGAACCACATCAACTACCAACTAGGAGCACGATACTCGATAAGGTGAACCACCCAATGCAAACAAACGAACCACTGTTGTATTAATTAGGCCTACTACCTCATTTTTATATTTTCTCTACAGCCATGACGATTTGGTGATGCTGCGCTATACTTTTTGTATTACAACTTTAGGTGATTCCCATGCCATATTGTAAATCTGCGATAAAAATCGAAGCGACAGCAATGGCTAGTGAAGTACTTTTTGCTTTTGCCAAAGCCCATACTTTTGAGTGCAAATTAATTGATATTGAGGACGTGAGGAAGCTAAGGTACGAGGAGAGCAATTATGAATAGCACGTTAGATGTGATGGCACTTTCCGAAGAGGTCGAGCAAGATAGTCAATCTGGGAAGTTAAGCAAAGACTTGCTAGCGCAAGGCAATACGCTTTACGGAATAAATCCAGCTCACCCAGAATTCATTGAGAGGATAACCCCAGATAGCCGAAGAACATTAGGGCAATTAAAAGATGTAAAATTCGAGGCCGAAATCAGCCTGCTAACGGATATTTGACAACAAAGCCCCTTTCGGGGCTTGCTGGTTAACTAATGGCAATTTTTGAAGCCAAAGGCAAATCAACGTCTACGACCCCATTGATTCATAGAAATATTCAAATTATCTTGGGTGTCCCCTTAAAACACAAACACTCTTACTTAAAACATAGACCAATAATAGAAATACTCAAATTATCTTGGGTGTCCCTTTAAATATGGTCTTCTACCCAGCCTCTACGATGCTCATAGTTTTGGCCCGAATACTTATCTACACCACACAAAAACGAACGACGCACACAACGTGATACGCAGTGGTAATAACAAGTGTCAGTCAAACACACTAAACTCGCTCGCTTCTGGGTCATAAAGCCTCCGAATTAGATTAAATCTATCGCAACCTCTTACTTAAAACATAGACCAGTACTAAAAACATTCAAATTATCTTGGGTGTCCCTTTAAATATTGGCCCGAATACTTATCTACACCACACAAAAACGAACGACGCACACAACGTGATACGCAGTGATAATAACAAGTGTCAGTCAAACATACTAAACTCGCTCGTTTCTGGGTCATAAAGCCTCCGAATTAGATTAAATCTATCGCAACCTCTTACTTAAAACATAGACCAGTAATAGAAATATTCAAATTATCTTGGGTGTCCCTTTAAATAAGCGGTTTGCTTCACGGGCAATAAATTCATTAAGATTACGCATAAACCAGCTGATATCGTGTAAACGCCTGCGATACTCAGCAATGGTTTCATCCAAGGTGATTAACTCTCCTTGGCTTAAAGGTTCGTCTCGCATAAACTTTTGGGTCAGTAAGGTACTTTTGTACAAGCTATGCCACACATCAAGCACATCTTTACTTGTCCAGCTCAAAGCTTTGTCTACATCCACATGCAACACTACATGTACATGGTTACTCATAACGGCAAACGCACAAATATCAATGGCAAACACCGATGATAAATACAATAACCTTTCTTCTACCCAGCCTCTGCGATGCTCATAGTTTTGGCCCGAATACTTATCTACACCACACAAAAACGAACGACGCACACAACGTGATACGCAGTGGTAATAACAAGTGTCAGTCAAACACACTAAACTCGCTCGTTTCTGGGTCATAAAGCCTCCGAATTAGATTAAATCTATCGCAACCTCTTACTTAAAACATAGACCAGTAATAGAAATTTTCAAATTATCTTGGGTGTCCCTTTAAATGTCCCGTTTCAAAAGAGGGTGCACCTACTATTTTAAGCATTACTTTTAGAATACTTATAAACCCAGCCATCAAACAAATACCATAGTTCCTCACCTACAATTTCAAATTGTATAGGTATTCCGGTTGCGCCCTCTATTTGCGGCGCAATTTTCATTAGTTCAATTACTTCTCTATCACTTCTCAATCCATAAAAGCTACTAAACTTCTCAACTGGAACTTCACCTTCACTCACATTGCTGACACATCGGAAATCAATCTTTGACTCATATGCGGCAAATCCAGCCATATCAAATAAATTGAGATCAATAATTAGTATGCTTTTCAGTTTGCTATTCGCTTGAACCTCTGTAGTTAAACCTCCCCGGTATCTAACGACGGAAGTAACTTGGTATTTACCTAAAAAGTGATCAATTTTATGACCTGTACAGTTTTCGGCCTTCTCCTTAGCAAATGTGCAACCATTCACGAAAAACAGCAATAAAAAGACTAGTGCTGTTTTTTTTAAGTTAATAATTACCATTTGCATAGATATCCCATTCGGCGTTTCTTCTATTTATTAACCCCTGACTCACCGCACCTTGTGATTGATTCCAAGCTTTCCATGCGGTTTCAAGATTTGCATACGGTGTAGTAGCAGCAGGATTGTTTATCAGAGCCAGTGCAGAAGAGTTTGTAAACCCAGAAACTCCAATGTTATAAGCTAAAATTACAGCAGCATCAAACTGCTGCTGAGATACATTAACACTAAGACTGTTATTTACAGCTGCAACAAAAGGCGCAATGTCGGATTGAAACAGAGCGTTTGCCTGAGCTTGGGTTATGCCGCCACTATACAACGCCCATTCATTTTGACTTATTAAATGGCCGTACCCTATTGTTGCACCTTTAACCCAAGAAGTAATCGTTTGGCCAGTTTGGTCATCATACGGCAGTAAACGTGCCCCTCCTTCAAGGCTTTTTAATTTAGCCTCGCCCTTGGCACTAAAAGAATTTGATCTTCTTTGAGATGCTTGATTGAACAAAAATTGGAAAGCTCCTGTTTGAGCACCATTGGCGAATTTACCGCCAGATATTGCGGATGCAGTTCCCCCTAATACGGCAGACAATATCGCACCACCGAATACCTCACCTGACGTCAAATCACTACCTGCGGGTAAAAATGCACCTCCGACACCTTTAGTAAATCCAGCACTGAAGAAACCATGGCCAAACTTACCGCCACTGAGCGTAGATATTACACCTCCTGCTACTGCATGACTGGCTATTTGCCCCGCAATCTGAGTAGACGTCAACATGTTACCACCAAATTTTGTCAAACCATCTACGCCATTCTTAACGTTTGCAGCGCCAAGCCCTTTGTAGTGGGCACCTATTTGCTGAAATACTCCTGCTGAAAATGCTCCAATTAAAGCACCTTTGAGACTCCCTGTGGCTACGCCTCCAGAGGCGAACCCAACCAGTGCCGCATTCCAGAAACCTTGCGCAGCCCACGGCCCTGCGAGAACCCCAATTGCAATAGCTACAAACGGCGCAAAGTCTCCTAATGCTTTATTGATAGACTTAAACAGCTTATCGAAAAAATAACCACTAGGATCAGTATAAGAAAGCGGATTATTCAACACGTATGAATAACGGTTATAGCTCTGCGAATTCTTTGGCGCCTGAATATGGGGATCGGCCTGTAGGAATCGACCCAAAGTTGGATCGTAGATCCGACCGTTCATATGAATAATCCCCACATCATTGAGCATTTTATGCCCTGTGTATCCTTGGCTAGTTGCAGGGCTGATGTAAGAGACCAGACTAGAGTGAGCATAAAAGGCAGTTTGCTTACCCCAAGCATCATAACTAAAGTGCTGTTTAATGACGCCATCTGCATCAGTAATGCTGACGGTAGAGCCTAAATTATCCTTGTGCAAATACAGAGTATCGTTCACGTCATTTGAACGGTCTGTGATAACGACACTACCCACATGGTATTTATGCTCGGTGACACCCGTTGATAATTGTGTACGTTCGTATAAGCCTTTTACATAAAGGGTGTCTGTAATCGCGCCATTTACGGTTAAACGCTGGAAATACATAGCGCGACTGGGTCCATAAGAAAACGCGGTACTAGTATTGCCTTTGGTAATAAGGTAAGGCTTATCATAAGAGGTGTAATCAAAGGTACGGGTGCCATCATCGGTAATATTGCCGCGGGCGTCGTAATCAAAATCGTGGGTTTTAGTGCCAGTGAAGCCTGAACCAGACCACACTTCTAGTAAGCGGTTTTTCCGCGTGCCGCCATATTTATAATAGCCTGCGCCCTGCTTGTAAGTTATATTCCCTAGGGCATCATAACTATAATCTTCATTTACCGCGCTGCCTTGAATGGTCTTTTTACTATAATCGAGGCGATTTAAACCGTCATAGAAGAACTCTTCAAAAAAGTCATCAGCAGCACTGCCATAAGCAAAGTTGTTGGTTCTCTTCTTCAGGTTGCCATTATTATAATAAGTATAATCTAATGCATGATGAAGGGTGCCACCTTTTGCCACATCCAGTGACGACAGCCAACCTGTTGTAGCTTGATAGCCCAATGATTCAACCACACCATTACCCAAAGTTTTACTGGTAATTTGCCCTCTGGCATTCATAGCGGTGATGGTTTCATATGCTACGCCATAGTCACGATGCCCTTGTGTGGCGTTAACTATCGACTCTGGGTACCCCAAACTGGTATAGGTTTGCTTGACTGTAAAGTTATTAGCAGGGTAAGCGGTTAAGTAAGGGCGGTTAAATTCGTCGTAACCGTTTTCGATAGTAAAACTCTCTCCGTCTATCAGTATATCCGTAGACAGCACCTTACCGTGGCTGGCATAAATATAACTTTCTTGATAATTAGCAGTGCCGCTGGCGCTACTTTGCCCTTTGTAGTAGCGCACACGATTGAGCTTGCCTTTGGCTTTGACGCTTGAGTCATGGTTATCATACTGCCAATCGGTATAGCCGTCGTCGTCTTGGCTGTTGATTTTACGGCCTAGTGTATCGTAGGTAATAATAGTATTTTGATTACTACTATTAGTTTGTTTGACCATTTCTCCAAAGGCATTATATGCGTAGCTCCACGTGCCTTTGTCTAAATCTGTCATGCTGGTTTTACGGCCATAGTCATCGTAATAGTTGGTAACTTGAGTATGGCTAAAGGTATTACCTGCATATACATCAGCGGCAAGCAACTCACCTGTGGCTGAATAGTGGTAAACCAGTTTACTTTGTTGTGCATTGGTTGCATTTGCGCTGATAACCTGACTAGTTTGCCCTAGGTAATTGCTTGTTTCTTTTTGAATTAGCCCGGTTTCGGCAATTGTGGTGGTCGTCGCGCCGTCATATGTGCGACTGACAGTTCCAACGGGTTTGGTTTCTTTAATCACACGGCGCAGGCGGTCGTATTCAATTGTGGTGACATAACTAGAAGCTGCACTTTTGCCCGGCTCAGATGTTGTTTCTGGCATGCCATTGCTATTATAAGTTTGACTGCTGACAGTCCACGTATCATCGAATGCTTTCACACGGGTTTCAACTGTGCGCCCCCATTTGTCTATGTATGTTTGTGTTTCGGGTGCGCCTGCCGAGGCTTCAATCACTCGAATATAGGCATCACTGTTAGCACAAGTCACACCGGAGGTGCTACAAAACACACTATAGGTATAGCTAACTAGTGAAGGGTCATTCGCCCCTTCTCCTGTGATAGTGGTTTTATAAGCGCTGCCAAATTCATCTAACTCAGTGGTTTTAGTAATGCCATTGGCACCTGTGCTAATTATTTGCTTAATGCGCCCTTTATCGCCCCCTTTGGTGCCTATATATTCTACTTCAGAGGTATGGCCTAATACATTGCTGCTGGTAAGCGGGAATCGTCCTCGAGTTGAATCATAGCTAGAGCTGGATGAACGGGTTTGGGGTAGGCTAGCGTTTTCGCCTGCTGCGCCCACAGTAGCGCTAGATATTTTATTACCAAAACTATCATATCCATGGGTAGTCACTAATTTTACACTGGCGGTATCGGGTTCAACGGTTTCAGTTTTTAACATTAAGTCGCCATTATAGGTAAAACTAGAAGTACGATTAATGATGCTATTGCCCGGTGAAATGGCGATAGCACTGCCTGAAACATGCAGTGTTTTTTCAACTGAGGTATTGGTTAATCTACCTAGTTGTTTGTACTTATCTGTAGTGCCGTAGGTATTGAATGTGACAGTCGTTAGGTAATCTGACGTAGGAGAAGACGGGTCTTTTACTGTGTTGGATGAGCTAGTTAAATTACCATAGGTATCATAACCAAAAGTACTATCTGTGATAGATAATGCGCTTGAGCTGGTTAAATCTTCGGACAGCACATAAGACGTTTCAGAAGAAGACTCAATATAAGGAAATATCGCTGAGTTGGCGGTCGTTTTTTGGTCTAGTGTGTTGGTCGCCTCACTGATGAGCTCACCATTAACGCCTAAGCTTTGGGTTGTACTTAGAGGCATGCCAGTATACGGGAAGTGCTGGGCGTAAACCGTCTCTGTGGTCATACAAGTGGTGTCATCTAGAACATCGACTGTATATTCAACATCACTGTCAGTTTCAGGATCAAATACGGAAATGTCTTCTTCTTTTGTTGTACAAGTTTGTAAGTCTAGAGTGCGTATTCGCTCAAAACCTAGCATACCACGGCCTTTTTTATGGAGTAGCAAACCACCATATTGATACTGAACACTATTTGAGCTGTTATCACCTGTATCTGTGGTTGCTTTTTTTACTGCAAAGTATCCACTTTTAGGGCTAAAGTAATCGCTGAGCTCATTACCACTGCTGTCATAGCGATTGTTCGAATCTTTAGCATAATAAAGATTTTCGTCAGTAATATTGCCATATACCAATTGAGTCTGAACACCAAAGCCGTTATCGAAGGTGTCTATTACGTCTTCTGCTTGGCCAATTAACCCACCTTTGTGCACATACCATTTACCACCGCTAGCGGCTTGAAGAAAATCGAGCTTGCCATCTCCATTTACATCACCAAATTGAAAACTGCGGCTTTTATCAAACGAATAGGTACCACGACTTTCAAATATTACTTCATCAGGGCTGCCCGGTAATGGACGAGAAAAGTAGGTAGTCCAATTAGTAGCGTTATCATATGGCATCAATAAGTCAGTACGACCATCGGCACTAACATCAATAAAAAATGCGTAATCATGACTATCAGATACGGTATATAATTTAGTTGATGTTTCATCTTTAAATGCCCACTTTTCATCCATGAATTGTAAACCATTAGACAATCTGTATTTCCAATTGTTACCAGACAGCCACATGATGTCGCTTAACCCGTCACCGTTTAGGTCAACGACACGAGGTTCTGTACCGCCCGGAGCAACCTCTTGTTGCTCTGTATAAGACGAGTTGCCAGTTGAAACATATAAATACCAGTTAGACGTTGTTTTTGTTTCCCATTTGGTACTATCACCATCCCATAAAGATTCACATTCCGAGCCTGACGTCACATTTGGGTAATATCGACATGACATCGTTGTGGTTGCCCGTTCAAATAAGATATCCGAACGACCATCCCCATTAACATCTAGTGCACTTGCATTTTTTAAATTGCCGGTGCGAGAAGTTATACCTTCATTAAAAGTAGCAAGACTAGAGCTAGTATTTAAAGCAATAATAGGTGTACTACTTTCAAAAGTACCGTCGCCTTTATTACGGTAATAAATCAAGTTTTGTCCTGACGCCATGACAATATCGGTTAAGGCATCGCCATCTACATCTAGAATTTGTGTTTTACCTTCAAGCCCAGTTGCTGGAATACTCGTAACTTTATAACTCGTGTCAGCGGTATAACTGTAACAACCTCTAGGGCAGATTACTTGTTCTGTCTCAAAAGTAGTGTTGTAACTCAATATAGTCCAGTTATCACTGGTGCTATTAGCCACCATCAAGTCCTGCACCCCATCACCGTTGTAGTCCATAATAAGGGCATACTCCGGTTTATTGGTTTTACCTGAGTACAAGGTTTCCGTTGTACTAAAAGTTGGGCCTAACTTAACTTTCCAAGCGCCACTTTGGACATAAACAATATCAGCATAGCCGTCAGCATTGATATCGAAAACCTTAGCCGTGAAAGGATTGCTAGTACTTGTAGCTGACGTACTAGAAGTTGTAAATGGCTCAAATGCATCAACATCGGCCTTATCGAAACAATAATCCTCTTCTTCTCCAATATCATAGCAAGCACTGCTGGTATCAGTGGTAACGGGATCTCTTTTAAGCCACTCAAAGCTAAGAGGCACTAAACACTCACCATCTACGCACTCGGTTATGTATTCGAGATAATTTTTTTCTTCTAGAAAATCTGATGTGTAATAGGCTAAATTATATTCTCGATACTGAGCGTCATCGATTATGACTTCGACTTTATCTAATAGCTGAGTTAAAGATACTGGCTCTCCTGCTTGCCAGCCGGATTTTTGTTTACTATTTTCTTCGTAATGAAACTTAACTCTGGCGTAGGGAAGTAAGCTTTGATCTGTGTTCCCTGTGTATTGAATTTCATCAATATAGTGCTCACCGGAAGAGGCATACTCATTATAGCGATACAAAATATAGTTATTTTTGACATCTTTAATGGCTTTGAGCGCCCACATTTTAGCCAAATTAGCATTACTAGCGATTTGTACAAAAGCGTCTTCGCCTGTATCCGTAACATCAGAGCGAGTTTTAAAACTTACCGACAAGGCTTCATCAACTAAACTATTACCAGTTATTCCTGTGGTACTGCCATAATAGTGCACTTCACCTGCTTTATTTTGTACGGTAAAGCCTTTTAAAACCGAGCCTGAATAATGAGGTTTAATATAAGTATAGGTGTCTACTTCGGTATGATAACTAGCTGAAGTCGCCCAATAATTTGCATCGCTGGTAGTTTTATCATCACTTTTGCCGTCTAGAATAAGACGTTGACCGTTTAAACAAAGGCGATCTGTGGACGCAAATTTTACGCCATCTATCACACCATCATGCACATAAGTTTTTGGACAACGGGATATTGCCCCCATACCTGATATATTCCAGCCACGTCCCATATAACCGTCACCACCTTGACTGCTATAACTTAGACTGACTTGGGGTTGAACGCCGGCCGTACCAGATGGCAGCGCAATTGGGACATTATATGTCGCAGCTCCTGATTCATCGACTCTAAACTGAGCGGCAGTCGTACCTACAAATTCCTGCAAACTACTAGATACGCTTGGCGTGCGTGTACCACTGTTATCTAATACTTCTATACTGGCTGTAGCGATAGTCTCTGAGCATGCGAGCGCACCATTTTCAAAGGAGTCAATTTCACAACCATCACCTGTCATACAAGCCGATACCTGATAGCTGTATACACCGGCACTAACATCGTCGATTATTAATGAGTCGCTATTGGCTGCAACAACATCTGCGGTTTGGCATTGCCACGCTCCATATTGCCCGTAACTATCTAACTGACGGAAATAATAAGCTTGGGTAGATTCAGTAGATCCAACTTGGATAGACACAGAACTGTTACTACTAAAACTACCTATTTCAAGTTCCTCGACAGAAGGTAAAGGAACAAAGGTAGTGATTTCACCGACGTTAATAGGAACCCAAGTCGAAGCAAAAGCACCCGAAGAAAAAACAACAGCAACAAAAAGTGAGTTAACTAGACGAAGTCGCATTGGGGCATTCCTTTATCTTATTATCAATAAGCCGAATACGGGGAAATGGCTTGGGTAGAGTTGTATACTACCCAAAAGTGAAATTTATTACACCTTACCATGTTTATTTTTTGACCAATTAAATAAAAAAACCTGTAACACCATGAAAAATAATAATATTTATCCTTATCGCCACCTTGATTTTTTATATTTTTCTGCATTTGAAACTATAAAAGAGTAATCATCAGCTATTGCAACCAGTAAAAAATTCAGTATTTTATCTGCTACTAAATGATCATCGTATTTAAAGGTCAACTTTCTATGCTTAAAGTATTACTTATTCTATCTTCGCTTATTCTCACTACAGTCAGCTTTGCTAAGTCCAAACTAGACGGCTCTCATATTCAACCCGATAACTTTTATCCTAGAGTGAAAATGGAAACCACTATGGGAGATATTATTGTTGAATTGAACCGCTCAAGAGCACCCATTACGGTTAATAATTTTCTGCGCTACGTAGAAAAGCGTAGCTACGAAGACACTATGTTTCATCGGGTTATTGCTGATTTTGTAGTTCAAGGTGGGGCCTACGATGTCAATTTTGTAGAAAAACCGTCTTTTGGCAGAATAATAAACGAATCGGGTAATGGTCTAAAAAACGACATGTACACCATTACTATGGCTAGAGAAAACGACCCACACTCAGCCAACCGCCAATTCTTCTTTAATATGGCTGACAACGAGAGTTTAGATCCCGGAAGAGGTTGGGGCTATACTGTTTTTGGCAGTGTAATGGAAGGTTATGAAGTACTAGATAAAATCGTTGCGGTTGAAACAGACTTCGATCCTAAATATGGTTGGGCAGATGTGCCTGTTGAACCAGTGATACTTAAAAAAGTTACCATTTTGCCTCCTATTTAAAAAGGCAAGGCGGTAATTTTTGAATCATTTAATCTATGTTCCTTCTACTTATTTAAGCTATTCCCACTAGTACGCACTGTTTGCTCCACTCCTATGGCTCAACTGAGCTATTTTTGAGCAAAACTGCACAGCGCTGAAACCAAAACTTAGACCAAAAGGTCCAAAAAAATCATGAGATAATTATAAGCTATTGTATTTTATGCAATTTGTCCTACTGGTCTAATTTGTGCTTTCCCTGCCTGAAGTTACAGCTCCTAATAAAAATAATAATTTGAGTTGCTAACCATTAAAAAAATTAAGACCAAGATAACAATCATGGAGATTACCTTGAACAACACGCATTATAACAAGCTGGCTAAAAAAGCCTTTTACGTCACCGTTTTAGCAGCAGCAATCTCAGGTTCACTTCATGCTCAGGAAGAATTAGCAGAAGAACAAACAGATAGCAAAATTGAGTCTATTACAGTAACGGCGACTAAACGGTCACAGGTAATTTATGAAGTACCTATCGCTATGAGTGCATTTAGTGGAGATGCTTTAGCAGCTCAAGGGATTTCTGACCTGACTGACGTAGGCAAGTTTGTCCCCAATTTAAGTATTACTGGCTTTTCAGCTGGCCATACGTCTTCTGCAAACCCTTTTATTCGTGGTATTGGCTTACAAGATCATCTTATCACCACAGATCCTGGCGTGAGTGTCTACGTAGATGGCGTGTATCTTGGTCGTCAGGTTGGTCAAAACTGGAACCTAAACAACATAGAAAGAATTGAAGTGCTAAGGGGCCCACAAGGTACTTTATACGGGCGCAACTCAATTGGTGGAGCCATTAACATTATCACCAAAGAGCCTAATGAAGACGCTGTGACTAAACTGGGTTTACAGCTTGGTACTCGAGGGCGCGCTAAGGCTGACGTATTTGTTAACAGAGCCTTGAGTGAAGATTTCTCATTCAACTTTAATGCTGGATACAACAGCCGCGATGGTTTAGGTGAATTCTATAATGTGCCAGATGCTGAATATGATGTGGGTGAAACCAAAGAGCTTTATGGGCGCTTATCCGTAAAATATGCCCCTAATGACGACTTTAGTTTAGTCGTAACAGCAGATGCTAATGATGGAGAAGGCGGTTTACGTCCTTATACAACACTGATAGATGAAATCCCAACAGGAGCCTATTACACAGGTGAACGTTTTGGTTTCCCTACTCCATCTGGCCCGTTACGTAACTCAGATGTATCTGCCGACCCTTACGATAATGCTACAGGTACAGAAGCTGTTACCACAGTAAGCAATAAAGCCAGTGGTATATCAATTACAGCTGACTGGAGTTTGTCTGATACCTTATCAACCAAAGCCGTCATTAGTAACCGTAGCTCCGAATACAAAGCAGGGTTAGATGATGACAGTACTATCTATGATTTAGACCAATATCCAGAAACAGGCGACGCAGATCAAACCTCTATTGAGTTACAACTAAACGGTTATTACGATAACTTTGATTTTGTCTCAGGTATTTACTGGTTTAACGAAGAAGGTAGTAACCGCCAAGGAGAAGATTCAAGCTTCAACGGCGGAGGAAACTCGTTTGCCCTCGATCAAGAAACCACCAGCCAAGCTGTTTTCGTCAACCTTGGTTATGACCTAACAGATGACTTACGTATTTCTGGTGGATTACGTTATACAAAAGATGAAAAAGAAGCGACGGCTAATGTAGGCATAGGCCCAACCACATCAGAAGACGACTGGAGTCAATTAAGTTATGAATTATCAGCCGCCTACACTCTTGATAACGGTTTAAATGCCTACGCTAGCATTCAAAGTGGCTATCAATCAGGTCAGTTCCCAGCAAGACCATATTGTTTATTTGGTGACCCAGATTGTTTTGTAGCATCAGATAACATCACAGCTGTTAACTATGAAGTAGGGTTAAAGGGCCAAGTCACTGATAGTTTTAGTATGAGTATTGCCTTGTTTAATACAGAATACGAAGACTTACCTTACCAAGTCAGTACCACACTTGAAGGCGGGTTTAGTACTACCAACCTAGTGGTTGAACAAACCTCTAGAGGTATTGAATGGGAAAGTACCATGTACTTTACCGAAAACTTCAAGCTGCATACTAGTCTTGGCTACATAGATGTTGATGTGCAAAAGCTTGATGGCGTTAAACCTGTTGCGCCTTTAACACCTGACCTTACTGCTTCAATCAGCCCATCTTACGAGTTTGAGCTAAGTAATGGTGCAACTATAAATGCAAGGGTAGATTATTCATATCGAGACGAAATGTATGGTGAACCCAGCTCAGATCCTGGTCGTTTAACCCAAATCGACAGCCGTGAATTAGTTAACTTTGATCTGTCTTACGCACCAGCAGACGCGAATTGGAAAGTATCACTATACGGCCAAAACGTATTCGATGAACGATACGACAACGCCCGTCTAAATACTGGAGACTACATATTAGTTGTGCTGAGCAATGACGCCAGTGAATTTGGACTGCGATTCTCTTCAGAATTTTAATATAACCAGTCAGCTTAATTAAGCGGCACAGTGTGCCGCTTTAATCCTTAACACTACATGTGAATACTAATGTTTAGTTACGTGCTGTAACGCCTTCATTTGGTCATGCATAGCCTGGGCTTCTACCTTAGCAGATAACAAGGTAGACATAGCTTGAGGTGGTTGCTTCTCTGAAATCGCTTCATCTAGCGTTTCTAAAATTTTATCTTCAACCTCTTCGAGCTGACTGACATAAGTATGATCTTCATTTTTAGAAAAGGTACCTAAAAAGTCTGTATACACTTTTCTGGCATTCACAGCCCAAGAAGAACCTGTTTCAACTTCACCTTGCTCTGCAATAGCTAGAGGTTGTAGCTTATTGATTACATGTTTCTTTTTAGCAACCATATTGCTGAAAATAGTTTTAACTGCAGGACTTTCTACTTCTGTAATCGCATTTTCGTAAAAATCGATACCCGCTTTAACCACTTGGATAACGTCTGTAACTTTCTCTACTTGTTTAACTTGCGTTTGCATAATTTACTCCTGTAATTTAATTTGGCCGGCTACTTAACGAGTCGGCTTATTAACTAAGTAGCAAACAGTGTGCCTATCAAGAAAACAGATAACATATTGATTATTATGAACTTCTAAATAAATCACAAAAATCACAACCATGGAATATTTACATTATCTCTGTAAAGTTCACACAATAAGATTCAAAGCTTTGCAAACAAGTCGTTTGTTAATTATGAATTAAGTAAAACAAAACTGGTTAGCGCAATAAGCAGCACGAAGAGATAGGTAACGTATTGACATTACCCCGTAAAAGACAAGCATTCCGCTTAGCTTAGATATTAGTCGCCTGACAGCAAATTAATTGAACTACTGATGTCGTCGAGTAGACTCAATGACCATATAATTTAAAAAAATTAATCAAAAAGGAAATAATAATGATCAAATCATCCTTGCTTGGACTTCTTAGTACCCTACTTATCACCTTTAACACTTATGCTGGCGTTGAAGACTTCAAACCCGGCCCGGTGTTTGAGAACTATGGCACTCATGTTCCTGTGCCTGGTGTGACTATTTCAGCCGATGAAACGTTTAAAATAGCCTTTGATGTAAACGCAGGAGCCAAAGAAGGCAAAGTCAATCGCGGCTTTGAACGCTTGACACGATTCATCAATATGCATGTTGCTAGTGGCGCAAAGCTGGAAAACATAGACGTTGCTATGGTTGTGTCAGGACCTGCAACATCCGAAATCCTTAGCAACACTGAATTTAAAAAACTAAAAGGAAGCAACAACCCCAACACTGAGTTATTGCAGCTACTTATTGACAAAGGCGCGCGTATTTTAGTGTGTGGCCAATCAGCTGTGGCCCATGACTTCCTACCAAACATGTTTGAAAAGGGCGTAGAAGTTGAGCTATCTAATATGACCGCCCATGCACACCTAGCTAAACAAGGTTATACCTTAATCCCTTAGCGTATTATCTTAAGTGACGAGATGGGCGATACGAAGTAGCAACAAAGTCAAAGTATCACTGGAATGACTAAAGCTAAACCTTCAAATCGCCTAATATGCCGTAACCATGCTCCGCTAGCATAACTACCCAGTTAAAAAGCTATTAGCAAAAATTATCAATAACAGTAAAACATGAGGGTAAGCCACAGTAGGCTTAATTGAGTTTTTTAGGTACTCGAAGACCAAGCCTATGGTACCTTTCCTCGATTCTTCCCATGCGCTGTTAAATTGCATTGCCATGTGGGATGAATCGCCATTACCTTCAGCATTTTTGGCAGTACAATAGTGTTTAATAGAGCATTCAACCGACTCTAGGCGCTGAGCAATACGCCCTTGAAATGTTTTCCAAATACCATCTTGTAACCAAATAAGGGCACAGATTAATAGTGTCCAAAGACCAATGTTAACAATAAATAACAGTGCACAACTCATAGCGACATTGAACAGTTTGATAAGCAAGGAGTGCTTTTCGTAACTATCAAACTGAGTTTGTAGGGTGGCCCATTCTTGCTGTAAAGCCAGCAAGTTGTTATTGGGTGTCATATTGTCCAATCCTTATAAATGCGTTGATAATCTGTGTTTACAGAATGAGCTATGCGCGGTGATGCTCAAACGCCGTCACTTGGTCAATACTGGCACAATTTAGGGATAACATTAGTAATCTATCTATACCTAATGCCACACCAGCACATTCGGGTAATCCATGTTTGAGCGCCGCTATTAAGTGTTTGTCTAGGGGCATACTTTGTAACCCTAGCGATAAACGGGTTTGGTTATCTTGCTCAAAACGCTGGCGCTGCTCATCGGCATCACTTAATTCATGGAACCCGTTAGCCAACTCTACGCCTTTAAAATATAACTCGAAGCGTTCAGCAACTAAGGGGTTATCTTTACTGATTTTAGCAAGAGCCGCTTGTGACGCTGGAAACTCATACACTAAACAAGGTCTTTCTTGCCCTATATGTGGCTCTATGTGTTGGCTGAACAACAGCATCATCAACGTATCTCTAGATGATTCATTAGCGGCTATGTCTTGATAACCGTAACGACCGGCTAGCAACCTTAATTCATCTAAACTCGCCGTCAAAGGGTCACATTTTAGGTGTTGCTGAAAAGCCTGTTGATAGGTCATGCGTTCAGCTGGTTCTGTCTCAAGTATTAATTGTATAAGCTCATCAACTTCAGCCATCAACTGATGATGATCATACCCAACTCGGTACCATTCCAGCATAGTAAATTCGGGGTTATGAAAACGCCCCGCTTCTTCATTTCTAAAAGATTTACATATTTGATAAATAGAACCGCTACCCGCACATAGCAAACGCTTCATGGCAAACTCTGGAGAAGTTTGTAGAAATAGCGTTTTTTCTTGCGGCGACATAGGGTCATTAAAGCACGTGGAAAAAGAATGTAAGTGTTGGTCTGTCACTGCTGCGTGGCTTAAGGCTGGCGTATCAACTTCTAATACATTTTTATGATAAAAGAAATCACGAATAGCGCGTAAAAGTTGCGCTCGTTTTTTAAGGGTGACTATGTCAGCACTAGGCTGCCAAGCTGTCTGAGGATATTGATTTAGCATGTTACAATTTCGTACCCATAAATAAAAAAAGCCCACCTATGTGAGCTTTTCATTAATCATATTAAAACTACTTTTGAGCGCGACCTACGTATTCACCGTTACGGGTATCAACACGTACCACTTCACCTCTTTGTACAAATAAAGGGACGCGAACGACAGCACCCGTAGCTAAGGTAGCAGGTTTGCCACCTGTGCCAGCTGTATCGCCTTTAAGGCCTGGATCGGTATCGGTAATTTCTAGCTCAACAAAATTTGCAGGCTGAACAACAATAGGGGCACCATTCCATAAGGTAATAGTACAGGTGTCGTTTTCTACTAACCATTTTACGTTTTCGCCCACAGCTTTTTCATCTGCAGCAATTTGCTCAAAGGTTTCGTTATTCATAAAGTGCCAAAACTCACCGTCTGTATACAAATAATCTAATTCGGTATCGATTACATCAGCACCTTCTACAGATTCACCTGACTTAAAGGTTTTTTCTAATACTTTACCCGTAATAAGCTTACGAATTTTAACTCTACTAAAGGCCTGGCCTTTACCTGGTTTAACAAATTCATTCTCAAGAATGTTGCAAGGTTCGCCGTCGAGCATTATCTTTAGGCCCGCTTTAAACTCATTTGTGCTGAAATTAGCCATGTGTCCCCGTAAATATAACTATGTTGAGTCAGTAATTGTCGCAAATAATACCTAAAAAACCGCTGTCTGTAGAGAGTAACTGGCAAAAAGAACTGGCAACGGCATTTACAGACCCAGTTTCTTTACTAAATTACCTTAATTTACCGGTGGATAATTTCACTAAAGACATAGCTGCCAGACAACTTTTTCCCATGCGCGTGCCACGTCCTTTTGCTAATCGAATGAAAAAAGGGGATGCGCTTGACCCGTTATTTTTACAGATATTTACTAGTAAACATGAATTTAATACATCAGCTGGTTATTCAACGGATCCACTAGATGAACAGAACAACAATCAACCTGGAATACTACATAAATACCAAAATAGGCTGTTACTGCTTGTAAGAGGGGGTTGCGCCGTTAACTGTCGTTATTGTTTTCGCCGACATTTTCCTTATAGCGACAATCATTTAAACAAGCATCAATGGCAAGAAGCCTTGCAATATATTGCAGATAACCCGCAAATTAATGAGGTAATTTATTCTGGGGGCGACCCCTTAATGGCCAAAGATGACTTTTTAGCATGGCTCACACAAGAAATAGAAAAAATCCCCCATGTTATTAGGCTACGTATTCATACCCGTTTACCCGTAGTGATCCCATCTCGTATTACCCCAGAACTTATTTCTTGGTTTAGTGAATCTCGTTTGAAGCCAGTCATGGTGGTACATGTAAATCATGCTAATGAGATTGACAACCATTTAGCCGAGGCTGTTAAAAAGCTTACTAAAGCTGGGGTTACGGTACTTAATCAGAGCGTACTACTTAAAAACGTCAATCACTTAGCCGAACACCAAATTGAATTGTGTGAAAAGTTATTTGAAATAGGCGTAATGCCCTATTATCTGCACGTTTTAGATAAAGTGGAGGGGGCTGAGCATTTTGACTTACCTGATAGCCAAGCGACGGCTTTGCTAAAAGAGATGATAAAACATCTGCCGGGCTATCTAGTACCTAAACTCGTTAGAGAGATAGGCGGACAGCCCGGAAAAACCCCCCTTGATTTAAATCTGCATCCTTAGAGGTCCTCGATATTTTGTGACAAAAAGCTTAGTTTATGCAGGTATCATCAATTAAATTCGTCTGCCTTTTAATTTCACGTTTATCTTCATTGGCTTTCGCAACAGCTAAGTCCACCTTCGCTGCTGAGCACTTATCAGAAAGTTCTTTATTAACGAGGTAATTTTGATCTTTTTGATATTGAGCCAAACCTTTTGCACCTACATAAGTATCGCGATCTTCTGGGTCTCGGTCAGATTGATAACTTGGCGGCTGTGTTGCATTACATGCGGCTAAAAAACAGACTAAGGGTATAAATTTGTATGTATTTCTCAACTTTGACACTCCATTTCAATTGGTAACAAGAAATGGACCGATATAATTTAGCAAAGTTGCAATCTTTAGCACAAAGTTGAACTATTTACAGTCCAGACTAACTTAGAATTACAAGGGAAAGTAAAAATTGATAAAACGATTACCAAGTTACCTGACACCTAAACTTCTAATAGAAGTCGGCGCAAGATAACCTGGCAATACGCTACTTAATCGACATCTGCGACCATTTGGCATAGATAAAAATGTCTAGCCTAAATAATCTAAGCAAAGGTGTCGATAGTCGACCCTATTGCAGGATTGGCAGATGTAACTTTAGGTGTTTCAGCAGCTTCCAGTAACTCTAGTGTTGCTTGGCCTTCCACTTTTTGCTGTGATTTAGCAAGTTGCAGAGACTTAATCTCAAGACTAGAACTAGCAGCTGAACCTGAAATATCCATACAGTGCTCCTTATTGCTTGTAGCAAAGTACAAAAACGGGCAAAATCGCCCGCATCAAAAATTTATCGGCAAGCTGAAGTCAAACTTTAATTTCTATGCAATCTATTATTCAAACTCTTAGTGAAAATGTTCAAGTAATTTATCGTAAATCTATCGATGCAGATCAAACTATCACCCGTTTACAACAAAGCGGAAAGGGTAAGTTTAGTGCTGTTTTCACAGAAGATGCTGGGTTTGAAACCAGTAGTAAATTTTTCAAACCTTATGTTGAAGAAATAGCGAAAGAAGTGCTTGAGCTTGAAAGTCAATCACCTGAATCAGTTAAAGCTGCGCTGCCAGTTTTAGTAAAAAAGATTGAGATGATATTAACCACACTTAATCAATTTCAGAAAAACGCCCGTTAGATGTAAGTGTAAGGTATCCAGCAAACTAAATAGGCTGGTTGTGAATTTGCAGCGCATCAATACGGGCGTTTATTTTAGCAATCATTTGTTTATATTTTTGGCTATCTACACGGATAAATCTGCGTTCAAATTCAGCTTTTTTCAAGCCTTCGGGTAAGCCTGTAATATTTGGAAAGAATGCTTTCTCATCTAAGTTTCCTGCGAGAATATCTTGAACGTATAGAGCTGAGTCTGGGTTTGTTGCAGATTCAGCAAATTTAATACCTGAAAAATCAGCGGCTAAATCAATAAAACTGTAACCACTGCCATCGTCGCTTCGATCCATCAACTCTTTAAATTCACCTATCGCCACACTAATGCCTTGCTCAGAGAAAATTTTAATGGTCGCTGAAAAAATAAAGTGTTGGTTTAAATCGACTCGAGACTTTAGAACGGTTCTTGAATTAGGAGATACTATCTGTGGACTATTAGGCTGAACATCACCCACTAAATTGGCAAACCTATGATGACCAACATATATAGCCAAAGCCATGATCACGGCTTTATTCTCCAGTGCTGCCGATTCATCTGAGCTAGAACGCTCCTTAGCTAAGCTAAATACTGGGCCAATATACTTTGCTAAGGACTGGGGTGTATAACGCTTTGCAATGCTCAACTCTGATATTTCTTTTAGATAATAAGCGGTCGCCACTCTAAGTTCTTCATCTTTTGCCCCCCCTCCCCCTTGTTTAAGGGCGCTTAGATTCTTTAAAAACGTCTGTAAAGGCAACACAGTTAACACCATGCTTTTATCGCTCATAGCAATGTGATCTATTCGTTGAATAAATTGGGTAGCAATGTCACTACGAGTGTACCAGTTAGCAAGCATTTCAAGAGAGGCTAAAGCAAAATCACCAGAAATTGAAATAGGGCCTATTTTTACATATTCCACAGCGACTCCGGCTGACGGCAGTAAAGAGGCTTCTATGTTGATGTACCGACCTACAGGGTTATGGGGAAGCTCATAACTCACCATAATTTGTGACGACTGCGCTGTAATAACAGTCTTACCTTGAAAAGGCTTGTGGGCTCTTTGAGCAAAGCCTACTAAGCTGTTTAGCTGCGCTTCACTTATAGTAATGTCTTGCTTACTGGTTCGATGCTGAACACTATCTTGTAATTGCCCCATTAATACTTTGACAGACTCAGCCTGCTCAACTTGGGTTGCACTTGAAGTATCAACTAAAGGTTGGGATTCAAGGGCAAAAAGAAAGATCCCTACAACTAACACGGTTAAAAACAAAAGCAGTACAACCAAGTACTTTACCAGCCTAAACAAACAACTTTCCTTTAATTAATTAGCAAACACTATACGTTTAAATGATGCGAAGGAGATACCGTAATCAAGGAGAGCACACTAGCAAGTTTGTTAGTGTATCCCGCCAAGTAATTAGTCTCTTGGTCGCTTATGAAAGTTTCTTTATTAACTCTACTTTTTATAGACTTCAGCTTTTGTGAATATTTAACGATAAAATCTTGTTCATAAACATCCATTGAATCTAGCAACATATCGTTTAAGGCTTGATATATCCCTAAATCCTTGTCACTCATTTCCCCTAGGTTATCAATAGGCACTCTTTCATCGTAATAAAGCGAATCAATTTGTCTTTGGATAACACTGGTTAATTGTCCAAAACTGACAGTTCTTGTCACTGTCATTAAACTTCAGCCATATTACCTTTAGACTCTAGCCATTCTTTGCGGTCTGGGGCGCGTTTTTTAGCTAATAACATGTCCATGATCTCTAGCATTTGCTCGCCATCACCAACAGTAAGCTGTACTAACCTGCGAGTGTTAGGATCCATTGTGGTCTCACGTAATTGCAATGGGTTCATTTCACCCAAACCTTTAAAGCGCTGTACGTTCACTTTTCCGCGCTTTTTCTCGGCAACAATTCGGTTCAAAATACCTTCTTTCTCCCCTTCATCTAGGGCGTAATACACTTCTTTACCAATATCGATTCTAAACAAAGGCGGCATAGCCACATATACATGGCCCGTGTTCACTAAAGTTCGAAAATGTTTAACAAACAAAGCACATAAAAGTGTAGCTATGTGTAATCCGTCGGAGTCAGCGTCCGCCAAGATACAAATTTTATCGTAACGCAGTCCGCTTAAGTCTTCAGAGTCTGGATCAATCCCTAAGGCAACTGAAATATCGTGAATTTCGTTAGATGCCAAAACCTGAGAAGAGTCCACCTCCCAGCTATTCAGGATTTTACCACGCAAAGGCATGATGGCCTGAAACTCTCTATCTCTAGCTTGTTTAGCAGAACCACCAGCTGAGTCCCCTTCCACTAAAAATAACTCTGAGCGAGTAGTATCCTGAGTAGAGCAATCTGTTAACTTTCCAGGCAAAGCTGGCCCTTGGGTGACTTTTTTACGAGCCACCTTTTTACTTGCTCGTAAACGAGATTGGGCGTTGTTAATACACATTTCGGCCAATAATTCAGCCACATCTGTATGCTGATTTAACCACAAGCTAAAGGCATCTTTTACCACACCCGATACAAACGCTGCAGCTTGGCGAGACGACAAACGCTCTTTAATTTGCCCTGCAAATTGAGGGTCTTGCATCTTGGTAGATAACACGTAACTGCAACGATCCCAAATATCTTCTGGACTCAGTTTTACGCCTCTGGGCATTAAGTTTCTAAATTCACAAAACTCACGCATAGACTCTAACAAGCCTTGACGTAAACCATTTACGTGAGTACCGCCTTGTGCGGTAGGAATAAGATTCACGTAACTTTCGGTGATCATCTCACCACCTTCTGGCAGCCACATTACCGCCCAATCAGCTGCTTCAGTATTACCAGAAATAGAACCAACAAATGGCGCATCTTCAGGCAGGGTGACGTATTCTTTAACCGATTGATAGAGGTAATCCCGCAGGCCATCTTCGAAATACCATTCTTTAGTTTCACCAGTGATTTTATTATCAAATCGAATTCGTAAGCCTGGACATAGGACCGCTTTAGCCTGCAACACGTGTAGTAGCTTAGAAACTGAAAATTTAGCTGAGTCAAAATATTGCGGGTCTGGCCAAAAATGAACTTTAGTACCAGTATTGCGCTTACCACAGGTATCAACTATTTCTAACTCTTGTACTTTATCGCCATTCTCGAACGCAATTTGATGTACATTACCATCCCGGCGAATGTTGACTTCAACTCGCTTTGACAAGGCATTCACCACTGAAATACCCACACCGTGCAAACCACCAGAGAACTGATAATTTTTATTGGAAAATTTACCACCGGCGTGCAACTTAGTCATAATCAATTCAACACCAGAAATACCTTCTTCAGGGTGAATATCCACAGGCATGCCACGACCATCATCAGTGACTTCTAGTGATTGATCGGTATGCAATACAATTTTGATAGAGGTCGCATGGCCACCTAGCGCTTCATCAACACTGTTGTCTATCACTTCCTGACTCAAATGATTAGGGCGAGTAGTATCTGTGTACATGCCTGGGCGGCGTTGCACGGGTTCTAGGCCGTTTAAAACCTCAATGGCTTCTGCGTTATATTGATTTGACATAATTTTTTTCAGAGCTCTTATTATTCGAAATAGCGGATGAAACACTCACGGCTTACACGCGGGCACTTACATATATACATATGTTATACCAAGCTTCATTTAGTCTTGCAGTAGAAACCTAAAAATATCTGGTAAGAATCGCTGAAAATTTTGAAAACTATGATCGCCACCTTCCTCAATTGTCATTTTACAGCCTTGGTATTTCGATTCTGCTTGGCGATAATCTAATGTTTCATCTTTGGTTTGCAGCAATACCCAATAATTTTCTTTAGTGTGTACATTTTCACAATCTAATGCGACCAACTCTTCAATGTGTTTCTTCTTAAGTAAAAACTGCTCGCCAGAATTGGGATTTACATGCTCACCTAAATAGCCCAGCAATAGTTCATATGGCCTTACCGCAGGGTTAACTAACACAGCTTTACCTGAATACTTCTCTCGCATATAGGTCGATAGATATCCACCAAGTGAGCTTCCAATAAAGCGTAGTTTTTTATCAGGATACTGCTTAATAATATCTTCTATTATCTTTGCCGCATCTTGCGGGTAGTTTGCTAACTGGGGCACCTCCATATGTAAATCAGGGTAATGCTTTTTTACAAAATCTAAAGTCTGTGTAGCTTTTAAAGATTGTGGTGAGCTTAAAAAACCATGTAAATATACGACTAAATAATCCACTTGTTAAACCTAATTAATGCGTTTAATTACGTGATTGAACTGAGCATTGTCATCTAATTCAATCACCCGAAACCCCGGCTTTAAGTCACTTACGCCAAAAGATTCTGTATTGGCCCATTGCCAGCAAGTTGACGGGCAGGCTAAATACAACACGCCATTTTGTAGCGTTTCTATATCACTATGGATATGTCCATATACAACTAGTTTCACGTTTGGGAAAGACTCCACTAACTGCGTAAAGTCCTGACGGTTCACCCATTCGTGTTTATCCATCCAACCATTGCAATCAATTGGATGGTGATGAACCGCTATAACATGATACGTGTCTGCATCGTTTTGCAATTGTTGTTGTAACTCATCGAGCTCTTTCTTGGAAATATTCCCTAACGTACCTTGAAACTGCGTATTGAGTAGATGGACTTTCCAATGAATATTACAAAACTCTAGAGGGGAATTCAGCCATAACATGCTTTCAGAAAAGACACTCAGTAAATGCTGAATTGAATCATGATTACCCGGTAATATTCGTAGTTCACACTCTAGGTTCGACGCGGCAAAAAGCTGTTCAAAGTGATGATAACTCGCTTCTGAGGCATCGCCGCTTAAGTCCCCGGTTACCAACAAGATATCAATTTTGCATGCACTGATTTCGAGCAGTATTGTTTGCAAGCTTTGATAGGGGTTTATGTGGTTATAACCGACTTTTTCTTTGTCTGCGAATAAATGGCAGTCTGAAATTTGGATGATGTTCACAGGTCAAAAACTATCGTGTAATAGCGTGTTTTTGATTATTTTGGCTCAAACAAAATTGTAACCATTCAGCTAAGAACAAATTAACCATTTCTTTTTCATTCTTTTGATACATTTTAATATTTGGATATTGATAGCTAGGTTTTAGAGAACCGATATTTTGAGCCTGTAATACTTCAGCCATTTGTGCATCATGATATAACCTAACTTGAACCACAGGTTGTAAAAATTCAAACCCAACATGGCTTTTCTGTGACATTTCAATGGTGCTGGTGTAACGACTACATTCAACAATTTTAATGGTATATTGCAATGCTTTACTTATTTCAAACTCGTATTCCAAATCTTCAGTATCACAATCAGGCAAGAGCCTTAAGAGCCGTCCATAGTTAAACTCACACACTTTATGCATGTTAGCTAATTTGGGAACATACTTTTTCTGTAACACATCACTCATTTGACCAAGCATCCAATATTTTTTGTTTATTCATCGCAAACCATTGTAAAACAATTATGGTGGCAGAATTGTCAATTTTTCCTTCTTCGAGCCATGCCATGGCATCAACAACTGACACTCTGTGCACTAATATATCTTCACTTTCATATTCTAAGCCATGTACTCCGCCCGCTTGGCTAGCGTCTACCTCTCCCACAAAAAGATGAAGGCGTTCTGTACAACCTCCGGGGCTAGGTAAATAATTCAAAGCCGGAGTTATTTTTTTTATGGTAACTCCGGCTTCTTCTAACGCTTCTCGGCGACATACATTCTCAGGAGTTTCATCAGGGTCAATAATCCCTGCAACCACCTCTAATAGCCAAGGGCTTTGAGGGTTAGACAAGGCACCAATTCGGAATTGTTCAATCATCACAAACTCTTCTAACATCGGGTCATAAAGCAATACAGCAACGGCGTTACCGCGCTCAAACACCTCTCGCTCAATGACCTTGCTCCATCCCCCCTCGTAAAGCTTGTGTTTAAAATCATATTTCACCATCTTAAAAAACCCCTCAAAAAGAGATTCTTTTTTAACAATTTCTACATCTTCTGTTGAAAATTGTAAGGTAGATAGTTTAGATTCTTGATTTATCTTTTTCACGACAGCGCCAATTCAGAAAGCTTAGGGAAATCGTACCATATAATAATTTAGAAGTTCATTTGCTAAATGAAGCAATCAATGCCTGCGCTAGCAAATAATATTCTGTTACACTTGAGCCTGTTGTGTTACTACAAAGTATTGTCACTTATCACTTGATTTGCTTAGACTTCTACCATATACAAATATTCGGCAGCTAGATCGGATTAGAAAACCACATAGGACCACTAATGAAAAAAACATTTTTGTCATTTCTAATAGGCATAAGTATTTCTACTTCTGCTCTAGCAGATGACCTATATCAAGTCTATCAAATGGCGATAGAAAAAGATCCAACCGTTAATAGAGCTCAAGCGGATAAAGACGAAGCTTTTGAAGGCATTTCTGTTAGTAGAGCCAGTTTGTTACCGCAAATATCTGGTGCAGTTGGTTATACAGATAGTACCTCTGAGTCTTTTAACTTCACTACCGATGCAAGCGGAGCTTCGGTTGTAGGAATAGTTGAAAGCGATTCTCAAACTTTAGGTATTGACTTGGACTTAACTCTTTCTTTATACAACCGTCAAAACTGGGTCGCTTTATCCCGAGCAGAGAAATTAGCACAAAGAAGTGACATCAACTTCGCTCTGGCCAAGCAAGACTTAATAGTAAGAACAACTAATGCTTACTTAGCAATATTAAGGGCAAAAGACAGCTTAACTTTTGTACAAGCTGAAAAGCGTGCAATCGAACGCCAGTTAGAGCAAACCAAGCAGCGTTTTAATGTGGGTTTAACAGCAATAACTGACGTACATGAAGCACAGGCAAATTTCGACAACACTGTTGCACAAGAAATTTTAGCAGAGAATGTTGTAGAGCTTCGTTTAGAAGAAATGCGAGAAATTACAGGCAAATATCTAAATACCGTGTCGGTATTAAATACTGAAAGCTTCAGCGCATCACGTCCAACACCCACAGGTGTAGATAACTGGCTGAAAATAGCAGAAGAGAAAAACCTCAATCTTATGGTTAGCAATATGACCAAAGAGATTGCTAATGATGATATCGCCTCAGCTAAAGCGGGACATTATCCAACACTTTCTTTAGGGGCTAACTATAGCCGTGATGATACAAAATTAAACGGTAGCAGTAATTTCCCTGTCAGAAATAGTAATTATATCGCTCTAAATCTTGACGTTCCTATCTATTCTGGTGGTTCAACCACGGCTTTAACAGCCCAAGCGCGTTATCGCTATGTAGCTGCAAGTGAAGATATGGAGCTAACTTATCGCTCTACTGTTCGCTCTGTACGCTCTGCCTATAATGATGTCATTGCATCAACATCAACCATTCGAGCCTTAGAGCAAGCGGTGGTTTCTGCTGACAGCGCTCTCAAAGCTACTGAAGCTGGTTTTGATGTAGGCACCAGAACAATAGTCGACGTATTAAATAGTACTCGAAACCTATTTGATGCACGTCGTAACCTTGCTAGTGCGCGCTATGATTTTATTAGTGCTATTTTGCAGTTAAAACGCGCAGCTGGAGAATTAAAAGAACAAGATTTAATCGATATTAACCGTGGCCTTACCGCTGAAAGTTAAATTTAAGTTACTTTAAAACAGGTTAAATTTAAACGAATGAAAAGGGCGTGATTGCGCCCTTTTCAATTGCTCAGAATAAGTGCATCTAAATATTTTGTAATTATCATTAAAACATTGACTGTAAAAACCAAAACACTATCCTAACGTCGCTCCCAATAAACAATTAAAGACCAATGAAAGCTTCCATCTTACAAGACAAATTTCTACGTATTCGCTCCAACAAATTATTCGAAATATTTGTTGTTACCGTGATTATTTTCTCCGCGCTACTGGTAGGTGCTAAAACTTACGAAATGTCTAGCACTATGCAAAAAATCACTTTGTTTTTAGATTGGTTTATTAGTGCGTTTTTTCTAACAGAAATAACCATTCGCTTTTTAGCAGAGCCCCGTAAAAGAAACTTCTTTAAAAGCTTTTGGAATATATTTGATACCTTAATTGTGATCGTAAGTATGATCCCAGCTGACGATGCCGAACTTGCAGTGATAGCACGTTTAGTCAGGGTATTTAGAGTATTACGAATGATATCTATCATTCCTGAGCTCAGGATACTGTTGGTTTCCTTGGTTAAAGCCCTGCCACAATTGGGTTATGTAATGTTATTGATGTTTATCATTTTTTATATTTACGCTGCAATAGGAAGCACTCTATTCGGAGCTATAAACCCAGAATTATGGGGTCATATTACAATTTCTCTGCTCACTCTATTTAGGGTTATGACCTTTGAAGATTGGACAGATGTAATGTACGAAACCATGGAGGTCTATCCGCTTAGTTGGTTGTTTTATCTAACCTTTATATTCTTCACAGCATTTGCATTCTTAAATATGGTGATAGGCATAGTGGTCGGCGTTATGGAACAAGAGAACGCCAAGGCAAGAGCTGAGAAAATGGAAGAAGAAGGAGAGCCAAGCCTTAAGGATATATCTAAACAAATACTGGCCCTGCAAACCCAAATAAAAGCACTACAAAATACTGATAAATCCTAACTGTATAGATTAGTTAAATCCTGAAATATGTCTGTAATACTAGCTTTTCTCAATTTTGAGAAAAGCTAGTGACTATTAGACGTTAAGTTTTAGATTGAATAGCCTCTAACTATTCAATACCGTACTCTGCAATTAAGGCTTGCACCCTATCCAGAGACTCTTGTAACTTCATTTCTCTTTGCTCAATCTTACGTTTAGCTAGAAATGCATCACCAGACACAAGTAAGGTTTCCACATAATTAAGATAGATTTCTTCATTTTCTAGGTCACCTGTTACTACCCGACTATATAACTCTAATGCTTCTTCATAATCATTTTCAGCTACGTAAATCTGTGCCAAAGTATCCAAGGTTTCTGCGTTATCAGGGTTTAACTCTGCTGCTTTTTCTGCAAACTGTTTAGCTATATCAAGTTCACCTTGTTGCAAGTATAAATACGCTAAATTATTGTTGGCAATATAATTATTGGGGTTTTGTTCTAATGCTTTTTTATAGGTCAACATAGCTGCACCTATATCTCCACCAATTTGGCGCTCAGCATATAACATTCTAGCAATAAGGTCGTTTGGCTTTTCCTCAAGGTGCGCTTCCAAAAACAACAAAGACTTGTCGGCTTGCTCCATTAAATCAAGAATATGAATAACCAATAATAAATTGCGACTGTTTTTGGTGGCATCATAAGCAATTTCAGCATTAGCTAATGCCGGTTCAAGTTCTTTACGACTTAACTGAAACCTAGCTAAAAAACCTTTAGACATTGGCTCTTCTAGCACCTCAGCTGGTAATTTATCGTAGGACTTCTGCGCCGCTTCAAAATCACTTTTCATAAGTAGAAAATGGGTATCAAGGATTTGCATCTGCACATCATCACGATTAACCAAAAAAGACTGTGTTAGCTTTGCACCTTCTGCAAACTTATTTTGACTATCTAGTAAAAATAGCTTCCCAATCACAGCATCTTTATCATTAGGGGCAAAGGCTAGCCACCGATCATAGTGTTGTGTGGCCCCTTGACGTTGATTATCTCGAATAAGACTCCGACCTAATGTAGCCCAATACTCTTTGGGTAGACTTTCTTGCGCCTCAAGCTCATCCAATAAAGTAATAACCTCTGCATACCTCTGCTCCACCAACCACACTCTTGCAAGTAATAACCTAAGACCAATATTGGTTTGGTTTTTATCAAAGGTGCTTTTGATTTTTTCGAGTCCTGCAGCTTGGTTTCCCTGCTGTTTAGATATCAAATAAAAGGTTGCTAATGCTGTTACATTGGTTGGATATTCTTGTAACACAGCATCTAACATATCTTTGGCTGGGTCTAAATTCCCTTGTAATAATTCTAAATTTATTAAGGCTAATTTAGGAATTGCACTTGCACCGCCACTTGATAACTCTTCTGCCTTAGAAAATTCAATTTTTGCTGCCTTAAAATCTTCCAATTTTACGTATACATTACCGGCTAGCAAATAGGGTCTAGCATCATCAACCGCTGTCTGTTTCCAGCTATTTGCTAAATCCAAGGCTTTGTCGTACTGCGCTGTAACAATATAGGCTTTTGCTAAGGTTAATTGAGCGCTATCAAGCTCTGGCGCTTTCGCCACCGCTTGCTCAAGGTTAACAATGCCATCTAAATTATCTAAGGATAATTGCAACAGCCCTAAACGTGTTAAATCTTCTGCCGTACGACTAATGCCTCCCGATTTTTTAATCAAGGCTTCTGCGTCTTTTTCGTATCCCCCTTTTATTAACTCGTAGCTCGCTTTAGAAAATAAAGGGGCGTCTTGTTCAGTAAGTTTATCTAACCTACTTAGCACACCACCTAAATCTGTGGTCAACCCAAGTTGTAATTGACTTGCTGCTAATAGCTTTAAACCAGGATGATTATTTGGAAGTGCACCCGCTATATACGATAGATGGCGATTAGCTCCAGTAAAGTCTTGTTCTTGATAAGCCGCATAACCCGCAATCAGCCTTAGTGATAGCTCATCAACGCCATTACTAATTGCAATTTCTGCATGTTTAAGTGCATCAGAATAGTTTTCTTTAGAGATAGAAATAGCGGCTTTCAATTGATTCAATAAGCCATGTTGTTTGTTGATTTTTAGCAAACTATCAACATAAGGCTCAGCAGCACTCATCTCCCCTAAATCCACCAACAACTTGGCCAAAACAAAAGTGGTTTGGCTATCTTCTGGGTAAAATTGTACATAATCTTTAAAAACGTCAGCCGCTTCTTTAGGCTGGTTCGATGCTAAATGTAATTGCGCTAAAAGTTTCAGCACTTCAGCGTTTTGAGGCGATTCATCTTTTAGTGCTGAAACAGCTATTAAGGCGTTTTCAAAATCTGAATCCAAAACTAAACTATAAGCGGCAGTTAAACCTTTATACACTGAGCCAGTATCTAAACTTCTGAGATCTTCTATAAGTAATTTAGCCTCAGTGACATTATCTAATCTAGCTAAAGACACTACTTTAAAGTAGCCGATCTCTGCTTTTTCTACTGAAGTTAAACCAGCTTGCTCATGCTCTATTTTACTTAGCGCAGAGTAAGCACCAGTACTCTGATAAGCTTGGGTAAGTAAAGGCAGTACCTTTGATGCTTCAAATCCGTATTCTAAAGCTCGGTTTAATTCTTTTTCAGCACTTTCATACTGCTTTTGGATAACATAGACTCGCCCTAGTTCATATCTAGCCGGAGCCGACTTTGGCGCAGTTTTAACGGCATTTTTTAAAGCCACAATGGCTGCTGCTGAATTATCTTCTTCAAGATACTGTTTAGCCTCTTGAATATACTCTTCGCTGCTTTGTTTGCCACAGCCTGCCATTATGCCCAAAACTAAAATAGCCGATACAAATCTTAGTTTTGGCCCAGTGAACCTTTCCATTTGTTGCTCCTTTTTATCTCTTATTTACAAATATAATGACACTTGTAATGATTTAATGGGATTCATACCCCTTAGCAGTTGAATATACTATCCCAACGGGTATCTAATTGTTTTTGTGCAGCATCGATTGGTAAAGCATGGTAATGGTGATTTTGTTTGACGACAATGCCAAAACGCAGCAACTTTGATAAAGCATCGCTGATTTCAAAGTCCACCTTCACTTTAAACTGAGACTCCAACCAAGCTTCGATTCTGGTGTCTAACTGTTTACTACTCATTGGTCCATCTACAGTCAGAAAATAGAAGGCTAAAATAGCTTCTTTGCACTCTTCTTCTTCAGCAGCATCAATCAGGTGATGAAACACACCTGCATTGTTATCTAAATTTTTAAAATATAAATTGTCTGCCAAAGCTTTCATAAACCGTAATTTACGGTTTTTAAACTTACTCCACTCTTTAAAAATAAAACCACCTAAGATACCCACTCCAGTGCCCAGTACGATTAACTGCTGGCTAGATATAGTCACCAACTTATCACTTAACCCTAACCAAAAGCTAAACAACCCAGCTAGCACCACAAGTGAAGCGCCTAACTTAGTCACCAAAACTACTGCACCACCAGCAACTGCTGATCCCCCAATAATAACTTTATCTATGGTTCTCATGCGCACTTCACTATTTGGAAACAACATTTCTAAATCGGCTTTAGGTACGTTTTGAAATAATTTTATAATGGTAGAGCCCGGCTCAAAATTATTAATAGCTTTGTTATGCTCCTTAAAATACTCTTTATCTTTGAATTTGATATAAACAGCGACTTTGTCGTAATTGGTAAAGGTTACTGTGTCTTTCTTAAGTCCCCACCACTTCTTAATAGTTTCGGTCTTTTGGTACTCACCTCTGCGATAAAAAACCATCTCTGAAAAATCATTAAATTCAACAGCTAGCCTAACTTTAAATAAAGACTCCTCTTCCAAGGCATCTCTTAAATCTTGCTCGGTAATTTTTTCAAAATTGGCAGCATTTAATACTTGGGTAAATGCTTTCGCAAAAACATTTTGTTTTGCTTTTAACTCGTCTTCACTAAAGACTTTTATGGAATGAGTATCTGAGTTTGGGTCAAATGGTGCATAACTGTCTTTTAAAACTTCTAAGTTTTGATGGAACTCAAAGTGCAAAGTACTAATGATTAACTGAGACAATAATTGAAACTGTTCTGAACTCTCATTTGGCAATTTATCCATTCCAATACAAGCTTGAATTACATCTACTTTTCTCAGAGGTATGAACCTGTCTTCCCTATTTTTTATCTGCATAACACCTCAAAATAACACACTACACTTTACCATTGTTAGCGGAACGCTCGCCATTTGTTAACCACTAACGCAGACCTAGTTACATCTAAATAACAATATTGACAATAAAGCCTCAAAGTGATTGCTTAAAAATTAAAAATGATAGAAATATTGCAATTAATCAACTCATTACATGGAGTATATGTCAGTAATCGAATATAATTTAGCCTTTGAAACCGTGCCGGCTTCGCCTTAGAAAATTGTTTTACCAATTTAGTAATTGTTTTACCGATTCATATAATGCTGTGCCTGCCTGTACCCTGGGAAAACTTGATGACAACCCCATCTGAAATTACATTTAGAGATTTAAACCTACCCGAAGAATTACTGCAAGCACTGGAAAAAGTCGGCTATGAAAAACCTACACCTATCCAAGCAGAAAGTATTCCAATTATATTAGACGGCAATGACCTTTTAGGTACTGCCCAAACTGGTACCGGTAAAACGGCAGCCTTTGCTTTACCCATGCTGGCAAATGTTGATGCAAACGATAAGAATACTCAGTTGTTGGTACTAGCACCAACACGTGAATTGGCTATTCAAGTAGCAGAAGCGTTCCAAGTTTATGCAAGCTTTTCTAAGAAAATTAACGTGCTACCTATTTATGGTGGTTCTTCTTATGACAACCAAATCCGTCAACTAAGACGTGGAGCCCAAGTTGTTGTTGGTACACCAGGGCGTGTCATTGACCATATTAAGAAAGGTACGCTTAAACTTGATAACTTAAAATTCTTAGTACTAGATGAAGCCGACGAAATGTTACGCATGGGCTTTATTGACGACGTAGAGTGGATTTTGAGCCATGCGCCAGAACAACGTCAAACTGCTTTATTCTCAGCGACTATGCCTGACGCAATTCGTAAAATAACTAAACGTTATTTAAACGATCCTAAGCAAGTAAAAATTGCAGCTAAAGCCGCAACAGCAAGCACTATTCGTCAACGCTATTGTCAAGTAGCGGGCCATCATAAAATGGAAGCCCTTACGCGTATAATGGAAGTTGAAAGTTTTGACGCAGCCATAATCTTTGTGCGTACTAAAACCGCAACTATGGAATTAGCTGAAAAGTTATCAGCTAGAGGCTATGCCGTTGAACCACTAAACGGTGATATTCCACAAAACTCTCGTGAAAGAACAGTTGACCGCTTGAAGAAAGGCAAAATCGACATCTTGGTTGCTACCGATGTCGTGGCCCGTGGATTAGATGTCGAACGTGTAAGTCACGTAATCAACTATGACGTACCTTACGATACCGAGTCTTATGTTCACCGTATTGGTCGTACTGGTCGTGCTGGCCGTCAAGGTGATGCAATATTATTTATCTCTCATCGTGAAAAGCGTATGTTATTTTCAATCGAGAGAGCAACTAAGCAGTCTATCGATGCTATGACTATCCCATCAATTTCACAGTTAAACGAAACTCGTTTATCTCGCTTCAAAAGCAGTGTAATTGAAGCTATGGGTGATTCATCTATTGAAACATTAATTCCAATTGTTGAATCAATACAAGAGCAAACAGAAGCGGCGCCAGAAGTAATTATGGCTGCATTAGCTAAAATCGCTCAAGGTGATGAGCCACTTATCCTTAAAGAAAGTGACCGTCCTGACTTAAATGCACGCCCACCAAGAAACGATCGCAATGACAGAAACGACCGCGGTGGCCGCAATGAACGTGGCGGCCGTGGCGGTGAGCGTCCACCAAGACGTGAACGCAAATCAGGTCCTCCGAGTGAAGGTATGCAACGTTACCGCATCGATGTTGGTCATACTCATGGTGTTAAGCCTGGCAACATAGTTGGTGCCATTGCAAACGAAGCTAACATTAGCAGTAAAAATATTGGTTCTATCGAAATTTATGATAATTTCAGCACAGTAGATTTACCTAAAAATATGCCTAAAAACACCCAAGACGTATTACAAAAAACCCGTGTAGCGGGCCGTAGTTTAGGTATGCGTGAATGGTCAGATCAACCACCAAAGAAACGTGGCAACCCAGCCAACCGTGATTAATCACAACACTTACTAAAAAAAAGGGGCTTATTAGCCCCTTTTTTTATTTCAGCACACTTATAAAAAACAAAAACTAATAACCTAATGGAATATTAATTCCAATTAAATTGGTTTGCTCTTGAAGGTATTCAAGGCAAACTAATCGGCAGAATGTCACGAGTGCTCAGATATGAAATATTTCCCCATCTTTTTAGATACCCAAGATTTAACCTGTTTGGTCGTAGGCGCTGGTGAAGTAGCCGCTCGTAAAATTGAGTTGTTACTTAAAACTTCAGCAAAAATTACAGTAGTTGCTCCATGGGTATGTGACACAGTGAAACGATATGCAACAGAGGGAAGAGTCCATTTAATCGAACGTATTTTTGAATCTGATGATCTTAACGACAAACAAATGGTATTTGTTGCTACTGACGATAGCCAAATAAACAAAGGCATTCATGATGAAGCTCGAGCCCTAAAAATTCTTGTTAACGTGGTAGATAACACCCCACTGTGTCAATTCATAACGCCATCTATCGTTGACCGCTCTCCTATTATCATCGCCATGAGTAGTGGCGGTGTAGCTCCGGTTTTATTGCGTTACATGCGGCAAAAGCTCGAATCATTAATTCCACAAAAAATTAGTTTGTTAGGCCAATTTTCAGAAAAGTTTCGAGAGTTAGTAAAACAAAAGCTAAAAACAGTTACTGAACGTCGTTATTTTTGGGAAGACGTACTAGATGGTGATATTGCCGAAAATGTCATGCAGGGTAATAACCAAATCGCAGAACAGAAATTTTTAGAAAAATTAAATAGTGATGACGCAAGCCAAACTCAAGGTGAAGTGTATTTAGTAGGAGCTGGGCCAGGAGACCCTGATTTACTGACATTTAGGGCTCTACGTTTAATGCAGAAAGCGGATGTTGTAGTTTACGACAGGCTGGTATCGCCTGAAGTATTAGAGCTAGTTAGGCGCGACGCAGAAAAAATTTATGTGGGTAAAGCCAAAAGCAAACATTCGGTACCTCAGGATGAAATTAATGAGCTATTAGCCAAACAAGCATTGGCTGGTAATCGAGTAGTTAGACTCAAAGGAGGCGACCCCTTTATATTCGGCCGAGGTGGTGAAGAACTCGAAACCTTAATAGAGCACGGTGTGAGCTTTCAGGTTGTACCTGGAATTACCGCTGCTAATGGAGCGGCTAGTTATGCCGGTATACCACTTACACATAGAGACCATGCTAAATCAGTCGTGTTTGCTACTGGCCACTTGCGAGACAACAGCATAAACCTAAATTGGCAAGGGTTAGCGCAACCGGATCAAACTATAGTATTTTATATGGGCTTAACGGGACTACCGATAATTTGTGAGCAACTAGTTAAACACGGAATGCCAGCTAACACGCCTATTGCTATGGTGCAATCTGCGACGACAGAACAACACAAAGTGGTTACAGGTACGTTCGAGACTATTCAAGAAATAGCAATCAAAGCGAATATACAACCACCCGCTTTAATTATTGTGGGCTCGGTCGTTAGTCTGCATGAGAAATTAAACTGGTTTACACCGTAAATTTCTATCTAACTTATCATTATCGGAGTTGCCACTAGACACTTTTAGGTAACTCCAAATGATAATAAAAGCCCCCCGGAAAAATATAAAAACAAGCCTCCTAAACGAGGCCATTCGCGACTAATTACTATGTGAAAACTCACTTTTTCTATTTTTTGGTTGGCAACCCCTTTGTAAACTTATGGGCTTTCGACTTTCGTTTGAGCCAAAAAAAGTACACCTTTAAACACATTTTAAGTTTTTGTAACTAAATAACTAGGTTAACCTAAGGGGGCAATGGACAAAGCCAATATTTTAATGAAACTAATTGAGACAACTCAGCTGCAAACACAAGCGAGTGCCGTTTCATTAAAAACTAGATTAAAAAGCAAGGGCGCTAAAACAGCCAGGTATAAGGGTAAAAACCTTATTGAATCTGCCAAGAGATCATAAACGTGAGCAAAAAGGCCCCAATGTGAGTATTCCAATTCCAGTAGTTAACCCTACTAAATCTATGACGCTCACTTATGTGGTGTCCTTATCGATTATCGCGCTGTTATCCATACTAGTGCACTTTATGCTAGATAAAATTATTCACCAACAAAAAGACTCAGCCACCATAGTCAATATAAGTGGCCAGCAGCGTATGCTTTCACAACGAGTCAGTTTATTTACAATGGAATATCTAGCTGCAAGCCACTTAGAAAGTAAGGAAGAAGCGCAAAAAGCACTGATTAAACTCAATAGTAACCACGACTTATTAACCACTCAATACCTGATTTCAGATGAAATACGGGACCTTTATTTTTCTCCACCACATAATATAGATGCCCAAGTAATTGAATTTACAAAACTCATTAACCAAGCTCTGGATATAGACCTAGGAACAGTTGAAGGCAAACTACCTGATGTAAGTTTACAATTTTTTGAAATGGCAAAAACGCCATTGTTAGAAAGTCTCGATTACCTAGTTCATAAATATGAAGACGAAAGTATCAAAAAAGTAAATAAATTAAGGCTAGCCCAACAAATCGTGTCATTTATTATATTACTGACCATTTTACTCGAAGCCCTTTTTATATTTAGGCCTATGGTTAATAAAGTTAAAACCTTCTCTGACAACCTACAAAGGGAAGCGAATTACGACCATTTAACTGGTTTACTCAATCGCCGTTCTTTTTCCATTTTAATAGATAAAGCACTGGCATTAAGTAAACGGCATCAATATGAGTTGGGAGTTTTAAGCTTCGATATAGATCATTTTAAATCAATCAACGACACCTATGGCCATGATGTGGGCGATAAAGTAATTCAACATGTAAGTAACATCCTAAAAAGTAACACTAGAGCTTCAGACTGCGCAGCTAGATTTGGTGGCGAAGAATTTGTAATTTTGTTACCACAAACAAAGCAAGAAGACTGTTTATTTCTGGCCAACAAGATACGAGAAATCATTGAAAATACCCCGTTAACACTAAATGGCCTAATCATTGAAGTTACAGCAAGTGCCGGTGTAAGCGGTTATAAGAAAGGTGATACCAACGCAGACGCTATCCTAAAACGAGCCGATGAGGGTATGTATCAAGCTAAAAACGCCGGCAGAAATCAGGTTTTTTATGGATAGTATTCAACGTCTCCACTTTGTCACCAAAAGCGATATAAGCTAAAAAAATTAATGCATATGTATACCCAAAACAAAAAATGGCAGTTCTGGATTGACCGCGGCGGTACATTTACTGATATTGTTGCCCGTAACCCAGCTGGCGAATTACAAACCCAAAAGTTTTTATCCGAGAACCCCGAGGCTTATGAAGACGCCGCTGTATTTGGCATTAAATCAATTTTAGAGGTACCCCAGTCAGATCCAGTACCTGACGGCCTCATCGACAAAATTAAAATGGGCACTACTGTTGCCACAAACGCTTTACTTGAACGCAAAGGTGAGCCTGTTTTATTGGCAATTACTAAAGGCTTTCAAGATGCCTTAGAGATTGGATACCAAGCTCGTCCTGATACTTTCGCTCTTAAAATTGTTAAGCCAGATATTCTCTATTCACAAGTTATTGAGATTGAAGAACGAATTATGGATAACGGTAAAATTGTCACTCCGTTAGATAGAAATGCAAGTCGCCAACTATTGTCGCAAGCATTCGAACAAGGCCTAAGAAGTATTGCCATCGTGTTAATGCATGGCTATCAATATCAGCAACACGAAAAACAGCTTATGGCGTTAGCTAAAGATATTGGTTTTACTCAAATTTCAGCCAGTCACGATGTCAGCCCATTACAAAAATTAGTATCCAGGGGAGAAACCACACTTGTTGACGCCTACCTTACACCTATTTTATTAGGTTACATTCGTGACATTAGTAAAGGACTAAACCAAATAACCCCCACTCCATTACTTTTTATGCAATCTTCTGGAGGTTTAACTTCAGCTGAATCATTTCGAGGTAGAGATGCCATTTTATCTGGGCCAGCAGGGGGAATAGTGGGCGCAGTTCACACTGCTCAACTAGCTGGGTTTAATAAAATAATTGGTTTTGATATGGGTGGCACATCAACAGATGTATCCCATTATGCTGGGGAATTTGAGAAAGCCTACGAAACAGAAGTCGCAGGAATACGCATGCGTGTTCCTATGTTACATATTCATACGGTAGCCGCTGGCGGTGGCTCAACCTTAACTTATCAAGATGGCCGTCTTCGAGTGGGTCCAGAATCCGCCGGAGCTAACCCTGGCCCAATTTGTTACCGTCGCCATGGTAAATTAGCGGTTACTGATATCAATGTTTGCCTAGGAAAAATCCAACCTGAATATTTTCCAAATATATTTGGTCCAGAGCAGAACCAAGCACTAGATAAACAAGCTTCTTTACTAGCCTTCTCTGAAATTGCCAAGGAAATTAATGATGGTCGTTGTGCCGAAGATGTAGCAGAAGGCTTTTTAGCTATTGCGATAGAACATATGGCTCAAGCCATTAAAAAAATATCGATAGCCAGAGGATATGACTTAACAGACTACGTACTCAATTGTTTTGGTGGCGCTGGCGGACAACACGCTTGCTTAGTGGCCGAAAAGTTATCCATGAAGAGCATCTTTTTACATAGCCAGTCTGGTATTTTATCTGCGTATGGAATGGGACTGGCTGATGTAAAAGTCGAACGCCAGTGCGTCGCGAACCAAGCCATACAAGCAGGTGATGCAATAGCCATAGAGCAAGCGGTGCAAACACTAAAGCAAAAGAACATCACACATCTAATAAAGCAAGGGTTAACTGAAGCACAAATCCACCATAAAACCTCAGCCTTAGTAAAATATGCCAATACTGACACCAGTTTAAATATTCAATTAAACACCTTTGATTTGATGGAACAGGAGTTTACTAAGCAACACCAAAGACAATTCGGGTTTAGTGCCAAAGATAAAACGATTGTTGTAGATACCCTAATTGTAGAATCGTTTGGAGGTGCCGAAAAACCCCAAGAAGCAATACAAACACTGGTAAAAAACAGTAAGCCTATAGTAAAAGGATGTAGCCAAATATATAGCCAAGGCCAATGGCTAGCCGCTAATATTTATGATATTGCAAACTTACATTACGGCCATATTATCCAAGGGCCAGCCATTATAATTGAAGCAACAGGTACCATAATTGTTGAAAATAACTGGCGTGCTGAGGTGAATGTAAATGGCCATCTAATATTACATTTTGACCCTCGCTCTACTACCAGCACACACCCAATTCCCGCTGACATCCATAGCAAACATAAGCACGCTGACCCTGTTACTTTAGAACTATTTAATAGCGCCTTTATGAGTATTGCCCAACAAATGGGAATTGTACTGCGCAATACCTCTCAATCAGTCAATGTAAAAGAGCGTTTAGATTTTTCGTGTGCCCTATTCGACCCATTAGGTAATCTCATCGCCAATGCGCCCCATGTCCCAGTACATTTAGGCTCTATGGATGCAAGCGTTAAGGTCATTATAGAAGGCACACAAAGTATCAATCCAGGTGATGTATTTGTACAAAACAATCCTTACAACGGGGGCTCTCATTTACCCGATGTAACGGTTATCACACCGGTATTTGATGCCCGGCAAGCCAAAGTTTTGTTTTATGTAGCCAGCCGCGCCCACCACGAAGATATCGGCGGACTAGCCCCGGGGTCAATGTCTTCTTTAGCAACGACCATTCACGAAGAAGGTATTCTGCTCGATAGCGTTAAATTAGTAGAAGGCGGAGAGTTTCAAACACAAAAACTGCATCAGATATTGTCATCCGGAAAGTATCCAGCCAGAAACATTCAACAGAATATGGCCGACTTGATGGCTCAAGCTGCTGCTAATAAAACGGGGGAAAATGAATTACTCAAATTAGTGGCTCAACACGGTTTAGATACAGTTCATGCTTATATGCAACATATTCAAGATAGTGCAGAAGCCTCTGTCAAAAGAGTCTTATCCACCCTTAAAGGTGGAGAGTTTAATTACCCATTAGACTCAGGCAGCACCATCAAGGTTAACATTAAGGTTGACCAATATAACTTAAAGGCAACCATAGATTTTACTGGTACTAGCAAACAACAAGCAGACAATTTAAATGCGCCCAAAGCCATTACCCAGGCTGCAGTAATGTATGTATTTAGATGTTTAGTTAATGATGATGTGCCCCTAAACGCAGGTTGTATGAAAGCACTAGATATAATTGTGCCAGATGGCTCGATACTCAACCCGGATTTTCCCGCTGCAGTGGTAGCAGGTAACGTAGAGACGAGCCAAGCTGTCACTAACGCTTTGTTTGCTGCGCTTGGGGCATTAGGTTCTAGCCAAGGTACTATGAATAACCTCACTTTTGGTAACCAAACCTATCAATATTACGAAACCATTTGTTCAGGTAGCCCAGCGGGCAATGGTTTTGATGGCGTAGCGGCCGTGCATACACATATGACTAACACTCGAATGACAGACCCTGAAGTATTAGAACAACGTTACCCAGTAATACTTGCAGAATTCAAAATAGATAGGCATTCAGGGGGACAAGGAAAATGGTCTGCCGGTGATGGTATCACTCGAACCATAACCTTTTTAGAAAATATGCAATGCTCGATTTTATCAGGGCACAGAATCACTGCTCCGTTTGGATTAAAGGGTGGCAAACCCGGTCGTGTCGGACGGAACTGGATCACTACCAGCCAAGGTAAACATAAAAAATTACAAGGCTGCGACCACGTATCAGTAGAAGCGGGAGACTCGGTTTCTATTCAATCGCCAACAGGCGGAGGCTTCGGCAAAAACTAATGGATATAAAGCTAAGTGCTTAAACGAATACGAAATATTGGCCCTGGGGCATTAATTGCAGCAGCCTTTATAGGACCAGGCACAGTCACAGCCTGCACCCTAGCAGGTGCTAATTTCGGATACACCTTATTATGGGCTTTGTTATTTGCGACCTTTGCGACCATCATTTTACAGGAGATGTCAGCTCGATTAGGTCTAGTCACCCAACAAGGTTTAGGTGAAATATTAGCGACTATTTTTAGGCAATCTAAATGGAAATGGCCGCTTTTTGGACTAATTATAGTGGCTTTATATTTAGGTAATGCAGCCTACGAAGCGGGTAATTTATCAGGAGCTGCACTTGGCTTAGGCGCACTAACTAACAATGCGCCTTACACCTATCACATTTCCGTAGGTGTCATCTCATTTTTAGCTGCAGCTTTATTTTTACTAGGATCTTATAAGCAAATCGAAAAAATACTGCTGATACTGGTCACGCTCATGGCTTTAGCATTTTTAGCGACATTTTTTGCAGTTAAAGCAGACATTAGTTCATTATTAAAAGGTCTGTTTACCCCGAGCATTCCAAAAGGCAGTTTACTCACAGTTATTGCGCTTATTGGTACGACTATCGTGCCATACAACTTGTTTTTGCATGCATCAGCAGTAAAAGCGAAATGGGCATCAATAGACGACTTACAGAATGCCAGAACAGATACCTCAATAGCGATTGGCCTAGGCGGGCTTATTACTATTTTAATTGCCTCCACGGCTGCGGCGAGCATTTTTGGGAGCGGTCTACAAATTTCTGGTGTGGGCGATATGGCAGTACAACTAGAGCCTTTGTTCGGCTCATTCTCTAAGTTTATGCTAGGAATCGGCCTATTTGCTGCTGGATTAAGCAGCTCAATTACAGCACCGTTAGCAACAGCTTATGCCATGACTGAAATTTTAGGCATAAAAGGAGGGGTTACTTCAAAAACGTTTAGATTTATTGTACTAAGTGTTATCTCAGTAGGCGCAATTTTGGCACTTACCGGTATAAAGCCCATTAGTATTATTTTAGCAGCACAATTTGCTAATGGTTTATTACTGCCGGTTATTGCCATATTTCTATTATATGCCATGAATCAAAAGGCAATTTTAAACCGTTACGTAAATAAATGGCTAGGTAACGCCTTAGGAGGGTTGATTATAATTATTACTGCGTGTTTGGGTGCGCGTATGATATTTAAAGCAACTGGGCTAATGTAAAGGCATATTTGACACCCAAGTCAGACTCTTACCGAAAATAAAAATGCTCTAGGCTTTATTTTTAAATTATTTAAACAATAAATCGTCTAATCTTCACACATTTTTACAAATCGAACTTACCTCAAATTCAATCCTAAGTTATTATAAGTTAATAATAAAAAGCAAAATGGTTGTTTTTAATGAGAAACAAATGGTTCAAAAGGATATTACCCATAATAGTAGTCATAATCGGTTACGGTGGTATGGGAGTCATCAGAGCTTCCGGTGACAATGACGAAGAAAAGGAGCCTGTTGATACACGCCCTACCGTTAAAATAGAAACAGCCATTGCTGAAGATTATCAAGTCAAGATCACTAGCTATGGTGAAGTCACCCCCCTTGAGAGTACAATGATTTCAGCTCAAGTTTCAGGTGAGGTCATAAGTTGGCATCCTAACTTTGTGCCAGGTGGCTTAGTATTAAGCGGCAGCGTTCTTTTCAGTATAGAAAAAGACACTTATGAGGCTGCATTATTACAAGCAGAATCTGATTTAACGCTCGCAGAAGCAAACCTAATAGAAGAACAAGCCCGTGCAGATGTTGCCAAACAAGAGGCAAAAGGAACCCAGGTTTCCGATCTATATTTAAGAAAGCCACAACTTTTAAGCGCCGAAGCATCCGTAAAATCTGCGAAAGCTCGACTTAAAATTGCCCAGCGAGACTTAGATAACTGCGAAATTAAAGCGCCATATGATGCCTTAGTCATCACGCGCACTTTAGGCAGTGGTCAATATGTCAATCAAGGGGCTCAAGTAGGAGAACTTTATAACATTGAAACTGCGGAAATATCTTTTCCAATCGCAGGTTTTGACCGAGAATTTTTACCCTCAAATTTAGCCCATAAAAAAGCATGGGTAAGTACCAAAGGGCATTCGAGTATTACTCGTGAAGGCTTACTTGATAGGGATTTAGGCATAATTGACCAACAAACTAGAATGAGCCAACTAGTGATTAGAGTAGAAGACCCATATAGCTTAAAATCATCTGAGCCTCCTTTAAAGTTTGGTAGTTATGTAGAAGTTAATTTTGCAGGTAAAACACTTAGCCAAGTATACAAATTACCTCAAAATTTAGTAAACAACCGTATCATTTGGGTGCTTGATGAAGAGCAGCAAATGCAACCTAAAAAAGTAGAAGTCGTTCGAGAAGAAGGCGAGTATTTACTTATTGGTCAAGGTTTGAAAAATAAAGACAAATTAGTGATGACGTTACCTGAATATCCGCAAAAGGGTATGAAAGTCAAAATTGCTGAGCCTAAAAAAGAACTCGCTGCACAGCAATCATTATAAGGGTTGAGTCATGTCTTCAAATCAACAAGATAATTCAGAAGTAACGCAAACACTGACAGAGCCAAAACAAACAGGCTTAATAGCCTACTTTGCTAATAATTCAGTGGCTGCAAATCTCATGATGGTTTTTATCATTGTCATGGGTCTATTTAGTTATTTCACCATTCAAAAACAAATGTTTCCAAACATTGAAATTAACTATATCAACATAAGTGCAGTATATCGTGGCGCCTCGCCCCAAGAAATAGAACAAAGTATTCTCATTAAAATTGAAGAAGCTATAAAAGATATTACTGAAATTAAAAAGGCCACATCTCGTGCACTCAGAGGCAATGGTCAAATAACATTAGAGATTCATAAAGATAAAGAGCTCACAGAAGTATTAGACAAGGTAAAAGCTAGGGTCGACAGCATAGCCACTTTTCCGGGAGAAATGGAGCCTCCCAATATATCCCAAATTGAATTTAAACAAGACGTAGTAGAAATGGCATTAGTAGGCGACATACCTATTAAAGAATTAAAACCAGTAGCCAAACAAATTGAAGACGAACTATTACAACTAAATAACGTATCTTTAGTGGAGCTAGAATCGCCAGACGACGAAATTGCAATAGAAATTAACCCCCAAACTTTACGCAAATACAACCTAACGATTGACAATGTTTCTCAAGCTATCAGAGGCTACTCGGCGAATATTTCAGCCGGCCAACTCCGGACTGACTCAGGCATCATAGCCGTTCGCGTTGAAAACCAACTATACGATGGTCATGAATTTAGAAGTATTCCAGTAAAAATTGGTGCTAATGGTGCAAAGGTATTACTTGAAGACGTAGCTGACATCAAAGACGGCTTTGTTGAAGGTGAGCGGTACTTTAAGTACTCAGGGCAAAATGGTATTTACTTATCAGTAAAAGCAACAAAAGATCAAAACACTGTTGCTGTAGCAAAGTCGGTCAAAGCATATATAGAAGAGCGAAATAAAACCTTACCTCAAGGGATTGAGATAAAAACACTGGTTGATTTTACATATTATTTGAATGCTCGCCTGGACATGATGCTCAAAAACCTACTTCAAGGCTCCATATTAGTGGCATTGATGCTAACAATATTTTTACGATTTAGGCTGGCATTTTGGGTCATGGTTGGCTTACCCATATGCTTTTTAGGTGCCATGATGATGATGCCCGTATTTGGTATTACCATTAATATAATGTCACTGTTTGCCTTTATCATGGTACTTGGGATAGTTGTTGATGACGCCATAGTCATAGGAGAAAGCGCTTACTCCGAAATAGAAAAAAAAGGCGGGGGAGTAGAAAGTGTAGTGCGCGGCGCGAAGCGTGTTGCAACACCCGCCACCTTTGGAGTACTAACAACAATCGCAATTTTTGCACCTTCCTTATTTTCATCCGGCCCAGAAAGTGCGTTTTTTATAAACATCTCTACAGTAGTTATTTTGTGCCTAATATTTAGTTTAATTGAATCTAAGTGGATCCTGCCGGCACATTTAGCCCACATGAAATTTACCCCCATAAAAGAGCACAGCTGGCGTGATAAATTTAACAAACGCTTTTTCGGATTTGTAAACGGACCATATCAAACATTTATAAGGCTGTGTATTCAATGGCGCTGGCTTGCATTTTCAATGTTCTTTGCAATATTGTTATTGACGATAGGGTTGATTCAAGGTGATTACGTTAGAGTCGTGCCCTCTCCTAAAGTCCCCCATGACTTTCCATCTATCAGCATTGAAATGAATGAGAACGTTTCGGATTTAACTACCATCGAGGCCTTACAAACCATAGAGTCAACACTGCTGGCAGTAGATTCTAATATCAAGGATGACTACGGCAGTCCTATGATTAGAGACATTATGGTATTTAATCAAGAGCGCACTAAAGGACGTATGATCATTGCACTGGTAGCTGAGGATGAACGCCATTTTAATGCGTTTGAATTAGCAAGAAGATGGCGTGAGGCGATGCCTGTCATCCCCGGGTTAAAATCAATCTCTATCCAAGACGATATTCTTGGTGGTGGCAACAACAACGGTGAATTCGGATACATGTTATTTGGTGCAGATATAGAAGTACTAAATGCTGCAGGTCTAGAGTTTATTGCAATGTTGCAACAGCAAAAGGGCCTATTCGACATTAGTTCTAGTATAGATCCTGCAACTAAAGAAATTCAAATTGATTTACTGCCAGTAGGCTATGACCTAGGTTTGAGTCTTGCGAGCGTAGCAACTCAGGTTGGAGCGAGCTTTTTTGGTGGTGAAGCCCAAAGAGTTATCAGAGGAGACGAAGAAGTCAGAGTAATGGTGCGTTATCCTTTGCTCACTAGAGAGCGATTCGCAGATCTAAAATATACAGTCATTACTACACCAAAAGGACGCGAAGTGATGTTAGGCGATGTCGCAACACTTAGCGAAACGTCCGGCATTAACTATATTCGCCGAGAAAGTGGTTACAGAACGGTTTATATATACGGCTCTATCGATGAAGAGCTAGTTGAACCAAATGAAGTAATAGCCGAAGTAGAAGAGCAACTATTACCACAGCTAAAGTCTAATTACCCCGGAGTTAAATCTGAATTAGGCGGTAGCATAGAAGAACAACAAGCCCAAGAAAGTCAGCAGATGACATTCTTCATTGCTGGTTTGCTAATGATTTATATACTGTTAGCAATCCCTTTAAAAAGTTATGGGCAGCCATTGATAATTATGTCTGTGATCCCCTTTAGCCTGACAGGTGCTGTATGGGGTCACTATTTCTTTGGGGTCGACTTAAGCCTTATGTCTCTATTTGGCATTATTGCAGCTTCGGGCGTTGTCATTAACGATAGCTTAGTTATGACAGACTTCGTCAACAAAAGGAGCAAACAAGGCTATGCCATAAAAGATGCGGTAACAGAAGCGGGTTGTGCACGGTTTCGAGCAATTACTCTCACCTCTATTACGACCTTCGCTGGTGTTTTACCTATAATGTTTGAGACCAGCTCACAGGCAAAATTTGTGGTACCTATGGCTATTTCCCTAGGTTTTGCAGTGTTATACGCAACAGCAGTTACCTTAGTATTAGTACCCTGTTTGTATATGATTTTGGTAGACATCAAAAATGGTTTCAGTTGGATAGGCCGCAAGCTTAGCGGTAAAGATAGAAAAATAGTAAAAGCTGAACAATCCGCTCCCCTTAATTCATAAACATAAGCTTATACTCAATAAAAAGCGCCGAGTTCGGCGCTTTTTATTTAATCTTAAATCGATTTAATTGTTATGAATACTAAGTTCAGATAAAGCCTGTACTTGCCCATATAAATATTCAGTAAGCCGTTTACGATCACCCTGCTTGCTTAACTGCTGCCATGACATAGGTGAGCCAATTTCTACTCGAACTTTCTGGTCGCGCCGTTTTAACGCTTCGTGCATGAGTAGCGCCATACGCAAAGGCTCCGCAATATGGGATGCCACATGAAATTTACGACTGTTTCTGCCATGAAAAAAACACGGCACAACTGTGGCCTGTGCTTCTTTAATAATTTTCGCTGCAAAGGTAGTCCAAGGTCCATCTTTGACTTCACCAAATCCAAAGCGAGTTGCAGTACTTACTATTCCTGATGGAAAAATTAGCACCGGTAAGTCTTGTGATAGATGTTCGAGGGCAAGTTGTTTAGAGCGAATATTAGTGCGAATTGCTGACTTAGTATTAGAAAAATCGATAGGTAAAAAATACGGCGCTAAATCTTTATCTTGAAACAACTGAGAGTTAAGCATGATCCGTAAATCACCTCTAACCTTAGCCGCGAGATCACATAAAATGAGGCCATCCACTACCCCAAAAGGATGATTTGCAACAAAAACATCAATGGGCCAGTTTTAGGAATGGCCTTAAGCTGCTGCTCATCAAAATCAGCGGAAAATTTCATTTCACTCAAAGCATCACCGAAAAACGATTCAATGTTAAAATCGTCGTCTTTCAAGCGTTTATAAACGGCTTCAATTTCTTTACGTCCCATAAGGGCTTCTAAAGAGGAAACAAGCTTACGTCTAACCCAACCATCGTCTGCTTGTGAGTAAGTAAGACGTGGAGGATCTCGTAAATAAGATAGAAACTCAGGATCGATTGATGCACTTTTCATGTTGGCAACTCTACCAATGCTATATGACCGATTTGTGACAAACTAAATCAGTTTTCAGCTCCATCCGTAACAATATTAATATTACCCGCTGTGATGTTGATTAACTCAGATTTACACATTTCAAGTGCAGACGTGGCTACTGCAAAACTGACTACCACTCTATGTTCATAAGTAGAAACCATGTCTTTTATGTCGTAACGCTCAAGTAGGCGAGAGATCCCACCGTCATGGGCGTAGTCAAAAGTTAATGTCAGTATAGTGCGATCCACTTTTGTAATAGTAGGTAAATCTTTTAAGACTAAAGCTACGGCATCAGAATAGGCACGTTGTAAGCCTCCAGTACCTAGCTTAGTGCCACCAAAGTAACGCACTACCGCCACGGCAGTATCGCCTAAGCCACTATACTCCAATACTTTTAACATTGGCATGCCCGCTGTGCCGCTGGGCTCACCGTCATCACTCATAGACCTGATAGTCGTATTGGGAGCACCAGCAATATAGGCCCAACAAACATGATTTGCTTGAGGGTGTTGTTCTCGCAACCCCTTGATAAAAGCTTCAGCACTAGCGCGATTTTCAGTATTGGCAGCAAAGGTTAAAAACTTACTACTCTTTACTTCTAACTCTACTTGCCACTCATAAGCTGGTACTTGATAACTCGCAATACTCATCAATCAGGCCCACATCACTAATACTGCTGCCGCAGCAATAAGTAACAGCCCGACAACTTCATGCCTAGCAACCTTATTTTTAAGCCAAAATATTGCAATCAACATAGTAAACAAAACTTCTATTTGCCCCAAGGTTTTTACATAGGCAACATGATGAAGAGCCATAGCACTAAACCAGCAAATAGATCCCAAACAACTCGTTGCACTAGTAGCCAGTGTTTTGCCTGAATTGTTTTTTAGCGCAATGAAAATAGACCTGTCTTTCATGGCGATATAACTGCTCATTAGCAGAGTTTGAATACATAATACCCACAACAAAACCCATGCTGCACTATGGGGAAACGGCACATTTAATAGTTGACTTGCTTCGCGCACAAACAAAGAGGTTAAGGCAAAACAAGTACCACAAGCTAAACCAATACCTATGGTTTTAAGGCTAAGCCCACCTTTTTTTCCTCCGCCAGACAATACAAAAACTGCCGCGCCACCCACCAAAATCCCAAGCCAACCAAAAAGGCTCAATTGGCTCCCAAAAAATAACGTGCCTAATACACCTGCCACTAACGCTTCGCTTTTTGCCAAGCCTGCACCAACAGCAAAGTTTTTTTGTTTAAACAAAATGACCATGAAAGACGTGGCTGCAATTTGTAGCAAAGACGCAGCCAATACAATCATGATAAAGGCTTGATTAAAGGTAGGGATGATTTGATCTGATACAGAATAAAGTATTAACAAGTAAACCAGTGCAATTGGGGGAGCAAATAAAAAACGGGCTAAGGTCACACCAGATGTACTGACACTAGCACTAAGTTGACTTTGCAATGCATTACGAAACGTCTGCATTACAACAGCACCCATAGTAAAAAAGATCCAACCCACCATGTCATCCCATTAAAGTGATATCTTGTTGGTATTATCTACTTTATAAAAGGCAATTGCTTTTAATATTAGACTTACTTATAAAAGTTTTAATGAAAAGAGAGCTAAGAAAAAGCGGATACTCCCCTCTCTCTTAGCAATACAACTGTTAGCATAGATTTATTATAATGCGGTCTCTAAAACTCTACGGGAATCAGCTAATTCAACTGTGCCGTGCTCACCTAACTTTGTCATACCGTGGGCTTCTAAACTAGCCATAACCGTGTCAATGTCTGATTCGGTTAAATCTATTTCTGATAAAGATATAGGGGTTTTCAGATGAGCAAAAAATTGTTTAGTTTTTTCGATAGCTGCATCAATACGTTCATCTTCAGACCCTTGGGTGATGTTCCAAACACGCTCTGCATATTGTAGCAATTTAGCTTTTTTGGTTACTCGACAAACTTCCATAATTGCCGGTAATACTATGGTTAAGCTACGACCATGGTCTACACCAAAGTTACCGGTAAGCTCATGCCCTATCATGTGAGTCCCCCAATCTTGTGGCACACCGACTCCAATCAAGCCACTTAGTGCTTGAGTGGCGGCCCACATCACATTGGTACGGGCTTCTAGGTCTTGCAAGTTGACCATCAACTTGGGGCCTTCTTCAATCAGAGTAAGCAGAATACCTTCTGCAAAGCGGTCTTGAATTTTGCCATTTACCGGGTACGTCAAGTACTGCTCCATTACGTGGACAAAGGCATCAACCACACCGTTTGAAGTTTGACGTTCTGATAAACTTAATGTGGTTTGTGGGTCTAATACTGCAAACTGTGGGCGTACTAATGGACTCATAAAGGGCAGCTTTTCTTTACCGCGGGTCACAACCGCTCCTGTGTTAGTTTCTGACCCCGTGGCTGGCAAAGTCAAGATACAACCAAGTGGCAATGCTGATTCAATCTTGCCTTGTTTAGCTAATATATCCCAAGCTTCTGGTCCTTTAAAATTCACAGCTGCGGCAATAAATTTAGTACCATCTACTACTGAACCGCCACCTACAGCTAACAGGTAATCAAAACCCTCAGCGCGAACACGCTCAACAGCCTTCATCAAAGTATCGTATTGAGGATTAGGCTCAATACCTGAGAACTCATCCCAGTTATGCTCAGCTAATGCTGCTACAACTTGTTCATATACACCGTTGCCTTTGATTGAGCCGCCACCATAAGTAACTAAAATTTTGGCATCTTTTGGAATGCTAGTGGCTATGGCACTAATTTGGCCTTCGCCAAAATGGATTTCGGTGGTGTTCTGATATGTAAATTTATTCATCTGTCATTCCTTTAAACAACATTACGACTTAGGTCGTTTATTGATAAAAATCTAACTAAGGTCTCTATGGCGTCAAATTACGTATTTTAAAGACTAAAAAGACCAGCCGACTAACCCTATGAGATAAATCTGGCTTAACAACCCAATCATATAGAAGTAACTTCTTGGGCTAGGGTTGGTATTAGTAGCAATCAAATAAAACAACACCATATGGATAAAACGCGCTACAAGAAACACGCTAGATACAATTAATAAAGACTGTGATTCAACCCCAACTAGTAAGCCAACCAAAGCAGTCAATACAAAAACAGGTACATTTTCTATGGAGTTCATGAATGTACGATGACTTCTAAACACGAACGAATGGTGATCGAGTTGAGAGTCCACCACCCCAGGAACCATATTTTTTTGTTTTCTGTGGGCGACTGTTGCCACTATTTGCTGTACAAGCATGAGCGCCAATAAAGATAGAAGTACAAATAGTACGTTGTGGTATTGCTCAGCCATTGAAAAATCCTGTTAATATAGTTTGCATGCAAAATATATTAGTGGGAATATAAAGACATGTCAATTAATTTGCACACAAACTAATATGGACCAACTAAAGCTATCAAATCAAATATGTCATCGTTATTATGTTGCCTCTAACGCCATCACCCGAGCATATAGACCACTTCTAGATAAGTTGGGGATCACCTACCCTCAATATGTGGTTTTGATGGCATTATGGGAAACAGACAATGTAGATGTGAAATTCATCAAACAAAAAACTCAGATTGATGGCGGAGCTTTGTCTCTAATTTTAAAAAAACTATGCGATAAAAGCTTGATAGAGGTAATGGCATCAGAGCAAGATAAACGCATAAAACACGTTAAACTAACGGCAAATGGTTGGCAAATGCAACAAGACGCAAGCTCAATCCCTGATCAATTAGCCTGCCAAGTCAAAAATATATCTGAAGAAGAGTTTACTTTATTGAAATTACTCACTGATAAAGTAATCGCTAACTTGCCCAAAACATAACTGAGGTTTGTTTATCTCCAATGTCTCACTTTCAATAAAAAAGACCATTCCCAATCAGCGGTAGCTTCATCAAATGGGCATGGTCGAAAAATAAACCAGACCAATACTCGATAATTCCGTACATTTCTCGATTGAAGCCAACTAGATATAACCTAGATTCACAGATTTTATATATCTGATGAACAAGCCCTATGATATTTCAAGTGGCTTCATTGTTCATAAATGCACCACACATGCACAATATTCTTCTCTTAAAAAATCTCCAAAAACACCACTTTGATATAACCCCTTAAAAAATATCAAGAATATAGCCTGTAGCCCAAGTGGTCTAAATTTTGCTCGATTTAATAGGTCTGTATATTGTGGATGTTTATCGCTACCGATATTTTTTATATAGCAAAGCCAAAGGATGGTATTAATGTTATTAACGAAAAAGCAGTCTATTCAAAATATAACCCTTTCTCTATTTTTTATGCTTAACTCATTGCTGTTATCGGCTGCCACAGTAACAGATGGGCCACTGATTGGGGGAGTCACAGATAATTCTGCACGTGTTTTCATGCGTACCGATGAAGTCGCAAATGTAATGATTAGATACGACACCGACCGTCTTTTTACTAATCCACTATTTTCTGAGGACTTTGTTACTCAAGCCCGCGACGACTTCACCCGAATTATCTCTATTCGAGAACTTCAAGCAGACACCAACTATTACTATCAGATTATGGTTAATGGCAGACCACAACGCACCATTTCTGAATTTCAATTTAAAACTTTCCCTGCTCCCGGTATTGATAAACCCTTCAAATTTGCTGCCTTAGTGGATACAGGAAACTCACCAGATCGCCCTGCAGCAATTTATGGCAGGGTAGAAGCCGAACAACCAGCCTTTGTTTTGCAATTAGGCGACTGGGATCACCGTGATCCTGAAACACTAGATGAAATGCGAACTATGCACCGCGAAGTAAGGGGCCGTTTAACCACAGCCGGACTTTATTTTAGTGACTTCATTGCTCCAAGTTTCCCGGTATTTCATATGTGGGATGACCATGATTATGGAATGGAAAATGGAGATATAACCTTCTCAGGTAAAAATGATGCCTTAAGAGCGTACCGAGAATACTTTCCTGCGGCCAATATTCCCAATCCTCAACAAGGAATATGGCAAAGCTTTCAATATGCCAATGTTGAAGTGTTTATGTTAGATACCCGCTCAAACCGAGATCCTAATGACGATATCGACGATGAAAACAAATCTATGTTAGATGGAGGTAATATCGATAATGGTCAAAAACAGTGGTTGTTTGAAGGCCTACTCAACTCCAATGCCAGATGGAAAGTAGTAACCTCAGGATCACCCTTTAACCCCAGCTGTAAGCCATCAGATGGTTGGGGGGCATTTAATACAGAAAGACAAGAAATTGTTGATTTCATCAATGACAATAACATCAGCAATGTTGTGATATTAACCGGCGACATTCACTCTGGTGGCGGTATAGACAATGGCACTAATTCGGGAATTCCTGAACTAACCGTGCCCCATACAAATATGAATATGGACCCAAATAATCCCAACGGTCTAACAACTACGCGAGCTGGAGAATGGAGTGAAGGTTTAGTTAAGGGAATTGAAGATGGGATCTTAAAGCATGGAATGGGTGTAGTCGAAATAGCCACAAACCCACACCGCCTAACGCTTTCAGCTAAAGGGCAAAACGGTGAAATACGCGTAGCTTATACGATAATTGATCAGTAAATAGGCCTGCACTCAAGTGCTCAAGGTAATACTCTTCAGCTAAGTGAGATAAAAAGTACAACTTCACCCTGTGTTATCAGTCACAACTTGTCCGTATTTTCTATTCTAGATATCGACAGAAGAGTAATACTTGGATATTTATTCGATGAGTTCCCCAACCATTAAACCCCATTGAGATATCAAGCAAGCCTTTGAAATATAAAACATTTTACTAGAGGTAGTGATTGAAATTAACGCTGAAGATAAGAAATTAGTGGCAATAACAGCCCTTTACATCAGCCACTATCATCTTGGCCGCAAAGCCTTTGATATAATTATCTAATACAGTTTGAGCTAGCCCATCAGTATTAGAACAACCCAACCCTGCTCCATAAGGCCCAAAATACACCACATCACTATTGCTATCGGTAATAACTACAGAAGGTGTGGATGTCACTAATTGTGAGTTTTTAGGCTGCATATTTAGCACCGACATATTCTGCTTGTTGGCTGTTGTTGCTAAACCATTAATGTGGATTTGCGTGACCTTATTACAATTGCAGTCAGGTTCAGTAAAATTAATAATAGAGTTGGCTGGGAGTGCTAAACCCGCAAAAAATTCTTGGCTTAGTCGCTCCCTAAATGTATCTGCATTCGCCTCGAGTAATTGCCCATTAACATCAAAATCAATTAATCGTTCAAATGTAAAGTAACGAAAGGCCAAAATGGTAAAGGCAACCCAAGCTATCAATATACTAAACTGGACCCTTTTTTTTGACCAAATACCTATCATTTAAAGCTAGAGACACTCTCAGCTAATTTATTGGCTGTATCGTTTATCCCATTGGTTTCAATATCAAGAGTCTTAACATTTTCATTATCAACTTGTGCCGTGGCTCTTAAGGTTTCAGTGCTTTTTGCTATGCTATCTGTAGTCACTGATTGCTCTTCTATCGCAGCTGCTACTGTCATGGATATATCATTAGCCCTTTCTACAATACCTAGTGCATCTGTAATTTGTTGCTTAGCTTTATTTGCTGACTCACTAACCGAATGCACTATATGCATACTAGCTTCCATTGACTCAGTAGACGACTTTGAATAATTCTGTAATAACAAAATAGTTTCATTAATCTTATCAGTACTTTGCTTAGTACGATTAGCCAAAGCTCTAACTTCATCAGCGACGACCGCAAAGCCGCGACCTTGCTCACCCGCTCGGGCAGCCTCAATGGCCGCATTTAGCGCTAACAAATTAGTTTGATCTGCTATACCAGTAATTTCAGTTAACACGGTTGAAATAGTCTCAGTAGAATTTGCCAATTCCCCAACCTCATTGCTAGTGTTCTGTAAAGCATTGGCAAGCGACTTATTCTGAGAATTAATCTCTGCCACATCTCTATCAGTAGCTTGAGTAAACTCAGTGGCTTGATTCATTTGAGTGGTTAGCTCAGAAGTTTCTTTAGCGATAGACGCAACTGTCATTGATAATTCTTCGGTTGAAGACGCTATGGTATCGGTTTCGATATGACGTTGTTCAGACGACTCTTCTAACTCGTTTTTCGCAGCACCTAAATTTTTGGCATTATTATTTAAATCGTTAACTTGAGTCTTTATTCCCTCGGTTAAATGACTCAACGAGTCTAATAGCTTATTAAACGCTGTAAGGGTCGGGTTATTGTCAGCATGCGTCCTTGGTTTAAGATCAATCAAGCCTTTCTCACAAGCTAAGGCTTGCACAACTCTTGCTAACTCATTACCAGTCTTGCTCTCTGCAAGCATCAGTCGAGCTAAATAGCCACCGACAACTGCTTCTGCAACTGCATAAGCTGCGTGTATTAACACTGTAGTAAAGGCTAACCTGTCTGCGTCAAAGATATAAACACCCGCACCACCTACTTGAAGGAAATAAAACGATAAATGATGTACCGCAATCACCACAATAGCAGTCAAAAACACTTTCCAATCTTTAAATACAATCAGCAGTGCAATCAATATAAATATTTCAAAATGTACTTCAATCAAACCATTGGCTTGATGAATATGCAGAGCTGCAAAAACCATTACCGCAGCAGCGGTGATATGTTTTGATAACGTGGAATCAGGTGCAGTACGGTAGAAAAACAACGGAACTAACAAAGCAGGTAGACCTATAACCAAACCAGATATCAAAGTGCCAAAAACCAAGCCAAACACTACACTTAAGCCTAAAAGTGCAATAAGAACATATAAAAATAGCCTATTTACCTTAGTCATCTTAAATTTTTCCTACGTTAGATCATTGCTTTAATCACAATATATCGACATTTCATTGGTTTTGTTAAGTAGTACTTATATTTTTAATCTCTATTTAACATATATATAGAAATCACACTTAGTTTTTAGTTTGTCAAACTATTATAAAAGTAACTAGCGTAAGGCCTAATAAAAACATTCAAGTGCGCTTTAATTTACTACCTCATTTTAAGATTTAAGCCACTTATTAGCAATCATTTGGGCACTTAGCACAATGATCTTACAACCCTGCGTTAAATAACCACGATTTACATATGATTATTTTCTCGACCCACCACAAAAATGTTTTTCTTTAGTTAAACCGGACACGTCAATAAAAAATAAAAAGCAGCTGTAGATAAAGTTAGCTCTACTTAGGTTGCGCTTTAAAAGCCTCATGCCACAACGCTAATTCGCCTGCTTTCATTGGTTTGCTAAAGTAAAATCCTTGCAGGCTTTCAACCCCCATCTCTGACAAAGTATCAGCTTGCAGTTTAGTTTCTACCCCTTCAGCTACCACGCTGTAGCCTAACTCATTAGCCATATATTGAGTGGCTTGAATAATTGCTTTACCCCCTTCATCAATTGATTTAATAAAACTCTGATCGATCTTAACGACATCAGCGGATAGAGATTGCAATAAGGCTAAAGAAGAAAAACCAGTTCCAAAATCATCTACAGAGACTTTAATACCTATCCTTTGCAGAGCTTTCATTTGTTCGAGTACATAACTGATATCTTGAGCAAAAATAGATTCTGTAATTTCAATATGTAAGTTCTCTGCTGGTAACTGAGAACCTGCCAAAGCGCTCTTTACTATTGAAACTAAATCACCATGCATTAATTGCGCAACCGATACATTAATCGATAAATCAACGGTTTCATCAAACGTCCATTTTGAGGCTAGTTTACATGACTCATGGAGCACCCACGCCCCAATAGAGTGAATCAGACCATGTTGTTCAGCCACCGGAATAAACTCCACAGGCGAAACAAGCTCACCGTTTAACTTCCATCGTAGCAATGCCTCACAAAACCCGACTTGACCAGACTTACTATCAATAACAGGTTGAAATACAACAAATAACTCATCATTTTTAATAGCCTGACTCAACCCCTCTTTTAGCTTCATTTCTCTTTGTAAGGTCTCCCCCATCTGCTCGGTAAACACACAAACATCAGATTTAGCCAGCTGCTTTTGCACATACATAGCGGTATCCGCAAGGGTAATTAATTGAGCCTCGTCAGTACCATGCTCTGGATACATAGCGATGCCTATAGTCGCTCCAACATGCAATTCATGATGTTCTATCGTTATAGGCAGCGATAAATTAAAGATTAAATTATTTGCAAACTCCAAAGCCCTCTCAACATCACAACCTTGTAGTGCGATCAAAAACTCATCACCGCCCCAACGACATAAGCATTGCTTCATATCGGCCTGAGCACTTAAACGTGTTGATGTTTCAATTAACACTTTGTCACCGATAACGTGACCATGGGAATCATTAATTGCTTTAAAACCATCTAAATCAATAAATAACACAGCTAGGCTCGACTCATGTAACTCACAGGAATCTAGTAACAATTTTAGGTTTTCGGAAAAGGCATTACGATTAAACAGCTTACTCAGCGGGTCAATATTCGATAACTCGAAAATTTGCTCCGTTCTTCTCTGAACTTTACTTTCAAGGCTAGCATTGACCTCCAAAATCTCTTTATTCTTTAATTCCATTTGTTCAAGTAAGTCGGAATTTTGATGTTTAGTTAAAATCGACTCTATCGTGAATTGGTTAGAGTATTTAGCGGAAGAAAACATCACAACAACAAAAATTAACCCTAATATCCCGAAAATATTTTGATATTCTTCATTAGCAAGTAAGCACAAAACAGATAATGGTGTGAGTAAAATAAACGCGTAACTGAGAGCTAGCCCCTTATGCGCGGCCAAAACCGTGGAAGCACCACCAGCCATAGCCGATAAAATCACTATGGTACAAGCCAACTCAATGATGTCCATAGACTCAAAAAAAACAACCGAATAAGCACTAAATGCAAAGGCCGTTAGATATCGAGCAATAGTAAAACGCAACATAGGTTTGTAAGCATCATACTCATTACCCTTAAGGTATTTCCTCCAATGATACATATCCCAATAACGATACAGCAATAGCACACAAACCAATGCCAGCCAATAAACCTTCGACGCAACTTCAGGGTTATTGACAAAACCAAATACGAGGGCAATACAAATGCAAAAGGTAACAAGTAGACTACCCGCATTATTACTATGAAGTAAATTGAGGGCATCTCTTTGCAAATGTTTGGGTAGAACAGAAGAATGGTTAGTAATAACGAGTCCTTTCTTTTACTGTTTAGCGACGCAAATAAGTTAAATATGTAGTGTAAACACTCTACAACCCTAGTTGTGAGACATAAAGCTTACTGGAGGTAACACGTTATATTTTTAAATACTCAACGGCCAATGATTATGTGATGAATAAAGAATCAAATAAAGCATTTTAGTAAACTTTAGGTATTTCAGAGTCATGACTTAAAAACGAAATGAGCTTCATCAAAACTGCCAAGAGTATAATGGCAGCAAGTCAATAACTCTGGCTCGATGTCTGCTAAATCTGGAATAGCCACGGTTTGACAACCCGCCGCTAATGACGCTTTTATGCCGACACTCGAATCTTCAAACACCAACACACGTTCTGGCAATACCGACAACTTTTGACAAGCTAATAAGTAACAATCAGGAGCAGGTTTGGGATTAACCACATCATCAAGAGTGACTAAAACATCTAAGTCTGGCAGCAATTCAGTATGTTGAAAGCTATCCATGGCCGCAGCATATGAAGACGATGTCACCACACCGACGGGAATATTTGCAGCTTTTAAGGTTTCAAAAAAATCTATAAACCCTTTTTTAATGGGCACGCCTTGCTGTTTACTAACACTCATACAATGGCGGTACTCAGCTATAAAGCTGTTCATAGGAAACGCTTCACCAAACAGACGCTGCGCTCTGTTAAAGCACTCTGGCGTCGGCACTCCAATAAATGTTTTATAAATATCAAGGCTAAACGCCACACCAAAGGTTTTGGCTGTATCCATCCAAGCATTAAAAGCCATGCGCTCACTATCGAATATAGTGCCATCTTTATCAAATAATATGGCGTCGTACTTAGTTGCAGACATCTGCCGCCCCTGATAGGTTTTGTAGAAGTTAGATCGCAGTATTTTATAGGAAATTTAAAAACAAAAAAATAAGGGATAAACATGCTTACCCCTTATTTAATCATCACTACTTTTTGTTTTACTTACCTTTTAAAGATTAGAATTAATGCATAGGCATATCTTTATTTAATAAGTGTGACTGGGATAGTAGTCGTCCATTAATCATTGTCATCTTGATTTTGGTAGTATTAGCGATATCCTCTAAGGGGTTAGCCTCTAAAAAAACCATATCAGCCAACTTACCGACTTCTAATGTACCAGCATTTAGCCCTAAAGTTTGCGCCGGAACAGCTGTAGCAGAGCGTAACGCTTGAAATGGCGTGAATCCCGCTTCAGACACATAAAAGTATATTTCAGAGTGTAAGTTAACAGCAGTAATCAAATCAGTCCCTGCTGTAATAGTTGTGCCTCTATCAAACAATGCTTTTAATGTTTTGGCTTTACTTTTAAGAGTTGCTTGAAATGCTGGTGATAAAAATCGCGGATTCTGACTCTTTATGATGCGCTGCATCCAATCTGAATACAAATTCAAACGTGGGTCATCTGTAAGCTCTGGATATTGTTTGAAAAAGCTAGTAGTAGATCCAAATATAGTCGGTGTAATAATTTTATCTATAAGCTGAGCTGCATCATTAAAAGCCTTACCATTAATATGTTTAAGACTATAACCTCTGCGGCTTGTGGCACCTAAATGTTCAATATTATCTACACCAATTGAAGACGCTGGATACACTTCATGTGACGATACAGGCACCCCCATCTCATGGTGTGCAAAATCGACAACACGCCTCTGCTGTAAATCTGGCAACCTAACGTAGCTTTTTAGAAGGTCATATTTTAATGCTTTGGCTCTCGCTAGTTCTTTTTCTAAATGTGCAGGTCCAGATATAGCAATACCCATTTTGTAATATACACGCTGCCATTCCATCAAATGCCCTGTTGTATATACTCTAGGACCAACACGCACCCCAGCTTCACTGGCTTCTCTATCTTCAACACCATGATAGGGCTGATTACCCAAGTCACGTATAGTCGTGACACCATAAGCCAACCAAGCTCTATGTGCAGTTTGTCCAAAATCCTTTTGGGGGTGCACATGGCTTTCTATTAGCCCCGGCATTACGATTAAATCAGAAGCATCTATAAATTTAGCATTTTTTTGATTTTTAGAATTATGAGGAAGAATTTTTGTAATCAGATTACCATCTATAACAATATCGAGGTCTTTCTTAATTTCTTCAGTTACACCATCAAATAAACCACCAACATGCACCACTAAACGTTCTGTCGGCATATCCATTTTATACGTTAATGGCATAGCTACGTCTTGAATCAAACCACTTCTAAAATTGACGCTTTTTAACTTGTCCTGTGACTGAAAAAGCAAGGTTTCAGAATCACCTGACCAACTGGGTGAATGGGCGATCTCATTAGTAATACTTCTGGGGGGGCCTAAGGGCTTGCCATCTATTGCCACTGGCCAAACATGTAATGTGCCACCATAAATAGCCGCCATTCTTTTTCCATCTGGAGACCAAACCGGTCCCGCACCACCTCGGGTATCAATCGATAAATTAGGCGTGGGGAAATACCATTTATCATTTTGCGATCCATCTGCCGCTACGACATAAACCTGATTAGTCCCTTCACGAAAACTATGTGAATAAGAATAGGTTCCAGCAATAGCAACATTCTGGCTATCAGGTGACCAAGTAGGGCGACCAGGTTGTTTTAATGTAGGAGTAAGTGTTGTGACTTTACCACTAGCAACATCTACAACCGCCAACCCCGCAACACCCCACATACCATCAACATTAAGATAAGCGATGCTTTTACCATCTGGAGACCAAGCTGCCTCAATTGGCTGAGTATCTAAGTTGGTAAGCTGTCTTTCTTTACCAGTTGCGACTTCTCGCAGCCAAAGCTGCATCATATCGCCGCCTTGGTCAGAACTATAAACTAAAAATTTACCGTCTGGAGACCAAGCAGGATCAACCTGCATATAATGGTCATTAGTCAAATTTTCAGGCTCTTCACCTATAGTCATTAGATACAAATTACCTAACGCGATAAACGCGACCTGTTTACCATCTGGAGATATAACCGGGCGCATCACTCCTAAGACATTTTTATCCTCTGTAGAACTAAAATCTCTAACTGTCCGTGTATATTTTTCTTTGGCAGAAACTAATTGAGCACTAAAAGGAATGGTTTCAATTTTATTACTTTTTATATCGCCGCGTTTAATTTCACCTTCAGCTACAAAATAATAATGTCCCTTTTTATCCCAACTTGGCTGAAAAGGAAAAACATCATCCCCCCCACTGACTAAGTCACCGTCCACAATGAGGTGCATTTTAGTGCCATCATTTTGGCCATATGCTAATTTCCCCCCAGGGCTCCAAGAGGGATTGCTGATAAAGCTATCACTTGATAAAAGTAGCGTTTCTTGTTGGGTAGCTAGCTCAACATTCCACAATGCAAATTTTCTATCACGTACACTTGCATAAGAGATCCCTTTACCGTTGGCCTTCCATGCAGGCATACGATTCTCATAAGGGTCATCTGTTAACTGTGTTAATTCGCCAGTCGTTAAATGTAGCGTCCAAATATTATAACTAGCATGGCTACCCTTTCGGTCAGAAGCGAATGCTATTTTAGTCCCATCAGGTGACCATACAGGCTCTCTGTCATCATAAGGACCCCAAGTTAACTGCTTACGGTTACTTCCATCAGGCTCAATCGACCAAAGATCATAACCACCATCTATAAAAGCAAAATATACTAAAGATTTTCCATCCGGTGACCAACGAGGTTGATGAGCATCATCAAAAGAGTCAGTTATTTTTTTTGCTTCACCACCGCAACTAGGTAATGTCCATAAACTACCCTGTAGATCAATCGCTAGCCACTCCCCATCAGGTGAAACAGTGACTGACATCGCAGTCCCTTGGCTCAAGCTTATGTTTTTATAGGTAATATCTTTTTTACTAGGTGCTGTGGCTAGGGTAACGCCACTGTTAACTATCAATAACCCAGTTAACATTAGGTTTCGTAAAATTCGGTTCATTTAATGCTCTATTTCAAAATAAATAAAAACGCTCTCTATAAATAGAGAGCGCTGTAATACTTAAAATTTCTTTTCTATACTCGCATATAGGTATCTAGAATAAGGTAAATACAGGTCGGCTACATAGCTACCCGTTGAATTTAAAGGAGGCTCTTCATCAAAGATATTGCGTACTCCAATCTCAGCAATAACACCATTTAATGTAGATTCATCGAATTCATATTGAGCGGATGTATTCCATGTCAGTACAGACGGCACTTCAAAATCTAATCCGCTAGCATACTTCCCATCTAACACGCTACCTGTGTACTGCGCAGAAAGGCGATAAACAAAGTTCTCATAGTTCCAAATAAACCGACTACTCGCTTTCCACTCAGGTTTTTTACCATCTAAGCCAACTTCATCAGCAGTACCGATAGAAATAAATGCGTCAAGTAATCCAGCTTCCTGGGCCGCTTTTGCATCTTGCATTTCCCTTGTGAGTTCTTGTTTGAAATTGAGCAATTTAGAAGCGGCAAAGTTAACAGAAAACACACCGAAGTCAGTTTTCTTAGAGCGCCAGTCAAAACTAAAGTCGATACCTTTTGCCTCTAAAGAATTAAGATTTGAGTAATCTGTTTGCACATACTCAATTTGACCAACAGGGTCTAAACCTGTCCCTGCGAACCTTGCAACGTCATCGGTACTAGGATCTGCTCTAAATATTCTTGAGTCCGATGAGCCTTCAACCGTGCGTAAATATAAATCATGAATAATCACATCAAGGGTAGATGTAACGCCGATTTGATCGTCAATTTGAATACGCCATGCATCAAAGGTGAACTTTATGCTCCCCCACTCTTCAGGTAAAAACTGCGGTGTAAAAACGGTACCCACTGAAATATTCTCAGATGTTTCAGGCTTAAGCTGGTCATTACCTTTGGAGTGCCAAGTTACTGCATAAGAGTCAGAACACTCAGAGTAACTGCTGATTTCTGCTGTTCTCAATGCAGCTTCACAATAAATGTAATCTGGGTAAGTCAAATAACGAGCCATTTCATCAGCATTTAATACTTCAAGGTTAGGCGCTTTAAAGCCCTCAGACCAAGATCCTCTGAACATTAAGTCATCTGAAACTGTCCAAGCGATTGCCGCTTTAGGAGTAGAAATATCTCCCACATCACTATAGCTTTCATAACGAGCGGCCAATTGCATGTCTATAGACTGTACAAAAGGAATATCAAAATCATCAGATACAAGTGGCAATGCAAATTCTATATAGGCGGTTTTTACGTTACGGCTACCATATGAATCAGGTGTCGGACTACTGCCAGCTAAATTACTGTCATAAACAGTACCTGTGTACCAATCAACATAAGGATCAGAGCCATCTACCAATGAATCGCGGTCATCATCTAATGACTCATAACGGACTTCAACACCGGCAGCAAATCCCACTTCGCCTGCTGGCAGGTTCAAGATATCAGGTTTATTTATCTTAAAATCCCAAGATGCAAGCTCTGATTTACTTTCACGCTTTGCCCAAACAGTAAATGAATCGATGATTTCCTGTGAATTTAAACTATCATCGCCAGAGCTAGGATCCGTCAATGAACCACCTGTAAAAGGATTATAAGCATCAGCCGTTGTACCAGACAGCGCCTCAGATATTTTAGTCACACTGTATGCTTCAGAGTTATCAACAGACTTACCTTGCGAATAAAGCAACGCAGATTCCCATTCAAAGTCGTTTTTTGTCCAGCCTTTTAGGCCGGCTAAAAATCGAGTTTGCATATTATCTACTTCGACTTTTCTGGTGCCTGCATCAACAAAACGGTAATTTCGTAATTGCACCACACTGCCTTCGTCTGGCACGTTATCTAAACCAGTAAGGCGGTTAGGGTTCAAAGAACCATCGGCTAAATACATTGCACCTAATGGGTTGTAATAGGCATCAGCCGCAATATAAACAGGTTGGTTTATTGAAAACAAACCAGGTGCAGTCACATATTCAGTCTTAGCTTTATATAAAGATACTTCACCAAACAACTCCAAATCCGGAGCCAGTTCATATGTAAAATTTGTAAATATATTGAAGCGGTCTACCTTAGGCGTTAGGTAGGTATCCTCTTGTGCCGTATCATATTTATAATCACCTGTTGCAGATCCGGTTGCAAAACAAACTCCGTCTGATGCAGCTGTTGCACAATTATCAGAGCTCCCAAGCTCAGTATGAAAGAAACCAGCAGAACTCGTGATAGCAGTGCCATTTTGAAATATCTCAGTAGGCGCCACAAAATTACCCCAAGGCGTGTAAGAACTGCGGCGATCGAGTGACGCAGCGCCTTCTAAGTCTGTACCATTCAAAAAAGTTCGGTGGTCACTAGTAGCGGTATACCATTTATCAGCAACGTATTGCGGCTCCCTATGAGATAAGTTGTACATCACTGATACATTGCCTTTACCACTATCAAAGTCAGAGCCCCAAAAGCCTGTCAGGTCTGTATCAGAGCGGTTCGTACCTGTCGCCGCGCCATATTTTAACTTAATTCCTGCTCCGTTAATTTCTTTGTCTGTCACTATATTCACAACACCAGCAATGGCATCTGAACCATAAATGGCGGCGGCACCATCAAGTAACACTTCAACTCTATCAAGCCCGTACATAGGAATAGCATTAGTGTTATAAGTGGTAGTCGACATACTGTTGTCAACGGTTGATGTTGTAGGGTGAATAACAGAGCGGCGGCCATTAACAAGTAATAGGGTGTTAGATGCACCTAAGTTCTTTAAGTTTAGTGAGCCCATGTCCCCCCTAGCGGCATTACTACTACCCGGGATCCACGACTCATTCCACGTCATATCTCCCATTTGTGGCATGCTTCTAATCAACTCATTACCATCTGCGGCACCAATAGCTGCCAATGCGTCTTTATCGAATACAGTTACGGGTAAAGCTGCCTCGGTGCGTAAATTTCCAATTTTGGAACCAACTACTGCAATTCTTTCATATTTTGGATTGCGCTCAATACCACTGGTATCAGCATTTTCTTTAGAAGCTTCATTATTTGTCGATACTGGCATCCTTGACTTGCTGCTGGATGCCAGCGGAGGCTTTCCCACCGATGTACTGCCATCGATTTCAGAAATTGCCACAGTATCATCACCAATCACGGTGTAGGTCAAACCCGTGCCTTTTAACAAAGCATCAAGGGCTTCAGAGGTAATTTTTGAGCCGGTAACACCTTCAATATTAACACCTTCAATAATTTCGGTTTTTACCGCAAGCTGCACGCCAGACTGTTTAGAAAATGCTAATAATGCTGCGTCTAAAGATTGAGATGGAATATTAAACTCTATCGACTTATTCATTTCATTTGCATGAACCGCACACATGAGTGCAGGTATCAAAGCCATAGTTGCAAGAGACAATTTTCTTTTGAATTTCGCTTTTTTTTGTTTTCGCATGTAATTTTCCATTTTTAATTATTTTTGATTTATTAGGTAAATGCCATTTGCTTATCAAAATGGCATCTACCTACCTAGACGGAAATACAAACAAGAACGGAACTAAAAACTTACGTTGAGGAATTATTTTTGATTTTTGTACTGTCGGTAACCAGTACAATATCGCCATTATTATGGGCCAACACCTTGATAGGAAACGCCTCAGAAATACTATCTAGCCAGTTTTCTATTCTGTTGGTGTAAACGGTTCCCGAGTATGCTTGACTTCCCACAAACTCATCACCAATTCGGATAGGATGTTCAGAGTAGCGATTGATATCCTCTACAACAAAGCTCAATGTCTCACTTAAATATTGTAAACTGCCATCTTTCCATGATGTAGCGGACATTGAATCGATAGACTCAACAGCAGATACCGTTTCTTGGCTATAAGTGAGTTGCTGACCTGCGACCAAAAATTTATCGGTATTACCATATTTTTGTTTAAACGCCTTAATCACTCTAGGAACCGAAGATGGTTTAGATTTGGGTTCTACCAATACCTTTCCTTCAGCAACGGTTACCACTACCCGTTTAACTTGACGAGTAACATTAAACTCGGTACCAATGGCAGTAATCGTACGACTTCCAGAACCAACAACAAAAGGTCTATTAGGGTCCTTCGCTACATCAAAGTAGGCCTCTCCCCTCTCTAATAACACTTTTCTTTGTTCCTCATTATAGGCAACAGATATCAAGCTTTTTGCCCCTAAAGTGATAATTGAACCATCATCTAAAACGATTTTTTCATGCTCAGCCGAACCGGTTTCATATACAGAAACAGTAATATTATTATCGTTAAAATCAGGAATTTGATAAGTTAAGAATATACAAAACACAATAGCCATTGCAGGTAAGGCAAACGTAGGAATGAGTTTTTTTCTGCTAGAAAAGTTAAAATCCATTAAGGTGGTTACCCATTTGCGCCAGCCTTTTTGACTTACACGCCATTTTTGGACACTCACTTCTCCGTCATAGTCGTCATCCAATAATTCATTGTCATCTGGCCACTCAACGTTTTTAACTTGCGCGGTTAATGTCATCAGTTGTTCAACTTTTTCGAATGCTTTAGCATTCTCTTCGCTTGCCTGTGTCCATGATAACCAATCAATAATTGCTTGCTCTGAAACATCAGGCTCTCGAATCGTATAGTACCATTGCGTTGCCTCATGCAATGGATTTGAGTTTTTTTCAGTATTCATCGTCTACCTCCTGTCGCTTCTTCCAAACGCATTTGACAATGCTCGGTTGCACGAACTAGATATTTTCGAACCATCCTATCTGACAGCCTCATTAACTGAGCAATTTCGGTAGTCGTCATGTCATGATAACGACTTAACATGAAAGCCTTTCGGCATTTCGCAGGTAATTCCTGCACAAATTCATGCAATAACTCAATTTTTTCATTTACTAAAGCCGTTTGCTCTTCTGAAGGCTGCTCTTCCTTAAAAAAAACCATAGGGCGATAGTGACTTGCTCGTTGTTCAGAACGTAAATGATCGGCCGCCAAATTTGATGCGGTTTTAAATAAATAAGCACGCAAATAACTAATAGCCGAAGGGTTATCTAAATCTAATAGTTTTACGTATGCCTCTTGCGCTACTTCATGAGCATCTGAGTCAGAGGGCAAACGTGCCCTCAAAAAGCGTAACAACATATCATTATGTTGACTAAACAACTCACCAATCAAAGCCCCTTGGGCTTCACTTAACTCATGACTTTCAAGATAAACTTGGAGATCACGGTTTTTAATATGCGTTTCTGCAGACACCGTTTGCCTCCTTTTTTTCCGTTTATAATACATAGACGTTTGTTGTTCTGAAAACGGAACTAAAAAACAAAAATAATTTTAATTTTTTTAACTAACTGAAAAATAATCCATGTTTTCATGCTTTAAGAGGAAGAGTTTTCTTAAGAAATAATTACGACTTAGTAGTGATGTGAAAAATACAAATTGACTTGTACAACAAAGATTACTTTACCTTATTAAAAATAAAGCGGCCAACCTTAACCCTTGAAATTTAATTGATATCAAAGCTCTGTGCGCTTGCTATCAAATAATATGGCGTCGTATTTGGGGTCTAACATATAGGCTCGTTTAGAATAAAAATAGAAGAGCGTCTCAGCGGTGATTTAAGGCTACCACTAAAGTTCACGGTATGAATAGGATAAACATTTAACGGGTTAATTGCTGCCACTCTTTAAGAGAAAAGTTGAAACCTTTTTCAACTAACCAATTACTGGCGTCTTCTGGGCTTTGAGTATACAACTGGTGCTCCCCGTCGTAGTTCGACACGTCACCAATGATATGCTTTTGAGTGTCAAAGCGGCACAAAGTCACTTCGTGAGTCTGATTGTTTGCAGCGCACCAATCATAAATATACTGAAAATCATCCAAAGCTTCTAAGGTAGGCATGATCCAATTGCGAATATTTACCAAAGCAGCCCAAGGCTCACCTTTAATATCTGCCACTAACTCTTGAGCTTCTGCTAAAGCTTTTTTTGAGGTAGCTTTAGACCAGACATTATTCATTTCTACGCACAGTACGTTACCGACTAAATGTAGTTGGTAAACGTTAAGTTTAGGAGCGGATGACACCATAAATATTCCAACCCTTTTTAAATATACTCATTCGTACCAAGGAGAAATCATACAGATGAGCCCACAATTAAAGGAAATATATTACACGGGCAAATGAATAACTTCGGATATTTTTGGTCAGAATTACATACCCAAAAATCATCAATAGTATTAAATGAAATAACTTCACTAAAAAGCTTAAATCGCTAATTACCCTGCCATAAAGCATATAAAAACGACAATGCGCCTCTTAACAGCCCACAATTCTTTAAAGTGGTTGTTAACAAATAATCGTCCTCATAGGCATTTAACCCAATATTCCAGATAAATGTACTTATTCATTGTGCCTAATAAAAACCCCAAAAGCGGCCTTAAAATAAATCTAACCTATTGTTTTAAAATAATTTAAATTTCATGGTGAATAAAAATCAACAGTACGTTGCTTATATGTTACTTGAGCGAATAAATACAAAGATGTAAAAAATAACCACTAACATTTAACAAATTATTTACAGTGATTTAAATTATGTCTTCAGATGAAGTAATTAAAAACCCCCACAACACTGCAGTCAATGACATTTTTGGTGCTAATTCATCCTCACATGTAAACATTTTAGAAACCGCTGGTGCGGCAAGTACCGGGGTCGATAGCAAGGGGCAACAAATATTAGATTACATTCACTCCCTGCCACCAGCCTATGAATTTGAACCAGCTTACACCCGCCAGTACAGAGAAAACCCCTACGAACACGATGATGTGCCAAATATCATCAGAGAAAAGCTCATTATTCCATGTGCAAATCATGAGTTAACCGCAAGGGTATACCGCCCCTCATCAGACAGCACTGCACCCAGTCCTGCTCTAATTTATTTTCATGGTGGTGGCTTTGTATTAGGAAGTATTGAAAGTTACGACAAACTAATTGCACAGCTGTGTATTCAATCAAAACTGGTCGTGATTTCTGTGGACTACAGACTAGCCCCTGAAACTGTTTTTCCTGGTGCGGTAGAAGATACACAAGAAGCGGTAGATTGGCTCGCAAGCAATGCATCAACTTTATGCTTAGATCCTAGCCGAATTGCCCTTGGCGGCGATAGCGCAGGGGCTAACCTAGCAACGGGGTATTGCCTAGCCAATAAACACCCAGATGACTTTAAACCTTGTTTTCAATTGCTGATTTACCCAAGCATTGTAGGTAACGACCCAACACCAAGCCGCGAGCAATTTTCAGAAAAGCTGTTACTAACAGACAAGCTCCTAGAATGGTTTCACGACCTTTATATCACCAAAGAACAAGAAAACGACCCTCGCTTTAATGTACTAAAAGCAACTGAATTTAAGCATTTACCCGCGACCTTTATCTTGACCTGTGGCTTTGACCCGCTCCGAGACGAAGGGCAAATGTATGTAGATAAACTCATCGAAAACGGCGTAACCGTAAAGCACTCATGTTACGCCGATATGTTTCATGCCTTTATTAATTTTGGCGTGTTGCAACAAGCAAAAGACGCAGTAAGGGAGTGCGCAATGATCCTCAAGGCCGTGATGGCTCACAGTAAATAAGACAAGTTTGAAATAAAAACTAATCTAATGGGACGAAACATGAAAATGACACAATTATTAACCTCAAAAAGGCTTATCGCGATATCAATATCAGCGGCCCTAACGTTTTCGGCTACCGCACAACAAGACGTTGAAAAAATTCAAGTAACAGGCTCCTACATTAAACGTACCGCAGTGGATGCCTCCGAGCCTGTGCAAGTGCTCGACTACAACTTTATCCAATCAACTGGCGCAACCACAATTTCGGAGCTTATTGGCAAATTGGCCATATCGTCTGGCGCTGAGAACCAAGCTGATTCATTTTCTCAGGCGGCCACACAAGGTACTGGTAACGTAAACCTACGTGGTTTAGGGCTAAGTTCAACACTAGTGTTAATTAACGGCCGTCGCCAAACAATTTCAGGAGCACTAACCAATGACGGCAGTGTGTTTGTAGATACCAGCCATATACCCATTGATGCCATAGAACAAATTGAAGTATTAAAAGAAGGTGCAGCGTCTACATATGGCTCAGATGCCATTGCGGGCGTGGTTAACTTTATATTACGTAAGGATTTTGAAGGATTAGAATTTAATGCCAGCATCAGTAAAGCGGCAGATAGTAGTCAAAAAGATACCGATATAGGGTTTTTATGGGGAGCGGAGTTTAACAATACGTTTATTACCATTTCAGGTCATTATTTAGATAGAACACCTTTAACCATAGCTGACCGACCAGATTTAGGCGATGTAGCATATAGCTCACTAGGTAATTCGTTCCTACTTTTGGGTAACGCTGAGGTAACCGAAGGTGCCTATGCCGGGAGTTATGGCGCTTTTGAAAATGTACCCGATCCAACCTGTTTAGACGATAGCTTAGGCATATTAATACCCCAAGCCTATGGTTCACGTTGCGGTTTTAATTATGGGCCCTTGTATAACTTAGTGAATACCGAAACCCGTGCACAGTTGTATTCTAATCTAAGTCATAACTTCGATAACGGTAATGAATTATTTATTGATGTGAGCTGGAGCTCTAATGAAGTAAAAGACAACCCTCAATCACCCAGTTATCCAGACTTAACTTTTCCATACATTGGCCCTTCAGATTCAGGTAACCCATTTGGGGTAGGCGTCGTTTGGTTAGGTCGACCGCTAGGCGCTGATTATGAGCCCGCTTTATCACCTCGTGAAAATGACACCTTTCGCAGCTCGTTTAATTTGGTAGGCGATTTTGAAAATGGTTGGGGTTGGGACACGGCATTAACTTATAGCAAAAATAACTACACGCAATATCAACAAGACCAATTGAAATCAAGATTAGTCGCGGCATTAGCAGGCACTGGCGGCCCTAATAACGATGAGCTTTTTAATCCTTTTGACCGCTCTAGTCTTAGCCAATCAGTTATTGATGACTTTACCTATATGACAAGGTCCGAGAAAACCACAGACTTATTGGTTCTTGATGCTGTTATTGATGGCGAATTATATGAATTGCCTGCAGGCACTATAGGCTTTGCTGCTGGTGCCCAAGTAAGAAATGAAGGATTTAAAGTAGCAACAGATGATGTGTTTGAAATCAAGTTCGATGCAGACGGCAACCCCATTCCTGTCGATTTAATATTTTTGCAAGGATTGTCAGAAGTTGATGTAGATAGAACATCATTAGCGGTGTTTGCTGAAAGTGTTATCCCTGTTTCAGAAGACATTGAAATAAAAGCCGCATTACGTTACGAAAAGTTAGAAAATGACGCAAGCTTTGATCCCAAAATAGCTGTTCGTTGGCAAATATCTGATCAATGGATTATGCGCGCATCTGCAAGTACAGCTTTTAGAGATGCATCACTATCACAGAAAAACGCCTCATCGGCTGTCATTACAAGCATTACCGATTACAACGATGACGGTACAGCAAAATCCAGTGCTTTTGTGGGGGTGATAGCAACAGGTAATGAGGATTTAAAACCTGAACAATCTGAAAACTACAATATAGGTTTGATTTTTAAACCCACTGATAATTTAGATTTTAAAGTAGACTTCTGGCGTGTTGACTATACCGACCTGATTACCGTAGAAAATGCCCAAGGTAAGCTAATAGATGATCCAAATGGCGCAGACATTATTCGTACTGAAGCGGGCTTTTTACAATCTGTTAAGGTTAATTATTTTAACTCTTCATCAGTCAGTGTTAATGGATTTGATGTTGAGTCTCAATGGACCCTATCAGACCGATTCAACCTATCCATTAACGCATCACATTTTAATTCATACGAACTGACCAAAGATAATGGCGAGGTTGTGGAAGCTGCAGGCTCACTTAATGTTGATAATTTTGCCCGCTCGATGCCAAAAACGAAAGGCTCATTAAACTTCAATTGGGTTGGCGAAGGCCAAAGAGCATCGTTAAATATTAACTATGTTTCAAGCTACGACACCGGAGTAGACGTATCGGCGTTGCCTAACGAAAGCGCCACAGTAGACGCTTTCACTACAGTTGATACGCAATATTCAGCGAATTTTGGCATAACAGAAAACAGTGAAGCGGTATTAACTTTAGGGGTTAAAAACCTACTGAATGAATTACCACCACGCGCTTACATTGCTGAAGGTAGCCTAAGTTATGACCCCAAACAACATAACCCATTAGGCCGTGTACTGTATGCGAAAGTAAAATTCGCATTTTAGAGCCGACTCCACCTATGTAACAACTAAAGAGGGGCCTCGCCCCTTTTAACCAAAAGAAATCATCATGTCATTTACTTTTAACACTACAAAATCAATTGTAAACGCACCAAATTCATCTTTAAATTTGGCGCAATATTGTGAAAACCTCAATATGACCAAGGTTCTATTGGTGACCGACCCGGGTATTGTGAAACTGGGTTTACACCTAAATATGCTGGCAAATTTAGAAGCAAGCTCACTCGATTATGTGCTCTTTAGTGAAGTAGAAGTAGACCCTCCCATGGCCGTCATTGAAAATGCGCTCGCTTTTGCCAAGCAGCACCAGATTGACGGTGTAGTAGGTCTTGGCGGCGGTAGCTCTTTAGATACTGCCAAGCTCATCGCAGCTCTTACCCAGTCAAGCCAAACCCTTGAGCAAGTATTTGGAGTAGACAAACTTTTACACTCAAGATTGCCCTTAATTCAAATCCCAACAACCGCAGGCACAGGCTCAGAAGTCACCCCAATATCTATAGTCACAACCGGTGAAGCCATGAAAATGGGCATAGTGTCGAGTGTATTACTGCCAGACATAGCACTACTAGATGCCAGCCTTACAGTAAACCTGCCGCCACACATAACTGCAGCAACAGGCATAGACGCCATGGTGCACGCCATTGAGGCATACACCAGTAACATCAAAAAGAATCCATACTCAGACATGCTAGCCATTGAAGCATTAAAGTTAATGTCTAAAAACATTCAACAGGCTGTACACCAAGGCAGTGACTTACAAGCTCGAGCTAATATGATGCTTGGGGCCACTATGGCAGGCCAAGCTTTTGCCAATGCACCAGTGGCAGCAGTACATGCCCTAGCCTATCCACTAGGCGGTCATTATCATATTCCCCATGGGCTCAGTAACTCTTTAGTATTGCCCCATGTTTTAAAATTTAATGCCCCAGCGGCCGCCCCTTTATATGCGCAACTAGCCGATATTATTATTCCAAACATAGCTTCTACATTAACCACAGCGGAAGAAAAAACAGCAGCCTTCATTCAATACCTAGAAGACTTAATCATTAACTTAAACCTACCTAACCGTTTAGCCAGCCTGGATATTCCCCAAAGCGCGTTAACTATGCTTGCTAAAGACGCACTTAAGCAAGAACGCCTCTTGGTAAATAACCCTAGGCCCATGAACGAAGCCGATATATTAGCTATATATCACGCTGCCTTTTAATGCTGACTCATTATCTAAAGAGGTACATAAATGATTAAAGACACATCCACACAGATTGAAACGCCCCAACAGCAGGTTACGTCATCAACGCAGAGTATTTATGCCGTATATCTTATTTTTATTTTGCTGCTGGCTTATACCTTTTCATTTATTGACCGCCAAATTTTAAGTTTATTAGTTGAGCCTATGAAGCGAGACTTAGGTATTAGCGATACTCAAATGAGCCTATTACAAGGCCTGTCATTTGCATTGTTCTATACCCTAATGGGTTTACCCTTAGGTCGCTTAGCCGACAGTAAAAGCCGCCGCGGGATCATCGCTTGGTCTATTTTTATATGGAGCCTGATGACCGCCGCCTGTGGCTTAGCCAAAAGTTATGGAGCTTTGTTTTTTGCACGAATGGGCGTAGGAGTGGGCGAAGCAGGTTTATCTCCCGCAGCGTATTCACTTATTGCTGACAGCGTACAGAAAAAGCACCTCGCCAAAGCCATAAGTGTTTACACCATGGGGATTTATCTAGGGGGCGGTTTAGCCTTAATTGTTGGCGGTATGGTGATTCAATGGGCGTCAGAGTTTTCATCGATAACCCTGCCAATAATTGGTGATGTTTATCCGTGGCAAGCGGTATTTTTAGCCGTAGGCCTGCCAGGATTATTGCTAGTCCCTTTGCTTTATACATTAAAAGAGCCAGCTCGCCCTCAAGTGCAACAACAAGCTGTACCCGTTGCCGATGTCATCAGTTTTTTTAAGCACAACAAAAAAACGGTGTTACTTCATAACTTTGGCGCAGCTCTCGCCTCGGTTGCCGGTTATGGTGCATTAGCTTGGGTGCCAAGTTACCTTATAAGAGTACACGGCATGAGTGGTGGTGAAGTGGGGTTAGCCTTTGGGTTAATCGTACTTTTTTGTGGTGCTGGCGGCGTAATTGTCGGTGGAATACTTGCTGATAAACGTTTTAAAGCAGGGCAAACCGATGCAAAAATGCGAGTAGCGATGTGGGCCATGATTTTAGGGATCATCCCCACCTTGCTATACCCACTCATCTCCGACTTACACATTGTGTTAGTGATATTGGCGGTTTCTACTTTTTTTGCCAACTTCATGATGGGCCTAGGGCCAGCTGCAATTCAAGAAGTAGTGCCTAGTAATATGCGAGGCCAATTTAGTGCCTTATATTTATTTATCGTTAACCTGATTGGCTTAGGACTTGGCCCCACCCTAGTTGCCTTGTCTACCGACTATATTTTTGGCTCACCAGAAATGGTTGGCTACTCATTATTACTAGTCACAAGTTTAGCCATGGCAGGCTCTGCAATATTGCTCGGTAAATGCTTACCCCACTACCGAAAAACACTCGCATCGTTAGCGCAGTAATTAACAACTACACCCAGAGTTTAGGGTTGCCAGTGATATCACTTGCAACCCAAGTTTTAACACTTATCGAATGGATATCCCATGCTACCTTTGAATGACCCTCAGCTATTAAAACAGCAAATTTTTGTTAATGGACAATGGCGTGATGCAGACTCAAAAGACACATTAGCTATCGACAACCCCGCCACGGCGAGCAAAATATGCGACATAGCCAGCGCAGGCTTAAGTGATACACAATTGGCCATAACCAGCGCTCATCAAGCTCTGCAAAGTTGGCGTAACACCACAGCCAGTTATCGGGCTGAAATATTAAAACGCTGGCACGATTTGATTTTAGAGAATATCAACGATTTAGCAGCAATACTCAGTGCCGAACAGGGTAAGCCTCTAGCAGAAGCCAAAGGGGAAATACGCTATGGTGCATCGTATCTTGAGTGGTTTGCAGAAGAAGCAAAGCGCCTTTATGGCGATGTGATCCCCAGCAAACAGGGATCACAAAGGCTGTTAACCATTAAACAGCCAATAGGTGTGGTTGCCGCCATCACCCCATGGAACTTTCCTAATGCGATGATCACCCGTAAAGTTGCCCCAGCGTTAGCCGCTGGCTGCACAATGATTGTCAAACCAGCAGAAGCCACCCCATTGAGCGCACTTGCGCTAGCAGAATTAGCGCAGCGGGCAGGGTTACCTAATGGCGTATTATCGGTAATAGTAGGCAGCGATGCCATAGCCATAGGCAAAGCACTAACAGACAGCCCAACTGTGACTAAACTGTCTTTCACAGGCTCCACCAAGGTGGGTAAATTACTCATAAAACAATGCGCCGACACCGTAAAAAAAGTGTCTATGGAACTAGGAGGTAACGCCCCTTTTATTGTATTTGACGATGCAGACATCGACCAAGCGGTACAAGGCGCTATTGCGTCAAAGTTTCGCAATGCAGGTCAAACTTGTGTTTGCGCAAACCGCTTTTTAATTCACCAAGATGTTTATCAAGAATTTACCGACAAGTTTGTAGCTGCAGCTCAAAAGCTCATCCTAGGAAATGGTGCAGACACAGGGGTTACCCTTGGCCCACTGATTAATGCCGACGCCGTCAAAGATGTACATACAATGGTATGTGATGCCGCCAAAAAAGGGGCCAGTAGACGCTTAGGTGGGCAACCATCTAGCCTAGGCACAAACTTTTACCCTCCCACAATTTTAACCAATATCAGTGCTAACATGCGGGTTTTCAATGAAGAAATATTTGGCCCAGTCGCCCCGATTATTGCCTTTGAAACCGAGCAACAAGCGCTACAACTCGCCAATGCTACACAAGCAGGTTTAGCTGCATACTTATACACTCAAAATTACGCAAGAATATGGCGTTTTTCAGAAGATTTAGAATGCGGAATGGTAGGTATAAACGAAGGCATTATTTCATCAGAAGTCGCCCCCTTTGGAGGCGTAAAGCAATCAGGAAATGGCCGCGAAGGCTCTAAATATGGGCTAGACGATTACACCGAAATCAAATATCTGTGTATGGGAGGTATCTAGCCCTAAGAAAATTAACTGTTAAAGGTGAGCTTGGTTCCAAAGCTGTTGCGATGCCTGTGATTCAGCCACCAACCAATCACGGAAAACCTTTATAGTGGGGTTGTTTTCAAAGTGCTCTGGACACACAAAATAATAAGTCTCAGGCTTTAACATCATATGGTTATGGGCAACAACCAATTTCCCCTCTTTTAACAAGTTATCAGCAAGAGGACGGTACATAGGAATAATCCCCAAACCATCAACTGCAGCTTGAGTCGCCACAGCCACATTATCAAAGGTGATATTCTTTTTATCGGTAAGCAGCCCCGGTTGATTACTTTTAGACAACCACTGCTCCCATAACTTTGATAGGTGGTCGTAATGCAACCAGTTGTAATTTGCTAAGCTACTGACATCGTCGAAGTCGTGCTGCGCGTCTAATAAAGAAGGTGCACAGACTGGCTGGACATAAACATCCAATAGTTTTTCACTATGACAACCGGGCCAGTCACCTGTACCTAAACGAATAGCCGCATTCATATGCTCACCAGAGAAATCCACCGAATCTTTACCGGTATCTAGACTATTGGTATAAAACGACAAAGTTAAATCAGGATAATACTCCTCTAACTTGCGCAAGCGGCTCATCAGCCAAGTAGAATTAAACGTAGCTGAAATGCCCAGCTTCAATTTTAATTTTTCGCTGCCATGGTGCAAAGTGTCTGTGGCCACCCGTAAATCAGCAAAAATATTAGAAATAGAATTCGCATAAACCACCCCCTGCTCGGTAAGCTCAAGGCCCACCTTATGGCGCTCAAACAACTTAAAACCAAAGTGCTCTTCTAAATTTTTAATTTGGCGACTCACAGCTGAACGAGTAATAAACAACTCATCTGCCGCTTTAGTAAAACTTAATAGACGGGAAGCGGTAAGGAATACCCAAAGAGTATTAAGTGGTGGTAAATGTCTCGACATAACAGATCTTCTAACCCTTCGTTGAGGTAGCACTCGCAGAAATGACAATCATAATAACTAGCTAATACAGACTAACTTAAACGACTAAAAAAGAGAAAACACTCTAAAATTCAATGCCCTAAGAGAAAACATTAAGACGTTCAACAGAATACACACAATATATCCTAACCCCAAGAGTTGAGCAAATAAGGTGATTTAAACACTAGTCACAACCAGCTCTGCCACAATACGTCTCAGTAAAAAGGTTTCACGCTCTATCGATAAGCCTTTTTTATCACTATGTTTCATGGTGTCTTCGTTATGTTGAATCGCCTCATGAATATTCAACCATACTGGGCGCATTCCGTTACTCACTTCATAATCTTCAAACTGAGTAGCACCTAGCTCGCTATCAATATCACAGGTATAACAATATGAATTCATATGCATAGTATCTAAATTGTTTTTATACCAAGGCCTAAACTCTTCATAATGGCCAAAAGCTATAATATTGGTAATACCTGTAGCGCCGGTCTCTTCTGCTAGCTCACGTTGCAGTCCCTTGATTTTGTCTTCACCTGCGTCAATCCCTCCACCGGGTAAGGTGTAATCATTGTACCGTTCGGTGAAAAGCATCAATATTTTGTCACCCCTTAATACAATAGCCCGAGTCGCATCACGCTTGAATACCTTAGTACTTTGAAGATTAACATCAGGGTGAATAGCCGTTTTTAATAAGCGCATGGTGTGATCAGTTTTTTAGATGAAAAGTAAGGCGCGAAGTTTACCTAATTAACCTATAGCACGCACACTTAGCCACAAAATAATGGTGATAAGACACTCCCAACTTACCTAGTTACACCTGCAATAATAATAATTCATTCGACCACACTCCAACAGAAATGTTATAACATAACAATATACAGTCCAAATATGTAAAACTAACTCATGTCAGATACCTCTTCTTTATTGCCTGTTACCGTTCTTTCTGGATTTTTAGGAGCAGGAAAAACGACAGTACTGAACCACATTCTCAATAACAGAGACGGTTTAAAGGTTGCCGTTATTGTCAACGACATGAGCGAAATCAACATAGATGCCGCTGTCTTAAAAAATGAAGTGAACCTAAATCGCTCTGAAGAAAAGCTAGTTGAAATGAGCAATGGTTGTATATGTTGCACATTAAGAGAAGACCTACTTGAAGAGATTAATCGCCTCGCTAAAGAAAAAAAATATGACTACTTAGTGATTGAATCAACAGGAATTTCAGAACCTCTTCCTGTTGCCGAAACCTTTACATTCGCTGATGAAGACGGTGTAAGCCTGTCAGATATATCCACACTAGATACTATGGTAACGGTAGTAGACGCACTCAACTTTTTACAAGACTATGACCAAGCCAAATCCCTTAATGAAGTGGGCGAAAGCTTAGGAGAAGAAGACGAACCAAGTGTCGCCGACTTACTAGTTGAACAAGTGGAATTTGCTGACGTGATATTGATCAGCAAAACAGATTTAGTTTCAGAAGATGAATTACTTCGCCTAAAAAGCATCTTGCAAACCCTCAATACCGAAGCAATACAAATTCCCATAAAAAATGGCAAGGTGCCCGTTAAACAAGTTTTAGCAACCGGTAAATTTAACTTTGAAAAAGCGCAACAAGCCCCAGGTTGGCTGAAAGAATTGCGAGGCGAACATATTCCAGAAACCGAAGAATTTGGGATCAGTAGCTTTGTATTCGAAGCTAGGCGCCCCTTTCACCCTCAAAAATTCTACGAATTTATACACAGCAAAGAAATTGCAGGAAAACTCATTCGCTCAAAAGGTTTTTTCTGGTTAGCGACACGCCCTCAACTTGCAGGAAGCTGGAGCCAAGCCGGAGGCATGGCCCGATACGGTGCAGCCGGGCTATTTTGGAAAGCCGTTCCTAAACAACAATGGCCAGAAGACCCAGACTACCTAAAATCAATTGAAGAACAATGGGTTGAACCCTTTGGAGACATGCGCCAAGAGCTAGTATTTATCGGTCAAGGCCTAGACAAAGACGATATCACCCAGCGCCTAAATCACTGCCTACTAAGTGAAGAAGAAGTATTACTGGGCGGCAAAGAATGGAAAAAATTACCCGACCCATTTCCAGCGTGGGAACTTCATTAGCAAGGGGCTAGGATGTCGAGGCTCGAGCAAGTGTGATACTAAGCAAATGTGTATTCATAGTAACATCAGATCTAAAGCCAACCTCAGGAGACATCTTAGTACGTCACTTCACTCGGTAACTCAGCCTGTCATTGATTGATTAAAACCAAACTAACGTTTATTCTGCTCATACTAAAAAGAAGGCCTAGTATGCGTTTAATAATACACTCTCTTATATTTATTTTATTTGCCTCCTCATCTTCATATGCTGTCGCAGAACAAAGCACAAACAAACATTTAGTGGCTGTAGCAAACAGTAACCGCTTACTTCAATATTATGAAAACGGTGAAAACAAGGGTCCTTCTATTGGAATTCTTCAGGCAGTTTTAAAAGAAGCACAACTCGATGCTACTGTAAAATTTATGCCCTGGGTACGGGCTTTTTCAACCGCAAAAAATAATCCCAACACATTAATTTTGAGCATGATAAGAACACCTGAGCGAGAAGCAGATTTTCATTGGATTATTCAAGTAAGTAATTTGTCGAGAGTATTTATCTCTTTAGCAAGTAAACCAGAAAATTACGTAGATAATATGCAACAAGCTAAGCATAAGTTGGTAGCGACTATTGTAGACTCGGCCAGCTACAACGAACTTATTTCTCATGGTTTCTCAGAACAAGAGAACCTTTATAGGGTTCCAAATAGTGAAGTAATGGTTACTTTATTAGAAAGTGGTAAGGTCGACTTACTTTATGCAGAGCCTAATAGTATTAAACATATCTTAAAAAGGCGCGGCAAAAACAATGTTGCTCTTAGCTACGAAGAAATAGAATCCAAAAATGAACTCACTAGTTATATTGCCATTAGCAAATCCACTGATATAGAAATAGTTAAGCGCTTACAACAAGCCGCTCGCAAATTTGAAAAAACAGCTGAGTATAACCGCCTACTTTTTGAATAGATTATGCGTAAAGCAATTGATAGCGAGATGTAACACTCAAATCAAATTCAGATTCAGATTCAGATTCAGATTCTTAGAAGCGAGCCTTTTGCGATTTATCGCAGGTTTATCTGATAACTTCGTGTATCAAAAACTATCAGCTTGGTTAACCAAATAATTCATAAAAGAACTAGAGTATAGCCAATATACCCACACCAACCTTGCCTCCATCTGACAATTGGCAACTTACATCAAGTTTTTGTATCGCCTTAAATGCCATGTTTTAGCACCTCTTCAATAGATTTAGGTGCCTGTGACGACTCCCTTACCTCCAAAGTAAGCTGATAAAGTCGCGTTAAGTCGTCTAACGACTGCCAAAGCAATAACAACTGACGAAGGTGACTTGAATTGGCAAGCTGCACATCAGACTCAGTCAAAAGCTTGTACATAGAAAAACCAAAAAACAGATACAATAATAACCATAAATGTCCTGTGTATGATTTATCTGAATAAACAAAGTTAGAGCACAATTAACCTAAGGGCATAATGAAAAGTGTGGTTACAAAAAGCTTGAAAGGTAACAATTGGTGGGACAATGGAATACGCCTCTTTATTCTATTCTGGAGTAGATAGATTCTAATTCGATTTCAACGTGACGAATCTAGTAAGCTTTGTAATAACTTTTTTGTAATTAAAATACTATCATGCCCTTCAGGTAAAACAGACTTTAAAATAGAGTGAGCCTTTACTCCCCTTTTTAAAGCGCCTTCATAATCCTTTAGTTCTAGAAGTGCTAACGCTAATTGCGCATAGTTCATGCCAGTGATGTGATGCATCTCTCCAAATTTTGCTTCATTAAACTTTAACGCTTTATTAATTGATTTTTCAGCCTCTTTATAATCACCAGAATCTATAAATTCATGACCTAAGTTTTGAAGTAGCTGACCTAAATTAGAGTAGAACCTCATCCTATTAGGATGTCCCTCACTAAAACTTACCTCATCCGATGCCACGGCCCTTTCGAGTAATTCTTTAGCATCTGAAAAATCTCCCATTTTCTCAAGTACTCCAGCTAAATTAGCGTAGTCCAGTGCCCTAATGGGGTGTCCCTCACGAAAACTTAACTCATCTGATCTCACGACTTTTTCGAATAATTGTTTTGCTCTCGCACATTCACCTAAACATTGAAGTACACTAGCTAAATTAGTGTATCGTATTGCCGTAGTAGGATGCATTTCACCAAAACTGATTTCATCTGATATCACCGCTTTTTCAAATAATTTTTTAGCCTCAGTATAGTCACCCAAATCTCTAAGCACAGTCCCTAAATTAGAATAGCCTCTTGCTGTGCTGGGATGATCACAACCATACTCCAATTCAAATGATGTCAGTACTTTTTCGAGTAATACTTTAGCTTTTTTATTATCTCCCAAATCCCGCAGCACAATCGCTAAGTTAGAATAACTCGTTGTTGTTGCAAGATGCTCATCCCCAAACTGTGCTTCATTCGATGCCACTACTTTTTCGAATAACACTTTAGCATTCAGAATATCCCCCAAGTCTTTAAGTATTAATGCTAAATTAGAATAATAACTTAATACTTCTGGATGCTCCTCATCAAAGTTATCCACACCCAGTTTAATCGCTTTTTCCAGCAGTTTTTTGGCACTTATATAATCACCAAAGTCCCTAAGTACTAACGCTAAATTATTTTGTAAACGAGATAACAAATTATTATCAAAATCAGCATATCTACTTTCCAAATACCTTCCAAATGGCAGCCAGATAAACTTCTCAATAGGGTTCCCCTTAGTTTGGTCAGATGACAAAAGGTGTATCATTTTCTCAACAAAAGGCTCTATATCTTCACCCTTAACTTGAAGCTGTGATATTAAAGATTCAGCAATAACGGTATGCATTTTGTAGCTATCAGTCTCGCTATTTTCAATTAGCCACCCACGTTTTTTAAGATTATCTAAATTTTCGTTAAAGATATTTGAATTGTCATCTAAACCGGGTTTAATTAGCTTTTCAAGTAAAGAAAAAGTATGGAATTCAGGTGGTAAATAGACAAATTGAACAAGTAGCCAACGCTGTACCTCAGTTGGCTCATCAAGTAAAAACACAGCATTTAGGTATCTTTTGATGTTTTCAGTCGATACATGCTTATTACCTTCCCTGTTTTTCGGTACTTTTCCAACTATATCATCGGATAGAGCCTTTTGTAGTTGCTCAAAAGGCAGTCTCAAACTATGTGCAGTAGATGCTAGAATTTCAATAACAAGCGTATGATAATCAACAATTTTTACTAATTCTTCTATTTCTTTCGTTGATAAATAATTTCGAGAAAAGTGAACTTGAAATAGCTGCACAGCATTTTTAGGTTCCAAAAAACCTAACTCTTTATATGTGAAACCTTCCAATTCCATTCTAGAAGTTACCAATATATGCCAGTTACTTTTAGGAAGCATAGTTTTCCATTTAGCGAGACTGTCATCGGCATTGTCTATAACTAGTAAGTTTACATTCTTATCAAGACGATTTAATGCATTTACAGCACTCACTAGTAGCTTTTCCGGAGTCTGCTCTACTTTAGTAATATTGAGGTTTTCGAGCAAACCATCACTGAAAACAAAATCAGTCACAAAATCTGATACTTGTGTCACCCAAACAACATGTTGATAATCATCCCAAAACTTTGTTGCATAGGCCTGAGCAAGACATGTTTTTCCAACGCCACCAACCCCGTGCACCAAAATTAATTGACTTTCATATTGAAATTGACATTGCAATTCAGTTAAAGCATTGTCCCTTCCAATTACATTATCTAGAGATGAAAGTATAGGTATGCTAGATGTTAAGGGTTTTGGGAAAGCGCTTGGTGAATCATGAAAATTCTGGGTCAAATGTTCGATATTTTCAGCTGTTGCACCCAATATGTTAGCATTAATTTGCGAACCTTTTGCTGTACTCATATAATCGCCCTTGATTAATTCAATACATTTAAAAATTTTGAGTTAAGTTTTGAATCTTGTCAGCTACGACCCCAATTTTTTCAGCATTGATATTAAACTTTTCTGGAACATGGTTATCATTTTTATTTAATTGAATCATCAATTGACTTAACAGCTCTTGTATTTCATCAATTTCTGCAATATCAGCTTTAGTCAACTCTTCACTTAATACGAGCTGCCTCCCTTGCGAATCGGGGGCTGACTCAAGTTCCTTCACGGCTACTGCTACATTAACCGTAGTAAGGCTAATTATTTTAGTTTTAAGCGCTATATAAGCATCTTTAACGGCAACTTTTGTCACATCACTCAAACTCGCAGTTAACGCAGCAACTATAGTTGTGGTAATTGGTTCCATTGTAAGTTTCCTTTAATACAAATGTTCAAGTTTACATCCTACCCTTTTCAAACATTTATAAAAGAGCTCGGAATTCAATAATGCACACCTATTTGCAAAGCCGATGCTTTTGATTTACCCGCGACTACAAATTCCCCATAAAGTTTTTGGCTTGTTGAGTGTTCGAGCAAGGACGCTCGAACAAGGCAATCTTTTATAGCTGGGTGAAAGCTGATTTTTTAGGAGCGCAGCTTCGCCAGCTTGAACAGCTCAACAAGCGACCTACATGGATGTAGGAAGGTAGAATAAAGCAGGAGCACTTATCGAGATGTTGAGCTTGGGTGCATTTCATCAAGGATGTGTATTTGACTAAGTTAAAGGCTTCCAAATACTTTATGGATTAGGAATTTGATCGGAGTGCGGCCTCTTTCTGGTTACTCTTTCTTGGCTGTTGTAGAAAGAGTCACTAGCTCTCACGGACGTGAGTTAAAAACTGCATGGATGCAGGTGAACGAAGTGAATAATCTCAATAAGCGAAGCAGATAAACGAGCTACAGATCCTAAGCGTGATAAGTGATGTGCAATAGCATTGAGTCTATAACAACGCTTTCGAACTTTGAGACCCATTGAGCTTATATGTTACTAAGTGATTTGGGCGAAAAATGAGAGTAAGACAGTTATAGGCTCAAGGATGAAGCTCATCACACCACTTGCCCAGCTACCCAACCACTACTCCAAGCCCACTGAAAATTAAAGCCACCTAACCAACCAGTTACGTCCATCACTTCACCTACAAAATATAGGCCTTTAACTTTTTTGGCTTCCATGGTTTTTGATGAAAGCTCATCAGTATCAACGCCACCTAGTGTCACTTCAGCGGTGCGATAACCTTCGGTGCCGTTGGGTTTAAGTTGCCACTGATGAAAAGCAAGGGCAGCTTGTTCAAGTTGTTTGCCTTGATATTGTTTTAGTGGCTTGTTTTCAACCCCTAGGTACGGCAGGGCCGCTTGGACATAACGTTTGGGGTAGTGGCTTGAGAGTGCGGTACTGAGTTGTACATCAGGCTGGTTTTGCTGTGCTTTTTGCAGTTCTGCGAGTAGGTCGCCATTAGGAAATAAATCAAACTCAACACTTTGCCCCGGCTCCCAAAATGAGGATATTTGTAGCACGGCTGGGCCACTTAAGCCTCTGTGTGTAAAGAGAATATTTTCATTAAATGAGGTGTTATTGCAACTGGCACTGGCGTCTAACGAAATACCACTTAGCTCGGCGAGAACTTTTTTATCTTGTTCGTGCAAGGTAAAAGGCACTAGCCCTGCCCGCGTGGGTAACACCTTTAAACCAAATTGCTCTGCTATTTGGTAACCATAGGGACTAGCGCCAAGTTTAGGCATAGACAAGCCGCCCGTGGCCACCACTAATGATTCGCTTTGAAACTGACCTTTAACCGTATTCAGCTCAAACCCTGCTTCTGATTTCTGAACCGATAGAATTTCACACTGATTGGTAATGGTTACCCCTGCTTTTTTGCACTCGGCCAGCAGCATATTTAAGATGTCTTTAGCGCTGTCATCGCAAAAAAGTTGCCCTAGGGTTTTCTCGTGATAGGCAATGCCGTGCTCGCAAACTAACCCTATAAAATCCCATTGGGTATAGCGACTTAGGGCTGATTTACAAAAGTGGGGGTTGTTAGATAAAAAGTTTTCGTGACTGGCGTACATGTTAGTAAAGTTACAGCGGCCACCGCCCGACATCAGAATTTTACCTCCTAAGCGTTTGGCGTGGTCTAGCACGGTTACACTGCGCCCACGCTTAGCGGCCTCAATGGCACAAAACAATCCAGCCGCACCGGCCCCTATTACGATTACATCTACGTTTTTCAAAAGATTACTCACCCTATCCTCAAGGCTGAGATTATAAAGTATCTATTAGGGTTGCAGGTAGTTAAATTAGTTTAGCCTTACAGCCAACCATTTTGATGGGCTATTCTTGCCGCTTCCACACGATTTTTAGCATGTAATTTACTAGATGCTGATGACAAATAGTTACGCACTGTACCGGTAGATAAAAATAGCTTTTCGGCAATTTTTTCGGTGCTTAATCCATCTTTTGCTAAGCGCAGCGCATGCCGTTCTTTGTCTGATAGCGGGTCTTTTTCCATCCAAGACTCAACCATTAGTTCTGGCGCAATAGCCGTGCCTCCTTGATACACTTTTTGAATAGCGTCGATTAAGTCTTGAGAGGGGGAGTCTTTTAACAGGTACCCTTTTACCCCTGCATCCATGGCACGGCGTAAGTACCCACTTCTGGCAAAGGTAGTCAGAATAATGGTTTTACAATCTGCTTGGGTATCATGAAGTTGTTGTGCCAATTCTAAACCTGTCATATCGGGCATTTCAATATCGGTGAGAACTATGTCTACCTTTTCAGACTCTGGCGATTGCACATAATCAAAGGCTTGTTTACCGTTAGCACAGCTTTGTACCACATGCAGGTTATCTTCTAAGTCTAAGATAGTGGCCAGTGCATTGAGTAACATGGTTTGGTCTTCAGCCAATAATATATTGATGGGTTTCATCTTGATTAGTCCTTATCAACCACAGGTAAACTAACCTGGGTTAGTGTGCCCGCTACCCCTGCCCCACTTTTAATAGAGACAGAGCCATTTAAATGTTGAATGCGTTCGGTAATACCTTTAAGGCCATTGCCATGAATTTGAGTACTACCGATACCCACACCATTATCTTGCATACTCAGTATTATTTTACCGTTTTGCTGCATGATATTAGCCGTGACAGAATCGGCTTTAGCGTGTTTGATGATATTAGTCACTAACTCTCGCAGCACTATAGCTAACTCTTTATTGGCAGCTAAATCTAATTCAATATGCTGCTCATCTATGTTTTCAAACTCATAATCAAATTTAATATTTAGACTAGCGAATACATTTTTTGCATTGGCTAGTTCACTGAGTAAGTCACTGGTGCGGTAACCCGATACCACCTCTCGTACCTGGCTTAAGGCATTGCGAGATATATCTTCGAGTTGTTTTATTTCACTGCGCGCTTTTTCAAGGTCTTTATCTAATAACCGCCCCGCTAAATCTGCTTTAAGGGTAATCACCGAAAACGTATGACCAATTAAGTCATGTAGGTCTCGGGCAATGCGCTCCCGCTCTGCTACTTTGGCTAGGCGCTGGGTTTCTTTGCGCGACAAAATAAGCGCTTGCTTGTTTTCGTGTAAGGCATATTGATAAATATTTAATAAACCAATAATTAACGAAAACACCAAGGCAGGCAGAATAAAGTACAACTCAAAGCTAAATACCCAGCTTATTGAGGCAATCCAAATCAAGATAGCAGCGAGTACACTCAGGGCATACTTTATGGGCTTTAAGCGACTACAAAATGCGGCGGCATAAATAAACAAGGTACTAGCAGTGGCGGTAATCAGTGCTGAAAGGCTAGCTATCAGAATGATAGCCACAATATGATAGATAACAGTTTGGCCTTTCACCCAAAAGGCATGAAAATACAATGCTAAGAACGCAAAAGTGGCCAGCAACACCCAAACAAAATCCATCGGGTGTTCATTCAAAAAAGCAACAGGTACAAAAAATAACGGCAAATAAATCAGCCATACATAGGGAGAGCTTTGCTCATTGAGGTTTCGGGGCAACAACCAGCCGTCTATTTTTTGCAATAATCGCTTCATCACATTCACTCTAATATTTATAAATTGCTGTTCTAAAGCCTTCAATTAGTTCGCTTTTTTACGAGATGCTAAAACAGCAAACACATAAAATATACCACTAAACAGTCCTAAAATAAGTATGTGATTGGCAACCGAGCCCCCCGCATCTAACCCTACTACTTTCAATGCCAGTTGCGACAAATGATAAGGCGGTAAAAACTCAGCAAAAGACTGTAAAAACTCTGGCAGCATAGCAATAGGTATCCACAAGCCAGATAAAAACGACATAGGTAAGTACACCATATTAATTACCACAGGTGCGCTTTGTGCTTTTAAAGACAAGCCCAATGTTAGCCCTAACAAACAAAAGGGTAAGCCACCTAACACTAAGATTACAGACAACACACCTACTTGCGATAAGGTTAAGCTGATATCGGTAAGGCTTGCAGCCAACCCTCCTAGACTTAATAAAATCAGTATAGAAAACCCCATAGATACGAAAAGGCGACTTATCACCTGTGCCCCACCCGGCATAGGTGACGCCGATTTAATGTCTAACCAACCTTGCCCTCTTTCTATGGCTAAACCCGCTCCAAACGAAAATAACGCAGGCCCCATTACACCAAATACCCCGTAGGTACATAATAAGTAAGTAGCGGCCTGAGGGTTATGACCATTCATCAACACCCCGAAAAACACATAAAACAAACCAGGAAATGTAACAGCAGGCAATGCAAACGCAGGGTTACGGATAGATTTCAGCCATTCGTACTTAGTTTCTTGCCAATATACGTTTACGTGTTTGTTGAACGTCATTGTTTGATCATGATTAATATGTGATCCCATTGTTTCTCTCCTTAAATTTCAATTATTAGCTAAGTTGTTTAAAGGCTTCTTCTAGGCCTGCGCGCTCTACCGTGACGTCTTCTAAGTTAGGGTATGCGGCGAGTATCCCTTGCAAGCATTGGCTGGCATTACTGGTTTGAACTTCAATATATTTACCGCTTTTAGCGCAGCTCACTACACCATCAAACCCATCAAAGGCGGCGGCGTCTAAATCTGTACAAAAACGTATGGTGGTATGATTAACACTGGCTTTTATTGCTTCGCTGCTACCTCTTTTCACGACCTTGCCATCTTTTAACAATAAAATTTCATCTGCTAGGCTGTCGGCTTCTTGTAAATAATGGGTGGTAAGGACAATAGAGGTTCCTGTGCTTTTAAGGTCACGAATGGCCTGCCACATGCTTTGCCTAGACTCGATATCCATCCCTACACTTGGCTCATCTAAAAATAACAATTTAGGGTTACCACAAATACTTAACGCAAACAGTAAGCGCTGTTTTTCACCACCAGATAGCTTTTTAGAATACCTGTTTTGCATCTTTTCTAAGCCTGCGTAAGCAAGTACTTTTTCATAGGGCATAGGGTTAGGGTAATAACTTTGAAACAGGCGAATATGTTCTTTAATTTTTAAGGTTTCGGGTAAATTAGCCACTTGCAACATAGCGCCAGTTAAACGCTTAGCTTCTAAAGAACCCGCTTTAGCATTAAACAAACTGACATCACCCGAGTCATGATTAAGACGTCCCAATAGAATATTAATTAAGGTTGTCTTACCTGCCCCGTTCGCGCCAAGTATGGCAAGCACCTGACCCGAGCTGATCTCAAGGTCTACATTCGACAAAGCAGGTTTACCTTTGAAAGCTTTGGTTAACCCTTTAGCAAAGGCAATCATATTTTGTTGGGCCATGTGTGCACTCCGTTTTACTGTAATTAAGTCGCTGTAAATGATGGGTACACTATGAATCAAGCAAGAGCAGCTAGGCAGAGGCAAGTGTCATCAATTCAATATGACAAATGTCATGTTATGCAAAAAAACCTACAATTAAATGTCACAGTTTTTAAACTCGCCGTGCCTTAGAGATGTTGATTACATTCTTAAAAGGAACACACAATGTTTAAAATGACTAAAGCTAAAAAGGCAGGGGTTTTACTAAGATTTGTGGCTGTGTTTATAGCCACTGTTATTTTTCAAATAGCGGTGAATTCAAAAGCTTTCGCTGGCGAGCAAACTGCGTCTCATAATCAATTTAGAGTTGAAGTTTCAGGCGCTGGGCGACCTATTATTTTAATTCCGGGTTTAATGTCTGACAGCCGCATTTGGGATTCATTAGCCAGCTCTCTGTCCACACACTATGAACTACATAAGATTAGCGTGGCAGGTTTTGCAGCAACACCCGCGGTTACTGAGCCCTCTATTACAGAGCTTAAAACCCAACTTTTATCTTATATCCACCAGCGTAGACTCCATAAACCTATCATAATTGGCCATAGCTTAGGCGGGTTTATGGGCTTGTGGTTGGCATCAAGTTCGCCTAATGGAATAGGCCCGGTGATTTCGGTAGATGGCCTACCTTTTATTGGCCCAATATTCACTCGCAGCAACGACACCACAGTGCAAAGCCTAGCGGCTCAAGCCCAGCAAATTAAACAAATGTATTCGAATATGTCGCAGCAACAGCTTATCGAACAGTCTCGTTATAGCCTGTCAGTACAAGCCAGCACAGATGCAGCAAAAGCTAAGGTAATGGCTATGATAGAAACCTCTGACCCCACTACCTCAGGCTATGCGATTCACAGTTTAATGAGTCATGACTTACGCCAAGATATTGCCAACATCAGCTCACCTGTTTTATTGTTAGGGGCATCGGGAGGGTTTGACTCCGACTCACAAAAAACCATGGTAGAAACCTTGTACAAACAACAGTTAAGTCATTTACCACATGCTCAATTGACGATGAATACTCAGGCTCGGCATTTTATTATGTTTGATGATCCACTATGGCTTAACCAACAAGTTATTCAATTTTTAGGGGCGCAACTATGAATGCCACTATTAGCCCAGCTTTAGATAACAAACAACAAGATTTAAATCATGACGTAAGCCTTGCGCAAGGTGGCGATCAACAAGCTTTCTCTCGTTTAATTAAGCACACTCAAAACCTTGTATCTAGCATTGCATTATCCATAGTGAAAGATTTAGATAATAGCGAAGACGTTACCCAACAAGTTTACATAGGTGCATGGCAAAATATTACAGAACTAAAAAATGGCGACAGCTTTTTACCTTGGTTAAGGCAAATGACCCGCTACAAAGCTCTTAATTTTCTTCGCGATAATAAGGTACGTCAAAAAATTGAGGGTGAAGAAGCCGACCAAATACTCGCGCAATTTTGTGATCCCAAATTAGCCATAGATGACAATATACAGCGCACCCAATCCAACCTGATAATACAGAACTTTATAGACAAGCTACCCGATGAAAGCCGCGAACTAGTGTTGCTTTACTACCGTGAAGAACAATCTAGCCAGCAAGTGGCTAGGCTTTTAGAGTTGAGTGAAGCGAATGTGCGTAAAAAACTGTCTCGTGTTAGGCAATTACTGCAAAAACAAATAATGGGCAAGTATGGGCGCTTACTACTGAGTACCGCTCCTGCTGCTGGGTTAAGTGGCTTAATTTTAGGAGCCATTACAACCAGTAGCCCAGTGGCGGCAGCAACTATTAGCTCGGTAAGTGCCAGTTCAAAAACTGGGGTGCTACAAAAAATCGGGCTACTTTTGGGTGGCTCTATGATAGGTGCTTTTTTTGCGATTATTGCGATTCGTTTGAGTACTAAGCCGCTATTAAAGAAAGCCACAAGTGATGAGGCTAAACAGCAAATTTTAAGTTATAGGCGCAACATAACCATTTGGATTATCTTTAGCGCGGTTTTACTTACTATAGGGTATGAATTTACAACAGGTTGGTGGGGACCTGTCTCGGCATTTAGCATTTTTGCAGCGGGTATCTTATTTCACAGTAACAAAATGCAGACATTAATAGCACAACAAACACTAGCGGAGCCTAGTATAGATACCAAAGAAATATCCCATCAAAAGTTTCAAGCCTTATGTGGTTTTTGGGGGAAATATTTGGGGTTATTGTCAGGTTTCTCTGGGTTAATTTATGGCTTGGTGTCTAGTGGCAGATTATCCTTTTAAATAAGGGTGTTTGCATATGCTATTCGCCACTGTAGGCTAGTCACAAAAAAATAAACGAGATAAATATGATTGAAACTTTCACGGCTACAGATAACAAGGTGCGCTGTAAATGGTGCGCGGCAACTCAACAATACCTAGATTACCACGACAATGAATGGGGCTATCCTGTCGTTGATGATCAACGCCTATTTGAAAAAGTTTGCTTAGAGGGTTTTCAGTCAGGACTTAGCTGGTTAACGATTTTAAACAAGCGAGAAAACTTCAGGGCCGCATTCGCTAATTTTGACTTTAACCAAGTAGCTCAATTCACTGAGCAAGATGCAGAGCGGTTAGTATTAGATGCAGGCATTATTCGCCACCGCGGTAAAATAAACGCTACTATCAATAATGCTAAAAAAGCCCAACAGATAATCAAAGAATTTGGCTCTTTAGCTGCCTATTTTTGGCAATATGAACCTAAACGAGATGAATCAATAGAGCCAGAGGTATTGGCGACCTGCGACGAGTCCATTGCTTTATCAAAGGATCTTAAAAAGCGTGGCTGGAAGTTTGTTGGCCCCACCACTATGTACGCCTTAATGCAGGCCATGGGCATGGTGAATGACCACGCCCTGACTTGTATAAGCCATGCTAAATCGAAAAAACTTCGTGAAGAATTTATACGACCTACAGCTCTATAGTATTAGCAATATAATCTTACTGAGATAACAGCGTGTTTATATCCGAAATGAGGTAATCCATCGACGCACTATTCAAGCCATTATAAATGCCGCGAATATGGCGATTTTTATCAATCAATAAAATACTTTCGGTATGTAAAAAGTCGTTAGTATTTTGAATGTTTCCTAAATCTTCACTGGCAAAATAGGCACTTTTAGCTAAAGAATAAATACTCTCTTTCTCACCCGTCACTAAATACCAATGGCCACTTTTTATATCATGTTCATCGGCATAATCTTTTAGTAAGTCAATAGTGTCGGAAGTGGGGCGAATAGAGTGCTGCAATATTTTCACATTGGCCGTATCTAGATAAGTTTCTTGCACTTTAGCTAGCTTAGAGCGAATTTTAGGGCAAATTCCTGGGCAGGTACTAAAGAAAAATCCCGCTACATACACTTTGTTTTTAAAGGTTTGTTCAGTAACTGTATTTCCATCTTGATCGGTAAAACTAAACGCCGGGATTCGATGAAAGTCTTCAAGTTCTGAGCTGTTGGCTTCTAACCAGCGGGGCGAGAAATCTTGGCTATCATAGTAAGGCAGTGACTCTGCGGCATGCAAACTTACAGCACCTAACACCAAACCGCTAAATATTATTATTTGCTTGAGATTGATAATAACTAGGTGTGATAACTTCATTTTCCAACCCAACACAGCTATTCGCTTTTTTAAGCCCATATGTACGCCCATTTCTATATTCAAAATTAGAAGACAACTTGCCGTTTTCTCGCCAAGCTTGCTGCAAACCAACAGGTTTACCTTTTTTGTAATTAAATCGTTTGAACTTTGCGCCACTTTTATACCAGCGCCAAGCCTCACCTTCTGGCTTGCCTGAAATATAAAAAAATTCTGAACGTGGCTTACCATTAACCCACCAGCTGCAAGTGATGCCTTCTCGCTTTCCAGCTTTATAGAATGATTCGTAACCCAATACGCCATTATCAAACCATTTTTTAGCGTGCCCCTCTCGTCGACCTTTTATAAACTGGTCAGAACTGGCTATTTTGCGGTTTTGATAGTAACTGACCATTTCCCCTGTAAAAGGACGCTTTAGGTACATCCTCAGGCCTTGTTTGTTTAGACTAACCTCTGACTTGTCTACAATTAAAGCTCTATTAAACAAGCCCTCAGGGCCCGTCAGTATTAAAACTAAAGCAACCAACAACAAAAATACGGCAGTTACCCCATGGCGTTTATTAACCCGAATGTTAAATAAAACACCGCCATTAAGGTTTGGCGTTCTAGTTAATATCACTCGGTGTGCCCTGGAAATTACCTGGGAAAATCAAATAGTAATCGCCATTTAAATATTGCTCATTAGAAATATGATAGTGATATTCGCCGTCTGTAGTCTCAGAATGTAGCGTTAGCCCCACATGACCATTTGACTCATCTAGATCAGTTGGGTATTCACCTGTCTCGTAACTTCTGCGCCCATAAATAAAGAACCCATCTGCCATTATGCCCACTAAAGAATCATCATCATAAGAAATCGCTTTGGGCTCTAAATGATAATGGTAAGTTTGTGGTCCAGTGTGAGCTCCATTGCGGTCAAACCCTTGGATAACCCCAAGAGACACATCGCCATTACCTTCTGAATCATTAAATATGGGTGCCCCGCTTATGGCGATACCAATAGCACCCAGTGGTGTAGCCGAAGAGGTTGCTGCTAATTCAGGGGCCACTGATACAGTTAGGTCAAAATCATTGATATAATCTTCGATATCTCCAGGGGATCTTTGTTGGTCAAACAAGTCTGGGTCTTCTGCTTCAACGTACAAACCACTGGCATTGCCAGCGTCCCAATATGAAGAAGTATGGTCGGGTTTACCCGCAGATTCTAAAGAAACCGTGCAACCATCTTCAGACAAAATAACAGTGACATTTGGTGCGGCAACAAATTCAAGAAACGCACTTGAAAGCTCAGTTACAGGAGCGTCACATTCTGTTGTGGCGGTTCCGGTGGCGTCATCATCGTTAAATACAAGGTCTACTCCTTGGTTGTCTGCTGAACTTCCTCCGCAGCCGACCATGATCAGTAATAAAAAAATGTTACCGATTAAAAAGAAATAATATTTAGAATTTGCCATTAATCTCCCCCGTTCTGAGAATGCTTTATTGCCAGGATAAGTCAGCCAATGTATCAGTATATGAGGGAGTACATTGTGCAAATACTGAGGAACGAACTCACTAACAAGCTTACATGACAGATTACTCTGAAGTGGTATGAATTAGGTAGATATCAAAACGATTAGCTTTGCCTGCCATTTCAACATCTGGTTTTTTATTGGCTAAATAAGGCGCCCCTGCCGGGCGTTTTACAACAACCCGCTTTTTAGCCAGAGCCAACGCTGGCGCTAGCAGTAAATCGGCATCTTCATCTGGCCCTAATAATTGCTGAAATAAGCGCATTTCCTTTTTAACTGCTGCACTTTTTTTACGATGGGGAAACATAGGATCTAAATACACTACATCTGGATGAATGCCTTGCCAATTAGCTAATAACTCTGTGGCTACCCCATGGTGTAATTGCATTTTTTTAGGTAGCCAAGTACTCAACTCTGAGTCAGTAGCTGCTCGATTTAAACCGTCTTGCAACAGTGCCGCCACTATTGGTGAGCGTTCAATCATATCGACCCTACATCCAAGGCTAGCTAATACAAAGGCATCGCGCCCAAGACCCGCCGTAGCATCTAATACACGCCATATTTTCTGACCTTTTAAACCAATGGCTTTGGCGACTGCTTCACCTCTACCACCTCCATGTTTGCGTCTATGAGTGGCGGCATTAGAGGCAAAATCTACGATTACCGCGCCGACTTTAGGCTCATCAAGTTGTCTTAGCTCAAGGTGGGTCGATTGTTGAAACAGTGCCAAACCTTGTTCTGCAGCGGCTTTAAACTCTAGCCGCCATGTTTTAGCAGTTTCTTGAGCTTGGGCAACTAAGGCCTCACATGCATCAATAGGTACGGTAACAGGTACACTGTGTTCTGTTTGGAGGTTATGCATGACCAAAGTGCTCTTTGTTGCCTAACCAGCGGTTAATAATAGCTTGGGCGTTTGATGGGTATTGTTGCCACAAATGATCCGCAATGTTTTGGACTTGTGGAATAAGCTCAGCGTCTCGAATTAAGTCTGCAATTTTCAAATCAGCCAGACCTGTTTGTTTAGTCCCTAATAACTCCCCAGGGCCGCGTATTTCTAAATCTTGCTGCGCGATATAAAAACCGTCGTTAGACTCTCTTAACACAGCCAAACGTTTATTGGCAGTTTTTGACAAAGGGCTTTGGTACATCAGTACGCAGTGACTTTCAACAGACCCTCGACCTACCCTGCCACGTAACTGATGCAATTGTGCAAGCCCTAAACGCTCTGGGTTTTCAATAATCATTAAGCTTGCGTTGGGTACATCTACGCCCACTTCAATAACTGTGGTAGCCACCAGTAAATCTAAGTCCCCTGCTTTGAACTCGTCCATAATTGTTTGTTTTTCGTCAGACTTTAAGCGCCCATGCACTAAGCCAACTTTGAGTTCAGGTAACGCAGTTCGTAACAAAATGGCAGTATCTTCAGCGGCTTGGCTTTGCAGAAATTCTGACTCATCTATTAGGGTACATACCCAGTAGGTTTGCCGCCCTTGCTCAACACTGACATCGCGCACTCGGTTAATGACCTCATCACGGCGAGAGTCTGGCAAGACTACGGTTTTCACAGGTGTACGCCCTGGTGGTAACTCATCTATGACCGAGGTATCTAAATCGGCATAGGCGGTCATGGCTAATGTTCTAGGAATAGGCGTAGCCGTCATAATCAACTGATGGGGAAATGCGCCTTGAGACTCGCCTTTTTTACGTAATGCTAAGCGCTGCCCTACGCCAAACCTATGCTGCTCATCCACAATCACTAAAGCAAGTGACGAAAACTGTACCGTGTCTTGAAAAATAGCATGGGTGCCTACCAACATTTTGATTTCGTTATTGGCAAGTTGCGAGAGTACTTTTTCTCTAGCTTTGCCTTTTAACTTACCAGCTAACCACCCTATTTCGATACCTAAAGGTTCAAACCATTGTCTAAAATTACTGGCATGTTGCTCAGCTAATAATTCGGTAGGCGCCATCAGCCCCACTTGATATCCAGCAGCAATCGCAGATAACGCCGCCAATGCTGCAACTAAGGTTTTACCAGAGCCTACATCACCCTGCACTAAGCGCATCATAGGTTGATTTTGCTGCATGTCCTCTTGTATATCTGTAGTAACTTTCAATTGTGCGTTAGTGGGCTTAAAGGGTAGGTTACCCAAAAATTGATTAAGTAGACTTGCCGCAGGGTGAATGGGATAGCTTGCTTGTTGCCGACTTTGCTGGCGCACTTTTAATACACTCAAATGGTGAGCAAGCAATTCTTCAACCACCAAACGTTGTTGCGCAGGGTGTTTGCCCTCTTCTAACAAGCTTAAGGTGACATCTGGTGATGGCCTGTGCACCAAGTGCAAAGCTTCTATCAAGCTAACTTGGTGTTGATATAGACCTTCAGGCAACAACTCAGCTAAGCCACCTTTATCCAAAAGCTTTAAAGCTTGGTCAGTCAAATTTCGCAAGGTTAGCTGCTTAATACCTTCGGTGGCGGGGTATACTGGAGTCAGTGACTCTTGCATGGAGTCTGGCTTATCAAGATCAATAGACTTATATTCAGGGTGCATTATTTCTAAGCCAAATTTACCGGCTTTAACTTCACCAAAGCAGCGAATAGTTGAGCCTATTTGCAGGTTGTTTTTTTGTGCAGCTGAAAAATGAAAAAATCGTAAAGTGACTGTGCCCGTGCCATCACTTATTCGTACCACCAGCATGCGTTTGCGGCCAAACTGAATATCGCACGACATCACCTCACCTTGAATACTGGTATGCAAATGCGGTTGTAAATCACTAATGGGATAAATGCGGGTGCGATCTTCGTATCGATGAGGCAAGTGAAAAAGTAAATCTTGAACCGAAACGATCGACAGTTTCGTGAGTTTTTCAGCCGCTTTGCTGCCCACACCTTTTAGCTCTGTGATTGGCTTTTGCGCTAGCCCTAACATTGCCTGTCCATAAACCTTTGATTAAAAGTCATTATACTAATAATACAAAACAACCAACAAACCTCATTCATCAATTAAGCCGCCAATCATCAAAGAAATGCCGCAAATTCGCAAGTAATACCCTCGCTAGTTAGCGACCTTATTAAAATCACAGCAAATAAAACTAGAAATTAAAGATTACTCTGTAGCAAATACTTGCTAATCTAAAATTGCTTAGCCCATTTAAAGTGAGCAATTTTATGTACAGACAGCGACCAAATAGGGATTGAATGAATAACGCTTTAGTACAAAACACCAAATATCGACGAGATATTATGCGTGCATTGGCCTTATTTACCTTCACGGGCGGCTTACTATTTTGTACTCTCAACTTCATTAGAGGCTTATATTTTTTAGCTGCTTTAGAACTCGCCTACAGCCTATTTTCTATTTTTTTATGGTTCATCATTCCTAAAACTCCACATTTATCTCGTTGGATTTTATGGTACATAATCCCATTTTTTATAGTGATGATGTTTGCTCTATCTTTACCCGCGACTTCTGATGCAATCTTTGTATGGGTATTAACGATTCCGCTCTTGGCTTATCTATTATTAGGTCGCAGACTAGGGTTTTGGGTGTCATTAATCTTTATATTTTTAGGCATTATTGCGTATCATTTGAGATTTATAGACAGTAGTCATTCCTTCTCACTAAATGCTGCAATCTCAATAAACATAACCTTAAGTGCTTTGCTAGTAATGATCATTGCGCACGTATATGAACTAAATAGAGACAAAAATGAAAATCGTCTTATCGAATTAGCAGGTACTGATCAACTCACCGGCTTGCCTAATCGCATGAAGCTAGATACAAGCTTTCAGCACATTTCTTCTTTAGCCAAACGGCATAAAATAGATTTCACTCTAATCTTAATTGATATTGATTTTTTTAAAAGCATCAATGACCAATACGGCCATGATGTAGGTGATGAGGCATTATGCTACATAGCTAATTTTTTAAATAAAAATGTAAGAGAAAGTGATTTTTTAGCTCGATTTGGCGGCGAAGAATTTGCATTATTTATAACAAGTACCGAGCCAAACCAAGCCAATCAACATGTAGAAAATATAAGGGAAATGCTCTCCCAGTCACCTTTCTTAAATGGAGATATTACAATAAATATCACCTTAAGTGCGGGCCTTGCCACCTATGGTAAAGACGGAACAAATTTAGAATCTCTATTGAAAAAAGCCGACGAACGTTTGTATCAAGCCAAGCACAATGGCCGCAACTGTATCGTTTTTGATTAACCAGAATGTTGCAATTGTTGCCACCAGGTTTCATCTGCTTCTATGCCACCCTTAGTATTAATATAAGGGTAAGCTAATCCCTTACGATCACAGATGTTTTTGAAGTTTGGAAAGCCACCAGCAAATAATGTACGTTGGCAGGTTTCTTCATCCAGTAGTGGTTTTTCATACATCCCTGCAAGCTGCCGTTGGCGCTGAGCCTCATATAAGATTAATGCCGCGGCAACAGATACATTTAACGACTGCACCATACCCACCATAGGAATAATAATTTCTTTGTCTGCCAGAGACTTAGCTTGGGCACTAACACCTAGTTTTTCTTGACCTAAAAGAATAGCCGTTGGCTTGGTGTAATCAATCTCCCGAAAATCGACTGCAGCAGGACTAAGGTTAGTCACCAAGATTTGCATATTCTGCTGCTTTAAAACATCAACTGCACTGTCGATACTTGGATGAACTTGAGTTTCTACCCAATGTTCGCTGCCCATAGCAGTCGCTTTTAACATGGCGCTTTCTTTTAATCCTGACGCACTTTGTGGACTGTCTGGATCTTGAGAACAAACAGCATGCACTTTATGTATACCCACTGCATCACAACTACGCACAATCGCTGAGGCATTATGTGGTTTATAGAGTTGTTCTAAACATACAGTCAGGCTGGGTTGCCTCAAAGCGAGAAGCTGCCGAATACGAGCATAGCGCTCAGGGGACATACGAGAATGAGAAGTCATTTGGGATGATTACATTTTACTATTTTAAAGGTCATATAAAGCAACACCTGTAGGATTAAAAACTCACTCGTAGGCGTTGCTTGTCAGGCATTGAAGTGGTTTATTCAGGTAATTCCATTACGCCATCAATTTCTATTTGCACGGCTTTAGGTAATGCACTAATTTGTACAGCAGCTCTTGCAGGATATGGTTGAGCGAAATATTGACTCATGATTTCGTTAACCATGGCAAATTTTGAAAGATCGATTAAAAAGATATTCACTTTAGCTAAATCATTTACCGTGCCACCCGCCGCTTCGCATACAGCTTGAATATTCTTAAATACTTGATGGGCTTGTTCTTCGAAGTCTTCAGAAATAACTTCCATAGTTTCAGGAACAAGAGGAATTTGCCCTGATAAATATACTGTAGTACCGCTTTTTACTGCTTGGCTATATGTGCCGATCGCTTGCGGCGCCTTGTCTGTATGAATAACCGACTTAGACATAATGGTTTACCTTTTTTAAAATTATGATTTGTGAATACTTTGTTTGTTAAGTTTGGCTTGGCTGTGTCTTGAAACTCGCTGAACCTCTGGCATAGTACGTATTTTGCGCATCACATTTGCTAATTGCAGACGATTCTGAATCATTAACTCAATATCAATGTAATAAACGTTACTTTCTTTTTCTTCAGTTTGTAGGCTGACAATATTAGAACCACAACGGGCGACTGTATTAGTTAATGTTGCCAACGTACCTTGATGGTTGACTAACTCTACGCGCAATGAAGTGTGAAATTCACCTTTAACATCCTCATCCCATTTCATTATCAGAACGCGGTGAGGCTCTTCTTTACTCAGTTTACGAATATTGCTGCAACCATTTTGATGGATCACCATGCCTCTGCCTGGGCTAAGTATGGCAACAATTTCATCATCAGGTATGGGGTGACAACAGCGAGAGAAAGAAACTAATAAGCCTTCAGTGCCTCGAATGGCAACATTACCTTGCTTGTCGATGTTAGTGTTTTCTCCTAACAAACGTCTGGCAACAATCGCGCTAAGCTCATTACCTAAGCCAATGTCTGCCAACAACTCGTCAAAGTTATTATGCTTGGTTTCCAACACCACTCGATCAATGTCTTCTTTTGACACGTCATCTAATTTAATTCTACCTAATGCATGCCTCAGCAACCTATTACCCATCACCACGGCTTCTTCTGCGCGCTGATTTTTAAGGTAGTGGCGAATATTAGAACGCGCTCTCGCCGTAACGACAAAGTTCAACCAATTCGCATTGGGTTTAGCTCTTGGAGAGGTTATGATTTCAACAGTTTGGCCGTTCTCTAACGGTTTACTAAGTGAAAACGGTCGCCTTTCAACCTTGACCCCAACACAGCTATTGCCAACATCTGAATGCACCGCATACGCAAAATCAACAGCCGTGGCCCCTAAAGGCAATTCAATGATCCGACCGTCTGGAGAAAATACGTAAATTTCTTCTGGGAAGAGATCTGTCTTAACATTTTCAATAAATTCAAAAGACGAACTGGCACTTTGTTGTAATTCAATTAAAGACTGCATCCATTTGTGAGCACGCACTTGAGCTGTAGTACCAGAGTTATCAGTATCATCTTTATATAACCAATGGGCAGCAACACCTTTGTCGGCCATATGATCCATATTTTCGGTGCGAATTTGAATTTCAACAGGGATACCATGAGGACCAATCAAAGAGGTATGTAAAGACTGGTAGCCATTTAGCCTAGGAATGGCTATGTAATCTTTAAAGCGACCTTCAATGGGTTTATACAAACCATGCATAGCACCTAGTGCTCGATAGCAATGATCAACCGACTCAACCACTACCCTAAAAGCGTAAATGTCCATGACTTCATTGAACATCAACTCTTTGTTTTTCATTTTGCGATAAATAGAATAAAGATGTTTCTCGCGGCCTAGCACAAGGGCATTAATTGCAAAATCTTTTAGGCGAGATTCCACTTCTTTACGAGTGTTTTCAATAATTTCTTTTCGATTGCCTCTAGCCTGTTTAACCGCTCCCATTAATGCTCTATGCCTTAAGGGATACATGGCTTGAAAGCCTAAGTCTTCGAGTTCATTTTTAATAGCATGAATACCCAACCTGTGAGCTATAGGCGCATAAATATCGAGAGTTTCACGGGCAATTCGGCGACGCTTATCAGGGCGCAAAGAGCCCAGTGTTCGCATATTGTGGGTTCGGTCAGCTAGCTTGATTAAGATAACACGAATATCTTGTACCATAGCCATCATCATTTTTCGGAAATTTTCGGCTTGGGCTTCGAGCTTGTTGCTGAAGTGAATTTTATCTAACTTACTGACCCCCTCAACCAACTCACCTACCGTCAGGCCGAACTGCTCACTGAGGTCGTCTTTACTATGATGGGTGTCTTCGATTACATCATGTAATAACGCAGCCATGAGAGTCTCATGGTCAAGACGCATATCCGCTAAAATACCAGCAACCGCAACCGGATGAGTGATGTAGGGATCACCACTAGAACGCATCTGGCCACTATGAGCATCTCTAGCCACAACAAACGCACGTTGAGTATCCGCAACCTTGTCGGGCGGCAAATAAGATTCGAGCTTTTGTTTAAGACCCTCAAAGAGATACACAGCTAATACTTTCTATTAATGGATGAATAATCTAAGAATACGGGTAATTTCGGGGGATGCCAACGGCAATAATTAAAATTATCAGAAATGTCTGAAAAAGCTAAAAATACTTACCCCAAGTTGTACGCGAAACATACAATGAGGTAAGTACCTAACAATAACATTTTAATATTTTCAGCCTTGCATTTTAAGGCTGGCAAACAATCAAAAAATTTTATTGCTCTGCAAGAATATTAGTTACTGAATCAAACTCTGCTTGGTCTTGTGCTTGTTGATCACGTAAAGTATCTGCTTCTAGTGTATCAGCAGTCACTAAACCTTCTTCAATTTCACGCAAGGCAACAACTGTAGGCTTATCAGTGCCACGTGCTACCATAGGCTCTTTACCTTCAATAGCAATTTGGCGAGCACGACGAGCAGCCACTAATACTAAATCAAATCTGTTGCCAACTTTATCTACTGCGTCTTCAACTGTTACGCGGGCCATGATGATCTCCGTCGATGGTAATATATAAAAAAAGGTCGCGTAGTGTACTGGCTAACGCGACAGTTTTAAAGCTATTTGATCGAGTATTGACTAATTATCCGTCAATAAATTATCAAATAAGCTCTGATAGCGAATAATTTGCTTCTCTTTTCGCAAGCGCCTAGTGGTCACTATGGCATCTAGTTCATTTAAGGCAGCCTCAAAATCATCATTCACCACAATAAAATCAAACTCATGATAATGAGATATCTCTGATACGGCTTTTGTCATTCGCTCAGCGATAACTTCTGCCGAATCTTGCCCTCTTTGAGTTAATCTTCTTTGTAACTCTTCTTTAGAAGGTGGCGCGACAAAGATAGTTGCCGTATCAGGGATTTGTGCTTTGACTTGCCTAGCGCCTTGCCAATCAATATCTAAAAACACATCAATGCCTTTAGCAAGGGTCTGTTCGATTATGACTCTAGAGGTACCATAATAGTTACCGAATACCTCAGCCCATTCAAAGAATGCATTTTCAGCAATTAAGGCTTCGAACTCAGCATGGTCAACAAAATGATAATGCACCCCATCAACTTCACCAGGCCTAGGTGCCCGAGTTGTATGGGATACCGATACCTGCATGGCATTATTATGCACACCTGTGGTTTGATGTTTTTCTAATAGGGCTTTGATTAGGCTAGATTTACCGGCCCCTGAAGGCGCAGCAAGAATAAATAGATTTCCAAGAGTTTGAGGCATTTTTATCTTTTAGCTATTAATTGTTATGTCGCAGTTAGTTGGCAATGTTAGCATAGTCTCTATCAAGGGCCGAGTGTCCAGGTTTAATTAGTCTCAATAGGTAGCAATATGAACGACAGCCAATATCATCAAATGACCGATGACTTACTTATCGACATCGAAGAAATGTTAGATGAATGCGAAGTGGATATTGATTATGAATCAGCCGGCAGTATTCTCACCATGACATTTATAAATGGCACAAAAATTATCATTAATAAGCAACCGCCATTACAACAATTGTGGATGGCGACTAAATTTAATGGCCACCATTTCAACTTTCAAAATGATCAGTGGATTGATGAACGCACCGGTGTTGAATTTTGGTCATTCTTAGATGAAGCCATATCTAAACAAGCTGAAACAACAGTCAATCTTAGAAAATCATAAGAGCCTTAACCATGAGTCAAGAATTGTTACCTTACGTAGAAGTTAATCCTACCCAAACACCTACAGCCACTGTCATTTGGTTACATGGCTTAGGGGATTCAGGAAACGGCTTCGCGCCAATTGTTCCAGAGTTAAAACTACCTGAAGATTTAGCGGTTCGCTTTGTTTTCCCCCATGCGCCAACACGCCCCATCACCATTAACGGTGGCATGGCCATGCGCGCTTGGTACGACATAGCAAGCATGGACTTTAATAACCGAGCTGATAGCAAAGGCGTGAGAGAGTCAGCCGCTCAGGTTGAAGCCCTCATTGAAGCTGAAATAAGTAATGGCATACCGGCGAGTAAGATTGTTTTGGCGGGTTTTTCACAAGGTGGTGTAATCGCGGCTCACTTAGGCACTCGATATAAAAACTCTCTAGCAGGCATAATGATGTTATCTACTTATATGAGTGAGCCAAATACATTAGCCGCTGAAGCAAGCGATCCCAACAAAGCCACACCTATTTTTGTAGCCCATGGAACTCAAGATGAAGTCGTCCCTATTATGATGGGGAAAAGTGCAGTTAAGGTATTAGAAAGTAACGGTTATGCCACTTCGTGGCATGAATATGCAATGCCTCACAGTGTTTGCAAGCAAGAGATAGACGACATATCAATTTGGTTACAGCAAAGACTAAACTAAGTACCACTCACCATTTTTATAAATTTTATAAGGGCTGATTTTATCTCAACTATATTGAAGCTATCCGTAGCTTCGATAAGTTGCAGAGCAAAATCAGTTAAAGGCTTAGATTGATATTTTTCGGCCACTTCTAATAACTCATTAGCAAATTTAGCGATGTCACTTAAGTTATTACGTTGCTTGAGCTGCTCACACCTAACTAAAAATGTATTGTTCAGCTCAAGTAACAATTCATCACTAAATCCAAGCTCGCATTCAAGTTTTGGCCCTAATGGGCTGTAGCTATAACTTAAATGTTTTTGCAGTTCCGCTATTAATTCTTGTTTTAAAACGGGTTTACGTAAGTATCCAATAAAGTTTTCTCTTCGTTGACGTTCATAATCATCACGCATGACTGATGCTGTTAACGCCACGACTGGAAGCGCTGGATGCGATAGTTTTATCTGATTCGCCGCTTCATATCCATCCATAACTGGCATGCGAATGTCCATAAGAACCAAGTCGAAGTGGTGTTCATGACTCATATCTAGCGCTTGTTGACCATTAACAGCTTGCATACACTCGATATTTAAACCCTTGAAAATTTCGATTAACAAATTTCTGTTATCTGCAATATCATCAACCACTAAGATTCGAGCACCATTAAATACAATATCTGCAGGTGCAGTTTGCGCTACTTCTGATGCAGGGCTCTCATCGACTGCCATAATATCGACAGACTTCAAATAGATCGAAAAACAAGAGCCTTGATTGGGCTGGCTAGTAACAGATATTTTACCCCCCATAAGCTCTATCAAACGTTTACTGATGGTTAAACCAAGCCCAGTTCCCCCATACTCCCTAACACTTTGCCCCTCGTGTTGCTGAAAGCTCTCAAAAATATGCTCCAGCATATTAGACTCAATACCAATACCTGTGTCTTCGACATCAATCCGTAAATCTAACTTGCTATGAATGTCATTTTCGTTCTCTGCAGCCACTCTCAAGGTTACACTTCCAGACTCTGTAAATTTTACTGCATTACCTACAAGGTTAAACAACACTTGCCTAATTCGTGTTGAGTCCAGTAATAGGGCATGAGGTATCCTTTTGTCTATGTCCAACAAAAAATCTAACCCTTTAGTGCGTACACTCATTGTAAAAACGTTACCGATTTCATCAAAAATATTGTGAGGGTTACACGCCTCTTTAGAGATATTAAGCTTGCCTGCTTCAATCTTTGACAAATCTAAAATGTCATTTATCAGCAGTAGTAAAGAATTTCCGGCCGACCTAATCGTTGAAACAAAAGATTTGAGTTTAGAATCTTGGAGCTGTTCATGTAACAACTCGGTAAAGCCAATAATCGCATTCATTGGGGTACGAATTTCATGGCTCATATTGGCCAAAAATTCTGACTTTGCTTTATTTGCAGATTCAGCATGGTTTTTTGCTTGCTGAAGATCTCTTTCCATAGAGACTCTTTCATTTAAGTTAACAATAATGTGTAACCAAGCATCTTCATTGTGGTATTGAATCGCATTTATGGATAGCTGCCCCTCAATGGTTTGACCATCTAACGTTGTGATTTGAGTTTGCTTATCAAACGTATCTTGGTTTTTGCCTTGATAAAAGCGAGCACTAGAAATAGAGCTAATGTTATCTGTTGGCAAAGCAAGGGATTGAATAGCATTTTCATTAGCCATAACAAGCATGTTTGTTGTCGCATCTACCACATACACAATAACCGGAATATTATTGATAACTACAGATAGATTACGCTCACTTTGCTTTAACGATAACTCAGTCATTGCCCTGAGGCAGACTTCCTTTTTTAAGCGCCGATTCCAAAAAAACACTATTGAAATAATCAATATTGCCACCACAACCACTGCTAGAATAAGCTTGTAATCTGTTTTAACTAAAAACTCTTTATCACCCCAACGATCCAAAATTTGCTGTTTCTCGACCGTATTCACACTTGCCAATACTTTATTTAATATTGGGACTAACGGGGCTAAGTTTGGGTGTACTACAAAGCTAAGTTCTAAGGTGTATTCAGTTTTCCCAACCACTTGTAAGCTTGTATAGCCATTTTCTGCTATTAAATAGTTAACCTGAGCTAGCGGCCCAATAAAAACATCGGTTTTCCCTAAATATAGGGCCTCTAATCCCGCTTTTGCTGACTGCATTAATTCAAACTGATTATTGGGATACCGTTCTATTAAGGCTGCTGTACTTGCATAATCATCTATTAGACTAATCCTACGATCCAACACATTATCAACGTTATCTACATATTGATGTTCATTTCGCATCACAATAACAAACGGACTTTGGATGAAACTGTCAGTAAATAATAAATGTTGGTAAGGTCGATATGTGCGGGCAGCGATACCGATATTAATGTCATTTGATAACATTAAAGCTGAGCTTTCTTTCCAGCTATTTGTCATAACCTGCGTGAAGTCAATATTCAGTGTTTTCGCGACGATATTATAATACTCAGGCAACATACCTTGGTGCTGACCATTTTCGTCGATAGACTCAAACGGCATCCAGTTAGGATCAGCAACATACACAAGATTATCATGCTCAAGCAGCCAAGCCTGCTCTGACTTTGTCAGCTCTATCCGAGGTTTGTTTTTTGAATGTCGTTCAATACCCCACTTATCGATGAGTCTATTAAACTTATCCCCTCTTATTTGAAGTAAAGCCCGATTAATAATGCCAACCAAAGGTTGGTAGTCGTCTCTAACTGCTATATGTAAAGACGCAGAAGGTAAATTAGGAAGAGATTTAAAGGGAACAACACTAGTTATATTTTGCTTATCCAACAAGTAAGCAATCACAGAATAAGAATCAAATAATACATCTGCCTTTTTATTTATAATAAAATCGATGGCTTGCATGGGAGAATCAACATAAACAAAACGTATGTTAGGGATTTGTTGGCGAATTTCATTCTCCATGGCAGCATCTCGCACAATTGCTAATCTTAAACCGTTGAACTGTTCAAAATCCGAAGCTTCAATGTCATCACGAATAAAAAAATAATTTAAGAGCTGAAAATAGGGTGACGAGAACAATAAATTTGGTAAGCGACTCGGTGTTTTAAAAACTGCGGCTAATAAATCATTGTCTTTCTCTTTAACACTAATTAATGCGTTTTCCCACACATCTGTATTAAAAGAAAACTGCAATCCAGTTAACTTACCTATTTCTTTCAATAAGTCATAGCTCAAACCGTCATACTGTTGCTGTCCATTTTGAAACTCAAAGGGTGCCCATGCATAATCACCTACAACATTAATGACCGGATGTTCTTCAATCCACATTTTCTGTTGCTCTGTTAAATCTAACTCTGCGGATTGCTGCGGGTTAAGTCGATTAAACCAGCTGTTTTGAATATCACGATGTTGTTTAGACGTGATCGCATCCAAGCCTTTTTGAATAATACTAGCGAGTTCAGGAGAAGCTTTACTTGATGCAATATGTAGTGGGTTTTTACCTAAATGACGAGCTGATTTAAAGGGCGTTATAGTGTTAATCCCTTCTCGCTCTAAGATGTACACAAGTGCGCCATAAGTATCAAATAGTAAATCAGCTTGATTCTCTAAAACCGCATCTATAGCCGCGGTCATAGTAGGTACTTCAATCAAAATAATACTTGGAAAATGCTGTTGAATAACTTGCTTGTGTGCAAAGCCAGATGGCATAGCTAAGCGCAAACCATCTAAATCATCCAATGAACTAGCCTCTAAATCTCTGCGAATAAAAAAATAATCTAACGCTTCAAAATAAGGGCGAGAGAAAAATAAGAACTCTTCTCTTTCGGGCGTTTTGTACGTGGCAGCTAAGATCTGTATTTTATTATTTTTCGCTTTATGCAGGTTAACTTGCCACTCATCAATCATGACACGGTAATTCAAGCCAGTATACTTACCGATAAGCTGTAAATAATCCCAAGCAATACCTTGATAATTGCCATGCTCATCAGTGAAGTCAAATGGAGCCCAATCAGGGCCTCCACCTACAATTACCTCAGGATGGTTTTGAATCCAAGTTTGCTCTGCTTGCGTTAACGGTACTTGCTTAACCGACTCTGCCCGAGCTTGTTGCCAAACAAGCCCTAAGAAACAAAGCGAACAAATCCAATAACGAAGGGCCATATTATTGATTCATGATCTTTAGAAACTCAGGTAAATGATCAACTAAAATATCGACTAAAAAAGGATCAAAATGTTTACCGCTATTCTGTTTGATATATTCCACTGCATCATCAACTGTCCACGCACTTTTATATTGGCGTTTATGAGTTAAGGCATCAAAGACATCTGCTAAAGCTACAATTCGTCCAAAAATGTGAATTTCGTCACCTTTCAACCCTCTTGGATATCCGCTGCCGTCCCATTTTTCGTGATGTTGATGCGCAATAATAGCGGCAGCAGTTGTTAAGCGTCGCTTTGAATTTTTTAATAACTCATAACCTTTCTCGGCATGAGTTTTCATTATTGTCATTTCAGCTTCGGTAAGCTTGCCTGGTTTATGTAAAATTTCTTCAGGAATAGCAATTTTACCAATGTCATGCATGGGAGAAGCTAAAAATATACTATTGATTTCCTCTTCACTTAAGTAATCAACATATCTAGCCAATAACTTGCTGGTATCAGCAACGCGCTTGATGTGCTGCCCTGTTTCATCTGAGGTTGATTCCATAACTTCCATCAAGATGTAAATCATTTCACATTGGTTGTCTTCAATTTCCTGAGTTAACCGCTTTGCTTGAAGGTTTGCTTTGACTTCAACCTCATTGGTACGGTCTTTCAAGATTTGTTTCGACACAGCCAACTCTACATGAGTTTTGACCCTAACTAAGAGCTCATTGGCATGAAATGGCTTAACAATATAATCGACACCACCTACTTGAAAGCCTTTAGATATTGCATCTACGTCCGCCTTTGCAGTTAAAAATATTACGGGGGTATCTTTTACATGGTCTAATTGCTTGATTTGAAGGCAGACATCATAACCATTAATTTTTGGCATCATAATATCTAATAAAATAAGATCAAATGCGTTACTTTTGATGAGTTCTAATGCTTCTTCTCCATCCGAAGCAAAAGAAAACATATAGCTTTCTTCTTTTAGAATATTCATTGCAACCTGAATATTTTCAGATACATCGTCTACAATCAGAATATGTACGTCTTTACCGCTCTTCAAAATCAGTTCCCTGCCACTATAATAAAGCTAATGCACAATTTTCCGTCAGTTTACAACATTACTAAAATATTTAAAATTCTTAATATAATCAAATTGATAGCCTTATCATCGAATGAATTACCTTAAAAGCGAGTTAAGTTCGCCACACCACTCTAAAAATAGCGCTATACCTGTGATAAATATGTGATGAAATCATATTGGTCACACTCCGGTTTACTTCAACAAGATAAGTAAACTAACCGGAAATCCCATGAACAAATTTTTAAAAACTATCAGTATATTAGTGTTTGCTCTATTCGCCCTGCCCGCTTTATCTGCCGACAGTGCAGTAAAAACCGGCATTTTTAATAATACCGCCATAGAAGGCTACGATACCGTAGCTTATTTCACCCACAGCAAGCCTGTGAAAGGTAGTGACCGATTTACATTCATTTGGCGTGATGCTGAATGGCGTTTTTCTAATGAAAAAAACCTAGAAATGTTTAAACAATCCCCCGAAAAATATGCGGCCCAATATGGCGGTTATTGCGCATGGGCCATGGCCTCAGGTAAAACGGCAAGTATAGATCCCAAGATTTGGTTTATAGAAAACGGTAAGTTGTATTTGAATTACAACAAAAAAGTCCAAGAAGACTGGTTTAGCGACCTAGAAGCAGACATTCTTGCTGCTGATCAAAAATACCCAGAAGTCACCGACGTTAGAAAATATCAATAACCTTTATGTCACCTTTTAAAAACAGCCTGTAAATACGGGCTGTTTTGATACCAATAAATAATTGAAATTTGTTTTTAGCCATGCCGCCGCCGTCCTGATAAGATCCCCAACATAGAATCAAATTTACGATCACTAGATCACCGTTATTTAGGGAGTGTTATGGCCACCCGCATTATCCGTATCGCAACACGCAAAAGTGCCTTAGCGTTATGGCAAGCCGAATATGTTAAAGCGGCATTATTAAAAGCTCACCAAAACGTTCAAGTTGAGTTAGTACCTATGAGTACTCAAGGGGATAAAATTCTTGATACTCCTTTAGCTAAAATTGGTGGTAAAGGCTTATTTATTAAAGAGCTAGAAATTGCCATGAACGAAGGTAGGGCTGACATTGCCGTGCACTCCATGAAAGATGTGCCAGTTGATTTTCCTGAAGGCTTTGGATTACACGCGATTTGTGAACGAGAAAACCCGTTTGATGCCTTTGTATCTAACACGTTTATCGATTTGGCATCGCTACCTCAAAATGCTGTAGTGGGGACTTCTAGTTTACGTCGCCAATGCCAATTGCGAAAAATGCGCCCAGATCTGATTATCAAAGATTTACGGGGTAACGTGAATACACGCTTAGCCAAACTAGATGCCGGTGAATACGACGCCATCATACTGGCAGCGGCAGGCTTGATTAGACTTGGCATGTTAGAACGAATTCGCTATGAAATTCCCGCTAACGAATCTTTACCGGCAGTAGGCCAAGGGGCTGTAGGTATAGAATGTCGCAATGATGATGCACAGCTTATTAAGCTTTTAGCGCCACTTAATCACCCAGAGACAGCAACCCGAGTTCGTTGTGAGCGAGCCATGAATGCTAAGCTAAATGGGGGTTGCCAAGTACCTATTGGCAGTTTTGCTACCTTAGAACAACAACAAATCACCTTAAAAGGCCTAGTTGGCTCTACAGATGGCACCACCCTACTTCACGCCACTGCAACAGGCACACTCGAGCAAGCAGAGGCAGTGGGGGAGCAAGTAGCACAGCAGTTACTTGATCAAGGCGCTGGCGAAATACTTGCAGCTCTACACGCAGAATAAGCTTTGAGTTTTTTATTATTAAGGCCTCAAGGTAAGTGCGCCAAAAGTGCATTAGCATTAAATAATGCCGATGTATCAACCGTTGCCTGCGGCCTTATTGATACTCAGCTTGATCACAACGCCATTGAGCAGTTACCCGCGAAGATAGCAGGCCTACCCACACATGTCTCACATGCAATTTACGTCATAGTGACCAGTACTGTAGCGGCCGAGCAATGCATTAAACTTAAAAACACTTGGCCTAACAACATTGCTTTTTTTGCTGTGGGTAATAGCTCAGCCAACATATTACAACAAGCTGGGCTAGAGGTTGTCACTCCACAAGAAGCCCGTACCGAAGGCTTACTAGCTTTGCCCCAACTTCAGCAAGTTACAAACAAACACATTATTGTTATGAAAGGGTTTGGAGGCCGCGAATTATTAGTAGACACGCTAAGCTCTCGGGGCGCACTGGTTGATGAGTGGGAAGTTTACAAACGAGTTAAAATTACACACCCAGAGTCAACACAAGACTGGCAAGAAAATCAAATTCGTTGCATTATTGCAACCAGTGGCGAGGTTATTCAAGCGGCCTTCGAACATTTTGAACAAGCTTGGTTACAAACAAAAGACTGGATAGTGGTAAGCACACGTACCGCAGAAATCGCAAAGAAAATGGGCGTTAGCCATATTCATATCAGCCGCGATGCCAGTGATAAGGCAATCATTCAATGCGCACAGCTTTATTTGACTCGCGCAAGACATTCTACGGAGCTTTAGATGGCAGATAACAAAGATGATTTAAGTGCAGCAGACCAAAAAGCGTTAGCTGAACTCGAAAAACAAATAGCAAAAGAAAAAACCACTGCGAGCTCAGCTACTAAATCAAAACTTGCCAGTACGACTAGTAGCAGCGATAAATCTTCAGCTCAACCTAAGTCAACATTTAGCCCCAAAGCATCGTCTCAAAATACCAAAACAACGAACTCTTCTCCCAAAGCTAAAACCGGCTTACTATGGTTTGTTACCCTTATTAACTTACTCATACTCATTGCTATTATTGGCGCGGGTTACTGGGCATGGTTACAATGGCAAACACAATCTAAGCAACAAAATAATGCGCTAACTGCGCAACAAGACTTGCTCACTACCCAAGAGCAAAGCGTCAATCAGACTTTATCTGAAAATCAAAAACTTAAAACTGAATTACAGCAACAAAACCAAGGGTTACAAGCAAGCGTTAATAGCCTAGTTCAGCAATTACAACTAACCGATTCGCAAACACAAAGTAACCAAAGACAACTAACAGAAATATCAGGAAGACGCCCAGCAGACTGGTTGTTGGCAGAGGCTGACTACCTAGTTCGCATGGCTGGCCGTAAACTATGGTTAGAGCACGATGTAAATACTGCCATTATGATGCTGCAATCTGCAGATAGCCGTATTCAAGACCTAGACGACCCCAGTTTATTACCAGTTCGCGAATACTTAGCGGCAGATATACAAAGCTTGCAACAGATAAACCAAGTATCCACCAGCTCTATCGCACTCGCTCTGGGAGCCATGCTAAAACAAGTTGATAACTTACCCTTAGTATTTTTTGAACGCCCCAAAGAAGCAGCAGCCGAGCAAGCCGTTACTGACTCAGTAGACGATTGGCGCAGCAACTTTATGCGTAACGTTAAAGAAGTCACCAAAGACTTCTTTAGCTTTAAAAAAGTCACCACAGATATCAAACCCTTTATGTCTGAGCAACAGCGCTGGCTACTAAAAGAACAGTTAAGCTTTGCCCTAATGCAAGCACAAATAGCCGTTTTACAAGAAAACCAAACCTTATATCAGCAAGCGCTGCAGCAAGGTTTTGCATTATTAATTGAGCACTTTGACACAGAACAAGACATAGTCGTACAGTTCACAGAAAGCCTAAGCAACTTGCAACAAACCGACTTTTCCCGTGAGTACCCGTCACAGCTCGAAGCAGCCCCTTTATTGCAAGATGTAATAGAGAGTCGCTTAGACAGCCGTTTTGTAAACGGAAGTAACTAATTATGAATCAGTTAATTCGAATTTTAGTGGTGTTTTTTGTACTACTGATAGCATTGGTCGTAGCGGCCATGTTTTTTGACGACAGAGGCTACGTACTAATAGAATTTAGTGGCCGTATAATAGAAATGAATGTCATGTCGCTATGTATATCGCTCATTTTTGTTTTTGTAGGGTTAATGTTGATTAACTTTATAGTAAAAGTGTCGCTGGCAGCGGCCAGTGGTTCCAAAAGCTGGTTAGGCAGTTGGGGGCAACGTAAAAAACAAAAAGCCTTTACCCAAGGTTTATTGGCATTAGCCGAAACCAATTATTTAACGGCCAGAGAACACTTAGAAAAGATAGAAAACGTAGACTTTGACGGCCTTAATTTATTAGCCGCTGCAGACGTAGAATTACAACTTGGGCAGCCAGAGAAAGCCAAAGCCCTATGGCAAAAAGCCACCTCTTACGACAAAGCCGCATTAGCAGCCAACTTATGTTTGATTCGAGATGCGTTAAACAAACAAGATACAAACTCAGCATTACGCATGATTGAAGACTTAGACGACCAACAACAAAGCCAAGGTCCGGTCATTAAGTTATGGGCCCAAGCCCTTTATCAAGCAGGTAAATGGCAACCCCTTAAAGATAAACTAAAAGGCTGGAAAAAAGCCCTAGGTACAGATTACGAAATATTCATGCAACACGCATCAAAAGGCAGCTTTGCAGAAATCGCTAGTAAAGAAGGCGCGGGGCAACTAAAACAAAACTGGCAAGCATTGCCCAGAGCCACCCGTAAAGATCCTGCCCAGCAAGCGTCGTATATTCAGCAGCTTATTGACCAAGGCCTGCACTCAGACGCCGAAAGCGCCTTAGTTGAATACCAAAAATCTGGCCCCCATGCTTTATTGCTACCCTTGTTCAAACAAATCAAATTACCTAACCCCAGCCTAGCCATTAAAAAGCTAGAGGCATGGCTAAAGAAAGATGACGAAAATGTAGAGCTACTCTCTGTACTTGGGCATATTGCCCATAACGCAGGCGACGACCTACTCGCAGAAAAAGCCCTAGCCAAAGCCATCAAACTTGATAGCCAACAAGGCGACTTAATGCTCATGGCCAGCATCAAAGAACAACAACACGACGACGGTCAAGCTTTGCAATTATACAAACAAAGTATGCAGCAAGCTAAATAGCAGTATATTCACAGGTACACAGATGTTAAAAGTAACAGCACTCACCTTGGTTGTGGCCTTAGCTTGGCTCACACCAGCCAAAGTTATAGCAAAATCAGCCACTCCCACTTTTGAGTTAATCACCCTTGGGGATACCGGCGGCATAGAAGATGGCAACTTAAGCGCATTTTTACTCAGAGCCTTATCAGAAGAAAACTACATATCCCTAGACTCAGGCACACTCGTAAACGGTATAAATGTAGCCATAGAAAATCATGCATTTGATGGTTTAAAACGTGCGCCCGATAACACACTATCAGCAGCAGGTAATATTTTGCATCACCATGTGAAAGGCTACTTACTTAGTCATGGCCACCTTGACCATGTAGCAGGTTTGCTGATTGCCTCACCAGACGATAACTCTAAACCTATCTACGCCCTGCCCTCAGTAAATAACACCATGAATGGCAACTATTTTAATTGGCAAGCCTGGGCCAACTTTACCGACCGGGGCGTCATTCCCCGTTTAAACAAATACCCAGTTATTGATTTAACTGCACAGCAGCCAGTGTTAATAAAAGGCACGCAGCTCAACGTCACGCCTTTTAGCTTGAGCCATCCCTTAGAATCCACTGCATTTATAATCGAAAAAGGCCAAGACCTATTTGTATATTTTGGTGACACCGGCCCAGATGCAGTAGAAAAAGAAGGCAAGCTAGACACCATCTGGCGCTACCTAGCCACACAAATGCAAACCAAAACCTTAAGAGGTATGGTGATCGAAGTATCGTTCGACAACCAAAGACCCGACAACCTCTTATTTGGACACCTCACCCCCAAATATTTACACCAAGAACTTAGTAAATTTCATGGTTTAGTCAGCGATAAAACCCAATTTCAAGATATGTCAATTATTATTAGCCATATCAAATACAGCTTAAAAAGCGGCATCAATCCAAAAGTAAAAATTAAACAAGAACTAGACGCCGCCAACACACTAGGCTTTAACTTTGTTATAGCCAAACAAGGACAACGACTGGTTTTGTAGTGCGCAACCAAGCTAAGCACTAATAAATGTAAATAACAGTGGAAAAGTCAGAGGTTTTCATTAGAATCAGCGCTCGCTTGAGCATGTGGAATATGTACAAAGTTTAGTTATTTAACTTAAGTGAGTCATATACACGTCCATGATGATCAGCACCCAAACTCAACATCCATGTTGAGTTGTACAATCAGGCGCTGCAGTGCAGCTAAAAAAACTGATTGCACCCGTAGCTCAGCTGGATAGAGCGCTGCCCTCCGGAGGCAGAGGTCAGAGGTTCGAATCCTCTCGGGTGCGCCATCTACAAAAGAATTTCTTTCGTAGTGACCACTAACTAAATTTATTCTGTGACTAGGTTGTGACCATTCTCTAAAATTTAGTAAAAATTACATCCGTGATTTACGATAAAAAGGTTGAGTTAAATAGCTAACCTGAATCCTGTTTAAGAAAATGGAACTAAATGCCTGTTCCAAGATCCGATCTTTCGACTAAAAGAGATCAATCTAAAAAGGAACAGGCATGAGTAAACTAGTTGAGTTGTTTTGTGATGTCGATGATTTTTGCAAAGTATTTATTCCTCAATGGCGTAAACAACTGCTCGAAGACGGTACGCAAAAACGTCAAAGAGAAGGGCAAATGACAACCAGTGAAATCATGACAATCGTCGTCAGTTTTCATATGTCACATTACCGAGATTTCAAAAACTACTATCTTGGGTATGTATCCCTTGTATATAAAAATGAGTTTCCTTATTTACTCAGTTACACACGATTTCTAGCCGTCATGCCTAGAGTCATCGTGCCGATGTGTGCCTACTTCACATCACTTAAAGGAAAGCCTACAGGAATTGAATTCATTGATTCAACAAGTATCAAGGTATGTCATAACATCCGTATACCAAGACATAAAACGTTCGATGGTATCGCTCAACGAGGCAAAGGCACTATGGGTTGGTTTTATGGTTTCAAACTCCATTTAGTCGTCAATCATCATGGTGAAATTGTCGCTGCGAAAGTCACAACCGGCAATGTACATGACACTCAACCGGTGCGTGAATTAGTAGAAGGTTTGACGGATAAATTGTATGGTGACAAAGGCTATTTGAGTAAAGCTTTGGAAGCAGACTTATTGGACAAAGGTATCAGTCTCATCACAACAGTTCGCAAAAATATGAAAGCAAAAACCATATCATTGTGGGATAGGGCCATGCTTTCAAAGCGCTATATAATTGAAACAATAAACGACCAACTTAAGAATATTTCTTATATCGAACACTCAAGACATCGGAGTATGAATGGCTTTATGCTGAATTTACCCGCGGGTTTGGTCGCTTACTGCTTAAAAGAAAATAAGCCAAGCCTTAATTTAACTGACGTAGAGCTGAACTCTATGGTTATCGCTTAAGCAGATCTCAGGTTATGTACTGCGACATCGTGGTTCGCCAAACGCTCTTGCATACTAGCTAAGGTGACCAAGGCATCGAGCAAGAGCTGACAATCCTCTGGACTCTGTGCTAGGTGTTTTCTTTGGACTCACTCACTCGCACAATCAGCGCTTCTAGGGCTTGGCTGTCAATATCGGTATCCATTTGTGTTGTAAAACTGCGGAGGGAGTACGATCCCATGATCAGAGAAATCAAGCACTTACTTCACAAAGATGCATAATCATCACTCAGCAACTGCCGTAAATGAGTGGCATCCATGGCGCTAATCGGCTTGTCTGTACTCGGCCAGCCGCTATATTTACCGCTTGATAATCGTTTGGTCATCAACCAAAAACCGTTCTTTTCATATACTAGCCCCCGCACTATGGTTTTACGGAGATTTATAAACACAAGCAAGGTACCAGAGCGCGGATCTAGCGCTAATTACTGCTTGCACACCGCAGCGAGACCATCGATCCCGCGACGGAAAACTGTGGGCTTAATCGCAATTAATATAGGCGTATCATGCGTTAAGTGGATCATGCTCTTAATGCCTGCACTAACCTATGCAACAATGCGGAATCGCCGTCATGTAAGCAAAGTCGCTCGCAGTTAGCGAAGGGTGCTTCTACATTACTTGACAAAGACATATTGGCTACTGACTTCGGCAAACTAACAAAAGTGGACAGTACCGTAGTTTCACTTTGCTGACTCCACTTCTTAAATTCTGTACCGCTTAGGTTTAAGGCTTTGGTGATGTGACCGACAAGGTACGTTTTACTGAGCGCTACTGCTTGTTCGCGAAGCTCGATGGGTGTTCTCACTCCTTTTTTATTACTGCGCCAGTGTGCGAAAGCTGCAACAGCAACAGCGTGAGAGAGTTGTACGATGACATGGTAATTCCAAATAATTGAGTTACCATTATTGGAATAGATAAAAAAGTTAAGTTAAACTAAGCTGCCGTAAGCTCACAATATGCTATGGTCTAGATATAATATTTCAACGAAGAAACCTAGTTATGAAACACTATTACAATCCAATGAGTAGGGCACTCAGCACCGACTGGATGCTTAAAGAACTCGGTGTTAAGCATGAACAAATCATTATCGACTTTAGAACTGATAATAAAGAGTTAAGAGATTTTCATAAAATCAATCCAATGGGGAAAGTTCCTACGCTTATCGATGGCGATAGAGTTATCACTGAGGTGGCAGCTATTTGCGCATACCTAGCTGATAAATTTTTAAAAAAAGGGCTTGCACCAGAACTTGGTTCTAATGAGCGAGCAGACTATTATCGTTACCTGTTTGTAGCTGGCAATACCATTGAACCTGCGCTTACACTTGATGCATCCGGAATCAAATATCCTAATCCAATGGCGGCTGGATGGGGTGATATGCCTCGCGTCTTATCAACAATAGAATTAATGACCCCAACCTCCAATTGGGCTCTCGGTGAGAAGTTCACAGCCGCTGATGTAGTGTTTGGTGGACTTTTAGACTCCTTTGTAACCTTTAATCTCATCAAAGCATCACCTAAAGTTGAATCATACATCGCACGTATTAGGCAACGTCCATGTTATCAAGAGGCCCACGCCGTGCCTACTGAAACAAATGCTTAAAAGTAATTCGGTACTGCCAGTTTAAATTACCGAACTTGAGTACACCTTACTAAAACCATACTTATATAATTCTCTCCATTCAAAGAGCATTTTATTTCTTAGTTGTTTATAATTTTTTCTGTTTTGGAGATGCCTTTGTTGGTTGAAGTGGTTGTATATTTAGAATTGTATGCCCAAACTCCATAACTAATGATTTCAGGTCAAAAGCGATGGCGATTGTATGCATTCATCACTGAATTATCTCATGTCACCGAGTTGATTTGTCCGTACTGTTTTTTCAATCAAAAAATCAATAAACAGTCTAATATTAGGATTTGGATAAGAGCTTTGTTTATATATTGAATATATATTACCACTAGATCTTTCATTAAGAGATGCCTCCCAACCTTTAAGGCAAACAACAAGTTCTCCATTTTTTACAAAGTCAGCAACAATCCAATTAGATAGTTGAACGACACCAAGTCCATGCAAAGCAGATTCCAATAACGGAGTCCCTCCTTTTGATTTTAGATTTCCATTCACTAGTACTTTTACATTTCTATGAGCTTTTTTGAAATGCCAATAAGTTCTTTGTCGTTGTTGATTTAACAATAAACAATTATGCGAAGATAGATCCTGTGGTTCTTGGATATGATTATGTTTCAAGAGATAATCTGGCGATGCACAAATTACAGTATGGTTAGAGAGTAGCTTACGCGATTTTAAACTAGAATCTTCTGGTATTCCTATACGTATAGCTAAATCAATATTTCCCCCTACAAGATCAACCATCTTATTATCTAATTCTATTTCAATATTGATCTTGGGATATTTTTCTAAAAATTCAGGAATTATCGGACAGATATTCAATCTTCCAAAACTCTCAAATGTAGATATTTTTAAACTCCCCTCTGGCTCCAGATTTTTATTAGATAGAGACATTATCAAATAATCACTGTCAGCAATCAGTTTATTCGAACCGCTTAAAAAAAAATGCCCTTTATCTGTTAATACAAGCTGCCGAGTGCTTCGCTTTAGTAATGTAACACCCAACTCAGACTCCAGACTATCAATACACCTAGTTACTGATGACGGGGCCATATTTAATACTTCTGCTGCTTTAGAGAAACTACCTAACTCAACTACTTTTATAAAAATACGTGTTAATTTCAACATATTAATCTTTGCGTTTTATGCAAAAAAGTAAGGCATATGTTACGGGTTCTACAATTTTACGCAATAAGTAAAATGTGTATTCCCCAAAATTAATAGAGATAACAACATGTCAAGAATACCTTTTGAAAATATACCCGCGAGTTTAATAAGCTGCATGATGCAAACAGAGCAATACATCAAGAGTTTAAACATTATTGATGAATCTTTTATGGAGGTGATGAGATACAGGGTATCGATGATAAATCAGTGTGCTTATTGTATTGATATGCACTTTAAAGAAGCAGTTGCGGCAGGTGAAAGTGAATTACGTGTTTATTCATCATCTGTATGGAAGGAGACGACTTTTTATAATGATACTGAACAAGCATTACTAGCATGGACTGAGTCTGTAACCTTGCTAAATGATACTGCTGCTCAAAGACAACAATCGTTTACCAACCTAAATAAATATTTCACCCACGATGATATTGCAAACTTAACCTTATCACTTGTACAAATTAATTCTTGGGTTCGTCTGGCAAAACCGTTTGGTTTTGAAGCTGGAACTTATCAAGTTGCACAACGTTAACTGATAAACTATATGGTAGCTACTACATTTAAGCTACCGAAGGTGTTGTCAGATTAACTTTAACAAGCATCAATAACTGAAATAGTTAGCTTACGTTTACCCAAGACAAAGTTCTCTCCATTGAGAGAGTGAATCGCTTCTTTGTTGCTTGAAGGTTTCTCGCTTTTGGCAATGCCGCTGATGGTTAAAGTGATTATAGATTTGTGAATGTGCGCTGGTGAACAACTGTAATGTTGCCCTACTTCGAAACTTTTACATCGACCTTTCTTTACTTCTAAATGGGAGATGAGAATTTTCACAGGCATTATTTAAATATTTTCCAGTTTACTGTAAACCTGAGTTTTAAAGCTCTTTTAAAGTAGCGCCGTACGAACGTAGTTTGTCGGTCACTATTTCTCTGGGTACTCCATGCTTTCGCATGATCTTCTTGAGAAATTTAAGAGCTGCACTTTTGTTTTTACGGCGACTTACATAACAATCAAGTGCCTCACCTTAATGGTCTATTGCTCTCCATAAGTAATGCTGTTTGCCGTTGATCTTTACAAAGACTTCATCAACATGCCAACGCCAATTAGATTGAAAGCCATTCCGTTTCTTTCTAATTTCTCCGGCGAATATTGGTCCAAACCTATCAACCAAAAAACGAACCGTTTCATAACTAATATCCATTCCTCTGTCATGTAAGATATCTTCGACTTGCCTAAAGCTGAGTGGATATTTTAAGTAGTACATTACAACTAGGCGTATGATTTCAGGAGATGTTTTGAAATACTTGAACGGATTTTTATTCGACATTCTCAAATCTTATCATTTCTCTATCAGTATCTAAGTTAATCTGACAACACCCTTTTTTTAATGTGACAAAATATCGTGATATTTAACCTTAAATACTTGGATCGTTAGGGTGTGGTAAACCTTTTCCGGTTTCAAGGTATTGTTTTAAGCTGACCACAAGAAAGAATCCCCATTTAGCATTACAATGTTTGTAAAAATCATCCGTTTCTTCCCATCCATGATGAGAAAAATCAAGACATGCTCCACGCTCATGCTCTGAAATTAAAAATACAAACTCGCCTTTATCAGCCCAAGGACCAGCTAGGCATTGCCATTTTATTTCTTGATCAGGTACAGCGGTTATTAATGACATTATCACTTGGTGCTCACCATCAGGGCCGAACAGAAATGTAATTTGTTCCCCGTCTTGCTCAGCCTTTGTCCACCAACCAGATAGCTCTTTTGTGCTATTTATAGATTGAAACAGTTTTTCTGTGGATGTTTCAATGACTATTTTATGAAGTATGCTATGCATGATTTTTTCCTAAAAAATATATTAAATGTATTTCTAATATAGCTGGCGGGTTGGTTAGCGCTGCCCTGCCCATCTTAATTTTCTGGTACCCAGTTACCGTACCTCATATTTAGAAAGCAGCATAAATTGCCATTACAACCAAAGCTATATTGGATAGAAGCCCGCCAACAAATGCCCATGTGCGTGGTCCACCAGCTACTTTGCCTATGCCGCTGTAATAGACAAACCAAAATGACAAGCGAAAAAACAAATAAACTCCAGTCAAAATATTTACCCAGAATGGATTAGCACCGAAAATGACTGCTGCCAACAATGAAAAACCAAGTGCCGGCAAAGTTTCTGCTGAGTTATGATAAGTTCGAAGAGCTCGAAAGCTTAACTTCGTATGATCAAAACGTAACGGCATTCCTGGTTCTTGCTCTTCTTTTATAAAAGACAGAGGAGCTGTTAGAAAATTTTGAATCAACGTTATAAGACTTATAATAGCAAGCATCATAAAAGCGATGTGGTAGTCAGACAAGCTGGGAATCGCTTCATATAATTTATTCATTTTATTTTTCCAAACTATGATTTAAAGAGTGAGTTGATGGCATTTTTGAGTGGATTAACCCAAGGAAAAAACCAAAGACTATGAATGGGGTTGTGCTGGCAATGGCCTCTGTGACCATCCAAGAAAGAAGTGATGGAGTCGCATATTTTGCAGGTTCTGACAGTATTTATATCAAAATGGTTTAAACCTTGAACACTGAACGTCACTACTATAAAACTGACAATTGAAAACAGATACTTAAGCATGGAGCTCTCTCACATTTCCATCTTCATGGCTTCTGCCACTTCGATAGTCCCATTCAAATTAATATGAGGGCATGATTGAGCCATCTTCATCGCTGCGTCAATACTCTCTGCTTGGATTATCGTGATTCCAGATAAAGGATTTGTCCCTCCCCCTTCAACTATCCCTTCGGAAGTAACAGTCATAGATGGCCCAACAGGAATCCCTGGGTCAACAATTGCGTCTCCTAAGCTTGCGCTCCAAGCTTGCCATTCTTCCATGTGTTTGGCGCCTTCTTGAGGTGTTTCGAATTTCGGTGTGCCATGATAGGCAAATATGTATTTTTGCATTGTATCTTTTCTTGTATTTATTAATGTTTGGGAAATAATTATAGATACAACTTAAATATGTTAAAGAACATATTTAAGTTGTATTTTATTTTAGAATGAGGAAAAATAATGCCGTATAGCACTAAACATAAAGAAGCGACTCGAAAACAGATTGTTGAATCAGCTAGGGTATTGTTCAATCGCTATGGTTTTGAAAATGTCACTATTGACATGATCATGCAACACGCAGGACTCACCAGAGGTGGTTTTTACAATCATTTCAAAAACAAACAAGTCTTATATAGTGAGGCGGTAACAAGCTTTTTAACCGAGCGAGGAGCAAGGTGGCGAGATGAAGCAGGTATTAATAGCGCTGAGCCTTCTGCTAAGGATGCACGTTTAATGCTACTAAGCTATCTATCAGATGAACATCTGGGTGATGCAGATGGGCAGTGCCCTATGATAGCCCTACCCTCTGACGTTGCGAGAGCAGGACCAGAAGTTCAAAAGGCTTTTGAAAATCTGCTCTCTGCGATGACTTGGTTGTTTGATCAAAGTCTTTCTAACACAAATAAAGAGACTGAAAATAGAAGGCAGACTTCTCTTTCATTGGCAGCATTATGCGTTGGCGGAATGGTGCTCGCACGTGCGATACCTGAATCCACATTGGCGAAAGAAATAAGAGATGCCGCACTGCAAACATCTGAAGAATTGTTACTGTAGGTTTATACAAAATCGAATAATTAACGCGTTTTATTTTTTTCCTAAAATAATAATACGTAGCTACTTTAATATTATTGTGTTTTGCGGAAACGAGGCATCTTAAAACTAGTTGCACTAAGCAAAGACCACTCCAACATTAAGAGGTTGATTTTTTACTGCGTGCAAATTCAATAGCTTCTTCAACATATGCAAGGTATTCCCCTTGATGCTCAAGGGGAATAAGTGCCCATTCTTTAAAACGTTTTCTAGTGAAATTAAATTCATTTGCAAGACCATCATTAGTTAGCTGAGTCACTCGTCCTGAGTCTAGTTTTACGATCAGTGATTCTTCTTTTTCAAAGTACATCGCAACAAATTCATCTCGATATCTAAGACAAGACGTTCCCATCATAGTAGATTCTGTTACGCCATCTAGCGTAATAAATTGGTCGTTCAAGTAGTTGAAATTCATTTAGATATTTTGGCTAATGTAACAATACAAATCAGGGTTGTTTTATAATTTTGTTGGACCTAAAAGTAGGTCATTCAATCCGTTTAGTTTAAGGTTTTCATAAGTGTTGTCAGGTTAACTTTAACACGCCATCATTAACTGAATTAGTTAACTTACGACTATCCAAGACAAAGTTCTCTCCACTGAAAGCTTAAAAACTTACATTCACTACGTTCATTCGGTCGCGCAAAAAGCGCGCGCCCGTTTTAAAGGCTATGTAAATTAAGAACCGCTTTAATAGGTATCAATCGCATGAGCGTAAATAAAGAATTTGCAGTTGTGTTTGAACGTATTAAAGAATACTCCTACCTTATTCAAAGGAATTGACTCTTGTCGTAGATGACGTTGATAACTTTCACATCAACACAGACTTTATAATGAAGAATAAGAACCTGATGTATTTTGGTTTAGTGAAAATCAATAAAAATTATGTTAGTTTCCGTTTGATGCCAATTTATGTATTCCCCTAGTTACTACTAGAAGAAGTATCTCCAGAACTGAAGCGTAGAATGCATGGAAAATCTTGTTTCAATTTTAACAAAGTAAATGAAGTTCTTTTCGAAAAATTAAATAAGTTAACGAAGAGTGGATATTCAAAATATAAAAAATCTGGCTATCTATAGCCATGAATACAGTAAAGTTAACACATATGAGCCTCTGGTTGGTCAATAGGTACTAGTCATCTTTTGATCATTTTTTCAGGATCAATCCAAACCTCTGAGCTAAGCCGTTTACTTCATCTGTCTTTGTGGCTATTAGGTAATCGCCTACAGCAAACACATATAGAGGCTCTCTTATGCGATCTCATCGCAGCCTGCATTTTCAATATCCGTATTGATAGCAGGGGCACTAGACATTCATCGGTTAACCCAACACTGGCACTATTCAAGAATAGGGGTGGAATATTCCACCAGTTAGTTTCAGGCTCAGGTTAGGTGTAAGCGATTTAGCTCAGAGTATTGATGTGGCAACCACGTTGCACGCCCATCCACTGTCTAATCAAGCCGAGTAGTTGCCTAGCGACGGTATATAAACGAGATAAAGGTGTTAAACCAGTGACGAATTCACTCACGTTTTTACATACTCTGCATAAGGCGCTAGTTAGACGTTCAGCTCAGCGGATGACGTGACTAACCTGTTAAAAATCGTTTTTCATCAAATACCTTTTGTCGTTTTAGCATGAAGTAAACACAACGCCCCAGTTTGTGAGCCAGTGCAGATAGGGCTTTTGCTTTACTCATGCGTTTTTGTAGTTTGTTTAAATAGGCACGAGCTTTGTCATTACCTCGTAGGTAAAGTACGGCCATTTCGGAGAATGCCCACTTAAGGTGTGCATTCCCTATTTTATTACCTTGAGTGCCATATGTTTTACCAGCTGATTCAGCTTTGCATTTAACGAGACGTGAATAAGAAGCAAACTTTTGTACGCTATCAAAGCGAGTGATATCGCCTATCTCATATAAAATAGTAAGGGCGAGTATTTGACCAACACCCGTAATAGATTTGAGTAAGTAATAGTCTTTGGCGTTATGTTGCTTAGCTTGTTTTTCAATAAACCATTCTACTTGACGTAATTCGGTTTCAATATGACCCACTATGTTTAAATCGATGTCGATATTACGCTGTACTGATGTATCAGAGAATACTTCTCGCATTTGCTCACGTGATTTTGGATAGCGTAAATTAAGAGAGTGCGCAGGATAATTATATTGACTAACGGTGTTAGATACATGGGCTTTTAAATCAGCGCCAAAGCGTACAAGTTTAGTTCGACGACGAAGTAAATCACGGGTAGCCCGTAACTCATTGGGGTAGTTATATGCTAAAGGAAAATTTCCCCCGCGTAATAACTTTGCAATTTTAAACGAGTCAATTTTATCGTTCTTAGTTTTACCGCCATGTATCGCTTTCATATACAAAGCATGACCGAGTACAAAATCAATATCATGTTGCCGACATAAGTCACTCACCCAATACCAACAATGCATACATTCAACGCCTAGGACGATATTACCAAGATAAGGAGTGAGTAAAGCCAGTAATTGCTCGGGGGAATCCTTTATCTTTTTGTGAACAAGTACTTCACCTTTATCATCAATAATGCAGACGTAAAGTAAACGAGCGTGTAAATCAATTCCACAATAGTATGGATGTGTATTAGTATAAAAGTTCATTGAGCTTCTCCGTTTGGTTTTGTCACCTATCAGAGTAGCTGAAAAGTTACGCTGATTGGGGAGGCTCAATGAGTATCAA
>NZ_JBDVBQ010000011.1:0-18063 GCF_039942875.1 Paraglaciecola sp.
TCTCGCTTTGTTTTTCCAAAAAATGCTAAGTTATTAATTTAATTATGGAAAATATTTTGCTCATGGTTTTTAATAGGAAGCAGAAAAGTCGCGTTAAAGTCGAGTCTCCTTTTGCTTTTGCAACTCTTTGTGGTTTTGATAGCATGAAAGTTAAAAATATTTAATAAAATCAAAAGGTAAGAACTGGAAATGACGGGAATAAAAATCAAATCGAGAAGTTACATATACGACATGCTCGATAATAAGCGTTAGGCACTCATTCGAAATTGATCGGATATAAAAATTAAAAAATGGAGAAGTAATAATGTTTAAAAAATTATGTTTGGTATCACTAGTACTTGTAGGGGCTTCTGGTTGTTCTACTTATTCAGTCAATCGCTATGCTGTTTCTGTGGACAATATTTCATCAATTAAGAGTATGGCTAACTCTAAGATTAACGTTGGTGATTTTAATGCCGTAGGGGAAAGTAAAACAAGTATTATGTGTCGGGGAGTTGGCCCGATAAAAACACCGGATGGTAACTCATTTGAAGGCTTTATTCGTAAAGCCTTTATCGACGAGCTTAAAATGGCTGAAGCCTTCGATGCCGATGCTCCTGTAACTCTAACTGGAACGCTGGACTCTATTGATTTCTCATCTGCATCTGGAAGTTGGGATATAGCGATGACAGTAAACTCATCCAATGGAAAGTCTTTAACTGTTTCAGAAAGTTACTCATTTACAAGTAGTTTTTATGGTGAAACCGCGTGCAATCAAACAGCACAAGCTTTGATGCCCGCAGTTCAAAACCTGATTGGAAAAATTGTTCAGAATGAGAACTTTTTAAAACTAGTAGAAGGTGCCTAACAAAACGCTATTGTCGCTCACTTCGTGAGCTGGGACACATACACGGGGCCGCTTCGCGATTATAGCCCCGTGTATGCGCCCCAAAGCTAAGCGTTAGCTACTTAAGGATATATAAATGGAGTTTATCAATCCTATTCAATTGGTAATCTTAGTTGTAATCATTGCTTTATTGATTGCACAAAAGGTTGCGATTAATAAAGGCATGTTAGTGGAAGCCCATTACTCGGCAAATCAAAGGTTGTCTATTGCAATTTTCATTGCGGTCATTCCTTCTGTTTGGGGGATTGTGACCAATCAGTATTTTATTGTTGTTTTAGGTGTTGTAATCGGTGTCATCTGTTACCAAATAAAATCATGGTACAAACTCAAGTAGGAGCAGCAAACAAAAACATCATGGTGGGAATTAAATACTGGTTGTTACGAAAATTTGCAGCTTACAAGCCTTTGATTTATCGCTTTATATATATCTTTGTGTTTGGCTAATTCTTTGCCATTTTTCTGATTTGAAATGCTATAGGGGGATTTTTACAAGGTATTCCATTGCTAAAGTATAAAAGTAATCATAATCTAGCCTTCCTAAATAGCTCTATAAAAGATAACCATGAAGATGATAAAAACAACTGTAATATTCATTGTTTTACTAGTTTGTCATCAGGTTTTAGCTGATGATGCAAATAAAGACGTTGAGGTTACTGCGCTGTCGATTGGGGAGAGAGTGGTACTTCAGTCTGAGGTTTTGAATGAAAATAGAGTGATAAATGTTTATCTGCCCCAAGGATATTCCAAAGCTTTAGCAAAAGATTACCCTGTTATCTATTTATTAGATGGCTCTATTGAAGAAGATTTTATTCATATTGCAGGGCTGGTTCAGTTTGGTTCTTTTTCTTGGGTCGAAATGCTCCCTGAGTCAATTGTTGTAGGTATTTCTAATGTTGATAGAAGACGGGATTTTACGTTTCCTACAGGTAATGAGAGGGATAAGAAAGATTTCCCGACTACTGGACATTCGCAAAGCTTTATTCGTTTTATTGAAACAGAGCTGCAACCATACATAGACGCAAAATATAGAACAACTTCAACCAAAACCTTGATAGGTCAGTCCCTTGGTGGGCTGTTGGCAACCGAAATATTGTTTAAAAAACCAGACTTATTTGATAACTACATTATTACTAGCCCAAGTTTATGGTGGGATGACGAGTCTTTATTAAAGTACACGCCAGCTTTATATACTTCCAAAAAGTATGTGTTTATCGCTGTTGGTAAAGAGGGCGAAGAGATAGAGAGAACAGCTAGAGAGTTGTATGACAAACTGAAGGTTTTAGAGAATGAAAACACTCACCTTTATTTTGAGTATTTAAAAAAGCAAGATCATGGTGATGCCCTGCATTTAGCAGTGTACAGTGCTTTTGAAAAAATATTTATGCAGTAGTGCTAAGGTTAATTACCTTGTTTTTTCATCCGCCGTTTATAGGGGGAAATTGTGTAGCTGCGCTGTTGTCTTATGATCTACATTAATGATGAGTAAGGGGTAAAATGACAAATTGTAACGTTAAGTTATGTGTATTGGCTGGGGGCATGTTTGTGGGGGCTATTAGTGCATCACCCACTTCAAACGAGTTTATACCTTGTAAAAAGCTGGCTGTGGCCAAACTAGAGTACTGCTTAAATGGCGATAATAATGATTGTTGGGCTAAGTCAAAGGGCAGTTATGAGTCTTGTCATAAAGCAATAATTGAAAAGCATGGCGTTAAAAATAAGCAAATAGAGAAAGCAAAAAATAAAAGTGACACTCATAAAGGATAGATGAGTTGTCTAATCGGTGCTGTGGCAATAGCTAGCCTAAAATTAACGGCTTTAGAGCATTGTTAAGAGGCTTTGAAGTCTAGCCATTGGGCTAACGTTTTGGCTAACACGTCTCGTTTTAAGGGTTTAGTGATATATTGGCTCATTCCTGACTCGTTAGCTTTTTCATAATCTTGCTGCATGGCGTTTGCAGATAAACCACATATTGGTAGTGTGGTGAAGCCTATTTCTCGTAACAATTTTGTTGCAGTATAGCCGTCCATTACCGGCATTTGTATGTCCATTAAAATAACGTCGTAGTAAGGAGAGTTTGTTATTTTTGTTACGGCTTGTTGGCCGTCTTCTGCTATGTCGTAGCTAACTCCCAATGATTTTAGCATTTCACCCGCTACTGCTTGATTTATGCTGTTATCTTCAACTAACAACACATGACCTTTTAGTTTATGCTCTATTACTTGGCTCTGGGCTGATAATAGAGTTTCTGCTGATGCAGAAATTCCTTGGAGTTCATCAATAAATATACTGAATTCTCGCGGTGTAAATGGATGAGATAATGTAGGGGTATGCCACGTTTTTATCAGCTCTGATGCGAGTTGTTGAGGTTGTGTGTCTGTAATAAATCCAAACTTAATGGTTTTGTCTTTGCAATATTGAAGTGCCGGCTCTAAAGCGTTCAGATGCTCTTTACTTTTCGCATCAAAAATTGCGATGGCCTGGTTATTTGGTTCAGCAAAAGATTGTTCTTGAATGGATCTTAATGTTTTGATGTGAAAGCTTTCTGTGACCGCACCTAAATATTCTCGGTTTACTAAGTGAGATTCTGGCACATAATAAATATGGTTTGACGAGGGCGGTGTTTGACTCAAAATGCTTGCTTGTCCTTTAAAAGCTCTAAGTTTGAGCTGCAAAGTAAAGATACTCCCCTCATTTTTAGTTGATGTGACAGTAATTTTGCCATTCATTAAGTTAATTAACTGCTTAACAATGGCTAAACCAAGTCCTGTTCCACCAAATTCTCGGCTTGTTGTTCCGTCAGCTTGGGTAAAGGGATGGAATATCTTTTCAAGCTGCGTGTCTGTCATGCCAATACCTGTATCTTTTACCTCTGCATGTAAAGTGAATGCTCCTGCTTTACCGCTACTTTCGCCCCAAAATCTAATGAATACGGTGCCGTTTCGAGTAAATTTTATGGCATTACTGCAGAGGTTTAACATGATTTGGCAAATACGCTGGGGGTCGCCAACCAATTTCTTAGGTAGGCTTGGGTCGGCAAATAGGCGGACATTCAAGTTTTTTTCTCGCGCTCGCATACCAGTGCTAGCGAGTATGTTGTTAAACAGAGAGTCTAACGAAAAATCGGTTTGTTCTATATCGAGCTTACCAGCTTCTATTTTAGAAAAGTCTAAAATGTCATTGATCACTGTCATCAACAGCTGACTAGAGTTACTTACTTTAATTAAAAACTCTCGAAGTCTATCAGACATGTTCTCGCTTAGACCAAGTTCCACTAGACCAATAATGCCATTCATCGGAGTACGAATTTCGTGACTCATATTGGCCAAAAAAACACTTTTTGACTGAGTGGCTTTTTCGGCAATCACCTTTGCACTAGCGAGCTCTCGATTTAATTGCTCTTGTCGTTCAATTAGGTGTTGTGACTCCGTTAATAATTCCGTAGTACGCAGATTATTTTCACGAAATACATCTGCTGCCTTAGCGAGCTTTCCTATATCGTCTTTTCGATTTAAACCTGGTATGGAGTCTATTTTTTTATCTCTAATTAGTCGTTCAAATACATCTGTAATGGCATTGATAGGAACAATGACTCTTATGCCCAAAAATAGAGCGGCTCCCACGGCGAATATAATGCCAAAGAGCGAAGTAATATCGTTGCGAATTTTCGTTTGTTCAATATTACTGATTATCACTGTATTGGTTTGCTCAGATAAAAGTGCGACGTTTTCACTTAACTGGCCAGTTAAATAAAGAAACTCATTAGCTGAGCCTGTCATAACCACATTTACTAGATATAAGTAACCTCGCGTAACTTGTGTTAATTGGAGAAAGTTTTGTTCTATTTCTATTAGTGAGTCATCGAGTGTAGGGAGTTGTTCCGACATCACTGGATACTGTCTTAGAATCTCTCTGATCTTTTCAATTTGGGATTCAAATTGTTCAATATGCGCTAGGTCTGGACTCAATATGTAGTTAAACGCATCATTTTCAGCTTGCGCTAAGTGAAACCCCATTAGAGCGGTGGGAAGTGATTGTATGTTGTCCACTGCATCTCGTTTTTCTAATGTGGCGACTAGTGAGTCAATTTCTATTAGTAAGCCACTTTCAAACAAGGCTTCGCGGCGTGTTCTACCTTTTATTACGTCATTAAAATTGTCGGAGTAGTCGAATAAATGTTGGCGCATTCTGCTAAGCAGTTTTAACCCGTATTCTTCATCCATTTCTGGTAATACGGAGTGCTCTAAAATCTGTAGTTTTTCTTCAATGTTTGTTATTAAACGGCTAAAGCGAATCGCCGCTGACTGGCTGGCGGAGTCTTTGTAGATTAATACATTACGTTGTAAATTGGCGACATCACGCTCTAGCTCGCGAACTGTGTTTACATCAAGTAATGATTGCTGTGATAGGTTGAGGCCTTTAAATAAAGTTTCTTGGTTACTGCGAGTAGTAAAAATTTGTAAAACTAATAGAAAAATTAGAATCGATAATACGGCACCAACCTGCACCTTAAGTGATGAAAACATAACACTCCTTAATATTTGCAACTATGAGCTTATGAACTCATACCATTTTTGCAAGCTGTATTCATAAGTGGGCATGACGGTATTCCATACCGCTACGTTACTAAAGCGCTTTTCATAGCTACCGCCAGTACGAATGTCACCCTGTAATACAGCTATCTTACCGTCTGTACCAAGAAGAGATGAAGATGCCGGCTTGCCATCATACCAATAACCCCACTCAGCTTCTGTTAAAAGAGGTTTTGAGCGTTGAGGGTTTGATATGTAATAGCCTTGTCTGGCAATAAATGCTCCCGGCCAGCCTGATAACCACCAGTTCATATACTCATATGCCACGTCTTTGACTTTGCCAGTAGTGGCTGCTGATAAACACATCACACCGTGCCAGCCGCGATAGCCCTCTTTGGGTGCTGCAAAGGTCACTGGAATATTTTGACTATTGAGCTGAGTCACTGCAGGAGAGAACATACTTTCTATTACAACGCGATCTGTACGCATAAATTCTACAGATTCAGGTACTGATGTCCAAAAACCACTAAAGTGGCCCTTGGATTTTAAGTTATTTAATACCTTAAATAAGGCATCTAATTCTACTTTTGTTATTGCGCCAATATTGGTAAAGGTGACTAAACCATTTGCTTGTGCTGCTAGGGCCAAGTCAAATAACCCAATGCTAGGTGCGTTTACTACACCGACTTTTCCTGAGTATTTCTCATCCAATAACCACCCCCAACTTTCTGTTTGGTAGGGAATTCCTTTATCTATTACTTTTGTATTATAGCCAAAAGAATCAACGTTGTGTACATAAGGCAAAAAGCTGATGTGGTCAGTGTGCTCAGTGCCTAACTTACCATTAGGCTGAACGTGAAGTATTTTATATGGGGCATCTCCTGCTCCATAATTAGCCTTGGGGGTGACTTTACCGGTTTTGGTTAATGGATTGATTTCGTCCCAGTACTTCAAGCGCTTTTTATCTATACTTTGGATGGCTCTAGAGCGCCATAAAACATTGATACTGTTTGACCATTGTTCATATAAATCAAAGCTTTGAGGCGATATAGCCGCTTTTTGTAGAACAGATGCACTACCTCTGGGCTCAAAAGAAATATTGATCCCCAAGTCACTCATGGCTTGTTGTCTTAATTCTTCTTGCAGGGTTACATGGGTACCTAATACTCTTAGGGTAGGGGTGTTTTTTGCAAAAACGTAAGGGGCTTTAACTATTGCGCCTGCGGAAATACTAGATTTTAGTATTGTCTTTAGCGTTTTACGGCGATTGATATCGATAATTTCAGGGCTTTTATTGGTAATGTTCATAAACTCTCCTTGTTAACCTCAACTATAAATATCATTTTATTTTTAACAATTAATCTTTAGTCGTAGTAGCTAAACTTATATTCATTATTTTTAAGGATAGTCAATTTTAGATATTTTATTCATCGGTATACATTATGGATTTAGCTTTTTTGAGTGAAGATAAACGGTGTTAAAATGTGGGAAATGAGCATAACCGTCGCAAGCGCACGTTCAGAAATAATTGTTTGTATAGAAATTCATTAATATGGTTTAGCTAATCTAAAGCCATTGAGCGCAATGCCTATAGTGGTAAAAATAGATATTTTGAAGGTGTCTCTCATAAGGTGTAGAGGTTAGGTTAAAGACACTATGGTAACTAAGAATAACTGCACTTGTACTTGTGATCATTCATTTTCAGATGCCAATCTAAATTTTCAAAAGTATAAAATTGTAGATATCTAAATTACTTGAGCTCTGCGTTAGGGGGATACTACAACTAGTTAGGTTGTCATCATCTAGCTGGCCCGTTATTCTGTAACAATAAGATATTCACAGAGCAAATTATGAATCTAGTTTTTCCCCCTATGTTTGGCTTAGTGCTTGTATTGAGTAGTTTTGTTACTGCCGCAGAAACCAGTGTGTTGTTTATCGGTAATAGCTTTACCTATGGTTATGGCTCATCTGTTAAACACTACCGCACTGACTCTGTAACTGATTTAAACAATGAAAAGGTGGGAGGGGTTCCCGCACTTTTTAAATCATTCACTAAGCAAGCAGGCTTTGATTACGATGTTTATGTTGAAACTAGAGGTGGTAGTGATCTGAGTTTCCATGTGCAAAATAAGCTACAGGTAATCGATAAAAAGCCTTGGGATAAGGTGGTAATGCATGGATATAGTACGTTAGACCGTACAATTCCTGGTGACCCAACGAGGTTTGTTGAAGCGACTAAAAAAATGTCTACGTTTTTAGAAAAGCTAAACCCTAAAGTTGAGGTTTTTCTTACCGCTACTTGGTCGCGGGCTGATTTAATTTATTTAGCTGAGCGTCCTTGGTCTGGAACGCCTGTTGATAAAATGGCCTTAGATATTCGCGCTGGCTACGATAAAGCCGCGGCAACATCAGCTGTTATTAAAGGGGTGAACGCTGTAGGAGAAGCTTGGGTAAAAGCTATAACCTTAGGTGTCGCTGATGCTAACCCTTATGATGGGGTTGAGTTTGGCAAGGTTAATCTGTGGACTTGGGATCATTACCATGGCAGCAATTATGGTTATTATTTACATGCGCTTGTAGTTTTTGGAAACTTGACCGGTGTTGACCCTCGCTCACTAGGAGCAAATGAATGCTCAGGCTATGAACTTGGTATGTCAAAACGTGAAATCAGCATGTTACAGCAGGCGGCTTTTGAGCAGTTATCGGCAGAGCGCCAAATGAGTGGTTCTCCGTTAATCAGTCCAAACTCAGTTTGGCCCAAAAGCTGCGTTTAACCTTAGTAAGTTTGCACCCTACGCCATCGCTTTTGGGCATTAGTAAATGTTAATATATTGATAATACTGGGAGGCTGGTAGGTGCAGGTTTCAAAAAAAATGATTACAACTCTGGTTATTGCTGTTGCATTTTTAACTTTAATTTTGTTGCTTTTTAAAAGGTATGTTGAAGATTACACTTCTGATTTTATCGATTTCACAATCTACTCCTCTGTTTTAGATGAAAATAGAAAGCTATTTATCCGCCTACCAAACAATTATGATGAGAAAAAGCGCTATCCCTTGATCATTAAATCAGACGGTAATTTCAATTTAAGTCGTTGGGATGAGGTAATTTCAGAGTTATCACAACAAGGGAGTGTGAATGATTCTATTCTTATTGCTATACCAAATCTTTTTTTGAGTGATTCAAGAAACCGAGACCTTGTCCCTCCTTATGCACGAAAAGATGTAACAATCGAGGCTCGTCCTGCAAGCGATAATTCTCCATTAATATTTGGCAAAGGGGATTTATTTTTAAGATTTATAGAAACTGAACTCATACCTTATATCGAAGATAATTATTCGATTAATAACAATAGGATATTGAGTGGTTTTTCAGCAGGGGGGAGTTTTGTTTTATATGCGTTAGTGTCTAAACCAGAGTTGTTTAGTGGATATTTTTCCTTTAGTCCTGCCGCTTGGTACGATAACTCTGTTGTAGTTGATGAATTTAAGAAGGGACTCAATGGAGTGAAAGAAAAGCCACTATATTTATATTTAAGTTTGGGAGGCGACGAAAACGCAATTATTAGTGGTTCGTTTAAAGGCTTATTATCCGCAATTGAATCTAATGCACCAGCCAGTTTATATACTGAGTATAGCTATAGTAAAGGTGCTAACCATGAACTGAATCCATATATTTCAGTCCCTAAAGCGCTAAAAGGCTACTATAGGTTTCGAGCTACCAATGCTGCTCCTTAGTGAAAAAATGTTAGAAATATTTATAGGATTTAAAATTGCAGCGCCCTTCTAAAGAGCAAATAAATAACTTACCTCTGTATGCTGGCCTTAAGTTATCTGATATCAATATTATAGAAACTGAATTGGATGCAAGTCATGCAATAAAAGTCTTAGAGAGGGAATCTAGTATAGGCTTTGATACTGAAAGCAAACCTATATTCAAATCTGGGCAATCTAGCTCGGGACCCACTTTGATTCAACTTGCCACAGAATCTAAAGGGTTTTTATTTCCAGTTAGATTTTCGGCTGCTCTATCTGCTGCAGGCGTTATATTGTGTCATCAAAATATTCAAAAGGTAGGGTTTGGCCTTAAAGGCGACAATAAGGCACTATGTAAGCTTAATATAAATCTTGCTAATACCTTAGATTTGTCTCTTGAGTTAAAACGTTTAACTGGCGATAAAGACCCAATTGGCGCTCGGGCGGCGGTTGCTATGGTACTTTACAAACGATTAGGAAAAGGCGCTCAGCGCTCAAATTGGGGGCAATATCCATTGCGGCAACATCAAATTTTATACACCGCCAATGACGCCCATTGTGCCATTTGTATCAAAAAAAGTTTGGTCAGCTATTAAGCTGTGTTTGTATTTTTAAGCATAGCTGAGCATTTTATAAGACCATGACGGTTTTCTTGAGCTTTAAAATCATTTAAGCCGCTATTTAGCAAAGTTTGTATTGTGTGTTCAAGTGATTATCCCCATCTTTGATATATTGTTTTATCTAAAGCTTGAGTATTTCTTATTTAAGATGTTCGACTAAGTTTGGTTTTTAACCTTTTATATGGAGTAGTAATGATTGATTATTTAGCGGTTTTTATCGTGTTTTTTGCGGTAATTGACCCTATAGGTACCTTACCTGTATTTATTGCAGTGACTGATAAATATGAGCCTAAGATAAGGCGTAGAGTTGCTTTACTCGCAACCATAGTGGCTGCTTGCGTATTGTTATTTTTTATGGGAATAGGTGAGGTTATTTTAAATGTATTATCTATACCATTGCCTGCGTTTCAAATATCAGGGGGCATAGTTTTATTCCTGTTTGCCCTTAATATGATATTTGGTGATAGTAAGCCCGAAGAAGAAATAAAATTATTAGAGAACTCCCATAGAGAAACGGCTATTTTTCCTTTAGCCGTGCCATCAATTGCTAGCCCGGGTGCAATGTTAGCCGCAATTCTGTTAACCAAAAATGCGGTATATACTTTATGGGAGCAGGCGCAGACTGCTTTAGTTATGCTGTCGGTTTTACTGTTAACTTATATTTTAATGTTGCTTTCTGGAATTATCGCAAAAGTGATTGGTAGCAGTGGGGCAAGTGTTATAAGCCGAGTGATGGGGTTAATACTTTCCTCTATCGCTACCACTAATATTTTAGTGGGATTTCAGGATTATTATACGTTAATCCAATCATAGTTTGCCTTTATAAGATTACCTAGTTATCTGACTTTCCTAGAAGTTTATTACGGACTTTTGGGTAGCTAGCGTTTTCGTCTAACCATATTCTTAAAAAGTGTTCTCCAAACTTTTTATCAGAAATTTCGCCTATAGAGGTATTGTTTAAGTAAAACTCACTGGTTTTTTCTTGGTTAACAATTAGTAACAGAGTATCCCCTTTATTTATATCCGGAAATAGAGCTGTTAGCGCACCAAGCCATTCTTCAATTTGCTCTGCAGGTACGCCTAATTTTAGCCATTCTTCCTTAGTATGTTTTACCAAATCTTTACCGCTTATATCACGTAGGTAAGTTATTTTTAATGCCTGTGGGAATTCATCAGCTGCATATATTCCATTTTGACTGTACAAGCTTGAATTGTATATGTCCCAGAAAAAGACCGTCAGTTTTGCTTCACCAACTTGAGTTAAATTGGTTAAAGGGTTACTTAAAGCGTGTGGTGAATAAAGTAATATCAGAAAAGTAAGTGAGTGATAAAAACTCACCCTATGACGATTATAGCTGATTCTATATTTTAAATGGGTCATTGATACTCAGAATAAAATAACTAATGTCTTTAAGTACGTTTAGTCTGATGAAATAGTTTACTGGATACTGGTTTTTTAACTTGCATGGAGATTGGAGTATTAACGTATTTTTATGTTTGAAATGGCTTACTACAAGTTAGTTTGCTTATTGCATTGAAGGCTAGCAACTAGATAGTGATTTATTTTTGCACATAAAAAAACGCGCTTAATGCGCGTTTTTATAATGTCAGTTTATTCGTTAACTAATAAAGCTACTGTCAGGGTAATTTAACTTAAGGGTTTTCATGACATTATTCTTTAACTTATCCAATTTAAGTTGGTCATAACATTCAACCATTATCTCTAACGCTTCACGGACGTGTTGAGTATCTGGGTAATGTTCAATCACGTATTTTCCACGATTAGCCGCTGCTACATAAGCATCACGACGCATGTAGTAACGCGCGATGGCTATTTCGTATTTAGCTAAACGACTTTTAATATGTAACATACGCTTCTGTGCGTCTGCGGCATATTTACTATTTGGAAACTTTTCTATTAAACGTCTGAAATCGTTAAATGCTTGACGAGAACTACTTGGGTCTCTATCTGACCTGTCAATTCCTGCTAAATCTTGGAATAAGTTGTTATCTACTTCCATATTAGCTAAACCACGCATATAAAAAGCGTAATCCACATCCGAATGATTGGGGTTGAGTCGAGTGAAGCGATCTATGGCAGCTAACGCTTCGTCAATTCGTCCAGTTTTGTAATATCCGTATATCAAATCTAGTTGTACTTGATGAGATAGTGGCCCAAATGGAAAGCGTGAATCCAAGGCTTTAAGGGTTTCTGTTGCTGCATTAAAGTTGCCCAAGATCATTTTTTCTTTTGCTTCTTGATACAAACTTTGTGCACTTCGATTTTTAAGTACCAAATCGATGTCTTCGTCTTCTGGCACTGAAGAACAGGCCACCAACATCATTAAGGTACTGGTTATTAGTATATTTCTTACATTGACTTTACTGATCATATTGCTCTTTTTGCTCATATTTGACTATTCGATTGGTGATGTTTGATTCATTGAGGACAAAAATCCGTTAGAATAGTAGTTTACCTAATCGATAACTGCAGCGCATTCTACCCCACCAAATTGGGCTATGCACACATAAATCGTTACGAAACACTTTCAGGATGTTTAATGCATGTCTACCTCACATGAAAAAATACAACTTCAGGCCCAAGTGCCTGATAATTTATTTGGTAAACGCTTAGATCAAGCTTTGGCCGAAATGTTCCCCGATTATTCAAGATCTCGTATAAAAGAATGGATTTTGGGTGATAAAGTCACCGTAGATGGTGAAATCTCTAATAAACCAAGAGAAAAGTTGGTTGGCGAAGAGCAAATAGAGATTGATGTAGAGCTTGAAGTACAAGTTCAACATCTTGCTCAGCCTATCGATTTGAATATAGTTTATGAAGATGATGATATTTTAGTTATTAATAAACCCACAGATCTAGTTGTACATCCTGGAGCAGGAAATTCCGATGGTACAATTTTAAATGCCTTGTTAAGCCATGTTCCCGGAATTGAGAATGTGCCAAGGGCTGGAATTGTGCATCGCTTAGACAAAGATACAACAGGTTTAATGGTGGTGGCTAAAACTATCCCTGCACAAACTCATTTAGTAGAACAACTGCAAGCGCGAGAAATCAGCCGAGAATATGAAGCTGTAGTGATTGGTACTATGGTGGCTGGCGGAACTATTGATGAACCAATTGGTAGGCATCCAACCAAACGTACCAATATGGCAGTACGAGAGTCTGGTAAACCTGCCATGACACATTATCGAGTTAAAGAGAAGTTCAGAGCGCATACTTACCTTAGATTAAAGTTAGAATCTGGCAGAACTCACCAAATACGTGTGCATATGTCCCACCTAAGATATCCATTGGTTGGTGACCAAGCATATGGCGGCCGCCCTAGACCACCTAAAGCGTGTAACCAAAATATGGTGGATATGTTAAGAGGCTTTAGACGCCAAGCTCTGCATGCTGTGCAATTAGAGTTAACTCACCCAATTACAGGTGAGTGGATGTCGTGGAAAGCTCCTTTACCCGATGATTTCGTTGACTTGTTACAAGTATTGCGTGAGGACAAGGCTGAACATGGAAGTGGAGAGGTTTAGGTTTGTCACTGCCTTTATTTATTTATCCTGATTGGCCTGCGCCTAAAAATATAAAGGCGTACGTCAGTACTAGAGTAGGAGGGTTTAGCCAACCTCCATTCAATAGTTTTAATGTGGCGAAACATGTTAATGATGATGAGTTAATAGTCGATAAAAATCGTGATTTGCTACCAAATCACGAAAACATCACTTGGTTGATGCAAACTCACAGTACAACTTGTGTCAATTTAGATAGTCCGCAGCCAACAACTATAGAAGCTGATGCCAGTTTTAGCCGTAACAAAGATCAAGTATGTGGGGTAATGACTGCAGATTGTTTACCTCTTTTGTTTTGTGATATCAAAGGAGAGGTTGTAGCTGCGGTACATGCTGGTTGGCGAGGTTTAGCTGCTGGCATTATTGAAAATTCTATCGCTGCGATGAAGGTTAACCCAGCAAATATCATGGCATGGTTAGGCCCCGCTATAAGTCAAGCTAACTTTGAAGTAGGTGAGGACGTTAAAGAAGCTTTTCTTCAATATCCCCAAGCATTTATCCCAAGCCATGCTAATGGTAAATATTTATTAGATTTATATCTGGTAGCAAAACAAAAACTCGCCAACTATGGCATTGATAAAGTGTACGGTGGGAATTTTTGTACATATAGACAAAGTGACTTGTTTTTTTCCCACCGCCGTGCGACTCATGAACTTGATATGACTGATAAAATGCCTGTCACTACAGGAAGAATGGTCAGTGCGGTTTACATTGAATAAACATTATTTTCCAGTGTATTTAGTGAATTGATCTACATCAAATTTTAATTAATCTGGATAGCCAAATTATCAAACACCACTTGATTAGCCAATAAATTGTACCCATTAATACTTCATGTAAAGTAGAGGTGGAGTACCTTTTATGCAATTAGATAGTTTTACAAGTAAATTCCAAGCGGCACTTTCTGAAGCTCAATCTTTAGCTCTCGGTCGCGACCATCAATATATTGAACCAGTACATTTAATGACATCTTTGTTAAATCAGCAAGGAGGTTCTGTTCGTCCATTACTTGACCAAGCTGGTATGAATGTTAATAGCTTACGTTCAGCATTAGCAGAGGCGGTTGAAAGGTTACCGAGAGTTCAAGGCTCCGGGGGGGACGTACAACTGAGTAAAAGTAGTGTCATTCTCTTAAATTTAAGTGACAAAATTTCTCAAAAAAGAAAAGACGAATATATTACTTCTGAAGTGTTTGTTTTAGCGGCTTTACAAGATAAAGGAGCCTTGGGAGAAATCTTAAAACAATCTGGTGCTAATGAGAAAAGTATTGAAGAAAGTATTGAAAAGATACGTGGTGGCCAAAAAGTGACAGACCCCAATGCGGAGGATGTGCGTCAGGCTTTAGAAAAATTTACAACTGATTTAACTGAACGAGCAGAGCAGGGCAAGCTTGATCCGGTTATAGGTCGGGATGATGAAATACGCCGTACTATTCAAGTTTTACAGCGCCGAACCAAAAATAATCCGGTTCTAATTGGTGAGCCAGGTGTGGGTAAAACTGCAATAGCGGAAGGCTTAGCTCAACGTATTATTAATGGTGAAGTGCCTGAAGGTTTAAAAAACAAACGTGTATTGTCTCTGGATATGGGAGCCTTAATAGCAGGGGCAAAATTTCGCGGTGAGTTTGAGGAACGTTTAAAGGCAGTATTGAGTGAATTAAGTAAAGAAGAAGGCCGAGTGATCCTCTTTATCGATGAGCTTCATACTATGGTTGGAGCTGGTAAAGGTGAAGGTGCCATGGATGCAGGGAACATGCTTAAACCAGCGTTGGCAAGAGGAGAGTTACATTGTGTTGGTGCGACTACATTAAATGAGTATCGTCAATTTATAGAAAAAGACGCGGCATTAGAACGCAGGTTTCAAAAAGTATTAGTCGATGAACCTAGTGTGGAAGATACAATTGCAATACTTAGAGGTCTAAAAGAGCGCTATGAATTGCACCACTCTGTGGAAATTACCGACCCCGCGATTGTAGCAGCAGCAACTTTGTCACACCGCTATATTAGTGACAGGCAACTGCCAGATAAAGCCATTGATTTGATTGATGAAGCCGCTTCCAGTATCCGATTACAAATGGACTCTAAGCCCGAAGATATGGATAAGTTAGAACGACGAATTATTCAACTCAAACTTGAAGAGCAAGCCTTAGCAAAAGAGAAAGATGAAGTTAGTCACAAACGATTAGAGCTCATCGAATTAGAGCGAGAGCAAGCAGAGCACAAGTTTTCAGAGTTTGAAAAAGTATGGCTTACTGAAAAGCAAGCGGTTCAAGGTACCCAAAATATTCGTTCTGAATTAGAACAAGCAAAATTAGACCTAGAGATTGCCAGAAGAGCCTCAGACTTAAGCCGTATGTCTGAATTACAATATGGCAGAATTCCAGAGTTAGAAGCAAAGTTGGAGTTGGCTACTGAATCAGAAACAGAAGAAACTACCTTACTTAAAAATAAGGTTTCTGATAATGAAATAGCAGATGTTTTATCTCGCTGGACCGGCATACCAGTCTCAAAAATGTTGGAAGGTGAAAAAGCTAAACTCTTATCCATGGAAGATGCACTTAAAGAAAGTGTAGTTGGGCAACAAGAAGCGGTTGAGGCGGTATCAAATGCAATTAGACGTTCTAGAGCTGGTCTGTCAGACCCCAATAAACCTATAGGATCATTTTTGTTTTTGGGACCAACAGGCGTGGGTAAAACTGAACTTTGTAAAACGTTAGCTGGGTTTTTATTTGATACTCAAGATGCCATGGTACGCATTGATATGTCAGAGTTTATGGAAAAACACTCTGTATCTCGTTTGGTTGGTGCCCCTCCTGGATATGTTGGTTATGAAGAAGGTGGCTATTTAACTGAGGCGGTGAGGCGTAAACCCTACTCTGTTATTTTATTAGACGAAGTAGAAAAAGCACATCCTGATGTTTTTAATATTTTACTACAAGTATTAGATGATGGTCGTTTGACTGATGGGCAGGGTAGAACCGTCGACTTTAAGAATACTGTTATTATTATGACCTCTAATTTGGGCTCAGATATTATTCAAGAAGTTAGTGCTGAGAAAAACTACCAGCAGATGAAGGACTTGGTAATGGGGGTCGTTGGTGAACATTTTAGACCTGAGTTTATAAACAGAGTAGATGATACTGTCGTATTCCATCCGCTAGGCAAAGAGCAGATAAAGTCTATTGCTAAGATCCAACTTCGGGCACTTAGAGATCGCTTAGCCGATAAAGGTTATAAACTAGAGCTTAGTTTATCTGCTCTCGATAAATTAGCTGAAGCCGGGTTTGATCCAGTGTTTGGAGCTAGGCCATTAAAAAGAGCGATTCAGCTTGAAATTGAAAATCCATTAGCTCAGAAAATATTAGCTGGAGACTTGGGCCGTGATGGAGTTGTTAAAGTGGATTGTGAAGAAGAAAAGTTAATAATTAGTTAGCATTTCCTTTTCTAAATTGGTGATTCTTGAACTCAAGGTCAGTATTATACTGGCCTTTCTTTATTAAAAGGGATGCGTAGGTTTTAGCTTGTAGACAATGAGCTGTATACTAGGGCGCGGTAAACGCGATAAACTAAAATATTATATAATCTGTAACCATATAAGGGTGAGACAAAAACAATGCCAGATCAAAAGCGTAGAGGTATATACCTTTTACCTAATCTGCTAACAACTGCAGGGCTATTTTCAGGTTTTTTTGCAGTGGTATCTTCAATGAATGGTCGCTTTGAAGCGGCGGCAGTAGCAATTTTTGTAGCCATGATATTTGATGGGCTAGATGGGCGAGTGGCACGCATTACCAATACTCAGAGTGAGTTCGGAGCTGAATACGACTCTATGGCTGATATGGTTTCTTTTGGTGTTGCACCTGCTTTGGTTGCCTATAACTGGGGTTTGTCAGGCTTAGGGAAAATAGGATGGCTCGCGGCATTTATTTATGTTGCCGGTGCAGCTCTTAGATTAGCTCGGTTTAATACTCAAATCGGCATTGCAGATAGCCGCTTCTTTCAAGGGCTAGCAAGTCCTGCTGCGGCTGCCCTGGTTGCTGGACTTATATGGGTTGGTGTTGAGTATGATATTAATGGCCAAGACTACGGAGTTATAGTTGCATTGGTAACAGGCCTGTCAGGCTTGTTAATGGTAAGCAATTTCAAATACAACTCTTTTAAAGATATAAATTTGCACGGTAAGGTTCCGTTTGTTGTGCTTCTTCTCATATTGTTAGTCTTTGTCGTGGTTGCAACAGAGCCTGCTTTAGTACTATTTATAGTATTTCTTTTATATGCGCTAGCTGGACCTATCAATACATTTAGAATGGTAGACAAGGTTAGATTAGAAGATGTTGTGGGTGACGCAGAAGAAACTAATGTAGATTGTGACCAAAAAGATAAGCCTGATTAGCTTTCAATTACCCTAAAAAGGTAAATGCCTAAAGGCAAAGGTTTAAAATACTAAGCATTCATATTTCATGGGTGCTTTTTTTTTGTAATTTGAACTGTTATTACTACTTAAGTCATGCATATCGAATAAAAAACAAGCGGTTGAAATAAAAAATCAAATAAAGTGTTGCATAGGAATGTGTTGTCTCTATAATGCGCCCTCGCTTCAAGGCAGACCGGTTGAAACAACACGGGGCAGCGGCAACGAAGTCAATGTAGTTGACGAGTTGCATATACTTAAGAAGTATATTTGAAGCG
>NZ_JBDVBQ010000012.1:0-2107 GCF_039942875.1 Paraglaciecola sp.
TCTCGCTTTGTTTTTCCAAAAAATGCTAAGTTATTAATTTAATTATGGAAAATATTTTGCTCATGGTTTTTAATAGGAAGCAGAAAAGTCGCGTTAAAGTCGAGTCTCCTTTTGCTTTTGCAACTCTTTGTGGTTTTGATAACTTCAAAGTTAAAAACATTTAATAAAATCAATAGGTAAGGGCTGGAAATGACGGGAATAAAAATCAAATCGAGAAGTTACATATACGACATGCTCGATAATAAGCGTTATGCCAAATATTAGAAGGAGATATCTATGTTAGTTATTAAAAGGGTTTTAGGTTTATTTTTCATTACTATGCCTTTAAGTGTAAATGCTTGGGAGGCATATACTTTCCAAGTATCCAATATAAGAGTTGTGGGAGAACAATGTAAAATTGGTATGTCAAATTTGAGCGTTAAAAAAAGTGAAGATTCGAATATCTGCGATGACCCAGAAGAAATAAGGATTACGGATTGTACGACGGATAAGGCTAAATATATGATGAGCATGGCAATGTCAGCTAAGGTTACTGCTAAAACAATGTATCACCAAGCAACAAGTGAGTATTCTACTGAAAGCGATAGTTATATTGTTAATGCATATCAGCTTGGCTTAGAGCCTGATTAGCCTAACAAGCAAATAATGCATGGGACGCGAAAAAGCCGCGCCTCATATTTGAATCGTTAAGCCTTAATATCAAATAGGGAGAATAAATTGAAGAGATTTAAAATTGGCACTCTTTTTTTCGCATGCCTTCCAATTACATCATATTCAGCAGATTTCAATGATTGCAAAGTTATAGAAATTATCACTGCTGGTGCAAATAACGGTCACGTACTACTTGATTGTACTATCGAGCCTGTCCCTGTGTGCGCAGTAGCTCCAAAATATTTTGGCTTTGATAAATCGACTGATGAGGGTAAGCAATACATGTCAGTTGTTTTAACTGCATTTGCTAGTGGTGCTACTTTATCTGGTTATGTAAACGATACATCCTGTTCGCCATATCAGGGTAACGTGGCGCTACTTGAACATCTTCGGATGAAAAAATAGCTTAACAAAAACATCATGGTGGGAATTTTACTTGCCGAAAAAGCGCTCCTAAAATCCCCATATTTAATGCGTTATATTTGCACATAGGGAAAAGGAAACTGATGAAATATTTAACCTCAATATTATTTACTCTTCTTTCATTTAATTGTTATTCAGCTACCCACGTATATGATACGAAGATTAAGAAGGTTTTTGTCCACGAAACAGATAATAATGGGACTATATATTTTATTTTTGAAGATATGCAAAACGGTGATGATTGCTTGAAGTCAGGAAACATTGCAGCCACAAATGACAATGTCATGTTTGATAAAATTCTTTCCATAGGTTTGGCAGCTTTAATGTCTAAATCTAATGTAGGCTATACAATAAATGGCTGCTCCAGTAGCGGACACCCGAGGTTGACAAACCTTTGGGTAGAATAAAATATAACAATCCAATTATTCCGACCTCAACTCGCTGCGCTCATTTCGTCGGCATATTGGGGCGTTAGGTGAAAAGTGCATGAAGCTAAGCTCGCTATCAAACCTACTTAAGGAAGAGTTATCACCCAAAGACTTTCTCTCTGGATTTAGTGAATACCACGAAGACTATGAAACGCTAACAAAAATAGTTGGTAGCTCAATAGATATCGTAGTAATTGAAGATAGAGAGCTTCAAATTGGTAATTACGAAATATCAAAATTGTGCACATTGTTTATTAAAGATGAATTAACTAGCGCTGAATTAAGTTATATTGCTGACGCAGCTCAATTGTCTGAATCTATTTCCTTCTCCGATGAGTGCATAGAGGATGTAATCGCAGAGTTTACAGATCCTGAAATTAATGGTGTATTTTCAAAAAGTAGAGCACAAGAAATAATCAGTAATTTCACCTAACAAGAGACTATGGCGTCAATAGTTAATTTTTAGCCTTTGGCGCTTCCCACATCACGCCGTCTCTTAGCATCGAATTCAAGATAACAACCATCTTTCTGATACAAGCAATAATAGCTACTTTTTTAGGTTTTCCTGCGGCGACTAATCGTTGATATGTGTCTTTAAATACTGG
>NZ_JBDVBQ010000013.1:0-102687 GCF_039942875.1 Paraglaciecola sp.
CCTTGTTCTACCCCAGACATGTAAAGCTTAACTACCTAGTTCGGACTTTCTGCGCCACAAACGCTTGCGCTTCTGGTGACAAACAACGGCTTGATAAATAAGACTTGCCTGCCTCAAAGTGCAACAACCAGCCTTGGCTAGTTTGTTCTATTTTTATAATATCGCCCCAAGCGATAAAGCTTTTAACAGAGGTTGATTGGCTACGAATTCCTTCTTCATCTATGGTTAAGGTCAATTCATTATTGGCCGCCTTACTTATCATTTGCCTCGCCAACCACCAAGATTTTTGAAAACGCACACTTAAGACCTCTACCCCAGCCCAGGCAACAACAAACCAAGAGATATATGGATTAAGTTCTGTGGCTAACAGCAATATCGCCCCCAGCATTCCTATTACAAGGGATTTTAAATAGGCTTTTTGTGGTGCAACTTCAGTGACGGTTTGGTCAAAGGTTTCGCTGAAATGGCTTTTATCCAGTATATAACGGGTTGAATATTCGAAAGGCTGAGTCATTTGAAATTATGGCTAAAGCAAAACCCTAGTGTATCCATTAGTTTTGTAGCTAGATAGATATTTTCTTGTGCAATACAACATCTCATAATCAAATATTCTTATCTAAAAGAATAGGGGTAATCTCGCAAAAGATGATTCTATTGCGATAGGTGATTGTTTTAACGTTGCAACGCACCTACCTGCAGTCCCACCTTACAAAACAACTACTTTCTGTAGCGGGTCAACTTAGTGCCATCTTCTGCCAATAACACCAGATTATTATCTGAAATAGAAATGATTTTATCTTTTGATGTGTGCCCATCAATTGGCGTATTACTGTTATCCCATACCACCCGCATATATAAATAGCCATCGTCAACCCACCAATTTGCACGGTAGGCCCACTCTTGTGTTTCATTGGGATATGAAAAGATTGTGTATCCTTCTACAACACCATTGCTATAATAAAAGTCTTCACCATAAGCTTTTATCGTGCTGCTAGGCCAATCTCTGTGATGCAACTCTTCGTCTACAAACCATACGCCCACTATCTTAGTTTTGATTTCAGTATCATCAGTACTGTTAATCTCTGTTTGTGCTTTACTCTTAGTGATCTGTTTAACTGGTTGAACGGCACAACTCGTCACAACAATTAAAAAAGCAACAACAGACACTAACCTTAAACACACTTTGCGTTACTCCATAAAACTAAAAATTATTGTAATAGCACTCGTCAATGTTAATTAATTGATTATTTTTTAAAAGTAACGCTTTATTTAGGCTTACCATTTAAATCTTCGAGTATTTGTTTACTTATGTTAATAATGCTTGGCTTGTTTTCTGTTACCCAATCAATTGGCTGACATTGCTCCACCGCTTTAATACCGATACGTGACGTCAGTACACCAGCCCCTAGCCCTTGGGCGGCGCTTGTAGATAGTTTTCCCGTTATGCCTGCATCAAGCGCATAACTACCTGCGTCTGACAGTATTTCAGCAGCCCCTGCGTACAACATGGTATGAAACACGTTACGTATTAGCCTAACTCTTCCCCAGTAGCCTAAATGCAGTCCATAGGTTTCACTAATTTGGTCCATCATTCGAATATTTCGCCATAACACAATAAACATGTCTAAAAGTGCGAATGGGCTGACAGCAATCATAACACCTGCCAACACTAATTGGACACCCATTGTAATTTTCTTGACATTAAATTGGGTGTCCAAAGAATTGTTTTGTCCATTGGCTAAGTTATGCTGCCCGAAATTTACCTAATGCCACCAATTTAAGTAAATTTAAACCATACCCGCCAAATTATTCTCAAACCCAAATGTAGAAAATCACCAAATAGCTTATTCAAATCATTTTATGCTTGTTGATTGGAAAGCATTTAAGTAAGTTATTAATTTGGGTGCCTTCACAATGTTATTGGAGCGTTATATGCCTTCGAGAACACCTTCATCCCTCTTCCGGTTGACATGATGTCGTTCTTCTAGCAGGATAAAATAATGAATCTAAATCTTACGCACAAAATATCTCGAATTATCATCATTCCATAGGAATGGTGGGAGATTTGATGCGTCTGTAATTTATCAAACCCACCCCATAGAGGTGGGTTTCCTGTTTCTGCCTCATGGGAATAATTCGCATGAAGGAGGCAGTATGAAAAAAATAGCAGTTTTTGGTAAGCCCGGAAGCGGTAAATCTACTTTAAGCAAAGATCTTGCTTTAGCTACTGGTATACAATTACATCAGCTAGATTCGATAGTGTATAAAAAGAATGGGGAGCTGGAAGATCGCAGTTCATTCGATGAAGCACATGAGAGTATCTTATCATCTGAAAATTGGATCATTGATGGGTTTGGACCAATAAACTCATTTCACCAACGTTTAGAAGCAGCCGATACATTGGTTTACGTTGATCTGCCATACCTAAAAAGCTACTGGTTTGTGACAAAGAGATTTTTAAAAGGGCTTTTCGTCAAACCTGAAGGTTGGCCTGAGGGTAGTTCGGTTCTAAAAGGTACTCTTGAGAGTTATAAAGTGTTACGGCTATGCCCAAAATTCTGGAATGATGATTTTACTGCCAGATTAGAAGCAATGTCAGATAAAAAGTCACTATACATTGTCAAGTCAGTTTCTGAGCTAAATAACTTTGTATACCGAAATGTCAAATAAATGCATATAACAATCCAAGGCCGTGGGAAAAGGAGAAATTATGAATAGTAAGTTGTCATGCCTTGTACATATAGAAGTAAAAGAAGGGCGAGCACAGGAACAAATTAATTTATACAATGATATTAAACCTCTGGTTTTGGCAGAACCAGGCTGTATTAAGTACGAACTAAAAAGAATTAAAGGTAGTGATACTAAGTTTCTTTTAATAGAAGAATGGGCTTCACAAGAAGCGCTTGATGCACATGACGCAACACCGCATATGATTGATGCAGACTCTAAAAGTCCTTCGTTTAGAGCAAAGTCAGCCGAAGTAGTCGAAGTTGTTGATGTTTAATTGTGTAATTAATCTAATTGTTTTGATTTCGGGACACTAATTGGACACCCATCGCGGGCCACTAATTGGACACCCATCGTAATTTTCTTGAAATTAAAGTGGGTGTCCATACAATTGCCTTTATGGCAAATGGACAGTTTATTTTGAAATGAAAGACTCTGTACGTGGTGTTTCAGTTCCATTAAAAACATCATTTAATTTGGTCGAAAAGTAAGGCGAACAAGCTGTTCAGGGGCGTTAGCTACGAACTTAAATACGGAGATTATTTTTATGAAAGAACATATGGACTTAGGGCTCCCAGAGAAACTAGAGTTGCAAGAGTTTCCTGACTATATGCGTATATCTCGAAAATGGTTTGGCGGGCAAGTGATTTTCATGACTGTGTTTGCAATATTTTGGAATGGTTTTCTTTGGCAATTTTATGCAGATATGGGGGAAGAGGCAGATGTCTTTTCTAAAATATTTCCTTTAATTCATGTTGCTGCTGGCATTGGTATTTCTTACTACGCTATTGCTGGTTGGTTCAACAAATCAAATGTCTTCGTTAGCAAGGAAACCATAGAGATTAATCATAAACCTATTCCATGGTTTGGTAACAAAAAAATAAAATCCGCTGATTTAAAACAAATCTATACAAAAGAAAAGGTCTCTAGCGGTAAGAATGGAACAACGGTTACTTATGAAGTACACGCAATATTAAATAGTGGTACGAACACTAAACTTTTAAGCGGTTTAGAAGCTAGTGAGCAGGCATTGTATATTGAGCAAGAAATAGAAAAATACCTCAATATCAAAAACTCTCCAGTCAGAGGAGCTGTAGTGTAATTCAAATGGGGGTATTAAGTTTGTCTAAAGCAGCTAACAAAAAGCTTAATCTGACAGTTTCTCGTTGGCTTCGCCAATGTCCCCTTAACTGCTGTTTAGCTTGAGCGTTAGCTCTAAAGGAGGGCTTTAGGCTCATGGATAAAAATATAATATTGGCAGCATTATCGGCTTTGCTATTTTCAGCTTGTAATTCCACGCCTAAAAGCAGTGTCACAAGCTATGAGATTACTGGGAATTTGGAATCCCCGAAACCAGCTGGATGTTTATCTGTGGCCGAGTTATCGAACATGCAGAACCCTGTCGATATATTTACTGGGCTTAATGCGTGCTTGACCGACAATAATTACTCGAATGCTGCAGAGCTATATTTTGCTGGCATGTCTTATGGCTTTTTTGATACTAAACGTGTTTCAGATAAAACTGCGCATCAAGCGATTAGTGTTCTGCGTATGAATTTGTTCGGTGCGCAATCACAAGATGATATGGATAAGTTGCAAACGGCTCTTACAAAATTAAGTTCTGATAATACTGCGATTTGTCAGAGCCTAACTGATCTAGGGGCACCAGCATATAAGCCAACTTATATGATTCAACATGGAATGGGGGCTTTCACTGGTCAAAGTACTAAAGACGGTTTGGTTGAAGACTTTGATGCTCTAGCGGCTTGGAAAGATGCTTTATCAACTATCGCCAAGTGCGCTTAAAGCTAACAAGTCAATTCTGTAATATATTTCCCTGATTAAAGACTACTAGCTTTGACAATCAGATAACGTTGTCAATTTTAAAAAACAAAGTAGTTAATTTAAAAGGAAATAAGTGATGGAATTTATCGATAGTATTTTGGCAAGTGACAACTATGCATTTATTGGCTTCATATTAATTGGGGTATTTATTCTCTGGTTTCTTCCCGCAATGCTTGCTCTAGCTTTCAATAGAAAGCACTTTAAATATATATTGCTTGCATGTATTCCTGCTGGTTTTTCATTGATTGCATGGGGAGGTGTATTGGTTTGGGCAACAACTGGTAAAGCTATTGGTAAATATGCAAACAAAGCGAACAGTGAAACTGAAACATAAACACTAATTGGACACCCATCGTAATTTTCTTGAAATTAAATTGGGTGTCCAAAGAATGGTTAACGAAAAACATGCCCATATTAAGGCCACTCAGCAATGCATTAATGAGACTCACTAAGTAAACGACTTTGCCCCATCTAAATCAAAGTGTGCCTTGGCCACTTTTAAAAAGTACATGCCTTAAAATGTATTAATTGGTAGGAACACCTTTTTGCTTGTAGTGACTTTTCACTCTTTAAGTTATGTCATGAGCTTTTGTTATTTTTATGCAAAACTATTAGGCATTCTTAACCTATGATACTTGCCTAATGTGTGGACGTTTAAATGTAACCGACAACCCAGGTGTTATTGGCCTGCTGGGTGTGCTGGGTATTAAAATTGATGTGGGCGAAGTGCCCCTTAGGTTTGAGCGCTTTATTCGGGCGGGTAGCGAGGTTTCAATCGTTAGGCAAGTGGCGCAGCAACGCACTATCGCAAATGCCAGTTGGTGGTTATTGCAGACTTTAGAGGGTGATACCTTTAAGCCAGATTATAAATGGGCGAGCTTTAACACCCGTTATGACAAGCTTAACAAGCCCCAAAGTGCCGGCTATATAGCGTTTAGGCAGTCTCGCTGTATTATTCCAGCTTCTGGCTTTGGTGAAACCGAAGGTAAAGGCCATGATGCAAACTATACAGACTTTAAAGCCATTAAAGGTGAAGCTATTGCCTTAGGTGGCTTATGCCGAGAATGGGTTAACTCTACTACTGGTGAAACAGCTTTGTCGTGTTCGGTGATAACTTTACCTCCCCATGAAAAAATCATGCCCTACCACACTAAGGCGAGCCCTCTGATGTTGAATCAAGATGACGATACTATGAATATGTGGCTAGATCCTAATCTAAAAAATGTCAGTGTATTTGCAGACTTACTAAAGCCTAATATTTCGCAACGTCTTGTAGGGTGTCGTATTGATAAGCCAGCCACCCACAAACCTATAGCTGAGGTATTTAAAATAGATGCGGACACTTAAGTTGAACTGTAAGCTTAACTTCTTGCTAGGCGCTGAATAACCTTACTATGCTGAGGAAATTTTTTAAGTAACTCACTGGCGCTAACGTCTATCATGTCTTCAGGCTCCCAACCGGGTGCGACAGCTTCACTGACTAAACCGAAATCATAGTCTCCAAGACTCAATTCTGCGGCTTTATAGGTGCCACCCGCTACCGCTAATTGCAGCTGTTGGCCATTTTTTATATCTGGGCCCACTACGACTTTTTCATAGCGACCATCAGGGTGGATCATGTGATAGGTAATGGGCGAGCCCATATGATAGAACTCAATACCATCTGAATGTTTAGTGTGAAAATGGTCGATATTGTTGTCTGTACTCAGCATGTAGTAAATCGCTGTCATGCTGGTGCGGTTTCCATATTCGGTAATGACAGGCGCTCTATGCGTGGCTTTAAAAGTTTGCCTAAAATAGCCACCTTCAAAGTGGCCCTCTAAGTTTAGTAATTCGATGACTTCGTCTTTGGTCATAGGGCTCCTTAATTAATCATCAAAAAGGGCAAGCATGCACTGCCCCTTTGATACTACTTTTTACGTTAGTCTTTAAGCTCAATAATGGCACTGACTTCTACCGACATATTACCCGGTAGGCTACTCATACCCACTGCTGCTCGGGCGGCTTTGCCGTCATCACCAAATGCAGTTACAAACAAGTCTGAAAATCCATTAATAACTTTTGAGTGGCCAGTAAATGTGTCGGTCGCATTTACCATACCTGTTATTTTAAGTACTTGTTTTACGTTTGAGAGATCACCAGTGGCGTATTTTATGGTTGCTAAAGCACATAAGCCAACAAGCTGCGCAGCATCATAGCCTTGTTCGATATTAAGATTGCTACCCAACTTACCTAGTACACTTTTACCTTCGCATGCACCGTGGCCAGATAAATACAAGGTATTGCCTGAGCGTCTCCATGTCACATAATTAGCTATGGGTTTAACGGGCGCTGGTAAGGTAAAACCAGCAGCTTTGATACGTTGCTCTGGTGTGGTGTCGTCTGCAGAGCTTAAAAATGGAGTAAGCAGTCCTAGTGACAATACGCTGCTTAGTAATAATTTTTTCATGGGTTGCCTATTTATCGTTATTTTAATGTGGTTAGTTTTATAGTGTCGAAATTATTCTGCTTGCCGCTCACGCTAGCTTTCTTAGAGCGTCAGTTAATTTTGCGATTTCAGAAGCAGAAACGAAAACCTGCGGAGTAACCCGGATACAACAGCCACTCGCTAGGCCCTTTCTAACAACTGTGAATACGCCAAATTCGTTTTCTAAACGTTTTTGTAACTGGGTAACCTCTTCTAAGCTAGTTTTACCTGCTAAACGGAATGCGCCCATACCTGTTGATGATTCTGCATCAGACCCACCTAGTACTTCTATGTGAGACATCTTTTTGGCTTCTGTTGCCCAAAGGGAATGTAAGTAACGTAAACGCGCTTCTTTGTTGGCTGGCCCCATTGATTGATGAAAATCTATCGCAGTAGGTACAGTTAAAGTGGCGGCAAAATTAGTCGTCGCGGTGTGAACACGTTTGTAAGTTAAGGTATCGTCAGGATCCGTTTCACCAGGGTAAGGTGATATTTTTGTTAGGCTGCCTTGTTTCATATACAGGGCCCCTACTCCAACAGGGCTGCCAATCCATTTATGTAAATTAAACCCTGCCCAATCTACGTTAAGGTCAGTAATTTTAAAGTCTAACAACCCCCAAGATTGTGCACAGTCACACACTACATCTATGCCTCTTTGCTTGGCTGCGTCAGCGATTTTAGCGACGGGAAGTATTAACCCATGTTGATTGCTCGCGTGAGTCAGTAACATCAACTTAAGATTAGGGCTGCTATCAAACGCCTTAATGTATAAATCGAGTATTTGTTGCTGGTTTGCTTGAGGCGGAATAATCACTTCTACAGGTTCAACATCACGTGATTTGGCTAGCCACTGCATAGTTTCTTTGAAACTCGGGTAATCAATATCAGTAAATAAAACCGTTTCGCCGGGTTTAAAGTCGTTATATTGCCTGAGTAAATTATGGATAGACTCGGTGGCATTTCTTGTTAACACCACTTCACCATCTTTAGCCCCTAGGGCTGCTGCAACTTTATTAGCGCTATCTACTAAATCTTGGTTGTATTCTTTACGAGCATAATAGGATAGTTGGGTATTCACCATTTCGGTGTTTTCGAGGTAAGCAGCTTGTACTGGGCGCGACATTTTACCCCAGTAGCCATGTTCGAGATTGACTATGCCTTCAGCTTTGTCATAAAAAAGTGCAACCTTAGCCCAAAATGACTCATCTTTAGCTAGGGCTTCAGGGGTGACACCTTTGGGGATTTGCAAAGACTCAAGTGTATTTACAAGAGGTTTAGCGTGAACTAGCTCTGATGCTGCTAGCGAATATACAGCACCTGCGGTAAGGGTTTTGAGCATACTTCTACGGTTGAAACTTGATGATTCTGAGCTCATTACTGCACCTTCTAAATTGGTTAATGATACGGCTTTTTTAATTATTGCTTGTTTTAAACAGCGGCGTATTGCACAACTCGATCCATAAGCAATTACGGCCACTAAAATATCTAGAGATTATGCTCAGTAAATAGCGCCCTATTCTAGACAAAAGTCGTATTTTTTGTCACAATTTTCACATAGCATAACAACTTGCGATAGCTGTGTTTTTTCTTTTCTTACTCTTTCTTGTCTACACCTTAGGTAGCCTCTCTACCCCACTCGCAAGTGCGCCCCAGATTTATTTAAACTTTAGGAAATATCATGCAAAAAATAATCGTTGTAGGCGGAGGTGCGGGTGGCCTTGAGCTAGTTACCAAGTTAAGTAAAACGCTAGGTAAAAAGAAACTAGCTGAAGTCATATTAGTAGACCGTAGCCGTACCCATGTATGGAAGCCCTTGCTACATGAAGTGGCGGCTGGCGTTATTGATAAAAATTCTGATGGTGTCGACTACCCTATTCATGCTGCAAGCCACCATTATGGCTTCCAGTTAGGTAACATGAGTCATATTGATCATACAAATAAGACCATTCATTTAGACCCGTTACCTGACGATAATGGTGATGTCTTATTACCTGCTCGCACCCTAGAATACGATACCTTAGTACTAGCAATTGGCAGTGTCAGCAATGACTTTGGCACCCCTGGAGTAGCTGAAAATTGTTACTTATTAGACTCGCTAAAACAGGCTGAGCGTTTTCATAAAGCGCTGCTTAATCAGTTAATTAAAATTAACCAGTTAAGTGATTCTGACTCTAGCTTAAAGGTTGCTATAGTGGGTGGTGGAGCCACAGGTACCGAGCTTGCCGCACAATTACACCATGTGGCTAATTTAGCCCGCTCTTATGGTATGCCAAAGATGTCGGCAGAGCGCTTACAAATATCCATTATTGAAGCAGGTCCTCGTATATTGCCAGCCCTACCCGAGCGCATAACCAATTCAGCTCGAGCTGCTTTGCACAAACTGGGCATTAAAGTGTTAGAAAACACCCGAGTAGCAAGCGCTCAAAAAGAAGGGTTTATTACCAGTGATACTAACCTAATCGAAGCTGATTTAATGGTATGGGCAGCAGGAGTCAAAGCCCCAGATTTTATTCAAGAGTTAAATATTTTTGAAACTAACCGAGCACAACAGATCCTTGTTAATAAACAATTACAAAGTACCTTAATCGATAATATCTACGTGATAGGCGACTGTTGTGGTTTTCAACAAGAGGATGGTTCTTGGGTGCCGCCAAGAGCACAGTCAGCCCATCAAATGGCAAGCCTAGTGGCAACAAACTTAATTAACATTCAAAAGTCAAAGCCGTTAAAGGCTTATCAATACAAGGATTACGGCTCGTTAGTTCATTTAAGTAAGTACAGTACTGTGGGTAGTTTAATGGGTAGCCTAAGCAATAGCAGCATGTTTGTAGAAGGTAAGCTTGCCCGCTTTGTTTATATATCGCTATACAATATGCACCAATTTGCTGTGCATGGCTGGTTAAAAGGTGCATTAGTTTTATTGAGTCGCAAAGTTAGTAATATTGTGGGCCAAAAACTGAAACTACATTAATACCTATAAGTTAAATAGTGGATTAATTAAAAAAGGCTTACCAAGGTAAGCCTTTTAAATTTCAACCAGCGAATTAGAGCATAGAGCAAGCTGAACAAGAATTATTTTTAGGAATAATATAGGTTTGCCATTCCATGCTTTTTCCATCAAACATCATTAATTTGTTAGTCAATGGCTTACCAAAGTGAGTCAGTATTTTTACGCACTCTAAAGCCTGCATAGCTCCAACAATTCCAACTACTGGAGACATGACTCCGGCTTCAACGCACGTTAGGCTTTGCTCGGTAAACATAGTGCTTAGACACTCATAACAAGGGTTGTTAGCGCTAGGTAGAAAGCTAGATAACTGCCCTTCCATTCTTATAGTAGCCCCTGAAACCAAGGGTTTTTGCTGTTTAATGCACATTCTATTTAATTGATTACGTGTTTCAATATTATCACTGCAGTCAATGACAATATCATGCTGGTTAACCTGTTCGCTGAGGTCATCATCTGACAGGCGCTGCTGAATAAGATTAATGCTGGCGTCACTATTTAAGGCAGTTAATGTACGCTTTGCGGATACGCCTTTATTGAGCCCTACACTCGATTCGGTGTGTAAAACTTGACGTTGTAGATTTGAAGTTTCAACCTGATCGTCATCTACAAGGGTTAACTCCCCTACCCCAGCAGAGACTAAATACTGAGCGGCTGCACACCCTAACCCTCCCACCCCAATTTGTAACACCCGACTATTGAGTAATATTTCTTGTTTTTCTAAATCAAAGCCTGATAACAATATTTGCCTACTGTAACGCATAGCGTTCTCTGAGGAGATCCTTTTGAGCACTGACTAAGCTCCGCTTTGCTGTTGAACAAACTCAATAAATTCCTGCTCTGGTAATGGACGACTAAAGAAATAACCTTGCATTTCGTCACATCCCATATGTTTCAATATGTTTAACTGCTCTTGCTCTTCCACTCCTTCGGCAATCAAAGTTAGGCCAAGGTTACGACCTAGTTCGATAATCGTTCTTACGATGGATTGATCTGCACTTTCATGCTGAATGTTGCGTACAAAAGACTGGTCTATTTTAAGCTTATCAATATTAAATTTTTTCAAGTAATTAAGAGATGAGTAACCCGTGCCAAAGTCATCAATGGCGAGTTGCACACCTAATGATTTTAAGGACTCTAGTGTCGCTATGGTTTCTTGCTCATTGTATATGATGACCCCTTCAGTAATTTCCAACTCAAGGTTTTTAGCAGATAATTGCGTGTCTTTTAATGCCTGTTTTACTTTCTCTAGAAAATCTTTACGTCCAAATTGCAGGGGTGATATATTGACCGCCACAACTAAGTCATAGAACCCTAAATCGACTAATTTTCGCGCCTTTTGGCAAGAAGTGTGCAGTATCCAATCACCTAAAATATCAATTAGGCCAGCCTTTTCAGCCAAAGGAATAAATTCTGCGGGAGAAACCCATTCATCGTCTCGTTGCCAACGAATAAGCACTTCTGCTCCAATAATAGTGCCAGTCTGCAGCTCTAACTGGGGTTGGAAATATAACTCAAATTCAACCTCTTCTATAGCGACACGCATATCATCTATTAACTTTTGTTCATACGCTAACTTGGTGCCTAACTCTACCGTAAATAAAATATGAGACTTATCCTCACTACTCGCAGACTTATCTAGCGCTGCTAAGGCATTTTTATGTAATCTTGTATAATCGTTTCCATGTTCAGGAAAACATGCAAATCCAAAGTCTAACCGGACCTGATCTTGACTATGAAATATCGTCGATGAAATTTTCGCCTCAATCTGTTTTACTAACGAATAAATATCCTTCTTACTTAGGCCCTCAGTATTGGTTATCGCAAAGCTTTTTTCACCTGTATGATAGACCTGAAACCCTGTCAAGTTTGCATTAGAAACCACCTCATCAATAACTAAGGCCACCTCTTTTACAACGGTTGAGGCGACAGTTAAACCTCTGATGGTAAGTAATTGATTGAAAGAGCGAATTTCGATTAATCCAAGTACAAAAGCATCAGTTTTGGCGTACAAATCGGTAAATGACTTTTCTAATTCATAACGGTTTTTCAAGCCTGTTTCTTGATCATGGGTAGCTCTGTAAGACAATTCCTGCTGGACGCGTTTACGCTCAGTAACATCAGTTAAATGTATGTCCCATTGACGTTGGTCTTCTACCCAATGCAAGTCACATTGAAAATATAAATTATCTATTTCGTACTCAAAAACAGTCGAACGAATACTTGTATCTGAGAGTATTTTTTCTTGGTGCAACCGAATGTTTTTATCTAACAACAAATGGGTCTTGCCCATGGGCAAATTTAGTCGTTGCAGTAAGCTATCTGTGGCTGGGTTGCTATAAGTTACGTTGCTTTTATGGTCTAGGCTAATGATAGGGTTAGGGTTACGTGCCGGAAAAAGTGATAAACGTTGATGACTCACAGAATTGACCAAGTAAGTCCTAATAGCCTTAGTTACAACAAATGCAATTAGAAGAGTAATCACACTGTACAACATAACAAAAAACCTAACACTTTCTAGCCCTGTTAAAACTTTTTGTTCAGAGACATTCACTTTTCGTTCCGTTTGATGGACTAAAAATTGAATTTGATGTGCGGTATCTCGCTTTATTTCGCTGACTAAACGTAACTGCTCCATAGCGAAATCCCAATCTGTGTCGGGCTCCATTATATTCAGAAAAAATTCATTACCTACTTTACTTACACTAGTCAGGTTTTCTCGAATAATCTGTAGTGGTTGAACATTCCCCAATCTGAGCTGTAATTCTGCTAGGGTATCGAGTCCTTGTTGAAAACTATTTGTATAACCTCGGCTAAAGTCACTTTCCCGCTTGTTTATATAAAATTCATACAGGTATCGCTCCTGCTCAATCAAACCTTTCTCTAATTTATGTAATAAATCATAAGTAGGAAGGTCATCTGATATTAAGTTAGTTGTTTTTTCGGCAATACTTTCACCGTAAAAATAAACCACCGCAATAACAACCACACCTAAAGTTAAAACGAGCGAAAACAATACATTAACGAGAAAATTAGAACGTTGATTAGCAGCATTTACTAACAAAATATCAAATCCAAAAAATAGAAATTAAAGGTTAAACTTTCGGGCGTAACACTGTACTAATTACCTCGGTGGGAACATGCCTCCTGGCCCACCCGGTGGCATCATACCTTTCATATTACGCATCATTTTTTTCATGCCTCCACCTGACATTTTCTTCATCATTTTTTGCATTTGGGTAAACTGCTTAAGCATTCTATTCACATCTTGAATCTGAGTACCCGAACCAGCAGCAATTCGACGCTTACGCCCGCCTTTTATAACATCTGGCCTTGCTCTCTCGCCGGGTGTCATAGAATTGATTATAGCTTCCATCTGATTAAAAGATTTGTCATTTGCTTTATCTTTTATCTGCGCAGACATATTTCCCATACCTGGCATTTTATCCATAAGAGACATCATACCGCCCATGTTTCGCATTTGTTCTAACTGTTCTTTGAAATCTTGTAAGTCAAACCCCTTACCTTTTTGAACTTTTTTAGCTAGTTTTTGAGCTTTGTCTTTGTCGACTTTGCGTTCGACTTCTTCAATTAAACTTAGTACGTCTCCCATCCCAAGAATACGAGATGCGATACGCTCAGGATGGAAAGCTTCTAGAGCGTCTAATTTTTCACCCATCCCCATAAACTTAATGGGTTTACCGGTAATGTGCCTGACAGATAACGCGGCACCACCTCTAGCATCACCATCCGCTTTGGTTAAGATTACCCCAGTTAAAGGCAAGGCATCGTTAAATGCTTTGGCTGTATTGGCCGCATCTTGACCTGTCATAGCGTCAACTACGAATAAGGTTTCAATTGGATTAATGGCTTGATGTAATGCTTGAATTTCTTGCATCATCTCGCCGTCAACATGCAAACGACCCGCAGTATCTACAAGTAATACGTCAAAAAATTGCTTACGTGCAAAATCGATTGCAGCATTAGCTATATCAATAGGCTTTTGTTCAGCCGTTGAAGGGAAAAACTCAACACCTATATCATTAGCGAGGGTTTCAAGCTGTTTGATTGCCGCAGGTCGGTAGACATCAGCACTAACAACTAAGACTTTTTTCTTTTCTCGTTGCTTTAATAAAGCAGCTAATTTACCCACACTGGTAGTTTTACCGGCACCTTGTAAACCGGCCATCAAAACAACAGCTGGAGGTTGAGCAGCAAGATTTAAAGACTCATTCACCTGCCCCATAACTGATTCTAGTTCAGATTGAACAATCTTAATGAATACCTGACCGGGGTTTAAGCTTTTACTAACTTCAGTACCAACAGCTCGCTCTTTAACCTGAGCAATAAATTCACGTACTACTGGCAAGGCCACGTCAGCTTCTAGTAATGCCATGCGCACTTCGCGTAACGTATCTTTAATATTATCTTCTGATAAACGCCCTTTACCGCTTATATTTTTTAGCGTTTTACCTAATCTGTCACTTAGATTCTCAAACATGCTTCGTATTACCTAAAATTTGCTAATTACTTGTATTATATAGAAGATAGTTACAGATAAGAATGCTCAAAGGCATTTCTCATCACAGAAATTATTTGTAATCTTTGAAATGATCTCAAAGCTATGTCATGTAAGCAAAATAAGTGTTAATTTTAACGAGTTAGATTTTTATTAAAATATTATTGAGTCATAGTGCTGACAATGCACTGTAGTTACAATCAATTGAATAAGCCAGAGAGTTTAAGATGTTACTAGATGTACTTTGTTTTGTGTTTTATCTTATAGCATCAGCAATAGTCGTTGCTGGTATGTTTGATAAAAAAGGCCCAAACAAAACGTTAGCCACGGTTAGCGTTGTCATCGCTATAGTATTACATGCATATATTCTAAAACTGGGGGTGTTTTTATCTCCAGGTCAAAACATGAGCATGCTCAATGTTGCGTCACTTATTGGCTGGTTGATCAGTGTCACCATGTTGGCAACATCATTCAAATTACCTAACACTATCTTATTGCCCGTAATATATGGTTTTAGTGGTTTAATTGTTATAGCCAATAGTCAATTACCGAGCGCCCATATGATGAATGTTGGGATAAAACCAACGTTACTTATTCATATCGGTCTCTCTCTATTTGCCTATGCAAGCTTATCCATTGCATTTTTATACACCTTGCAACTGTCTTATATCAATCTGCGCCTAAAGGAAAAAAAAGCCTCCCTACTCCACTCGTCTCTACCTCCTCTTATGGCGGTCGAAAACATTCTATTTAAATTACTACTAGTGGGTACGGTTTTACTTACATTATCTCTCATTACAGGCTTTATGTTTTTAGATGACATGTTTGCCAAAGAACAGGCTCATAAAACAGTGCTAGCATTGATAGCTTGGGTTATTTATGGCGTCATAGTCATTGGTCATTGGCTTTATGGTTGGAGAGGTAGATGGGTTATAACTACAAGTATATTAGCAGCAGCACTATTAACCCTTGGATATTTTGGTAGTCGTTTTGTCAGAGAAGTCTTACTTAACTCTTGATTAGAGGCTTAATTGCCCTTAAAGTTGCAGACTTAATATCTTTATAGGATTTCCATAGTTGGACGACATCGCCACTAGTAGTTTATTCATTATTCTCGGCGTTTTAATTTTACTCTCAGCTTATTTCTCAAGCTCTGAAACGGGCATGATGTCCATTAATCGATACCGTCTGAAACACCTTGAAAATGAAGGTCACAAAGGCGCTATTCGAGTACAAAAATTACTACAAAGACCTGACCGACTGATTGGTTTAATACTGATTGGTAATAATTTGGTTAATATTGCAGCAGCGTCAGTCGCGACAATTTTATGCTTAAGATTGTTTGGTGAGTTTTGGGGCCTAATAGCTGCAAATATTGGTTTAACCATTGTAATTTTAATTTTTGCCGAAGTGACGCCAAAGACTTTAGCGGCACTTTATCCTGAAAAAATATCTTTCCCTAGCTCCATTATCTTACTGCCACTGATGTTTATTCTTTACCCATTCGTATATTTGATAAATGGAATTTGTAACGGCTTATTAGCCATAATTCGAGTTAACCCTAGAAACAACGATGGCGAAAATTTAAGCCGAGAAGAGTTGAGAACCGTAGTACACGAAGCTGGCACGCTCATACCTAAAAAACACCAAGATATGCTAGTCGGTATTTTAGATTTAGAAAAAGTAACCGCTGAAGATATTATGGTTCCCCGCAGTGATATCGTTGCTATTGACATTAATAATGAGTGGAAAGATATTCAACGAAAGTTAGTCAACGCTCAACACACCCGGGTTTTACTTTATCGTGACAGCATAGATGACGCAGTAGGATTTGTGCATGTTCGAGATGCCCTGAGATTATTGTCAAAAGACCAATTTACAAAAGCAACCTTGCTGAGGGCGGTTAGAGACATTTACTTTACGCCAGAATCAACGCCTCTGCATACACTAATGTATAAGTTTCAAGCTGCTAAAGAAAGAATAGGATTAGTAGTAGATGAATATGGTGACATTCAAGGATTAGTCACCTTGGAAGATATTCTTGAAGAAATTATCGGTGACTTCACCACTAGCTTTTTACCCGACCATAGTAAAGAAGCCAACCTACAACAAGATGGCAGCTTTTTAATTGATGGTAGCGCCAATATCAGAGAGTTAAATAAAGAATTAGATTGGAACTTTCCAACTGAGGGTCCAAAAACCTTAAACGGCTTGATATTGGAATATCTCGAAGATATACCAGAGACCAATATCAGTTTACGAATTGCTGGCTATCCTATAGAGCTAATTGAAATGAAAGATAATATGGTTAAAACAGTGCGTGTTTTACCAGAGTACTACCGCGAAGAGCCAACTTTCACGTCTGATTAGTATTTTCTTCGCTATGTTTTTGACGGTTTTGATGAATTTTCGTTTTTAAAAGCTCAACTTTATCATTTAGATTTGTTAGGCGATCCATGATCCCCTGAAGCTCATCGTCATGAGTCAGTTTCGATTCCACAACCTGATGCTCTAGCACCTGTTGTAAATATGCGGGCAAACTTTTATTCATCATATTAATGATATCGGTTAGCCCAGCAAATTCTTAAGACCAGAATACATACAAGCAGAGATAAATATGTATTTTATGCTAGGGGTGGAATGTTTCTCCCCCGTCTCCATTTCTATCGGTAGGGTCATACTCAACAATAACAGTACTAGATGTATCAAATAGCATTGATTTTTTACTTTTACTGATTTCCTCTAAAAAATAACACACAAAAGGCATATGGCTTATCACCAAAACGGTTTTATAAGACGGACTTTGTGATATTAAGGCATCTAAATAGTCGTGAAAGATAGCAGGATCACCCTCTGGGACAATATCAGATGTATCAACTTTTGTAACAACGTTCACAACTGAAGTTAACTCATCATAGGTTTGTTGCGTCCTCAAGTATGGACTCACCAATGCTAAGTCAATTTTGGTATTCTCACCTAACTGTTTTGCTAGCCAATTACTTGCATCAGATACTTGCTGCTTACCTAAAACCGTCAAAGCCCTAGTTTCATCAGGCTCACTTAGCACTTCGGCTTGTCCGTGACGCATTATTGCTAACTTCATATTATTGATTTAGTTTGTATTTTTCTTAATAGTACAATAAAAATACCACGAAAAATGTTTAGAAAGTGATTATCTATAAAAAATTGGTTTATGCTTACTAGTTGTAACGTCAAGGAAAATATATTTTGCTCAAAAGTGCCTATGATAAACGCCAATATAAATTCATAGAATTACCCAATGGTTTAAAATTTTTATTGGTTCAAGATCCACTTGCCAACAAAAGCGCTTGCTCTATAACAGTGAATGCAGGTCACTTTAACGACGATAATGATTGCCCTGGTATCAGTCATTTACTGGAGCATATGCTTTTTTTAGGAAATGATAAATTCCCTAATGCCAATGACTTCTCAAATTTTTTAGCGAGCCACAATGGCAGTATTAACGCTTCTACTGGCTCCGAGTTTACAAGTTTTTTTTACGATTTAAACTCTGATATTCAGACTGAAGATAATGCCTTAGAACATCTAAGCGCAATGATGTTACAGCCTATATTCGATGAAACACTGATTGAAAAAGAAATAAACGCAATTGATGCTGAATTTTCTTTAAAGCAAAAAGATGATTTAAGACGTTTATACCAAGTACATAAGGAAACCTGCAACCCCGATCACCCCTTTAGCAAGTTTTCAGTGGGTAATTTGGAAACCTTCTCTGCATTTTCAGCTATAGAACTAAAGGAAAAAATCCAACGCTTCCATCAAAGCTACTATCAACCACAAAACACCTCTTTATGTATAATTAGCAAACAAAGTATCACTAGTTCTGAGCAGCTAGTACGGAAACATTTCGGTCCATGGGATGCTAAAAAGTTAACATCAACTGATAAGCACCCTAGTTTGTATTTACCTGAACATTTGGGAATACAAATGAGTATAAAACCTATTCAACAAGCTCAAAGGATGATTTTTACGTTTCCTTTACCCGGACAAAGAGAGTACTTCAGAAGCAAGCCTTTAAGTGTACTAAGCCATATATTAGGTGATGAGGGAGATGGAGGGTTACTGAGCTTTTACAAACAAAAAAATTGGGCCACGAGCCTAAGTGCTGGTGGTGGAATAGAAGGCAGCAGTTTTAAAGACTTTAACATCAATCTGCAATTAACCAGTGAAGGAATTAAAAACCAAGACAACATAATTTTAGCATTATTCGCGTTTATCCAACTTATTAAAGAAGAAGGCGTTAGCAGCTGGCGCATTCAAGAAATCTCTACTCTCAATCAATTAATGTGGGACTTTACTGACCACGCGAAACCAATAGATGAAGCCCAAGAGTTAAGTATCGCCATATTTGAATACCCTGAAGAGTATCTGCTTTGTGGAGACTATATACTCGATAAGCCTAGCCCAGCATTGACACTTCAGATGTTAGATTACTTCAGTCCAGAGAATCTAAGGTTAAAAGTGGTAACGCCAGATGCATCCACTAAACTAATCGCTAAGTGGTATAACACACCTTATGATGTTACAAATTTGAATCTAAATTTTGATTTAAACATGTTTAAATCTAGAGACATGGCTAATTTGAAATTACCTGATGTAAACAAATTCATTCAGCCACTTTCAAAACTTAATGACATAAATCATGACTACCACTTACCCCAAAAAATAGTTAGCGAAACCGGACTTCATATTTGGTACGGGCAAGATGATAAATTTAAACAACCTAAAGGACATTGTTTTTTAACATTTGATTGTCCAGTCGTTAACCAAGGTATTGAAATAGTTGCAGGTAAGCGATTATGGATTGCGTTATTAAATGAAAGACTAAATCAGAAATACTACCAAGCTAACATGGCTGGAATTCACTTCCATTTTTACCCCCATCAAGGAGGCTTCTCTATACAAACCAGTGGATTTAGCAATCCACAACTTGAATTTTGCAGTAATCTTTTAACTGAGATCATAGTTCATGATAATTTTGAAAACAGTTTTCTACAGGTAAAGCATAAACAACTTAACGGCTTATCAAATACCCTTCTTAACAAGCCAATAAACCGAATGTTTTCAAGGCTAGCGGTTCTCATGCAACAACAAAACTACTCGCCGGAACAAATGGCATTTAATGTCAATCAGTTAGCATTACACGATATAAAAACCACGAAAGAACAACTGCTTAGTAGCTTTCATTTAGAAGGATTAATGTACGGTGACTGGGCGTATTCTGATACGATTAAAGTGGTTAAAGATGTAAAAAGCTTCCGAAATGCATACCCAACAGCTGACAAAATTAACAGAGGGGTAGCTGACATACGTAAGCAGGCAACACAAATACATCAAGTCAACTGCGAACATCCTGATTCAGCTGTGGTTCTATACTTTCAAGCCCCAGACTCAAGCATTAAGACCACAGTATTAACTATTTTAGCAGAGCAACTATTGGCAACGCCGTTTTTTCATAAATTGCGCACCACCCAACAACTAGGCTATTTAGTTGGGACTGGATACGTACCCTATAACAATCACCCAGGGATCAGCTTTTACATTCAATCGCCCCATAAAAGTGTTAGTCACCTTATAGAAGCGATTAATACCTTCCTAATTGCCACACTAGAAGACATTAGAGAGTATCAGAATGTCTGGAAAATGCTCAAAAACGGGGTCATCAAGCAATTAATGCAAAAAGACACCAATTTAAATATGAAAAGTCAGCACTTATGGATGGCAATAGGTAATGGAAATTTGACATTTAATCATAATGAAAAAATGGTTGAATCAATTATAGAACTTGAATTAAGTGACCTGAATAATTACCTACAAGATATGGTTTCAAGACAAAATTTTGGAGAATTTTTGTTATATAGTGGTGACTTAAGTGATTACCCAGCCACCATTAACACCGCAAACGTTTCTAATATTCAGAGGTTTAAATCAGAGATAAATTACCTGTAACGTACCGCTTAGCTGCATAAAAACCGCGAGAATCTACTTTTTTAAGCTAACTCCGGTACTTTTCTATTATAAATGCTTGTAGCCCGCGTTGAAATTGGGCATATTTAGTATCAGGAGATAAGGACATACCACTTACTAATTCTAATAATGAAAAGGTAGTCTACTATCTTTGGGTACAAAGTGCGCACACACCAATTATATATAACATGCTTGTCCGTTTTTCTGATATCACTTGGATTAAACTTCCTTACCCCTGCGTATGCCTCAAATAATGTCTTTTTTAAATACTCAAAGTCAGATGGACTCGCCCAGAGTACAGTCACCGATATAGTTGAAGATCAACAAGGTTTTCTGTGGTTTTCAACTTTTGAGGGCGTCAGTCGTTTTGACGGGTACGACTTTAAAACATACAAGCATGTCCCAGAAGATGAGTTTTCTTTACCCGCAAACTTTACTAAAAAAATGTTGGTGGACTCTAAAGGCATTCTTTGGATAGGTACCCGAAACGGCTTAGCAAAATATAATCCAAAACTAGATAATTTTAAAACTTATAACAGTAACAATAGTGAATTAAGCGATAACGAAATATTCTCTTTAGCGCTAGGCATTGATAGCCGCTTGATGGTCACTACTAGTGAAAACCTTTATATTTATGATAACCACACCGATACATTTTTGCCTTATAGAGTAGACGGAGATGCGTTACCTGCGGACATCAAAGTAATATTTAGTGAAGTAGATAAAACTTGGATCGGTAGCTTAGGTGAGGGATTATTTCTCCTCGAACATGCAACCAATACCTTGTTTAGTTTAAAAGAAGCTAATCCTTGGGATATATCTATCGATGCTGACTATCTATTTGATTTAAAATTGATTAGTAATAACTATTGGCTTGGCACTGAACAAGGTGCGTATGTGGTTAATAGCGACACTTTTGATGTAACCAAAATTGATACACAAAGCTCCCCCGCTATTGTTGGAGATGAGATAAGAAGTATTTCACAAAATAAAGATGGAAATATATGGCTAGGAACAACAACTGGTATCAGTATTATCGATAAAAATTTCGAGCACCTATTTTCATATAATGATCAAAACAATAGCAATTTTGGGCTAGACAGCACTCATTTTTTAAAACTATTTAAAGACTCGAATAACACAATTTGGTTAGGTACTTTTTCTGGTGGTGTCTACCATTATAATTTAGAAAGCTCAAAAATTAAGTTTTTTCAAAAAAACGCTAATAACCCCAACTCGTTATCGGGAAACGTTATTTGGGGGTTATCTCAAGACTCTAAAGGTCAAATTTGGGCAGCGACACAATCTAATGGATTGAATAAATTTGATTCAGATAACTTTACTTTTGAACATTTTTTAACAGATTTCAAACATAATATATGGGCATTAAAAATTGATGCCTTAGATAGGATTTGGGTAGCCAGCTCTGGGGGGCTTTTTATATATAAACAGACTCCAGAAGGTCAACTAGAGCATGTAAAAACACTTTTCGCAGGAATGGACACCCAAAATATCAGTCAGTTTTCCAATAAAATTTGGCTCAGAAGAGAAGTGGGTATTATTAGCTCTGTCGACACAGAAACACTCAAAATAACAAACATTGAACTGCCCAATAAAAATATTAATTATGTAGTACCTCTTTACTACGACTCATCCAAAAATTTATGGCTAGCAACAAATTTAGGGCTCGTTTTATACAATACAGCTACTCAAACGTTAGAAAGATTAATCATTAACTTTGATGATTCAGTGAGATTGTTTAACTCTGTAGTTGAGACAGATACTGCATTTTGGCTATCAACCCTAAGCCACGGCCTTATTGAATTAGATAAAACATCTTATCAAGTCAAAACACATTTAAACCAAGGAAATGGCTTAGCTAGTAATCAAATTATTGAAACTGTTTATCGAAAAGATAGCCTCTGGTTATCACATATAAGTGATGGAATAGATGAAGTGTCAGTAAAGGAGGGTAAAGTACTTCAAAACATCGGGCCAGAAAGATTAATGTTTAATGAATTAAATGAAGGTTCTGGCTTACTCACTCAAACAAATGAAATAATGTTTGGAGGGGCAAGTGGTATCCTAACATTTGACCCAAAGAAGTTATCATATTCAGAATTAGAAAAAAGTGCTAATCAAGCCAATCTTAATTCTTACAATTCGCCAACTTTAACACAATTTAGAATTTTCAATCTTCCCGTTTCTATTCATTCAAAAAACTCTCCTTTATCCTCTGCAATTAATATGGCCACAAGTATCGACCTTCCTAATGAGTCGAGCATGATTAGCTTGAAATTCGCTCAGCTAAACCCTGTGGTACCAGAAGCTATAGAGTACAGATACAAGCTTATAGGGTTATCAAACAAGTGGATTACCACTGATAGTGAATCCCCAAGACGAGCAGACTTTTCAAACTTGGATTTTGGCAAGTATATATTTGTTGTTCAAAGTAGAGCACCATTTAATGAATGGTCACCTTCTAAGCAGGTTCAAATTAACATTGCGCCCCCTTTTTGGTTACATAAAAATGCCTTAATTTTATTTGCCGCTTTAACATTATTGATATTGTTTTATTGGATAAAACAGATAAGAGCTAGAAATGCCATACGTCAAGCAATCTTGGAAAATGAGGAACGCCTAAAATTAACCTTATGGAGCAGTGGCGATGAATTATGGGATTGGGATATCTATAAGGGGCAGGTTTTCAGGTCAAATACTTGGGGAACCTTAGACTTCCCTCAAGACGACATTCGAGTCAATAGTTCCTATGAAGCGAATATCCATCCAAATGACATAGAAAGAGTGCAGCTCGCTTTAAAAGAGCACTTAGATGAAAAAACTGAAAATTATGAATTAGCCTACCGAGCACAAACCTACAAGGGTGATTGGTTATGGATACTAGACAGAGGTAAAGTCGTTGCGAGGGATAACAACCATCAACCACAGCGAATGACAGGCACCTTAAAAAATATCAGCCACCTAAAAGAAGCAGAAGAGCAGTTAAAACTATTTAAACGCTCAATTGAGACCATATCTGATGGGGTATTTATAACTGATACTAGTTTTAGATTTATTTCAGTGAACAACTCTTATTGTAAATACACAGGAGAAACTAGAGAACAGGCGCTAGCCAGTTATTTAGCTTTTCATCAATACCCAGGTGTATTTACTGAAGAAGTTAAAAAGAGCCTACAGCAAAAAGGAAATTGGTTTGGTGAGGTTGAATCCAGAAGAAAGGTTGGCGAAAAATATGAGATGGAACTTAATATTGATGCAATTACCGATGAAGACGGCAAAATAAGTCATTATGTGGGCGTATTTTCCGATATTACTGCCCGTAAAGGTACAGAAAAGGAATTATTAAAGTTATCTAATACAGACCCTCTTACCGACTTACCTAATCGTTCATTTTTCTTAGCCAGCCACAGTAATATTGTAAGACGAGATACTTCTCATGCCTTAATTTGTTTGGATATGGATAACTTTAAAAAGATTAATGATTCATTAGGACATCAAACTGGTGATATTTTAATAAAACAAATAGCCAAAAGACTGCAAAAAATGGCAGGAACTAAGGCAACTTGTTACCGCATAGGGGGAGATGAATTTAGTATATTAGTAGATAATTCCACCGATATTCATTACATCACCCATTTTGCTCAAACTATTTTAGATAATATGGCTCGCCCATTTATAATCAATAAACAGGAGTTTGTTTTAGGGGCTAGTTTAGGTATCGCTTTTTATCCAGAGGATGGAAGTTCTCCACAAGAATTGCTTAAAAATGCTGATACCGCCATGTATTTTGCAAAAAATGCTGGTGGTAATAAGTATCAATTCTTTAGTGGCGAAATGAACCAAAACGCTGTGCGTCAATTACAAATCGAGAATTTAATCCGCCACGGTTTAAAAGAAAACTTATTTACAGTTTTTTATCAGCCTAAAGTTGACATAGCAAGCGGTAAACTAACCAGTATGGAAGCCTTGGTTCGCTATGAACATCCTGATAAGGGCATAGTTAGCCCCGCTCAATTTATCCCCTTAGCAGAACAAACAGGACAAATAGTAGATATTGGAGAAGTGGTACTTAAAAAAGCCTGTGAAGACACCAAACGTTGGGTGGACAAGGGCTTATTTACAGGGCGCGTTGCGGTAAATATATCAGCTAGGCAATTTCAAATTCCCGATTTAGATGAGCGTATCATTAATATACTGCAAAAAATTGGCCTTTCACCATTACATCTTGAATGCGAAATTACTGAAGGGACCTTGATGCAAGACCCAGAAAAAGCGCTACGAATGATGTTACGTCTGAGAGAAAGGGGAATACATCTTGCGCTTGATGATTTTGGAACTGGCTACTCATCTTTGGCTTATTTAAAGCGCTTCCCAATAAACACTTTAAAAATAGATAAAGCTTTTATTGATGATATTGCAACAGCGGCGGAAGATCGGCATATGACACAGGCAATTATTACAATCGCCCATAATTTAGGGCTGAAAGTAGTAGCTGAAGGGGTTGAATATGAAAGCCAACTGTCAATTTTACGTCGTTACAAGTGCGAAATGTTGCAAGGGTACTTATATAGTAAACCCCTCAACTCACAGAGATTTGAACGTTTATTATCTGAAAACCAACAATTATCTAAAGTAATTCAAAAGAACACCATTTAAATTAAATAGTCTAACGTGCTTCTTACCCCCGATATTAAAGACTTGATAGATCCCCATATACCTCAAGTACTTAGATAAACTCAATATTTATTTCTGGTAAAAAACCTTCACTCATAAACTTTGGCACACTTCTCGCTAATATAAAATTGACCGGCAATATAATGTCGGCATAAACGTCAATAAAATATACGAGGAAATAAAAATGTTAAAATCATATGCAGTAGCACTAGTACTAGCAACAGCGGCTCCAGCAGCAATTAAATCTGAAGAAGCAGTTAAAGCACCAAGCCAAAACAAAGCGCCAGTAACCACTACAGATACCAGTAAAAATGGTTTAAAAACTGGTAGAAATTGGTAACAAATAGTTTTCTACTTAACATCTAACAATTGGATGTTATGCTACGTAAGGATACGTAACCCTAATGGAATATATCAATCGTTTAAGGATAACCAATAAGGCTCAATATAAGTTTATTGAGGCAGAGACAAAGAGAGGGGGAACCCTCTTTTTTTATGCTCGAAATAAATAGCTACCGTACCCCCTAGCCTTCAGTAACTTTATTCGTTGGCGCGATCTAAAAAGTGGATAAATCGTAGGCCCCAAAACCAACCCAGCTAACGCCCAATTCTTTGCCGTTAACCCAGTCTTAAACGATTGCACATAAAATACACAACACCAAACTACAGAACTTAAAATAAGCAATACCATAACCACCTCACCAAATTTAAGTAAGACCCATAACAACTGTTATGTCCCCAAATACATAAGCGATAATAATTTGCCTCTGTATTGAAATTGCCGCTAGTTTACATGGGTTTCAAACAAAAAAAAGCCGAGCTTAGGTATAAGTCAGCTCGGCTGGGTATATCAAATATCTTGGCTAGTAAAAAGAACGTTTCTCACCCACCATAAGTTTCAAACATGCTGCGGGAGTATATTTATCTCCATAAACACTTTGATAATGTTCAAGCCTATTAACCACATATTCTATGCCTAAACTATGCATATATCGGAATGGTCCACCTAAAAAAGGAGGGAAGCCAATCCCAAAGATTGCACCAATATCGCCATCTCTTGCATTACGAATGACCCCTTCATCTAAACACATGGCAGCTTCATTCAACATAAGTAACACACAACGCTCAGAAATTTGCTCTTGGCTTTGTTTTATTGCTGGTGTGATGCCTAACAAATCATACAAAGATTTATCAACTTTCTTACCTGTACTTTTCCCTGAATAATCATAAAAACCTCTGCCGTTCTTCTTACCTTTTCGGCCATCAGTTAATATTTTATTAAAGTCAGGATTTGATGCAAATCTATCACCAAATTGAGCTTCTAAAATCGGCCCTATTTTTGTACCAACATCTATTCCAACTTCATCAAGTAACTTAATAGGTCCCACTGGGAACCCGAATTTAACTAAAGATTTGTCGATATGTTCAATGGGCTCACCACTTAGCAGAACTTCCGCAGCTTCATTCATGTAGGGTGCTAAAATACGATTCACATAGAACCCTGCACCATCTTTTACAACAATGGGAGTTTTACCTTGTTTTTTAGCTAACTCAACAGTAGTCGAGATTGTTTTGTCTGAGGTTTTATCGTGAGCAATCACTTCAGCGAGAGGCATTTTATCTACAGGAGAAAAATAGTGTAAACCAATTACATTCTCCGGTCTTTTAGCTTTGGCCGCAATCTGCCCAATTGGAATGGAGGATGTATTAGAGGCAAATATAGTACTCTCTGAGCAGTTTTCTTCTACATCAGCGACCATTTGTTGCTTAATTTCTAGATCTTCAAAAACGGCTTCGATCACCACATCAGTTTCATTAAATCCAGTATAATCAACACTTCCAGTGAGTAATGCCAATTGTTTTTGCATTTCTGACTTTTTAATAAATCGACGTTTAAACTTCTTATTTAAAATGTCGTAGCTGTACTTAATGGCGTTAGCAATCCCTTCGGTACGGATATCTTTAATTCTAACAGCTATACCAGCTTTACTGGCAGTAACAAAGGCAATCCCTCCTCCCATCAAGCCGCCACCTAACACCCCTACTCTATTCACAACCTCAGGCTTAACACCTTCAATGCCAGACTCTTTCTTCATGTCTGTAGTGGCAAAGAATAAACTTCTCAAAGAAGCAGATTCGGGGCTCATTACTAATTGACCAAAATGCGATGCCTCTACTTCAAGGCCCTTCTTCATCCCTTTACTTAACCCAGTCTCAATACAATCGATGATCAGTGCTGGAGAAGGGTAATTACCTTGGGTTTTAGAAGCCGTTTGTTTACGAGCTTGTTTAAACATAATGTTACGACCAACATTAGTTTTTTCTAAAAACTTACCCATTACATCCAGTTTAGGACCTTTACGTTTAGGCTTAGGTTTTTTAGCCATTTCGATGGCAACATCAAGTAATATAGACTTTGGAACCATGTCATCGACTATGCCATATTTAAGAGCTTGTTTAGCTCGAGCAGAGCTCCCCGTAAGCATCATTTTCATGGCTTGTTGTACGCTGATTAATCTCGGTAATCGCTGTGTTCCACCACTTCCTGGAAGGAGGCCTAATTGCACTTCGGGTAAGCCAAGTTGCGTTTTCGCATCATCACTACACACTCGATAATGGCAGGCTAATGCCAATTCTAAACCGCCTCCTAATGCAGGCCCATGAATAGCAGCGACAAAAGTAGCTGGCATAGCTTCAATACGGTCAAACATTTGTTGACCGCCTTTAGCAATACTTGTGGCATCTTCCGCATTTTCACAAGCGGCCAACATACTGATATCCGCTCCGGCTACAAATGAGTTATCTTTACCACTAACTAACACAACACCTTTAATGCTGCTATCCGCATTAATTTGAGATAGTACATCTTCTATTTGCTGTGAAAACTCGACTTTCAGAGTGTTCATGCTTTCGCCTGGAACATCCATTGTCAATATAGCTACACCATCATCACGAACATCAAGGGAGAAGGCACTTTTCATTTCTTTGGTATCATTACTTATAGTCATGTTATTCACCCTATTCAGTTTCTACGATCATAGCAGCGGCTAAACCACCAGCAGCACAAGCCGTTAGTAATCCTGCACCACCTCCTCTTCTATTAAGCTCATTTAGCATTTGTGTAATCATTCGCGTGCCAGTTGCAGCAAACGGGTGGCCGTAAGCCAGAGAGCTTCCCATTACATTAAATTTGTCCATATCAATCTCACCTGTGGCTTTACTTCTGCCTAGCTTTTCTTGGGCAAATTTATCGCTGGCAAACATTTTAATGTTCGCTAATGTTTGCGCTGCAAAAGCCTCATGCATTTCAATTAAGGTTAAATCATTAAGTGTCATACCTGCTTTTTCAAGAGCCATAGGTGTTGCGTACGAAGGACCCATTAACATATCTTCCCATACGTCAATCGCTGCCCAAGCATAGCTCTTTATATATCCTAAAGGTTTATAACCGAGCTCCTTTGCACGGCTTTCAGTCATCATCAAAATAGCTGAAGCACCATCAGTCAAGGGGGTAGCATTAGCAGCTGTGACTGTTCCGTGCTTTCTATCGAATACGGGCCTCAACTTGGCGTAGCCTTCAAGTTTTGAGTCAAACCGTACATTGTTATCTTTCTCTAAAGCCCCTTTAAAGGGTTCTGCATATGCTGTCATAACTTCATTAGCTAACTTGCCTTCTTCCCAACTTTGAGCAGCAAGACTATGTGACCTGTGAGCTAGAGCATCTTGATTTTGTCTACTTATACCGTGGCTTTTCGCCATTTGCTCAGCAGTTTGTCCCATGGATAAACCTGTAGAATATTCAGCAACCGCTGGGGGCACGGGTAATAGGTCTTTCAGACCAAGCTTTTTCAATACATTCCACTTTTGCGGAAGCGTTTTAGTTTTTTGAAGATCTGTTAATGCTCGGGCTAATTTTTTCGACACACCAATTGGCGATACAGAAGTAGAGTCAGCACCACCTGCAACGCCAACATTGATATTCCCCGCCATCATCGACTCAGCAATACTAACGGTAGATTGAAAACTAGTGGCACAGGCTCTAGATACGCTGTAGGCATCGGTTTGCACATTCATACCAGTGCCTAAAACAATTTCACGAGCAATATTTGGTGCCTCTGGCATCTGCACCACTTGGCCGTAAACTAGTTGTTGAATCAGGTTAGGATCAACATTGTTACGGACCAGCATTTCGTTAACAACCATCTTGCCTAAATCAACAGCTGGCACACCATGAAAGTATGTTGCCATTTTAGCAAAAGGGGTTCGTAAGCCTGCGACTATGGCTATTCTATCGCCATCTCTTGTTTTCACTATTTGGTTAGTTGTCATCTATGGATCCTTTTAAATAAATTAGCACAAGTGGTCAGACCTGTAATAAACGAATTGTACAGAGTAACTATAGTGACTGCAAGCTAGGTGCATTGATGCCCTATGGCTATTATTATTTATGAATAATAATAGCCATATAAAACCACTAAATACGAAAAGAAAATGAGAGATTAAATAAAAGTTTATTTTTGACCCTTTGTAACATTGTATTTCAGCTATGGAACCCTATATAGATTGCATTGTCAGTAACCTGTGGCAAAAATCACAAATCATTAGCTTTTGTGCAAATTTCAATCATCAAAAGCATTAAATTCCCCATAAGAAGGAAGAGTTAACAATATGACTGCTGAAAAATTTATACAGTTACGTACTTACTTAGACAGCCAAGTTGTTGGCCAGCAAACGCTAACTCAGAACATATTATTGGCCTTGTTAGCTGATGGGCATTTATTAGTTGAAGGGCCACCAGGGCTCGCTAAAACTAGAGCAGTAAATGCATTAGCAAAAGGGGTTGAAGGTGATTTTCATCGAGTTCAATTTACACCAGATCTATTACCCGCAGATTTAACAGGAACCGACATTTACAGACCTGAAACGGGCAATTTTGTTTTCCAAAAAGGTCCATTATTCCACAATCTTGTACTTGCGGATGAAATTAACCGTGCGCCAGCTAAAGTACAGTCAGCTCTATTAGAAGCAATGGCTGAAAGACAAATTACAGTAGGAAACAAAACCTATACATTGCCTGAGCTATTTTTAGTAATGGCAACCCAAAACCCTATTGAGCAAGAGGGAACTTATCCCTTACCTGAAGCGCAACTTGACCGCTTCATGATGCATTTAGAAATTGATTATCCTGGTGCTGCAACCGAATTAGAAATTTTGCGTTTAACCCGTAAAGAAGCCATGCACGTAACGCCTGTTACGCCACCAAATTTGACTCAAGGCGATATTTTTGAAGCAAGACAGGATCTGCTTAACATTCATTTAGATGAATCCCTTGAACAATATTTAGTGCAGCTTATTGTGGCCACAAGACAACCTGAAAAATACCATGCAGATCTTGCTAATTGGCTAGAATTTGGCGCAAGTCCGCGAGCGACAATCGCTTTGGATAAATGTGCCCGCGCTCACGCTTGGCTAATGGGCCGGGATTTTGTTGGACCAGATAACATTCAGGCGGTATTTCATAATGTGTTGCGCCACAGAATAATTTTGAGTTATGAAGCCGAAGCCGAAGGCGTAAGTAGAAACCAAGTGCTAGACAAAATACTGCAACTTGTCACTGTTCCTTAAGCAAACTGTTAGTTGAAGGAAGCGCTATGCAAAACAATTCTCAATGGTTAGCACAGGTTCACAGTGATGGAGTAAGTCTTGGTATTAAAGAACTTTTACACTATCAAAGTAAAACCAGTTTATTGAACCTTACTCCGCGAAAAGCTGTTCAAGCTAAGTTATCTGGTGGCTATATTGCCAAAACCAAAGGCCGAGGTATGGAATTTGATGAAGCTCGCCATTATCAGCCAGGTGATGATATTCGGGCCATTGACTGGCGGGTAACCGCTCGTACCGGGAAAACTCATACTAAGCTATATCGAGAGGAAAAAGAACGTCCCGTTTTTGTTCTCACAGATATGTCCAGCAATATGCAGTTTGGAACCCAGCTACTTTTCAAATCCATTCAAGCAGCACATTTAAGCGCTTTAATAGCTTGGTCAGCAAGAAAACGCGGAGACCGTATTGGTGGCTTAGTTTTCAACCAGTATCAACATTTGGAATGCAAACCATTTACGCGGCAAAAAGCAGTGTTATCTTTGTTAAATAGCATGATAAAAATACAGAAAACCGCAGAAGATACTGGCGATACACAAGTTACATTATCCGATGCATTAGCCAGATTACGGCGCTTGGCTCACCCGGGAAGCCTAATTTTTATTATTAGTGATTTTAGCCAACTAAATGAGTTAGCTAAACAGCATATTTCTCAGTTAAGTAAACATAATGAAGTGATCGCCTATCCTTTAAGTGATCCATTTGAACATCAATTACCCAATGTAAAAGTTAGCCAGCGCGTTACCCTAAGTGATGGAACTAACCGACAACAAATAAATTTAGGAGAAAAGCGTACTGAGCAAGCCTATATCAATCAGCATCAGGCACACTTTGAAAAAATTGAACAGACTTTGAAACAATGCAAAGCAAAGGTTCACCCCATTGATGCCGGTTTACCCTTAGAAGTCCAACTGGATCGATTTTCTGGGAGAAAGAAAAAATGAATCCGCTGGATAATTTAAAAGATATACATGCCCCTTCAGCAATCGAAGTATGGCCGCCTGCATACGGATGGTGGATACTCGCTATGTTGATACTGGCAGTTATCGTATTTACATCGATATGGGCAATGAATTTTTACAAAATAAGAGCTGCGAAACGTCAAGCTTTACAAGAGCTAGCATTGATCGATAACCAACATAAAGAGGGTTTAGCACAACTAAACCAGCTACTTAAACGAGCGGCAATCCGTTACTTTACGAGTATAAATGTACACCAAATGCATGGTGACGATTGGGTGAAATTTTTAATTACCAGTTTTAATAAAAAACAAAACAAAGAATTTATAGATAACATTACCAGCTTACAGCAATCTTTATATCAACAAGCCTCTACTGATAATTTTGATAGTTATAAAAAGCACACCTCTGATTGGTTACGTTCTGCATTGCCTCCGAAAAAGGCTGTGCTAAAGCAACTGGAGCAAGAACATGCTTGAGTTTGAATGGTTATGGGCTTTCTATTTATTACCGCTTCCGCTACTTGCACTTTTATTGCCAAGTAAAAAACAAGGTCAAGAAGCGGCACTCAAAGTGCCACGTTTAACCGCAGGAATTGAAGCGAAAACTCATACAAAAGGGATTAAAAAGTGGCGATTATTTTTTGCAAGTCTGGCGTGGATAGCTTTGGTTACAGCTTCTGCTAAGCCACAGTGGTTAGGTGAACCAATCAGCATTCCTGCAGAAGGACGAGACTTAATGATTGCCGTAGATTTATCAGGCAGTATGAAAATTGACGATATGGAAGTTAATGGAAGGCAAGTCGACAGATTAAAAATGATTAAGTATGTGTTAGGCGATTTTATTGGACGTCGTGTGGGCGATAGACTCGGATTAATACTGTTTGCAGACACGGCCTACTTACAAGCTCCCCTTACCTATGATAGAGAAACAGTTGAACAGTTACTCGATGAGTCCCTTATTGGATTAGTAGGTGAACAAACTGCTATTGGAGACGCAATTGGTTTAGCAATAAAACGCTTTGAAACCAAAAAAGAATCAAACAAAGTATTAGTTTTATTAACTGATGGCCAAAATACCGCCGGGAATATTACCCCAGAGCAAGCCAACGAGTTGGCGATAAATAACGGAGTCACAATTTACACCATAGGTGTAGGCGCCGACAAAATGTTAGTACAGAGCTTTTTTGGCAAACGCCAAGTCAACCCTTCTCAAGATTTAGATGAAGATATGCTAACTAACATAGCTACATCAACAGGAGGGCGTTACTTTAGAGCGAGAGATGCAGAATCTCTACGACAGATATACGCCACCTTAGATAAGCTAGAGCCTATAGCACGAGAAAGTCGTCAGATGCGTCCTCTGCAAGCATTATTCTATTACCCTCTAGGTCTGGCACTTTTATTAACTTTATTAATGGCGTTATTTCCTTTAGCTAAACAATATGTATTCCCGAGGGCTAAACAATGACAGACTTCCTAACCCTCTTAAATGATTTTCATTTTATCAGGCCTTATTGGCTATGGGCTATCATACCGCTAATTATCGTAGTGGGCCTGTTACGCCACCTTCATAGGCAACAATCAGGTTGGCAAAGTGTTTTAGCAAGCCATTTATATCAACATTTGATAACGACAGATGGCGTTAAGAAATCCCGCCCTCCTCTTTTATTGCTAGGGGTTTGCTGGGTAATTGCTGCTTTGGCATTAGCTGGCCCCACTTGGGAAAGGCTGCCTCAGCCTGTCTATCAGCTCAACACAGGTAAGGTTGTGCTAATTGATATGTCTTTGTCTATGCGAGCCACAGACATTACTCCAAATAGATTAACCCGAGCAAAATACAAAGCGATTGATTTAGTTAATACCATTACTGAAGGTGAAACTGGCTTAGTGGCCTATGCAGGAGATGCTTTTACAATTAGCCCCCTAAGTAGTGACGCCCAAAACCTAACTACACTTATTCCAAGTTTAACACCAGAAATTATGCCCATTGCTGGTAGTGAACCAGTGTTAGGTATCGAAGCCGCTATTGAATTGCTAAACAGTGCAGGATATCAACAGGGTGAAATTTTTTGGATCACCGATGGAGTATCAAATCAACAAATGAAAGAGGTAAGCGAAGTCGTTAACAGTTCGTCATTTAGGTTATCCATATTAGCTGTTGGTACAGAAGAAGGTGCACCAATTAAACTCGTTGATGGAGAATTACTAAAAGACAACCGTGGGGCAATTGTCATTCCTAAGCTTACTACTGCCAATTTAAAATCATTAGCGAGGAGTGCTGGGGGCAGGTATGTGTCAATGCAAAGTAACGACAACGATATTGATTATTTGATGGAGCAAGATGAAATTGACAGCAGCTCTTCAAAAGAAGATCAAGAACAACAAGATAACTTTGGTGATAAATGGCAAGAAATGGGCCCATACTTATTATTACTACTATTGCCCTTTGCAGCTTACAGTTTTAGAAGAGGTCTTATCAGCGTTGTTTTACTGACCTGCTTACTACCTGCATATACCCCAAGTGCCCAAGCTAATTGGTGGCAAGACATGTGGCAGACCAAGGATCAACAAGCTTTAAAAGCCTTTAACCAAAATAGCTTTGAAGAAGCGGCAAGTACTTTTGAAGATCCATTATGGCGTGGTACATCCCAGTATAAGAGTCAAGACTATCAAGGTGCATTAGCGTCTTTTTCAGAAGTATCGCCGGCAGATAGTACATATCCAGAAGCTATGTATAACGCAGGCAACGCGTTAGCACAATTAGGGGAGCTGGACCAAGCAATTGCCGCTTACGATAAGGTATTAGCATCGCAACCAGATCATGAAGATGCGGCGGCAAATAAAGCCTTAATTGAGAAGTTAAAAGAACAGCAGGAGCAGTCTGATGATCAGTCCGAGCAGCAAGATGGCGATAACACTGATGATCAACAGCAATCTGACCAGCAAGACTCCGAAGGTCAAGAAAGTCAAAATTCAGATCAGCAAGAACAAGAGCAAAATACGGATCAACAAGAGTCAGATCAAAGTGAACAACAGAACTCTGAGCAATCTGAAAGTGATTCAGAGCCATCACAAGATGCTGAAGATTCAGAGCAACAAGATCAAAATGCTCAACAGCAAGAAGACAATGAAGAACAACAACAGCAAGCCGAAGAACAGCAAGCGCAGATGGCAGAGGCAACTGAAGAAGAGCTTACAGACGAGCAAAGAGAGCAAATGCAACGTATGCAAAGCTTATTGAATAAGATACCAGACGACCCAGCATTTTTATTAAAACGTAAAATGTTAATTGAGTCACAGCAAAGAAAAAGAGAACGGTTACCGGCTAACATACAGAGGAATTGGTAGTAGTGATAAAGTCAAAAATCATCCAAATTATAATCGGCTTGTGCTTATATACTTTTTGCCAGTTAAGCTTTGCACAAAGTATTGAAGTCAAGGCTTCTGTTGATAAAAACCCCGTCATGGTTGATGAGTCATTTATATTAAGTGTTATTGCTAATGGCGACATAGATACGAATGCATTTGATTCCTCATTTTTAATGAAAGACTTTGTTGTTGGCCGCACTTCGGTCAGTTCTCAAACTAAGATGATTAATTTCAAAACCACCCAAAGCACAACTTGGTCAACAGTTTTGATACCGAGAAAACAAGGCCTTTTTACTATTCCTTCTTTCGATTTGAACGGTAATAAAACCGAATCATTTGATCTAGTTGTCATACCAGAATCGACCACTAAAACAACAAATGGAAGAGACCTGTTTATTACTACTGAAGTCGACCTTGATACAGCCTACTTGCAACAACAAATTCAATATACGGTTAAATTGCATCTTGGTAGGGATTTACAAAGAGGCACTTTATCTAGCCCTACTTTAGAAAATGCTGACATACGTCAAATAGGTAAAGATAAAGAATATAATGAGATAGTAGAAAACAGAAGGTATCGTATTATCGAGCGAACTTTCGCTATTATCCCCCAAAAAAGTGGTACCTTTACTATTAATGGCCCTCTATTTGAAGGAGAGTTAATTGACAACAGTCAACAAAATTTTGGATTTTTTAACCGTAGTAAAATTGTCAACCGAGTGGGCCCAGAACAAACCATAGAAATACAACCTATCCCAAGTGGTTATTCAGAAAACTGGCTACCCAGCGAATATGTGCAAATAAACGAGGAATGGCAAAACACTAAGAACGAATTTATCGCGGGTGAGCCCGTAACTCGAACCATAACCTTAACTGCCATAGGTGTGGTTGAAGAGCAACTACCTGAGATAGCAAGTCACTACCCAAGCTCAGTAAAAACCTATCCAGATAAGGCAGAAACGGCCACCCTAGAAAAAGACAATACTTTAATAGCACAACGCAAAGAAAGTATCGCATTAATTCCAAATGAAGTAGGAGAATTACTGCTCCCTGAAGTTAAAGTTCCTTGGTTTAATACAGTGACTGAGAAAACTGAATATGCAACGTTACCTGCCAAAACCATACAGGTGCAGCCAGCAATTCTGCAGCCAGTATCTGATACACCTGCACCTACAAACCTAGCTCCTTCTGAGAAAACAGGTCCTGAAATAGAAACCTCTAAGGCAACAGTAAACGTTCCAGCTCAAATATACACAAGTTATTGGCAATGGTTATGTCTAGGATTAGCTATTTTATGGGGAGTAACTGTATTGGCTTGGTGGTATCATTCTAAAATTCTGTCTCGAAACTCTATTTCTAGCTCTCCCTCACAATCGGTCCCCAGAACTAGCGAGAGTGAACAATCCAGCTGGCGAGCATTAGAAAAAGCCTTAGATAAAAATGATGCCTTAGCCACCCAACAATACTTAGAGAAATGGCTAAGGAATATCACAAAAGATAGAAGCGCTTCTTTATCACTTTGCGTTTCTAAGTTAAACAATCCTGAACTCGTACACCTAGTTAATGAGCTATTAGCTTCAAGATATTCTCAAAATCGAAAAAATTGGAGCGCTAACGACTTGCATAGTGTTTTACGTAAACTTCGTAAAGACCAAAAAGGTATGAAGCACGCGCAATTGAATACGGATTTAACGCCTTTATATCCAAATACTTAAGCTGATGTGTACAGATTTGCTAGAATGAAAATTCATTGGGGTGCTTATCCCTCAAAACAAAGGCGAAAAATTAATGTTTTCTCGAAAGGAAAATAAACAAGCCTCGGTCTCTAATGACATGGCAAATAAACAAAAACGCTATGAAGTGCTCGTACTGGCATTACATACCGATATTTACCGTTATGCGTATTGGCTTGTAAAAGACAAAGCAGTTGCGGAAGACATAGTACAGGAAACCTTTCTTCGAGCTTGGAAGTCTTTAGATTCGTTAAAAGACGAAAAAGCAGCGAAGTCGTGGTTAATTACAATATTACGTAGAGAAAATGCTAGGCGCTTTGAACGTAAACAATTTGATTTAGTTGATATTGATGATGTTTCTGTCATTGACGATCAACTAACTAACGAAGTCGTTATTGAACATAAAGAGTTACGAGAAATCATGGCATCACTTAGTGATGAATATAGAGAACCTTTAATGCTACAAATAATGTTTGGTTATAGCGGTGACGAAATAGCTAAACAACTTGAGCTTAATAAAAACACTGTTATGACACGGTTATTTAGAGCGCGCAATCAGGTAAAAGAAGCGCTAGAAAAAAGTAATATAGATATGGGGCGTAAAAATGGATGATTTAGAATTTCGTCGCACTCTTTATGGAGACCCTAATAGTCAAGATATTGAGCTAAAAGAGGCAATGTTAGCTGATCCTAAAAAGCAGGAGTTTTGCAAAGAGCTCAAGCAACTCGACCAAAAAATGGCACAAGCTTTTGATGTTGATGTACCTGCTGATTTAGTTCATAAACTGCTACTCAAGCAAACTATGGACACACATGCTAAGTCTAAAAAGCGCAGTATTTTTCAGTTTGCTATGGTGGCATCTGTCGCATTTGTTATGGGCATTACTTTTACACTTTGGCAGTCGTCAAGCCTAATTAACATTTCTGAGAATGCCATTGCCCACGTTCGAGCAGAAGGTAATCATGCTTTGGGTGCCCATGAAAATATTACCTTGGACCAAGTAAATGCAAAATTAGCTAGTTTTGGTGGCCAGTTAACAGAAAGCGTAGGTCAAATTTATTATGCAAATTTCTGTGATTTTGATGAAGTAAGAAGCCTGCACATGGTCATGCAAGTGGGCGGTGAAAAAGTCACCGTTTTTGTTGTTCCCAATGAAAGTAATTTTGATAGTCACAGTGTGTCTAAAGACCAGAATTACTCGGGCGAAGCAATGGAGTTTAACCGTGCAAGTGTCATTGTTGTCAGTGATACTGGGTCTGATGTTACTAAAACAAAGCAAACTCTGAGTAAAAAGTTTAAATTTTCTGCTTAAGTCTGAATTTTAAACCTAGGTTACTGCTATGAGTCAGGTAACTCTTTTACAACAAAGATTACCTGACTTTCTATATATTTAATTCAAATTATAGCCAATACCTAACGTTAGGCTACGTACCTCAAAACCATTGTAATGTGCTCTATTCCACCATCATCATAAGCTTCGCCTACTTTCTGAAAACCAAGCAGTTGATAAAATCTAAGAGCATTAGTTTGTGCGGATAGACTGATTTTCGCATCTGTGCCTATTTGCTCTATATCTTTCAAAATTGTTTGTAAAATAGTTTGCCCACGACCTGTTCCTCGGGCTTCTTTTTTTAATACAACCCTTTCAATTTTAAAATGCCCAGCTTCTATTTCTCTGCACCTAGCATAACCAATAATCTCATTATGTTGATTTGTATCTATGTAATGAATCGATATTTGGTCTAAATCGTCTAAATCTAAATAAATACTATTTTGTTCAACAATAAAAACATCTTGTCGTAATTTACAAATGGCATATAGATCATTGGTGTCAAGTTCTTTAAAGGTCTTTCTTTTCATATAAACTCTTGATGTGGCTAGAATATCTATCATTCAGTTGTTAGCATAAATAAACATCATAATGATAAGCTCAACAAGAGCAATTTATAATTCAGGAATAGCTAATGGAACCCCTTGCGTTTGTATCTCTAGGTCTATATTTTGTTGTCATGCTAGGGATAGGTTTATATTCATTTAAGCAGTCTAGCACTGATGTTGAGGGCTATATGTTAGGTGGTAGAAACTTAAGTCCTAAGGTTACTGCTTTATCTGCAGGAGCATCTGACATGAGTGGGTGGATGCTAATGGGGTTACCAGGGGCTATGTATGTTTCAGGTTTATCTAGTGCTTGGATTGCTGTCGGCTTAGTTATTGGTGCATATCTAAACTATTTATGGGTAGCTCCAAGATTAAGGGTATATACAGAATACGCTAAAAATGCAATTACCATCCCTGATTACTTTGAAAACCGCTTTAATGATACCAGTAAAAGCTTGCGATTAATTTCGTCTATCGTAATCGTTATATTTTTTACCTTGTATACTTCATCAGGAGTTGTAGCTGGCGGTAAGTTATTTGAAAGCTCATTTGGTTTGGATTACGAATTGGGACTATATATAACAGCAGGCGTAGTAGTGGCTTACACCATTCTCGGTGGTTTTGCCGCCGTAAGTATCACTGACTTTGTACAAGGGTGTATTATGTTTGTCTCCCTAGTATTGGTGCCTGTTGTGGTTGTTTTCGAATTAGGCGGAATAACAGAAGCCGTGTCCCAGTTAGAATCTTTGCCCGCAAACTATATGGCTGCTTTTCATGATGCGTCCACCGGAAAAGCCGTATCACTAATAGGCATAATTTCTTTATTATCGTGGGGGTTAGGGTACTTTGGCCAGCCACATATAATAGTACGCTTTATGGCTATACGTTCAGTCAAAGACGTTAAAGTAGCCCGTAGAATTGGTATTAGCTGGATGGTAGTGTCAATAATAGGAGCATTAGCCACAGGCTTAATGGGTCTAGCTTACGTCACAGCAAATAATGGGACATTAGCTGATCCTGAAACAGTGTTTATTTATCTATCACAATTATTGTTTAATCCATTAATTGGAGGATTTCTATTAGGCGCAATATTAGCCGCTATTATGAGCACCATATCTTCACAGTTACTAGTGACATCGAGCTCATTAACTGGGGATTTTTACCAAACCTTTTTTAGACGTCACGCAAGTCAAAAAGAGTTAATAATTGCTGGAAGAGCCTCAGTAGCTCTAGTTGCAATGGTTTCAGTATACTTGGCCTACGACCGAGATAGCAGTATTTTAACCTTAGTGAGTAATGCATGGGCTGGATTTGGAGCTGCTTTTGGTCCTATCATTTTAATTAGCTTATTCTGGAAAGGCATGACTCGACTATCAGCCATCTTAGGTATGTTATTAGGAGCGATAACGGTATTACTTTGGATTTACCTCCCTGTGACCATTTATGGACAAAGTTTAAGTAGCTGGATGTATGAGATAGTCCCCGGCTTCTTGGTTTGTAGTGTCACTATTATTTTAGTGAGCTTATTACAGAAACAAACCGATACAGAACTACTAGCGACATTTGATGAGGTAGAAAAAGTGTTGCAACAAGCTTAATATGTGTAAAATTTTAAACCTTGAATCATGGCTAACAGAGGAATAATTGGTGAATTTTTATGTTGCACGTCAACCAATATTAACCCAGTCTAAAGACTTGTATGCATATGAATTATTGTTTAGAGACAGTTTAGATAATGTTTTTCCCAATATTAATGATAACGAAGCAACGGCAAAACTTATCGAAGGGTTAGAGTTCAACTTAGGGCTAAGCAACCTTACAGAAGGTTCACTGGCCTTTATTAATTTTACCCACGAGTCATTGATAAAAGGTTACCCTTTATTATTGCCGAAAGAGCTTATTGTTGTTGAGGTTTTAGAAACAGCTAAACCAGGTAAGAAACTGCTCGCAGCTTGTATTGAGTTGAAAGAAAAAGGTTACACCATTGCCTTAGATGATTATGAACATAAGCCAGTATGGTTACATTTTTTTCCCTACGTAGATATTATAAAGATCGACTATTCACTTACATCGCCTGTTCAATTTGAGCAAATAGTTAAGATAGTAAAAGACTATCCACAAATTAGACTGTTAGCAGAAAAAATAGAAACCTACGAAGAATACCTACACGCAATAGAGATAGGATGCGTATATTTCCAAGGGTATTTTTTTAGCAAGCCTAAAATTGTAAAAACAGTGGCATTTAATCCTACACAGTTATCTGTTGTAAACCTTATGTCTGAATCAAATAAAAGTGACCCAAGTATTAGTGTTATCACTTCTATATTCGAAGGTGACGCTAACTTATCTTATAAACTACTTCGCTATGCACAATCCCCAATATTTAAACGCAGTATTACAATTGAAAGCATCAAACAAGCTGTAGTGGTGCTAGGAATGCAAGAGCTTAAACGGTTTATTTCATTGCTATTTAGTGCTCAATTTTCTCAAGAAAAGCCTAGAGAGTTAACAGTGATGGCTCTTGTAAGAGCAAGGTTCTGTGAATTGATGGTTATCAAAAGCTTACCTCAAGGCTCGGAATCATCAGCATTTTTAATGGGGCTGCTGTCTTTATTAGATGCCATGGTTGATGGAGATTTACAGGAATTAATTGATAAGTTGCCACTATCTAAAGATCTCAAAGATGCAATCGTTTATCGTACTGGAACCTATGCAAATTTTTTAAAGCTATGTGAATTATATGAAAAAGCTGAATGGCAAAGTATTCAACAATTTTGCTCAGAAGTAGAAATTGATTACAATGCATCTGCTGTAATGTTCCAAGAATCTATAAAGTGGTCATCAGAAAGAATGGACGCCCTACACTCTTGATAAGTCAAAAATTTAAAAAAGCACAGAACACTATTATTTTTAATAATAAATACAATTTTACTTTTTTTTTTGTTATGGTTCTAACTATAGAATTAATTAATATAAACCCTCAAACTTTAGCGTGAGAAATCTATGTCAACCTCGATACCTACTGTGACACATTTAAAACAACTTGAAGCGGAAAGTATTCATATATTCCGTGAAGTAGCCGCTGAATTCGATAATCCAGTGATGCTATATTCTGTCGGAAAGGATTCATCAGTATTGTTGCATTTAGCGAGAAAAGCTTTTGCTCCTGGTAAAATACCTTTTCCTTTATTACATGTAGACACCACCTGGAAGTTCCATGAAATGATCGCATTTCGTGATGAAATGGCCGAGAAACATGACTTGAATCTCTTGGTACATATCAACCCAGATGGTTTAAAAATGAATGTGGGCCCATTTACTCATGGTAGTGCAAAGCATACTGATATCATGAAGACCGCGGGCCTGAAACAAGCTTTAGATCATTATAAGTTTGATGCCGCATTTGGTGGCGCAAGACGAGATGAAGAAAAGTCTCGAGCTAAAGAGCGGGTTTATTCATTCCGCGATGCTAATCATAGATGGGATCCTAAAAATCAACGCCCTGAGTTATGGAATGTATATAACTCTCAGGTAAATAAAGGTGAAAGCATACGTGTATTCCCCATGTCGAACTGGACTGAGTTAGATATCTGGCAATACATATACATGGAGAACATTGAAATTCCATCACTTTACTTGGCAAAACCTCGCCCTGTTGTTGAAAGAGATGGTGTGTTGATTATGGTCGATGATGATCGTATGCCGTTAGAGGAAGACGAAACGCCAGAAATGAAATCGGTGCGCTTCAGAACCTTGGGTTGTTACCCTCTTACAGGTGCGGTTGAATCAACGGCAGCTACTTTACCTGAAGTAATCCAAGAGATGCTTTTAACTAAAACATCTGAAAGACAAGGCCGGGTTATTGATCATGATTCGTCTGGCTCAATGGAGAAGAAAAAGATGGAAGGGTATTTCTAATGGAGACCAACATTGTTTGGCATCAGCATGATGTTGACAAGGCTCGGCGGGCGACAGCAAAAGGTCAAAAGCCTTGTGTTTTATGGCTAACGGGATTAAGTGGTTCAGGTAAATCTACCATAGCCAACTTATTAGAGAAAAAATTAGCAGAACATAACAAACATACCTATTTGCTAGATGGAGACAATGTTCGTCATGGTTTATGTGGCGACCTAACCTTTAGTGATAAAGACAGGGTTGAGAATGTTCGTCGTGTCGGTGAAGTCGCAAAATTATTTGTTGATGCAGGTATCATAGTATTAACCGCCTTTATTTCACCTTTTAAAAGTGAACGGGAATTTTGTCGTAATTTACTTGAAGAACATGAATTTATAGAAGTATTTATCGATACCCCTATAGAAGAATGCGAAAAACGAGATCCTAAAGGGCTATATCAAAAAGCTAGACAAGGTGAAATCAAAGATTTTACAGGAATTGATTCCCCCTATGAAGCGCCAGAGTCACCTGAAATAACCTTGACCTACACTGGCCAAAGTGCTGCAGAATCTGCAGAGCAACTTTTTGATTTACTTACAGAAAAAGGAATTATTGACTGATGTTAGATGAAAAGCTTATTCAAAATATAATTGAGATCACCCACAAAGCGGGCGATAAAATTATGGAAATATATGAAAGAGATTTTGCCATTTACGAAAAGTCAGATGAAAGCCCATTAACGGAGGCAGATCTTGCTGCCCACAATTGTATTGTGGATGGTTTAACATCCGTTTCTGAGCTCCCTATTTTATCTGAAGAGTCTGCAAATATACCTTGGGATGAACGCAAACAATGGTCTAATTATTGGCTAGTTGACCCTTTGGATGGTACTAAAGAGTTTATCAAGAAAAATGGTGAGTTCACCGTTAATATAGCTCTGATAAAAGATGGCGTTCCTGTATTTGGAGTTGTATACGCACCCGTGCTAGAACAGACCTACGTAGGAGTTGCAGGTAAAGGAGCCTACAAAATCACTTCTGGTGTACAAGCTCCAATTACTCCTAGTGTTAGAGCCACTGGTGAAACTTGGAAAATTGTAGGTAGTCGTTCTCATCAAAGTCCAGAAATCAAAGCATTGCTTGACTCTTTAGATGGTGAGACTGAGCTAGTTGCAATGGGCAGCTCATTAAAGCTTTGCTTAGTTGCCGAAGGTGCTGCGCATTTATATCCTCGCTTAGGCCCAACTTCTGAGTGGGATACTGGTGCTGCACAAGCTGTAGTTGAAGCTGCAGGTGGTAAAGTCACAATTATTGAAGACTCAGCCGATGCCTTAAAAGCTGATGCAGCCCCTCTTAAGTACAATCAAAAAGATTCCGTTTTAAACCCTTATTTCTTAGTGAGTTGCTAATTATGAATAGCGAAAATACTTTATTACAATCAGATATCTTGGGATATCTTGAACAACACGAAAAGAAAGACATGCTACGCTTTTTGACCTGCGGTAGTGTTGACGATGGTAAGAGCACCTTAATTGGTCGTTTACTGCATGACTCAAAAATGATCTTTGAAGACCAATTAGCCGCCATAACCAAAGACAGTAAAAAAGTTGGTACAACTGGCGAAAAGGTTGATTTAGCGCTTTTAGTTGATGGATTGCAGTCAGAGCGTGAGCAAGGTATCACTATAGATGTTGCCTATCGTTATTTCTCTACAGATAAACGTAAATTCATCATTGCAGATACCCCAGGACATGAACAATACACACGGAACATGGTTACGGGCGCATCAACTTGTGATGTAGCTATAATATTAATTGATGCCCGTGGTGGTGTAAAAACTCAAACCCGTCGTCACTCGTTTTTAGCATCTCTACTTGGTATCAAGCATGTCATCGTTGCTGTCAATAAAATGGATCTAAAAGATTACAGTGAAACTGTGTATGAAGACATCAAGAAAGATTATCTGATATTTGCTGAAGAGTTGGATATACCTGATATTCAGTTTATTCCATTATCTGCATTAGATGGCGATAACGTAGTAAACCCAAGTGAAAATACACCTTGGTATGAGGGTGAAACCTTGATGACCATGCTGGAAAATATTGAAATTAATGATGACATTAATGCAGATGACTTCCGTTTCCCTGTACAATACGTGAACCGTCCAAATTTAAACTTCCGTGGGTTTGCAGGTACAGTTGTATCAGGCCAGATAAAACCAGGGGATGAAATAACAGCTCTTCCTTCTGGTAAAACATCAAAAGTTAAAGCACTTGTTAATTTTGAAGGTGAACAAGAAGTCGCTTATGCACCGCTTACAACCACGATTACCCTTGAAGATGAAATAGACATTTCACGTGGCGACATGATTGTAAAAAGCGATAATCTGCCATTGCACAGTAATACCTACCGCACCAATTTAGTATGGATGGACGAAGAGCCAATGATGCCTAATAAGCAATATGGCTTTAAGTTTGCGACTAAATTCGTACCGGGTAGTGTGACTAATGTTGAATATCAAATTGACGTCAACTCTATGGAACATAAGGATACCGTTAGGCTTGCTTTAAACGAAATTGCGGTAGGAACTATAAAACTTACACAACCTGTTGCGTGTGACCCATATACCCGCAATCGAGCCACCGGCGCATTTATCATTATTGATAGACTAACCAATGGTACTGTAGGCGCAGGTATGATTATAGATGCGGCAGAAGAAGCTAATGAAAGTCAATTTTCTGAGTTTGAATTAGAATTTAACCAACTAGTCAGAAAGCACTTTCCGCACTGGAATTCTACTGATATCAGTAAACTCTAAACAAGCAAGATAAGACAATATGGATATTAACCAGTATCTGGTATTAGCTATTTTTGCCGGTACTATATTGGCGCTCGTTACCACTAACGCGCGCCCATCCCTTATCTTTGCGGCATCGTTATTGGCTCTTATTGCTAGTCAGCAACTAGTAATAAGAGATGTAATTCATAACCTTACTAACCAAGGTTTAATTACTTTAATACTGCTGTTGCTAGTCAGTTCAGCTGTAGATAAAACCTCCCTCATAAAGCGACTTGGTCGAACATTAGTAACAGCTAGCTTCAACGGCAGTTTTTGGCGATTATTTGGCTTAACTTTCACTTCATCAGCACTACTTAATAATACTGCTATTGTGGCAAGTTTGATTGGCCCAGTTAAACAAAATCAATATCATCATGCGTCACGTTTACTTATCCCCCTATCCTATTCAGCCATTTTAGGAGGGACCGTTACTCTCATAGGTACGTCAACAAACCTAATAGTAGATAGTTTTTTGATAGAGCACGGTCACCCCGGTTTTGCATTTTGGGACTTTACTGTATACGGTTTGGTTGCAGGGTTGAGTTGTGGTTTATTAATGTTTCTTCTAACACCATTTTTACCAGAAATTAGTAATAAAAACTCCAAGTACAATAGCTACTCTATAGAAGCTGATGTTAATACAGATTCAGAATTAGTAGGAAAAACAGTTGAAGAAAACCATTTAAGAAATTTGCCAGAACTTTTTTTGATTGAAGTTGTACGAAATGGAAAACTCATATCTCCAGTCAATCCCGACTTAGTCATTGATGCAGGTGACAAATTAATATTTTCTGGAAATATACAAAAAGTTGATAACTTAAGTCATATAAAAGGTTTAAAACTTTTTGCTGAATCCGATGGCTTATTGAGAGACAACCTTACCGAAGTCATTATTTCTAATCGAGCTCAAATCATTGGGCAAACCATTAAAGCTCTTGGATTTAGAGCGCTGTTTGATGCAGCAGTAGTGGCAATTAGGCGAGATGGAGAAACACTGTCAGGAAAGCTTGGGGAAATTAAGCTTCAAGCTGGAGATTTTTTACTGTTGGCAACAGGCCCTGATTTTATGCAAAGGCATAATTTAACTAAAAACTTCTTTATTCTGTCTGAAAAAAAGGTCCCAACAAAACTAACAAAGCGTCAGGAATGGGTCACCTTAGGTGGTTTTTTAATTACGGTTGCTCTAGCAGCAACTTCTGTTTTGAACTTGGCGACAGGTCTACTATTTTTCATATCAACCTTAGTTGTTGGCCGTGTCACATCAAGCAATGAAATAAAGCGTAATATTCCGTTAAATCTAATAGTCGTTATCATAGGAGCCCTAAGTCTTGCTACCGCATTGGAAAAATCAGGTGTCATAACTACTTTAATGGATTTAGTGGGTCCTTGGGCATTATCAGTGAGTCCTGTATGGGCATTAGTGGGCGTTTATTTACTAACTCTAATCCTAACTGAATTGGTGACTAATAATGCTGCTGCAGCGCTTATGTTCCCTTTAGCCTATGGATTAGTTGAAGCCTTAGGGGTACCACTGATGCCTTTTGCTTTAGCCGTTGCCTTTGCCGCTAGCGCTAGCTTTATTTCTCCCTACGGATATCAAACAAACCTATTAGTGTTTAGTGCTAGTAACTATAAATTTAAGCACTTTATTAAATTTGGGCTGCCAATATCAGCCTGTTATTCGACAATTGTTCTCGTGTTATTAAGTTATAACTATCATTTAAGTTAGATTGATATTAGAGTTTGAATTCGAATAAATGATCTACTTTTTTAAACAATGATTGCTGTGAGCGCTTCATGTATCAACTAATATACATTAGTGAAAAAACTCAAAATTTTGAACTTGAAGACATACCACGTATTCTTTACAGTGCTAGGCTAAACAACGACTTGCTCAATGTAACTGGAATTTTACTGGACTTATCTGAACACTTCATTCAAGTCCTTGAAGGCAATCAAAAGGACGTAGAGTCTACTTTCACAAAGATTAGTGGTGATTCAAGGCATTGTAATATTAGGTGCATATATAAACAGCCTACTATTAACCAAGAATTTGGTAACTGGTCAATGGGGTTTTCTCCTGATTTAAATCAAGATGTGCTACAAGACGCAATCCACATAGCAAATATGTTTGCGCAAAAACAACACCTAACCGACATACAAATAGACAGTCTGCGGCTCCTGTTAAAAAGTCTAAATCCAGAACCTGAGATACTCTAACAACTTAAATTGCTGTTTTAGTAGAGCCTAAAACAGCATTATTAATGTCCGCCATTTCATCTTGAGTCAGATCTCGCCATTGCCCAGGCTTTAACCCTGCTAATCTTACCGACATAATGCGACTACGTTTAAGTTTTGTCACTTCATACCCTAGATACTCGCACATACGACGAATTTGACGGTTTAATCCCTGAGTTAATATTATTCTGAATACCATTTTACTTTGCATCGTAACCTTACAAGGTTTAGTCACAGTATTTAGAATGGGTACACCTTGAGACATTTTATCTATAAAACTATCAGTAAGGGGGCGATTTACAGTTACCACGTACTCTTTGTCATGGGCATTTTCGGCCCTTAGGATTTTGTTTACTATATCCCCATCACTGGTCAAAAAAATAAGTCCCTCAGACGGTTTATCTAAGCGTCCAACTGGAAAGATCCTCTCTTTATGGCCAATAGCATCAATAATGTTATCTTTTACGTGGCGCTCAGTAGTACATGTCACTCCAACAGGTTTATTATATGCAATATAAATACGATCTGTTTTATCACTAGCACTGGCACTAATAGTGTTACCGTCAACAGTAACTTTGTCTCCCTCGGCAACTTTAGTCCCAAGCTCTGGTATTGCTCCGTTTATTCTTACTCGCCTTTGTTCGATTAACTTATCTGCTTCTCTGCGTGAGCAATGTCCCGAGTCGCTAATAAATTTATTTAGTCTGATTAGAGTACTCATTAAGATACAAACACTCTTTCAACTCGCTCAAGCAATGGCTTATCTGTTTCACTTAATTCCCCACCCTTAATCCAATCTAACAATAGGGTATTTAATTCCAAGCTATTTCCTGACTGAAGTTTATGGGCCATTAATTCCATTTGCACCTGTTTCCGTTTATTTTGTTCGGAAAGCGGCGAAGGCTTATCAGCGATCACCTCCATTTTCAAAGTGATTTCATCCCGATTAGTTAGAGCTGGCGCTTTAGTAAACCCTGATTGCCAATGTTTTCGAAGATCAGTAACGTCAGGTCTATTGGCTCCTTGCTCCCAATGGCGTAACGTCTCAAATAACTGAATATACTCTTTAGATTTTTCATTTTTAGATAGCTCAGATAATTGTCGCTTTTGTTGCTCAAATACACAATTAATCTCATGCTCTAACTCTTTACGGGTATTGTTTGGTATGGATTTAAGCAAGTCTTGAACTGCAGGAGTATCTTGTAAAGCTTGCTTTAATTCACTTTTGTTTTTGGCCTTATTTAGGTTTGACTTAAGCGTATTTACTTTTAGCTTTATTTCTTCAATTTGTTGTTTAACTTCAAGCTTATGCTGTTGATTTAATTCAGCTCTTTTAGCAAATAGGTTATCGTTAGCCTGTCTAAATGCCTGCCATAAATCAGCCTCAGCTTTTCTTCCAGCATGTTCTATGCTTTTCCATCTTTGTTGTAAGCTTTTAGCTTCTTCAATAGCTTCTGAAATGGGTTCAAGTTTAATCAACAACCTAGCTTGGTCCAACAATCTTTGCTTTTGCAAAGCATTATCGTTATAAAACTTATTGATCTTTTGTTTAAGGGGTTCGACTAGTGCCTGAAATTCCTCATTGAGTTCATTTCGTAATTTGAAGTCAACTCCTCCACTACTTCTCCACTTTTGTTGAAGTAGCCTTAATTGTTTAGCCAGCTCCATAATAGGAATGTCAGCATTAGACAACAGTTGGATTGCTTCGAGTAGTTGCGTTTTGAATTGTAAATTTGACGCTCGTAATTTCTGTTGCTGTTCATAATGCTCTCTGCATGGGGCAAAAGCTGCTTCAATCGCAACATCAAAGGCATTATTGAGAACTTGGTCTGATTCTGTACCTGTTTTACCTAAACTATTCCATTGGCTTCGTAACACTTTTATCGCTTTAGACTGAGCTTCAATAGGTAATGGTTTAGCAATTAAACTTTCTGCTTCGTCTAATAAAGCGGGTTTACGTGGCGCAGAGATATAATCTTGCCAGTCCTTTAAGTTTTCAATTTGTTGCTGGACGTTAGAAAAAGCCTTTTGTAATTGTGCTTGCTGCTTTTCATTTAGATTATCAAACCAAACGTGTACTTTCTGATATAGTCCCATGGCAGCTTTAAATTTACCTTGATGTACTAAACTATCCACAGCTTTAAGTTTATTTCTACAGCGGTTAAGCTCAGCATTAAGCTCTTTTCTATGTTCGGAAACTGCTTTTTTCCATACTTTGGTTTGCTTATTCCAACGTTCGTATAGCTCTTGAGGTAGAAAATTAGCGCACTGGCCAATAACGGAACGCCAATTTTTGTTTAAATCATCGAGAAAAGCTTGAGCCCCATCAAGGTCATTTGGGCCGCTAGGCAATGGTTGAGCTTCTAGTTTCTCTACTAAGTGCTGGGCTGCAAGCACCGCCTCCTGTAAGCCAGAGAAATTAGCCAAAGTATGAACACTTTGATTCACTTTATTGTTGAGCTGCTCAAGGCATTGATGCTGTTTTATTTCGGAAACAGGAACGTCTCCAATAAGTTGAATGAGCTCTTTACCAAGTTGTATTAGCTTAAATTTAAAGCCATCCACTTCTTCTGTGGTCAACTCGGCTATTCTAGAATCTAATTGTGTGTGAACCTCACCTAAATAACCTTCTATATTTTGACTAACGGTATCGATTGAGTTATCCCGTACTAACTTAACCTGCTGAGCAATCCAAACTGGCTTTAAAAGCTCAATATTTCGGTTTACCTTGCTGCTAATGTCTAGATACTTTTGTTGTATTTCAGTACGCCTAACCTCGTCTAAATAGTTAAAGCTTTCGCTTAATTTATGATATTCGAAATCAAGATCTGTCCGCAGTTTTTCTATGTATTCTAAATCTTGGTGGTCTTTTAATGTTAATAACCTAGAGAGCAACATCTTCATCTGCTGTTCTAGTTCCAGGGGAATTTTCTCAACTTTAAACCATAAAGATAGTAATTCTTCAGCTTTGTTTTGCGCCGCTACTGGAGGTGACCTTTTTATAAACTTATTAAGTAACTTACGATTGCTAGGGGCATCCTTTAGAGAATCTAAAATAGTAAGCTGTAATGCCTCGTTAAAGGTAGTAACAAGAATTTTATCTCTAAACAAAGGCTTATCAATTTTTCTGAGTATTCTCATAGATAACTCAGCATCTTTCTGTACCCATGCTTGAGCAAGTAACTTTTCTAGCAAGCTATTGTCTTTTAATTCCAATATAAATTTACGTCTTTCACTACTCGTTAAAGTAGTATCTGACTCCGACAATAAAACGCTTTCTACTAATTTTACAGATTTACGCTTCACTAGTTCATCTTTAGCTATTTCAGACATTTTGTACCATAAAACAAAACTATCTAGCTTATATAATGCAGCTAAACTGACTTTTGAATCTGCATCGTTAAATGCTAATTCATGTAAAACAGATTTTTGTTCCGATACTTGATTATCAAGAGTTTCAATAGCTTTAATTCTTACTTGTGGGTCTGGGCTCAAATATTTAGCCCGAAATAAATTCTTAAATATCATCCTGTTTAAACCGTGCTATTGTTTGGCCTTTCTCAGCCTTTTGATTAAATTCTTGCTTAAACGTCTCGCGACTTTTGTGGACAATCTCACCATCTGCACCCACTGTCATATGTTGCTCTGACTTCAAGACTTTAGCCTGATACATCATTACCGCCTGCATGCTTATTTCTTTTTGCTGCTCAGTCAATGGTGAACCATCTAACCACTTGCCAGTTTCTACACTCTGTAGCAACTTTTGATATACCTGCTCAGACATATTTTGCAATAGCATTGCACTGTCCATATTAATCAGACCTTTTAAGGAAAACTAAACGTACTCTGTTCACTATGTACCAAACAAATCCAATGATTGTTACACCTATGGCGACGGTATGCTGTAGCTCACCAGGAATAGCCCCACCCCAGTACATAAACCCAAAACCTGCAACAAACAATAACATAGCCACCATAGACTGAGTTTGTATACGTTGACCTTTTAGGTATTTATTAAGGTTTTGCTTACGAGCAATATCTTCTGAAGTCGCTTCACCTAATGTAAAATTACAATGTTGACAACTTTGTGCCTTATCAGAAATTCTTTTACCACAACTAGGGCAATCTATTAATGCCATTTTACACTCCTACTACACTGAAAAGCGCGGCTTATAGCCGCGCCTTTTTAATCGGTTAATTAAAAACTTTATTTATTCTCTTTATTAAACCTTTCCCAATACTCAGCAACGGAATCTTTCATCTCTTTGCGTAGTAAGAAAATACCAAACAAGTTAGGCAAGGTCATCACAACTATAGCCACTGCTGATAAAGTCCAAACGAGTGTGGTATCTGATACCGCAGCCCAAACAAAACCAGCGACATAAACAACTCTATATGGCATTACTGAGCGAGGGCCCAATAAATAAGTCATCGCTCTATCACCATAATATGACCACGCAATGGCGGTTGAAAATGCGAAAAGCAATAAACCGATAGAGACGATATATTTACCTGATTCACCGAAAAAGCCTTTAGTAAATGCAAGGGCAGTTAAACTAGCTGAGTGAATTAAAGACTCGCCAGTAACAATAATGGAATCTTTAACTAGATTACCGTCAATCACTTGAAGCGTACCAGTGTAATTATCAACAGGTTCACCTATTGAGAAAGTGACGTTTTCAGCAAATGATCTAGCATTAATAATAGTAAACCCAGCATTTACTGCTTTACCATTTACTACTTGTATATCTCCAGTGTAATCAGTAACACCGTGTCCATCTAAGTCGTTAATATAAGCAAATAAAGTCTCTTTATCTGCGGCATCCGATTCGACGTAAGTGCCAGCAAGAATATGCATATCAGAACGATCAAAGGTGTTCATATGCTTTTCTTTCCATACTCCTGAAGAAAGAATTACTAACCCTGTTATCGTACAAATAATGATGGTGTCAATGAATGGCTCAAGAATGGATACCATACCTTCAGATACGGGTTCATCAGTTTTTGCTGCAGCATGGGCAATTGGCGCAGAACCTTGGCCAGCTTCATTTGAGAACAATCCTCTGTTTACGCCCCGGTTAAAGGCGTAAGCTATAGTGGCCCCCAAAAAACCGCCAGTTGCCGCAGAACCTGTAAATACATCCGAAAAAACAGAAACAAAGGCAGGGCCCACGTTTTCTAGGTTTGCAAAAATTACCGCAAATGCACCAACAACATAAATTAAGGCCATCAGAGGAACAATTTTCGAGGTAACCGCTGCTATACGTGTGATACCACCTAGGATAACTAGCGCTAATAAAATACCTAATATGCTCCCTACCATTAATGGGTCGAAACCGAATGTCGACTCAATACTGGTCGCTATACCATTACTTTGGGGTAAGTTTCCTGTACCAAATGAACTGATTACCGTGGCAATTGCAAAAGCAATAGCTAACCATTTCATATTAAGACGTTTATCCATGTAATACATTGGACCACCAGCCATTGAACCGTCTGGGGTTTTATCTCGATATTTGTGAGATAAGGTCACTTCCACAAACTTAGTGGTCATTCCGAAGAATGCAGTTGCCCACATCCAAAATAATGCAGCTGGGCCACCTAAAAATAAAGCAAAAGCCACGCCGCCAATATTACCGGTTCCAACCGTCCCGGATAAGGCGGTAGTTAATGCCCTAAAATGACTGGTATCCCCTGGGGAATTAGCTTTATCATATTTTCCAGTTACCACTTTCCATGCATGTTTAAAGTACCTAACTTGTGGAAATTTAAGGTAAATAGTAAAAAATAGACCGGTACCTAACAACACATATGGAAACCACCAAGCTCCCCCTAACATGCCATCCATAGATTTCAATATATTATGAAATGCTTCCAACGTTTTTCCCCTTTATTAATTTTTATAGTTATATATTTTTTATAATTTTAGTTTCTGTACTTAGCGCAGCATATCAACTATGGAGCGCATCGCAACCATGACATCCTCACCAAGTTGCTTACAACGTATTGGCGACCATCCGTACACTGCGTCAGGTAGCTCAATGTTATCTTTAAATGGCATCTCCAAAGTGTAAGACAAGCAGTCAAATTCATGACCAATAGCATTAGCTGCTACCGTCAAATTACTTTCTCCGGGCTTATCTTTTTCATAGCCATAGGTATCTTGAAACTCTGGCGTAGCGGTTAACAATGCTTGTTTAAAAGAGCTCTCTAACCCTTGTAATCTTTCATTATAATTGGGATTTCCTTCACACCCTGCCATAAAATTGTAGGGTAACGCTTCATCGCCATGCACATCTAAAAACATGTCGACACCTACTTCCTGCATTTTTTGTTTGACAAAATAGACTTCGGGGCTATTTTCTATCGATGGAGTTTGCCATTCACGGTTTAGGTTCACCCCTTTGGCGTTTGTTCTTAAGTGACCCCGGGCAGAGCCATCAGGATTCATATTCGGCACCACATAAAAAACGGCTTTATCTAATAACCACTTAGCTAACCCATCATATTCATCTAAAAGGCGATGTAAAAACCCCTCTACTAACCATTCTGCCATGGTTTCACCGGGGTGCTGTCGTGCCGTCACCCAAATAGATTTTTTACCCTCGGCTGGCTCACCGATAATAAGTAGAGACATATCTCGGCCATCTAACGTCTCACCTAAATGGTATGGTTTACACTGTTCAGACTGTTGGGCCCAAGCTAATAAGTCAAGATGGCGCTCGTAACTATAGGGGGCAAAATAGGCGTAATACACTTGTGGAAATTCTGGCGTATGTTGAATGACAAGATTATCACCATCAAACTCACTTTCTACCCTAAACCACTCTTGGCGATCATAAGACGCAACCGCTTGATAATTTTGCCAGCCATCGGGATAAGCTGACTTTGCTAAATTTTTAATTGTAATGGCATGAGAAACAAAAGCTGTTGTGTCTAATTTGAAATGGAACCACTGATAAAATTCGGATTGATTATCTTTACAAATACTAAGTTGGATATCTTGAGGTGACGTTGCGCTGATAACTTGAATATTACCACTATCAAAATTACTACTAATTCTCACTTTTTATTCCCATGAACTTTTGACCAAAGTAATTTATCACAGTCATAAAAAAAGGACTACTAGAGTCCTTTAATCAAGATAAAAACAACCCGTATTGATTAACTTGGCAGCGAAAGAGGTAGAGTTGGATAAAACAAATTGGCCATATGTTGAACAACCTTCATAACTTGACAACTATAACCAAACTCATTGTCATACCAAACATACAACGTCGCTCTATTTCCTGCCACAATAGTAGCCTGAGAATCGACAACCGAAGGAGCACGAGTTCCTACCAAATCTGTTGATACAATTTCCTTTGAGGCAGTATAGTCGATCTGGTGTTGTAAAGGAGAAAACAATGAGATATCCCGCATATATTCATTAAGCATTTCTTTGGATGTCTCTGTGCTCATATGTAAATTGAGTATCGCTAAGGAAACGTTTGGAGTAGGAACCCTAATCGCACTCCCCGTTAATTTACCCGCAAGAATTGGATAGGCCTTGGCGACTGCTTTCGCCGCTCCTGTCTCTGTAATCACCATATTTAATGGTGCACTACGACCACGCCTATCTCCTTTGTGGAAATTATCAATCAGGTTTTGATCGTTGGTGAACGAGTGTACTGTCTCAACATGACCACTATCAATGCCATACTCTTCATCTAGCGCCTTGAGTACTGGCGTAATAGCGTTAGTAGTGCAGCTCGCGGCAGATAGTATTACATCATCTTCCGAAATATCTGTGTCATTAACACCATAAACAATGTTTTTAATGTCTCCTTTACCGGGCGCTGTTAACAAAACTTTTTTAGCCCCCTTTGACTTCAAATGCTGTCCTAACCCCTCTTCGTCTCGCCACATACCAGTATTATCAACCACTATCGCGTCTTTAATGCCATACTGTGTATAGTCGACTTCTTGAGGGCCATTGGCATATATTACTTGAATATATGATCCGTTAGCTTTAATCGCATTTTTATCTTTATCAATGGTAATACTGCCATTGAATGGACCGTGAACAGAATCTCGCCTTAATAAACTGGCGCGTTTCTCAAGGTCACCCTCTCGGCCCCCTCTTACAACTATGGCTTTCAAACGTAATTTGTTATTGGTACCTTGCCTTTCGATTAATAACCGAGCTAAAAGCCTACCAATACGACCAAAACCATAAAGTACGACATCTTGAGCTGGTTGCTCATCTTTCAAATTGATAATGGTTTTTAGCTGTTCATTCAAGTAAGCATCAATTGTGATGTTTTTAAAAGCAGGGTTGTATTGATAAGCATAAGCTAATTTACCAATGTCTATTTTCGCTGGCGCCAGTGGCATTTTGTTTAGAGCTTCTAATAGCGGCCAGCTTTCTCGCAACCTAAGTTTATTTTCTTCTTTTAACCTAACGGAGCGATGAGCTTTGATAACTTCTATAGCGCTAGCGCCCAACAAAGGCCGACCATAAACAAAAATTTCAATCGCCCTATTTCGATACAACTTACCCAAGATAGGTTGCATTTGCTCAGCATACTCTTGTCTTTCTTGCCAACTGCCAATTAATTCCTGCTCTAATTGCTGATTCATAATGCTCATCCCAATATGGTTTAAAAAGATTCTGGCGCATTCTAAAGAAGGAATGGCGCACAACCAAATTGTTGAAAAATTACGACTTAGTCATAGAAACGACGAAAAGCATCAATTTTTAGGTAAGTTTTCACCATTTTTTAGGGCAAAAAGAGTTAATTAACAAACTAAAACAAAAAAGTACGAAAATGTTGATTTAAATGTGTAAAAACACTTTTTACACAATAAAATCATGAAATTAACTTTCATTAAAAAAAATTGAATTTAAGACTAAAGTCTTAGAAAAGGAACTTAAACAAGACAGTGTTAATTAAACTTTGTCATTAGTATTTTTAGAAAATTTCAAAGATACCGAGTTAACACAATAACGCTTACCTGTTGGGGCAGGCCCATCTTCAAATACATGCCCTAAATGTGCATCACAATGTTTACATAAAATTTCTATTCTTTGCATTCCTAAAGAGTTATCTGGTAAGTAATTGACGTTACCATCTGAGCTTTGTGACGAAAATGACGGCCAGCCACAACCGGAGTCAAACTTATCACTTGAGTGGAAAAGCCTTTGCCCGCAACAGGTACAACAAAAATCACCACTCGCTTTTAAATCTAATAACTCACCGGTAAATGGGCGCTCTGTCCCTTTCTGCCTGCACACTCTAAACTCTTCATTTGACAACTTTTCTTGCCATTGAGCATCGGTAAGCTTCATTGTTAATCCTTCTAAATCTTTAATATAAAACTGTTTATTAGTTAGTTGAATTGGAACATTTAAATACTGAAATACTTTGTGATCCCTGCAGGTACAAATGCTTAATTTTAACATCAGGTTGCTTATCCCAGTCATCATAACGAGTATCAAGCATTATCTTCCACGCCGCCTCTTTATAAAGTTCAGGCAAATGGAAGCGTACATCGTGCTCACTGGTATTAAACACTAATAACCAATGTTCATGATATTCATTATCAGGACCTTTAAGCTCAACAGCAAATGCTTGATTGTTATAATCTTGCCAATCCCCATCTAATTTTCTTTCTCCATCTGGGCGATACCAATGAATCTCTTCAACATTGCAACCAGTGGAGTAATGGTCATCTTTAAAGTTAAGGTTACTTAGAATTGAACTACTTTTGCGTAAAGCAATGACGGCTTGACAAAATCTCAAGAACTTTTGTTGAGTGGTATCAATATCCCAATGTATCCAATTAATTTCATTATCTTGACAATAAGCATTATTGTTACCATTTTGGGTGCGGCTCAATTCGTCCCCCCCCAACACATGAGGTGTGCCTTGAGACAGCATTAAAGTTGCAAATAAGTTACGTTTTTGGCGCTCTCTTAATTGTATGACTTGACTGTCTGACGTAGGGCCTTCAACACCATAGTTAGCAGATAAATTATGACCATGCCCATCCCGATTTTGCTCTAAATTAGCTTCATTATGCCTTTCTGCATAACTCACCAAATCTTGCAATGTAAAACCGTCATGGTAGGTAACGTTATTAACCGAGGTTAATATTGAGCGGTTCTCTTTTGGGAAGACATCTCTGGATCCAAACAATCTGGTAGCAAAATCACTTGTGTGACCTTTATCTCCTCTCCAAAATGCTCTTACTGTGTCTCGATATTTATCATTGCACTCTAGCCAATTAGAAGGAAATTGACCTAATCTATATCCACCGTAACCAATATCCCATGGTTCAGCAATTAACTTACACCCAATCAGAGTTGGGTCTTGTCTTATTGTTCTAAAAAATCCAGCTAAACTTGAAAATTCATAAGGGTCACGCCCCAAGCTTGCGGCTAAATCAAACCGAAAACCATCCACTCCCATGTCAGAAAACCAATAACGTAAAGAGTCCATTACCATTTTTAATACATACGGAAATGCAGTATTGACGCTATTGCCACAACCAGAATTATTTACATATTTTTGGTAATCAATAGCGCCATAATCATTACGCTCAAATAAGTAGCATGAAATATTATCAAACCCTTTAAACGATAGGGTAGGCCCTTCAATCCCACCTTCAGCAGTATGATTGAACACCACATCAAGTATCACTTCAATTCCTGCTTGGTGCAGAGTATGAACCATGGTTTTAAACTCACCAATGGCATCGTTAATAACGTATCTAGGATCAGGGCAAAAGTAATTAACTGGGTTATATCCCCAATAATTCGTCAAACCTTTATTGGTAATAAAAGGTTCTGGCATAAATGCAAAGACTGGCATCAACTGAACAGCAGTTACTCCTAAAGACTTTAAATGTTCAATAATAGCTGGCTGACAAACGCCTAAAAATTTACCTTTATATTTATCGGGTACATCAGGGTGAAGCTGTGTTAAACCTTTGACGTGGGCTTCATATAATATAGTTTGATCAAGAGGAACATTTGGCTTGCTGGGCGCATCTAAATTACCAGAAGCTTCAGTAACCACAGCCTTAGAGACCATTTCTTGGCTGTCTCCTTGGTACTTTTTAGCATCCCAAACTAGTGCTCTATTTAGGACTTTAGCATAGGGGTCAATTAATAATTTCTGACTATCGAAGACTAAACCAACACTTGCATTGTTGTCACCTTGTAAACGGTACCCGTAAAGTTGCCCTGCTTGTAAACCATCAATAAAACCGTGCCAAATTTTACCCGTTTTAGCGGGCAGACTAATAGCAGCAACTTGCTTTTCAGTGATACTGTCAAATAAACACAGTTCCACTGCATCAGCGTTTGGGCAATGCACGGCAAAGTTACATCCAGAGCCACTTAATGTCGCTCCTAATGGATGAGGGGCACCAGCCAAAATCTGATAGTTAGACATGATTTAACCTTTAAATAAGATAAATAAACTAGCCAATGGAGGTAGGCTTAAAGAAATAGAGTGAGGTTGACCGTTCCAAGCTTCAAGGTCACTTTTACATTTTTCGTTAACTTTATAACCACTGCCCCAGTATTTGTTGTCATCTGAATTTAAGAGTAGCTGGTATTCACCTTTATCTTGAACCCCTAGCCTAAACTTTTCATAGGGTACCGGGGTGAAATTAACGATAAAATAAATTTTCTGTTTAGCATCATTAGACTTTCTTAACACAGAAAGAACACTCTGGTCTGCATTACCATGTTCAATCCACTCAAATCCTTTATGGTTATGATCCAATTCATGTAGTGCAGGATATTTGGCATATAGTTTATTTAAATCACGATATAAAGATTGGATCCCTTTGTGCTTATCGAACTCGAGTAAATGCCAATTAACTGAACTGTCATGGTTCCACTCTTCAGCTTGGCCTATTTCATTCCCCATGAAGTTTAATTTTTTACCGGGATGTGCATACATAAAACCTGCGTAAGCACGTAAATTGGCAGCTTGTTGCCATTCATCTCCGGGCATTTTCCGAAGTAACGAACCTTTTCCATGTACAACTTCATCATGGGAAATAGGCAAAATAAAACTTTCGTCAAAGGCATATACCATACTAAAAGTAATTTCATTATGGTGATAGCGTCTGTAGGCGGGATCCTTTGAAATGTAGTGCAATGAATCATTCATCCACCCCATATTCCATTTAAAACCAAACCCTAAGCCCCCTTCAAAAACAGGTCTAGATACTTTTGGAAAAGACGTAGACTCCTCTGCTATTGTCATGCCCTCTGGAAACTTTTCGTATACGGCTTTATTCATCCACTGTAATAAGCTTATTGCTTCATAATTATGGTTCCCCCCATCTATATTGGGTATCCATTCACCATCCTCTCGAGAATAATCTAAGTACAACATGGACGCTACAGCATCAACTCTTAGGCCATCAATATGATATTTATCCATCCAAAACAAAGCATTGGCTACTAAAAATTGTCGTACTGTTTCTTTTCCAAAATCATAAATACATGAGTTCCAATCTGGGTGCCAACCTTTGCGAGGGTCCTCATATTCATAAACGTGAGTGCCATCAAAGCGTGCAAGGCCATGACCGTCTTCAGGAAAATGAGCAGGAACCCAGTCGATTATTACCCCAATTCCATTTTGGTGACATTGATCGACAAAATACTTGAAATCATCAGGCCCACCAAAACGGCTGGTTGGAGAAAACAGCCCTACTGGTTGATATCCCCAAGAACCATCAAATGGAAACTCAGATACAGGTAAAAGCTCTATGTGGGTATATCCCATATCCTTAATATAAGGGATTAAATCTGTCGACAAATCACGGTAAGTTAAAAACTGTTTTTCAGAGTCTGAGCCCGGTCTTTTCCAAGACCCAAGGTGCAATTCATAAATACTCATAGCCTGTTGATATTTATCTTTATGAGCTCGCTTCTTCCACTTTTCATCTTTCCATTTGTATTTTTTATGATCGAACACGACAGAGGCATGTGAAGGATATTGCTCAGCCATAAAGCCAACAGGATCTGCTTTGTGAGGTAGTTCATTACCAAGCGCATCTTTAATTTGATATTTATATTTAGCGCCAGCAGCAATACCTGGGACAACAAGCACCCAATAACCAAAATCAGTTTTTTGCATAGGCAGGCATGAGCCATCCCAATAATTAAAATCACCAATTAAAGATACTGCAGACGCATTAGGAGCAAACACTGCAAATCGAGTTGCTTGAATAGTTGTCGGTAACCCAACATCTAAATCTACTAATTGAGCCCCTAATTGGTTATATATGTTTTCTGGTAAATGATCGACATAATGCACAGCATGAAAGGCTTGCTCTTTGAACTGGTAAGGATCGATAACCTGATAATCAACTTCGCCATTACTGATCAAAAACGCATAAGCTTTAGGGGACTCAGCAAGTTTAAATGCTCCAGTAAATAAGTAACTATCAGGGGTCTGTTTAAGTTCACCTATAGCCTTGCCAGTGCCTAAATCAATGGCAACGACCTTTTCTGCATGAGGCTGCCATGTAGTGATAAGAAAGTTTGAATTCGAATTTTGAAAGTCGGCACCTAGGTGAGAAAAAGGAAAGGTACATTTAGCTTGAGACAGTATGGTTTCTAACTGCATATTTTCGCCTTGGTTGTGTGGTTTAACGTTAGGGTCAAACCACAGATAAATTTAAATCAAATTGAGACTCTTTTTCTTATTTCTGTTAAATCTAGGGCTAATCTATTTAATGCCTCATCACTATAGATACATTGCAGGTCTTGAGTCAATTTTCGTCGCCAATTAGGATATTCATCAGATGTCCCCGGAATATTCACCGGTTTGTCCATTTCTAACCAGTCTTCAAGTTGCAAACTTAATAACTCACTTGAGCCACCAGCCATATGTAATTGCATACCAAAATTTAAAGCTCTACTCATACCAACAGAATTCACATCATTCCCTACTTCCTCAGTAACAGAATGATGTCCATGCAAAGTGTTTAAAATAGCTTGTTTATTCCTATGGCGACTATTATACAGTTCATTTAATACTGCTGAGTTAGGATATAACCCCAGCTCTTTACCTAACTCTAAGTCGTAACAATTCCAATACCCCTTTAAAGTCGGCATATCATGGGTTGTTAGGGTGGCCATAGATTGTTCAGGATAATGTGCAGGAGAATAAAACCCACCATCTTTAGCTTGTTCGAAAAAGAATACACGATATGAATACACGCCATTCTCAGCCAATTTCTCTCTAATTTCTGGCGGCACTGTCCCTAAATCTTCACCTATCACCATACTTTGATTTCTATGACTTTCTAAAGCTAAAATGCCTAATAAGTCATCCACGGGATAATACACGTATCCGCCTTCAGTAGCATTATCCCCCTTTGAAACCCACCATAAACGTAATAATGCCATAACATGATCAATACGAAGTGCTCCCGTGGCATGCATGTTAGCCCGAAATAAATCGATAATTGGTTGATATTGTTGTTGATAAAGTTTTTCAGGATCCATAGGCGGTAGTCCCCATGTTTGCCCTAAAGGCCCTAATTCATCGGGAGGAGCGCCAACACTTGCATTCACACAATATAAGTCTTTATTTCCCCAAATTTCTGCACTCCCCTCACTCACTCCCACGGCTAAGTCACGGTATAAACCGATACTCATATTATTATTAATAGCAACTTGGTTTGCCTGCTCTAATTGCATAGCAGCCTGCCATTGCAGCCACATAAAAAACTTAATTCGTTTTTTATGTTTTTTAATAAAGGCTTTTACCGCTGGCCTATCAAAATCAGAAAACTCTTCAGGAAATACCGGCCATCCCCATGAAGGCTTACCTTTTGCTGCCAGGCTTTCTTGCAAGGCATCATAGACAGCTATAGTTAGTAAACTATCGCCACCACCAGTAATAAAAGTTTTGAAGGCTTTGTTTGTCTTAGTGTTTCTAGAAAGATATTGAGTGTTTTGATATTCAAATACAGCTTCTAGGGCCATCAATTTCAACCCTGTTACCGTTTCATAATCGACTAGTTCAGCATCCCGAGACTTGCTCAATTTCACTAAAAACTCAGGGGTATTTACTATGTCTTGTACTACTTTTTGCTCATAACCTTCAATAGTGGTCACATCAATATAGATAAAATTTAGCCAGCGGCGAGATGATGGCCCATATGGGCTGCAAACGTCTGGTTGGGCAGGATATAATGCGTGAATTGGGTTCAAGCCTACAAATTGAGCTCCTTGTTTAGCGGCACTTTCAAGGAGAAAGGCTAAATCACTAAAATCACCAATCCCCCAGTTGTTTTCACTACGTAGACAATATAACTGAACGCTCAGCCCCCAGACTTTTTGACCATCTAGTATCGCCTGAGGTTTATAACAAGACTGAGGCGCCACTATAATGCTCATACGAGCCAATTCATCCTTGTCAGCTTGCAAAGATAGAGAGTGATAACCTAGTGGTAAAGACACGTCTATTTTCACCACATATTCTTGAAATTCAATATCTTCAATATGAACAACATTTGTAAGTTGTCCGTCAATAGGAATAAAACGACAACCCAAAGTGGCGCCATGCTCAGTCGTAACCACTGCCTCATACTCATCATCAACCAACTCAATAGGTAACCTAACAGCTATATGAAAATCATTGCCACTACGTATCACTTGAACTGGGCCTAAGGGCGATAACCAAGATTGGTTGGCTTCATCTTCAGCTTGTTGCTGTAGAGCGATTGAGTCGTCTACATCATACCCCATCACTTTTAACAATTTTTCTTTGGTGGCATCGGCAATTGTAGTCGGTTTGCCCCACGCGTCATTATAATTTGACTCTATTCCTCGGTACTCAACTAAATATTCAATCAATGAAGCCGTCATTAAATTTTAATTCCTATAAAGATTGTCTAAAAAAGGAGCTACCCTTAGTAATAGTACACAAATAATACCAAATATTTTTATGTTACAAATAATGTAATTAAATAACATTTTAGCGGGAATATTTTGCCTTACATGCTTATTTAGTCCATAATTTTGTAATAATATTTCAGTAGGGTTTATTACACCCTTCATTAACCGCTTTTTTAGGCAAGCAGTTAAATTAACTCGCAGAGGATTTTAGACATGACAATAAAAGTAGGTATCAATGGCTTTGGCCGTATCGGTCGATTCGTATTTCGCGCCGCCTGTGAACGCAGTGATATTGAAGTAGTAGGTATTAATGATTTGTTAGATGCAGAATACATGGCTTATATGCTTAAGTATGATTCTACCCATGGCAAATTCAACGGCACCGTTGACGTTAAAGAAGGTCAACTTATTGTTAATGGAAAAACTATTCGTGTAACTGCTGAACGCAATCCTGCTGATTTAGCATGGGATGCAATTAGCGCTGATGTAGTGGTTGAGTCTACTGGTTTGTTCTTAACCGATGAAACTGCACGTAAACACATTGAAGCTGGCGCTAAAAAAGTTGTGATGTCAGCTCCCTCTAAAGATGCGACTCCTATGTTTGTAATGGGTGTTAACCAAGACTCCTATGCAGGGCAAGACGTAGTATCAAACGCATCTTGTACCACCAACTGTTTAGCTCCACTCGCTAAAGTACTAAATGACAGCTTTGGTATAGTAGACGGCTTAATGACAACGGTTCATGCCACAACCGCAACACAAAAAACGGTAGATAGTCCTTCTTCAAAAGACTGGCGTGGTGGTCGTGGTGCTTCTCAAAACATTATCCCCTCTTCTACAGGTGCAGCAAAAGCTGTAGGTAAAGTTATTCCTGAGTTAAACGGTAAACTTACAGGTATGGCTTTTCGCGTACCAACAGCTGATGTATCAGTTGTAGATTTAACAGTTAACCTAGCTAAACCAGCCAGCTACGAAGAAATTTGTGCCGCAATGAAAGCTGCGTCTGAAGGCGAAATGAAAGGCGTTATGGGTTACACAGAAGATGCCGTTGTATCTCAAGACTTCATTGGTGACGTACGCACATCTGTTTTTGATGCGACAGCTGGTATTGCATTAACAGATACATTCGTGAAGTTAGTATCTTGGTACGACAACGAAATTGGCTACTCAAATAAAGTATTAGATTTAGTGGCACATATTAGTAAGTAATCTACTATTGTTGAATTTTGTATTATAAAGGCGGTAAAGAAATAGTTCTTTACCGCCTTTTTTATGATCCTTAACTTCCATAAACAGAGATCCTCTATGTTACTAGCAAACTCAATATCACTAATTAATCGTGACGACATTCAAGCTCTGCAAATAGACAATTCATTCGCTACTGCTGAAATAGCATTGTTTGGCGGGCATATATTAAGCTTCTGCCCTAAAAAAGATAACCGTGAGCGTTTATGGGTAAGTAAAGAAGCGATATTCAATGGCCAAAAAGCCATCCGCGGAGGTGTACCTATTTGCTGGCCATGGTTTGGTGAACACCCTTCAGATAAAACCGTACCTAGCCATGGTTATGTTCGCCAACAGAGTTGGAAAGTCATTGCTACTGAAGATTCTGAATCAGGAACCACAATTGAGTTACAACCTATAACCAGTAATGGAGAAGGATTCGATGCATACGCACAACTCACTTTAGTAGTTAAAATTGGCGAGCAGCTAAGTATTCAACTCAAGACAACTAATTTAGGTGAGAAACCTCTAAGTTATAATTGCGCCCTACATAGCTACTTTACAATTGAAGATATCAGGCAATGTAAGCTTTTAGGCTTAAAAGGTACTTATGAAGATAAAACTCGCAATTATAAGAGCTTCGAGACTCCACAGCCTTATCAATTTACTGAAGAAACTGACAGAGTACACTTTGATAAACCAGAAAAATTAACCATTATCGACAAACAGCTTAAAACTGACGTGATATCTTCTGGTCACGATAGCATAGTGGTATGGAATCCTTGGCAGGAAAAATCTATAAGCATGGGAGACATGGCAGATGACAGCTATGTCACTATGTTGTGTGTAGAAAGCACCATAACCCAAGGACAAATGGTGGCACCAAAAGAGACTCACACCTTACAACAAATTATTGCATAGCGAGCTATGGCACCTATCACCCAAAGAGTTGCATGGTAACTGACGCTGCTCTTTGGGATTATATCTAAGAAAAAAACTCTATATTTGTAAAAACAAGACTTATCGTGTGCGACTTTTCAACATCTCTAACCTTTGTTCCATCTGAGTCATGTCTATGGCTTTACTGTATGGGACAGATATTTGAGTTTCATACTCAAGAGCATTTTTTAAATTCATATTCCAACCTTGATTCATCAAGGCCTTTATTTTCATTAAGGCAGGCATATCTGCTTCCGTTATTTTTAATGCTAAATCTAAGACCGTATTCATCAACTCATCTCTAGGGTAAATTTCGTTAATCAAGCCCCACTCTTTGGCTTCAATAGCACTAAAGAACCTTCCAGTAAAACTTAATTCTCGAGCACGATTAATCCCAACCAACCTAGGAAATTTTTGTGATAACCCCCAACCTGGTATTACTCCAACAAAGGCATGAGTATCAGCAAAGCTCGCTTTATCTGAGGCATATAAAAAATCACAACATAATGCTAACTCCAGTCCACCGGCCACAGCCGCACCATTTATAGCACCTATAACGGGCTTGGGGCATTCTGAAATGGCTTTAATGAATGCCGTGTGCTGCCCTTGATTATGCTGTTGAAACACATCGCTTTCAGCACTGAGCATTTTCAAATCTAACCCAGCACTAAAGGCTCGGCCGGTTCCCGTTAACACCGCGACTTTTATAGCATCATCATTGGCAATTAAAGAAAAGGCCTTAGTTAGGCCATTGATAACTTCAGTAGTAAATGTATTCAGCTCATCAGGTCGATTAATGGAGACTACAGCCACACCTTCTTGTACATCGAATAGAATAACGTTAGGAGAGTTGGCATTGATTTTAGGCATGGATAACCGTTAAAAAGGATAAATGAATAAGGTTATTATCAACATCCCCACCAGAGCAAATCAAAACAAATCCATAGATATAAAAGTATAAATAACAATGATGGGAGTATTATGGGTAGGAGACTGAAGGCTGACAGGCCTTCTACGTAATAAAAGAATCAGCCCTAAAATACTCACTTTTGATTTATTAAAAGCGGTAACCAATCCCTAAAGCTATAACAGGGTATATTTCGAAATCAGAAATATCTTCTTCTAAATTAACAATTTCATCGGCAACGTTAGCTTGAAACTCAATGGCTTCAGGTGATGTACCATTTACATCGAATTGATATCCTGGGTAACCTACTACTTCTGCGGTACCGGCAACGTCAAGTTGAACATCTGGCTCTCCAGAAAATAGCACCCCTATTTCTAATGAAAACATAAAGCCATCTTCATAACTTTGCCCCCAGCCAAACCCCAAGTACCCCGCTGTTTCGTCCCCTAAAACGATAGCGGTATCAAGAGTCAGTGGGTCAGTGCTACTCCCGCGGTATTCCAAATCTCCAATTTCAAAAATTTCGCTGCCAGAACTAATAGCATCCCCTCGTAGCTCATTGCCATTAATGTATGCACCACCGGTAATATGGAAAACACCATCGAATGGGCGCCAATCAACCAATGCACCATAGGTAGATAGTTCGATTTCACCATTGTAATCAATATCATCTTCTTCGAATGTATCTGAATAGGTATAGCCGTTAGCTTGAAGACGAATATTCCAACTTTCATTGAAACTATAATCTAACTCTAGGCCTGGCCCCAAAGTACCGACTTTTGCAATGACAGCCAAGCCACCACCATCAGCTGATATGTCCTGAACATCATCTTGAGCAATACTCTGCTGTGTAAGTAACATAAATGGTAAACAAATTAGTCCCAAATTAAGTGTCGTTTTTAACATTGTTTTCACTGAATATTCCTTTTGCATGAATTAATAGGTGGCACTTAACCCTCTATTACTGAGAATTAATTAAGCATTTACTTTCTCACATTTTGAATCTGACCAAAGTATCTACATGGATATTGTGGTGTTGCTTGAAATACCTTAAAGAGTGTAACGAGCAATAAATTTATCTCGGTTTTTTATTTACAACTTAGAGAATTACTCATGGCTACTAGCTAACCTTTTTAAAAAGTAACTTTATTTTATCGATTTAGATATTAATAGCAGGTGGGACAATCCGTTAATTGCAGATACAAAAAAGGAGCCTTACGGCTCCTTTTAAAATTAGTTAAAAACTAATTGCTTATTCGTTACCTGATGCTTCTGGAGCAACTGGCTTTTCTAGTAAATCTTTAATGCTTAAACGAACACGATTTTGACGGTCAATTTCAACCACTTTAACGTCTAATATTTGACCTTCTTCAAGATGGTCAGATACTTTATTAACACGTTCATGAGCAATTTGTGAAATATGAACTAGGCCTTCTTTACCTGGTAAAATTTCTACAAAGGCACCAAAATCAACGATACGAGTGACTTTACCAGAGTATGTCTTACCGGCTTCAACTTCAGCGGTAACTTGCTCAATCTTAGAAATTGCAATTTCAGCTTTAGCACGTTCAGTTGCAAAAATCTTAACTGTTCCATCATCTTCAATTTCGATATTACAATCAGACTCTTCAGTGATAGCACGGATCATCGCACCACCTTTACCAATTACGTCACGAATTTTATCTTTATCTACTTTCAACGTATAAATGCGCGGAGCGAATTCAGACATTTCTTCGCGGTGGCCAGAAATAGCTTGGTCCATTACGCCTAGAATATGCAAACGAGCTTCTTTAGCTTGCTTAAGAGCTACCTGCATGATTTCTTTAGTGATACCTTCAATTTTGATATCCATTTGTAGAGCAGTAATACCACCTGTAGTACCGGCTACTTTAAAGTCCATGTCACCTAAGTGATCTTCGTCACCTAGAATGTCAGATAGAACAACGAAGTTTTCGTCATTTTTCACAAGACCCATAGCAATACCTGCTACAGACGCTTTAATTGGAACACCAGCATCCATAAGCGCAAGAGATGTACCACAAACAGAAGCCATTGAAGACGAACCATTTGATTCAGTGATTTCAGATACAACACGTACAACATAAGGGAAGTCTTTTTCAGACGGCATGACCGCTTGAATACCACGCTTAGCTAGACGACCGTGACCAATTTCACGACGCTTAGGAGACCCAACAAAACCAGTTTCACCCACGCAGTATGGAGGGAAGTTATAATGCAGCATGAAACGGCTATCTACTTTACCGTTTAAGCCATCAATCATTTGTGCATCACGCTCTGTACCTAGAGTAGCAGCAACGATTGCTTGAGTTTCACCACGAGTGAACAAAGCAGAACCGTGAGTACGAGGTAACAAACCAGTAGCCACATCAAGCGCACGGATCATCGCAGGATCACGGCCATCGATACGAGGCTGACCAGCAAGAATACGTGAACGAACAACGTCACTTTCTAATTCATGTACTAATTCAGATACTTCTTTAGCATCTTGATTTTCATCAGCAGCAACTAACTCTTCAACTGTTTTGTTAGTCAAAGCAGTGATGGCGTCTTTACGCTCCATCTTGTCAGAGATTTGGTAAGCTTCAGTAATTCCAGCTTCAGCCAATGCTTTGATTTTATCTTTAAGCTCAGTATTTTCAGCTTCTGGTTGCCAATCCCACTTAGGAGTATTCACTTCAGCTGCGAATTCATTCACAGCATTTACAACTGTTTGCATTTGCTCATGGCCATACATAACAGCTCCAAGCATCACTTCTTCAGAAAGAATGTCAGCTTCAGACTCAACCATTAATACCGCACCTTCAGTACCAGCAACCACTAAATCAAGTTGGCTGTCTTCTAACTCAGAAGTACGTGTATTTAAAATGTATTGCTCATCTTTATAGCCAACTCGCGCTGCGCCAACTGGCCCATTAAATGGCATACCAGAAACAGCTAAAGCAGCAGAAGTACCAATAAGAGAGATAATGTCTGTTGGGATTTCTGGGTTTGCAGAAACCACAGTGACAATAATTTGAACTTCGTTCATAAACCCGTCTGGGAATAAAGGACGAATTGGGCGGTCAATCAAGCGTGATGTAAGCGTTTCATATTCAGATGGACGACCTTCACGTTTAAAAAATCCGCCAGGGATTTTACCAGCAGCGTATGTACGCTCTTGGTAGTTAACAGTAAGCGGGAAGAAATCCTGCCCAGGTTTAGTATCTTTTTTACCAACAACCGATACCAATACAGATGTGTCATCCATACTTGCTAATACGGCAGCTGTAGCTTGGCGAGCAATTACGCCAGTTTCAAGAGTAACAGTATGCTGACCATACTGAAAAGATTTAGTAATAGGAGTCATTTTTTTCCTTTAAATAATTATAAACTGCCCTACTGAGGGCAATACATTTTGCTTTCTTTATATATCGCTTTTAAATGCGGCGCACATTGTATACCCAAATCCCTTAAAAATACACAAATCACGGGGAATTTTAAGTGATTTGGGTGGGCAGGTCTTTTGAGAGTTGGGTTGTATTCTTAAATAGCAATTATGGCAGTTAATTGTTGGAATAAATCCCTTTTCAAAAACCACTAGTCCCGTTAAGAGACATCAGTTTTGAAAGCATAATGCTAGTAAAGTGGTATCGTTTTATGGGAGAAAAAATATTTGCGCGGTTTACTACCGCCCATTTTTCAATGAGCGGTGTTTCTCAGCTGACAGGGGCTGTCAGAGTTAATTTACATTTGACCCAAAGTGCTTATTACAGTCGTCGCGCCTATTTAATAACATAATATTTTAATTAGCTCTTTCGATTTTCGTGTAGTCAACTTTGTTGCCTTCAGGAGAACTACCTATGTTACGTACTGTTTTATATTTTCTGTAAGCAATAAATATAGCGCAGGCAAAGAACAACCCAATCACTAATGCGCCTACCCATTGAATTTCTATAAATTCAAGTTTAAACAACAAGGTTAACAATCCAAGTAGCACAATATTAACCACAATATAATTAAATTTTCCAAAACGTTTCACAGTCATATTTAAGTTATCTGTATATAAACGGATCAGTGAGTCGAGTGAGTTAATTACAAACACTATACCAACAACAGCCATAGCAAAGTTTTTCAAGCCTTCTGTGGAAATACCAGCTTCGTGGTATTGGTAAAGTACACTAAACCAAACTGCAATAGGAATGGAGGGGAAAATTAACATAGCACCCAATAATTGATAGGTTTTTAAGCCCCCCACGAAACGTGAAGTAAACTGGCCAATCATAATGCTCCATGCGAACCACCAAAATAAATAAAACTCATGGTAGGCGTTTAACGGCAAAACAAAGTCATTGATATTGCCAAAGTAGTTCCCTATCAACGCTAAATTATCGGTGAATGCCGATAACTGACTATCGCTCCCCATAAAGGCACCAAACCACATAAAGCCAATTAATGTGATAAATAACCAAGTAGTAGAGATACTTAGAAAGCGCACGTATTTAATGTCAGTACTCGAATACACTGCAAAAAAAATGACAGCAAGTACAATTAAATAAAAGCTCGGAACAATGGACTCGCCATTGCCAACGATAGGTAAATACCAAGGTAAATTGGAGAGTAAAAGGAAGGCTGTAAAGGCACAGGTGCCAATAATGACCACATTATTGATTAATTTCACCCATAGAATATCAAAAAATTTTACCCTAGGTTCTATTACGCAAAAGTAGAAGCAGGTTACAAAGTAAAATCCCCAAATCAAAAACCCCCAATACGCAAACTCAATGGCCAGAGGGTTAGCAAAACCATATTCTGGACTGCTTTTTAAGTCGGCATAACCAGCAAACTCAGTAAGAGGAAACATAATCAAGCCAACATCTAGGCCTGAAGTAAATAAAATAGCGATAAAAGTAAAAGTTCTCACAGGAGTGACCCCTACACAGCTAATATTTCCCCACTTGAATAAAATAACCACTATCGCAATTAGGGTGAAAATAATGCCAGCATTAAGCCATAAGGTCATAATCCTCTACCCTTTAAAAAATAATAAAACGCCACGCTTTTTCCCCATGCTTGTTATATCGTATCAACAGCCTATAAACAGTTTATGGGCTACACTGCGGCCAACCTCACAGTTTCCAAGTGCTATAGGTGGCCTGGTTAAATCTTCGAAATACGTTGTTCAGATTGCCAATCATTTGCAATGACAACCTCCACTTTTGATTGAGGCAGCGTTGACTTCCCTAAAATAAGATCTGCCGCTTTTTCTGCCACCATAATAGTTGGTGCGTTTAAATTACCGTTGGGTATGGTAGGAAATATAGACGAATCTACCACTCGAAGACCCTTTAGCCCCCTGACTTGGGTGTGAGAATTAACCACAGCCATATCGTCCTCCCCCATTTTGCAAGAACATGATGGGTGATATGCACTTTCAACTGACTGACGCACAAATGCATCAATTTGCTCATCAGTTTGTATTTCTTTACCTGGCTGAATTTCATCATCACGATATTCATCAAACGCACTTTGCTCGATAATTTCACGGGTTAAACGCACGCAGGCTCTAAATCCTTCAATATCATCTTGATGTTGTAAGTAATTAAATAGAATTTTAGGTGCTACACTTGGGTCGGCAGATTGAATTGTTACTGAGCCACGACTTTTGGGCTTATTATGCCCCACATGAACTTGAAAACCATGACCAGCAAAAGCACTTCTACCGTCATAACGCATCGCTGCTGGCAGAAAATGATACTGAATATCAGGCCATTCAACCTCAGTTTTTGAGCGAATGAAAGCACAGGACTCAAAGTGATTAGTCGCACCCAGACCAGTACGGTTTAATAACCAACGAGTACCAATTAAGCCTTTAGAAATTAAACCGAGTTTGCCATTCAAGGTGATCGGTTGCTTACACTTATACTGAAAGTAGAACTCTAAGTGATCTTGCAAATTTTGCCCAACACCAGGTAGATGATGTTTCACATCAATACCGACGGCTTTCAGCGTATCCCTACTACCAATGCCTGAAAGCTGTAATAAGTGTGGAGAGCCTATCGGGCCTGCGCTTAACACTATTTCTTTATTCGCCTTAGCAGTTATTTTCCTGCCATTAACACTGTATTCAACAGCAACCGCTTGTTTACCTTCTAACACTACTTTTTCAGCTAAAGCACCAGTGACTATGGTTAAATTACTACGGGACTTAATAGGATCAAGATACTCGCGACTTGCCGAGCTGCGTACGCCATCTTTTACTGTCATATACATAGGGCCAAAGCCCTCTTGCTGCGCCGCATTGTAATCATTCGTGCTGGCATAGCCTGCTTGCTGACCTGCTTTAATAAAGGCTTTATAAAGTGGATTAGCCATTTCATTACCATTATTCACCCCTAAAGGGCCGTCACTACCATGATAACTGTCTTTACCTAGATAATAGGATTCCGCTTTCTGAAAATAGGGTAAACAAGACTGATAATCCCATCCCTCGGCACCATGTTGCTGCCACTGATCAAAATCTTTAGCATGACCACGGACGTATACCATGCCGTTTATCGACGAAGAACCACCTAACACTTTGCCCCTTGGGCAATGCATTTTGCGATTATCCAAATAGGGCTCAGCTTGTGTATGAAACTGCCAAGCGTATTTAGGAGAATTCATCGGAATAGATAAGGCTGTTGGCATTTTAATAAAAATACTTTTATCACTTCCTCCCGTTTCTAGTAATAAAACACTATTGCTGCTATCTGCAGTTAGTCGATTTGCCAATACACAACCAGCAGAGCCAGCACCAACTACAATGTAATCATACGTTTCTACAGTCATCAAAACGGGCTCTCTATATTGCCCATGCCTACGTAAATTGACTTGGTTTGCGTGTAGTGATCCAAGGTTTCAATACCATTTTCACGGCCTATACCAGACTGTTTATAACCGCCTACTGGCATTTCTGCAGGTGAATTACCATAACTGTTGATCCAACAAATACCTGCATGTAATTTATGGATAACACGGTGAGCCAGTTTAATATCCTGACTAAACACCCCAGCCGCCAAGCCCAGGTGGGTGTCGTTAGCACGTCGAATTACATCGTCTTCGTCATCAAACACTAGAACACTCATAACAGGGCCAAAAATTTCTTCTTTGACTATAGTCATGTCATCGCGGCAGTCGATAAACACAGTTGGAGCCACAAAATATCCATTAGGTGCAGATTCTGGGCTCAGGGTTTTACCACCAGTTAACAGTGTCGCGCCTTGCGCTATGCCTTTATCGATATAGCTCATGACTAAGTCTTGATGTTTTTTTGAAATTAACGCACCAAAATTCACTTTAGGATCTAAGGGATTACCAGCGATAATATTTTGTTCTGTGCGGGTTTTAAGCTCTTCAATGAATTGCTGATAGACACTTCTGTGTACATAAATTCGAGTGCAATTAGTGCAAACTTCACCTTGTGTGTAAAAATTCCCCAACATGGCAGCACTAACGGCTTGTGATAGGTCGGCATCAGCAAATACTAATAGTGGTGACTTACCACCAAGTTCCATCGTGACTTCTTTAAGGGAGCTTGCGGCACTGGCAACTACTTTTTTACCTGTACCTACCTCACCGGTAAATGATACTTTTGCAATGTCAGGGCTGTGGGTTAACCACTGACCTACTTCAGCTGCGCCCTGTACAACATTAAATACGCCGGCTGGCACGCCTGCTTCGATAAAAATTTCTGCTAATTTAATTGCGCCCAAAGGCGTTTCTTCTGAAGGCTTAAAGATAAAAGCATTTCCCGCAGCTAATGCAGGGCCTGACTTCCAGCAGGCAATTTGTAATGGGTAGTTCCAAGCTCCTATACCGGCACAAATACCTAAGGGTTCTTTGCGGGTATAATAAAAATCTTCCGCAACCATTTGCTGTTGCCCCACTTGTGAGGGAGCAAGCCCAGCATAGTATTCAATCACATCGGCACCGGTTTGCACATCTACACAATCAGCTTCTTGCAAGGGTTTACCTGTATCTAGCACCTCAATTTTTGCCAATTCATCATTGCGTGTACGGAGTAAATTCACAGCTTTTAATAAAATACGACTACGTTCAATAGGGGTCAATGTCGACCAATGAGCAAAGCCTTTTTCAGCACTTTTAATGGCTGCATTTTGAATATATTCATCAGCGACTTCGACATGATAAATCACCTCATCAGTGGCAGGGTTTTTAACCGCAAAGGTTTCGCCAGTTTGATTGCCTAGAAATCGTCCATCAATAAAATTTTGGTAAACAGGTATCGTCAATTTAAGCTCCATACTGTTTGATTAGAGTAGTCACATAGTTTTTAGCAAGATGCTCACTGTGTGCAAATTGATCTTTATCAGATTTACTTAACACAGCCCGCAACCATAATCCGTCGATCATAGCCGCGCATAGCTCAGCAGCAAGCTTGGCGTCATCGACAGCCATTAATTTTTTAAATGAACAGACTAAATTACTTAACAGTCGTTTGTTATTTACGTTCTGCAAGCGATGCAATTCAACGTCGTGCATTGATCGTGACCAAAAACTTAGCCAGGTTTTCGTGGTATGACTTAATTGCTGTAACCGTGCAAAATTCGCTTCAACAATCAGCATTAACCGTTGCTCTGGTGTCGTAGAGGGGGTAACTCGTGTAATCAACTCGTTCTTCAAACCAGTTAATAGATAACGGACAGTTGCTTCAATAAGAGCCTGTTTGCTGCCAAAATAGTGACTGATAATGCCCGATGACATTCCAGCGCGACGGGATATAAGGGTAATAGTGGCGCCACGCAGACCGACATCTGCAATAACTTCAATAGTCGCGTCGATCAACTGCTGACGACGCATTGGTTCGATTCCTATTTTCGGCATAAATTTCCTACACAGTTAGTATTTCTAATTGGGTTCAAGTAAAGACAACTTAAACCTATGTTCGTTTAAAACGCCACCCACTTCACCATAAATGCATTGGGTGATAAGTGGATCTTACTTTGCCAATTCACATCTAGCGCCCCATAATTTACGTTGTTTGTAAACTGACCAATATGATTTTTATTGGTCTGAGGTTTTTCCATTTTTATGTTAGCCGTGAAGAAGTGATTTCCCATAGTGGATAATTAAGGTCCTGATAATGATAACTAACTTCCCCCAAAAGAGTATAAGCACTGCAGCATTCACTTGATACTGCTTGATAAGCTTGAACAAGCGCTGGCTACCAGCAGAGAAGTTTGCGCAAGAACCTTAACAAGTATAGTCAGCTAGTAATTTCATACTACAACCTAGAACCTTTATCCGAGCTGTTCACGACCTGCGTTTTCAGGCTCTTGCCGGAAATATAACATAAGCTTTCTAGAGGAGTCTTTTATGGGGTATTCCTTACACGTGTCGTTAATTCCAAAACTATGAACCACTCTAGTCACGATTAATTCTGCGAGCTCTTTTAGTTTCTTAAAACTCGGCTTCACGTCCTATTTTTGAGATTTCTCTCCAAACACTTACATTTCTTGGGCGTCATCATAGAAATTAACCCCAAGCAAAACGTGAATTGGAGCTTTAGCGCAAAATACAGCGCTAAACAATAGTGTACAAATGATTAGTAATTTCAGCATGAACGATTGCTTTTTTTTGCCAAACATAAAATAGGTCACACACAATATTATTACATGTGACCTATTAAGTTATTGTTACATGACGAATTTAGCGTTGAGCGCAGCAATACGTGGTGCACCAATCCAACCTGCACTTGGCGCGATAGAACCAAGGTAATCCTCATCAAAGACATTGTTCACAGTGAAGCTAAATTCAATACTATCGATAACCCCACCAATATCATATGCTGTTTTCCCAATATAAAGATCACTAACTATGTAAGAGTCAGTTTTTTGGGTATTTGCTTGGTCTAAATAGCGCTCACCTACGTACTTAGTGCTAAAGCCAGCGTATACGTCACCTTTACTGTAATCAAAACTAATCACGGCCATGTCGTCAGCACTGCCCAACACAGTATTACCGCGGAACGCTTCGTCCGTATAGGTAGCATTGTTTCTTGTGTAAGAAACGTAAAGACCAAAATTATCATTGAAATCGTAATCAATAGAAGCTTCGATTCCGTCAGACTCAATACCACCGTCGTTAATGTATCCTCCTGCAGCAGCCTCTAAGAAATCAATGCCATCAACATCTTCATTACTCACAAAGGTTATACGGTTTTCAAATTTGATATTATAGTAAGTTACACTGGCGTTAAAACCAGGGCTTGAATAACGTAAACCAAAGTCAATATTATCCGCAGTTTCTGGTTCAACTAAACTTAAATCAGCATCGTCACGCTCTAGCACTGCATCTTTAATAGCGGCAAAGTTTTCTGCATAACCACCAAACACTTCTAGACCACGCAATGGCAAAGGAGCAACAAAACCAGCAGATAACAAGGCGTCAGAGTCTGAGGATACTTTCAAGTTATTAGCAGGGGTAAATTGATCTTCTTTAATTACCTCAACGTTAAACTTCTTTACACCTAGACGGAACTTGGCAAAACCAGCATCTATTTCATCTTCAACGTAGTACATCAAGGTCTCGACCGGGAATTCTCGGTCATACTGGACCCAGTAAGGATTGTTCTCGGCTCTGGGGCTAGATGCAGCGTCAATGGTTTTGTGCCAGTCACGGTATTCGTCACGCTGATAATCTTCATACCAGAAACCACCGCGGACAATATTTTCCATACCAGCGATAGTGGTGTGCCATGTAAAGTCACCGTTTACACCATAGCGTTTCTTGTTGTAATGCGTGTGACGATTAGAACTGACAGGCATGGCGCCTTGCTCGTAACAACCTGGATCAAGTGCTGCTCCTGCTCCACCATAAGGAAAGCCGATAGAACTGACACAACCATCAATTGGTGAAAGTGACTGGCCTGCACGGTCAACAAAATAAATTAGACCTAGGGCTTCACCGCCATATATGGTGCTAGAAGCATCGAGCTCTGAATTTGCATTACCAGCTCCGTCATCAATAACATCCACCATATAATAAGGGATCCATTTACCTACACCCTCGTTCTCGTGGTAATAGACATTGGAACTAAAGTCTACATCGCCTACAGTAAAATCTGCTTTTAGATAAGTAAATAGGTTTTCACGCTCAGTAACCCAGCCTTCACGCCATACTTGATCCTGATAAGGTATGCCAGTCCACACTTCAGTTAAACCGTCCCAATCTGGGTTCTGCTCATATTGTGCTAAACCATAGACGCGTTGATAAGTATACTCTTGGGCATCATCATAACTAATATAACCAGTTAGATTAACTTCACCAATGGTACTGATGATTTTACCTTCAGCATGATCCCTTGAGTTCGTTATTGATCCCCCCATATAGTCGTCGTTTTGCTGACTTGATATCGAAAACCAAGCAAAAGTGTCTTGAGCGATTTCACCGGTATCATAGCGAACATATACTTTTTTGGCATTGTACTCACCCAGAGTGGTACTGACTGTCAGTTCCTCATCTAATGCTGGAAGTATAGTAGTAAAATCTAGCGTACCTCCTAGAGCTTCATTTGAGCGACTGCCTATATCAGCGGTACCTTGAGATACTACTGTCCCACGTAAATTTTCGGTATCAATATAGCGGCTAGCTTTAGTTCCACCACCGTAATTTGAATTACCATTAGATATACCGTCCACAGTCATACCAATTTGCTGAGATGCTAAATTCAACTCAAAACCGCGGATTGATATACTTGTTGACCATTCATCGGAACCAAAGGGGTCACCCTCAGTAACCAATACGCCAGGCAGGTTATCAATCAATGCCAAAGCACTTGTCATCGGAGTTTGCTGTTTTTTCATTTCAGTAGAAGATGCACTATTTGCATAGGAAACACTGCGGCCAGTTACCACAATAGATTCCAATGGTTCTTGGTTTTCTTCAGTCTTGGCTTGTGGCTCTTGTTCCTCTTGAGCCATTGTTGGCAACGAGGTAATAGATATTGCAGAAAGCACGGAGAGTGCTATTAAACTTTGCTTCACGGGCACATTAGTGTTCATAGAAATTCCTGTTTAGAGTATGCGTTTATTTATGTGTGTTGGTACTAATCCTCAATACATGAGTCTAACTCGATTTCCAATTTTACATTAATTGATCGTTCAATTAATGTCAAACATTGCTAATTGACCGTTCAATTAAAAAATAAAATCGCACTCAAAAAATCAATTTATTACTTATAAATCAATATCTTAAACTAATAACTAACTAGGGTGTTTATTCAATGATAGTAGTATTACACACCTGTCTAAAAAGAAATGTATGGCCATTTTTGTTTCTTCAGGAGGCATTTCTACACGCGGCTTTTTGCACTTCAAAACAATCTAGGCCTAGGGCTTCTTAAAATTGTGAACTGTCAACCAACTTCAACCATATAGGGTTCGAGAATGCCTTGTACCCTTTGTTATCTTCTACAACTAAACTAACCCATCCTGATTTTAACGGGAGTTCAAACACCACCGATACCTTGTCGCCAGCCAATGACTTCTCAATGATCACTCCATCATTGCCAATTAACTGCACCGACTTTAGCCCATTGACTGATAGCAGTTCAAAATTGATGGATTGTGGCTGATGTTTAGCCTGTTTGACAGTGTCGCCAAACATTACATTTTGCGGATATATTATTGGTCCAAACGATACATATGAGTGACCATTTTTCATAGCTTGAGCAAAAGCTTTAGGGGTTGGTTTACTTCCAGTGTATACAAAAAGACGGTTTAGGCCGCTGGTTTGATTCCACACATCATGGGTATCAGAACCAGCAGTATAGTAATAAGGAAGGCCTTCAGACCATAGCTGACGAGCTTTCTCAACTATTACTCGATAGTCTACTACTGCATTTATTTCAAATAGATCAACGGCAGGATTAAAACCACCCACTGCGGTATGTTTCTCTAGACTACTCAAATAACCATAAGGAATGTAGGGATGGTTAGAGGCGACAACAGTTGCCCCCATAAGTCGTGCATCTTTGATGATGTTATGGATATCATCGACCCCAGGATCTACCGACATTTGTGCACCAATATCAATGGGAAAAGCATTAAAATGCCCCCACGATGGAGAGAACTCTATTGATGGTATAAAGGGTATTCCACGTTTATCCGATAGCGCTTTAATTACAGCATGATTCTTAGTTGAATCATGATCACTAACGAAAGTAACATTTAAACCCGCAGCCAGTTGCGAGCGCACCAAGTATTCTGGTGATGTAGAACCTTCTAGAACATCTGAATGATGATGTAAATCACCGGCATACCAGCCATATAGTGTTGGATAGGTAGTAACAGGTATTGCGCTGACCAATTGACTTGTTTTATTTGCAACAACGCTAACATCAAGTAATGCAGGTTTTGCTAAAAAGTTGCCTCCGGCAGATACTTTAAGCTGATAATCGCCGGGGGCTAAAGTGAATGTTGCCTGCCCAACGCGACTTAACTCAGTAAAAAACGTTTTTGCACCAAAAAACTCAATCAAGGGTTTAGTACCTTTTTCAATTTGAATTTTAGCGTCTAATGGCAATTTTTTATTCGAGTCTGTCACCTGTATACTTACTTCACCAGGAGCTAAAAGGTCGTTAAATAAAAGGTTTTGTGAGACACCATTTTTAATACTTATAGCTTGCTTTTCACTGTCTGAATAACCTTTACTGGTGGCGTATACTTGATAATCCCCAACAGGTAAATCAAGCTTATACTCGCCATGCTTACCCAATGCCCAAATGTAAGGCACGCCATCTTTAAGCACTACCAATGCAGGATCATCTACAGACTTACCTAGCTGTGTTTTCACCTCGCCTATTAATGTTCCGAAAAGCAGATCTTTACGCTCAATTTCTGCCCTAACCACGGAGGCAAGGTCGCCACTAGCAAGAACTTGATAGTCTCCTTCAAATGACATTGACTGTGATTTTTTCAGGCTATGTTTTGTATAGAGATCCCTTGATTGATATCTCAGTTCTGTCATATAAGGTGCATGCAAAGCAACCGCCCAATCAGGGCCATATCCAACAAAACGATCCGCCAACCGATTGCTCAGTAACGCCTCTGTTTTCCCAGCATAACCGGGTACAGCAAACTTAAAACCACCATCGGGCCACAATGCATAACCGGACAACAAGTCAACTAATGCTTCTCCTTCATTAGTCATTGTAGTTTTAACATGAATAAGATCAGAGCCATCTGTGAGGCTATAAACAGTACTAATGATCACCTCACCGAAATCCCGAGTAATCTTAACGACAGCCTCGTTTTTAGTATCTTTAATGATATCGAGTTTTTGATAAGTATTTGGCCAGCTTGACCAGTTGTTCGGTATGAAGTCTGCGAATGCAACACGATCATGACTTAAAGAACCATCATTTTGAACGTTAGCAATATCCACAATACAGCCTCGAGCGACCCCCCAAGGGGGCGCAGATCCTAGAGCGATAGAAAATGCCAGTTTGTCATTTCTGATGGTTAAATCTTTCTCAGAAGTAGCATTGCCCCCTGGGATGATAGTCTTGCCGAGAATAATACTGACGGCTGCATGGCTTTGTACCGAAATAACTAATACACAAGCGAACAAAATTGCACTCAAGAAAGGGAGTCTGCGGATCGGTCTTATCATTACTATTTACCTTATGCAGACAGTGTAGCCTGCTTTTTTAACAGTGCTATCAATAGATAGTTGTTTGTAATCAACCACATTACCTAGGTCTATTAAGGGCTAACCAAGAGTAATTTTACTTACAACTTCCATCTTTTATTAATTGAACGTTCAATTAAAATAAAGAATAAGATAATGAAGCTGACTATTCAAGGTTAACAAGCAGTAAAAGGTCAAAGTGTTCTGGGTATAAAGATAATAAGCTGTAATTCTACTGGTGGCAGCTCTCGGTTCAAAAGTAGAATTGATTGCAAAGTTTCACGTGCAGTTAAAATATTTGATGTGGTAGGCTTAAATTATATCGAACTCGATCTTCGAGCATTCCCATTAAGTATTGATAGTAAATTATACGAAGGTACATACGACCAATAACCAAATCCTACGGACTAACATTAATGTACATTTTTAAACTGGTATTTATAACAATTAGTATTATTTTGGTTAGTTGTGTTAACGATAATAACCAACCTAAAACGGATGATTTTTCGACACTATCAGTAAAACAGTTTGCCCAACATTATCCATCCAAAAATCCCGATGTCGCCATATTATTGAAAAAACTCCGCTCACTCACGGCTTTATCAAAATTAGATACAAACTCAAGTCAACAAGCATTAAATATAATAAGTTGGCAAATTGAAAATGGAGGCTTTGGACTTCATGAAATAGAACCTTACGAAAAGTTATGGGATGGTTCTCAACCTCGCTCTGAGTGGAGAAAAGACGGGGAGGACATAGCCAATTTTGATGATGGTGCAACCGTCTCAGAGTTGCGCTTTATAGCTGAAGTATATAGAAATATTGGCAATAAAAAGCATAAGCAAGTCATAAACAAATCTTTCCAAAAAGGTATTAAATTTATTTTAAAAGCCCAAAATATGAATGGCGGCTGGCCTCAGGTTTGGCCGGCTTACTATCCTGAGGATAACCCTAGAAATTACACTAACTATACAACATTAAACGATGGAGCAATGATAAGGAACATGGTTTTACTTTCAGATATTATTGCTAAACACCCTCCATTTGACACAGATATAGTCAAAGGAGTCAATTCAAAAGATGTACTAAGTCGTCTAAAGTTAGGCGTTAACCATCTGCTAAACGCACAAATAACCTCTCAAGGACTACGAACGATTTGGCCAGCTCAATTTGATCCTTTGACATATCAACCTAAAGCAGCTCGCTCTTTTGAATTAGCTGCCAAAACAACCAGAGAGTCTGTTGGGGTTTTATCATATTTAATGAATTGGCCAGAAAAAAACACTAAAGTAAAAGAATCCATTGATTCAGCGGTCCAATGGTATAAGAAAAACCAAATTAAAAATCTTAAACTTTTAAATGGAGATATAGTTTCAGCACAAAATAAAGTTCTTTGGTATAGATTTTACGAGTTAGATTCTGATAAACCATTTTTTACCGGCCGGGACGGTATCAAGCGTTATCAACTATCAAAGATTGAGGAAGAAAGACGTAAAGGCTATGGCTGGGCAGGAAATTGGGCTAAACCTATACTCAGAGCTACTCAACCCTAAAGCTTTTTAATACCCTCACTAGAATGAAATGGCAAGGCTAACTGCTTCCACAAAGACAAGCTTTTGCCAGTACCATTTCCTACCTCTGTAATGTGTTCATTTTTAGCAAAAGTACCAAATATTCTATCCCATAGAATGATAGTACAGCCGTAATTGCAGTTACTTTCCGCATACTCAAGAGAATGATGAACTCTATGGAATTCAGGTGTAGTAAAAACCCAACCAAAAATGCCAGAAGTTAAAGGTAAATTAGCATGGTTAATATGAGTCGATATCATTCTAAAGACCAAAATCACCGCAATGACATTAGGGCTAGCGTCCATAAAAGCCAACACTGTCACTGCGCCTAAATTCAGAGCAATAAACTCTAAAGGATGCGTACGGTCTGTACGGGCTGCGCTCATTTTTGTTACATGATGATGTGTACCATGCATTCGCCACAAAAACATATATCTATGCTGCAAGCGATGCAACCAATACCCAATAAACTCTATAGCTAAAGTACCAATTAGGGCCATCACTAAGGTTCCGATAACCGAATAAGCTTGTAACTTAATAGGGAAACTAACCCAATCACCTAACTCTCTGAATATCATATGAATAGGTGCATCATAATAAGTTGCAAACAAAGGAAGCCAAATAAGGTAGGTTCCAAACAACCAAAAAGTATCTGTGGCTAAGTCTTTCCAATTAAGCAACCACTCTTTACGTTTTGGTATCAACCTTTCTAATATGAGTAACGTAGGAACCGGAATTAAAATGAAAACCGACACTAATAAATTTGGATTGATCCAACCATAAGTATAACTACTTGCGGTTAAAACAAGGCAACAAAAGACAAATAATGGTTGTGGGAGCGACCATAAAAAATCATGTTTATTAAAAACTTTCATAAATGCCCCTCCTCTATGTTAGCGCCAATACTGATATGATTTAACAGATAGGGTTAGCAACAAGACCACTCTAAACTTAATACCCTTTCTAACAAAATCATATTCTATATCAAAAGGTTTAACCTTCAAGGCTGCCTTAAACAAGTAAACAAAGTACAATACATGCGAATAATTTTTCAGTTTACAATATCAATACTCCCTAAGACTGAGTAAAACTCCGATATAGACAGGCCTAGAATGCAGCTCATAAAAATCAACAAGACACGTTATCGCAAGCACTTGAATATCGTCATAGCAGGATGTGCAGCTGGATTAATTATTGGTAGCCTAGGTATCTCTCAGCTACTTATTGCATTATTTCCAGATGCTAGTGGTAGTCATTTTCACTGGAATCTACTTGGGGTATTAATCAGCGGTGTCATCATTGCTTGGTTACTCAATCGATATCGTAAGCATAATTTCATGATTGAAGTTGTGTATGTTTGGGAGCTTAAACAAGCACTCAATAAAATAAACAGAAAGATGTTAAAGCTAAAGTCGGCAGCGTCTGAAGGTAATATAGATGCGTTACTTGCCATGCAATATAGTTATGCAGGCTCACGTTTATTATGGGAATTAGACGACAACACCATTGTTATGGAAGAGCTCGCATTAGCTCAAGCAGAACTGGATAAATTGGCCAAGCAGTACCAAATCAACCTAGATATCAGTAACTACAGTGATGTTATCTTAAAACAGTTTTAGGCTGTTTATAAATTATTAACAATGAAAAAGGAAGGTATCTATGAATCGTCGTAAAAAAGGCAATCAAATTCTCAAAGCAAGAGCCAAAAAAGCCAAGGCAAAACTCGCCCCTAAGAACAAATCTAAATACATAAGTAAAGCAGACCGTGCCGAGTTAATAGCAGAAACTATAGACCCCGTTCAACCAATATCAGACGCCTAAAACAAGTGCCTTTTACTAGCCTATTGGTGAGCATCTTTTGGGTATATAAAAGGCTGATTTATTAGTATTTTTTCAAAATTCTCTCTAGTAATAGGACGACTATAGACATAACCTTGAATGTAATGGCATCCAAGTTCCTTAAGCATATTAACTTGTCTCTCGTTTTCTACTCCTTCAGCCACGACTTCTATTCGCATACGTCCACATAAGTCTATTATGCTTTTTAGCATATCTGTCATATCGTTATTTGTTTCTAAATCATCGATTAAAACTTTGTCCAACTTAAGTACATCCACTGGTAACTTAGATAAATAAGCGAATGATGCATAACCAGATCCAAAATCATCTATAGCAATTCGTAAACCTAAATCCTTTAGTTCCCAAAGAATTTTTCCTGTCTGTTCAAGGTCATCAATTACACAGCCTTCAGTGATCTCAAGTTCAATACACTCGGGGGAAAGGCCTGTTTCTTGAAGCAAATAAGTAAACTCCTCTACTATTTGGCTAGTTTGTAGCTGTCTAGGCGAAACATTTATTGCCAGACTTACCTTATCACCATATTGTTTACGCAAGGTTACTAAATCTGCAATACTCTTTTTAAATAGCCAAGTACCTATTTTTTCAATTTGCCCATCTAACTCACTAAGACTTATAAACTCCTCAGGTGACACCCAACCTAAAGATGAATGCTCCCAGCGCATAAGCACCTCAGCTCGCTCAACGATTCCATTACTTAAATTCACTTTAGGTTGGAAATACAAGCAAAATTGATTGGAATTAATAGCCTGTTGAATACTGTTTTGAATAGTTTGCTTACGTTTCTTTTGGGCCAAGTGCGCGGCATCTAACCTGATGACATCTGAATTTTGACCTTTAGTCAAATGCTCAACGTAATCACTGTTAGATATGTTTCTAATTGAATGCACTAACTGAGCAATATTAGAGCCCTCAAACGGAGATTCAGCATAGGCTAGCTGACTAGCAAGCTTAGGATGTAATTTGTCAACTCCACATGTTAAAGACAAAGCCTCACCTAAGACAACTAAACTATCATGTAAATTAGCATTACATTCACTTTCGGGAATGATTACAAGCAGTTGATCAACATCCACCTCAAACACTTCACAGCTTGGTGATAAATAGGTGCTAATGATACTCTCAACTGAACTAAGGATGGAGGTGTTTGGTTCATGCTGCTGCCAATAACAATCAAGTAAAGACAAGTCCGATACAAGAATAGAAGCTACAGCAAACTTTTCATTCTGAAGCAATAAGTGTTCAGCTGCTCGGTCAAACAGTACACGTTCAGGCTTTACATATTGCTGAGTTATATGTTCTTTTGACTTAGCTATAAAACGCTGTTGATATTCATCAAAAGCTTGGTCAACTTCTTCAATCAACTCTTTGTTGTTCCATGGCTTAGACAAAAATTTGTAGGCCGCTCCTGAGTTCAGAACATCGACAGCAGCGTGGAAGTCTGCTTGTCCAGTTAAAATCATGGAAACAATATCTGGGTGTTGTAGCTGAACATCTTTCACTAAAGCTCCACCATTAACTTCAGGCATTCTAAAGTCAGAAAGAACAACTTGTACGTCATGTAATTTCAGCATTTTTAGCGCTTCTTCAGCACTACTAGCAGTATAAACTCGGTATTTGGTATGTTTAAAGCTACGCTGTATTGCCTTTAATATATTTTCTTCATCATCTACAACAAGTAGGCTACGGTCTTGTAACACAGGGTTATATATGGCTGGTTGTTGTGACATATTTAACATCAAAAATGCTCCAAAAAATGAATACTAAAATGAAAGTTTTGTTTCTATTCTGAATCGCACACTCTGCTCTGGCGATCCAATTAAACGCTTGGTTTTCGAAAGCCGAGAACCAATCCAAAGGTTATTTGTCAGTCTATGTCGAATCCGCAAATCCCATCCTTTATAGTTGCTTGTAGCGAATCGACTAGATGCGTTTTGTGTAAATTCAGTCACCACCGAAAAGCGCTCAACATGTAAATATTTGAGTTCCGTTAAATAACTACCTACATGCTGTAATGCGCCTTTACTAAGCTTGAATACATAGCTAAACCTTTGCTTAGAAAATTGCTCATATGCAGAATTTGGTACACGCTTCGTTGACCACCCCAAGTCGGCTCCGATTTGAAAATCAGTGAACTTCATAGCGCCAGAAAAGCGGATAAACTGATTATTAAATTGCGTATCTTTGGTAGCATAACTAGCGCCAGCCTCGCCTTTGTAATCAACTAGCCATGGCGATAAAGTAACTTTTCCTAGGTAAGTAGATAATTGCCTCGAATATTGAATCAGTGACATATGGCCTACAGTACTTGATGCGCCATCTAAAGGTTTAAAAGTGGCAAAGGTTAAGCGCTGGTTTTCTGCAAAGTCATAATCAAGGTGCACCCCTATTGGGTTTAAGTGCCTATCCCAAAATAAATCAGTTACTTGTTTGGACTTCCAGGGAATTTTCCCTGCAAAGACAGATACTTTATCAAAAGTAAACTTGGTAAATGCTCGCGACACATATATATCTTTGTCGCCACTGGGGTTATTCGTAATTTGATGTAAGGTTATAGCAGGAACGTTCTGATTATTTTTTAAGCCAGTTCTTATCTGACTCATAAATACAACATTATCATTTAGTTTGTAGTTCGCACCTACAGAAGCAATCATTCGCACCCTTTTTCTTGGTGCTAAATTTGTTTGACCCGTTTCATTTTCATACCGCAACAATACATTGGTCGATAGCTCAATGGCTTTTGTGTTTTGTACACACAAAAAACTTAAAGTAATCAACAGATAAAGTTTCTTCATTTCACTAACCATCTTAACCATTGCATTGAAGGAGTTTTAAAATATGACGCAAATATAGCAATTGTCACAAATGTCGTATATTATACTTTAGTCATATATGTCTCAATTATACGGTATGTTACAATTATCAAATGAAATTTAGGAGTAGTATTCATGACCAAAGCTAAATCACTAACAACAGGTGACATAGCGCAATATTGCGACGTCAATTTGCGAACAGTCATTCGATGGATAGATAAAGGGAGTTTAAAAGGTTACAAACTACCAGGTAGAGGTAATAACCGAGTAACAGTTGAAGACTTCTTGATATTTCTCAAAGAGAATAACATGCCTATACCTGAAGACTTCTTACCAGATAATAAAACGATTTTAGTTGTTGACGATGATGAAAATATGGCGAGCGCCATTAAACGTGTTTTGAAAAATGCTGGGTTTGAATGTGATACCGCAGTTAATGGCTTTTTAGCGGGTAGTAAATTAATGCAGCGACAACCCGCGTTAATGACTTTAGATTTAAGTATGCCAGGCCTAAATGGTTTTGAATTACTACAGCACTTAAGAAAACAAGAAGAGTTTAGCCATTTAAAAATATTGGTGATTTCTGCACTTAATCAAGACAGCCTAGATAAAGCCATAACACTCGGCGCCAATGCAGCAATATCTAAGCCTTTTGATAAAGAACACTTAATAAGTATTGTAAACCAACTCACCCAATAACTATTTCTTAAAAGAGGTACCAATATGTTGAAAACTTTACTACTTTTTAGCTTATTAGTTAGCAGCCCCCTTGTCACCATAGCTCATGGAGAGACATTGACATTTGGTATTGTACCTCAGCAATCTGCAAAACGACTCGCTACTTTATGGACACCCATTTTACAACGAATTAGTGAAACGAGTGGCATTAACGTAAAGTTTAGTACAGCACGAGACATTCCAACTTTCGAGCAAAGGCTAGCAGAAGGTGCTTATGATATTGCCTACATGAATCCCTATCACTATGTAGTATTTAATAAACAATCAGGATATTTGGCCATCGCGAAACAACAAGGAAAAACAATTAAAGGTGTGATCGTTGCTAAAGTTGGTAGCAATATAAATACCATTGAAGATTTGGATGGAACTCGTTTAGCTTTTCCTGCTCCGGCAGCATTTGCAGCAAGCATTTTACCCATAGCCGAATTAAAAAGGCATGGAATTTCATTCAAGCCTAGCTATGTCTCTTCCCATGACTCGGTCTATCTCAACGTATCAAAAGGCTTTTTCCCAGCAGGAGGGGGAATAAAGCGCACCTTAAACAATATGTCTGAAGGCGTAAAATCGCAACTAGTCACTATTTGGGAAACCCAAGGTTATACCCCTCATGCAATTGCCGTTAACCCAAAAGTTAGCGACACATCGAAGCAAAAAATACTCAGTGCACTATTGGAGTTAAACAACAATATACAAGGTAAAGAGTTACTAAAGTCTATTAATTTTAAGGGTATTGATACCGCAACAAATAATGACTGGGACGATGTAAGATCCCTAAATCTTGAAACACTTATGGGTACAAGTGTACCGAAATAAATGGACTGATAATGCAACTGTCATTACGTAACAAAACAATCTTAGGTATTGCCGTTATTGAAGCAAGTTTATTACTACTTCTGGTATTAACAGCCGTTGATTTTATGCGTACGACATTGAACGATGGGCTAGTAAAGCGAGCGTCTACTATCACCACCCTATTTGCAACCACAGCAAAAGACGCAGTGTTATCTTATGATCTAGCTTCACTCGAGGTATACTGCAACGAACTAATCAAAAATCCTGATATTGGTTACGTGAGGGTAATAAATAGTGATAACCAAATACTGGCACAAGCTGGGAGAGCAAAACTACTATCCTCTACATTTAGTGCAGACGAAGAGTTAGATTTAGTCTCTGATGGAATATTTGATAGCTACACTTTAATTAGCGAAGCAGAACATATATACGGTCAAGTACAACTAGGTATTGATATCAGTAGCATAGAACAGTCAATTCAAAAAATTCAAAAATGGACCAGTGGCATTGCCTTAATTGAAATGTTTTTAGTTACACTGTTTTCTTTCGTGTTAGGAACATACCTAACCAAAAAGTTGCAAGGTTTGAGGCAAGCCGCAAGAAGCATCTCTAAAAATGTTACTGGTGGTGAATATTCACACTCTAAGATAGAGGTAACCGGCAATGATGAATTGAGTGAAGTTGCAGAGGCTTTCAATAAACTCGTGACAAGTTTAGAAAATGAACATAAACGTAAAGAAAAATATCAAAATGAACTAGAAACACTCAATCGTACGTTAGAAGGAAAAGTGATTGAGCGAACATCATTACTTTATGAACGCAACAATCAGTTAGAAAAGTCCAACCAAGAGCTTCACGAAGCGCAACAGCAACTTATTCAAGCTGAAAAAATGGCATCAGTTGGATTACTCGCCGCAGGCGTTGCACACGAAATCAACAACCCTATTGCGTTTGTTACCAGCAATTTAAATACGCTTAAAGACTATACTGAAACATACCGACTTATAAGTGAGCAATTATTGACTCTTTCACCTAACTCAATCTCTGAAACACATGTATTACAAATAAATAAACTGCTAACGTCTGTGCAAGATGCGGAGCTCGCTTATATAAACCAAGATACTCAGGATCTTATAGATGAGTCAATTCAAGGGCTAGCAAGAGTTAAAAGTATAGTTAAGGATTTAAAGCAGTTTTCACGGGCTGGCTCAGATGAAAAACAGTGGTTTGATATAAATACATGCTTAACTACGACCCTAAACATGGTAAGCGGTCAACTCAAATACCATTGCACTATTGAAAAACAATTAAACCCTGTTCCGAAAGTCTTCATTAACGTGGGGAAAATCATACAAGTCCTTACAAACTTATTGATTAATGCGGGGCAAGCAATTCATGAGAATGGCAAGATAACAATCACCTCACTTTATAAAAATAATCATGTAATAGTGTCTATTGCGGACAATGGCTCAGGTATTGAGCCCAAACACATAGACAAACTATTCGATCCTTTTTTTACAACTAAAAAAGAGGGCGTAGGGACTGGTTTAGGACTTTCAATTTCTTACGGAATAATACAAGACCATGCAGGCGAGTTAACTGTTGATAGTGAACTCAATAAGGGCAGTTGTTTTAACATCATACTGCCAACAGATGACAAAAATAAACAACTGATGGAGACATCCAATGAGCAATGATAAAGCAATAGAAACACCGCCTATGACTGTGCTATGTGTGGATGATGAGTTAAATATTCTTAAGTCGATGAAACGCTTGCTATACAAGCAAAACTTTCAACTCTTATTAGCAGAAAGTGGCTCAATAGCTTTAGAATTAATGGAAAAACACAAAGTCCAATTAATTATATCTGACATGAAAATGCCAGAAATGTCCGGCGCAGCTTTACTCGAAAAAGTCGCCACTAGGTATCCAGAGACTTACCGCATTCTGTTAACAGGTTACTCTGATATGGAGTCCACAATAGAGGCCGTTAATAAAGGAAAAATACATCGATACCTCCAAAAACCATGGGAAAACCAAGAAATAATTCAAGCCATAGATGAAGGTTTGTCTAACGTTAGGCTTAAAAACGAAAATGCTAAATTAGAGAAACTTATTAAGCTACAAAATGCGAAACTCAAAGAGCAGAATCAAAATTTAGAAGGTAAGATTCAATTAAGGACGAAGCAAATACAACTAGCCTTGAAACGTATTGAGCATAACAACGAAGCCACCCAGAAAGTGCTATACAATTTAATTAGCATCAACCCTAACCTAAGTGGAAGTTTTGCTAATAGTGTTAGTTTATTGGCTAAAAATTTAGCAGAGCACCTTAAGCTATCGAAAGAAGAGATCGAAAACGTAACGTTTGCAGCCTTGCTGTGTGAAATTGGCTTGCTTGGTTTAGATACAGCCATCTACAGTAAACCTTTTGACGAACTTAATTTCAACCAGAAAAAAGAATATATTGATCAGACAAAGATAGCCCAGTTAATTCTAAGCCCAGCCACTCACCTGCAAGAAGTATCAGATATCATTACTTGTCAATTTGAGTATTTTAATGGCAGTGGCCCCAACCAACTGGTTGACACTCAAATTCCAATTGGGGCAAAGATACTATCTGTGGCAAGAGATTATTGGCGATACTCTATGGGTCGTATCACACCAGAAAAAATGGAAGAGACGGAAGTTAGGCTAAGTATGAAGAAGTTTTTAGGTACTCGATATGACCCCAAAATTTTAGAAGTCTTATTAAATACCCCTAACATTGCCTCTGATGAGTTTATCGAAAAGCCTATCCCTTCACATGCACTAAAAGTTGGTATGACATTAAAAAGTAATATATTTAATGATGCTCATATTTTAGTCTTACCTAAAGGTCACGTTTTTACTGAAAAAACCATAACCAAGTTGGTACAATTCGAAAAAAGTCAAACCGAGCCTTTATCTTTAATAGTTGAAGATAGTCAAACCGCTACAGCTGAGTTATTGTAGGAAATGACAAGTTAAAAGTAGTCCCAACCCCAACCTCAGAATCTACTGAGACTTGTGCATCGTGAGCTTCGAGAATAGCGTAAGAAACAGACAAGCCCAACCCGGTTCCTACACCGACGGGCTTCGTGGTAAAAAACGGAGTAAATAGTTGACTAACTGTTTCTTCGTCCATACCTTGGCCCGTATCAGTTATATGAATGACAACCTTTTCCTCTGAACTGGAATGAGAAATAATCAATGTCCCCCCTCCTTCCATGGCATAAGCGGCATTAACAAATAAGTTAACAAACACTTGTTGTAATTGGCCTAGGTTCCCAAGAACAGTAAGATTCAACTCACTTACCTGATTATCAATTTGATGCTCGTACTTGAAAGCATTGCCGGTTACTTTTAAAGCGGCCTCAACACACTCAGCAATAGATATAGGTGTTAACTCCTCACTACCTGAATGGGAAAAGCTCTTAAGGTTATCAACTATATCCTTAACTCTTATTAAACCTTCAATATTTGATTGCAGTAATTCGACTGAGTCTTCATCGATGTAATCTATATCAATTTTTTCAAACGCCTCTTTAAACACCTCAGTACTTAAAGTTTTACTGCTGTATGTAATCTTTTTCAAATCTTCATGTAATAACTTATAGTCCTTTAAATAGTCTTGAAGCACCTCCATATTTGAGCGAATAAAAGCAACAGGATTATTAATTTCATGGGCGACCCCTGCAGCCAGCTGCCCTAGAGAAGCCATTTTTTCAGACTGGATCAATTGCTTTCGAGCTTTCTCTAGCTTTTCTAAGGATTCTTGAAGTTGCAAGTTTCGTTTTAAAATACGCAAATCAGTCAACCGCCTGCTGATACCACTTAACAAATGTTCTCTAGCTGTATTGAGTACAGATAGAACACCAGGCTCTACAACACTATGACTATTTAGTATTGCCAACCAACCGACTTTTCCTCCAGCGAGAGCAAAATTGGTATAGCAAACTTGTTTAAGGGCTTGTCCAGCATTGCTGGGAAAGCAGTCAATATCTAAGACGTTCCAAGAGTTTAATAACTCTGTATTTTCTAATGGTAGTAGCTTACCAATAGCTTCTATTAAAACAGCGTCATCTTGCCATCCCCCATTCAGACAGCAAACCTTGTTGAGGCCTTCCTGTATGATGTTTCCCTTTTTAATAACCAGATAAAGCCCGAAATCTGCCTCACAAAAACGCCCTGTAAGCTCTATAACATTGTCAATTATTTCGTTGAGTTTCATTTCTGAACCCACATAACTAGAGGCACGCCCTAAATATTCTAGCTCCTTTTGTTTTTTCGTAGATGACGCTAACGCCTCTTTTAAAGACTCATTAGTTTGATAAATTTCTAGTGAGTACTGTTCTAACTTATTCTCCGCTATGTTTCTCGCTTTTTTCTCTCGGCTAATCTTCCGCTCTAGCACGGCAACCCTTTTTTCTAACTCATCAAGGTCTAAAACTGGTTTATCAGTAGAACTCAAACTTTTTCAACCTCTATCACACACTGTTCTCCGGCTTCATGCTCACACTCAGGCTGGGAGACCTTTATATCTTGCCCCGTGTGCTCTGCAAGGCCATGAATAATACCTTCGCAGAAATAGCAAAGCTTACGAGGTGATAGGTATTTAAAAGTTAATATATTTGGTGTTTCAGATAAGAATTCAAACTCCGGAAGTAAAGCATCAGGATTCAATTTTTTCACTTCTACATGTATAAAGTCTTGAACTGCATGTAAAAATTCAAACACATCTTTAAAGTCATGTGCACCAGGGGGTGCAAGGTTATATAATTCTTTAAAGACCCACTTACCAAAAGCAAACTGTGCATCTTTGGCACTTATGCCTTTTTTAACAACAACTAGCCCAACTAATGTAAAAAGCTCTTCATCATCATAGGTAGCAACCGTAGTATAGACACCTTCACTTGCAAGGTTAGCTTCACTTAATAATTCATCCCAAAACTCATCACCCCACACTTCCTCAATAAATTCGTTAAACTTTACAAAAACTATGCCTTTCATATTCGCCTCCAAATCGCCATGAACAGATTATTCACTTAACAATCAGTTACAAGTTTAAGAGTATTACCTGAACCACTCCCGACTTTATCTTAACTTATATTTTACAAAGTTATATAAACCAACACATAGGTATATTTACAGGTCATAATTTACATAAACAGCTTTAATTTTAAGCTTAATTTATTGTTTCAGTATGGGCTAACTAAGGAAAAACACTCAATTTATATATTTTCTTAGCTTTACATCTATAAATGTAATTTGAGCAATGCGCGGCACCCAATATCCAACTTCAGTTAATCAAACAGCCCCCAAAACCATCCTCTAGATAACTCTTCTTCACAGGTTTTAAGTTGTGCGGCGTACCTCAAAGATCTAGCCTCCACTGTTTTAGCAACTTTCTTTAACCAAGGTTTCCTATTGTAACTCCCCCTTTTATAACCACCCCAGCCTTCGTGATAATTCAAATATTGCAATTCAGCATCCCATTTTGATATTCCATTCATTTTATGAGTTTTTGTAATGAACCACCCCATAAAATCCATAGCATCATCAAAGTCAGTTCTATCAGCCCAAGAGTTTTTTGTCTCCCGTTTATAGTCAGCCCAGGTAGGTGTTTTAGCTTGAGAGTAACCATAAGCAGAGCTAACTCTCCCCCAAGGTATTAAGCCAAAAAAAATGTAATCTTTGGGTGGACGGGCTTTGGCTTTAAATGAACTTTCCTGATACATCATAGACATAGGCACGTGGATAGGAACCCCCCACTTTTTATTCATATCCGCAGCAACATCATACCAATCTCGCTTTTCAAAAAAGATATCACAAATATTACTTATATTTTTAGGAGGAGTATTGGCACACCCATTCAAAAATAAAACAATCAGAAAAAAGCTCATTCCGTTTTTTAACCATAAAATTTTCTTGGTGAACTTTTGTATCATCGTCTACTCTTAATTAACGTGTTTTTATTATTGTGTGTTTCCCTAGTAGTGACTTTAAGCCTGACATTAGTCAGGCTTTTTTTTCACCAAATTTATTTATCAGAAAAATAACTTACTAGAAAATCATCAAAAGACACATGTTCCTGCTGTTCTATTGCTCGCTGTTTTTCTATTGACAATGCCGCATGTGTGGCCAAATCTTCGGCATTCATAAACTCGTAATCTGAGCTAATCAACTCACTTTTAAAAGACTCTGCTAAGCTTAAACCTAAGTTTCCATTATCGATATTTTCATTTACAAGATGGTCTAGAATGCGAGCCGATGGCGTTAAACTTGGATCCAGTATCTTTTGTTTTTCAGCTGCTAATGCCAAGGAATAATCTTGAGTATCATTTGCTTGGTCTAAAATATTAGCGATTTCTAGCATTTCAGAAAATAGCTGCAATGCCCAAGTTTTCATTTCAACTGGCTCTGAAGCATTAGTTAGTCTTAGTTTGGGGTCACGGCCTTGCTCAACTACCGCATTTAAGTTTGCTTCGGTTTCATGATATTCATCTGAGTTCATGAAACTACTAGGCTTAACTAGACAATAAAGTAAGAATACATCTAAAAAATAAAATTGATTACGCTCTATCCCTATGGCTGAAAACGGATTAACGTCTAATGCTCTAACTTCAATATAACTGACGCCTCTTTCATCCAATGCATCGGTTGGCTTTTCCAACGAACGAGTAGGTTGCTTGGGCCTAATAGGAGAATAAAGCTCATTTTCAATTTGTAATACATTGCTATTAAGTTGCTGGTATTTTCCATCTTTTTTACCCGCAAACATCTCATAGTTTTCAGAAGGCTGATTGATTGCTGCCCGTAATGAAGCTATATAGCTATCTACTTTGTTGTAGCAAATATTCAACCCTGATTGAGCACTATTGGTATAACCTAAGTCACTCATTCTAAGAGAGGTAGCATAAGGTAAATAGTAAGTACCTTTACCTAATGTTTTGAATGGTAAACCCGTTTCTTTACCTTTGATAAACGAACGACATAAAGCAGGTGAAGCCCCATATAAATAGGGAATTACCCAACAAAATCGTCGATAATTCCGTATTAGCCCAAAGTAAGCTGAAGAAATAGAGTCTTTATCTGCTTTTATAGTAGAGTCATCAGCCAGCCATTTCTCCCAAAACTCATCAGGCAAAGAGAAATTAAAGTGCACGCCTGATATAGCTTGCATCATACTGCCATAGCGGTTTTTTAATCCAACCCGATACAAACTTTTCATTTTGCCAACATTAGACGTTCCATAATTAGCAATAGGAATAGCTTCTTGGTTCTCAATAAAACAAGGCATGCTCATCGGCCATAAGCGCTCTTCGCCAATGTTTGTCATTACAAACTTGTGAACATCTTTTAATTGGCCAATTGTTTTATCAATAGACGTTTCTGGGGGGGTGATAAATTCTAACAATGACTCAGAAAAGTCCGTTGTTATAAACTCATGGGTTAAAGCTGCACCTAAGGATTCTTGGTGTGGCGTTTGTGCAAGGCCTCCATTAGGATTAATACGCAAGGTTTCTCGCTCTACCCCATGTTTTATACCCGTCAAAGTCTTCATGATTGACGGATTCTGTAAAGTTGCTAAACGCGCAGAAAAAGATGTTTCATTTACTTGCAAAATAATATCCAATATAAAAATGTATGGGCTCTATAACCTGTTTATTAAACTATTATAAAGTTCTTATCACGATCGAAAGCCCATCTGGGCCTTAAGTTCGTAGGCGATAATAATTAACACCTTATTCTTAATTACTAAAGAACGTGTTTCTTGAGTTTTGATTCCAACTATTTTGTTAGTCTACCCTCAGATGACAGATAAAGTAACCAGAGACTAATGCAATAATATTCACATAAATAATTATTAAACATACCAATAATAATCAAAAGAAAGTTATATTTTAGATAAAAATCATTATCAATTGCCTATTAATCTCCTGTGCCAAACTGCTAAGATTACTTACCAATAAAAACAAAGAGTACCAAATGGACGCTAATACACATATTTTCAATAGTGAATTTGCACTTCGTCAATTCAACGGTAGTTGCCCATTACTCATTAAAATTCTAAATAAATTTGTGCTGGAATACCTTAACTTTAATGAAAAGTTTACTGAACTCATGCTGCAGGGTGACATTGACACCTTACAAAGAGATATACATACTTTAAAAGGAATTAGTGGCAATTTAGGTATGGAGGCATTACACCATGCTTCAAAAGGATTTGAATCTAAATTAACGGTAAACTTAGAAGAGCAACTAATAGTTGAATATTTGGAACTATTAAGTACCACGTTAACCACAATTACAGGTTTCATTTCAAATAATAGTAACAACTCAGACTCAAAGCCTGCAATCGAATCTGACAGTAAACAAGTGTTGATTACCGCATTAAAACGCAATGAATTTATTTCTGACGTCAAAATGCAAAAATTTATGGAAGAACTAGATTTAGCGCCAGATGTAAAAAACGCACTAAAAAATTCAATTGATGATTTTGACTACGGTCGCGCATTGCAGCTGCTTCAATAACAAATAGAAAAGAGTGTGCGCCGTGCCCGCCAATATTCAACTTTTATATGACCACTTTGACTTTATCGTGGTAAACAAACCGCCCCATTTAGCGGTTCAAAACGAAATATCTCAACAAGGTATTTTGCCAATCATATGTAAGCAACTTAATATTGAAAAACTATGGCTAGTTCATCGTTTAGATAAAGTTACCTCTGGTATTCTGATGCTGGCAAAAACGGCTAAAGCAGCGGCTATATTTGGAACACTTTTCGAGCAGAAAAAAATCGCGAAATACTACCTAGCTTTAGCCACTAAAAAGCCTAAAAAGAAACAAGGCACAATAAAAGGCGGCATGAAAAAAGTTAGAGATGGCAAGTGGATCCTTGACAACAGTATAACTCAACAAGCTGCCACCCAATTTTTCAGTTTTTCTGTGTCACCTAGTCTACGCTTGTACTTAATTAAACCTCTCACCGGAAAAACTCATCAAATAAGAGTCGCATTAAAAAGCCTAGGAGCTCCTATTTTAGGAGATAAGCTCTATGGTGGACAGATTTCAGATAGAACTTATCTACACGCTTATGGGATTCAATTTGTGTATCAGGGGGCACCTATATCGATAATATGCCCACCATCAGAAGGTGAAAATTTCACGCAGGTCGAAACCCAAATTATAATAGAAACCCACCAACAACCTTGGTCATTGAATTGGCCAAAGTCTGCAATGAACGCCTTAAGTTAATAGTGATTACCGCAACACTAAAAATAGCGATTTTAGGCAAAGGAGCAATAGGCAGCCTAATAGCTTATTCATGCCACCAGCAAAAACTTGATTACCAACTTCTGTTAAAAACCTCAAAAGCTATCACCCTAGATATTGAAACTATTAACGGAGACAAAACGCTTATCAATCCGCATACCTCGGATATAAAAAGCGCATCAGACTTTGACGTAGTAGTTTTACCTATAAAGGCGTACCAAGTGCTCGGTGCGCTACAACAACTTAGAAAAATAATTACACCTAAACACACCTTAGTTTTATTGCATAACGGCATGGGCACAATTGAACAAGTAAAAGCACTCTACCCTATCAACCCTATCATTGCTGGCACCACCAGTTATGGTGCATATAAGCCCACTGAAACAAGTGTAAAAGCAACAGGCTTAGGTGAAACCCACCTTGGTTGGATTACAAAACCTGATGACAATGCCAGCTTAATAGAATCAACCGTGTCTAAGTTACTCCCGCCAAGTACTTGGCATCAAGATATTCGGCTAGCGTTATGGAACAAACTCACCATCAACTCAGTGATAAACCCACTCACAGCCATCAACGATATAAAAAATGGCGAGTTAGCAGACAAGAAATATCAGCAAGATTTCCAAGCTATTTGCTCTGAAGTCGCTCTGGTAATGAATGCAGTTGGTTACACTACCAGCAGTGAAGCGCTGCAGCAAAAGGTAATGAAAGTCATTAAGGCTACCGCTAATAATTACTCATCTATGCATCAGGACATAAGCTTTAAACGTAAGAGTGAAATAGAATTTATAAACGGCTATGTAGTTAAAAAGAGTCAAGAGCTAAACATCACAACTCCAAAAAATCAGCGGCTTGTTGCGAAAATTAAAGCGTTAGAAACGTATTAGAACCCCCACTTTTTTAAAACTATGCTCATTACCAACTGGTACTAGCCCAGCCCTCACACCAATAAGAAATTTCACACCTTTAGTAAAGATTACACATAATGTGTAAATACTGCTGCTCTCTTTAACCACCCTGACCTTATTAAAACCTAACCAATTGATTTCAATCAAATATTTAATACCCTTGAGATTGGTTTTTCTGGAATAGTTTGTGCTATCTCTTACAAGTAAATTTATTAAATGTTATTCAGGAGTAAACATGAAAAAGACAATCATCGCAGTGGCACTATCGAGTTTAATTATTTCGGGTTGTGCATCGAATGCTAATAATAGTCAAAAAGGAGCGGGTATAGGCGCAGTAATTGGCGCTTTAGCCGGTAAAGGCACTGGCGATAATGATAAAAGTCGTTATGTATGGGGAGCCGCCTTAGGAGCATTAGCAGGTGGTGCCATTGGTAATTACATGGATAACCAAGAAGAAGCATTTCGTGAAGAGCTCGCTGGCAGTGGCGTAGAAGTGTACCGAGAAGGTGACAACATTAGATTATCTATACCCGGCAATATTACCTTTTCCACGGGCAGTGCAGCCATTGTAACTAGCTTCTATCCTGTGCTAGAAGACGTTGCAAAGGTACTTAATCGCTATGAGAAAACCAAGTTAAGCATCGAAGGCCACACAGACTCAGTAGGAGATGCCAACTACAATACACAGTTATCTATACAAAGAGCGAATAGTGTTGCTAACTATTTACAAGGTACGGGGGTGGCGACGAATCGTTTACAGACACTGGGCATGGGAGAGAGTCAACCTTTAGCAAGTAATGATACCGCTCAAGGTCGTCAACAAAATAGACGAGTAGAACTTCGTGTAATTCCACTACAAAGTTAACCCCAGATAAGCTCACATATATGTGATCCATAGCTCTATTACAAAGTGACTGGATGTCTATGGATCACACACTACCGTTACTGAGACTAAGGAAAAAGAAACGTCCTAGTCGACACATTACCAAATGTGATTAGCCCCCAAAAGCCCCTTGAAATAGACAGTTCAAAGAGTAAGATTATAATTACTCTTTTTAATACTCATCCCTCTTCCATGAAAATAACACTGCTTTTTATACTAATTATCTCCTTTACGAGCCAAGCTACCCAATTAAAAAAAATTGTAACTAATCTCGAACAGCCTGTAGATGTAAAGTTTTTACCTTATTCAAACAACGAGTTATTAATAGCAGGTAAGAAAGGCAAGCTGACATATATTCACCTACAACAAAATAAAAACTATACGGTGCATGAGTTTAATGTAAAAAGTGGCTCTGAAATGGGGTTATTGGGTTTGGCTTTTCATCCAGATTATTCTGATCTCACCAATAAAGTGAGTGATGATAAAAATAATTATTTATTTGTTAATTACTTCCCTAAAAAAGGAGAGCGTAGAACAAGAATTTCTCGCTTTTCACTAAGCCAAACTAGCCAAGGCTATCAGTTACTAAACGAAAAAATCGTTCTAGAAATAAAGCAACCATACAGTAATCATAACGGAGGCCAAATTGCGTTTGGCCCAGATGGCTTCTTATATATCGGAATGGGTGACGGCGGCTCTGCTGGCGACCCTCAAGGGCATGGTCAAAATACTCAAACCTTATTAGGTAGTATGTTACGGATTGATATAAACACATCAAATGATGTTCCCTATGCTATTCCTAAAGACAATCCTTTTGTTAACGATTCAAACTTTAAACCTGAGATTTGGGCCTATGGCTTAAGAAATCCATGGCGCTATTCTTTTGCGAAAGACGTCTTAATTGTTGCCGACGTAGGTCAATATAAATACGAAGAAATTTCTATAATAGACAAAGGACAAAACTATGGATGGAATACAATGGAAGCAAGCCACTGTTATAAGCCTAAAATTCAATGTAACACCGAGCAACTAATCTTACCTAAACTTGAATACGGACGCTCAGAAGGCCAATCAATAACCGGTGGCTATGTATACCAGGGCGATATAAACACAAAACTCAAAAATCATTATATATATGCTGATTTTGTATCTGGCAGCATCTGGGCTGCTAAGTACCCAGCCCTAACCTCTTCCACTAAGTTGTTATCCGATCAAGGTAATATCTCAACGTTTGCTCTAGATAATCAAGGAGAGCTTTATGTGGCAGGCTTTAGTAAAGGTATTATCTATCAAGTCGTCCCATAAAGAATATGCTAAGTCGTTCTATCGACCTACAGTATTTTCAAAACCATTTTAATCACAGCAGCGACAGTGTGGTGTATTTAACGCCCCAAGCAGCGGAAAACGCGAACGTTTTGGCGCAGCCAGTGAGTGGTTTTCCGATGACTTGGTTTGTTATGTGCGTTACTCATCAGAGAGGCTCCTGCGTTCTGAAATTATTGCTTTAAAGAACTGAGCGCCTGTTTCCTCGATATCGATACTTAGCTTTTCCATTCGATCAAGATCATCTTTTTCCATCCAAGGCGGCTGTTCGTTTACGATATGTAATTCTGGATATAGTTGAGATAACTGTTCTTTACTTTCGGCGAAGACAAAACGCCAAATTCCACCTTGACCATAGTCATAACAAGTTAAAAATTTTGTCTTCATTTCGTCCTACTAAAAAAACACATAACGCTTAAGCTAAACAGAAAACACAACGCGCTTTGGCCGAAGGCCAGCGAGTGGTTTTCTGATTGAGCTTTTTGTTAGCTGCCGCATTGCGTGCTGCTGTTTGATTTGATTGATGACCTAACAAACTGTGACTGCCTTGTTTGAATTGTGTAATTGCATTATCCGTTGCCTTAAACTTGCCAGTTGTTGATGATTAATATTGCCAGAACTTGTTGGTTACGTGAACTACTTTCATAGACAGTGAAGAACTAAAAAGCTAACCGCCTTGCACACCACTTGTAGATAACCAACTGAGAATAAGCTTTGGCATGCTAACGAGCCTGTAGAAAAAGACTGTTTTGACTTTGCACTTTCTACTGCTCTTTTTAATTTTTATCTTTCACTATTTTGCCTTGAACATCTGTATTTTTCAATTCATTGGTGCGTTTTGAGGATAATTTTCTTTTCGATGTATTTGGCGCCATTGAGGCCTGAGTTTAGCGGGATGAAAGGGGGCAATTTGAGGTAGTGTGGTTTTAGCTTATGCCGCTAACTGGCCGTAATTCTTCAGTTTCTCGATATTATGTATCAA
>NZ_JBDVBQ010000014.1:0-1600 GCF_039942875.1 Paraglaciecola sp.
TCGTTTCATTATTTAGGCTTGCGGGGCTTCGTAGATAAGCATTTCATATTGCTTTGCGAGCAATATGAAATGGCAGAATTAAATCTCAGAACTATGATTGCAGACAATTTTAATGGTTGAATATTCGTGGGGATCCCTCAGTCTCTGACCCCATTGATTGAGTTACATACATATCTAGAATATTATTTTTTAAAGACGTAACGTATCCCTTCAAACAAAGTTAGATAAGACGTTGTAATATGAGTTTCACCATCGAGAAATTGGTAATGCCAATCAAAGCCTTGCGGAGAGCTTTCACCCAATAACTTAACGAAATTATTCATTGCATTTGCTACATCTTCTCCCTCTTCCTTCTTACTCCCTAAAGTAAAATATAGCGTTTTCTTACTCACTTCATGAGCGTTAGTCGGTGCCACTATTTTACTGTAAAGCTCTATATCATCACCTTCTAATGGCGGGCTCGCAGCTATATAGTTTTCAAAAAAAAGAGCGGCGTTTGCTAGCAAATCGACGGTATAAAAGCCGGCCAACGAATGACCAAATAAAGTATTTGAGCCCGTAGTTCTATAATTATTATCAACGTACGTAATCACTTCGCGACTTAAATAAAGTGTGAATTTTTCACTTTCCGTATTTAGATCTCGCTGTCTCATACCTTCATTATTTGTTACAGCAACAATAATTAACTCCGGTATCTGTTTGGCTTTGTTCAGCAACTCTGATGCGATAACAGAATGGTATAAGTGCCTTTCTCCATCAAGGAGATAAAGAACTGGATAGTTCTTTTCTGTTTTTGCATACCCTGAAGGTAAATGAATAATAATATTGCGATTTTCTCTTAATACTTTCGATTTAACAATTACTTGTTTACCAAACTGCATAGATATTGGTTTATTGATGTTATCAGCAACAGCTTCTGGCTGTACTCCCATAAATGCACAGACAAGTAAAAGTAGTTTAAATATACCCAAAGAAATTTCCTTTTTGTAAAAATATAAATGACGACATTTCGATAAACTCCGAACCTTTCAGTACTTATAACGCCTAATATAACTGGAAAATACGAGCGCTTTACAGCGAGTAGTTTTCCAGTTGATGTTTTTGTTAGCAGCCGCATAGCGCGCTGCTTTTTGATTTGATTGATGAACTAACAAGCTGTGACTGCCTTGTTTGAATTGTGTAATTGCATTATCCGTTGCCTTACCTTGTCAGTATTTGATGATTTATATTGCCAGAACTTACCGATTACGTGAACTACTTTTACCGACCGTGATGAGCCAAAAAGCTAACCGCTTTGCACACCACTTTTAAGTAACCAACTGAGAATCAGCTTTGGCATGCTAACGAGCCTGTAGAAAAAGACTGTTTTGACTTTGCACTTTCTACTGCTCTTCTTAATTTTTATCTTTCACTACTTTGCCTTGAACATCTGTATTTTTCAATTCATTGGTGCGTTTTTAGGATAATTTTCTTTTCGATGTATTTGGCGCCATTGAGGCCTGAGTTTAGCGGGATGAAAGGGGGCAATTTGAGGTAGTGTGGTTTTAGCTTATGCCGCTAACTGGCCGTAATTCTTCAGTTTCTCGATATTATGTATCAA
>NZ_JBDVBQ010000015.1:0-109437 GCF_039942875.1 Paraglaciecola sp.
ACCTTCCCCTTCCCCTAGCTTTGTGCACTTACGTGTGCATAGTGATTTTTCTATGGTAGACGGGCTGAACAAAGTGAAGCCTATAATGGCTCGGGTTAAAGAGTTAAATATGCCCGCGGTAGCCATTACCGACCAAATGAATATGTGCGGTTTGGTTAAGTTTTATGGGCAAGCCCATGGTAATGGTATAAAACCTATTATTGGCACTGATTTTTGGGTGCAAAGTGACGAAATGGAAGGGCGAATTTTTCGTCTCACATTACTTGCCCTAGATAACCATGGTTACAAAAACATTACCTTGCTTATCTCAAAAGCTTACTTACGAGGAAACCTGCAAGATAAACCTGTCATTGACAAGCAATGGTTAGCAGAGCATAACCAAGGCGTGTTGATAATCTCAGGCGGTAAAGCGGGTGACTTAGGCATTGCTTTAACCAAAGGTAACCACACTACAGCTTTGGCAATTACTCAGTTCTATCAAGAGTACTTTGCAGACCGTTATTATATTGAGTTAACGCGAACCGCAAGACTCGGTGAAGAGGATTATATTCACCGGGCGGTTGAGTGGGCAGGTCAACATGACTTACCCGTAGTGGCCACCAACGAAGTTTGCTTCATCAAAAAAGAAGGATTCGACGCGCACGAGATTCGCGTTGCTATTCATGATGGCTTTACATTGGTCGATCCCCGCAGACCAAAAGAATACAGTGAGCAACAATATTTACGCTCTGCAGAAGAAATGGCAGAGCTTTTTGCCGATATACCAGAAGCATTACAAAACACAGTAGAAATTGCTAAGCGATGTAACGTGACTGTGCAGTTAGGTACTTACTTTTTACCTGACTTTCCGACAGAAGGTATGGATATCAAAGACTTTTTAGTTAAGGTATCCAGAGAAGGTCTAGAAAGACGTTTAGCGTTTTTATTTCCTGACGAACAAGAACGAATAGGGAAGCGCCCTGAGTACGATGAGCGACTTGAAATCGAATTAGGCGTTATCAACCAAATGGGATTCCCTGGTTACTTTTTGATCGTGATGGAGTTTATCCAGTGGAGTAAAGACAACAATATTCCTGTTGGCCCGGGGCGAGGGTCAGGTGCTGGTTCTTTAGTGGCTTATGCTTTAGATATTACCGACTTAGATCCGCTCGAATATGATTTACTATTCGAACGTTTCTTGAACCCAGAACGGGTATCTATGCCTGACTTTGACGTAGATTTCTGTATGGATAGACGCGACGAAGTTATCGACCACGTGGCTGAAATGTATGGCCGTGATGCGGTATCACAAATTATTACCTTTGGAACCATGGCGGCAAAAGCCGTGGTACGCGATGTAGGTAGGGTATTAGGGCATCCTTACGGTTTTGTTGATCGTCTCTCTAAATTAATCCCCCCCACACCAGGTATGACCCTAGAAAAAGCCTTCTTAGAAGAGCCCAGGCTACAAGAAGCTTATGACGAAGATGAAGAAGTAAAAGAACTCATCGACATGTGTCGTATCTTAGAAGGGGTTACCCGTAATGCTGGTAAACATGCTGGTGGTGTGGTTATCGCACCTACAGTTATCACCGATTTTGCACCGCTATATTGTGATGACGAAGGTAAAAATCCGGTTACACAATTTGATAAAAATGACGTGGAAACAGCTGGGCTAGTAAAATTCGATTTCCTTGGTTTACGTACCTTGACCATTATTCAATGGGCAATTGATATGATTAAACTGGGTAAAAATATCGATGTTGATATCGCCTCTATCCCGTTAGAAGATCCACGCTCATTTAAAATATTACAAAATGCCGAAACCACGGCTGTATTCCAATTAGAATCACGGGGTATGAAGGAACTGATTAAGCGCCTTAAGCCCGATTCATTTGAAGATATCATCGCACTGGTTGCACTGTTTAGACCCGGGCCTTTGCAATCGGGCATGGTTGATAACTTTATCGACCGTAAACATGGCCGTGAAGAAGTGTCTTACCCAGATGCCGAATATCAGCATGAATGTTTAAAAACTATTCTGCAACCTACCTACGGCATTATTTTGTATCAAGAACAGGTAATGCAGATAGCCCAAGAAATGTCGGGTTATAGCTTAGGTGGCGCTGATTTATTACGTCGAGCTATGGGTAAGAAAAAAGCTGAAGAGATGGAAAAGCAGCGGGGCTCCTTTGAAGATGGCGCCCAAGCCAACGGCATTGATCCCAGTCTTGCAGGTAAAATTTTCGATTTGGTTGAAAAATTTGCGGGCTATGGTTTTAACAAATCTCACTCAGCTGCCTATGCTTTGGTGTCTTATCAAACCTTATGGCTTAAAACCCATTATCCAGCCGAGTTTATGGCCGCTGTAATGTCTGCTGATATGGACAATTCAGATAAAATTGTAACCTTAGTAGACGAATGTGATCGCATGGGATTAACCATTTTACCTCCTGATGTGAATGCAGGTAGTCACAAGTTCACAGTTGATGAAGAAGGTCGCATTGTATACGGCATAGGCGCGGTGAAAGGTGTAGGTGAAGGTCCAATCGAAGCCATTATCGAAGCTAGAGAGCAGCAAGGTAAATTTAGCGACTTATTCGATTTTTGCGCCAAAATTGATGTTAAGCGCATTAATAAACGCATACTAGAAAAATTGGTACTGGCAGGGGCCTTAGATAATCTCGGTCCGCACCGTGCGTCATTAATGGCTTCTTTGCCCGATGCTTTAGCAGCAGCAGGCCAGCACGCCAAAGACCAAACATCTGGTCAGTCAGATATGTTTGGGTTACTGACCACAGAGCCTGAGCAAGTACAGCAAGCCTTTGCAGACGTGCCAGAGTGGCCTGAAAAGGTGTGGCTAGAGGGTGAGAAAACCACCTTAGGTTTATACCTAACGGGTCACCCTATTAATCAATACGTAAACGAAATTAAGCATTATGCACCTACGCGCTTAGTTGATTTAAAACCAACTCACAGAGATCAAACTGCTTATGCGGTTGGGTTAGTGCTTGGTGTAAGAGTCATGACTAACAAACGGGGAAGACGTTGGGCTCTAGTGACTTTAGACGACAAGAGTGCCAGAATCGACGTTAGGTTTTTCCCCGATATGTTAGAACAATACGAAGAATTGCTGCAAACGGATAAAATATTGGTCATAACTGGACAGGTCAGCTTTGATGAATTCTCCGGTGGCAATACAATGTCGGCCCGCGACGCCATGGACTTAGTTCAGGCTAGAGAGAAAAATGCCAAGTGTTTGCAGTTACAAATGCAATCTAGCTGGTGCAATTCATCAACCGTGGGTAAACTACAGACAATATTTCAGCCATATCAAGGTGGAAGTTGCCCGGTACAGGTACATTATGTACATCCGGATGCAAAAGCAGACTTAACCTTGGGCGCTCAGTGGTATGTTACGCCACAAGATGAGTTAATATACGACCTACAACAGTTGTTAGGTAAGCCGCAGGTTAATTTAGAATTTCATTAGTCTAGCCAGTAAATGAAGAATGAAATAAGCAACAAATTATTATTAGGTGTTCAATGAGTGTAAATTTTTTGGAATTCGAAAAGCCCATCGCTGATTTAGAAGCGAAGATTGAAGAGTTAAGATTGGTCAATCAAGGGGGAGAGTTCGATGTTAGCCTTGAAGAAGAAATAACTAAACTTCGAGAAAAAAGTGCAGAATTAAGTCGTAAAATCTTTGCAGATTTAGGTGCGTGGCAGGTACAGCAAATAGCCCGTCATCCCATGCGCCCTTATACCTATGATTACATTGAGCTTATTTGTACTGACTTTGATGAATTGGCAGGGGATCGCGCCTTTGCAGACGACAAAGCAATAGTTGGCGGTTTAGCTAAAATTGATGGGCAGCCAGTAATGATAATTGGCCACCAAAAAGGCCGTGACACTAAAGAAAAAATCAAACGTAACTTTGGTATGCCTAAACCAGAAGGTTACCGCAAGGCATTACGTTTAATGGAAATGGCAGAACGTTTCAATTTACCAATCATCACCTTTATTGATACCCCAGGTGCATACCCAGGAGTGGGCGCTGAAGAGCGTGGTCAAAGTGAAGCCATTGCCAAAAACCTAAAAGTGATGGCTGGCCTGAAAGTACCAGTAATTTGTACCGTAATCGGTGAAGGCGGTTCTGGTGGTGCACTCGCTATTGGTGTGGGTGACAGAGTAAACATGCTGCAATACAGTACTTACTCGGTTATTTCTCCTGAAGGTTGCGCATCAATTTTGTGGAAAAGTGCTGAAAAAGCCCCACAAGCCGCAGAAGCAATGGGTGTAAGTGCAGGTCAAATTAAAGAGCTGGGCCTTATCAATCATATTGTTGAAGAGCCATTAGGGGGGGCCCATCGTGACCACGGCAGCATGGCGGCAAACTTAAAAGCCACAATTAAACAACAGTTAGCACAGCTAAGTAGTTTATCTACAGAAGAGCTGCTAGAAGAACGTTATCAACGTTTAATGTCTTTTGGCTACTGTTAAGCCATAGACTCACGCTATACTACAAAGCCATTTGCTGGTTTAAGGCAGATGGCTTTTTTGTTTTTGGGATCTAATGTCACTACTTAACGCATTAAACATACATTTGTCAGCCTCTCCCTTAGGTGAAGCTCATGATATTGTGGTCGCCTATAGTGGTGGGGTTGATTCACATGTGTTACTACATGCGCTTAGCGAGCTCAAGCAAAGCCAAGAGTACGTATTTAATTTACACGCAATCCATATCCATCATGGTCTCAGCCAAAATGCCGATATTTGGCAAACCCACTGCCAGCAAGTCTGCAGTGACCTAAATGTTGCTTTTCAAACTGCCAATGTAGCCGTTGAAGCACAAGCTAGGCAAAGCCTAGAAGCACAAGCTCGCGATGCTCGCTATCAAAAGTTAGTGGAGCTAGCGCCAGCTGATAGCCACATTTTACTGGGGCAACACCAAGATGATCAGTTAGAAACCTTTTTATTGCAGTTAAAAAGAGGGGCGGGCCCTAAAGGTTTGTCTGCCATGAATCAACATTGGTCTGTGGCAACGGCAATAGGGACAGAGTCTAAAACTGTTAACTTTTATCGACCGCTGTTAGAGGTTAGCCAACAAAGCATTTTAGAGTATGCACAGCAGCAAAAGCTGAAATGGGTTGAAGACGAATCAAATCAAAATGCTCAATTTGACAGAAACTTTTTGCGACTCGATGTGTTACCTATTTTGCAAAGTCGGTGGCCAGAATTAGCAAGCTCAGTGTCACGTAGTGCTCAGTTATGCGCCCAACAGCAAGAAATGCTAGACGAAATCTGTGCAGAAAAACTAGTCCATATTCAAACCGATAAAAATTGCTTAGACCTCAATGAGCTGCTCAAGTTAAATGAAAAGTGGCTACATCAAGTGGTGCGTTATTGGCTATCTCAGCAAGGTGTTTCGAGCCCATCATTAGCAGTGCTACAGCAACTATTACCACAAGTGCTGTTAGCCGCAGAAGATGCAACCCCTATACTGCAATGGCAAAGTTGGCAATTTAGACGTTTTAATCAGCAACTTTACGTGATCCCCGAGCCCGTTGATTTACCTAAGTTTGAAACAGTATGGCAAGGCGAAAGCACTATGAACCTGCCAGGGGGCTTAGGTGCTTTATGTTTTAGCCAAAGTCATAACCAATTGGATAGCTCCCAAGCATACTTAACCATTAACCCAAATTTAGGGCCATTAACCGTGCGCCTAGGTGGTTATTCGTCAAAGTTTAAACCCAAAGGTAGTCAATATAGCAAACCCATCAAACAATGGTTTAAGCTATGGAAGGTGCCTCCATGGATACGTGATAACACTTTGATAATTATTCAGAACCAAGATGTTATTGGGTTAGTAAGCGAAGGTAAGTGCTACCAAGCTGCGGTTAAGCTAAATCACATTCGTCCCATATTTATTAGCCTACAAAAGTAATTTAAATACCTAAAGCAGCTTTTGTTAGCGCTTTAGAAATACGGCTTTTATACTCCTCAAAGTCCGCTTGTTGAGTTTCAGTTAGAGTGGAAGTCTCTAAAGTTTCTATGCACCCTTTTGCGTGCTCAGTTTCTTGCTCGGTTAAGCCATCTTCTTCAGCAATAATTGCGAGTACCTTTAAAATACTCACCATAATACTTTTGTTATTTGGTGATAACTGTGTGGCCTGACACAACAAATTATAGGCTGGTTGATAACGTTGATTTTTGTAATAAGAAGAAGCCATTTCGGCGATTTCTCTAGGATTATAACGAATATCTTTTCGCTCCCTAGATTCTTGGTCTATATACGCGGTTAACACCTTACCTGTGAAAGAGTCATGAGACATAAACTCCTTCATTTGTTCAAGTAATAACATCGATTGTTCCCACATGCCTACTTCATGATAAGCCTTAACTTTATCTAAGTTATCTTCAAAGTACTTTTGTGCCTTTACCGGTAAGTTTTTTTGAAAATGTCTATGTAAAGCTTTTTCTGCTTCTCTTTTATTTTGCCTAGAATTCATTATTCGAATTTCAATGATACTTATCTGTTCACCTAATTCATTAGCAGCACCAAAGTCTGACTTTAGCTCTTTTATATTTCTTTCTGTTCTAGCTATTAATTTGTTCGCTTCTGGGTTAGACAGGGTTGGCGCAAGATCGATAGCAGAACGTATTACGTTAAGCTGCAGTAACGGCGTATCATGAATAGAGTTTTTAGCATATTTTAACATGTTTCTCGTGGCAACATATTGGCCTAACCTATCGTGATTTAACCTAGCCAAATTCCAAGAGTTTTTATTACGTTCGATACTGCGGGGCGCTAATTTAGTCGCTTCTTGAATGATTTGGTAACCCATTTGAAAGTCTTCTTTACCAATATAGTATTCAGCCAGTAAATCGAAGGTTGCAAACTTAGTGTCTTCACGTTCAAGCAGTTTATCTGTTAATTCAGACGCTTCTGTAATCATATCTTGCTTTAAAAGTGAATTGGCCAAGCCTACATGGACCCATGCATAATCATAGGTATCCAGTAATTTTTCATAAAAACGCTGGGCCTCTTTATACTCACGTAAATTGATTAAACTACGGCCAATTAAACGGTTTATGTGCGGATGATATAAAACTAAGGTTTCGTCTTGTAATTGTCTTTCAGCGTAATAGATTGCCGTTGCATACTCTTCCTGCTCGAAGCAGTATCGCAATGCATAGAGTTTTTGCTCGATCATTAATAGTTGTTGTATACGATGTTCAACTTTGGACTGATCTAACGGTTTTACCCAAAAATCTGTGGGCTCCATTTCTACAACGCAATTAACTAAGCCTTCACTGGTATCAGCGCTGAGAAAAATGACACAGGTAGTTTTTTTTATATAACCCTTAAACTTCATCTCTTCTAAAAGGTTAAAACCGTCTTTATCGCTTTTAACGTCAAAGGCAATTAATACCATATCAAACTTAGTTGAGTTACATAAACGTAACGCAGCATAGGCGTTATGGGCACTTTGAATTTTTTTGATACCCGCATCAATTAGGGCTGCTTTTACTACCGTATGTACCAACGCCTGCCCATCAATAATCAGCACATTTAATTCATTCCAAGGCTTTTGATCAGGGATTTCTATCAAGCTTTCATTCCTTTAAAATCAAATATTTATCTATAGGTAATTAATTTATTATCCTATACAGCTAAAGTCTAGTTTTTATACGTTAAAGCAGTTGGAATCAGTGTTTTTAACCGTTAGGTATAAATTGGGGAAGGTATCCTTGAGGTTTAGATTCTTTTCTCTATAAAAATCGACCTAATTGCCCGTAAACATTATTGACGACATAGCCTTAATCAATCTGCTAGGGATCATATCAATCGATAAAAATAAAAGCTCTCCAAAAGGCATATAAATTAGCAATATAGAGATTTTTAAGGGGGAAGGGGTAATAGTTACATCAACTAAAGTTTATTCTTCTATATCCCTAAGTACTTTATCAATACGCACTTTATATTCATCGAATAGGGCTTGTTGCTGCTCAGATAATTTCACATCAACTAAAAACTTAATACTCTCTTCAGCGTGTATACTTTCAGCTTCAGTTAATCCCGACTCTTCAGCAATTATTGCCAACACTTTGAGTATAGTAATCACTATATTTTTATTGTTTGGAGACAATTTATTGGCTTGGCATAGAAAGTTATAAGATGGTTTGTAGCGCTTGTTTTTATAATGGGATGATGCCATTTCGCCCAACTCTTTTGGGTTGTAACGAATATTTTCACGTTCTTCAGACTCTTGCTCTAAATATGCAGTTAACACTTTACCCGTAAATGAATCTTGAGCGACCTCGTCTTTCATTCTATCGAGTATTTGCATAGATTTTTCCCACATACCGGCTTCGTGATAGGCTTTTACTTTATCTAAATCATCTTCAAAACTGCTGTGATTGTCTGAGGCTGCACTCTCTTCTATAAGGGCTTCTGCCACTTTTTTATTTCTTCTTAAGCTCATTAACCTAATGTCTATTATGGTTAGTTGCTCTTTAAGTTCATTCGCTACCGTGAAGTCTGATTTAAGCCGCTCGATACTTCTTTCGGTATTTGCAAGAAGTTTATTAGATTCAGCCTCGGGTAACGTTGCAGCAAGATCTATAGACGAACGAATAACGTTAAGTTGCAGAACCGGGGAGTCATGAATAGAATTTTTAGCATACTTAGACATGTTTTTAGTTGCCATATACTGGCCTAAACGGTCGTGATTCAGCCGTGCTAAATTCCAAGATTTTCTATTTCGTTCAATACTACGAGGGGCTAATTTTGTGGCTTCTTGAATAATCTCGTAACCCATTTGAAAGTTTTCTTTAGCAATATGGTATTCGGCTAACAAGTCGTAAGTTGCAAACTTTGTATCTTCTCGCTGTAGTAACTCATTGGTTAAAGTAGTCGCTTCATCCATCTTATCTTGTTGCAATAGCGTAGCGGCAAGGCCAACCTGAACCCAAGCGTAAGAGTAGGCTTCGGCTAATTTTTCATAAAAAACTTGTGCTTCTTTATATTCTCGCAAGTTAAATAAACTACGACCGATTAAGCGATTGATATGGGGGTGATATAGAACTAAAGATTCATCTTTTAATTGTCTTTCAGCGTAATAGATTGCTGTGGCATATTCTTCTTTATCAAAGCAAAACCTTAAGTCATAAAGCTTCTTCTCTATCAGTAAAATTTGTTTTATACGATGTTCGACTTTTGACTTATCTAAAGGTTTCACCCAAAAATCTGTAGGCTCCATCTCAACCACACAATTAACTAAGCTTTTGCTGGTATCTGCACTTAAAAACACTACACATGTAGTGTTTGTGATATGACCTTTAAATTTCATTTCTTCTAAAAGGTTAAAGCCATCTTTGTCACTTTTTACATCGAAAGCGACAAGTACCATGTCAAACGTACAAGACTCACATAAACGCAAAGCACTATATGAGTTGAAAGCACTTTGTACGTTTTTAATATTCGCATCAATTAATGCTGCCTGGATTGTTGTATGAACTAATGCTTGTCCATCTATAATTAATACGTTTAGATTACTCCAATGTTTTTGAGGAGGGATTTCTATCAAGCTTTCATTCCTTTATAAATCATATATTTATGTGCCTAAGTCTAATCTATTATTACCCAAGCTAATTGTCTAGCATTTCCCTTAAACGATTCGAATAATCACTTTGCCATTATTTGTCTAGGGATCGATTTTATAGTTGAATTACTATTATATTCACGGCAAGGAGGCCTCTTGTAGATTCTCACTTATATTAATGCCTAGTATACAAAAAAGCCCTCAACTTTGAGGGCTTTGTTTTTTGAGCTTAGTTACCGTTACAACTTAATGATGTTGTTACCTGTGTCGCGGTCAATAAAGCGTACGAACGGGTCTATACCTGCGTAATTAGGTATTTGGTCTACCGTTAATTCAATGGTGGTGTCACCACTTTCGATGGCATGTAGACCTTTGTAAATTATCTTGTTGTCGGCGGCAAAGTTGTTTGGGTCGTCACTAAATAGCACTATCTCGACTTCTTGTGAGAAGGGCTGTTCGGTTTCTTTACCTTTGCCATCTGCTGCAAACTGCTGGGCCGATACGGTGAATATTACTGTGGTTTGACCGTTTTCATCGGTTGCCTGTGATATTTCTTTGGCTTGTAGGTCGTAGATGGTGATTTGCGAAAACAAGTCTTGAATATAGGCTTGTTCTTCGGGTGTAGATACCGCATCTAAGTGCCTCACTAAATCAAGTGTGGTGGGGTACAAGTCTTCTCTAAATTTATATTCATTTAGCAAGGCTTGTAGTGCTTGATTAAGTCGTGTTTCACCTAGCTTGTTGACTAGCGCCATCATCACAATTGAGCCTTTTTGATAATGTATATACTGCTGACCTTCTGACCGCAGAAGTGGCATTTCTTCTATACGTTCAGCGCTGCGCCCTTGTAGGTACCGGTCTAGCTCGTGGGTTAAAAATTTACGGAGTTTGGTTTCACCGTATTTTTGTTTCATCACCATTAACGCGCTGTACTGAGATAGGCTTTCAGACAAAATAGCGCTACCTTGAACATTGGCCGCATTAAGCTGATGGCCCCACCATTGGTGAGCGACTTCGTGTGCGGTAACGTAATATACTGGATCTATATTTTCGGGATCGCGCAGGTCGGTTATAAAGCCTATGTTTTCTGAGTAAGGCACAGTATTCGCAAAGCTTTGTGCAAAACTACGATAACCCGGAAATTCAATGATCCTCAATTGTTTGTGCTGGTAGGGCCCAAATGCGTGTTGAAAATAATCCAGTGAGTCTTGGCTAGACTCTATCATTCGGTCTATGTTCCAGTGATGATCTTTATGGTAGTAAACTTCAATATTGATGCCTTTATGTTCAACCTTTTTACTTTCAAGTTTGGCTGACATAATACTGAAGAAGTTAACCATAGGGGCATCCATTTCGTATCGATAATAGTTGCGTCCATTTTCCTGCCATTCTTTTTGTAAATATCCAGGCACAATAGCAAATTGATCGGCGCTGGTGGATACAGTCGCGCTAAAGTCAATAAACTCGACTCCCTTACCAAAAAAGCTTTCGGTATAACGTGAGGTGTCTTCTAGTTTATAGGCTCGCTGCAATGGCGGTAAATCCCGTTTACGTCTTTCATGCTGATCGGTTATGCGGTAACCCTCATTGAAACCAAAAGACGGGAACAAAGTAAAGTTATCAATAAAGGTGCCGTTTTTGGCTAAGGTGCTGTCTTCACCTCTGTCTTTAAAGCCATTGTGGTACCTAGATACCGTTATAGTGCCTTGCCTCTCTTCGTTAGGGGCAAGGGGCTCGCTGAGTTCATACCAACCCACATTATATTTACTGTCGATTTCACCTAAGGTGCCACCGGGTATGTCTACTGTATAGGCTTTAGTGTGCTGGGGAATATTCACTAAAAATCGCGTGATAGGTGTATTCGTGCGGTTAATGACTTTTACCTTGGCGTTGGCATCTATGCGCCTACTTTCAGGGAATATATCAATAGCGGCATCAACACTCACTATGGTGGGTATGGGTGCATCACGAAACTCAGCGAAGTCTTTTTCGTAATCTGCTTGGGTACTTAAGGTGTCGTCTTGGCTATAAAAGGTATTCAATACTTTGGTGTTGTAATGAATGTAAGCACCGCTACTAATAAATACCACTAAAGCTACTGCAGCAATGCTCTTACCTTGAGTGCCTAGTTGATAATTTAACAAGCTAAATCGTTGTTTTAACGAGGTTTGCGGGCCTCGCTTCCACAAGCCATAACTCAGCACACTTAGCACTATGGCTAGGGCAGACCAGTACAACATGTACCAATTTTGGGTTTGCATAAACCAGCCATAGCCGTTTAATCCTGAGTATTGCAGGGTAGGGGCGGCGGCAAAATTGAACATATTATGTTCTATGCCTATTTGCGGAAACACAATAGACACAAATATGTAGCCAACAAAAATTAGCATACCCACGTATTTATTGGGGCTGAGTACTTGAATCAAAAATGCCAATACTACGGTTAAACAAAATGGTAATACGCCAAAATATAAAAGGCTTATAAGGTATTGACCAAACTCGATGTTTTCGTAACCACTTAACAGTTGTTTGATGATGGCTAAGGCCATACCTACAAAATGTAAAGACACAATCACTAGCATTACAGCGATGAGTTTAGATAACCAAAAGGTGACATTGTGCACAGGCATGCTGTCTACAATATCGCCCATGCCCACGTTGCGTTCACGCCATACTACTTCTGCTGTGTAGTATGTAATTACAATTATGGTCATAAGCGAAAATGCACCTATGATGATTTGCACTAAGGTTTGAGTTAAGGGCCAATTAGGGGTGCCATAAATACCATTTATATTGAAAAAGCTCGCCACTAATTGAAATGCAGAAAATAGTAATAACACCGCAAATGCAGGGCTGAACATCACTTGTTTTATCTCAAATTTAGTACGAGTGATAAACTGTGAAAATCCATTGTTTGCCGTAGACTTAATGGCAATATTAATGGTTTTTGGAATAACACTGGCGTTTTCTTTGCGTGCTTTTTTACTGGCTTTGTTTGGCGTTAAGTTTAAGGGTTTAAACAAACCGCCTCCCACTAGCAATATAAAACCGCCTACAGCGACCCATAACAGCCTATTTTGTAATACTGCACCATCTAAAGATACCATTAAGGCGTTCTTTTCAAAGGCAGTCCAATATCTAGCGTATTCACGAAACGAGTTGAGCCCAAATGGGTCAAGTAAGGCACGTATAGTACGCTGTTCGGGTTCATTAAATACCTGCCCAGCAACTACATAAAGTATAAATAATCCTAGTGCGCAGATATATCCCGCCATCATATTTCTAAACAGGTTAGTTACTGCGTAAAACAAAGCAGCAACAACAAAAATGGTGGTCGTAGAAAATATTAAAAAAGGCTGTAGGTACATCATTAGGCTATTCGGGCCAATGCGTTCGCCGTCTACCCATGGCATTAATGTGCCAATAAATGTGCCTAAAGGCACCATAGCAAATACCGTTAGGCATATAAGATACGCCCCTAAAAAACGCCCTAGGTTGTAACTTAAGGGTTTAATAGGTTTGGTATAAATGATTTCTGACATGAGTGATGTGTGATTACGGGTAGCGGTACCCGATACAAAATTCACCACCATAAACATGCCAAATACACTTAAAATTAATAGAATCTGAGTCACAGCAAAGGGGCTGTTAAACAATACATTACCACCTGAGCCAATTTGTACTTGGTCTATGGTAATGGCTAAAAAAGGTAACAGAAAAAACACTAAACAGGTCACAATAAACGAGGGTTGGCGGGTAAAGTAACGCCATTCAAAACCTAACATTTTGCTAAACATGATTGCGCTTCCTTATGCTGCTTGGTTTGAACGAGAGCTGTGCAAAGTAGAAAAGTACACGTCTTCTAAAGTCGCTGGGGTCGCTTCAAACCCTTCTGGTGCTTCTGGTGCCATTACATTTAATACCGTGCGGCCAGCAAATAGGCGTTTTGAAATAACAGGTAGGGTACTTTCAAGTTCAGCCGCTTCTTCTATTGATACAGTTTTGCGCCAAATTTGCCCTGTTAGCTTGTCGGTAACCTCAATTGGGTTACCTTGTAATAATATTTGACCGCTGCCCAATACTGCCATGTTTGAACAAAGCTCTGACACGTCATCCACAATATGGGTTGATAAAATAATGACTTTCTCTTCTCCTAAGGTGACTAAGAGATTATGAAAACGGTTACGTTCTTCAGGGTCTAGGCCTGCGGTGGGCTCATCAACAATAATTAAATCTGGGTCGCCTAGTAGGGCTTGGGCAATGCCAAATCGTTGGCGCATACCTCCAGAAAACCCGCTTACTGCTTTTTTACGGTGTTGAAACAAATTGGTGTGAGCTAGTAGTCCATCTACGGCTTCTTTACGCTCTCCTTTGTTGGCAATACCTTTCAAAATGGCGAGGTGATCTAATAAATCGTAAGCGCTAACGCGGGGGTAAACTCCAAAGTCTTGGGGTAAATAGCCTAAACGTTTACGTAATTCGTTAGGTTGACTAAGCACATCGGTACCATCAAATTGAATTGTGCCTGTGTCTGGCTGCTGTAGGGTAGATATGGTTCGCATTAAACTAGACTTGCCAGCACCATTTGGGCCAAGTAATCCAAACATGCCATTGGGAATATCTAGATTGACACCATTAAGGGCTTTTACGCCGTTGTCGTAGGTTTTGGTTACGTTAGTGATTTTTAGCATGTCGTGTTCCCTGTTATTGTTTTTTATTAATTTAAATATGACGAAATACTAAGCATTAGTCTACAGATGCAACATTTTCTTACGAAAACCAATATTTTATTTTAGAGGGTGCCGTATTCGGTATATACTACGCGGCCTTAAATTTTATCAATTTTTACGCTTTTTAGAGGTCGTTTTTCATGCGCACAGACTATTGTGGCAACATCAATTCTTCTTATATTGGACAAACTGTCACTTTATGTGGATGGGTAAACCGTAGCCGTGATTTAGGCGGTGTGATTTTTCTTGATTTACGTGACCGCGAAGGTGTGGTGCAAGTAGTATTCGACCCAGATTTAGCTGACGTATTTGACGTAGCCAATAGTTTACGTAATGAATTCTGTGTGCAGTTAACAGGGTTAGTACGAGCTCGCCCAGCAGGACAAGTGAACAAAGATATGTCTACCGGCGAAATTGAAATGCTAGGTAAGTCTTTGACTATCTTAAATAAAGCTGCGCCTTTGCCGTTAGATTGGAATCAAGAAAACTCTGAAGAGCAGCGTTTAAAGTACCGTTATTTAGATTTACGCCGTCCTTTGATGAGCGACCGCCTTAAGTTCAGAGCAAAAGTCACCAGTAGTGTACGTAACTATTTAGAAAACGATGGCTTCTTGGATATCGAAACGCCTATTTTGACTAAGGCTACGCCAGAAGGTGCTCGTGATTATTTGGTACCTAGCCGTACTCATAAAGGTCAGTTTTTTGCGTTACCACAATCACCGCAGTTGTTTAAGCAATTGTTGATGATGTCGGGCATGGATAAATATTATCAAATCGTAAAGTGTTTCCGTGATGAAGATTTACGTGCTGACCGTCAACCAGAATTTACGCAGATAGATATCGAAACCACCTTTTTAGATGCCGATGGTGTGATGTCTATTACCGAAGGGTTAGTGCGCGATTTATTTCAAAAAATGCTGAACGTCGACTTAGGTGATTTCCCTAGTATGACTTACGCTGATGCCATGAGTCGTTTTGGTAGCGATAAGCCAGATTTACGTAACCCATTAGAATTAACCGATGTTGCAGATTTGCTCAAAGACGTTGAGTTTAAGGTGTTTTCTGGCCCAGCAAACGATGCGAAAGGTCGTGTTGCAGTAATACGCGTTCCGGGCGGGGCTAAGTTGTCTCGTAAGCAAATTGATGACTACGGTAAGTTTGTGGGTATTTATGGTGCTAAAGGCCTAGCGTGGATGAAAATCAACGACCTTGATGCGGGCATGGAAGGTCTACAGTCGCCAATTCTTAAGTTCTTAAATGAAGACGTAGCAAAAGGCATTGTCGAGCGTGCAGGCGCGCAAAGTGGCGATATTTTATTGTTTGGTGCCGACACCAATACAGTCGTCACTGAAGCACTAGGTGCACTTAGATTAAAACTAGGTGAAGATTTAGAGCTGCTAGAAGGCGAGTGGAAACCACTATGGGTGGTTGACTTCCCAATGTTTGAGGAAGTTGATGGCCAATTTTATGCGTTGCATCACCCGTTTACAGCGCCAAGAGATATGACCCCACAAGAGTTAGCCGCTAATCCTGCTGGCGCATTATCTAATGCCTATGACATGGTCTTAAATGGCTGTGAGTTAGGTGGTGGTTCGGTTCGTATTCATAATCAAGAGATGCAAGCGTGTGTGTTTAAATTGTTAGGCATTAGTGATGAAGAAGCCGAAATGAAATTTGGTTTCTTACTCGAAGCCCTCAAATTTGGTGCGCCGCCTCATGCTGGGTTAGCCTTTGGTTTAGACCGTATGGTGATGTTAATGACGGGTGCAACCTCTATTCGTGATGTTATGGCGTTCCCTAAAACGACAACAGCAGCATGTCCTTTGACTGATGCCCCAGGTGAAGCAAACCCAGACCAACTTAAAGAACTTTCTATTCGTACTGTGATTGAGAAAAAAGACACAGAGAAGAAAGACGATTAAGTTTTCGCTGTAATGACTTCGAAATATCGCATTCCAAAATCTGCCCTTACGGTTGTATACAACCAAGCAGGGCAGGTATTGGTGATGCAGCGTAATGATGACCCTGCATTTTGGCAATCGGTGACCGGAACCCTCGAACTTGGCGAAGAACCATTTGATACTTCTATGCGTGAAGTACTAGAAGAAACCGGAATTGATATCGCTAAAAACGGTTATCAATTACAAGACTGCCAAAAAGTTAATACCTACGAAATTCGCGATATGTGGAAACACCGCTATCCGCCAAACACCCCTTTTAACACTGAGTATGTATTTGCCGTTGAAGTGGCAAATGATGAGGCTGTTGTACTGACTGAGCATTCGGCTTATGTTTGGTTAGATAAACAAGTGGCCATGGAAAAAGTTTGGTCTGAGACTAACCGTGAGGCAATTTCATTGTATGTGCCAGATGCCAACTAATCATCTAACATACTGCGGTTTTTATGCTGGGTGCGTGTTCCGAGTGATTGCTTTATGGCACTAATTTTAGGGATTGACCCAGGCTCACGTATTACGGGTTATGGGGTAATTAAAAAAGTAGGGCAAAAGTCTGAATATGTGGCAAGTGGCTGTATTCGTGTACAGGGAGATGAGCTTGCTGGCAGGCTTAAGCAAATTTTTGATGGCGTGAGTGAAATAATTCATCAATTTCAGCCAACTGAGTTTGCTATCGAGCAAGTCTTTATGGCTAAAAATCCTGATTCAGCTCTTAAGCTAGGGCAAGCTAGAGGAGCAGCTATTGTAGCCGCTACCACGTTTGATTTACCGGTGGCAGAATATTCTGCGAGGCAAATTAAGCAGTCGGTTGTGGGTAAAGGGAGCGCTGATAAATCACAGGTACAGCATATGGTGACCTACTTATTAAACCTAGCTGCCAAACCTCAAGCTGATGCAGCAGACGCATTAGCGGTGGCTTTATGCCACAATCATACCCAACAGAGTTTAATTAAAATGTCTGGTCAAGCCTCAAAAACCGTACGCGGTCGCCTGCGTTAGTCATAAAAACAAATAAGGAAACACCATGATAGGTAACCTTCGCGGTATCTTACTTGAAAAACAGCCTCCTGAAATACTTATCGAAGCCGGTGGCGTGGGCTACGAAGTGCATGTGCCTATGACCAGTTTTTATCAGTTACCAGAAATTGGTCAAGAAGCGAATATCTGTATTCACTTTGTGACCCGTGAAGATGCACAACTGTTGTTTGGATTTGCCAATAAGCAAGAGCGAGCTGTGTTTCGAGAGTTAATTAAAGCCAGTGGTGTGGGGCCTAAATTGGCGTTGACGATCTTGTCGGGTATGAATGCCCAACAGTTTATGCAGTGTGTGAGTATGGAAGATGTCACTGGATTGACTAAATTACCAGGCGTAGGTAAAAAGACAGCCGAACGTTTGGTCATAGAAATGCGCGACCGATTAAGCAAACTAGCGAAAGATCAAGGGTATGCTGAAACCGTTCATTTGACCCCAGATTTACCTGTTGAAAACACCTTTGTACAACGCACCGACGCCAAAGAAGAAGCCTTAAGTGCGTTAATTGCTTTAGGATATAAAGCACCTCAAGCCACTAAAGTCATTAATTCAGTGCATCAAGAAGATATGAGTAGCGAAGTACTTATTAGAGAAGCGTTACGAGCGATGGCAAATTAGAGACGGCTGGCAATAAATTTGATACTGTATAAAAAAACACTAAAGCTATTAGTAATAAGTCACAATGATTGAAGCCGACCGTATAATAAAACCCACCGCTAGTCATGAAGATGAAGTGGTTGACCGCGCCATTCGACCTAAAATGTTGGTTGATTACACTGGGCAAGATCATGTTTGCTCGCAAATGGAAATCTTTATTCAAGCAGCACGTAAGCGTAGTGATGCACTTGACCATTTATTGATTTTTGGTCCCCCCGGTTTAGGTAAAACTACTTTGGCTAACATAGTGGCTAATGAAATGGGGGTAAATATTAAAACCACCTCTGGCCCTGTTTTAGAAAAAGCCGGTGATTTAGCGGCGCTATTAACAAACCTTGAAGAAAACGATGTGTTGTTTATTGATGAAATACATCGTTTGAGTCCGGTAGTAGAAGAAATATTGTATCCCGCCATGGAAGATTACCAACTCGATATTATGATTGGTGAAGGGCCAGCCGCACGTTCAATAAAGTTAGAGTTACCTCCTTTTACCTTAATTGGTGCAACCACAAGAGCGGGCTCTTTGACGTCTCCACTTAGAGATCGTTTTGGCATAGTGCAGCGCCTAGAGTTTTATAATGTGAAAGACCTCACCCAAATCGTAAAACGTTCTGCCAGTTATTTAGATTTAACTATGGAAGAAGAAGGGGCCTTTGAAGTAGCCAAACGCTCACGGGGAACCCCAAGAATCAGTAATCGTTTATTACGCCGAGTACGAGATTTTGCTGAAGTAAAAGCCGATGGCAAGATCACCGCTGGCGTGGCGGCAGAAGCTTTAGATATGTTGGACGTAGATAAAGAAGGGTTTGATTACATGGACCGAAAATTATTATTGGCCATTATTGAAAAATTTATGGGCGGTCCAGTAGGTTTAGATAACTTAGCCGCCGCTATTGGTGAAGAGCGTGACACCATAGAAGATGTAATTGAGCCGTTTTTAATTCAACAAGGTTTTCTGCAGCGTACCCCGAGAGGACGCATAGCTTCACAAAGAGCATTCTTGCATTTTGGAATAGATTACACTCCAGATTAATGCTTATTTTTAGGCAAAAAAAAGCCCACACAAAGTGTGGGCAAGCAACTAAAAAATTAGTTAAAGGGAATAAATCCAAGGAACATGTCAAAAAACTATTTTCACTTTTCAACCGTTTGGCGTCTAAATTACTCTGTAGCTCTAGGAACAGGTGCTATTCTAAGAGTTATTAAGGTTTGTACAACTGAATAAAATTGATATCAGGCATTAGAAAAACTAATGAATTGGTTTTTCAAAATAAATAGATGTTAGACTTTAGGCGTATATTGATTTTATCTTGTTGATTATAATGGATTTTTTATTTTGGTTGTTTATTGTTCTATTATTTTTTCTGATTCCAAAAAAAAATTAGTAAACTTAATGGGTATTAGCCTAGCTTGAATGTTTATTCACTATGTTATTGTGTATTAATGGATGTTTTTAACCTGTAATTTTTGCTTTTATAGGTAATTATCTGATTAATATGGTTTTTTAAGTTACTGAAAGGTGATTTTAAGGGGTTGTATATTTATTAGTTGGTAGCATAACTATTAAATATTGATGGTTAATCTCGATTCGAAAAGTTTTTTTAGTTGCTAGATTATTGACATTAAAAAGTTGAAAATAAAATGAGCTTTGAACATAAAATTCGTGTTTATTACGAAGATACAGATGCTGGTGGCATTGTTTATTATGCTAACTATTTAAAGTTTATGGAAAGGGCGAGAACAGAGTGGTTGAGAGCAATGGGGACAGAACAAGATATTCTTTTGGAACATTCTGTGGGTTTTGTCGTCAAACGGGTCGAAATGGATAATCACGCCCCTGCAAGGTTCAATGAATTGTTGAGTATTCAAACCGAAATAGTAGAATTGAAGCGTGCCAGTTTAGTGTTTAAACAAGTCATCATCAGCCCAGCCAATAAACCTTTGGTTAGTGCTTTAATACGAGTCGCCTGTGTAAATATATCAAATATGAAACCACAAGCCATTCCAGAAAAAATATTAGGGGAATTTTCACGTGTCATCTGAGTTATCTTTTATCGATCTGATTTTAGAAGCTAGTTTACTAGTTCAACTGGTTATGTTGTTGTTGATCACTGCATCTATCGCTTCTTGGGCTTTCATCATTGAACGTAGCCGAGCTTTGAATGCTGCTCGTAGTGAAATGAAGAAATTTGAAGACAAATTTTGGTCTGGCGTTGATTTAAATAAATTTTATCAAGAGCTAGCTGCCCGAGAATCTTTAGGGGGGATGGCTAGTATGTTCTGTTCTGGCTTTAAAGAGTTTGTGAAATTGCGAAAGAGTTCATCCACTCCAGCTGATGCCATTATGGAAGGTACATCCCGTGCCATGCGTGTTTCTTTATCGAGAGAAATAGACAGTTTAGAAAGTCGCCTACCGTTTTTGGCAACAACAGGTTCAATTAGTCCTTATATTGGTTTGTTTGGGACCGTTTGGGGCATAATGAATTCGTTTATTGCATTAGGTGGCCAACAACAAGCTACTTTAGCTATGGTTGCCCCAGGTATTGCTGAAGCGCTAATCGCTACTGCAATGGGCTTATTTGCAGCCATTCCAGCTGTTATAGCGTACAACCGTTTCAGTCATCAAGTAGAGAAGTTAGAAAATAGCTATGGCAATTTTATGGAAGAATTTTCAAGTATTTTGCATAGACAAGCCTTGTCATCTAGTGCCGAAACTAACCAAGCTGCTGGATAGGTAGTTAAACTATGTATGTAAGAAAACGTAGACGTCCTGTCTCTGAGATTAATGTTGTTCCTTATATCGATGTAATGTTGGTATTGTTGATTATCTTTATGGTAACCGCTCCCTTAATTACCCAAGGTGTAAAGGTAGATTTACCGAAAGCTGACTCGCAACCTTTAGATGAAGAAGCTAAGCCCCCGATTGTAGCGTCGGTAGATGCCGAAGGTCAATATTTCTTAAATGTGGGAGATACCCAAGACGAACCCATGTCTGCAGTCGATTTAGCGACGTTAGTGGCTGCACAATTACAAGTTGAACCCGATATTCCTGTAGTTGTTAGAGGTGACGGTGCTGTGCCCTATAGTGAGGTGGTGCAATTAATGGTGTTGTTACAAAGAGCTGGCGCGCCGTCAGTGGGATTAATGACGACTCCACCGGAGAATTAGGCTAGCAATGAACCTTTCCACTAGTTTTTCATTGTCTTTTTTGCTGCACTTAGCTGTGTTGGTTATGGTGTGGCTGAGTGCTGACTTTTCTTCATCTAAGGAGACGCCAGAGTATTCTGCCCCCGCCCCCATTATTGAAGCTAAAGCAGTAGATGAGCAGCAATTACAACAACAGGTTCAAAAAATAAAAGACCAGAAGAAAGCCCTGCAACAAAAAGAAGAGCAAAGGGTTAAAGATTTAGAACGCAGAGCTGCTGAGGCTGAAAGAAGGCGAAAACAGCAAGAGTCTGAAGTATCTGAATTGAAGAAGCAGGCCCGTCAACAAGAGCAAAATAAAAAGAAAGCAGAACAAGCTGCCGCTGCCGCCCGTGAAAGACAGAAACAAGAAAAAGCCAAAGCTGAAAAGCTCGAAGCTGAGCGCAAGCGCAAAGAATTAGAAAAGAAAAAAGCGGATGAACTTGCTCGTCAAGCAAAAGAAAAACGGGATAAAGAAGAAGCCGCCTTAAAAGAGTTAGAGAGAAAGCGGCAACAAGAAAAAGAACAAGCACAGCAACAGAAGCTTTTAGAAGAGCAGCTACAAGCAGAACAAGCTGCAAGGCAGCAGAGACGAAATAAACAAGTCTTGTCTGAGGTTCAAAAGTACCAAGCGTTAATCAAACAGACTATTGAACGAAACCTAATAGTAGATGATGCTATGAAAGGTAAATCTTGCCGCTTAAATATCCGTTTAGCATCGAATGGATTAGTCATACAAGTTACTGAATTAGGTGGTAATGCTATTTTATGCCGTGCCGCTAAAGCAGCTGTATATAAATCAGATACATTGCCAGTTTCAAAAGAAGCAGACGTAAATCAACAATTACGTGATATTAACTTAACTGTAGAGCCAAAATTGTAATGCCCAAACTTAGAGTTGTACTCCTTCCTTTATTATTGTCCCTAATGAGTTTTAAAAGTTTCTCTGCCCTAGAAATTGTCATTACTGAAGGGGTGGATACATCAAGACCTATTGGTATTGTGCCATTTAAGTGGGTTGGCGACGGTGTAATGCCTGAAAAACTTACTGAAGTAATTGGTGCCGATTTGCGCCGTAGTGGTAAATTTAATCCTATTAAGGCAATAGATATGCCTCAGTATCCTGCTACTGATGCAGAGGTCGATTATAGTGCTTGGGCCGCAAAAGGTGTTGAAGCCGTTTTAGTGGGGACTATCGAACTCGCTGGCATTGATAGATATACCGTATCTTATGAGTTAATTGATGTACTGCGTGGACAAATTACCGGTGGTGATTCACAAGTTCTAGTGGGTGGTAAATTAGTTAGTAGTAGTGAGCACATATTAGAAACCAGAAGATCAACTATTTCAGGAAACGAATTTAGACAATACTCCCATAGAATTAGTGATGTGGTTTATGAAAAGCTTACGGGTGAAAAAGGGGCATTTATGACCCGGATTGCCTATGTGCTAGTACGTGATAGGCAAGCTTATGAGTTTCCATATCAGTTGGTAGTATCTGACTATGATGGTGTAAATGAGACTGTATTGTTACGTTCAAAAGAGCCATTGATGTCACCTTCTTGGTCTCCTGATGGCACAAAGCTAGCTTATGTTAGTTTTGAGAATAAACGTCCACAGATTTATATCCAAGATATTTACACTATGAGCCGCACTCAAATGACAAGCTTTCCTGGTATAAATGGTTCACCTAAGTTTTCACCAGACGGTAAAAAATTAGCTCTGGTGTTGTCGAAAGATGGGAATCCCGAATTATATGTTATGGATATAGCGAGTAAACAAATTCGTAGACTCACAAATAATAGAGCGATAGATACTGAACCTAGTTGGATGCCAGATAGTAAAGGATTGATATTTAGTTCAGAACGGGGTGGTAAACCTCAGATATATCGAGTAAATTTAGCTACGAACAAGGTTCGACGCCTAACGTTTGATGGCGAAATGAATTTAGGTGGTACGGTAACCCCTAATGGCGAGCAGATGGTGATGGTGAATCGGACCCGAGGTAACTATCATATTGCAAGGCAAGATCTTGATAATGGTAATCTAATGGTTTTAACTAAAACTTATTTAGATGAATCGCCAAGTATTGCTCCAAATGGAAGTATGATCATATACAGTACATTGCATCAAGGAAAACAAGTTTTGTCTTTGGTCTCCCTTGATGGAAGATTTAAGGCTCGTCTACCAGCAGCCGATGGACAAGTAAAGGCACCAAGTTGGTCGCCATTTTTACTGTAGCTTTGAGATATTTAATTTAAATTCGATAAAAATAGGAAAAAAAGAATGCAGCTTAATAAAATTTTTAAAGGTTTATTCATAGCTTTGCCAGTTGTGACCTTAATGGCTTGTTCATCTACAAGTGAAGACGAAGCTTTAGCCGCTGAGCAAGCGAGAATTGCGCAAGAACAAGCAGCAGCTGATGCCCAAGCTGCAGAAGATGCAAATGTTCAAACTGGAACTGTTGCACCTTTAATGTCACCAGAAGAAGAAATGAAAAAGCAATTGGATGAGTTGCAAGAAAGTCAAACCGTTTATTTTGACTTTGACCGCGCTAGCATCAAGCCTGAGTTTTATTCAGTATTAGATTTACATGCTGCATTTTTAGTAAAAAATAGCAGCCAGACTGTTGTTATCGAAGGCCATACTGATAGCCGTGGAACACCAGAGTACAATATTGCTTTAGGTGAGTCTCGAGCCAAATCAGTGCAGACTTATCTATTAAATGCTGGTGTCAGCTCTTCGCAAATTTCTGTTGTTTCTTATGGTGAAGAAAAGCCAGTTAATTATTACAGTACTGCAGCGGCTTTCGCAGAAAACCGTCGTGGTGTATTAGTTTACCAATAGTAGATTTTAAACATGATAAAACGCACCTTAGCGCTAAGTTTGCTAGGGCTATATGGAGCCGCAGTTATTGCGGCTCCTGCGCCTGTGGCAGATGTAAATGACAGTAGTGATAAAGAACGTCTTGTGGAACTAGAAAGGAAGTTTGCGTCTCGTACTCAGGCTCAACATCGTCAACAAGAACAATTGGACCTGTTACAAAGTGAAGTGAGTGAGCTTCGTGGTGCAATTGAAGTTCAAAGTTATCAATTAGAGAAAATTTTAGAGCGACAGCGTGAGTTGTACCTTGAAATTGATAAACGTATTGAAGAAGTAAAGGCCCAGCCAAGTGCACAGGTTGCCACTGTGCCCACGCAGCTCGATACGCCTAGTGTTGCTACTCCGATATCTGGAAGTGATAACGAGGCCTACGATAAAGCGGTTAACCTAATATTAAAAGACAGGTTGTATGATCAAGCTATTTTAGAGTTTGAGGCATTTTTACAAAATTATCCTACTTCTGACTATGTTCCAAATGCTCGATATTGGTTAGGTCAAGTATTGTTTAATAAACAAGATTGGGTAGGGGCCGGTGAGCAATTTCAGTCGCTAGTAAGTAATTATCCAGATTCTAATAAAAGAGCGGATGCTTTATTAAAACTTGGGATTACGGAACTAGAAAGATCAAATGCAGCTAGAGCTAAACAATTATGGGAACAATTATTGAGCGAATTCCCAGACTCTTCTTCGGCAAAGTTGGCGAGTAAGAGATTAAATAGCCTATAAAAATTGTGCGCTAAATTATTAATTAGCGCCAATGTTTCATTCTTTATACAAGTATCGTTCGCTTTTTCAGCAAACAGTTGAAATTATTAAAATAAATTAATTTTAAGCTTGCACAGAATTTTCAATTGAGTATTATATGCCGCCTTCGCAGTGAGGCGAACGGAAAAGGGTCGTTAGCTCAGTTGGTAGAGCAGTTGACTTTTAATCAATTGGTCGCTGGTTCGAATCCAGCACGACCCACCAATTTCCAAATCTCACCGCGTTTATGTAAAGTTTTCAATTAGATGGGTCGTTAGCTCAGTTGGTAGAGCAGTTGACTTTTAATCAATTGGTCGCTGGTTCGAATCCAGCACGACCCACCATCTTCTTAGTTTATTCCTAACGTTACCTAACACTTCAAAATCCAAATTTATCTCAATATTTTAATTAAGTCGTGTTAGATAAGAATCAAGGTGGTAAATTCACTTTCAGGCAATTCAATCATGCGCCCATTATGTTCGGCACCCAAATAAGACATCCTTGACTTATTTCAAAGCGGAGCGGAACTTCGTTCTTAAAACTCCCGCTTTGCCCACATCATTTTTAAAGTTTTATTACTTATTAGATAGCATGATTAAGCGACTTTTAGCACTCTATGCAGTTTTCTATCTGAATCTAATTATAGTTTTGTAACACTGGCTGAGTATGAGAGAACTAAAGCGTCTAGAAGAAAATGCCAAATAGCTTGAGCATTCTGACACTTTGTAACTCTATTTGGTTTGTTAGAGTATTCTTTAATTAGGTTTTTATGTTGGTAACTATTATTCTCTATAAATATTTGACTAGTATTAACTAATATACATGTTTTTATTGTTTATACATGAACTTGAAGCATTCTTCATTTACAATTGATCGGACACTTTGCAACGAAGAAGATAGATGGATTTACAAGATTACGTAGACAATGCTGGTGATATATTTGTTTTGCCCGAAGCGGTTATTAAAATTAAACAATTAATCGATGATGACGCTGCTTCTTTGGATGATATTGCAGAGGTCATAAATTATGATCCTGCCATAATGACCCAAGTCTTGAAAATATCGAATAGTGCTCTTTATAAGTTTCCAAATACTATAACGACTGTATCTAAAGCCATTCAGGTAATTGGCACTCACTCTATTTATGATTTGGTGCTAGCTTATGGTGTTGCTAGCGCCTTTAAAGATATCGCAACTGATGTGATCGATTTAGATAAGTATTGGGAAGAGTCAGTTTTTTGTGGGTTGTTGTGTAAATACTTAGCGGATGAACTTGGACTAAAAGAGCCGGAAAAACTATTTGTGTGTGGGTTATTGCATAATTTAGGTGAGCTGGTAATGGTGCAATTAAATCCAGAGAACGCCAAGAAATGCATGGATATTTCTTCTAAACGTCCATTGCAACAGCAAAAACAACATCTAGGGTTTTCTTATGTTGATATCTCTAGTCGTTTGCTCGAACTTTGGGGAATACCCTCAGACATAGTTTGCATAGTTGCGTCTACACATGGTGGCCAGCAGGAACCTATGACTCTAGAACAACAAGTCATCCAACTAGGATACTTGTTGGCAATAAATAACATTAATAATGAGCATTTCTCTAGATTTGATGGCATAACCCCTGAAATGTATGGTGTTTTAAACTTGGATAAAGAAAGCATAGATAATGCTGTAGATTTTAGTAATTTACAGCTTATGAGTGCTTTAGCCTTGTTTAGTCCTTCGTCATTCGCATTATTTTAAGGCGGGTTAGGCGAATACCGCTACCGTTTGCCTGCTTAATGCAACTAAAGCTCCACTACTATCCCAAATTTCTGCTTCTGTATTAGCATACCCATCTTGAGCATGTCGGGTTTTAGCTTTGTATACAAACCAGTCGGTGGGGTTAAATTGTTGGTGTGGGTGAATAAACTCTACATTCCAATTCACTGTACTAGCTGCTGCAGGCCATTTTAACTGCTGTAAAACTGTTGGGGGCCACACATCAATCAAACCCACTAGGTGAGCTTCTGTAAACGCTTTAGGAGCGACCTTAAACCGCATACGACCAAAAGTATGGTTGTTTTTACTGCCAGTAAAGGGCCAACCTCCATCGGTTTTGGCTAATTCAAACTGACTAATAAATTTAGGGGTCACTTTAGGAATAGCTGGCAGAAAGTTTGCCTTTATTGGGCCTTCTAAACCATGCTCCAAGTTATTGTGGACACGTATCTTTGATTGCCTATTTACGCCAAAGCTAGCCTGACTGAGAACCGCTGTGTTGCCATTTTGAATGATCCTGCCCATAGCCTGGGTGACATTTTTCCCTTGTCTTAATATTTCCACCTGTATTGTAAATTCTTTATTCGCTTCTAGCGGGCCAATAAATGCGGTGTTAAAAGATCTCATTTGATTTTCTAGCGGGATACTTTCTCGAATAGCCTTATATATTAAGGCGGCTGATATACCGCCGTATATGGTTCTCCCTTGTGTCCAAGACTTGTCTAATGTGAGGAGTATTTCGGTTGTGTTTTGTTCTATTTGATTTTTAATAGAATCAAAGAAGCTGTCTATGTGCATCATGTGTCCGTGTTTGAAAGTCGATTTGTATAAGTAACGTTTTAGCTACTCTATAGTGATTATCATAGTTTTTCATGCTGAAGTCACAATTTCATATCGTTATGTTAAGGCATAAGTTATTGTTATATTTGCAAAAATATACTGGAGTTGCTTGATATTATCAATGCCAGAGCATTACCATGGCACAGATTACATAAATTATTTAAAGGCGCCTATATCTTGGTTTCAGATCCTACTATTTCAATACATTTTTCCCATGCAAACGGTTTTCCTGTGGGGAGTTATAGCCGTTTATTTGATGGATTGGCAGATGATATAGAAGTGTTTGGTTTGCCTAAGTTTGCTCACTCTGAATCTTTTCCTGTAAATGCAAACTTCGCAAATCTTAATTTAGAGTTAATCCATCACTTGGAAAGCCATGTGTGCAAACCTGTTTATCTTGTGGGGCATTCAATGGGCGCTGTGGTGTCTTTTATGGTTGCATGTGAAAGACCTGATTTGGTTAAAGGATTGATCATGCTCGATCCGCCCATTGCCTCGGGTATGGCTAGTTTACTTTTTAAGGCAATGAAATTATTTGGCCAAACGGATCGATTTACCCCAGCAGGAAAATCTAAAAATCGCTGTAAGAGTTGGCCATTAGGTACTGACTTGGTAGCTTACTTTCAAGGTAAGGCTTTGTTTAAAAATTTTGAAAAAGAATGTATTCAGGATTATGTGGCGTCTGTAATTACAGAAAAAGAGGGCCAGTTACAGCTTAACTATGATGCAAATATAGAAACTGAAATTTATCGGAATGTGCCTGATAATATTCATAAATATTACAAACGGTTGAAGGTACCTACGTTACTTATTAGTGGTGAAAAAAGTGAACTTAATTCAACATTTTTCCTTTCTTCATTTTTAAAAAATACCGGAGCTGAGCAAAAAGTACTGAGAAAAGGAGGCCATATGTTTCCTTTAGAACAACCTCTGAAGGTAGCTAATATCATTAACGGGAAACTCTTGCAGTGGGAACAAGAATACAAAACCAAAAGCGGCTAATTGAAGTGACCCCATAAAGTTGGGGGCACTTAAGACAGCGGCTTCTTACATTGATTAAAAGCCTACTTTGAGGCCAAGCATCTCTCGGGTTACTAAAACTACCCCTTTATCTGAGACTCTAAAACCTCTAGCTAAATCATCATCGCGGTTATGGCCAATCACCATACCTTCAGGTACTTCACAACCCCTGTCGATGATAGCTTTGCGGATTTTACAATTACGGTTAACGACGACTTCAGGGAGAATAACTGAGTCTTCAATCTCACTATAAGAGTGTACCCGAACGTTTGAGAAACACAGACTTCGCCTGAGTGTGGCACCTGAGATTATACAGCCACCTGAAACTACCGAATTGATTGCGGCACCCAACCTGTCCTCGTCTTCCCACACAAATTTTGCTGGAGGAAGCTGTTCCTGATAAGTCCATATAGGCCATTTCTTATCATAAAGATTAAGTGCAGGAACCGGAGACACCATTTCCATATTAGCTTGCCAGAAAGAGTCTATGGTGCCAACATCACGCCAGTAAGCTTCGGTATCCTCGTCACTTCTAAATGGAAATGCATAGACATCATATTCTTCAAGAATAGAAGGTATAATATCTTTGCCGAAGTCTCGCTCTGAGCCTAAGTTGTCGGCGTCTACTTTAAGTTGGTCAAACAAAAATTCAGTATCAAAAACGTAGTTGCCCATAGAAGCCAAGCATTTAGTTGGATCATCTGGCAGTGGAGTAGGGTGCTCTGGTTTTTCTTCAAAGCCAATTATTTTGTAATTTTCATCAACTGACATAACGCCAAACTGCCCGGCAGCTTCTTCTAAGGGGACTGGCATGCAGCAAACAGTCATTTTCGCCCCTGATTCTGAATGTTGAGCCAGTAAATTACCGTAATCCATTCTATATATATGGTCGCCAGACAAGACCATTACAAACTTAGGTAGCTCGTCTCGAATAATATCGATATTTTGAAAAACAGCGTCAGCTGTGCCTTCATACCAGTTATCTGAGAAGCGTTGTGAAGCTGGCAGTATTTCAACAGACTCCCCAAGTTCTTTTTTAAAATGGCCCCAACCTCGAACAAGGTGGCGTATTAGTGAGTGAGATTTGTATTGAGTAACGACACCAACGTTGCGGATACCTGAATTGATACAATTAGATAGAGGGAAGTCGATGATGCGAAATTTACCACCAAAGTATAGCGCTGGCTTGGCTCGCCAATTGGTTAGTTCATAGAGTCTTGAACCTCGTCCTCCCGCTAAAATAAGTGCATAAGTGTCACGTGTTAAATTACTAATATAGCGAGATGGTTGTTTTGCCATAAGTCGTGCTCCATCAAAATTAAGGTTGTTTGTAAAATATGTACTTAATCCATTACTACCTTTGTCGAGTACCATAATCGAGTGTACACGACAGAAAAGTATATTCAATCAATGATAAGTAAATGTGAATAAAAAGTTAAAATAATCTCTCTGCGTAATGGCTTTATGTACGACAATAGACAATAATAGGCCAACTTAAGAGGACTGTTTATGTTGAAAGTAGCTATCTTGGCATATGAGCAAATAGCCACATTTGAATTGGCCTGTGCTATCGAAATTTTTGCATTACCAAGAGAATATAAAACCTGGTATCAGACTGATGTGGTTTGCTTTGAGCGTGCGCCCATGAGTGCCACTGGCGGTATAAAAATTACAGCAAAACCAATTAAAAGTTTGTATAGGTATGACACTTTAGTTATTCCAAGTTGGACGACTAACAGTAAACATGTTCGCTTAGACATGGCGGAGAAAATTAATGAATTTGCAGAACAAGGAAAACGCATTATTTGTTTTTGCTCTGGCGCGTTTTTACTGGCGCAATTAGGATTATTGCAACACAGAAAAGCGACCACACATTGGCGCTATAGTGACCAGTTTCAGGAGAGGTTCCCAAAAGTAAACTTTGTAAACGATGTACTTTACACCCATGACCAAAATATTAGTTGTTCTGCCGGTAGTGCTGCAGCATTAGATTTAGGTATCGATATTATTCGTAAAGACTTTGGTCATAGCATTGCTAACCAAGTTGCAAGGCGTTTGGTTATATCTCCACACAGGAGTGGCGGACAGACTCAATATGTAGAAACACCTATCGTTAAGAATGCAGGCTCTTTCAGTGCAACATTAGATTGGGCGATTGAAAACATTAGCGAAGCTATCAGTGTTGCTGAGATGGCTGAGCAAGCATGTATGTCTAGAAGAAGCTTTGATCGTCACTTTAAAAAAGCATTAGGAACTAGCCCAAAGGCCTGGCTTAACCAGCAAAGAATTAATTTAGCGAAACAAATACTAGAAGTTGAAACACTTTCAATCGAACAACTGGCTAATAGAGTTGGTTACGATAACGGTATTACTTTAAGGTTCAATTTCAATAAATATGTGGGAGTAGCCCCTAGTCAATATCAATCACAATTTAAATCAAATTGAGTCATTACTCACACTATATATGCTTTTTACTCGAGCCCTATGAAATTGTAATGGTTGGCCTGTTTTAGGCCAACCTTAGGTAAGTAAAATATTTATCAATATTAAAAATTTGCCAAATTTAATATTGCTTTGAACCTTACTATTATTTCTTTATGAGTTGATTACCATTCTTTATGGCACGTATTAATAGAAAAACGCCACAAACAAAGAATGGAATACTCAAAGCTTGCCCAGTATTTATCCAAATATCACTGTTATAAGCGGCTTGCTTTACTTTAACGAATTCAATAAAGAATCTAGCGGTGAATACTAGACATAAGAATACCCCTAGTAATGCACCTGTGTAGTGTTTGATCTTTGTAAACCGATGTAAGCAATATAAGGTGGCAAAAATAGCGAGGTATGAAAATGCCTCGTATAATTGTGCTGGATGCCTAGGAACTAAATCTATGCGTTCGAAAATAACGGCCCATTTGACATCAGTTTGGTGTCCAATAATTTCTGAATTGACAAAGTTTGCTACTCGAACAAAGAAACCAAACAATGGTGTAGCAATGGCTAGTCGGTCCAATAACCAGATGTAACCCACTTTAAATTTTCTTTGGAAAAGATACACGCTTATGATGACGCCTAGGCCACCGCCATGGCTGGCTAAGCCTCCTTCCCAAATAGCTAATATTTTTAATGGGTTGCTCAAGTAATATTCAGGGTCATAGAAAAGGCAGTGTGCTAATCGTGCGCCAATGATAATTCCCAAAACACAGTACATTAATAAAGAGTCTAATAGCGCTAGATTAACTTTTTCTCGTTTGAATATTCCTTTCATGACCTGTAGGCCAGCTAAAATAGCTGTTGCAAACAACGCACCGTACCAATGTATGGTTAAGCCTGCAAAAGAAACCAAGATTGGGTTCGCGTTCCAAGTGAAATACTCCATTTAATGTAGCCTTTTTTATTCTTTAATTTACGATAATTATGTGACGATATTGTACCTGATTGACTTGCAGCAAACAGACTATGTTTTGATAAAATTTGGATTATTTATCAGCGGAAGGTGTGCTGATAGAGCGCTTAAATTGAGGAAAGTTCCCCACTATAACGATGTAATAAGCAAAAAACGACAGTAGGGTAAAGATGATCATGCTTGTAGAAACTTCGCGCCAACCTTTGGTAAATAAAGTGAATATCAACATACCTACAACCAGCAGAGTAGGGCTCGCCACTAAAGCTATCATGACTCTGACATTGGCAGGAAGGGAAGCTTTCACACTCGTCTGTGGTTGCACCAGCAGTACTCACATTGATGAATTAAGAGTAAACGATAATGCCGTAGCGTGGAGAGTGCAAGGGCAATTATAAATACTCATATGTGACTTTTGAAGGCTAATGCCACTTTAGATTGAGTGGGCTTATTAAGAGCTTGCATTATATTTAGACCGGCTTGGGTCAATTTATGTAAATCAATTCCTGTCTTTATTGCCATGCCATTTAGCATATAGACTAAATCTTCAGTAGCCAAATTTCCTGAAGCTCCTCGTGCATACGGACAACCGCCAAGCCCCGATATAGCACTATCTACAACAGTTACTCCTTGTTGTAATGCTATTAAAACGTTAGCTAGTGCTTGCCCATAGGTGTCATGAAAATGAACCGCCACATGTTTCAAATCTATCTCTTCGCTGATTTTATTTAACAATTGTGCGGTTTTGTTGGGCGTTCCTACACCTATAGTGTCTCCTAAGGATATCTCGTAACAGCCCATATCTAGCAAGGATTTACTGACAGTTGTGACCTTTGAAGGCGATATGTTACCTTCGTAGGGACAACCTAAAACACAAGAAACATATCCTCTTACAGGCAAGTGATGTGCCCGTGCCATGTCTAATACAGGTTGAAAGCGAACTAAGCTTTGTTGTATTGAGCAATTGATGTTTTTTTGTGAAAAGCTCTCTGATGCCGAAGCAAACACTGCTATTTCGTCTACCGAACTAGATAACGCCGCTCTAAACCCTTCTGTATTAGGGGTGAGAGCTGAGTAGTGCACACCTGGATGGCGAGTTATGTGTTTAAATACTAGGCCGCTATCAGCCATTTGTGGTACCCACTTAGGCGAGACAAAGCTTCCTGATTCAATATACTGACACCCAGCGGCAGCTAACTGCTCAATAAGTGTAATTTTTGTGTGTAATGGAACAATGGACTGCTCGTTTTGCAGTCCATCTCTAGGTCCCACTTCTACAACTTTTACATAAGGTGGATACATAGCAATTAGTTTTCTGTTGCAACAAAGCTGAGCAATTGAGTGCCATCATCGACTAAGTCCCCAGCTGTACAATAAAATTCTTTCACTATTCCAGCTTGAGGTGCTTTGATATTGTGCACCATTTTCATAGCTTCCATGACAACTAAGGTTTGCCCTTGGTTAACAGGTTCACCAGGTTTGACGAACAAGGTAACAATTGTACCATTCATAGGGGCTAAAAAATTGTCATTAGTGTTGGTGGGCAACACCTCTCCTAAATCTATTGGTTGCTCATTGAAGTAGAGTGAATGACCTGCATAAAACATCACATGTTGATTATCGTCTGATGCCACAGTTGTTGTGGTTTTATGGCCGTTTATGGTGGCCTTTAATTGGCGATTTGCTAACGTCCCATAACAGGTGTAAGTATTTCCTGCTATGGTCAGTATATATCTCTGTCGCATATTATGTTGTGTGTACTTTACGTGTACTTCAGTCGTTAGCTGGTCAGCAATGAGTATCATAATTTTTGAATGTTCTGCATTGTTGCGCCAAGAGGTGGCTTGCGACCATGGAGAGTACCTATCTTGACTTTCTTGCCTGATAGGCTGATTTTGTAAAGTATCTAATAATAAAAATAGAACGGCTAATGGGTATAATACGGGTGGCTTTTCTGTCATTTCTAGAAACAAGATGCTTTCGTTTCTTTGAATAAAGTTAGTATCTATTGCCGCAGACTTGAACTCTTTGCTAGATGTTAACCTATGTAAAAAGTGAATATTAGTTACCACTCCTTGGATGTGGTATTCAGTCAAGGCTTTGGTGATTCTTTGTAGGGCACTATCTCTACTTTCATCCCATACTATAAGTTTAGCTATCATGGGGTCATAATAAACAGTGACTTCATCACCTTGACAGACACCTGTATCAAGCCTCACATATTTGGACGCTAGAGGCGGTTGCAATAAGGACAATGAGCCCGTCTCTGGTAAAAAATCATTGCTTGGATCTTCAGCGTAAATCCTGGCCTCAATTGCGTGTCCGTGAATACGCAATTGATTTTGAGTTAATGGCAATACTTCGTTATTTGCGACTCTTAATTGCCAAGCTACTAAATCTTGACCAGTAATCATTTCAGTAATTGGGTGTTCAACCTGTAGACGGGTGTTCATTTCCATAAAGTAGAATTGGTCATCTGTGTCTAACAAAAACTCAACCGTTCCTGCCCCCACATAATCAATCGCTTGGGCCGCTTTTAAAGCAGCTTCTCCCATATTCTTTCTTAATTTTTCAGATATGCCAGTAGCTGGTGCTTCTTCAACTATTTTTTGGTGTCTTCTTTGAATAGAGCAATCTCGTTCGAATAAAAACACACCATTACCATGGTGATCACAAAATATTTGAATTTCAATATGTCTTGGTTGAGTAAGGTATTTTTCAACTAACATTAAATCATCATTGAAACTGGATAGGGATTCTCGTTTTGCCGCTGTCAAAGCGTCTGTAAATTCGTCACTGTTCCATACTTGCCTCAACCCTTTACCCCCTCCGCCAGCCGCAGCTTTTAATAAAACTGGGTAACCTATTTTTTCAGCCTGAGCTTTTAGGTGAGCAGGATCTTGATTGCTGCTGTGGTAACCGGCTATTAACGGTACTTTGGCTTGTTGCATGATACGTTTAGCTGCAGATTTTGAACCCATAGCTTGAATGGCGGAAGGGGAGGGACCAATAAAGGTAATCTTGTTTTTTGAGCATAAAGTGGCGAAATCGGAGTTTTCTGATAAAAAACCATAGCCAGGGTGAATGGCATCTGCCTGCACATTTAGTGCTGCTTGAATGATCCTTTCACCCTGTAAATAACTCTCTTTAGAAGGTGAAGCACCAATATAAACCGCCTCATCAGCCATTTTCACATGTAATGAATTTTCGTCAGCATCTGAATATATAGCTACGGTAAGTATTCCCATCTTCCGGGCTGTTTTGATAATGCGGCAACTGATTTCCCCTCGATTGGCAATTAATAATTTGTTAAACATTGGTAGGCTTCCAATTGGCAGGGCGTTTTTGTAAAAAAGCATTTAAACCTTCTTGCCCTTGCTCTGACACTCTAACCTTGGCTATTTTCTGACTAGTGATAGAGATGATGTCTTCAGATTTATTTAAGTGCTGAACTTCCTGTATTAATTGCTTAGCGGCCGTAATCGCAAGAGGAGAGTTCTTTAGTATATGTTCAATGATATTTTCAATAGTTCTGTCTAGCTCTTCTTCAGCGACTGCTTCATTTAATAGCCCAATTCGACGGGCTCTTCTTGCTGAAAATACTTCAGCAGTGCTGAAGTATCGCCTTGCTTGTCTGGCTCCTATGGCTTCAATTACATAAGGAGATATAGTCGCCGGAATTAAGCCAAGTTTTACTTCACTCAGGCAAAACTTACTTAATTTACTTCCTATTGCCATATCACAACAGGCAATCAAGCCAATGGCACCCCCAAATGCAGCACCTTGAACTCTGGCAATGGTAGGTACTTTTAGCGTGTTGAGTAGCTGTAACATCTTTGCTAGTGCATTCGCATCGGCTAAGTTTTCCTGATAGGTGTATGACGCCATACCTTGCATCCAATTAATGTCAGCACCTGCGCTAAAGCTTTTACCATTAGCCGCAAGCACCATAACTCTTACTGAATTCTTAGACTCTAGACTTTGAAATATCAGGGTAAGTTGATTAATCAGGTGGTGGTCAAATGCATTGTGAACATTTGGGCGGTTTAATGTCACGGTCGCCACTCCTTGAGCATTTATTTCAAGTAAAACAGACGGCTCAGACGTATCGGATTTTTGATCAAGTTGCTCTAAGTTTGATAAGGTCATTATGATTTATCCTTACATTCTAAAGACGCCGAAACGGCTTTCTTCTATAGGTTTATTTAGACTTGCAGAAATAGCTAACCCTAAAACTTGGCGAGTGTCAGCAGGGTCTATTACGCCGTCATCCCATAACCGTGCAGATGCGTAATAAGGATGACCTTGGGTTTCGTAGGTATCGATAATAGGCTGTTTAAAATTAGCCTCTTGCTTGTGGCTCCATTGTTCATTATTTCGTTCTATTTGCTCTCGTTTGACTTGAGCTAAAACGCTGGCAGCCTGTTCTCCACCCATGACTGATATTCTGGCGTTTGGCCACATGAACATAAACCTTGGATCATAGGAGCGACCACACATTCCATAATTTCCAGCGCCAAAACTTCCACCTATTAACACTGTAAACTTGGGGACTTTCGCACAGGCTACAGCAGTAACCATTTTTGCTCCGTGTTTTGCAATGCCACCTGTTTCATATTGTTTACCTACCATAAACCCGGTGATATTTTGTAGAAACACTAAGGGGATCTTACGCTGAGCGCATAGCTCAATAAAATGAGCTCCTTTTTGTGCCGACTCTGAAAATAATATGCCGTTATTTGCCACTATACCGACCGGGTATCCATAAATTCTGGCAAAGCCACAGACAAGTGTTTGTCCAAATAGAGATTTAAATTCATCAAATTCGGAGCCATCAACGGTTCTTGCTATTACTTCTCTGACGTCATAGGAGTGACGATTGTCAGCGGGGATAACGCCGTGCATATCTGTTACTGGGTAATTGGGTTCAATTGGTGACTGTGTGTCTAGCGCTATTATTTTTTTTCGGTTTAATCTTGCAATAATATCTCTAGTAATCTTAAGAGCATGTTGATCATTGTTTGCCAAATGGTCGACTACCCCTGATATTCGACAATGTACATCGCCTCCTCCTAGCTCTTCGGCACTAACAAGTTCACCTGTCGCAGCTTTAACTAAAGGTGGGCCGCCCAAAAAAATGGTTCCTTGTTGTTTAACTATTATTGACTCATCAGCCATGGCAGGAACGTAAGCCCCACCTGCTGTGCACGAACCCATTACGACTGCTATTTGTGGAATATTTTGTGCGGATAAGCTAGCTTGGTTGAAAAAGATACGACCAAAGTGTTCGCGGTCTGGGAATACTTCATCTTGATATGGCAAGTTTGCACCACCTGAATCAACTAAATAGATGCATGGCAAGTTGTTTTGTTCAGCTATTGTCTGGGCTCGTAAATGTTTTTTTACGGTTAATGGATAGTAGCTGCCTCCTTTAACTGTGGCATCATTTGCAACAATTACACATTCAATACCAGACACTCTTCCGATACCTGTGATAATGCCTGCAGCGGCAACCTTATCTTTGTAGACCTTGTGGGCTGCTAACGTTGATAGCTCCAAAAATGGCGAGCCTGGATCAAGAAGCAAATTAATACGCTCCCTTGGTAGTAGTTTTCCTCGAGCTAAATGTTTTTTATTTGCTTCGGTGCCACCACCAAGTCTGATGTCTGCGGTTTTATCTTTTAAGTCTTTAACCAGTTGACTCATATGCTTTTTGTTAAGAATGAAATCCTGACTTTTAGTGTTTAACTTACTGATAATACGGGGCATTATTCGGCTCCAATAAATGTTTAGTAAAAGATTAAATCAAGCTGATTCTTTAAATAATTCTCTACCAATTAACATTCGTCGAATTTCAGAAGTGCCAGCACCTATCTCATAGAGTTTGGCATCTCTTAATAACCGACCTGCTGGAAATTCATTCATGTAGCCATTCCCCCCTAGAAGTTGGATAGCGTCCAAAGCCATTTTTGTGGCGAGTTCAGCTGCATATAAAATAGCTCCAGCTGAGTCTTTTCTGGTGGTCTCGCCTCGGTCGCATGAACGAGCTACTGAATACACATACGCTCTTGCCGCATTCATTTGTGTATACATGTCTGCTACTTTTCCTTGAATAAGTTGAAACTCTCCTATTGCTTGACCAAATTGTTTTCTATCGTGAATATAAGGAAGTATCAGATCCATGCAGGCTTGCATGATCCCTAAAGGTCCACCAGCCAAGACGACCCGTTCATAATCTAAACCACTCATTAGTACATTGACGCCACGGCCTTCCTCATCAAGAATGTTTTCTTGGGAAATTTTGCAGTCTTCAAATATAAGCTCACATGTATTTGAAGAGCGCATGCCTAGTTTGTCTAGTTTTGTGGCTTGGGAAAATCCAGGGGTATTACGTTCTACAATAAAGGCAGTTAATCCTTTGGCGCCAGCATGTTTATCAGTCTTTCCGTAAATCACAAAAGTGTCAGCATCGGGCCCATTAGTGATCCACATTTTGTTGCCATTAAGCACATAGTCCTTACCCTGCTTTTGGGCATGTAATTTCATACTGACCACATCAGAGCCTGCATTAGGCTCACTCATTGCCAGTGCGCCAATATGCTCACCGCTTACAAGCTTTGGCAGATACTTTTGCTTTTGATGGGAGGTTCCATTCTTAAAAATTTGATTAACACATAGATTAGAGTGGGCTCCATAACTAAGCCCAATACCGGCTGACGCTCTGCTTATTTCTTCCATAGCAATCACATGGGCTAAATAACCCATATTTGCCCCACCATATTGTTCTGAAACAGTAATACCTAAAAGTCCCATTTCTCCGAGTTTGGACCATAACTCATTGGGGAAACTATTATTGCTGTCTGCTAGGTCGGCAATCGATGCAATTTCCGCTTGAGCAAATTTGAATACCTGATCTCGAAGTATGTCTATATTGTCACCAAGACCAAAATTTAGGCTAGGGTATATATTCATGATACTGCTGCTTGGGTAAGCGCATTTAGTTCAGACTGGCACCGAGCTTCAACTTCATGTAACTCAGTCATTAAAATTTCTATGTCTTGTAATTGCAGCTGCATCTGAAATTTTTTCTCAGCTGTCATTTTTAACATGGCTTGTAACTGTGCTTGAGAGTTATGGTGTGTGTCGTATAAGTCAAACAGAGTTCTGGTTTCTGATAATGAAAACCCCAGGCGTTTACCTCTTAGGATAAGCTTCAACCTAACCAAATCTTTATTTGAATAGATACGCTTTTGCCCAATTCTGGAAGGATTTAATAATCCTTGTTCCTCATAGAACCGAATCGTTCTAGGGGTAATATCCATAGCTTTTGATAGCTCACCAATACTAAAGTTCTGTTCTTTCATAAATGCTTGCCCTGTATTTTAAGGAAGTTCTTACGAAAACTAACTTCACTTAACGTTTGCGTAAACTGAATGTTAATGTAGGGTTTAAATAATGTAAAATCAAATTTTCTGTTAGGACAACTCGAAAATTGTCTGCTTATTTACAGCGCTAAGTGTGCAGATATTTTTACAAACATTTAAAATTTAAGGAGTATTTATGTCTGATCAATCAATTGTTATTGTTGCTGCGAAGCGCACCCCTATGGGCGGTTTTATGGGGAGTTTGTCAGCTATATCCGGAACTCAGCTTGGAACATATGCAATTCAAGCCCTGCTAGATGAAAAGCTATCATCCCATGTTGATGAGGTCATTATGGGGTGTGTATTGTCTGCTGGGTTAGGGCAGTCTCCCACTAGGCAAGCATCGCTGGGTGCTGGATTACCACTCTCTATCGGTGTGACTACCATAAATAAAGTGTGTGGCTCAGGTATGAAAGCCGTTATGTTAGCGCATGATTTGATCAAAGCAGAGTCTGCGGAGGTGATTATTGCGGGGGGTATGGAAAGCATGTCTAACGCACCATATTTGTTACCTAAGGCACGTAGTGGTTATCGAATGGGCCACGGACAAATGATTGATCACATGATGTTAGATGGCTTAGAGAATGCTTATGATGGTCAAGCTATGGGTTGTTTTGCCCAACAAACAGCAGACTTTGAAGGCGTGACTCGCGAAGGGATGGATGAGTTCGCACTATCAAGTTTACAGAAAGCTAATGAAGCACAAGCTGCAGGGACCTTCGAGGATGAAATTACGCCTGTCACTATAAAAAAACGAAAATTCGAAGTGCTAGTAGATAGCGATGAGGGCCCTAAGCAAGCTAAGCCTGAAAAAATACCTAGCTTGAGACCTGCCTTTACGAAAGACGGTACGGTTACTGCCGCTAACTCAAGTTCTATCTCAGATGGTGCCGCTGCCTTGTTAGTTATGAGTCATACTAAAGCAAAGGCTTTAGGTCTGACGCCATTAGCAAAAATAGTGGCTCATGCAAGTAACGGTATCAAGCCAGAAGATTTTACCCTTGCACCCGTTGGAGCAATGGAAAAATTATTAAGTAAAACTGGTTGGGCAAAAGATGAAGTGGATTTGTTTGAAATTAATGAGGCCTTTGCCATGGTGACTATGCTAGCAATTAAAAAGCTCGATTTAGATCCTGATAAAGTAAATGTAAAAGGTGGAGCGTGTGCTTTAGGGCACCCAATTGGCGCGTCTGGGGCGCGAATTTTAGTGACGCTAATACACTCGTTGAGACAGCGAGGCTTTAAAAAAGGAATCGCCTCTTTGTGCATAGGTGGCGGTGAGGCTACTGCCATTGCCGTAGAAGTAATCTAATCTAGCTTTGATGTTTATTGGAGATTTTTTAGTGAGTGTGGTGAAATATTTTTATGGATTTTGGTAAATAGAGGGGGTTGTTTTATACCAATATCTTTGCATATAAAGTTCGCCACATTTCCTTTTCGGTGCATTATGCAGAATCTTAAATCTCTTACATTACTTATTCTCCTTCAAGAGTTAATTCTTTCATTTAAGTAAGGTCTTGTATAAGTCTTTTAATCTTTTGCTAAATGATTGATTATTGAAATAATCTAAAGATTGAGCAAATATTTAATGACGACACTTTTATTGAATACCCTAGCGGGTCTTAGCTTAACGCTAGTTTCATTTCTTACAATTGCATCAAAGCCTCTAATCACATTCCCAACGGTTGAAAATAACCTAGCTTACTCAAAAGTCGCGGAGTTACCTTTCTCAACTGCCGATGCGAAAATATCTTATGGGCCAAATCCTCAGCAATATGCATTATTTTGGGAAGCTAGAGTCGCAGGGCAAGTTGTTAAGCGCCCTTTAGTGGTTTTGATTCATGGTGGTTGTTGGCTAAGTGCTTACGATATTCAACACACTTACGCTTTAAGTACGGGGTTAGCTCAGGCTGGTTTTAATGTCTGGTCTGTAGAATATCGTCGTACTGGTGATCTAGGTGGTGGTTGGCCGAGTACATATGATGATATTAAAGCAGGGATCCTTGCTTCAGCTCAATATAGAAACGAAGAGTTCGAACTGGCTAACTCTGTTTTAGTTGGGCACTCAGCTGGTGGACATTTAGCTTTGCTTGCAGGTGGAGCAATGAGCGAGTTAAAAGGAGTGATTGGATTAGCGGCGATTAACGATATAGAAGAATACGCCCGTGGTTCAAATAGCTGTCAAACAGTTACCAAAGATTTTATGGGGGGGATGCCTAAAGACAAGCCTCAGCAATATATATTAGCCAACCCAAGTAGACAGCCATTACATCTTACTACTGTCTTATTGCAGGGTACTCAAGACAATATAGTGCCTGCTTTTAATTTAGAAAAGCTGAACCGAACAGTCATAATGTTAGATGGAGTAGGGCATTTTGATTGGATCCACCCAGGTTCAGAAGCCTTTAAAACCCTTACATTTTATTTAAATGAGCTTAGTAAATGATTTTTGAAGAAGTAAAAGCATTAGATAAAGCAGATCCCCTTTACTCAAAGCGGTTTGAATTCGACCTCCCAAGTCATACTATTTATTTGGATGGTAATTCATTGGGGGCATTGCCAAAGTCTGTACAAAAAAGAGTATCAGAGGTAGTTAGCCAACAATGGGGGAATGATTTAATCAAGAGCTGGAATCATCATGCTTGGATTGATTTACCGATATCCGTTGGTGAAAAAATAGCTCCGCTTATTGGTGCAGACGTAGGGCAGGTGATTTGTTGTGATTCAATATCTGTTAATTTGTTCAAGCTATTATGTAGCGCATTACAGCTTAATGAGAAACGCTCCAAGGTATTATCTACAAAAGACAACTTTCCAACCGACCTATATATGGTTCAGGGGGTAACAGACTTATTGGGTGAAAATTTATGTGAGCTTGAATTAGTTGAAGAGCATTTAATAGCGCAAAGTCTGAATCAATCAGTGGCCGTTTTGCTATTGACACAAGTGAATTTTAGAACCGGTAAGTTATTGGACATGGAAAAGCTGACAAAGCTTGCCCATGAAAAAGGTATCTTAGTCATTTGGGATTTAGCCCATAGTGCAGGTGCGTTACCTATTGAATTGGATAAATGTAACGCTGATTTTGCTGTTGGTTGTGGCTATAAGTACTTAAATGGTGGCCCTGGATCTCCAGCATTTTTGTATGTAGCCAAACGACATCAAACTAGAGTGAAACAACCTTTGTCTGGTTGGATGGGCCACGCAAAGCCATTTGATTTTGACCCCAGGTATCAAGCAGCGGAAAATATTAGTCAATTTCAATCTGGTACCCCTAATATTATTGGTATGAGTGCGTTAGATGCAGCACTTGATGTTTGGCAAGCTGTAGACATGCTGCAAATCAGAAGTAAGTCCAAAGCTTTAGGTAATCTTTGTCTTGAACTTGTAAGGCAGAAAGAAAGCTTAGAAGGGCTTCAGTTGTGCTCACCTGACACTGCTGAACATAGGGGGAGTCAGTTGGCTTTTGCACACGAGCATGGGTTTGCTATCTGCCAGGCTTTGATTGAAAAGGGGGTCATAGCTGATTTTAGAGCACCTGATATTTTGAGATTTGGTTTTACGCCACTCTACACTTCTTTTGAAGAGGTATGGCATGCAATAGATATATTGTCGAATATAGTCGAGAACGAAATTTATAGGGCGCCCCGCTTTAATGTTTCTTTGAAAGTTACTTAGGGAACACCTTTATTCCATCGCATCTAAATTGGTGCGTATCTTGTGGTAACGTTCCTGTTGAGATTGATTTAATTGACCGTTCTCAATGGCAGTAATACATTTTTTCAATAGTTTGCTTGATACTGAGGGTAAACCAAATTTTGCCGCTTTTGATGAGATAGTTTGCATAAGATTTAGTGCAATAGAGGTGTTTTTAGGCATGATAGTAAAGGCTTGCGTAAAGATTTCTATTGCTTTTTCTAAGTCTCCCTTCTGATAATGATCTACTGCAGTGTTGTTTAAATCTTTAGAACTATGCTTAATCGTCGACTTTTCTTGTTTTTCTTGATTGATATAGTGTAAAAATATTTCTCCCTGATCAGGGTCGCTTTTACATAGGACCTCTATTTGCTCAAGAATAGCTTGTGACCTTTCGTGTAACCCTAAATCATGGAGAATTTTAGCTTTGTCTAACAAGGCATCAGGCCCTTCGTTATCCCAACTATCTTCATCTAACTGGTCTAGTAACGCTAAGGCATTGTCTTTTTCATCCTCAAGGTAAAATAATCTAGCGTTGATGACTTTGATTTGCTCGTCCATTTCCGCTTTAGGGAAAGCCTGATTAAATTGTTTTACATACTCATTTGCTTGTTTGATTAAACGTTCAGTATCAGCGGCATCTGTTGTCATAGCATAGTCAATACCTGCTCTGGCAACGTTTAGGTAATTTTCTGGTTTATCATGAATAGAGTTTTTGGCAAATCGAACAATCTTTTTTGCGGCTTCAAACTGAGTTTCATAGTCGTGTGTAATTCGAGATAAATCCATAGCCGTTTTATGTCTGCGAATACTCCTAGGAGAAACTTCGGTTGCCATGATGACGCATTCTAAAGCGGTTTCAAAATCGTTCTGCTTTATCTGCAATGCCGTCAATAAGTCGTATGCGGCTAATTGTGAATCGGGTTTAAAGGCTAAACGTAACACTAGTTTTTCAGCCTCCTCATCCTCATCCAAATGTAAATGACTATTCACTAAACCTAATTGAGCCCAAGTAAATGTTTGTACCTTCAAGACTGCAAGATAAAATTCTTTAGCCTCAAGAAACTTACCCGAAGCTGTTAGCATTTCACCTTTAATTTTAAGGGCAAGAGGGAAAAATTCAGAATGCTTAGGATTGGCTAGAAATAATTCTACTTCAGATAATGCGCGGGTATAATCGTGCTTCTCGATACATAAATACACTTTGTGTAAAACGTTTTTTCTAGTTAATACACGACTTAATCGGCGATCTAAATCTTTGACCGTGAAGGGCTTAGCTAAAAAGTCATCCGGTTGTAACTCGATAATACTTTGTACTAAATCGGAGTTGGTATCAGCGCTGATAAAAACGAAGGCCGTGCTTAGGGGGAGTTCACCGTTAGTTTTTATCTCATCGTAAAAATAGTATCCATCTTGCTCCCGTTTTAAATTATAGGAGCAGATAATTAAATCAAACCGCTGACTACGAATGGTGGTCAGTGCAAGATTTATTTTATCTACATAGCTAATATCGTTAAACCCTAGCTCTTCGAGAGAATACTTCATATATCCTTTAGCTAAAGCTTGATCATCAACGATAAGAACTTTGGTATTTTGTGCGAGTTGTAAATTCATTAAAAACTGATTTTCCTTATATCTTTAAAGGTTATCGTATTTTTTACCAAAATAATAAGGCCTAAAAACATAAATAAGGAAATTAAAAGGATATTTTAAGAACAATTAATAAGCCCAGAGTGATTTGTTAATCAATAATATAAATAATGGCGCATACGTTTCTCACTAGAAATAAAAAAGCCCAAAGTAATATGATTACTCTGGGCTTAGATGTGGTGGACGCTACTGGGCTTGAACCACTCAGGCTCATGCTTTGAAAAGAACGGCGATGCATCGCTAAGTGAACTTGTGTTCAAAATGACAGGGTAGGCTTTTTCTGAGTTACAGAAAGTAAAAAGCCCAAAGTAAACTAGTTACTTTGGGCTTAATGTGGTGGACGCTACTGGGCTTGAACCACCTCGGCTCATGCTTTGAAAAGAACGGCGATGTATCGCTGATGTAAGTTTTGAGGTAATTGAAAATAAATAGGTTTGACAGAGTACTAGAAATGAAAAAGCCCTAAGTAAAATAATTACTTAGGGCTTAGATGTGGTGGACGCTACTGGGCTTGAACCAGTGACCCTCGCCTTGTAAGGGCGATGCTCTCCCAACTGAGCTAAGCGTCCGAATATATTTATACTGGCTTGAACCAGTGACCTTTGCCGTTTCTCGTAGTAAGAATGGCGATGCTCTGACTTTTTTAACTGAGCGAAGCGTCAATATATGTTACAGATAAATCACCAATAACAATTGTAATGTGGTGGACGCTACTGGGCTTGAACCAGTGACCCTCGCCTTGTAAGGGCGATGCTCTCCCAACTGAGCTAAGCGTCCGAATATGTTTATACTGGTTTGAACCAGTGACTTGCTGACCTGACGTCAGTAAGTGGAGCGCTATTATAGGTATGAGCTTTAAGCTGTCAACATTAAAATGAAAATTATTGTTTGTATGGCTGAAAAGTGTTCGTTTCATAGTGAAAACTGCTGTTGTCGATGAAAAAATAATCATATTTTAGTTTCGAGTAGAGTTAAAAGAAGGGAATCACATAATTACTTTAATCATTATGTAAATTTCATTCTTTGACTGATAAAATGCGCCCAATTATTTCAATAGGTTTTTTCAATGACAGTGGTAACACGATTTGCTCCTAGCCCTACAGGCTATTTACATGTTGGCGGCGCACGAACTGCGCTTTATTCTTGGTTATACGCAAAAAGCAAAGGTGGAAAGTTTGTACTTCGTATTGAAGATACAGATATAGAACGTTCAACCCAAGCTGCAATCGATGCAATTCTAGAAGGAATGCAATGGTTAGGTTTAGATTGGGATGAAGGTCCTTTCTATCAGACTGAGCGCTTTGACCGTTACAATGAATTAATTGATCAATTGCTAGCCGAAGGAAAAGCTTATAAGTGCTTTATGCCTGCTGAAGAGCTCGATGCGATTCGCGAGCAGCAAATGGCTAATGGTGAAAAACCTCGTTATCCAGGCACGTGGAGAGACCGTACCGATCACCCTGTTGATCAGCCTTATGCAATTCGTTTTAAAACCCCTCAAGAGGGCAGTGTGGTTATTAAGGACCATATACGAGGCGATATTGAAATTGCTAACAATGAATTAGATGATTTAATCATTCGTCGCACCGATGGCGCCCCAACTTACAACTTCTGTGTGGTTGTAGATGATTGGGACATGGGGATTAGCCATGTTGTACGTGGTGAAGACCATATTAATAATACCCCTAGACAAATTAATATATTACAAGCGCTTGGCGCGCCGATCCCTGAGTATGCTCACGTATCTATGATTTTGGGTGATGACGGTAAAAAATTATCAAAGCGCACCAATGCTGTAGGTGTAATGGAATTTAGAGATGATGGTTATTTACCAGAAGCGTTATTAAATTACTTAGTGCGGTTAGGTTGGTCTCACGGTGATCAAGAAGTTTTCTCAAAAGAAGAAATGATAGAGCTTTTCTCTTTGGATGCGATTGGCCAGTCAGCCTCTGCATTTAATACTGATAAACTAATTTGGTTAAATCAGCATTACATTAAAACTATGCCAGCAACTGAAGTAGCAGAGCATGCTAAATGGCACTTTGAGCAACAAAACATCGATTTGAGTCAAGGTCCTGCTTTAGAAAAGGTAATTGAAATTCAAGCCGATAGAGTTAAAACTCTGAAAGAGCTAGCTGAGATAAGTGCTTATTTTTATCAAGAGTATGAATCTTTTGATGCAAAAGCGGCTAAAAAGCATTTACGCCCGGTTGCAAAAGATGCACTAGTGCTTGTTCAATCTAAATTAGCAGCGTTGACTGAGTGGAGTACAGAGTCTATCCATAATGCAATCAATGAAACGGCTGAAGAGTTAGAGGTTGGTATGGGGAAAGTGGGTATGCCATTGCGTGTTGCGGCTACCGGTTCTGGAAATTCGCCTTCTTTAGATTTAACTTTAAACCTGTTAAAACCTACTCAAATTGAGCAACGTATAACCAAAGCGCTGGAATATATAGCAAACAGAGAAAATTCTTAAAAAAAGCGTTGACATGAAAAGGGCAGATGCCTAGAATGCGCCCCGCTGTCACGGAATGACACCTACTTATTAAGAAAGGCGAAAGCCAAACGATAAGTTAGGGGCCATAGCTCAGCTGGGAGAGCGCTTGCATGGCATGCAAGAGGTCGGCGGTTCGATCCCGCCTGGCTCCACCAATATCAAGGAGTTGTTTACTACCACCTAGGCCAGTAAACAGAATGATAGACAAGAATTTAGTGTTTTTGTAAAGCATCAAAAGTTAGGTCACGCAATTCGCAGGCTGATCTTGCCTTACAAAAGCATCGGAAACATGTTTCCGAAAACTGTTTTTTGTCCCCATCGTCTAGAGGCCTAGGACACCGCCCTTTCACGGCGGTAACAGGGGTTCGAATCCCCTTGGGGACGCCATATTGATTAAGTTAAATGATTTAACTTAAGTTTGAAAACAAGGATTATTAACTACCACCTAGGCCAGTTAATAAATAGTTTGATAGAAGTTTCGTTTTTGTAGAGCATCAAAAGTTAGGTCGCGCGATTCGCAGGCTCATCTTGCCATACAAAAACTTATCGAAACATGTTTCGATACACGAAGTTTTTGTCCCCATCGTCTAGAGGCCTAGGACACCGCCCTTTCACGGCGGTAACAGGGGTTCGAATCCCCTTGGGGACGCCATATATCAAAGCCGCTTAAGTAATTAAGCGGCTTTTTTATTGCCTGAAGATAATGTAATGGTATTGAGTAAAGCTTTTGAAAATCGATCTACAGGGCCTGAATTCACCTTATTACAGTTACAAAAGCAGGCAAGCCTTAATCAGAAACTATTGGGAGCACTTTGGGTGGTTTCCCTGTTATAGGCAGAATAGCTGGTAAGTCTGGCTATTTGGTGGGTTATCTTTTTACAAAATAAAACAATACGACTTAGTCGTTAAGCCGTATTAAATTGTCTTTTATTTAAGAGTCTGATGTATCTTTAAGGCCACTTATCTCTAGAATCGCTCTTCTACTCTTTTTAGTAGGTTGGCATTTTCAATATTCAAGATAACTTTCCGTTTTAAAATAATTTTACCTTCTACCACAGATGAGCCATCAATTGTTAAAGTGGGAGGGGTACGATCATTGTTATTGTCTTCCTTATCCCACCAACTCTTGTCATTTGTAGATTCAAATATTATATCTCCTGCAACTATTGTATTTAGCGTGAGTGTTACGTCGCCGTTGGTGGTTTCAATATCGCCACTTACCTGCGTGTCTAGTATTACTATGTCGCCATTAACAGTGGATAGGTCGCCACTCACTTTGCTGTTTTCTAGCAACTCAATACTGCCATTCACTGTGCTGATATCACCTAGGGCGTTTAAGTTTTCTTTTACTTTAATGCTGCCATTAACTGTGGATACATCTGATACCTGAACATTCTTTCCTAACTTTATCCCACCATTGACGGTACTGACGTCATTAGCAATGACTCCATTTTGTAGCTCTATTTCACCATTTACTGAGGACAAATCACCAACTTGACGGTCTTCAGCAATATCAAAACCACCAAAAACGCTACTTTTGTCTGGCTTGTCACCATGTCCATTGACGTGGATGATACAACTCGATGTGGAAATCAATAAAGTGCTTAAAACAGCTGCTAGAGTTAAACGGGATATGTTCATGTTATTCCTTGTTGTTTAGCGATAAATTCAATATTTACTATGTTAAGCAGTGCTTGTGCCAATAATATAAGATACTGATAGTTATAGTTTTATTCGATCGATTGAATACTTAGACGCAAAAAAATCCTAAAAGGTTGGCGAGATCCACAATTAATTGGTCAGACTCTAGATCTTAAAAGCCGTCGGTACAGACGGCTTTTAATTGAATACGGTTATTAAGACACTCAAGGTGTTATTTTTTTTGGCAATATTGATCACCATAATAGTTGTTTAAATAGTTACACTGTATCACTTCTTTTTTTGCTCTAGATAAACTAAAGCTAACACCTAATTTATTGAATATATTTTTCATGGTATTTACCTGGTTGAGTTAAGACAAAACCATTGTGCTTTTTATTCTTTGTTCAGTATATTTAATTGTTTTGATTATATTGTTCTGAAAAATAGAACTAATTGCCGTCACATTTTTGGCTGAGCTGTTTTGTAAAGATATCCTTTAGAATGCTCAGTTCATTGGTTCGCACGTAATTAGGCCTGATGACTAATGAAATTGTTCTATGAGGGCCTGGTTCATTGAGGTGAATGGCCGTTAACTCTGATTCATTGTGTGTGAGTTGGTCTAAAGCCATTTGCGGTACTAGAGTCGTGCCTAACTTTCCCGCCACCATCTGAATCAAGGTATGCAAGCTTGCTGAATCAAAATCAGTGTCCTGTTTTTTGTTTTGTAAACTACAAGCCGCTAGAGCATGCTCTTTTAGACAATGGCCATCTTTTAACAACATTAGTTTATCAATTTCTAGCTCTTCACTAGTGATCTCATTAACTTTGGAGGGGCGTTCATCCTTATGGCACACCCAGTAGAAGTCTTCTTGCCAAAAATCGAACCCCATCAGCCCTTCAATTGGGTAAGGTAGAGCGAGTATTGCAGCGTCAATTTCACCTGCTCTGAGCTTATCAACTAATATGTGAGATTGATCTTCTTGAATTCTGAGTTTGAAGTTGGGGTACTGCTTGCGAACTTCAGGTAAGACTTTAGGTAACAAGTAGGGGCCTATAGTAGGTATAACGCCAATCGTCATAGGTCTAGAAAAAGGTTCTTTGTTACTTTGTGACAACAGTAAGAGCTCATCAAATTCTAATTTAACTTTTTTAGCTTTATCAAGTATGGGTTGGCCGTCTCCAGTCACTAATACATGCTTGTTATTGCGCTCGAATACTGAGAAACCAAGTTGTTTTTCAAACTCATTAATAGCGGTGCTGAGTGCTGACTGGGATACGTTGCACATTTCTGCCGCTTTTTTGAAGTGTAGGGTTTTTTCAACGGCTAGTGCGTAATGTAATTGCTTAAGTGAAATCATACTTCTAATTATTTATTTTATCGAACGTAATGTTGATTTTAACCAGTATTTTAGAATTGACTAGTTTTTTATTCAGTTTGCTACTCTAATTAGGGCGCTTCATTATTCTATTTAAGTGAACGTAATAATCAATTTAACCAAATTTACCAATTTATAATTTCCATCTAATATACCCCCATCGAAAGCAAACATGCTTTTGGAAACTGACTAACTTATAGAGTTAACAAACTAAATAAACGAGGAAATACAAATGGCTCAAATCGGCAAAACTATACCAGAATTCACTGCTCAAGCATTCCATAACGGCGAGTTTGTTGAAGTTACATCAGAAGGCGTAAAAGGTAAGTGGTCAATCTTCTTGTTCTACCCAGCAGATTTTACATTTGTTTGTCCTACTGAATTAGAAGATATGGCTAACCAGTACGAAGAACTTCAAAAGCTAGGTGTTGAAGTATATGCAGTATCGACTGATACACATTTCTCTCATAAAGCATGGCACGACTCTTCAGATGCAATTGGAAAAATTCAATTTCCAATGATTGGTGACCAAACAGGTACTATTACACGTGGTTTTGACGTAATGATAGAAGAAGATCACATGGCGCACCGTGGTACTTTCTTAGCTGACCCTGATGGCGTTATCCAAGTTGCACACATTCATGCGGGTGGTATTGGCCGAAGTGCTAAAGACATGGTACGTAATGTTAAAGCTGCACAATATGTTCGTGAAAACGACGGTGAAGTATGTCCAGCTGCTTGGGAACAAGGTGAAGCTACATTGACACCAAGCCTAGATTTAGTTGGTAAAATCTAAGTGTAACTAGACAATTTTTAACCCCTTTAAAAGCGAGTTGACAACGCAAGTTATTAACTCGCTTTTTTTGTGCCTGTAATAAATCAAAACAGTAACTTTGACATTTCAGTTTACTATTTCAAAGTCACTCATATATCGTAACTTTCATCACAATGTTCAGTATTTTAGAATGTTAACTTAGATTTTATTAATTTTATTAATCAAAGTGTGTTCCTTAATATACCTACATCGAAAGCACATAAGCTTTCATCAATTAAAATCAAAGGGTAGCACTATGTTAAGTAACGATATTTTAAATGCACTAAAATCTTATACTCAAAATATGACGAATAAGGTATCACTTGTTTTACAAACGGGTGAACAAGAAAAACGTTCAGAGCTTAAAGCGTTCTTAACTCAGTTATGTTCAGTTTCAGATAATTTGTCTTTAGTTGAGCGTGATGAAAATTTACGTAGCCCTATTACTTTTTACTTAGAAGTAGAGGGTAAAAACAATGGTATTCATTTTTCTGGTATTCCGAGCGGCCATGAATTTAACTCGCTTATCTTAGCGATATTACAATCCTCAGGCACGGAGCTTAAGCTTGATAAGACCTTAAGAGGCATGATTGAAAAAATTCAAGAGAAACTACACTTTGAAGTATTTATCTCTTTGAGCTGTCATAACTGTCCTGATGTTGTGCAATCTTTAAATCAGTTTGCATTGTTAAATGACCAAGTTAGTTCTGAGATGATAGACGGCGGTTTATTCCAAGAGTTAATTGAAGAGCGCAACATTCAAGGTGTGCCAAGTGTTTACTTGAACGGCGAGCTATTTGCTAATGGTAAAATAGATACCGCCCAATTGGTTGATAAATTAATTGAACGCTTTCCTGATATAGTTAACGGAGACAGTTCTGAGCAACTACCTTTACAAGATGTAACCGTTATTGGTGCTGGCCCTGCCGGTGTGGCATCAGCAATTTATGCGGCTCGTAAAGGTTTGAATGTCACTATGATTGCAGATCGTATCGGGGGGCAAGTTAAAGATACGGTAGGTATAGAAAACTTAATATCTGTGCCTAAAACCACTGGTACAGAGCTAACGGGTAACATGCAAGCTCACATGAGCGACTATGACATCAATATTAAAGAATTTTTACGTGTTGATAAAATCGAACATGATGTAAATAACAGTAAAGCACCCAAGACTCTGTATTTGTCCAGTGGTGAAGTGATCGAGTCTAAAACCGTTATCATCGCCACCGGTGCTAAATGGAGAGAGCTAGGCATACCCGGTGAGAAAGAAAACGTAGGTTCTGGTGTAGCGTATTGCCCGCACTGTGACGGTCCATTCTTTAAAGGCAAAGATGTCGCCGTCGTGGGTGGTGGCAACTCAGGTATTGAGGCTGCACTTGATTTAGCAGGAATGGTAAACCACGTTACTGTATTTGAGTTTTTACCTGACCTTAAAGCAGATAAAGTATTGGTTGATAAAGCAGAAGCTCACGACAAAATTACCATTATTAAAAATGTAGCGACTAAAGAAGTGATTGCTAACGATGGGAAAGTCGTCGCTCTTGCATACGAAGACAGAGTGACTGGTGAAGTGAAAGAGCAAGCTTTATCGGGAATTTTTGTTCAAATAGGTTTAGTACCAAATAGTGGATTTTTAGACGGTGTAGTTGATAGAACTAAGCATGGTGAAATCATTATTGATGAGAAATGTCACACTACCACGCCTGGAATATTTGCTGCTGGGGATGTATCAACGGTTCCATATAAGCAGATTGTTATTGCGATGGGCGAGGGGGCTAAAGCTTCGTTGTCAGCCTTTGATTACATCATTAGAGAAAGTTAATTTACTTGATGTGGAAAACACCTGAGCTTGCTCAGGTGTTTTCTATTATTAATTTCGTAGTTTCTACGTAAATATGCGCTTTAATGCGCTACCTCCTTGAATTTTTCTTTCATATCGTACATCTTGCTTGCTCGTTTTTTTTATATCAGCTCATGAGCGTTTAAGCATGTTAACAAATACCCAAAAAGCCACCTATCAAGAAAGTGGTTACCTCGTTTTAGAAGATTGTTTCACTGCAACACAAATGGACACGTTAAGACAAGCTGCGCTGCAGATAGTCGATGACTTTGACCCCAATTCGACCCGTTCTGTTTTCTCAACACAAGATCAAACTAAAACCAGAGATGACTACTTTTTATCTTCTGGTGACAAGATCAGATGCTTTTTTGAAGAAGACGCTTTTGATGACAACGGAGAGCTAAAACAAGCTAAATCATTGAGTATCAATAAAATTGGTCATGGATTACATATGCTTTCTCCAGAATTTAACGCTTTTAGCCATAGCGACACCATAAAAGCGATTGCAATGGATTTAGGACAGCAACAACCGCAAATTCATCAATCTATGTATATTTTCAAACAACCCAAGATTGGTGGTGTCATTCGTTGGCATCAAGATGCGACTTATTTTTTAACGAAACCTATCTCTGTGATTACCTTTTGGTTTGCGGTTGAAGATGCCACTATCGAAAATGGATGTTTACAAGTTCAGTCTGGAGGTGAGCCTATCCCTCTTAAAGAGCAGTTTTTACGTTACCCCGATGATAAAACTGAGTTAAAGCAATTGCATGATATGCCATGGCCTGAAGATGATTGCGCCAAACCTTTAGAAGTTAAAAAGGGGGCTTTGGTGGTATTTAATGGCGAGTTACCACATTATAGTGCTCCCAATATATCTGATAAATCTAGGCATGCTTATACCTTACATATTACCTGTGGAAATACTGAATACGCCAAAGAAAACTGGTTACAAGCTACCCCTAGTCGACTGTAATTTACTGTCATGGGTAAATAACCTAAGGCTATATGAGGTTACTTTTTGGGCCTAAAACTACAGGTAAACTCTGTAGAATAGAGCCCAAACAAAAAAGTGAAAGTTGAGTCAGTAGGAGGCTTAGTGTTTCAGCTAGAAAAATTTAGTTTACAGGGCAAAGTGTCCGAACAAGAGTGGCAAGTCAGAGTAGATCTCGCCGCTTGTTATCGTTTGGTTGCAGACCACCGATGGGGTGATTTGATTTATACCCATCTTTCGGCTCGTATTCCTAATACCGACCATTATCTAGTCAACGCTTTCGGGTTAACCTTTGATGAGGTGACGGCCTCAAATTTGGTTAAGGTAGACTTAAATGGCAATATATTAGATGGCTCACCATACACTATTAACCCAGCAGGTTTTACAATTCATAGTGCTATCCATGAAGTACGTCATGATGCCCAATGCGTGATCCATTTGCATACTAAAGCCACCATTGGTGTGGCTACAGTTGAAGGGGGCTTAAAACCTTGGAGCCAATATGCGATGTTCTCGTTGGCTTCACTTAGTTATCACGGTTACGAAGGATTAGCAGTAAACGATGAAGAAAAAGCCCGGCTTCAATCTGATTTGGGCACTACTAATCATATGTTATTGCATAACCATGGAGGCTTGACTGTAGGGCCTACTGTGGGAGATGCGTTTATGCGTTTTTATGATCTACAACGAGCATGCGAAATTCAAATGGATTTATTGCAAAGTGGCCAGCCTGTTATTGAGATCCCCCAAGATATTGTTGATGGCATTCAACAGCAAGCTAATATTGTGCATAGTGGTGAAACCGGCGGTCAAAAAGCCTGGCCAGCTATGCTAAGACGAGCTTACAAGCTTGACCCTACTTTTTGTGAATAGTCATATTATTTGTTATTCAAATTACTAGAGATTTAAAACAGGACTTATAAATGAAAATTACTCGTGTTGAAATTTTCGACATACATTGCCCTAAAAGGCCACCTTGGAACCCAGTATTTATTCGTATTCATACAGATGAAGGAATAACTGGGGTCGGTGAGGCGGGGCTCGCTTATGACTTAGGTCATAGTGCCGCTGCTCATATGATTAAAGAAATTGCTGAAGCTATGTTAATTGGCTTTGACCCCATGAACACAGAATTACTGTGGACACGTATGTTGCGTGAAAGTTTTTGGGGACTAGGCGGAGGCCCAGTTTTATACTCTGCTATGAGTGCAATAGATACAGCACTTTGGGATATCAAAGGTAAAGTATTTGGCGTGCCTGTGTATCAATTACTTGGCGGTAAAACCAACGGTAAGTTAAGAACCTATGCTAGCCAACTACAGTTTGATTGGGATAAAGAGTGCACTAAACTAACTCAACCTGAACAGTATGCTGAAGCTGCGCTAAAAGCAGTAGCAGAAGGGTATGATGCCGTAAAAGTTGACCCTATTGTTTATGATAAAGACGGTAACTCCTCTTTTGATCGCACTAAGTTATTCACTAAACCTCAAATGAGACTATTCGGTGATAGGTTAAGGGCTATCCGCAGTGCAGTAGGAGCAGATGTCGATATTATTTTTGAATCGCACTCCCTAATGGGCGCAGCTTCTGCCATTCAAATGGGAGACGTTATCGAAGAAGTAGGCTGTATGATGTACGAAGAGCCAGTAAACTACTTGAACTCTGCAGTACATAAAAAAGTAGCTGAAAATGTTCGTGTCCCTATTGCGGGTGGTGAAAGGCTTTATCACCGCTGGGATGTGCGTCCTTACTTTGAAGATCAAAGTATTGACGTACTACAACCTGATGTAGGCTTATGTGGTGGATTTACTGAAACCAAAAAAGTCTGCGATTATGCAGATGTGTACGACATTAGAGTACAAGCCCATGTATGTGGTGGTCCTGTGGCGACAGCCGCAAGCTTACATTTAGAAACCGCAATTCCTAACTTTTTAATACATGAACACCATACCTACGCCATTAAAGAGTGGAATAGAGAGTTGTGTATTCAAGATCCACAGCCTGTAAATGGCTTCTTTGAGGTATCTGAGACGCCGGGAATAGGTATAGAGTTGAATGATGACTTGGTGTATCGCTCACCTAATATGGAAGTGAAGTAATAATTTAACCTTGGTCTTATTATATTAGTGAGAGCTACTGAAATGTTGCTCTCACTACTCGGTCGTTGCTTTGAGTAGGTTTTTCATTGTTAATTTAATAGGTTCTTTTCCTGATTTAAAGGCTGAGAACTGATTGTAATCAACATTATGCCATTGTTTCTTTTGCATGAAATCTAAATGATTTTCAACATTGTGCTTTGTTATTAACTCAAAATCATAAGGAGGATGATCAAATCTATCAATACCGTGGTGGTGGTCGAAAGCTTTGGTTATGGATATGGCCCCCATTAAAAAGTGGCCACCCATAGACGCAGTGAGTTGACCTTGTTTAATTTTTTCCAACGCCTCTGGTAGCCAATCAAAGCCACCGATGATCGCTGATTTCCCAAATTGCAATTGATGCTGTTTAAGCACTTCAAGTGCTAATTTATCACTCGCACACCAAAAGATGTTTGTTTTAGGGTAACGAGCCATCATGGCTTTAAAATTTACTGCTACATTTTGGTGTACCCAATAGGTAGGAAAAATTTGATTTATACGACTATCATGCTTACTTGCTAAATTAGTTAGTGCAAATTCTCTAGATGCAGATAAATTATCAAGGTTCCCTCCAATACCTATTAGCGAGGGCATTGCATTAGCGTCGTTCGATGCAAATTCACTAAACAGTGCATCAAGTAATTGTTGACCTGCTTTACTATTATTATAAACGACCTCTCCAATCCAGTGTTTATATTTTTGTTGTGGCTTTTTTAATTGTAGGGCTTCATCCCCATAAACTGGCTGTTCTAAGGTAATAAATGATATCCCACTCGCTTCAATTTTATTAAAGGTTGGTATGGCGTTGCCGTGAAAAGGACGAAAAATAATATAGTCGGGTTTATCTTGTCGTGAGGTAATTTTATCAATCAATTCTAATGTAGAAAAACGATCGATGCCTCCAGAGATTACTTCTAGTTCTACTCCTAAGCTTTTTGCTGAGACTACACTGACTTGGTGTACTGTTTCCCAAAATACATCGTGCTTTTTGACTGGCACTACCATAACAATTTTCATTGCATAGCTATATTGAGAGATAAATAAAATAATTAAACTTAATACTATTTTCATATGTTTTTCAATTTTTACTTAGGCGCTGTTTCTTCGTTACAAATCGTTAAAAAACAAGATAATAGACTTCTCTACTAACTTTGATTTTTGTACTACATTCAATTATTCTCCGAATGCTCCCGCAGGACCAGGGAAGACTACAGGGCTTTCAAACCCGTCTTTACTGACACTTGCCACACCAAAGAAGTAGTTGTCTATCACCACATTTTCTAAGGTGTATTCATTTACATTCCCCACATATTTACTAAATTGCCATTGGGGCGCGTCAGTATAACGCCAGTAAATTTTATATCCTGCTAACTGGGAGTTTTGTGTTTTATCTAGTGCTTGCCAACCTAAGCTGGTGCTAGGTTGTACTGCGCCCCCAATGTTTACCTGTGCCGGTGGAGAGGGAGCCCACGCCATGCCCGCTAGAGATACGGCGTTTAAAGAGGTGAGTTTGGCTGCATAATCAAAGTCTACTCCATCAATGGTATCCCCGTAGGTAACCCCATTCGCTATTTTTAAGTCTTGGTGTTGTCTGTCATAGTGCTCGTTGGTTTCCATAATACGCACACCAGGATAACCTAAGTCGTTAAAAGGGCGGTGATGACCGCCGCGCCTAAATCTATCTAAACGATATATCACCATAGTATCTAAATTAGGAATATAGCGGTCAGCCATTAAATCTATGTAACGGGCTAAGTTACGGCTAGGTGAGTCAACTTCGCCCCCTGTGTATCTGCGGGTCGTTTTTTCTTTATTTGTTTCTGTATAACGAGTACCTTCTGCAAAAATACGTGCCGTGGTGTTATCCGTTACCCCGTTACTGCCTGAGATATTGCCAATCATGTCATTGTTCAACACGGCTTTTAAACGCCACCCATCTTTTTGAGCGTTTTCTGCGAGTATCTTGCCGCCAAATAAGCCCTGCTCTTCACCAGATAGTGCTGCATAAACAATACTGCCATTAAATTCATATTGGCTAAGTACTCGGGCTGTTTCGAGCACGCCTGCCACACCTGAGGCGTTGTCGTTTGCACCGGGTGAGTCATCAACAAAGTTCATCACATCTGACACCCTAGAATCTATATCACCAGACATCATGACATAGCGATTTGGATCGGTTGTACCCGTTTGTATAGCAATTACGCTAACCACTTCGGTTGCATCGGGAATACGTTTTTCGCCTTCAATTATTCGTGATTGAAAATACACAGTTAAACAGCCACCGCATGCCTTTGAAATTTCTTCAAATTCAGATTTTATCCAACGTCTAGCCGCTCCGATCCCACGAGTATCTGATTTAGTTTCAGATAAGGTGTGGCGAGTACCAAACCCTACAAGTTTACGAATGTCTTTCTCTATGTTTTCTGCTGAAATTTTAGCTTGAATATCATGTAGCTTAGCTTGGTCTGTAAATTCAAGCTCTGCACTTAAACCAAGTGGTGAAAGTAATAAACCCAAGGGTAAGCAAAGTCGCATTAAAATACCTGACAATGTTTTCATTTAGTGTTTCCTAAACTTTGATAGTTTTTAGTCATAGAGTTGAACGGAAATAGAGAAAAACTTATTCATTTACTAATAGTTTTCTAATAACTTACCCCAACATAGGTTATTTAAATAGACTTTGCAGCCCGTTTACACATGCTAATCACTAGGAATAGCTGAACAATTAAGGACGCTAATACAAGACTGTTGGCTTGATAGAACCCCGCTACAACAAAGCTTAATAGTGCCACAGCTCCATTTAATAGAGCATAGGGGTATTGGGTTCTGAAGTGCTCAAATTGATTACAGTTTGAGCCTGTAGCCGATAATATAGTGGTTTCAGATATTGGGGAGCAGTGGTCCCCAAATAATCCACCAGACAAAACCGCACCCATACTGACAAAAAGTGGTGCATCTATGGCGAAAGAAGTGGGGATGACTAATGGCAACATAATGGCAAACGTCCCCCAAGAAGAGCCTGTAGCAAAAGATATTATCCCAGAAAATATAAAAGCTACGGCAGGCAATAGCCAATAGGGAAAACCACGCTGTGCTTGCTCAGCAATATATTGCGCCGTACCCAGCTCTTTACCAAGTGAGCTTAAGGTCCAAGCAAGTATTAAAATAATGGCGACTTGCATCATGTTACTCATACCGTTTAGGTACATGGTGACACTACCATTTAGGCTACGTACTTTATACCAAGCCATTAGTCCCATTAATGACACGGCCGCTAAAAAGTAAGCACTACTTAATGCAGCTCTAAAAGCAGAGCCGGGTACACTCTTAAAAGGGAATCCCATTGGCACTAGCATCATAGCTAAAACAATAGCCATTACCGCTAAAGGGATAAAGACAAACGAGGCACGAGCATTGGCGTGGGTAAAAGGTTGAATTAATGGTGCCTCTTCATCTAAGGTCTTATTAGATTTTTGGTTGGGTGCTTGCTGTGTACTTGAGTCAGGTATTGCCATACAGGCTTTTTCTGCCAATGCCATGGCTCCAAAATCGGCTTTTCGCCAAACCAATAATGGCACAATGGCAATAGCTAAGATGGCATAAAACTGAAACGGTATAGTCTGAATAAAAGCGCCCCATGCTGTTATATTCTGCCCTGCTGCATCAAATTCTTTTTGCATCAATCCCATAATGTAAATCCCCCAACCGATAAAAGGCACTAAGATCGCCACGGGAGAAGCGGTGGAGTCGATAATAAAAGCCAATTTTTGACGAGATATTTTTAACTTATCAAATAAGGGGCGAAATACCGGCCCCACTATCAAAGGTGTACCTAGGTCAGAGTAAAAAATAAAAATGCCTCCAAACCAAGCGGCCATTTGTGCCCTAGCTCGGGAGTTTATCCATTTCATTATATTGGCTGCAAAGGCCGGCCCTCCGCCAGATTTTTCCATAAGGGCTACAAAGCCGCCAATAAACACCATAAGTACTATTACGCCAGCGTTGTAACTGTCAGTTATGGTGCCAACTAAGTGGGTTTTCACTAACTCCGACAAGACAGTGAAAGGGTTAAAGCCAATTAGCATCACCACTGCGGTTATCACCCCCGTAAATAAACCAATCACAACATTACGGGTATATAAGGATAAAATTAACGTTAACACTATGGGTAAAATGGAGCTGATGTCTGGTGACGTCAAAATACTGATCCCTTACTGTGGAAGATAAAATAGTTGTAGCTGTGATTAGACAAACATAACTGCTAACTTTCAGTGAGTCCAAAAGTAGATGCTTGAATTAAGTTACAGTATTAAGCAAGCAATACACCACTATTAACGACAAGATGTTACTTAGCTCTATTCACGTTTATAGGTGTTAGGTTTGCTGAAGTGCATTGTAATTATTAAGTTCAGTTAGTTGGTTGTAATGGTAGTTTAACTTTATGTATTGCTTAGATATTTTACATTGAAGCACTTAAATGATGCGATGTCTTTATTTAAAATTAGTAAGCAGCGTTGTCGAATCATGGATGCTAATTGGTAAGACTTATGCTTGCATCTGCTTATAGCAAGATATAGGGGGCAGTTCAGAGTGTCTCTTAGGTAAAAATTATAATAAAAATAGGATGTTAACCATGTTTCAGCAAGACATAAAGCGTAGACACTTTTTGCAAGGTATTGGAGTTGGGGCTGTTTCAGCGTCATTATTTGGTTGTGCTCAAACGCCGGAAAAGCGCGGCTTTGAACGCCCTTTTTCAAGAAAACCTCTTGTTGCCCCCAAGATTGATAGAAACAATATTGTGACCCAAGTGGTTGGCCATAGACCTTTTCGCGCAGAGGGATTTGTGGTGCGCAGTGAAGCATTTGGTGAGAAAGTATTAGTGCACAACTATGGACATGGTGGTGGTGGGATCACCCTATCTTGGGGCTCATCGGCTTTGGCTGTCAATGAGGTGAAAACTCAAGAAAACAAACAAGCGGCTGTTATTGGCGGTGGAGTCATGGGCTTAACGACTGCGAGGTTATTACAAGAAGCGGGATGGAAAGTCACCATATACACTAGGGAAATGGCAAGACATACTACGTCACAAGTGGCTGGAGGCGAGTGGGGACCTTATAGTGTGCATGATCCTAAGGTATCCAGTGACGCCTTTAAACGACAACTGCAATTAGCTGCAAAAATTGCCCATGAGACCTTCGCCAGAATGGTGGGGGATGACTACGGTATTCAGTGGATGGAGTTGTACTCAGCAAGTGATACTAAACCTAAGGGGGACTCTCCTTTTAGTCAATATTACCCCTATCGAGAGACTTATGGGCCAAACCAGCACCCTTTTCCAACTGACTATTGTACCGTTTCTGCCACTATGCTGGTTGAAACTACCACCTTTTTGCGTCGCTTAATTCAAGATGTACGCTTAGCTGATGGTGAGTTTGTAATCCGTGATTTTAAAGATCAAGAAGAGCTACACACGCTGCCTGAGCCCGTGATTTTTAACTGTACAGGCTTGGGCTCTAGGTCATTATTTGGAGACCAAGGTATTACACCAGCAAAAGGCCAATTGGTATTATTGCCGCCAGATCCCGCAGTGGATTACTTAACTGTAGGTGGCGGTACAGGCTCTCTTTATATGTTCTCCCGAAACGACTACATGATTTTGGGCGGCACCTTTGGGCTTGATGATTGGTCAACAGAGCCTGACCCTAAAGAGACAGAAAGAATTCTCAAAGAAAGCCAACAGTTTTTTGCAGGGTTAGAATAGTCATTTCATAGCGAGCGATGCATCTTAAACATTCAAAGGCCGCTGCTGTTTAACACCTGCGGTTTTTTAATAGAGTCTCTTTAAAACTGTTCAATGTATGAAAGGTTTTGGGAGGGGCAGTGGGTTCAAATTAATGCAAACTTCATATTAATGACGATACGTCATGATTCTTTTAATTTTATACGGGTAATATTGTATTTTTATTATTACCCGTATAAAATTGATGTTTGTTTGAACATCTTAAAGTTGAGTGAAAATGGAATACATAGCCATATACGATAAAACAGCAGTCGCTAAGGGCTCCTTACAAGACATAATTCAGCAGGTAAAAACGTTTGATAACCACATTGAAGCTATGGTTTTTGAAGTTGAAACTTGCCGTAGGATTGATTTTAGTTGGTATGGTGACACCCAAACTGTTTTAGACAATGCCAATGTTGATACGGGTAATAAAAGTAAGCGCGGCAGGCCAAAACTTGGCGTTAAGGCTAAAGAAGTTACTTTATTGCCTAGGCACTGGGAGTGGTTAGCGAGGCAAAAAGGAGGTGCATCAGCCACCTTGAGACGCTTAGTTGAAGAAGCACAAATTAACACATCTACTGAAGACCTCATTTGTACTAAACAACAGCAGCTAGACAAGTTTATGATGGCGTTCTTAGGCGATGAAGCTGGATTTGAAGAAGCAAGCCGAGCGTTGTACCGTAACAGTAAAGTGAGTTTTGCTAGCGCCATTGAATCTTGGCCGGCTGAAATCAAAGACTTTGTTTTAACAAAGTTTAACGCTATTGCTGCATTACATAACGGGGCCGCCTCACAATGACAAAAACAGTCGAGGAAAATTCTTTTATCAACGGAGCCTTGCCTTTAGTTTTTTTTAAAACCGCTGCGCCTATTATTTTAATTATGTTGGTGAATGGCTCATTCTCTTTAGTGGATGCTTATTTTCTTGGTGTCTTTGTTGGGCCTGAGGCATTAACAGCTGTTACGTCTATGTTTCCAGCATTTATCATGATGGTCGCCCTGTCTACCTTAGTTTCTAATGGCTTTGCTAGTTTAATGGCAAGGCAGCTTGGAGCAGGTGAGCAATCTCAGTCTGTCGAAACCTTTTCTCAAGCTATAACGTTATCGTTAGTGGTTTGCAGTGTACTTATTACTATGTTCATTTTAGGGGGAAACACCCTTACGGAAGCCGTGAGTAATGGCTCTGAAACCATTGCTAGTATGAGTTATGAGTACATTGCTATTTTGGTGTTTTGCTCCCCTCTGGTATTTATCCTAGGGATCAATGGTGACAGTTTACGCTGCGAAGGTCATGTTTCTTTCATGGCGATCATTTCACTGATTTCAGTGTTGTTAAACGCTGTATTTAACTACTTGTTGATTGTCGAATTGCAATGGGGGGTGGCTGGTTCTGCTTACGGTACCGTTTTAGCCCAAGCCACTGCTTTGGTGGCGATTGTCTTCTATCGAAAATACCAACCTCATGGCATCAAGCGACAGGTGATACAGTTTTCAAAGTTGAGACACCACTGGACTACATTTTTATCGTTAGGCGCGCCATCAAGTTTGAATTATATAGGTCTAGCTCTATCGTCAGGGGCTATCTTGTATAATTTACAAATTTGGGATGCTGCGAACTATGAAACAACGGTTGGCGCTTATGGAATTATTACCCGTTTAATGACTTTTATATTTTTACCTTTGTTAGGCTTGAGCATGGCGTTTCAAGCTATTGTGGGTAATAACTATGGCGCGAATGAATTAAGTCGAGTGAATAGCAGTATTAAAATCGCCCTGCTGGTTTCCTTGATATATTGCGTTACCTTACAATTGCTCGGGGTGGTGTTTCACGAAACATTAGGGGCTTTGTTTGTGACTGACCAACTAGTTGTAGCCGAAGTCGCAAGAATTTTTCCGTGGACTACTTTGGGGTTGTTTCTAATGGGGCCACAAATGATGATTAGTATGTTTTTTCAGGCGATAGGTGATGCTAAACGTGCAGGCATACTAGGCATTACTAAAACCTATGCTTTTTCATTACCTTTGATTTTTGTTCTACCGCTATTTTTTGCCGAGTGGGGCATTTGGTACGCTGCTCCTGTTACTGAGGTTCTAGCACTACTATTAACCACGGGTGTATTGATCTTAAGTCATTCAAGCGATCGTTCTTTCGGACTATTCTTTAAACATTAGTCATATTTACAGGGCATTAAAAAAGGGGCATTGAAATGAATCAATGCCCCTTCGTATTTATGGCTTAAGGTTAAGCCGCATCTGCTTTTTTATTACCAGACTCATTCACTAAGGTGAGGTCTTTGTCTAATAACTCTAGATCAAATGTAAACTCATCAACCCGTATTGCCACTTTACGTTTGTCATTGTAATCAATTACCAAAGCGACTTCTTCAGCTGTAAGTTCACCCGCAGCGTGTAATTTACCCACTGCATGCTCAAATGATATAAAAGGAACAACAGGTGTTTTACGAAGCGCCTTTTGTATTTTCTTAAGTTGAGGCATAACAGCATGCTTAGCTTTGAAGGCTTGCTCGTTAATGTCATTACCATCTCCAGGAATCACTTTAACTAAGTGAGTTAACTGGGTTTTGATACTGGTATCTTGCATAGCTGCAGCAGATAATTCTCGCTTAAGATCATCTGAAATACCTTTGACAGACGAAGTGTAAGTATTGGTTAATAAACGCATTAAGCCTCTAACAGGTGTGTTAGAGAAGTTTGCAATAAAGTCATTGAGCGCCGTTTCACCTTTAAGTAAACACCACTGAATTGCATACTCAAAATAAGGTAAGGCTTCGTTACGGTTTTCAACTCGTTGCTCGTAAAAACGCACCACAGCCATAGCGGCATACATATAACTCATCACATCACCTAGGCGTGCTGATAACATTTCTGCTTTCTTCAAATCGCCGCCTAACACTAACAGAGATAAATCTGCCATAGGTGCTAATTTTGCCGCTAGCGAATTCATACGCTTTTCGTATTTACGTACTTCTGGTAGAGCTGAAGCTGCACCACGGGTAAAGGGTAGGTAGCTCTTGGCTAAGCTACGAAATGCATTCTTAACACTAAAGCTAATGGTTTTACCTAATACTTTATTGAATTGTGTATCGGCTTGGCTGTCTTCACTGTGAATGAGGTCAACCATCTCTTTTAAGTGTGGGTGACAACGCATGGTGCCTTGACCAAATATCATCAAACTACGGGTTAGGATATTTGCGCCTTCAACCGTTATACCGATTGGTTGAGCGGCATATCCACCGGCTAAGGTATTTTGTGGCCCACGTTGAATGGCTTTACCAGCTTGAATATCCATAGCAGAGTTGAGCACATCTCTTCCTAGCTCAGTCATATGATATTTCGCCATTGCGGTCACTACGCCAGGCTTCAACCCTAAATTTAAACCTTCGGTGGTGAGTACACGCATCGCTTCTAATACAAAGGTTTTACCAGCAATATCAGCTAACTCTTCTTGTATACCTTCAAAGCGTCCAATAGGCACACCAAATTGTTCACGTACAAAAGAATATTCAACTGTAGACTTAAGTGCATTTTGTGCTGAAGCTACGCCCATTGCGGGTAGCGATATGCCGCGACCTGCACCTAGACATGCAACCAGCATTTGCCAGCCTCGGCCAATATTTTTTTGACCGCCAATGATAAAGTCCATAGGAATGAACACGTCTTGTCCACGAGTCGTTCCATTATAAAAGGTAACGCCCATAGGGTCATGGCGATTCCCTAACTCTACCCCAGGGTGAGACTTAGGTATCAGGGCACAGGTAATGCCTAGCTCGACTTGATCACCTAATAAACCTTCGGTATCAAATACTTTAAATGCTAGGCCTAAAACCGTGGCAATTGGAGCAAGTGTTATGTATCGCTTGTCCCATGAAACACGCAAACCTACGACTTCTTCGCCTTCCCACATGCCTTTAGTGACTATTGCTGCGTCAGGTATGGCGCCTGCATCTGAGCCCGCTTCAGGACTTGTTAATGCAAAACAAGGGATATCCTGTCCGATTGCTAACCTTGGCAAGTAGTGGTTTTGTTGCTCTGGCGTACCATAATGCATCAGTAATTCGCCCGGGCCTAAGGAGTTAGGCACCATAACCGTTACGGCTAAGGCTCCACTTTTCGCCGCTAGGGTGGCAACTATGGTCGAGTTGGCATAAGGAGTAAACTCAAGACCGCCAAACTTTTTAGGGATAATTAGCGCGAAAAACTTGTTGGCACTTAAAAAGTCTAAAATATCTTGTGGTATATGCTTATCATTTTGCAATGCGAAGTCATCAACCATTTCAAGTACCTGTTGAACAGGGCCATTTAAAAAAGCTTGTTCTTCTGGACTTAATTTAGCAGTAGGAATATTTCTTAATGCTTGCATATCAGGTTTACCCTGATAGATAGACGCTTCTAACCAAACATCGCCTGCTTCTAATGCTTCTTGTTCGGTAATCGAAATTGGGGGTAATACTTTTTTAAGACTTGTTCTAATACTCATGTTATCACATCCGCTCATCTGACCAGTTGATTCTTATAATACTGATTTCGAGCAAAAGATCAAAACTCTTTAGTATTTTTATTTGTTATCAGGTCTTAAAAATCATCTTAAATTAAACAAAAAATATTTTTTTTAATGATATTTTGGGCCTATAAATACATTTATTTAAAATTTAATATTGGCTTTAGTGCATTTGTCAGGCTTAAAGTCAGTATGAACTTGTAAAAAAGCTTAGGTAGTCGATAGTAAATATATGTGACATTTCATCGGTTTTTGGGTGTTAGACTAGCGAGCTTAGATAGGGAAATACTTTAACTTTTTATACAAAGAGATAATGTATATCTTGAGGGCTAGATATGTTGCTAAGAAAGCTTTCTGTAGCGCTCAAATTCAAAAAGGTGGCATGTTAAGTGAAAAATTCTTGGTTAAATATTCCCGTTACTCATCCTAAGATTGTATTGATTATAGGTGTGATTCTAATTTTTGTTTCGGCGCTCGGAGCTAAAAATCTATATTTTAGAGGGGATTACAAGGTGTTTTTTGAGGACGACAACCCTCAAAGAATGGCATTTGAACATATGCAAAACACTTTCAGTAAAAATGAAAATGTCAGCATTATTATCGCCCCAAAATCTGGCAACGTATTTACCAAAGAAACCTTAACGCTAATACAAAAAATGACCGAACAGGCTTGGCAAACGCCTATGTCAATTCGAGTCGACTCTCTTACAAACTTTCAACATACCTGGGCTGAAGACGATGACCTTGTGGTTGATGATTTGGTACTTGAGCCCGTTAATATATCTGAAGATGAAATAAATAGAGTTAAAAATATAGCGTTGCATGAGCCTAACTTAGTTGGCCGTATGGTGTCAGAAAAAGGACATGTTTCAATCGTAAATATTATTATTAATTTACCTGACGGTGATCAAACGGAAGAAGTGTTTGTTATTACTGAGTTTGTAAAGGAGATGACAAATACGTTCAAGAACCAGTATCCAAACCATGATTTTTATCACACCGGTATGGTGATAATGAACAACGCATTTGCTGATTCTGCCAAACAAGATGCGTCTACACTTATCCCCCTTATGTTTTTGGCTATTCTGGTTATTATGTGGCTGTTGTTGCGTACTTTCATTGGAACCGTAGCGACCCTATTCGTGATAATCGCGAGTATTTTATCTACTATGGGGTTAGCGGGGTGGTTAGGCTTTTTTCTAAGCACTGCCAGCGTAAATGTGCCTACTATAGTGATGACGTTAGCGGTGGCTGACTGTATTCATGTAATCTCCAGTATGATGTTCTCAATGAGTCAAGGAAAAGAGAAAAGAGAGGCGCTTTTATATAGTATTCACTTAAACAAAAAGCCAATCTTAATTACCAGTTTAACTACGGCAATTGGATTTCTTACATTAAACTTTTCAGAAGTACCTATTTTAGCTGATTTAGGTAACCTAACTGCCATAGGTGTGGTGTTTGCGTGTGTTTTCTCCCTGAGTATTTTACCCGCCATGATAGTGTTATTACCCTTAAATAAGGTCAAAGCACAGAATAGACATATAGGGGCCACAGAGAAATTTGGGGAGTGGGTGATAAACCACCATAATAAATTATTGCCAATCAGTTTGGTGGTGACTTTGCTGGCGATCGGATTTTCATTTAAGAATCATTTAAATGATATTGCTACTGATTATTTTGATGATACTACTGAATTTAGGCAGTCCACTAATTTCCAAGAGCAAAATCTTAGCGGTATGACGAGTATTGATTTTGCTATCAACTCAAATATTGATTCGGGGATCAATATTCCCGAGGTTCTTATTGTTGTAGAGCAGTTTAGTGAGTGGTTGCGTGCTCAACCGGAAGTGGACCATGTTTCCACAATTGCCGACACTTATAAGCGCTTGAACAAAAATATGAACAAGGATGACATGGCATTTTATAAGCTACCAGATGATCGGGAGTTGGCGGCTCAATATTTATTGATGTATGAGTTTTCATTGCCTTATGGACTAGATTTAACCAATCAACTCGATTTAAATAAATCTGCTACTCGAATTATGACAGTAGTGAAAAACCTAGGTAGTAAAGAATTGACAGGCCTAGAGTCCCGAGCAAGAACGTGGTTTGATGATAATGTTGATGACTATAGTTTAATTGTGGCCAGCCCTAATCTGATGTTCGCACATATTGGAGAAGCTAATATGGAAAGTATGTTGAAGGGATCAGTTGTTGCTTTAATCTTGATTTCAATTTTACTGGTGTTTGCTTTGAGATCATGGCGAATGGGCATAATTAGTTTGTTACCTAACTTATTACCCGCTTGTATAGGGTTTGGAATTTGGGGGCTGTATTCCGCTGAAGTTAATTTAGGGCTATCGATAGTACTAAGTATGACGTTAGGGATTATTGTAGATGACACAGTACACTTTTTGACCAAGTATGGCCATGCAAGAGGACTTGGTCAAAATGCCAAGAGCAGTGTGCGCTTTGCATTTGCAAGTGTAGGGAAAGCATTGTGGGTGACTACTTTAGTTTTAGCCGCAGGGTTTTCAGTTTTAACCTTGTCTCCTTTCGCAGTTAACTCTGAAATGGGTTTACTAACTAGTATCATTATTGTGGTGGCCTTAGTTGTAGACTTCTTATTTTTACCAGCATTCTTAATTGCGTTTGATCGCAAAAAAAATGAGAATGCCCCCGTTTTATCTTAATCAGGAATATTCCATGACTAACCTTAAATCTAGGTGTTGCCAATTATTAATGCTTCTATCTTTAGTACTTTTACTAAACCTCAACGTTTATGCTCAAACTGCTGATGAAAGAGGGCTCGAAATTGCCAAAGAGCGCAAAGCTAGAGACATAGGTTGGGGTGACAGTTCCGCAGATGTCAGTATGATTTTAAGGAATGCTCAAGGACAAGAAGTTGAGCGTAAAATGCGTATTAAGTCTTTGGAGGTTATAGGTGATGGTGATAAAGGATTAACAATTTTTGATCAGCCATTGGACGTAAAGGGGACCGCATTTCTAAGTTTTTCACATACCAATGAACCAGATGACCAATGGATATATTTGCCAAAACGTAAACGGGTCACGCGAATACGTTCTAAAAACAAGTCGGGCCCCTTTATGGGCAGTGAATTTGCTTACGAAGACATGAGCTCTTTCGAAATTGAAAAGTTTACGTTTAAATTTTTAAGAGAAGAAAGTTTTGATGGTCAAGCTTGTTTTGTAGTTGAGCAGATCCCCTTGGATAAAAACTCAGGTTATACCAAACAAGTGGTTTGGCTCGATAAAAAGCATTACCGAGTGTTGAAAGTTGAATCTTATGATCGTAAAAAGAGCCTATTAAAAGAGCTCGTTATGGAAGAGTATGAGTTATATTTAAATAAATACTGGCGGCCAATGAGAATGGAAATGTTTAATGAGCAAAATGGAAAAAGTACCGAGTTAGTGACACATAATCTCGAGTTTGATGTGGGGCTGGGCAAGGGAGATTTTGATGAAGCTAGACTTAAAAATGTTAAGTAAAAATCAAAATTTTGAATTAAAGGCCAAAAATTGAAACTGCTCGGTGCATTTCTTATTGCAATTTTCCCTATGATTACGCTTGCTGATATTGAGTACCATGGTGATGCAGGGGTAGAGCAACGTTATTTTTTTGAAGATGCAGCTTACCCACAACAACAAAGAAGTAATTTATCTGGATACTTTTCTCCTGAGTTGTACACATCATTCAATAATGGTGATGACAGTATCGTATTGAAAGGCTTTTTACGTGTTGATCAGCAAGACTCAGAAAGAACTCATATAGATATTCGCGAACTAAAATGGACTCATTCAGGTGCTGAGTGGGAATTTCAAGCAGGCATAGGAAAAGTATTCTGGGGGCAAACCGAATCTTTACATTTAGTTGATATCATTAATCAAACCGATGCTGTTGAAGCGATTGATGGCGAAGATAAACTTGGTCAACCTATGGCTACTTTTTCTCTATTTAAGGATTGGGGAAACACCACAGTTTACTTGTTACCTTACTTTAGAGAGCGCACATTTTCAGGGCTTGATGGTCACTTTCGAGCCCCTTTACCAGTAAATACGGATAACTCGCTTTATGAGTCCGATGATGAAGAGCAACATCTAGATTGGGCGGCACGCTGGGAATACTCTTTGGAAAATTGGGATATAGGTTTGTCTTATTTTGATGGCACCTCTAGAGAGCCTCTTTTTATGTTAGATACCAATGAGTCCTCTGAGTCGAGCATTCTGCCTTATTACCCTTTATTGCAGCAAGTTGGTTTAGATGCGTTGGCTTTAGTGGGTGACTGGACGCTTAAATTTGAAGGTGTTCATCGTAAAATTCTCGATCAGAGTACCAGTGCTTTTGTGGGGGGATTTGAGTATTCCTTTGTTCAAGTGTTTGATAGCTTTATAGACGTAAACTGGCTAATGGAATATCAATACGACGAACGTGATACCGAGACCCAAGCACAAAATGATCTGATGTTAGGAAGTCGTATTGTATTTAATGATATTGATGGCACAGAAATTTTAATCGGTGCGGTTCAGGATTTAGATTACTCTAAGGTTAGGTCTGGTTTTATTGAGGCTTCTAGTAGAATCAATGACAATTGGAAATGGCGTGTAGATGGGTGGTTTTTCTCCAGTGATGAACCCTCTGAACCAACCTATTTAATTCGCCGTGACGATTACCTGCAACTTAGTTTGGAATATTATTTTTAAGTCTCGCTAGTGCTAGTCGTCTACCCAACGGTTCTTCATTTCTAAAATAGCGGGTAGATTTTGTTCAAATAGGTCTACTAATTCGGGATCAAAGTGTTTGTGTTTTTGTTCTCTAATAAAGTTCATGGCTTCTTCTATTGGCCATGCTTCTTTGTATGGACGCTTACTGGTGAGGGCATCAAATACATCTGCCAAGGCGACGATACGACCTTCTATTGGAATTTCTTCACCGATTGACCCCATAGGGGGGTAGTGGTAGCTTGTTGTGCCACCTGAAAAGCCATAAATGCAGATAGCGCAGCAATGACTAATGATAATGTCACTAAACCTAGGTGAAATTCACCGACAAGAAATAAACTAGTCGATTGGTAATCAAATAAATCTAACAGGTAGTTCATTATTAAGTCTTACTAAGATGCTCTGCGTGGAAAGACAGGTGTTCTTCAATGAAGCTAGCAATAAAAAAGTAACTGTGATCATAGCCAGGGTGATAGCGAAACTCTGCTTTATAATTTATATCTTTGGCAACGTGTTCTAATGGACTTGTAAGCTTTTGGGTATGAAAAAAATTGTCATCTAGCCCTTGGTCAATCAGCATAGGTATATGCAAAAAGCTACCTTGTTGGCGCATCAATGCACAGCTGTCGTAAGCCTCCCAATCCTTGGTGTTTGCCCCCAAATAGTGTTTAAACGCTTTTTGTCCCCATTGGCAATCACTTGGGTTAACAATAGGAGCAAAAGCCGAGACTGAACAATATTGTTTCATATTAGACAGCGCGACGATTAAAGCACCATGTCCTCCCATTGAGTGCCCTGCAATTGCTGCTTTGGGTTTGACCTTAAACTCTTTTTGAATAAGGCTTGGTAGCTCATCAACTATATAGTCATACATTTGATAGTTATCTTGCCAAGGTTGCTCTGTAGCATTCACATAAAAACCTGCCCCTAACCCAAGATCATAAGCGCCATCTGCTGCATCAGGAACTGCATCCCCTCTGGGACTGGTATCTGGCATCACTAACATGATCCCTAATCTAGCTGCTGCTCTTTGTGCACCGGATTTGGTGGCAAAGTTTTCATCGGTGCACGTTAATCCGCTTAACCAATACAACACTGGTAATCTTTGATTCGTGTCTTTAACTGGCGGAATAAATACACTAAATTTCATTTCGCAATTTAGTACGCTAAAACGATAGCTATAACGCTTTTGAGTGCCACCAAAACACTTATTGGCACTCAATTCAGCAAGTTCTGTTGCAATAGTCATTAAAAATGCACCACGCTACGAATTGATTTGCCTTCATGCATAAGATCAAAGGCAGAGTTGATATCTTCTAGAGCCATGGTATGGGTTATAAAGGTATCTAATTCAAACTCTCCATCCATGTAGCGTTGTACATAATCAGGGAGTTGACTGCGGCCTTTGACCCCACCAAATGCAGTCCCGCGCCAAACACGACCGGTAACTAGTTGGAATGGACGGGTTGATATTTCTTGGCCTGCACCAGCGACTCCAATAATCACAGATTCGCCCCAGCCTTTGTGACAGCACTCGAGAGCTGAACGCATGACATCTACATTTCCGATACACTCGAACGAGTAATCCACACCGCCTTCGGTCATGTCTACTATGACTTCTTGGATTGAAGCATCAAAGTCTTTAGGGTTAACGACATCTGTGGCACCTAACTTTTTCGCAATATCAAATTTGTCTTCGTTGACATCAATGGCAATAATACGGCCTGCTTTAGCCATTTTCGCTCCAATCAATACCGACAAGCCAATTCCGCCTAGTCCAAAGACTGCAACAGTATCGCCTTCTTTAACTTTTGCAGCATTAGTCACGGCTCCCATTCCTGTGGTAACCCCACAACCTAATAAACAGACCTTTTCTAGTGGTGCTTCCTTGGGAATTTTAGCCAGAGCAATTTCTGGTACTACAGTATGTTCAGCAAAAGTCGAGGTTCCCATGTAGTGATAAATAGGTTCGCCGTTAATGGAAAATCGGCTAGTTCCATCGGGCATGACACCATTACCTTGAGTACTACGAATCGCTTGGCAAAGGTTAGTCTTACCTGACAAACAGAATTTACATTTACCACACTCTGGTGTGTATAAAGGAATTACGTGATCGCCAACCTCAACTAAGGTCACGCCCTCACCAATGGCTTGGACTATACCTGCACCTTCGTGGCCTAATATGGCAGGAAATAAACCTTCAGGATCATCACCAGACAAGGTATAAGCGTCGGTGTGACACACGCCTGTGGCAATAATCTTTACTAAAACTTCGCCTTTTTTAGGTGGTGCTAAATCTACTTCTTCAATGGTTAAAGGTTGATTAGCTGCCCAAGCGACTGCAGCACGTGTTTTTATACTTTGCATTGATTTTCCAATATTTATTTAAGTCGTATTAGTCGTGTTAAAAACAATAACCTAGCAGGCGAATATTGTCTGCCTTCCAAACTACATTACTAATTTCGTAACCTTTTAAACATAGCTGTTCTTTTTCTAGTTTTAATTTTAAGGCGTTAGCGGCTCTATCTTCTAGATCCAGTTTAGTTTGATTATTAGCCTGAATATCTAATCTTTGATTGTCTGACCGAGAGTTAAAACTATCTTTTCTGGGCCTATCTATCTCTTGTCTTCCCTTTCGCAATAAAGACTCTTGGGAGGTGTTTTCCCAAGATATTCCATATACAAATTCTGTTTGCCCATTGTCACTAATTCGGGTTTCAAACTTTTCTTCGGTCATAATAGGTGGTGCTGATCCGCTAACACACGCAATGCACCCAAAAAGCACCAAGATTATTATACAAACCTTATTCATTAAACTTAACAACCCCTGCTTATTATCATTATTATGTTATTAATTTAGATACTAAACATTGACAGCAAACTAAGCAATTTGTGATTTGGTATTTAGCTGTATTTAACTATACCTATTTAGTTGAAAGTATAAGTTTGCAGCAGGTTAACCATAATTGTTGCAACTTATGAAAATGTAGTATGGTATTAATAATAGATTTTAAATTGGACTAAAGCGTGATAGTGAAAAGACTTGTGCTACTGTTATTAGGCTGTGTGGCTTGTTGGCAAGGAGTAGCTGCAGATAGGCTATACAGTGTATTTTCGTTAGGTATAACTAATTTAGAAATAGCAGATAATAGCAACCAAAATCTGAGCTATAAACTTGGGTTAGGGTATCAGTTTCATCCTAAGTGGTATGTGGAAGCAGGATATCAACAGTTGGGTTATGATGGGCTTTTTGTTGCCACATTACCTACAGCGAATGAGGTTGTGAATGAAAAACAACTTATCCAAGGTGATGCCTTATTTTTAGCTGTTTTAGGGAAGGCTTCTAACAGGTACGGAGAGTTATTTTATCGTTTAGGTTTATTAAAAACAGATGTCAGAGGCCAAGGCTTACAAGCTGGGGTACAAGAATGTCAATTAGGTCAAGGCACGACTATAGAGATTGATGATTACGGTACTGCCACCTTGTGTGATTATGACGAGGGGGGCGTAGCTGCAGTGATTGGCTTAGGGTTTGATTATTTTGTTGGAGCCAGAACCCTAGTTCGTACTGAAATTGAATATATAAAAGGGCAGGATGACCTAGAGGCGGCTTCATTGTTTGTTGGCTTACGATATAACTTTTAATTAATCAAATTGGTACCAATGTAAGGCATTATTATAAATGATGTTGGTAGCGCTAGGTTCGCAGCCTTCCAATAGCAGTTTGTAGTCGCCCCATAACTCTTTATAAGAGTGACTAAAAGTACAAAGAGGGAAGTTACTTGCTAACATCACTCTTTGCTCACCGAATACTGCTAAGCAATCTTTTAATAGATTTGAAGCCTGTTCAAGCTCCCACCGTCTATCTGACATTTCCCATCCTGATAACTTAATGGCGACGTTATCATACTGTGATAATTTTATGAGGTTAGCTTTCCAGCTTCGCTGCGTGGTTGGTGTACAGTTATTAAGGGGCCAGCCACCATGGTTTATGATGACTTTTAACAAAGGGAGTTTTTTAACTATTGTAATCAATTGCCCTACGCCTGAGTCATCAGCTAAAGAGAGTTGCGCGTCAAAACTTAGGTTTTGCTGTTGTAACAGGGCAAGGTGTTTGTAGGTCATATCAGAGCTTAAAACTTTATAAGCGTCGTCATCTAAAATATAACGAATTCCCACCACAGAGGCTCGTTGTTTTAATTGTTGAATGTGTGTATTGAAAGTCTCATTACATAGATCTGCAAATGCCACACTCTTAAATGGTAAGGTACAATTTTGTTCTAGCCAGTCAATTTCACGCCACGGTTGTTGGTTATCAAACCCTGCTTCAATATGCACAAAACCAGCTAGCTCTTGGGCCTCGCCGAGGTGTAAGTGTGCTTCATTAAAATCACGGTTAATGTTTATTTTGTCTGGCCATAGGGGCGCATTGTGTGGTTTTAGCCAATCATATTTACCTTTATTTAAATCAAATAAGTGTATATGGGGATCAATGATTTTCAACGGGGCTTTATTCATAATATATGCGGCTATTGGGCGGTATAGCCACCATCGATGGACTGTAGGCTTCCAGTAATAAATGCTGCATCATTTGTAGCTAAAAAATAGGTTAATGCTGCTACTTCGTGAGCTTTACCCAACCTTCCGAGAGGTTGTAAACTGGCTTCTTCTTGGTGAACGTTTTTAATATCCGCTCCTGACTTGTCTACATAGGTTTGAATGGCGTTATGGTACAAGGGAGTTTCAATGGTACCAGGGCATATTGCATTGGCTCTGATATTAAATTTTGCATAATCTAAGGCTGTGGTTTTTGCCATTGATGCTAAGGCGGTTTTACTTAGGTTGTAGGCAAAAGAGTTGGGCTTCGCGACTATTGCCTGATCCGATGCCATATACAAAATAACCCCAGACAGCTGTTGCTTCATTATTGGTAAAACAGCTTTGGTTGCGGCGATTGCGCCTTTTACATTGAGTGAAAATACACGCTCAAAATCTTCATCTGCAGTTTGTTCTATATTGCCCGAGTAGTGAATGCCCGCATTGGATATTAGTGCATCTACTCTTTTATGTTGACTAATGATACTTTGAAAATTTGATGTTATGTCAACAGCGTTAGACATGTCGCATTCAATCCACTCTATGTCTGTTGATTGCTTTGGGTTGCCTTTGATATCTAAATTCACAACATGATAGTTGTGCTCTAAAAATTTTTGGCACACCGCATAGCCGATACCAAAACTGCCACCAGTCACTATGCATATTTTTTTATGTGTTTGGGTTTTCATATAGGATTTAGATATCTCATTAAACGAATTTATTGGAGCAGATGCAGTAAGTTTAAAGATGTGTATTAAGCATTACAACGGTTTAGGTATCTTGTAGAATAAAGAATAGCTATCACTTTTAATTCTGTTAAGAAAAGCGAGACCTTTTTGCTGTTTTTAGTTCCACGTGTTGTTACCTATGCTTTTGTCCTTTTTTTTATCTCTATTGTCCCTTTTAGTGCATTAGCCGCTGTTGAAATTCAGGGTGTAAAAAACTCTACCATTAATGAGAATATTCAAGCACATATTGGGTACCTAGACACTCCCTCAAGTATTTATCAGTACTCCCAATACAAACAACAACTCGTTGAGAAAGTGAATATTGCTACCCAAGTTTATGGTTATTACCACGTTCAAGTTCAAGTGATTGCGCCCCCACAAAGTGCCCCTAAAAAAGACTGGAGCCTTAAAATTGATTTAGGGCAGGTAACTAAGCTTAGAGAGGTTGCCATTATTATTGATGGCGAAGGCTCTCAAGACTCAGAGGTCATCCAGTGGAAAACTTCGGTAAAGTTAAAACAAGGGACCCCCCTTGAGCATGCTCTTTATGACAGCACAAAGTCACAATTACAAAGCTTAATGTTATCCCGTGGATATTTCGATTCTGAATACAAGCAAAGTCATATCAAAGTGTATGAGTCTTTAAATGTTGCCGATATCACCTTGCATATGGATACAGGCACTCGCTACAAATTTGGTGAATTACAATTTGGTCAAGATGCAAGAGCTAAAGAGTTAGTGACAGAGTTATTACCTTTTAAAACAGGTGACTTGTATGTGGCTAGCCAATTAGGCTTACTCAACCGTAGAGTTAAACAAACCCAGTATTTTACTAACGCGATTGTTAGGCCTTTATTGTCAAAAGCAAAAGACTTTGTTATTCCAATTGAAGTCATCTTAACCCACAAGCCAAGAGATAATTTTGATGTGGGGGCGGGAGTTTCATCTGATGTGGGTCCACGATTTACAGGTAAATGGCAGCGCCCTTGGGCAAACAGCAGTGGCCATTCAGTGGGAGGCCAAGTTTATTTATCGGAGCCAGAGCAGTATATTTCTTTGAACTATAAAGTACCTTTAGAAGACGCTATTCAAAATTATTTAAGTTATCAGGTGGGGTACCAAGCTGAGGATGACAACGACACAGACAGTGAAAAGTGGTCAATATCTGCTACAAGGCATTGGACTGTGGTTGGCTCAGATTGGCAGCGTTCAGCATTCCTAAAGCTTGAACAGGAAACCTTTACTCAAGGTTTAGAAGAAGAGCAAACCACGCGGTTATTAACACCCGGTATGACAATAAGTCGGTTACGAAGCCGAGGTGGCCTTGATATTAATTGGGGGGATAAACAAACCATTACCGCTGAAGTCGCATCTGACTCTGTGTTATCAGATATCAATCTTGTTCGAATATCAGCGAAAACAAAATGGGTGAGAAGCTTAGGTCAACATCGCTTTCAATGGAGAGCTGAAGTGGGCGGCATTGTCACTAACGACTTTGATCAAGTCCCTTCGAGTTTGCGATATTTTACTGGCGGAGACCAGAGTGTTAGAGGGTTTGATTATAATACCTTATCACCATTTGAAGTGGACGATGACGGAGAAGAAGAACTAATAGGGGGGCAGTTCTTAGCGGTAGCAAGCTTTGAATATTCATACCCTGTGTCTGATAGTTGGCGAGCCGCAGCGTTTATTGATGGGGGCAACGCGACTGATAATCCTATAGATGATTATGCCTTAGGAGTGGGAATTGGCGCTGTTTGGAATTCACCCATTGGGCCAGTGCGCTTCTATTTAGCTAAAGGGAAAAGCGACTTTGGTTCTACTCGTTATTTCCATCTTTCTATGGGGCCATCGTTATGAGTGATAAAGCTAAGGATATTCAAGCTACCCATCACACCTCTACTAAAAGAAAACTGGTAAAGCTATTTTATCGTACCATGTTGGCATTTTTGATCGTGTTGATGCTGGTGGTTGGTTTTATATTTACTCCCTACGGCGCCAAAGTTTTACTTAATACCGCAGATAGCATGTTAGAGCCATTGGATATCGAATATGGCAGTGGTGGCTTAAGTTCAGAGCTAAATTTAACACGCCTTGAATGGCGTGATGCTGGGACTCAAGCCGTTCTTAACGACCTAACCGTATCTATTAGTTTTGAATGTATATGGCAGCTAGCAGTGTGCGTAGACTCACTTAGTACCTCAAAAGTAGCTGTAAATATTGCTAAAGCTAGCCCCCCAGACTCTAGAGGTGTCACTACATCAGTTATCACCATGCCTATTCCAGTGTCTGTTAAAAATATTGATATAAGTAACCTTTCAGTAAGTCTAGAAAACACCTTGAATTTAACTTGGCTGCAGCTAAACGGAGAATTGAGTTTTTATAAGGAATTACACGTACCCAAAGTTCAGCTAAAAAATTTGATTGTGACCACTTATGCCAATGAAACTGCACAACCTACAACAAGTTTTGATTGGTCTAGGTGGCAATATGAGCCGCTACAAACACTTCCCATAATTTTGCCAATACACTTTAATATTCTAGATTTTACAATGTTAGATACTGAGCTAAATATTGCTGGTCAGGAGTTAATTAAATTAAAAAAAGTTAATGTACAGGCTACGGGAAATAGTAACGATTTTGAGTTAAGTGAGCTTTATGTTGAACATCAGCTAGGTCATATCAATGTAAAAGGCGATATTCAGTTTGATGGTGAACTCACTCACGAGTTAACCCTAGATGGGCAAGGCTTGTGGCCAGAAAACAATCCTGTAACGGTTGCTATTGCCTCTAATGGCAATATTCAAAAGGTGACGACAACCTTAAATGTGGTCAGTGGTGATAACGCCTATAATTCTCAAACTGCAGTAACAGCTTTATCGGCAGAGGTATCAGCTCAGTTATCTAGAGCCGGTTTACCTTTAAATGCATCGCTAAGTTGGGAGAACCTAGGTTGGCCATTAACTGAGCCTAGCTTCAATTCAGAAGCTGGAGATGTAAAGCTAAGTGGCAGTTTAGATGCATTAAAATTGATTGTAACTACAGGCGTGAGCGGAGAAGACATTCCTGATGCACAGTTAAATATCCTAGCTTTAGCTCAAGTAAATGCGAAACAAAAATCACTTAGCCTAGATAAATTATTTATCAAAACCTTAGCGGGAGAAGTTAATACTAAAGGCTCTTTAGATTTTGCAAAAGTCATAGCATGGCAAGGTAGCACTCAAGTTCAAAATATAAAGCCAGGTGTCTTTTGGCCAGATATACAGGCGGAGATAAACGGCACCATTCCGACTAAATTCAATAATAGTAATGGCTCGTGGGAGTTTGATTCAGAGGCCTTGGATATTGACGGGCTATGGCAAAACTATCCGTTATCTATCACTGGTGCGGCATCGTTTGTAGAAAATGGTCAGTTGAAAATTCGTGATTTACTTATAAAAAACGCAGAAAATCAGTTGTTTGTAACTGGTACAGTGCAACAGCAGCAAGAACTGATAGATTTAAATATTAAGTTAGACGCGCCTGAAATAGCTGATTCATTTCCACAAGCAAGCGGGGCCATGTCATTGGTTGCCAGCGTAAAAGGTGCGCTATTTGAGCCTGAGGTAAATTATGATTTGTCTGTGGAGCAGCTCAGGTTCTCGGATATTACAGTGGCGGATGCCACTGGCGCTGGGCAACTGAAATGGGGTGATCATAAACCATTAGATATGGCGTTAACGTTGTCAGGTATACAAGGAATGAATAACCAAGTAGATACTGCAACATTAAGTTTAACGGGGGATCCCCAAAACCATAACCTTGAGTTAACCACTACGGGTGAAACCACTAGTATAAATGTACAAATTGAAGGCCAGCTAAATGACACTAGTTGGCAGGGCAGGTGGTTAACAGGCAAGCTAACTTCGTCCTATGCAAATTTAAATTTAGTCGATGAATTTGAGATACAAGCTGACTGGGGTAAGCAGGCATACTCAATTGGCAGCCACTGTTGGCGTCAGCAAGAAAGTGAGCTGTGTGTTACAAAAGCACAGTTTCAGAAAAATGTGATGTCTTGGGATTTAGCCATTAAAGAATTTAATTTGTTACCTGTAGTACGCAGGTTTATGCCAACCTTGCCTGCATTGCAAACCAATAGTCGCTTAGCATTGGAATCATCAGGAACATGGGATATTCAGTCCTTACCTATCGCGACTGTCAATGTGGTACTAAGCCCTGCTAAGTGGACCTTTACAGCTCAGGATAATTTCCAAATAGATATTCAGGATTTGTCTTTGAGTGCCAGTACCAATGCTGACGATATTCGAGTTGACTTGAACTTTATTGGCCCAGAAATTGGGCAGTTCACTAGCAGTATTCAAGCTCAACCTGCTTCTTTAGATGGGATACTGGGTTCTCCGATAAAAGGTGAATTGCTTATCTCCGAGTTTAACTTAGCGCCTTTTCTGGCACTTGCACCTCAGTTAGAAGTTTTACAAGGTGTGATTAAAGGACAATCTGAGGTTCTGGGTACAGTGTCTAGCCCTCTATTAAAAGGGGAGTTAGCATGGGTAAATGGTGAGCTTAAAGGCGAGTCTTTACCTGTTTGGTTAAGTGATATTCAACAGAAAATTGTTTTAAATGGAAACCATGCTGATTTTAGTGGCAGCTATAGACTAGGAAAAGGACCGGGGGAGTTAAAAGGTCAAATCGCTTGGGTGCCCTCATTGAGCGGCAACCTAAATATTAGTGGTGATGCCCTTGAATTTGATTATCAAAATATCGTAAAAGCTAGCATTAGCCCAGACGTAATCGTCGAGTTTGTTGCGAATGACGTGGCTGTTAACGGTGAAATTAGTATACCTTATGCTCGAGTTAAAGTTAGGGATTTACCTCAAGGCGCAGTGTCGTTATCTGATGATGTAATCTTGGTTGAACAAGAAGCGCAGAAGCAGCAAAGTGCACAAAAATTGGCACTTGATCTGCTTATTAAGGTCGATCCTTTAAAAGCCGATGAAGTGAAGCTTGACGCTTTTGGGTTAACCACAGATTTACAAGGGCAACTTCGATTACGAAATAAAAAAGCAGATCTGTTAGCAAGTGGCGAAATTCAGCTTGTAAACGGTAAATATAAAGCTTACGGACAAAACCTGGTCATAAGAGAAGGGGATATATTGTTTAATACCACCCTAGATAAGCCCTATTTAAATATTGAAGCGATACGCGATCCTGATTTAACCGAAGATGATGTCGTTGCAGGGTTACGAGTTGAAGGAGGAGTAGAAAGCCCTACTGTCACTGTCTTTTCTGAACCTGAAATGGAGCAGCAACAAAGTTTGTCGTATATATTAACGGGTCGAGGTTTAGGTGACTCAAGTGATGACAGTCAAGACACTATATTAACCAATGCCTTGCTATCTTTGGGGTTAGGCCAAAGTGAAAACTTAGTAAGCAAAGCGGGTAACAAGTTAGGCTTTCAAGACGTTTCATTGGATACATCAGGGCAGGGGGATGACACACAGCTATCTCTTACAGGCACCATATCACCGGGAGTGCAATTACGTTATGGCGTAGGTGTGTTTGATTCTGAGTCTGAAGTGGCAATTCGTTATGAGTTACTTCCCAAGCTCTATTTAGAAGCGGTTAGTGGCTTGGAAAGTACTCTAGATATATATTACCAGTTCAGTCTAGGTAATAATGAAAACATGAATTTAAATGAGGATTAAATTTAAAGTGGCAAAGATAATTATTATAGAAGGGATTGTATAGATGTTTGCATCACTTGGTTTTGCCGTTGAAGTTACCTTACCTATTAGCTTAATAATTATCTTGGGAGTCTTTCTAAAACGTATTCGTTGGATTACTGACGAGTTTGTTGAAACAGGCTCTAAGCTGGTTTTTAATTTGACGTTACCTTGTCTACTGTTTGTTAATATTGCCAATATTAATTTGTCTCAAGAATTTCCAACGTCTCTAATTGGCTTCGGTGCTGTGGTGATGACGATAACGTTTTTGTTGTACCATTTTCTTGGGTATTACATTGCAAACAAAGAGGCAAGAGGGGCCTTTGTACAAGGGGCGTGTCGGGGCAATATGGCAATTATTGGTTTGGCATTAGCGGTTAACGCCTTTGGCGATTCAGCAATAGCACTGGCTTCAATCTATTTGGCGGTACTTGTGGTGCCACTCAATGTTTTTTCAATTTTGACTCTCTATTATCACCAAGCTGAAACTCCGTCGGTAAAAGCGGTAGCAAAAAGTGTCTTGACTAATCCATTGGCGATTGCCATCGGACTCGCGCTGGTTGTGGCTTTGTTATCGATTCAGCTGCCTCAATTAATCACTGACACCGGTCAATACTTAGCCCGTATGACCCTACCATTAGCATTATTGTGTGTGGGGGCATCGATTCGCTTACAAGAGTTTCGTGCCTCGAGTTTATTGTATTGGGCTATAGCCAGTAAAATTGCATTTTTACCTTTGGTGGCGACTGTTGCTGGGTATATGTTTGGGTTGCGAGGAACCGAGTTAGGCGTACTTTATATGATGACTTCAGCACCGACTGCCGCTGCGGCTTACCCTATGGTGCGCAGTATTGGCGGCGATTATCATCTTACTGCCGCGATTATTGCAGGTAGCACTTTATTTTCTTTAATTAGCTCAACAATAGGTTTATTTTTACTACGTCATTTTCAATGGGTTTAGCAAAATCAGGTAAAGAAAAGCTATTCGAATAACTTCTCTTTACCACTTTGTAGGGTTCGTGTTGCTAATTGTACTTCTTTTAAAAACATTAATAGCGCGAAAATAAGTAGAAAAAGCGCTAAAACAAATAACGATAAAATCAATTCACTCAGGTCAATTAACCAAAAATCTCCTAAAAATAAGCATGTCACCATAGAACATACGAATAACGCAGAGGCGGTACATAATCCGATAGAACGATTGATTATGGTTATGCGCCTCCATAGGTTTGCTAACTCTTTCTCTGACTGTCTAAGAAAGTCAGGATTTTTAATTGTGTGTACCCGGCGTTCCATAATTCGCGCTCTATCAACAATTCTTCCTAATCGGCCAGACATGACGTTTAGAAACCCTGCAACACCCGTCAACATAATTACAGGTGCGACAGCTAGTTGAATTATCTCTGCTATATCGGGGACGTTTGTTTCCATGTTAGTTCGTTATCCTAATCATAAATTATTGTAGGTTATTCAGGCTCATCATCTGTTACTTTAACCGCCCATAAATCATGTTCATCATTATGGATTATTTGTGCCCAGATAATATCACCTGGCTTAACGTCAAACTCATCGGTTAAATGGACATTACCATCAATTTCTGGCGCGTCGGCATAACATCTTCCTACTGCACCTTCTGGTGTGACTTCATCAATGATAACTTGGTATTCAAGGCCAATTTTTGCTTCTAACTTGGCGGTACTTATTTGCGCTTGTTTTTGCATAAAGCGTTCGAAGCGTTGCTGTTTTATTTCTTCACTTACTGGATCTGGTAAGTCATTGGCTTTCGCGCCATCTACATCTGAGTATTTAAAGCAGCCTACACGGTCTAATTGTGCTTCGTCTAGAAAGTCTAGCAACATTTGGAAGTCTGCTTCGGTTTCACCCGGAAAGCCCACAATAAAAGTAGAACGTATCACTAAATTTGGACACTTTTCGCGCCATGCTTTAATACGCTCCATGGTTTTTTCAGCCGCAGCTGGGCGTTTCATTAACTTTAAAACCCTAGGACTTGCATGTTGAAACGGTATATCCAAATAAGGCAAAATTTTACCTTCGGCCATAAGAGGCATGACCTTATCAACCGATGGATAAGGGTAAACATAGTGTAAGCGTACCCATATACCCATTTCACCGAGTTTTTCGCATAAGGCTTTCATATCGGTTTTTACCGGCATGCCATCCCAAAAATCAGTTTTATATTTTACATCTACGCCATATGCACTGGTATCTTGAGAAATCACTAGAAGCTCTTTTACACCCGCATTTTTAAGGCGTTTTGCTTCATCTAAAATACTACCAATTGGTCGGCTAACTAGATCACCGCGCATTGATGGAATAATGCAAAAAGTACATCTGTGGTTACAGCCTTCAGATATCTTTAAATAAGCATAGTGTCTTGGCGTTAGCTTGACCCCAATGTCTGGCACCAAGTTTAGATAAGGGTTGTGCTGAGGTTGAGGTAAGTGTTCGTGAACTTGGTTCACTACTTCTTCATAAGCGTGAGGGCCGGTTATTGCTAACACATTAGGATGCACTTCACGGATTTCATCTTCTTTTATACCCAAACAACCCGTCACGATCACTTTGCCGTTTTCGTTGAGAGCTTCACCAATCGTATCCAGTGACTCTTGTACTGCCGAATCAATAAAGCCGCAGGTATTCACTATGACCAAATCAGAGTCATTATAGGTGGGCACCACGTCATAACCTTCGGTACGTAATTGCGTCAAAATACGCTCTGAGTCCACTAGGTTTTTTGGGCAGCCTAGTGATACAAAGCCAATTTTAGTACCGCTGGCTTGTTTGATAGGAGAGTCAGCCTCTAGCACTTTTACAGGTGTTTCTAAAGTGGTCGTTTTGTTTGGGGTGAAAGTTTCAACTGTCATGGGCATATCTTAAATGTACGTAATTGACAGTATTATACGTTAAGTGTTTGTGGGAAGTTAGAAGGAATATTGTTTTTGTAGTTTTTATATATCTGCTTTATTTAGATAGTCAGTTACTATCTAGGGGTGACTCAATATTCAGGATAGAAGATGAACTTAGATAAATCGCAAAAACGTATTAATAAACGAGTGAAGCGAGGTTTTCATGGATATCCGCTTATTACCATTCAATACTTTGGAAATGATGACGGAATTGCAACAAAAGTAGAGGTAGGGTTTATTGAAGCTGAAAATACTACGCCTATGTTAGAAGCCTTTGAAAGTAGCACTGACATTCGTCAAGACGAAACTGTGCAAACCACTATTATTAAAATTATCGATAGAGTCGATGCTAAAACCGTGACCTTGGAGTTGATGCCACCACTTAAGTAATTGAGTTTAATTCTAGGATGTCACACCTTCATGTCAGTGAGTGGCATGAGGTTTTTGTAAAGCCTCATGCCACATATTTTAAATATAAAGAGTGATGCGGTGCCTAGACTGTGCGTTCTAAATGCCACACCTTAGACACAATACACCAACCGTCAGCGTCTTTTACAAAACTTAAGTGGTCTACAAATATGTTTTTGTGAGCTCGCAAACGCACTTTAACTGTAGCGCAATCTTTAGATAACCAATCAATCATGATGATTTCTTGTTCTCTTACTTGCTCGACACTTGCAGGTGAAGGGCGAGTGGCAACATCTTGTCTAAAGCTAGCGATTGGGTCGACGAGTAGCTTACCTTCGTCTACATCAAATAGGCTCGAACTAGGGTGAAACACCTTATCTAATAAATTTGTGTCGCAATAGTAAAGAGCATCAAAGTAAGTATTCACTGCTTCAATTAAATCTTGTGGTCGCATTTTGAGTTCCTAGTATCTGAATTAATATGTAGTGTTACTACATATTAATTGACAGATGACTTAGGTGTTACTGGCTTGATGGGCATTATTCGATAATAATAAGCCAATTTTAAAGTGTTGGAGTAAAAGTCAGGCAATTTACAATGATTTTAGACTCCAATATCTTTTTGGCGGGCAATATACTTTTCTAGAGTCTCGGCAAGCTTGTCGAAATCTAATGGTTTACTGACATAATCGGTCATACCTACGCTTAAACATTTTTCTTTATCACCTTTCATGGCATTAGCTGTGAGGGCAATAATAGGGATGTTTTTAACTTTTTCACCGGCTTCACCGGCTCGAATTTTTTGGGTGGCTTCAAATCCATCCATTACTGGCATTTGACAATCCATGATGACGATGTCAAATGAAGCTGAACTTAAAGCGTTAATCGCTTCTAATCCGTTGCCACAGGCCACGGCTTTTAATTCCATTTGTTTTAGAAGTTCTATGACAACCACTTGATTAATTTCGTTATCTTCGACGACTAGCACTCTAGCCGTTTTCTGAATAGCCTTTACAGGTTTTTTTGGTACCTGACTCAGATGCTCTTCTAGACTCGTTTTAGTCTCTAATGTTTTAACTTGAGGACGACCTAGAGGGATCTGGAAACTAAACGTACTGCCCTGTCCGGTTTTACTTCTAACATTGATAACTCCCCCCATTAATTGACATAGCCGATAGACAATCGATAGGCCTAGCCCTGTGCCTCCGTAATGTCTGGTGGTACTCGAGTCGGCTTGAGTGAAGGGCTGAAATATATCTTGTTGTGCTTGTTCACTAATACCAATGCCTGTGTCTGTTACTTGGCAATGAAATAATTTTTCTGAGTTGTTTTCTTCAAGCTTCCACTTGATAGCTACTTGTCCTTTTTCTGTGAATTTAAGGGCGTTACCTACTAAGTTGTGCAGAATCTGCCTAATTCTTAGAGGATCACCACTTACTAAATCATCTGACAAGGGAGGCGAGGTTAGTACGATATCTACATTTTTGTCATGAAATGCGGGTTGCATCATTTCAACAAATTCGTTTAAAAAGCTAGAGACAGAAAAATTTTCATATTCAATTGTGAGTTTTTCGGCATCTATTTTAGATAAATCTAAAATGTCATTCAGAATAACGAGAAGGTATTCTGCGCTAGATTGCGCTATTTTCACATTAGATAACTGCTGGGCGTTAAGACCGCTACGTTCTAGCCATTGAAGCATGCCTAGTATACCGTTCATTGGGGTGCGTATTTCATGGCTCATATTGGCTAAAAACTGGCTTTTAGTTCTAGCTGCTTCTTCTGCGGTTTCTTTAGCTTTGATTAATGCATTGCGACTACTGATTTGATCATCAATATTTTGAAATGAACCTAGTAAGCCAACACATTTATTATTTTCTATAACCGGCTCACCTTTTGCTCTCACCCAAGTAATGTTATTTTTTGCGGTGAGGATCTGTAACTCTTCATCCCAAGGCTCGCCATTTTCAATACTTTTTTGCACTAAAGCGGTGATATTCTCTCGATGTTCCCCTTCTTTGTAAAACAAAATGGCGTTTTCTACTGTGGGTTCAAAGTCTGCTGATACTTGATGGATTTTTCGGGTCATCTCAGACCAATAAAGACTGTTGTTTTCAAGATCAACCTCCCATGCCCCAACATTGGCTTGCTCACTCATCATTTCGAGCATATTTTGTTGCCGAGCTAGATGCTTTTCAAAATCAACTCGTGTGAGTTCATTGCTAACCCATTGTGAGAAAAGTAAAATTAATTCAAGATCATCACTATTAAAGCCTCTACTTCTTATCTCTGGTCCAGAAAAGTTGATGGTTCCATAGGGTTTGCCATTAACGATTAAAGGCGTACCTATATAGCTTTCTAAACCAAATGCGCTGTAACAGGGGTGGGTTTTAATCTTGCTTTCACCAGCATGAGAGAATGACAGCGGCGCTTTATTGTTTAAGGTGTGGATACAGTAAGTGACTCCTAGCTCAAAACTATCACCAGGCACTACTTCATTGTTCGGTGTACAAGCGTATTTTACGATGTAAGTTTCATCAGAAATATGACTAACTATGCCTAATGGTAATGAAAAAGTTTCACAGCCTAACGCTAATAACTGCTGAATTTTACTATCTACATCTAGGGTGCTATTTGATGTAATTCGGTGCAATTCTTGAAGAGTGGTAATTGTCTGGCTGTCTTCGCTCTTTTTCATTTGTACCTTACCTTATGATATTACAGTTAATTTAGCACAAATTTTCAGTTAGAGAAGACCTTCAGTAATATTATGAATTTGCTTTTTACCATAGAAACAAAAAATGCCCAGCTTCTTACAGCTAGGCATTTAACTTGAACTTATTATTTCAGTAGGGTGCAAACAAACCCTATTTGCAATTAGAACTTATAACTGAACATCACAGAGCCGGTTCTACCTTCAGATGGCTTGACAACGACTGAGTCAAATAAGTCTGCTGATGTATAATATTCTTCATCAAATAAATTATTGATTGAGAATAAAACTTCATAACTGTCTGTGACATAACCCATTGACGCAGTCCACACCATGTAACTAGGTAAAAGAATAGTTTCTAGCACGTCGGTATAGGTTTCATCTGCCCAGCCAAAACCAGTACTAGCAGTGATTTTTCCATCACCTATAGGCTGTACGTAGTTTAGGTACATACTAATAGTATTATCTGGTAGACCACCGCGGTCTAGTTCCACTCCAGTACCTACAAATGTAGAACGGTTACCGCCAATGCGACCGCCATAGACTTGATAGGGTTCCAATCCATTTTGTATAGCAAAGTCAGCACCATTGATAATGGCTAAAGCATTATCACTAACTTCTGTTGTTTCTATATGAGTGGCTGTTGCTGTCACAGAGAAGTTTTCGTTTAATAGCGCACGAGCTTCAAATTCTATCCCAGTACTTGAAACTGCTACTAATGCTTGTGTCTGGCCTATACGATCAGTTTTTTCTTGGTCATAGACTGATAAAGCCGCATAAATAGTATCTTCTTCGTTGCTATATTTAAGCCCAAGTTCAATTAAGTCAGAGTCAGCAAGGTAATCACCTCCGTCAACACTGCTAGCGATAATCCCCCCTAGCTGGTTTGTGGTTAATGAATTAGCTTTGGCATAGGTTGCATAAGGTACAAATCCTGATTCGGTCGCATAAGATAAGCTTAGGTTATAGCTTAAAGCAGACTCAGTATCGGTATGCACGCCATCCCCAAAAGGTATACCTAGCAACGACACTGCTTCTTCTTCTGCTTCAACATCGTAATAATCATATCGGGCACCTACTAATACAGATAGCTTTTCGAAGCTAATATCCGCTAGGTAAAAAATCCCTAAGTTAGTGACGATAGAAACTTGTTCTTCGTTATAGTTACGGCGCACTGTGCCGTCAATTCCTGTGGGGTTACCGTCTTCATCATACAAAATAGTGGCATCTTCGTATGGGTCTGTAACTGCCCAGTCAATTCTATCGTTGGCTGTTGGCCCAACACTGATATCCCTAAAATCAAAGGTTTCATCATAAAATGCGTGATTTAAGTCTAAGTCTTCGTGTCTTAAACTAACACCTGCTATATGTTGAATTAATACGTTTTCACCTTGAGTATCAAACATTAAGCTTGAACGGAATTCAGCGGCTGTTGCTCCTGGATAATCAGCAGTAAAACCCCAACTTTGATACTTGGTATGGTCCATATAATCATAATAAAACTGGTTCTTCCAAACCATGTCATCTATGTAAGTGGTAAAATCTAAATAAGCAGTAAATGCAGTTGAATCGGCAAAATCGATATCATCAATAAACGTAGTTTTATGGTCAATTTTGGTGGTGCCCGGATCGGTTAATGCGTAACCATCAATAAAGCCGGGAGCCCCGGGGCAAGCTAACAGCATATCGTTATAAACAAAATTACTGGTATCAGCATCACCTGGGCTACAGAAAGAGCCCACACTTGAGAATGAAGAGTTAATAAAATAAGGGGCGGCTGAGCTAATAAATCCAGACTCTTGAGGTAATAAGCGATCGGCACCAATAGTGTTATCGCTATTTCTTATAGGCGCAGCACCGGTAATATAAGTTCCGTTATCGATTAAGTCTTGGGTAACACGGTTCCAGCCTGGTACTTGGATACTATCAGATGTCTGTGCTTGAAAACCAAATTCCATAGTGGTGCTGTCAGTGATATCAAGATCGATTGCAACTTGTAACATCTCATTGGTGGGCTCGTAATTATTGTAAAACGACCCAGAATTTTCGGCTTCAGCAAATACATAAATACCACCTTGCTTATCACCTAATTTGAATGGAGTTCCTGCTTCGGCTGCTAATATTTTTTGAGAGTAGGTACCAAGTGTTAAATCAACTTTACCGGTAACCTCTTCTATATATTTCGTGGCGTCTGATTTTGCAGATTTAGGTGAGTAATTAAGCTGTCCTCCAACACTTCCTGTTCCATATAATGGGCTAACTGGCCCACGCATAACTTCTAATTGTTTCGCGCCACGAATGTTAGTTTTAAAGGCTCCAGGGTTGGCTATCCTACGAAAACCCCTGAAGTAGTTATCTGCAGATTCTCCACGAATATCCATAGCCCCTTGGATCCCGAAGAAAGAACTGGTGAAAGCTCCCGGTGTCATTCTTACTAAATCATCAACGCTGCGTAATCCATAAGCTTCAATCAAATCAGAACTTACTTCTGTTACCGAGCGTGGTGTTTCTACTAAAGACATATCAAAGCCATAGGTGCTGCTAGATTCTGGGGGCATGATCATGTTTTCATCTTTGACACCGACGACGGATATTTTTTCAATTTCTTGTGCGTTAAGTGATAAGGCAAGTGAAGCAGCAGTAATGGCTGCTATCGCAAGGGATAGTTTATTAAGTTTGTGCGTTCTCAAGGTGTCTCTCCGTATCCATGCAACTTTAAAGTTGTCATATGGGCTGGTAGTAGTTTTTATAATGTGGTTGTCTTGTTGGGTATCATTCTTAATGATGACTTGTGCAACAATTGACCTCACAGAGCAATAGTTATGCCAGCATACAATAAAACCTGACCAGCTGGTTTACATAGATTAGGAAGCCTAGTTGCTTAAAAAGAACGCACAGTTATGGCACTAACATGCATTGTTTTTGGGAAAGTAATGGTTGGGTAGATTTGTTAGAGGAAGGTTTTTTTGTTTGAAATACGACCAGTTTTTGTGTTTGTTGAGTATAAACAAACGGCATAACATACCTAGAGTAAAATCTAAGCCTTTACTCTAAGTCTAAATGTTCAATATTAGAAAAGTCAGATTCAACTTTGTTTTTGAATTTAGGTAAACCCGTTGCAATTGCAAGGCAGCCAAATACTAAAATTAACATGGGGTACCAACCATAATAGGTGAGTGTTAAAGGGGATACGCCCGCAAGACTGGCTGCTGCTAGAAGTTGACCTCCATAGGGGATTAAACCTTGAAACCCACATGAAAAAATATCTAAAAGGCTTGCGGTTCGTCTAGGATCTAAAGAGAATTTTTTTGCTAAGTCCTGCACTATGGGGCCAGTTGATACTATGGCTATTGTGTTGTTAGCCGTTGCGATATCGAGGGTACTCACTAAGGTGGCTACTCCAAATTCGGCTCCTTTTTTAGTAGATATACCTTTAGTCGTGTTAGTGACTAGCCATTGAATACCCCCATAGGCTTTCATTAGTGCAACCACACCGCCAATCAATAATGCAATAACCGCCATGTTTTGCATCCACTCTAGGCCTTTTTGAATACTTAGCACCATAGAGGTAAAAGTGAATAAGCCCTTTGTTAAGCCGATTACACAAGCACTGACAATACCTACACCTAAAACACCTAACACGTTCATTCCAAACAGAGCGCAACAAATTATGAGTAAGTAGGGCAGTATCAACCACATGTCGTAGTCGTTGCTGGTCACCACTGAGCTGCCGTCAATATCTACCATTAATAGGCATACAGCCGTTACAAAAGCTGCAGGCAATACAATGATCAAATTAGCTTTGAATTTATCTTTAAGTTGCACTCCTTGTGTCCGAGTAGCGGCGATTGTGGTATCGGAAATAAATGATAAATTGTCACCAAACATAGCGCCGCCCACCACTATGCTGACAGTTAATGGAATGGGCAAACTAAGGCTCTCTGCCAGTCCAATTCCTATAGGCGTAATGGCTGTGATGGTACCCATAGAGGTGCCCATGGCAAAGGCAATAAAACATGAAATAACAAATAGACCAGGCAATAAATAGGCAGTAGGCACGTAATTTAGCGCCCAGTTTACAGTCGCATCTCGGGCTCCTATATCTATGGTGACGGCATAAAAAGCTCCGGCTAGTAAGAAGATAATTGCTAACAAAATTATGGTCTTATCGCCGCCTCCTTTGCAGAATATATCGACCTTTTCAGTGAGAGATAGTGGGGCTACTTTGCTATTAAGAAATAATGAATATCCAGCACAAATCATAAATGCCACTAAAATTGGCATACTAGAAAAATTTTGTGTCATTATCCCACTGCCAATAATAAGCAGCATAAATAGAATAATGGGACTTAACCCCATAAAATTTTCTTTGGTTGGTTTTTGCATTAAGCCTTACTTCTTTTGAAACGGTGTCGGTTTGATTTTTTACATTTATGTCATCACGCTAAATATCATACAGCTAGAATTTAATATTTACAGTGTGCATATAAAAACGCAGGCCTAAGCCTGCGGAATCATTCAATGTAAGCGTTAAAATTACTTACTGATTTTTTTGTATTTTAATCGATGTGGCTCTACTACATCAGTGCCATAGGTCGCTTTAAGCCAAGCGGCATATTCTGTGTAGTTACCATCAAAGAAGTTGATTTTACCTTCGTCACGATAATCCATAATGTGAGTGGCTATTCTATCTAAGAACCATCTATCATGTGATATCACCATGGCACAACCAGGGAACTCCAAAAGGGCGTTTTCTAAGGCTCGCAAAGTTTCAACATCCAAGTCATTGGTGGGCTCATCCAGCAACAATACGTTACCACCGGCTTTTAATAACTTAGCCAAATGCACACGGTTTCGTTCACCTCCAGACAAGTCTTTAATAAACTTTTGTTGATCTGAGCCCTTAAAGTTAAAACGGCCACAATAAGCGCGGCTGTTTAACTCAAAGTTACCTATGCGGATTATGTCTGAATCATCAGATATTTCTTTATAAACGGTATTGTTACCATCCATATGATCTCGGAATTGATCAACACTGGCTAGTTGCACTGTGTCACCAATATCTATGGTACCCGCGTCAGCTTGCTCTTGGCCTGTTAGCATTCTAAATAGGGTTGATTTACCCGCGCCGTTTGGACCAATGATACCGACTATGGCCCCTTTAGGCATTTTGAAATTTAAATCGTCAATGAGTAACCTGTCACCATAAGATTTTTGTAATCCAGAGACTTCAAATACTTTTTCACCTAAACGCTCTCCCGGTGGAATAAACAACTCACTGGTTTCGTTACGTTTTTGGTAATCGCCAGTGTTCAACTCTTCGAAGCGAGCCATACGGGCTTTACTTTTTGATTGGCGACCTTTGGCGTTTGACCGTACCCATTCTAATTCGGTTTTAATGGATTTTTGACGAGCACTTTCAGTTTTTTCTTCTTGCTCTAAACGGGCGTCTTTTTGTTCAAGCCATGAAGAGTAGTTACCTTCCCAAGGAATTCCTTGGCCACGGTCTAGCTCTAAAATCCAACCCGCAACATTGTCTAAGAAGTATCTATCATGGGTAATGGCAACCACAGTACCTTCGTAGTCATGTAAAAAGCGTTCTAACCAGGCAACAGATTCGGCATCCAAGTGGTTGGTAGGTTCGTCGAGTAATAACATTTCTGGTTTTTCGAGAAGCAATTTGCACAGGGCGACACGGCGACGTTCACCACCAGATAGTTTACTTACGTCTGCATCCCATGGCGGAAGGCGCAATGCATCGGCGGCGCGTTCTAGGGCATTATCTAAGTTATGTCCGTCTTTTGATTGAATAATGGCTTCAAGTTCACCTTGTTCTTTAGCAAGGGCATCAAAATCGGCACCTTCTTCGGCATATTCTGCGTACACTTCTTCAATACGTTTTAAAGCATGGACGACATCTTGTACGGCTTCTTCTATATTGCCACGCACATCTTTAGTTTCGTCAAGTTGTGGCTCTTGGGGTAGATAACCAATTTTAAGACCCGCTTGAGGAATTGCTTCACCTTCAATGTCTTTATCAAGGCCTGCCATAATTTTAAGTAGGGTCGATTTACCAGAACCGTTCAAACCTAATACGCCAATCTTGGCTCCGGGGAAAAAACTAAGAGAAATATTTTTTAAGATATGTTTGTTGGGGGGAACGACTTTTCCTACCCGTAACATGCTGTATACGTACTGCGCCATAATATTAAGTTACTTTTGTTGCTATGTATGAGCAATATTGTAATTCACCAAGGGGCTAGGGTAAAAGGGATAGTGAATAAATCGTGCGCTTTAATTCTAAGTCCCGTAATATTTTGTGACCGATTGAGTCATTACAGGTACATCATGCAAACTTACAATTGGGGCGTTTTAGGCCCAGGTTCAATAGCGAATACTTTCGCTGAGGCAATGAAGCTTTCAGGTAGAGGCAAGATTACTGCCGTAGCAAGTAGAAGCCTTGAACGAGCTAGGGTATTTGCTGACAAGTACCAGATATCCGCGGTTTATTCAGATTATAAAGCGTTATTAAATGACGCCAATGTTGATATTATTTATATCGCCACGCCCCACAGTTTTCATTTTGAACAAGCCAAGTTATGTCTAGAAGCAGGTAAACACGTTTTGGTTGAAAAACCTTGTACGGTTAGTGCCGAACAAATGCAGTATTTAGTCGAGTTAGCCGAGGCAAATAATGTGTTATTACAAGAAGGCGTGTGGAGCCGTTTCATGCCAGTGCTCAGCCAAGTGAAATCTTTAATTCAAGAGGGCGCTATCGGTGATATTCAATATATTCAATCCAATATTGGGTTTGCATTTCAAAATCGAGCAGAGCCAAAGCTGCGCTTAGCAAGGCCAGAGCTTGCTGGTGGCGCCTTATTAGATTTGGGCATTTACAGTATTACATTAAGTCAGTTCTTTTTAGAACAGCACCCAAGTTCAATTACTAGCCAAGGTAAGTTGACTGATTTAGGTGTAGACGAATGTGAACTGGTGAACTTGAGTTATAGCACTGGCCAATACGCGCAATTTACGAGTTCGATGTCAGCCCATGCAAGTAACACTATGCATATTGTGGGTAGTCAAGGTTATGTTATTTTGCCCCATAACTTTTGGGATGCTGACAGGGCTTATTTCTATGAACATGATAAATGTGTGCAAACCATAGAGATCCCCCATGCTGCCAATGGCTTTGAATATGAGATAGAAGAAGTGATGAATTGTATCGAACAAGGCAAGCTATGCAGTGATCTTATGTCTCATAAAGATAGTATAAGTGTATTGCAAGTGATGGATGAAATTCGAAGTCAATTAGGTGTGAAATACCCAGATAATATTATTCAAGCTGGGTGAATGTGCAGTGTGCAAAAATCGTTACAACTTTTGGTTGTTTCTCATGCCACAAAGCCACTATACAAATGGTGTAAAATCACTAAACTATGCGCCAAATTGTTTACCGTATTAATCCCCCGTTTATGTTGAGGAAATGTAATGCTAACTCGTGATATGAATATTGCTGATTTTGACCCAGAATTGTACCAAGCAATTCAAGATGAAAACCAACGCCAGGAGCATCATATCGAATTGATCGCTTCTGAAAACTATTGCAGCCCACGTGTTCTTGAAGCGCAGGGATCACAGCTTACTAACAAATATGCTGAGGGGTATCCTCATAAGCGTTACTACGGCGGTTGTGAATATGTAGATATCGCAGAAGACTTAGCCATAGAACGCGCTAAACAGTTATTTGGTTGTGACTACGCTAACGTACAGCCCCATGCTGGCTCGCAAGCTAACTCAGCGGTATTTATGGCATTACTTGACGCTGGCGATACCGTATTAGGTATGAGCTTAGCCCACGGTGGCCACTTAACTCATGGTGCATCAGTGAGCTTTTCTGGTAAAACATACAACGCAGTGCAATACGGTTTACACCCAGAAACGGGCGAAATCGACATGGCACAAGTTGAAGCATTAGCCCTTGAGCACAAACCTAAAATGATTATCGGTGGCTTCTCAGCATACTCAGGTATTGTTGATTGGCAGAAATTCCGTGAAATCGCTGACAAAGTCGGCGCTTACTTGTTGGTCGATATGGCTCATGTAGCAGGTTTAGTCGCAGCGGGTGTGTACCCAAGCCCAATGGCTCATGCTCATGTGGTTACCACTACTACCCATAAAACCCTAGCTGGCCCACGTGGTGGTTTGATTTTATCTTCTTGTGGTGATGAAGCTATCTACAAAAAGCTAAATAGTGCGGTGTTCCCTGGTGGTCAAGGTGGTCCTTTGTGCCACGTGATTGCTGCTAAAGCGGTTGCCTTTAAAGAAGCATTACAACCAGAATTTAAAGTATACCAACAACAAGTAGTAGCTAACGCTAAAGCTATGGTTGCGGTTATCCAAGAACGTGGTCACAAAGTAGTATCTGGCGGTACTGATAACCACTTGTTTTTGTTAGACCTAATCGGTAAAGAATACACAGGTAAAGATGCTGACGCTGCCCTTGGTAACGCTAATATCACGGTAAACAAAAACTCAGTGCCTAACGACCCACGCTCACCGTTTGTTACCAGTGGTTTACGCATTGGCTCACCAGCCATTACTCGCCGTGGTTTTAAAGAAGAGCAAGCCAAGCAAGTGGCAAGCTGGATCTGTGAAGTACTAGACAATATTAACGACGAAGCCGTCATCGCTAAAGTAAAAGGTGAAGTAGTGGCCTTATGTGAACAGTTCCCTGTTTACGGTTAAGTTAATCAGTTACTAAACAAGTAAACAGTGGTTATTAGGTTTAACCACTGTTTACACCTTTAATTCAATAACTTAATAATTCGATAGCACTACGCAGGTTACGGTTTTCTCAACTCCTTTTGTTTCACGTATATCATCTACTAGTTCATCTAGCTGAGAGCTGGCTTCTACAGTTAACTCTAGAATTAAATCATATACACCACTCACTGACATTATCGAGGTTATTTGTGGACGCTGTTGTAATAGTTTAATGACGTGTCGTGATACCCCAGGTGTTAAATTGACCAACATCTGTGCTTTTAATAATTTACGTTCGTACTCTGCATCAAATTCAATGGTGAAGCTTTTAATGATACCGCGACGCTGTAAAGTTTCGATTCTGTTTTGAACGGTACTGCGGGACACGCCTAATTGTTTAGCTAGCTCTATAACAGGCCTTCGGCTGTTCGCTTTTAACAATGTAATTAACGCTTGGTCTTTTTCATCCAAATTCATTATTGCCACTCAGTTTTCATATTTACTATCGAAATGTAGCATTTTGATAATTGTTTTTAGCATATTGTTCGATATTAACTAGCAATATGTGAATTTGTCCAATGGTTTTTCATGCCTAGCTTCTCTAACCTTGTAGTCATTAATTGCTTTGATTATTAGGTGTACATATGCCATTTTTAGAATACAAAAATTCAGTACAACATATTGAATCTCTCTCTGTTTTAGCCTTGGCTGAGCAGTTTCCCACCCCTTTTTATTGCTACAGTTCAGCAAAGATACAAGCCCAGTACAGGATGTTTTCTGACGCTTTTTCTCATCTAAATACTTTGGTGTGTTTTGCTGTAAAAGTGAATTCTAATCAAGCTGTATTATCTTTGTTGGCGAAAGAGGGGGCGGGAGCTGATGTGGTTTCTGTGGGGGAGATTAAACGGGCTTTAGCAGCTAATATTCCTGCTGAAAAAATTGTATTTTCAGGTGTCGCTAAAACTGAACAAGAAATGGAGTTTGCGTTAAAAAAGCATATTTTATGTTTCAACATTGAGTCAGAGCCAGAGTTGTTTGCCCTTTCTCATGTAGCGCGACGCTTAAAAATTACTGCTAATATTTCGTTTCGAATCAATCCTAATGTGAATGCCAATACCCATAAAAAAATCTCTACGGGTAAAAAGGGCGATAAGTTTGGTGTGGATATCGAGCATGCAATTTCACTGTATCAACAAGCTAACAATCTTGATTACATTAATGTGACGGGCATCAATATGCATATTGGCAGTCAAATATCTGATGTCACTCCTTTTGATTTAGCGATACAAAAAATCAAGGCTTTGTATTGTGAATTAAAAGCACTAAACATCAATATTACGCATGTTGATTTTGGTGGTGGCTTGGCAGTGAAATATCAAGATGACGAAACCGCAGAGCCTGAATTATTGGCACAATATGCTGCAGTGGTTAATCGCCATGCTGAAGATTTTAATTGCAGAATTCTGTTCGAACCCGGGCGTTTCATCACAGCTAATGCTGGTGTCTTAGTGAGCCAAGTTATTTATAAAAAAAAACAATCAGATAAGACTTTACTGATTGTAGACGCCGCTATGAACGACTTCATCCGACCGACACTTTACGATGCCTACCATAAAATTACAGCGGCAACACAAAACCACAGGTTTGAATGTGCAGATGTAGTAGGGCCTGTTTGTGAAACAGGTGATTATTTTGCGTTAGACCGCACTATGGAGGTCGTTGAACAAGGTGATGTGATCGTTATCAATTCAGTGGGGGCTTATAGTGCGGTTGCGTCTAACAGTTACAATTCAAGACCTATTATTGCAGAAATTATGGTTCAAGGTGATCAAGTCGCTGTAATTAGAGAGGCCCAAAGTGTAGATGAGCTGATAGCACTAGATAAGGTGCCAAGTTGGGTTTAAGTTTCACTTAGGTGGTTATTAACTGATAGTGACAGGTGTTCCTTATGATACTTCATACGCATAGATGAATTACTCATTGTATTTTTCTGATTAGGTCTACTAGGCTAGGGCTTTTAGTATTTAAGGAAGATAAAATTGAAAAAATTAATAATGGCTGGTTTGTTAGTTACGGTTTCACAATCATCAATGGCAGTAGGTTTAGTTAATGATATGCAACTATGCCAAGGAGTGATTGAGTTCGTTGATAACAAGTTGAAGAAAGCCCCCGGGCATTACGATAAAGCCGATGTTAAAACGGTTCGTCAAGGGCTTGAAGCTTATAATCAATATATTCAACGTGAAATTGTTGCACCTGGGCTATTGAAATTTAATGGCGGTGACGCAGAGAAAACCAAGCTGATGCAAAAGCAGGTTGATGCATATAAATCAACAGTTGTAAATCAGTTGCAAAGCCGTTATCCGCAAGAGAACTTGCTTACTGACCACGCCATATCTGTCAATGATTGTGCTAAAAAAGCGGTGCCTTCTGGAAAAGATCTAGATAGATTAAAGGATGCCGTTAATACCATGGTCAAATTAGCTCAAATGAATTGATAAAGACTACCCTCTTCAGGCTTTTGTATCACTTGAAGAGAAATTTTGGTAATTTAGTTAAATTAATTTATCCGATATAGATATTCACATGCACTGCCCATTTTGTTCTGTTCAAGAAACTAAAGTCATCGATTCTCGTCTAGTGTCGGATGGCAGTCATGTGAGACGCCGTCGTGAATGTACAGTTTGCAAAGAGCGCTTTACCACCTTTGAAATGGCAGAATTAGTGATGCCACGAATTGTAAAACGTGATGGCTCTCGCGAACCTTTCAACGAAGACAAACTGCGAGCTGGTTTACAACGAGCTCTAGAAAAGCGCCCCGTCAGCACTGAAGAGGTTGAGCAGTGCATTAGCCGGCTTAAGTCATCTTTACGTGCCACAGGCGAGCGTGAAGTCAGTAGTGAATTTTTAGGCAATTTAATTATGACGTCTTTGAAAGAGCTAGATAAAGTGGCTTATGTAAGATTTGCATCTGTGTACCGCTCTTTTGAAGATATTCGAGAGTTTGGTGAAGAAATTGCCCGCCTTGGCGACTAGCCTTACCTTCCTTCTATTACCTTTAACTCTTAGGTATTAAATACAGTGTTTGAATTTTCCTTAATCGACCATCAGATGATGGCGTTAGCTATTCAGTTGGCAAAACGTGGTCAATATACCACTTCACCTAATCCTAATGTTGGGTGCGTTATTAGCAGCCCAGCAGGGAAGATAGTAGGGCAAGGCTGGCATCAAAAAGCCGGTACACCCCATGCAGAAGTCCATGCTTTAAAGCAGGCAGGTTTTTTGGCCAAAGGGGCGACGGCTTATGTCACCTTAGAGCCTTGCAGCCATTTTGGACGCACGCCACCTTGTGCTAAAGCCTTAGTCGAGGCAGGGATATCGCGAGTGGTAGTGGCCATGCAAGATCCAAATCCACTGGTGTCTGGCAGAGGAATGCAAATACTGCAACGTGCAGGGGTTGTGGTTCAACACGGTTTATTAAAAGATGCCGCTGTACAACTCAATTTAGGCTTTATAAAACGGATGTCTACTGGTTTACCTAGAGTCACCGTAAAACTGGCTGCCAGTTTAGATGGAAAAACGGCATTGCATAATGGCTTAAGTCAATGGATAACTGGCCCAGAAGCTCGTCAAGATGTGCAGCGCCACCGAGCCCATAGTTGTGCCATTTTAAGTGGTTCCGGTACAGTAATGGCCGATAATCCAACATTAAACGTACGATATAAAGAATTAGGGCTTACGCCTGAGGTCTTAGCAGAAGAAAACCTGCGACAACCGCTTAGGGTGATTGTAGATGGCAGAAACCAACTTCCACCTAACTTACGTTTATTGCAGCAATCTAGCTCGCAAGTTGCAGGTGATGTGTTACTCGTTAATGGTAAACATAGCGACCATCTATTTGCTGAGCATGTAAGTCAATGGCAAGCTCCCTTTAACGGCAATAAATTAGACCTAGATGCCGTGATGAAAGAGTTAGGTGACAGGCAAACCAATGATGTCTGGGTAGAGGCTGGAGCTAAATTAGCCGGGGCGTTATTACAAAATAACTTGATAGATGAATTGATTTTATATCAAGCGCCCAAACTTATAGGGGGCAGTGGGCAAAACTTGTTTGATATTTTGCCCATAGAATCTATGAATGAAGTACATGGCTTGTCTTGGACTGATGTCAGACAAGTGGGTAAAGACCTAAAGATGACCGCACACTTTATTCGTAAATGAGTAACCGGTTATCCAAAAATGCGTAACTGAGAGTTTATGTTTACTGGAATTATTGAAGATGTGGGGGTTATCGAAAACTTAACCCCAAATGGTGAAGACATTCGTTTGTCGATTAAAGCGCAAAAATTAGATATGAGTGATGTGAAGCTTGGAGACAGTATTGCTAATAATGGTGTGTGTTTAACAGTCGTTGCGCTATCAAACCATGGCTTTAGTGCTGATGTGTCTCACGAAACCATAAAACGCACTGGTTTTGCAACCTATCAAGCAGGCAGCAAAGTGAACCTAGAAAAAGCCATGCAAGCAAATAGTCGCTTCGGTGGACATATTGTCAGTGGTCACGTAGATGGTTTAGGTGAAGTGATATCGATTTCTCAAGTAGGCCGTTACGTAGAAATATGGGTGCAAGCCCCAGATGAATTAGCTAAATATTTAGCTGAAAAAGGTTCGATTACTGTTGATGGTGTCAGTCTCACTGTCAACCAAGTCGATGGCGCTAAGTTTTTACTGACACTTATTCCCCATAGTCTGCAAGAGACCATAATTGGCTCGTATCAAGTTGGCACCAAAGTAAATTTAGAGGTAGACGTCATAGCGCGTTATATCGAGCGTCTTATGCTTGGCGATAAAGCTGCCCACTCGAGTGCAGACTCCCCCAAAAAAGATATTAGCATGGCGTTTTTAGCAGAAAACGGTTACTTGAAATAAGTTAGGTTGATGAGCGCTTGGCTCAATACCACGAAAGAAGATTTAACATTATGTCATTAAACAGTACTAAAGAAATTATTGAAGATATCCGTCAAGGTAAAATGGTTGTATTGATGGATGACGAAGACAGAGAAAACGAAGGCGATCTAATCATGGCTGCGCAGCACGTTACGCCAGAAGCCATTAACTTTATGGTGACCCACGCTAGAGGGCTAGTATGTTTACCTATGACACTCGAGCGCTGCAAAACCCTTAATTTACCGTTAATGGTAGACAATAATGAAGCGCAGTTTTCAACTAACTTTACTGTGTCTATTGAAGCGGCTAAAGGCGTGACAACGGGTATTTCTGCAGCTGATCGTGCCGAAACTGTTTTAGCTGCTGTGGCTAAAGAGGCCGTGGCTGAAGATATAGTGCAGCCGGGGCATATATTCCCGCTTATTGCTAAAGAAGGTGGAGTGTTAAATCGTGCTGGACATACCGAAGCAGGTGTGGACTTAGCACGTTTAGCGGGTTGTGAGCCTGCGTCTGTTATTGTTGAAATATTAAATGAAGACGGCACCATGGCTAGGCGTCCTGATTTAGAAACGTTTGCCAAAAAGCATGATTTAAAAATCGGCACCATTGCCGACCTTATCGAATACCGTAATTTAAACGAAACCACCATAGAGCAAGTTGCAGAATGTAAATTGCCTACAGAGTTTGGCGAGTTTGATTTGGTGACGTTTAAAGATGTCATCGATAATCAAGTACACTTTGCTATGTGTAAAGGTGAAATTAAGAGTGATACAGCAACGTTAGTACGGGTGCATTTAATTAATAGTTTTAGTGATTTATTGGGCTCGCAACGTTCTATCGAGCGCAGTATGAGCTTACCAGAAGCGATTAAAACTATTGCTGAAAACGGTGGGGTATTAGTACTTTTAGGTAAAGATGAAGATTTGCTAAATCAAGTTAAACAATTTCAAGCACAAGACAAAGGTGACACACCCACTACCGCGCCTTGGACTGGTTCATCTAGAACAGTCGGTGTGGGCAGTCAAATCTTAGCAAGCCTAGGTGTTAAAAAGATGCGTTTACTCAGTAAACCTAAAAAGTATCACGCTTTATCGGGTTATGGTCTTGAAGTTGTTGAGTATGTATCGGTTTAGCCGTAATAAGTTCAAATCGTACAAAAAATCTCAATATTTCCCTTGTTAGGTGTGCTAAACTGCGCGCCGATTTTTCTAGTAAGGTTTTTTAGATGAACATTATTGAAGGTAACATGCGTGCAACAGGCAAAAAGTTTGCTTTGGTTGTGTCTCGCTTCAACAGTTTTGTAGTTGAAAGCTTAGTGGATGGCGCACTTGATGCACTTGAGAGACAAGGTGAAGTTAACGACCAAGATATAACGCTAGTTCGCGTTCCTGGTGCCTATGAATTACCCATTGCAGCTAAAAAACTTGCTGAACAAAACAAATACGACGCAATTATCGCCTTAGGTGCGGTGATCCGTGGTGGTACACCGCATTTTGAATTTGTTGCAGGCGAATGTAATAAAGGTCTTGCTCAAGTTTCTTTAGATTATGGTGTTCCTGTATCTTTTGGCGTTATCACTACAGATAGTATTGAACAAGCGATTGAGCGTTCAGGTACTAAAGCCGGCAATAAAGGCGCTGAAGCCGCTGTTGGTGCACTAGAAATGGTTAATGTTTTAGCCAATATAGAAGAGGCCAAATAGGTGAAACCTCAAGCCCGTCGTCTCTCCCGTGAATTAGCGTTACAAGCTATCTATTCTTGGCAAATGACCAAGAATCCTGTGGAACAAATTGAGCTGAGCATAGTGACCAGCAATAACATGCAAAAAGTTGATACTGAGTACTTTTTAGAGTTGTTGCGTAATGTGGTTAAAGATTGTGCTGAGCTGGATAAAAAAATGAAGCCCTATTTAGGCAGGTTGCCTGAAGAGCTCGATCCGGTAGAGTTTGCGATCCTTCGAATCGCTACCTATGAACTAGTTGCAAGAATTGATGTCCCTTTTAAGGTGGTTATCAACGAAGCTATAGAGCTTGCGAAATCATTTGGTGCAGAAGATAGCCATAAATTTGTTAATGGTGTGCTTGATAAAGCCATCAAGACTCTGCGTAAAGACGAACGCTCATAAAAGATTGTTTAACAGCAATAACGTGAGTCGTCACCAAGCGCAGCTCAACTAGAAGTAGTGTGATTGTGAAAGAATTTAAAGTTATTGAAGACTTTTTTAAGCAACAAAGCTATCAACGTAAAGATGTCATTATTGGTATTGGTGATGATGGCGCAGTAACCCATATTCCAGAAGGGCAAGCGTTAGTTACTACCACTGACACTTTACTAAGTGGTGTGCATTTTTTGCCTTCAACTAATGCGCATGCTATTGCTCAAAAAGCCATAGCAGTTAATTTAAGTGACTTAGCAGCTATGGGGGCAGAACCTGCATGGATAAGCTTGTCTGTAAGTTTGCCAGAACTTGATCAAGTTTGGCTTGAAGAGTTCTCTAGAGGTATTAGAGAGCATGCTGAATATTATTCAGTTCAATTAATTGGTGGTGATACTGTTCATGGTCCTTTGGCTGTTACTATTACAGCGCAGGGGTTTGTTCCTTACGATCAAGCATTGACACGAAGCCAAGCCAAACCTGGTGATTCGGTTTATGTCACTGGCAGTATAGGTGACGCAGGCGTAGGGCTGCAACTGGCGCAGCTTAAGCGTAAAATCGATAACCAAGAACATCATGACTTTCTGGTTAATCGACTCGATTATCCCACTCCAAGGTTACTAGTCGGTACTAGCCTAAGACGTGTCGCTAGCGGTTGTATCGACCTATCTGATGGACTGGTATCTGATATTCAACATATTCTCAAAGCTTCTCAATGCGGCGCTGTTATCCATGTTGATAAACTGCCATTATCAGATGCTATGGTTGCCTCAGTAGATCCAGATGAAGCCATTAAATTTGCATTAAGTGCGGGTGATGATTATGAGTTGTTGTTCACAGTAAGTGAGGAACAAAAAGGCTTACTTGAGACCAATCTCGCTAATGCAAATATTCAAGCAAGCTGTATTGGTCAGCTAACTGGCATACCCGAAAAGCTAGAGTTACGCCAAAATGACCAACCTTATGAATTCTCTAATTTAGGTTACGAACACTTCTAAACCTAGCCGCCTGCTAAGGAGCGCGTACTTTTGGATAAACAAATTCGTCAGCGCGTAAGCATGCTAAACCCGGTGCACTTTTTGGCTTTTGGGTTTGGCAGTGGTTTAGCGCCCAAAGCACCTGGCACATTTGGCACTATTGCAGCGCTACCTTTAGTTGCAGCATTGGCACTTTACACACCACTCCCGATTTATATTGCTGTCACTATTATTGCAAGTGTGGTGGGTATTTGGATTTGTGGTATTACTGCCAATGATATGCAGGTCCATGATGATTCTTCCATAGTATGGGATGAAGTCGCAGGCATGCTCATTACCATGATAGCTGTGCCTCTGTCATGGCAAACCCTGTTACTAGGTTTTATATTGTTTAGAATATTCGACATTTTAAAACCTTGGCCTATTAGCTACTTAGATAAAAATGCTCATGGCGGCTTTGGCATTATGATAGATGATGTTTTGGCTGGTATCTTTGCTTTAGTGGGCATGCATTTTACTTTATTCATGGGCTGGTTATAGCACTGCAAAAAGATAAATTATGGCATCTGGTCATGGCGGTATGCTAGATACTTGGTCTAGTTCTGTTGACAACTACAGCCCTCTGATGATTAGCTGTCGAAAAAACAACAAGGCCCATTTATGAAACATCTATTTCTATTTATATTCACCTTATCTTCGTTCAACGTACTCTCTAAAACAGACTCTCCCATAGCATTTGCTATACACGGCGGGGCGGGGACCATAACCAAAGCTAATCTGTCTGATGAAAGAGAAGCCGAGTATAAAGCTAAATTATCTGAATCGGTTAAGGCTGGGTATGCCGTGTTAGTCGGTGGCGGTAGCAGCGAAGAGGCGGTGATTAAAGCTATACAAGTTATGGAGGCATCTCCCTTATTTAACGCAGGCATTGGCGCGGTATTTACATGGGATGGTGAGCACGAATTAGATGCGTCTATTATGCGTGGTCAAGACAAACAAGCAGGGGCTGTTGCAGGGGTTAAACGAACCAAAAGCCCCATTGCAGCCGCGCAGTTGGTGATGAATGAATCTGTACACGTGATGCTAAGTGGCGCAGGAGCTGATGATTTTGCACAGGCCAATGGCCTTGAGATGACCACTAATAACACTTTTGATACCGAACGCCGCCAAAAAGCCCTTGAAAAGGTTAAGCAGAACATTTTAAAAAATGACCACGCGATGAATATTGACCCTGAAGTGGTGGATTATAAATTCGGCACAGTGGGCGCGGTTGCTCTAGATAAAAATGGTAATTTAGCTGCGGGTACCTCAACAGGTGGAATGACGGCAAAACGTTGGGGCCGCATTGGCGACTCACCCATTATTGGCGCGGGTACGTGGGCTGATAATGAAAGTTGTGCTGTATCAGCCACTGGGCACGGCGAGTATTTTATCCGTAACCATGTGGCTGCTGATATTTGTAGTCGCGTAAAATATGCAGGTAAAACCATTCAAGAAGCTGGTGATGAAGTGATCCACCAAGTTTTGTCGCCAGAAGCAGGCTCGGGTGGAGTAATTATTATGGACAGCAAAGGGAATGTTGCCATGCCGTTTAATTCTGAAGGTATGTACCGTGCAAGTATCGATACAAACGGCAAAGTCACAGTGGCTATTTATGGTGATAAAACCTGATACAAAAGAGGGGATTGCGGGTTATTAACCCCGCAATTCTCTAGCCTTAACAGATTTAAGCTCTACTTATTTATAAAATGGGTAACGCTCGGGTATTGATAGGCGATTTCAAAACAAAAGATGACTGCACGCCACTTACGCCATCAATAGGGGTAAGTTTGTTCAATAGAAAATGCTGAAAACCATCCATATCTTTGATTATAACCTTAAGCAGATAGTCAGCGGTTTGTCCTGTTACTAAGTGGCATTCTAACACCTCAACGCACTTGGCGATTTCAGCCTCAAAATGATTAAATCGCTCGGGTGTGTGTTTATCCATACTCACTTGCATGAATGACACCAAAGACAAGCCCAATTTTTTCGCATCGAGCAAGGCCACATAACCGTCTATAAAACCGGCTTCTTCTAACTGTTTGACCCGTCTCAAGCAAGGCGAGGGTGACAAATTGATCGCTTCTGCTAACTCTTGATTAGAAATGCGCCCCTGTTGCTGAATTATTTCAAGGATCAAACGATCGTATTTATCAAATTTCATATAAATTCATTAGTGAAGCAGTTAATGTTAATTATATTTATTTTATAGCAATTTTATTGTGCTGTTGATGTTTTATTGTGTGTTTTTCGCAATCTTATTCGCAGTTGAGTTCGATATGATAGTGACAGACTCATTCATAGATATTCGGACCTTAGTTATTATCAACAATCCACACACAAAATATCAGCCTTTTTACGGTATTGACTTAAAAACTAGACAGTGGCCCAGTAAGCGTATAGAAAAAGCGCCAATTTGGATGAGTACAGACCTGCGTGATGGTAACCAAGCGTTAATTGACCCTATGTCTATTGAAACTAAGTTGCGATTTTTTAAAGCTTTGGTGGCAATGGGCTTTAAAGAAATTGAAGTAGGGTTTCCATCGGCATCAGAGACTGATTTTAATTTTGTACGTCTATTAATTGAAGGTAACCACATACCCGACGATGTGACCATAGAGGTATTGGTACAAGCACGTTATGACTTAATTGAAAAAACAGTAGAAAGCTCAAGAGGCGCCAAGCAAGCTATTTTGCATATGTACAATCCATTAGCCCCAGCATTTCGAGAGATTGTATATAAAACCGATAAAGCCGGTGTGAAGAATATTGCAACCCAAGGCACCCAGTGGGTTAAAGAATTAACGGCGACTGCCCCTGAGGTTAACTGGACCTATCAATACTCGCCAGAGGTATTCTCAAGCACAGAGTTACGCTTTGCCAAAGAAGTATGTGATGCGGTAGTGAAAATTTGGGAGCCCAGCACAGACAACAAAATTATTATCAATTTACCTGCAACAATAGAGATGAATACTCCTAATACCTACGCAGACCAAATTGAGTGGATGCATACCCATCTTAAACAGCGCCAACATATCATTCTTAGTGTGCACCCCCATAATGACAGGGGCACCGCTGTGGCTGCTGCAGAGCTTGCCCTTATGGCCGGCGCTGACCGGGTTGAAGGGTGTTTGTTTGGTAACGGAGAGCGCACCGGTAATGTAGATTTAGTGACATTGGCGTTAAACATGTACACCCAAGGTATTCACCCTAATTTAGACTTTTCAAATATTGATCAGACTCGTAAGTTGGTTGAAGAGTGTAATCAATTACCTGTGCACCCTAGGCACCCATATGTGGGTGAGTTGGTATTCACAGCATTTTCTGGCTCACATCAAGATGCCATTAAAAAAGGTCTTGCGGTACAGCAGCAAGATGAAGTGTGGAAAGTCCCTTATTTACCTATAGATCCTACTGATCTAGGTCGTAATTACGATGAAGTAGTTAGGGTAAATAGTCAGTCAGGCAAAGGCGGGGTAAGCTTTTTATTAGAAAGAGCGGCTGGGTTGCAATTGCCTCGTAAACTACAAATAGAGTTTTCGCGCATTGTGCAACAAATGAATGATAAAACAGGTAAAGAGTCTGACTCTGAGGCGATTGTAGACTTGTTTAATCAAGAGTATTTACAACAATGCGCGCCCATAGAACTAGTAAGTAGTACCGTTTCGAGTTTAGATAATGGTCAACAAAGAATAGATATTGAAATTAATTACCAAGGCTGTAAACAGCATGTTCATGGCACAGGTAACGGCCCGATAGACGCAGCAGTAGAAGCAATTCGAAGTCTAACTTATCAAACATTAGAAGTAGTTGATTACCATGAGCACTCTATAGGCAGCGGCTCTGGTGTCGCTGCAGTATGTTATATCGAGATGAAGGTCGCAGGGCAAGCCGCAAGCTTTGGAGTGGCCCAAGACAGCAACATAATGCATAGTGCGATTAAAGCACTAATTAGTGGCGTAAATCGCAAATGGGTTGAGCCAGTCATTAAGTTGCAAGCGTAGGGTGTTGGGATGCTTTGTTGAGGGGCGATGCTCAAAAGACATCGCTCGCCACAGCGCCTCTGGCTTAGGCTTTAGCCTATCAGTTTGCCTACCGGTGACCATTAACGGCTAAATCAACTTCGCCGATTGAATCCCCTAGGTTGTTAAACAGTCAATTATCATGGATGCCCATGTAAGCACAACAGGATGACGCTTTCCGTTGAAATAAATAAATCGTCGAATCCAGTGAAGATAAGCCTTTTCAGTTTTTAAGCTATACCTTTTGGTTCGCCAAATAAGTCGTATGGATTCTATAAAAGGTGACTTTGACATTATATTTTTCCCTGAAATTAACACTGTATATATGCGCAGGTATAATGCATGTTTTTATATAATGCCAATATTGCTTCCTACTATGTAAATTTATGAGGTCTCGCTTTGTTTTTCCAAAAAATGCTAAGTTATTAATTTAATTATGGAAAATATTTTGCTCATGGTTTTTAATAGGAAGCAGAAAAGTCGCGTTAAAGTCGAGTCTCCTTTTGCTTTTGCAACTCTTT
>NZ_JBDVBQ010000016.1:0-112763 GCF_039942875.1 Paraglaciecola sp.
GGTCGCTGTTAGGGTTAGCAAGCTTTACTTATTTTTATGTGATGAACCAAGCCACAGCGGTGTCTTTCTTCAAAGGCGTTAGGGCATTAATTATTTTTGTCGGTTTGTTTATATCTGCAATCTATGGATATCAAACCACCAACAGTATTTTTTACCAAGATACTGTGAGTGAAGATAATGTTGGTAGTATTTCACACGTAAAGTTTAAGCAAGTTACTAGTATTAAAGCTTTTGAAGAAGCTTTAGCTGACGCCAATGCTGAAGGAAAGACTGTTATGTTAGACCTATATGCTGATTGGTGTGCGGCGTGTAAAGAGTTCGAGAAATATACATTTTCTGATCAAGCTGTAATTGATGCCTTAAGCAATACGGTATGGATGCAAATTGATTTAACTGATAACAACCCTGATAACCTAGCATTTCAAGAGTACTTTTCAGTTTTGGGTCTACCAACGATTTTATTCTTTGATAAAAGTGGCCAAGAACTGAGTTCAGCTAGAGTGACGGGGTTTATGAAAGCGAGCACTTTTGAGCAACACGTAACTCGTATTTTTTAATGCTTAATGAGTAAGGTACTTATTTTGGATTTGACATAAGTACCCAGTAGTTTAATGGTTAAAAGCCTTTATCGGGTGCCGAATATTTTATCTCCAGCATCCCCTAGTCCAGGTAATATGTAACCTTGCTCGTTAAGCTTTTCATCTATCGAGGCTGTGTAAATATCGATATCTGGATGTGCAGCCTCTAAAGCGGCAATGCCCTCGGGAGCGGCTACTAAAAATAAGCCCATAATATTAGTGCAGCCTTTTTGTTTTAATAAATCAATTGTGGCAATTAGTGTTCCACCTGTTGCTAGCATCGGGTCAACTATAAGCGCGGTTCGCTTGGTGATGTCTTTCACTACTTTGTCGAAATAGGCTACAGGTTGCAGTGTTTTTTCATCTCTGTATAAGCCAACCACGCTAATTTTTGCATTCGGAATAAGTTGTAGTACACCGTCCAACATTCCCAACCCAGCCCTTAGTATGGGTACAACTGTTATTTTTTTACCTTTAATCTTCTCCGTTTGTAATGGTTGTCCATCCCAAGCTGTAATGGTTGTTTGTTCTGTTTGTAAGTCTCTCGTGGCCTCGTAGGTAAGCAAGTTTCCTACTTCACTAGCAAGCTCACGAAAATCTTTACTACTAATGCCTTGTTTACGCATTAAGCCTATTTTATGTTGAATTAGCGGGTGTTTTATTTCTTTAATGGCCATGGTGCTTTCTCTTACTTGGGGACTGAATATGATTGAACAAAGTTTACTCCATGTTCTAATAACTCTGGGTAAAACTGTGAAAATTTTCTTGCAAATAGATTATGATTTTGTTTGATAAAGTGGTTGGCGTGGGCAGCAAATTGTATTTTATTTCCTAGCCTTGATTCAATTGAGGAATATGCTTGAAAACAAGTCTCTCGATTGGAATATTGGTTAAGCCATCGATATTTTACAAGTCTTTCAGCTTGTTTATCAAATTCGCTGCTTATGGGTAAACTGAACGTCTCTAGCTCATCATAAAACTGAGCAAATAAGATGTGACTGTTAGAAGTAGAATACTCTTTCCAATTCGTCATTAATAAATAATCAAAATATATATCGATTATGACACCTGACATTCTACGAAGTTTCCCGGTGAATTCTTGTTTAAGATCCAATACTAGTGGATGGCTATCCGTAAATGTATCTACGCTGCGATGCAAACGGACTCCTAACTCAATGTCTGAAGGTAAATGACTTAGCTCTGAGCCCCTCACAAAATCCCCTAAAAAGTTTCCAACTAAGCTAGTACGAGTATGATTAGCTAGGTGAATGTGGGCGATATAATTGATAGCAAAAGCTCCCTAAAAAGCGAGTGATAAAAATACAATTTTTGTAAACTTTGCGGTAATCTTCGCAGATAAGACCAGTATTTTGCTGCTAATTTCTATTTACCCACTATAATGGTCCGATAATTTCAATTCTAGTACATATATTGTACGTAAAATGGTCAGCCAGTGAACTTATTAGTCATTAATGGGCCCAACTTAAATATGTTGGGTACGAGAGAGCCAGAGACTTATGGATCTGAAAATCTACAACAAATTAATAAAAAGTTAGATAGGTTTGCTGAATCTATTGGTATTAGTTTAACTCATGTGCAATCCAATGCGGAACATGAATTAATTGATGCAGTACATAAAGCGTTTAACAAAATTGATTTTATTGTAATCAATCCGGGGGCGTTTACTCATACCAGTATTGCCTTAAGAGATGCATTGTTAAGTGTGTCTATTCCTTTTATAGAGGTGCATTTATCAAATGTGCATGCTAGAGAGGCGTTTAGAAAACACTCCTACCTTTCCGATATTGCTCAGGGCGTGATTTGTGGATTGGGCTCACAAGGGTATGAGTTTGCTATTGCAGCCGCGAAACAGTATTTAACTAAATAATTGCACACCCAATTTATGGGTTTGCTGGTCTATTAGAGAGAGAAAAATGGATATACGCAAAATTAAAAAATTGATTGAACTGGTTGAAGAGTCAGGAATATCTGAATTAGAAATCACTGAAGGTGAAGAGTCTGTAAGAATTCAAGTTGGTGGTAATGTTGCCGCTGCACCTGTTCAATATGCACCAGCTCCTCAAGTTGCAGCTCCTGCACCTGTTGCTGCTCCAGCTCCCGTTGCCGCTCCAGAAGCTGCCACAGCTATAAGTGGGCATACTGTATGTTCACCTATGGTGGGGACTTTTTATCGTTCATCATCTCCTACTGCAAGCGCGTTTGTTGAAGTGGGTCAAAAAGTGAATGTGGGTGATACGCTGTGTATCATCGAAGCCATGAAAATGATGAATCAAATCGAATCTGATAAAGCTGGGGTTGTTAAGCAAATTCTAGTTGAAAACCAAGAGCCAGTAGAGTTCGATCAACCTATGTTTGTGATTGAATAAAAGGTTAATGACGATGTTAAATAAAGTCCTTATTGCAAACCGTGGTGAAATCGCTTTGCGAATTTTGCGCGCCTGTAAAGAGTTGGGCATTAAAACTGTCGCGGTTCATTCAACGGCCGACGAGTCTCTAAAACATGTATTGTTAGCCGATGAAACCATATGTATTGGTAAAGCATCTGCAACCGAAAGTTATCTAAATATTCCGCGTATAATTGCCGCTGCTGAAGTAACAGATGCAGAAGCTATTCATCCAGGTTATGGTTTTTTAGCTGAAAATGCAGACTTCGCTGAAGCGGTTGAAAGAAGCGGCTTTATCTTTATTGGCCCTAAAGCAGACACCATTAATTTAATGGGCGACAAAGTGTCCGCAATTAAATCTATGAAGGCGGCAGGTGTGCCATGTGTACCAGGCTCAGATGGCCCTCTAGGAACTAACGAAGCTCGTAATAAAGAGCTTGCTCAAGGCATTGGTTACCCGATTATTGTTAAAGCTGCAGGTGGTGGTGGCGGTCGCGGTATGCGCGTAGTGCGTAATGAAGAAGAGCTTATTTCTTCAATCGAGATGACAAAGAGCGAAGCCGGCGCAGCATTTAATAATGATGTTGTGTATATGGAGAAATTTTTAGAAAACCCACGCCATGTAGAAATTCAAGTGTTAGCTGACGGTCAAGGTAGTGCGATTCATTTAGGTGAGCGAGATTGCTCAATGCAACGTCGTCACCAAAAAGTGGTAGAAGAGGCGCCAGCTCCAGGTATTACTCCTGAAATGCGTGCAGCTATTGGTGCGAGATGCTGCCAAGCTTGTATTGATATTAATTATCGTGGCGCGGGCACATTCGAATTTCTTTTTGAGAATGGAGAATTTTATTTCATTGAAATGAATACTCGAATCCAAGTAGAGCACCCAGTATCTGAAATGATCACAGGTGTAGATTTGATTAAAGAACAGCTTCGTGTTGCTTCTGGTCAAAAATTAACTATTACTCAAGAACAAATTGACGTAAAAGGCCATGCAATTGAATGCAGAATAAATGCAGAAGATTCTGAAACCTTTATTCCTAGCCCAGGTAAAATTACCAAGTTTCACCCACCGGGTGGCCTAGGTATACGTTGGGATTCTCACATTTATGCTGGATATAGCGTACCGCCATATTATGATTCTATGATAGGTAAGCTAATCACCTATGGTGAAACTCGTGAAGTGGCTATTGCTAGAATGCGTTTAGCATTAGATGAGCTAGTTATTGGTGGAATTAAAACCAATATCGAGTTGCAAAAGAGCATTATGGCTGATGAACATTTTGCTGCTGGTGGTGCAAATATTCATTACCTAGAGAAAAAACTAGGTATGGGTGGGCATTAGCCACAAGCTTTCTTGATGTCAAAATGGGGCTTTATAGCCCCATTTTTATAGTTAAGAATTACTATTAATCTTAACTAATTGGTTAATTGTGATTGTATTTCTTTCAGGATTTCTTTGGTATTACTGCTAATTTCATCAATTGCTGCACCAGTTTGTTCTACTAACTCTATTCCAGATTTAGAGTTTTCAACTACTGCCTCCATTGATTTTACCGCATCTGATGCGAGCGTATTATTCTCTTTTACAACACCATCTATTTCAGCTGTAGATTTACTCGTACGTGCGGCTAATTGCCTCACTTCATCGGCAACAACAGCAAACCCTCTACCTTGTTCTCCTGCTCTCGCTGCTTCTATCGCTGCATTTAGTGCTAGGAGGTTGGTTTGGTCTGCAATTGCAGTAATTGTATTCACTATCTCACTAATCTGGTCAGACTGGTTACTTAATGAGTGAATACTCTGGGCAGCAGATTCTAAACCGTCCGATACTTTCGACATTGCTTGTATCGCGTCATTTACGATACCTAGCCCCTTTTCAGATACACCGTCAGTGTTTGTCAAAGATTCATATGCCATTTGGGTGGACTTTGAAGAGGAAGTCACGGTTTCTGTTATGTTATTTGCAAACTTAACAACCTTAAAAACTTTATTATCAGAATCGAACATGGGGTTATAAGTTGCCTGTAACCAAAGAGGTTGGTTGTGTTTGTCTACCCGTTCAAATTTTCCTGACAAAAATTGCCCTTGATTCAACTGTACCCACATATCTTTATATTGGTTAGAGCTAGCGTATTCCGGGGTACAAAATATTCTATGATGTTTTCCGATTATCTCTTGCTCTGTATAGCCTGTTGAGGCAGAAAAATTGTCATTGCATTTAATAATTGTGCCGTCGAGGTTGAACTCTATTACTGCCATTGAGCGTGAAACTGAGTCAACCATGCTCTTCAACTCCCGCATAGAATTAACAGTTTCAGTGACATCTGATGCAATTTTAATAACTTTTTCAACATTTCCTAATTCGTTGAAAACAGGACAATAACTAGCAGCTAAATATATACTTTCCCCGGATTGGGTGAGACGTTCAAACTCACCATTAAAGGCCTCTCCTTTTTCCAGCCTTTGCCAGAATTCTTTGTACTCATCAGAATTGACAAACTCCGACTTACAAAACATTTTATGGTGCTTACCTATAATTTGTTCTAGAGGGTACTCCATCGTATCTACGAAGTTTTGATTCGCACTAAGAATGTGTCCGTCAGGCGTAAACTCAATCATTGCCATGGAAGCTGAAAGAGCGTTGAGCATTGAGTTTTGTGAGCTTAATTCAGCATCTTTTTGAAGTAATTTATTTTCTAATTCAAGACTTTTACTAGTTAACCACATGAGTTTGACCCCTTTATGACTTTACATTTAATCGTAGCAGGGTCTGGTCAACATGCGTATTAAACTATAGTTGTATAAATGTTGAGCAGTTAATTTACCTCTTAAAACGAAGTGAAAAAAATATAAGCTTGGTTGCTATTTATATTAGGTGGACAGACTAATGGTATACTAAAAAGTAAATACATTTTGAAGACTTCTACCATGCCTTGGATCCAACTAAAAATAAATCATCAAGCTGAATATGCGGAACAAATTGGGGATATGCTGTCTGCCAATGGCGCACAAGCTGTTACCTTTGTAGATGCTAAAGATACTCCTATGTACGAACCAAAGCCTGGAGAAGTGCTCCTTTGGCCCGACACTCAGGTTGTAGGCTTATATGACGCAGAATATGATATGCAGCGGGTTATCAATCAGCTTGAGAAATCTAAAATTTTAGGTAAGGGGTTTAACCATAAGCTTGACCAACTAGAAGATAAAGATTGGGAAAGAGAGTGGATGGAGAACTTCCATCCCATGCAGTTTGGAGAGCGCTTATGGATTTGCCCAAGCTGGCGTGATGTACCAGACCCAAAAGCTGTTAATGTCATGCTAGATCCAGGCTTAGCATTTGGTACGGGTACCCATCCTACTACTAGTTTGTGTTTAAAATGGTTAGATGGTTTAGAGCTGTCTCAATCTATAGTTGTCGACTTTGGTTGTGGCTCAGGTATTTTGGGTATTGCAGCCCTTAAGTTAGGCGCAAAAAGAGTCATAGGTATAGATATAGATCCTCAAGCTTTATTAGCCAGTCAAGATAATGCTAACCGTAATGAAGTAGGTGACAAAATAGAGCTGTATTTACCTGAGAGCCAGCCTGAGTTATTGGCTGATGTTGTGTTAGCTAATATCTTAGCAGGGCCGCTTAGAGAGCTTAGAGAAGTCATTACCGCTTACTGTAAACCTGGTGGAAAACTAGTACTTTCAGGTATTCTAGATAACCAGGCTCAAGAAATTAACGACTTATACTGTCAGGATTTTGATATGGAACCTATTGTTACAGATGGCGAATGGGCCAGAGTGTCTGGTAGACGAAAAATATAAGTTTCAGCGATTGATTGTAGATTTTCTTGAAAGTATTGCGGAAGAGAAAATGGTGCCGACTACCGGAGTCGAACTGGTGACCTACTGATTACAAGTCAGTTGCTCTACCAACTGAGCTAAGTCGGCACTGTTTTCTTTACTTAGTGACGCTACTTTAAGGTTGTTGGTATTACTGCGAGTTGCAGCTAAGCCTCAAAGCGAGCGCCATTCTATTCATAATTGGATTGATGTCAAACATTTAACGCGATTAGTTTTGTTTTGTATCAAAATCAATCAATCTTTGCGCTTCGTCTTTTAACATTGGGAAATATTCAGCGGGTACATATTCGGTTAAAGCTAACATGGATTTTCCAAGTTGTTGGTAATCTTCAGCACATAAATTGAAGTGTCCCATCTTGCGTTTCTCTCTCGGGGCTTTGCCGTACCAATGTAGATGGCAACCAGGAATACTTAACATTTCCCGTGCAAAATTTTTGCAGCCGATAATATTGATCATGGCCGTTGGTGAGGTGACTTTTGTTGAGCCTAGGGGTAAGCCTCTAACGGCACGAATGTGATTTTCAAACTGGCAAGTATCAGCACCATGCATGGTCCAATGCCCTGAATTATGGACCCTTGGGGCTATTTCGTTGACTAAAAGTTGCTCTCCTAGTTGGAAAAACTCAACGGCTAACACCCCCACATAATCAAGTGACTCGGCAAGTTTATTAAAGATTGTTTGCGCTTGTGAGGTTAGGTCATCATTTATATTGGTTGCGGGTGCTACCGATACATGTAATTGACCTTGATGATGTAGGTTTTCTGCAAGTGGGTAATAGGCCATTTCACCATCAGCACTTCGTACTGCTACTAATGAAAGTTCTCGGTCAAACTGAAGCATTTTCTCTACAACTAAAGGCACCTTATTAAGATCTAATTCAGATAATTGCTCTTTTAGTTTTGGTAGGTCAGCTTTATTCTGCAAACGCCACTGGCCATAGCCATCATAGCCATCTCGACTTGCCTTAATGATTAGCTTTTCACCTAAAGACTCAACCGCAGCATCAAGCTGTGCAACGTCGATGACTATGCTAAATGGGCAATTGGCTATGTGGAGTTTTTCTAGTAATTTCTTTTCTCTTACTCTGTCAGCGCCGGTCAGTACTGATTCAACACTAGGTTTGAGCTTCCCGCTGCGATGGGCTAACTCGAGTAGATCTTCTGGTATATGTTCGAACTCAACTGTGATGGCGTCCACTTCCCCTAGTAGTTGTTCAAGGGTGTCATTAATCGCTTGTTTGGTAACAGGGTCGATAATTTTATTATCAGCCACATCAACAGCTTGTACACTAATGCCAAGTGGGTAGGCTGATAACGCCATCATTCTAGCTAATTGGCCAGAGCCAAGAACTAATATACTCATGCTGCTACTCTCTAGGGTTGTCTATTTTTCGGTAGGTAAGGTTAGTTCGTCTTGCGCTAGCACAGTCGAGGTTTGTTCGGCCCTAAATGCCTTTATCGCCTGCTCAACATTTTTGTCTTGTAACGCTATAATTTGAGCGGCTAGAAGACCTGCATTTGCGGCTCCAGCTTCGCCTATCGCTAAGGTTCCAACAGCGACGCCCTTTGGCATTTGCACTATAGACAATAACGAATCTATACCGTTAAGTTGGCTAGAACGCACAGGTACGCCAAATACGGGTAAGTGAGTGTGAGCTGCAATCATACCTGGTAAATGAGCAGCACCACCTGCACCACCGATTATAACTTGATAGCCTTGTTCCGCAGCTTGTTCTGAAAACTCTGTCAGTAAACTTGGAGTACGGTGCGCAGAGACTACTTTTGCAGTGTAATCCACCCCTAATTTTTCTAACATTAATGCTGCTTGCTGCATAGTAGGCCAGTCTGATTTAGAGCCCATAACAATAGCTACTTTTGACATATTCATCTCACTTAAATTTGTATCTGTGGTTTAGGAGTGACTGATGGCACTATTTAAAAATCCGCGAACAGTTTCCTGCGCGGATTTTAGATAACTTATTATTTGTAACGTTGGCTTAGCTTTTTTGCCTGCGCATCGCGGTGAAGAACTCATCGTTGGTTTTAGTCATGGATAACTTACCAATTAAAAATTCCATTGCATCTATCTCTGACATTTCATGAACTATCTTGCGTAATATCCACATTTTTTGTAGTTCGTCTTGAGTAGTAAGAAGTTCTTCACGACGAGTACCAGAACGGTTGTAATCAATTGCTGGGAATACACGTTTTTCTGCAATTTTGCGGTTCAAGTGCAATTCCATATTACCAGTACCCTTGAACTCTTCATAGATAACCTCGTCCATTTTTGAACCGGTATCGATTAATGCGGTAGCTATAATGGTTAAGCTGCCACCTTCTTCAATGTTACGAGCGGCACCAAAAAAGCGTTTTGGTTTGTGTAGAGCATTTGCATCTACGCCACCGGTTAGCACTTTCCCTGAAGACGGGATTACCGTGTTGTACGCTCTGGCTAGGCGAGTGATAGAATCTAGTAAAATGACAACATCTTTTTTATGTTCAACTAAACGCTTAGCTTTTTCGATTACCATTTCAGCAACTTGAACGTGACGACTTGCAGGCTCATCAAAGGTAGATGCCACAACTTCACCACGTACCAAGCGTTGCATTTCGGTTACTTCTTCAGGGCGTTCGTCAATAAGTAATACCATTAACAAACATTCTGGATGATTAGCCGCAATAGATTGGGCGATGTTCTGAAGTAACAGTGTTTTACCTGCTTTAGGTGGAGCGACAATTAAGCCACGTTGGCCTCGACCTATAGGAGACGCTAAGTCTAATACTCTTGCAGTTATGTCTTCGCTACTGCCATTACCACGTTCCATTGTTAAACGTTCGTTGGCATGTAAAGGAGTAAGGTTTTCGAATAATATTTTGTTACGTGAGCTTTCTGGACGGTCGAAGTTAACTTCGTTAATTTTTAATAATGCAAAATACCGTTCGCTATCTTTGGGTGGGCGGATTTTTCCAGATATGGTGTCACCGGTACGTAAATTAAAACGTCTAATTTGACTCGGTGATACATATATATCATCAGGTCCTGCCAAATATGAAGAATCATTTGAACGTAAGAATCCGAAGCCGTCTTGAAGTATCTCTAGTACCCCGTTTCCAAAAATATCTTCTCCACTTTTTGCGTGGGATTTGAGTATTGAGAAGATTATGTCTTGTTTGCGAGCACGAGCCATGTTTTCTAGCTTCATTTCTTCTGCTAGTTTTACAAGTTCACTGATCGGTTTATTCTTAAGTTCAGTTAAATTCATATTGGTGGGTCTTTATGATAACAGCTTGTTACAAGCTAATTGTGTTGAGTGAGTCAAAGGTTTTTACTTTTTTATGTCTCTGATTTGAGCGAAGTCTTGGTCTGTTCAGCTGTGAACATGGCAAAAGTTAGCACCAAAATTACACTTAGTCTAGCAAATTGTATGATTAATAGCGCTTTAAGTGGATTTTTATTGTCTATCTACTCTGCACTAACGCTACATATATATACATGACTAGATATCAGTAATAAAAAAAGCTCAATAATTATTGAGCTTTTTTATTCTACTTTATTTTGTTAAAGCATTTAAATGTTGTCGTTTAAGAACTCTAAAAGTTGAGTTTTTGACAAAGCACCAACTTTAGTTGCGGCAACACTTCCACCTTTGAAAAGTAACAAAGTTGGAATGCCTCTGATGCCATACTTAGGCGGTGTTTCGTTATTTTCATCGACATTCAGCTTGCCAACTGTTACTTTGCCGTCAAATTCGTCAGCAACTTCATGCAGAATTGGCGCAATCATTTTACATGGGCCACACCATTCTGCCCAAAAATCAACTAATACAGGACCCGCAGCATTGATAACATCGGCCTCGAAACTATCGTCAGATAACTGGATAATTTTGTCGCTCATTTTTTTCTCCGTAATTTTTTTCTGTCGCTGAATAATAAACCAGCGCGGTTATGATTGTTATATAGAAACTGGTTTTTAATGCAAGCAATGATAAGCTATAAGCTATGCAAACAACACATTTAACCGAAACACATTTTTCAGACTTGCCGATTAATCCGCAGGTTATAAAAGCGCTTTCTGCTGCTAACTTTAACCACTGTACCCCAATTCAAGCGTTGAGTTTACCTCCATTGCTTGAAGGCAATGATATAGCGGGGCAGGCACAAACTGGAACAGGTAAAACCATTGCGTTTTTGGTTGCTACCTTCCATTATTTGTTGTCCAACCCACAAGACTCAAAAGGTCAACCTAGGGCTATTATTATGGCTCCTACTCGAGAGTTGGCGGTGCAAATCTTTAATGATGCAGAATTGCTTAGTAAACACACAGGTTTAAGCCTTGGTCTCATTTATGGGGGTGAAGGTTACCAAAGTCAACGGGAAAAGCTTCAAGAAGGTGTAGATATTATTATCGGTACTACCGGGCGTATTATTGATTACTATAAACAGAACATTTTTTCTTTAGAAGGGATTCAAGTTGCTGTTTTGGATGAAGCCGACAGAATGTTTGATTTAGGCTTTATTAAAGATATCCGTTATTTATTCAACAGAATGCCAAAGCCAACTAAGCGTTTAAGTATGTTGTTTTCGGCGACTTTATCATATCGAGTACAAGAATTAGCTTATGAGCACATGGATAATCCTACCCATGTTCAGATAGAGCCAGAAAGAAAAACTGCAGAGCGCGTAAAAGAAGAATTGTTTTACCCTTCAGATGAAGATAAACCCTATTTATTATTAACTTTAATGGAAGAGGAGTGGCCAGAAAAAGCTATTGTTTTTGCAAATACAAAGCATAGTTGTGAAAGAGTGTCTGATTGGTTGCAAGCTGATAACCATAGGGTTGGTTTGTTGAGTGGTGATGTTCCTCAAAATAAACGCCTTAAAATTTTGGAAAACTTTACATCAGGTAATATAGATATTTTAGTGGCAACTGATGTTGCAGCTAGGGGATTGCATATTTCATCTGTTAGTCATGTGTTTAACTATGATCTACCAGATGATGCTGAAGACTATGTGCACCGTATTGGTCGTACTGGGCGAGCTGGGCAAAGTGGTATTTCAATTAGCTTCGCCTGTGAGAAGTATTCTCTTAATCTTCCGGCTATTGAAGAATATGTGCAACATTCAATTCCTGTCACTGAATACAACCCCAATGACTTGATGAGAGATGTTGCTCCGCCAAAACCGCGCTTTAAAAAGCGCATGCAAAATGGACGTACACCTCAAAAAAGGCATTCAGGGCCTAGACATAAGCAGCCTAGATGATTAATAACACTGAAGTCACAGCACCCTTTACCCAACCTGAACAGTTATATGCAGCCGTAGATTTAGGCTCAAATAGTTTTCATATGGTGATTGTGCGAGTATCGGCTGGAAGTGTTCAAATCATAGGTAAAGTAAAACAAAAAGTACGATTGGCTGCAGGTTTAGATGACAACATGCAGCTTAACCAAGATAGTTTAGATCGGGGGTGGAAGTGCCTAGAAATGTTTGCAGAGCGCTTGCAAGATATTCCTCTCGCCAATATAAAAATTGTTGGTACAGCAACCTTAAGGTTAGCTACGAACGCCAATGTGTTTATAAAGAAAGCACAACAAATTCTGCATCACAGATTAGATGTTATTGATGGTAAAGAAGAAGCAAGGCAGATTTATTTAGGTGTTGCTTACACTTCGGCTAATCAAGGAAATACACTGGTTATTGATATCGGAGGAGCGAGTACAGAAGTTATAGTCGGTAATGATATGACTCCCATTCACCTAGAAAGTCTCAATATGGGCTGTGTTACGTTTAAAGAACGTTATTTCTGTGATGGTAAAATTACTACTGAGAATTTTGAACAAGCCATCGATGCCGCGAAATTAGAATTAAAACCAGTGGTTAATGATTTTATCCATTTTGAGTGGCTGCAATGTTTAGGCGCATCAGGCACACCACAAGCGATAACGGAAATATTAGTTACTCAAGGGATCAGTGATTCCATCCGTTTAGATTACCTTTATAACTTGCAACAACAATGTATAGATTGCATGGCTATTGATTTGTTAAGTATAGACGGATTAACCGAGTCTAGAAGGGCTATTTTCCCTAGCGGTTTGGCCATTTTGATTGCTTTGTTTGAAGAATTAAATATACAAGAGATGCAAATTTCGGGAGGAGCACTTCGAGAAGGCCTCATTTATGGCATGCTCGATAACATGCAACAGAATGATCGAAGGTTGCAAACGTTACGACAAAACATTGCACGTTTTCATATCGAATCTAGTCATGCAAATAGAGTAAAAAATTTATCTCTAAACCTGTTTAGGCAGGTGCAACGCCAAGTAGAATTCGGCAATTTGGATTCTGAGGCAATTTTGATCGCAGCGGCTATGCTACATGAAACCGGTTTACACATTGAGTACAAACAACATCATTTGCATGGAGCATATATACTCAGTCACCTACCTATGGTTGGCTATACAAAACAACAGCAATCAGGTATCAAAACCTTAGTGCAAAGTCACAGGCAAGATATTAATCTGAGCTTGTTTGATGCTTATCACCCTGATGTACGCCACGCGCTATTGATTTTACTTCGCGTTTTACGATTGGCTTGTATATTATCTATTCGCAGAAAAGATAAAATTCTTGCTAAATATGAACTGCAAGTTTCAGATGAAAAATGGGTGTTAACCTTTCCTGTTGGGTGGTTGAAATCTCATCCATTGATTGACGCAGAACTCGCTAATGAAAAGTGGCAACAATACAAAGTGGGTTGGGTATTAGAATGCCGTTGATCGTATATATAAAAAGCTTAACTTTCTTTAAGTAGTTTAATACGTTAGACATTATTTGCTCCGCTACATAGGGATTTATAGCGTTTATGATCGCTCAGAGGTTAGAAGTAAAAACACTACCATCCAAAGTGTTATCAATTATTTTATTTTTGATGACTGTCGTTCTTTTTTCCGCTTTAATTTTTCACTTTGGTGTCGCACTCAAAGCTAGTCATGTTTTGGCCAAAGGTGGTGAGCTGACGTTTCAAGAAAATTACTTTAAAAACCATAAAATAACTTCCTTGACTGGTGAGTGGGCTTTTTTTGAGCGTCAGTTAGTTGAGCCTCATAATATTCAAAATCTACTTAGTGACGCTACTTTAATTCAAGGCACGGGTGGTTGGTCTTTAAACAACTCTACTAGAGACTCTGTGCTTGGATATGGAACTTACCATCTAAAGGTTCACCTATCAGATTCTGATTTAAATTTAGCTTTGCAAATTCCAAAAGTAGAAACAGCATATAAATTGTTTTTAGATGAAAAGTTAGTTGCCAGTGCGGGGGTAGTTGCTACAAGTGTGGAAAAGGGGGTGCCAGAGTTTAAACCAACAATAGTTATCATCCCTAAACACACTGAGAGTTTTTCACTAACAATACAGGTCTCTAATTTTCATTCCGCATGGGGTGGATTATGGTCACCAATAGTGCTTGGTAATACTGACAGTATTTACTCAGTACAGCGAGATTTGGTGGCATTAAGCATGTTTATAATTGGTGCGCTGGTGGTAACTACGGCGTTTTACCTGATTCAGTATTATTTTAGACCAGATGAAAAGATTCCATTAGCGTTTGTTTGTTTATGCTTAATCTTTTTATTGAGAGAGTTCACAGCTGAGCATATGTATTTTGTTTTGCAGTACTTTTCCATTGGTTATTCCGCTGCCTTGAAACTAAATTATCTAACGTTTTATCTTGGCGTACTTAATGTATTGTATTTTATGCACTTATGTTTTCCTAGGGTATTTAATATTAATATATCCAGATTTTTCTATGTTATTGGAATCAGCTATTCGCTATTTATATTGTTTAGTCCAGTAGAATTAATCGGCTACTCATTAATGAGCTACCAGTTATTTTCTTTTATTGTGATGCTGTACATACTCATAAATATGTTGGTTGCTAATGTAACCAAGCAACCGACTGCTAAAATGATGACATTTAGTGCTGTTGTTCTTAGTCTCTTTGCAATTAATGACATCTTGTACGCAAATAATATTCTAGATACTGGGCCGTTTTTTAACATGGGGATAGTTGGATTTATTATTTGCCAAAGTTATGTAATAAATCAGCGCTTTAATAGCGTTATTAGCAATAATGAAGCTTTGTCTATGCAGATCCAGCAAAGTAACAGCGAATTGCAGCTTCTGGGTGCCGAGTTAGAAAATAAAGTTGAGTTACGTACTAAACAGCTGGAGAAAGCGAATTTTGAGTTAGATAAACTAGCTCGTTCAGATAAGTTAACTGGTTTGTTAAATAGACACGGTTTACATCCTTATTTACAACGAGCCTTTGATAATTCGAAGCAAGATTTTGAACCTTTTTGTATAGTTTTGTATGACTTTGATAATTTTAAATACATTAATGATAGCTATGGCCATGATCTAGGTGACACTGTATTGATTAATGGGGCGAAAATACTTAAAGGAACAATTAGAAAGCAAGATAAGCTAGCTAGATGGGGGGGCGAGGAGTTTTTAGTGTATTTACCAAGTACTGATTTAGTGGGAGCCATGGCCATAGCTGAGAAGTTAAGGTTGGCAATTGAAAACATGCAAATAAACCAAGGAGATGTAAATATACCCGTTACTATTACCGGCGGGGTAGCTGAGCTTGAACCTGAAGATACATTCGAAGCTTTGTTTAAAAGGGCTGACAATGCGCTCTATAAAGGAAAAAGTTTGGGGCGGAATTGTATTCAAAATTAACGTTCCATGTATTTTCTTCATTTTTTGTACTAAGTTTAGTATCTTACGTTTCTTGTTTGGGGTGTAAATTTTACCGCTTGTCTTTTGGCCGCTGTCTTGTTTAATAAAATGGAAAATACATGGGTCTTTTATTTGGACAATATCAATATTCAGTAATAGTCACAGGCGAATCACTGCAATCATTAATTAATGCCGCTTTATCTAGTAGCCCCCAAGCTTTATTGATATTTTGCTGTGATGAAAGCTTAAAAAACCAAACTTTTGTTGACCCCATTTTAACATCTTTGCAGGTTCCCGTTTTTGGAGGGGTATTTCCGGCTATCATTATAAAAGATGAAGTGATAGATGAAGGCCTGCTAGTTGTACCTATATTTTCTGATGTAAAGGTAATGCTACTTACTAATTTAGAAAATGCTGATTCAAGTGATTTTGATATGTTGAGTGACTCCTCTCATTTCGAATCTGCCATGATATTAATTGACGGAATATCTAGGAATATAGACTTTGCTTTGAATTCTATGTTCGAGCACTTTGGAAATAAATTAAACGTTTTTGGCGGTGGCGCTGGATCATTAAGTTTCGAACGCAAACCCTGTCTATTCTCTAATCAAGGGCTGCTAATGGATGCAATGGTTGTTATTTTTATGCCAACCTTATTCGAGCTGGCAATTGGCCATGGCTGGGAGGTTTTGGACGGGCCATTTTTGGCGAATGAAGTTGATGATAACAAAATTATTCAACTGAATTTTCAGCCGGCATTCGAGGTATATGAAGACGTCATTGATAAATTTGAAAATAAGAGCTTCACTGCGAATGAATTCTTTGAAGTCGCTAAAACCTATCCTTTTGGGATAGAGCGTTTAGATGATGATGTGTTAGTGCGTGACCCTATTAGTGTTGAAGAAAATAGTTTAGTTTGTGTAGGTAAAGTTCCTGAAAACACTTTGCTATATATATTAAAAGGTGACAACAAAAAGCTGGTTGCTGCAGCCGTAAATGCAGTAGAGGAAGCAACACAAGCTACTGTTAAGGAGCAAGGGTTGCTATTTGATTGTGTTAGCCGGCATTTGTTTCTTGAAAACGAATTTAAGGATGAATTAAAAGGTATTACATCTGCTTTCAATAACTCAGCTTTGTTAGGGGTTTTAGTATTAGGAGAAATAGCATCGAGTGCATCTGGTGCTATTCATTTTCATAATAAAACAGCAGTGACTGCTGTAGCTAAGCACCCAGTAAAGACTATTTAGATAAAAGAATTAACATTAAATTTATGTACTCTACAGACCGAGCATTACAAATTATTTCTATTCAACATGAGCTGGTTATGAATATCGGCTTAGATTTGAAACTAGAAACGATGCTGAATACATTCATGCAGCGCACCTTACAGCGATTAAGTTTGAGATCGGTTATGCTAATGGACTTTAACCAGTGTGAGTTGACAGAAACACCCAAAACTCACTCTGATGGGAATTTATATTGTTACCCACAGCTAACTTCTGACTATAAACTAACGTTAGTAGAGGACGCAAAGCGCTTCTACTATCAAGAGGAGGTGGCCTATTCATGCATTTCAAAACAATCATGCCATTATTATTTTTTAAAGGTTCCACAATTTGGCGTGCTCATTTTAGAAAGGTACGCTACAGAAATTGATGAGGTGATACTTGCAGCTTTAGAGCCGTTATTAATTAAGCTATCCGCAAGCTGCAAAGCCTGCCAAGAACATCAGAATTTAATTAAAGAAATCGAAGCGCGCAAATTCGCAGAAGAGTTATTAATAGAGCAGTCAATGTTAGACCCTCTCACTAATTTGGCTAATCGAAAAAAGTTTAATCTAGACTTACTAAAAACATTATCTTCAAGTTTTACGACCAAAAACATCGGCGCAATTTTTCTATTAGATTTAGATCGCTTTAAGGTTATTAACAATACCTTAGGTCATGCAGTGGGTGACGATGTTATAAAAATTGTTGGTAAGCGACTACAAGAGTGCATGCGGCAAGGAGATACGTTAGCAAGAATAGGAGGGGATGAATTTGTTTTATTAGTTGTTGAGCTTTCTGTTGACTATTCAATTGCAATAGAAAAGGCTAAGAAAATAGCTAAGAAAATAGCGGCTCTAATAGCAGCTCCTATTAACGTAGATGGCAACATATTTAGTATTTCAGTGTCCACAGGGATCAGCATGTTTCCAGTAGAGGTGGATAGTGTACTAAGTGCTCGCCAACAAGTAGACGTAATCGTACAAAACGCTGAAAAAGCAATGAATGCAGTAAAGCAAGCCAATCGCAATGGTTATAGCTTTTACAATAAGCAGCTCGAATCTTCTTCAGAGAGAAAAACGCAAATAGAAAAGTACTTAAAAACTGCGATTCAAAATGATGAATTTGAAGTCTACTATCAGCCATTAGTGGCAGCCGATGGGAAAGTACTTGGAGCAGAAGCCTTAATACGATGGTCTAATCAAAGCTTAGGACGAGTAGGTCCTGACGAGTTTATCCCTATTGCGGAAGAGTCTGGTTTAATACTAGATATTGGGAGTTGGGTTTTGGAACAAGTTTGCCAAATCTTGAGTTCTGTAGCGTCAAATGACGCACTCAAATATATTAGCGTTAATGTTAGCCCTCGCCAGTTTATTCATCATAATTTTGCCGATAGTTTACTGAGTGCGCTTAATAGATATTGTATAAATAGTCGTCAAATTAGAGTGGAAGTTACAGAGGGAGTGGTGATCGATAATATCGATTTAACTATTCTAAAAATGAAGTACTTAAAAGATAAAGGTGTGGTGACTATGCTTGATGACTTCGGTAGTGGCTACTCTTCTTTATCTTATTTACATCAATTGCCATTGCAAACTATAAAAATAGATAGAAGCTTTATTATAGATATTGACCAAACCAATAAAAATCACGTTATCGTCGATTCAATCATAGATATTTGCGAACACTTTTCTTTGGAATGTATTGTTGAAGGTGTTGAAAACAGTGATGAGTTTGCATATTTGGCAACTAAAAACATTACAGCGTATCAAGGTTATTATTTTCATCGCCCAATGCCTAAATATGACTTTATTACGCTCTTAGAACAATAAAAAAAGTGACAATGTTATGGGGTTAAAGTAGGAGCTATTCGTATGTTTAAATTGAAAGCTCGTTTAGCTACTAGATGCATCAAAACTTTAATCATTACCCTTTAAGTAATTGCGCAGCTTGTTTAGCAAAGTAAGTCAGAATTCCATCAGCTCCTGCTCGTTTAAATGCTAACAATGACTCCAGTATTACCTGTTCTTCATTGAGCCAGCCATTAGCAAATGCAGCCTTGTGCATGGCGTACTCACCGCTAACTTGATAAGCGAAAGTGGGGACTTTAAACTCGTCTTTACAGCGTCTTACAATATCTAAATAAGGCATGCCTGGTTTCACCATCACCATGTCAGCCCCTTCCTGAAGATCTAAAGCGATTTCTCTTAATGCTTCGTCGGAATTGGCGGGGTCCATCTGGTAGCTTTTTTTGTCGCCACCTTTAATATTGCTTGCTGAGCCGACCGCATCTCTAAATGGGCCGTAATAGCTAGATGCATACTTAGCTGAATAGGCCATAATACAAGTGTTTATATAACCTTGCTCTTCGAGTGCCTTACGAATTTCACCTATGCGTCCGTCCATCATATCTGAAGGGGCTACAATATCGGCCCCTGCTTCTGCATGTGATAAAGCCTGTTTGACTAACACCTCTATGGTTTCATCATTAAGCACGTAGCGAGTATCGTCAATAAGTCCATCTTGACCATGAGAGGTGAAAGGGTCTAATGCAACATCAGTAATAATCGCTATATCTGGCACCGCAGCCTTTAGAGCTCGTACTGCTCTTTGTGCTAATCCCTGGGGATTAAATGCCTCACTGGCGCACAGCGATTTAGCTTCTGGCGGTGTTACCGGAAATAAAGCAACGCCTTGAATACCAAGCTCTAGTAGCTCCTGAGCTTCTCTAACTAACAGGTCGATAGACATTCGTTCAACACCTGGCATAGAAGGCACTATTTGTTTTTGGTTTTCGCCTTCCAATACAAACATCGGATAAATCAGGTCATTAGTCGAAAGTTGATTTTCTGCTACTAAATTGCGAGTTGAAGCTTGTTTACGCACTCGACGCATACGGCTTTGAGGATATTGTTCAAACATGTGTGTACCTACGTAAGTTGGCTAAGACAAATAGCTGCCAATCGTTTGATTGCGGCCAGCATTTTTTGCCTTGTATAATTGTTGATCAGCCAGTGCCAAAATGCTCTTTTCATTCATGGTCACTTCCGCTGTTGCAGTACCGATACCGGCACTGATTGTTACTTTTACTGAGGCTTCATTTAATACAATCTCTGTATTTGATATCTCTATACGTATTTTTTCAACCAGAGCTAAAGCCCCTTCTAAATCAGTACTAGGTAATATCATTGCAAATTCTTCACCCCCATACCTGCAAACATCATCACTAAGCCTCTTTAATGATTGTTTCAAAATATTGGCTACTACTTTAATGCACTCGTCTCCCATCAAGTGACCATGAATGTCATTGACACTTTTAAAATGGTCTATGTCTAACATAACAATGGACAGTTGAGTTTGTTCTCGTTTACTTCTACGAAGTTCTGCCTGGTATTTTTTATCAAAATAACTACGATTTCTAATTCCGGTTAATGAGTCTAAGGTGTTCTTCTTCTCTAGCTCTTGATTTTTTTCTGAAAGTTCTCTTAGAGTGATTTCTAATTCTAAAGTACGTTCTTGTACTTTGTACTCAAGTTCTTCGGTAGCTGTTTTTTGTTGTTCTAATACTTCTTTTTCGGTGTTACGGGTTTGTCGTTCTATATCTAACAGCTCGGTTTGTTCAATTAGCTCAGCTTGTTTCTGCTTGTTATGGCTAATAATTAGAATCAAGGCTAAAAATATAGTCTCTATCGTTGCCCCTAACATTAAAAAGTGAGTGGGCGATAAACTAAAGCTCACTATATTTAAATTGTCTAAAACAACTGCTAGGCCTAGAAGATACAACATAGCCCACGTAAGGGTGTAATAGTGCGCGACGGTTGAGCCTTTTTTCCACAACCAAATACCAGTCAAAAATACAACTAAGCCGCTTACTAGTGTCATTGATAGAAAAGCATCGATAAATAAAGGTAAAGGTATGAAGAAACTCACACCCGCGCCAATGATAAAGATTGTAGCAATAACTCTTAAAAGTTTGCTTAACTGAGCACTGTAAACTTTTACTTTGAGTAATTGATCGCAAAAAATAGTAGATAGGCAAAGTAAGCATGAGGCGAAAAGTGCCAATGAATCTTGTTGAAATAAAGTGGATTCAGGCCAAAGGTATCGAAATGTTAAGCCAAATAAGGTGGTAATGGTAAGTACCAAGCTACCAACATAGCCACTGTAAATTAGAAACGGTAAGGCTTTAGTGGCGACAAAGCAGAATAAACTGCAAATTCCCATAGCTAACATCAAGCCAATAAACACCCCCATGGTGATGGCACTTTTAGTTTCGTAACTCAAATACATCTTCTCTGGCCACAGGTATATTGGCAGGCGAATGGACCCTGTTGAATAGGCGCTAACGTAAACATCGATAGTACCTGTGGTTGCCGGCACTGAAAAAACAAAGTTCTCATGTAAAATCGGCCTTTCACTAAAAGGTTGTTCATCACCTGTGCTTAGATGGCTTAGTATTTTATTTTTTTGTACAAACCAGACATTAACTCGATTTAAAAATGGGTTATCTATCTCTAATAGTTTAGGACCTAACGCCTCTCTACCTTGGATAGTAAATTTTAACCAGTGTATATCGTCCGACATGGCCGGGGAGTAGATGTCTGTGACATTAGTCTGCCAATCTTTTGTTTCAAAGTTGAGGGCTTGGCTAATATCAATGTCATGTGCTGAGTCAACAAGGTAATGTAAGTTATCTATTCTTACTTCTTTTTTTCCATTATTACTCATCAGAGCATTTGCAGTAATAAACATTAGTAAGCAACAAAAGCCAGCTAGTATTATTGAGCCATTTACAGATAATTTGGTACCTAGAATGCTAGTGCTCACTATCGATACCTATCTTAATTTTATTGAATAACTTATGGGTGTTGTCGTAACAAGTTTGTTGTAGTGCCTGCTGCTCAACACCCATTAGGTTCGACAATTCAGCCGCAATAAACGGTAAATAAGCAGGCTCGTTATTACCTTTATCTAATTTTCGGTTGTTGGGTAAACCTTTAGGGCGTAGATAAGGGGCATCCGTTTCTATTAGTAATCGTTCTAAGGGCAGAGAAGAAACTGCGTTTCTAAGAGCCTGACCTCTTTTGGTGTCGCAAACCCAACCAGTAATGCCTATATATAGGTCTAAATCTAAGTATTGAGCCATTTGTTCTGAGTCACCAGTAAAGCAGTGGGCAACGCCACCGACTAATTCACTACGGTATTTTTTAAGTAATGTGACTTGCTCTGCAAATGCGTCCCTTTCATGTAAAAAAACTGGCAAGCCTAATTCGCTAGCTAATTGTAATTGTTGTTCGAATGCATGGAGTTGCTGTGCTGGTGTAGAAAAGTTGCGATTGAAATCTAAGCCACACTCACCAATTGCTACAACTTGCTTTTCATTAGCTAACTTTTCTAAATTAGTACGAGTTTGATGGTTAAAGTGTTTTGCGTGATGGGGGTGAACGCCTGCTGTAGTGTACAAGGTTTTTGGATGATTTTTAGCCAATGTTAAAGCGTCGTAGCTAGCTTGAATACTCGTCCCTGTGATAACTAATTTTTCAATTCCAACATTAATGGCCCGTTGTATAACTGGCTCAGCATCTAATCTTGAATCAGCTAAGTTGACTCCAATATCAATCCAGCTCATAGGTCATTTTACTCGTTTTACCCGTATTCGCGTGTTCATTCCGTCTTTTTTAATAAAGAAAGAATTAAGTGCACCTCTTTGAATTATTACATTATCGCCCTTTGATAATTTTAAGCGTTTGTCATCTGTTTGTTTCCATATATGCCCGTTATCTAATTGGATTGCATATTTTTTATAGGGTCCTAGCTTAACTGATGTGATAACTGCACTAATCGTAGCCGGTAAATCGCTGGTATCCGCTTTGTGCTCGACTCCAAACTGCTTGATTTTATCCTCTAACTTTGGTTGTTGTTTTGTGGGTGGGTGCGGCTCTACGCCCGCTATTGGCTTTAATTCTTGGTAGGTTGTGGGTAGATTTTTACTGACTTTATCGAAACACACTAACCTTTCGAGTGCATTTTCAACTTGCTTACAGTGTTGCAAGTTATTTATTAATTCATTGCTTGAAGCAGCAAAGCTAACTATAAATAATAATGCTCCAATGGCGGTAAACAACTTCATATTTGTTCCTCTGGGGTGTCTTCTTTCTTTTTACGGGTGTATATGCTGCCCACAATTACGCCACATTCGAATAATATCCACATAGGAATTGCAAGGAGTGTTTGTGAAATGATATCTGGTGGCGTGAGTAACATACCAAGGACAAATACCCCAACAATCACATAAGGACGTTTTTCTCGAAGGGAGTCGGGTGTTGTCATTCCTGTCCAGCACATTAAAACAATGGCTATGGGGATTTCGAAAGACAATCCAAACGCAAAAAATATTTTTAATACAAAATTTAAGTAGCTGCTTATGTCCGTGTTATTGACTATGCCTTCCGGTATGACACTTGTAAAAAATGCAAACGCGAGGGGAAAAACAACGTAGTAGGCAAAAGCCATCCCTAAATAAAATAATAAGGTGCTCGAAAATAGCAAAGGCGCAATTAATCGTTTTTCATTTTTATACAATCCGGGCGCGATAAACCCCCAAATTTGATATAGCACCATAGGAATGGCTATAAAAAACGATAACACCATGGTGAGCTTAAAGGGCGCGAAAAACGAAGATGCAACATCTGTCGCTATCATTTGTGCATTATCGGGCAAAGCTTCTTGTAAGGGAGTGGCAATCCATAGATATAAATCTTGAGCGAAATATACAAGGCATAAGAACACAAAGAAAACACTTAAAAATGCTTTTAAAACGCGGCTTCTAAGCTCAATTAGGTGGGTAACTAAGCTATTTTGGTCGGCCATTCTGGTTACTCTTTAGAATAGGGTTTTTGTACGGATTTTGCGGCGTCACGTAATTCGTCAACAGACTTTTGTAACTCCGGAGATAGATTTTCTAAACTTTGCTCTTCAGCTTTTTTTAGATTTTCGTGGAGCTCATGAATTTTAAACTGTTGTTCAACTTCTTGACGAAAGCCATTAGCCATACCCTTAATACCTCGAACTGTTTTGAGAGTAGAACGTATAGCTCCAGGTAGCCTTTCTGGGCCTAACACCACTAACGCAATGACAGCAATGAAGAGTATTTCAAAAAAGCCAATATCAAACATTAATTGTGCTCTTTTTGTTCACTTTTTGTTTGTTGCACTGTGTTGTCAGCTGATTCGCTAGATTTGTTTTCTACTTTTTCATTAGCAACAAAGTCAGCGTCTTTTTCTTTTTCTTTGTCGTCATCGCTCATAGCTTTTTTAAAGCCTTTAAGAGCTGAACCTAAATCGCCACCCATACCGCGCAATTTTTTTGTTCCAAATAATAAAATAACGATTACTAAGATGATCCCTAACTGCATAGGACTAATACCAAACATAAATAGACTCCTTAAGACTTATCTCTCCCTATTATACGTAGCTAAATGAAAAGGTCACTGGATTTGATAGCACAAAATCCTTGTTTGGTCATTTAGGTAATATATGGGTACACTAATTATCAACTTTTAAGTCACATAACGTATATCTTGTATTGAGAGAAAGTGTGATTAAAAATACTATTATTGTTTCTTTTTTTACCTTACTTGGTTTTAGTGCTTACGCTGAAGAGCAGCTCGAACCTTATCCTTGGCTAGATGCTATGCACCAAAGCATAGCGTCTTCAGTTAACGATAGCGTTTTATGGTTTGATGATTTTTTTGCTTTAGAAGGCTTTGATACCACAGAAAAGGCAAGAGGAGAGGCGCGAATTAGACTTGGTTGGGAGCCGAGAAGCCGAGACTTCAGTGAGGTGAAACCCAGGTTTAAATTAAGAGTAAAATTACCCAATCTCAAAAATCGTGTTGATGTCGTTCTATCTGACTATGACGATGAATCCCCAGATGACAACCTGTTAAGTGACGTAAATAATAATATTCGAGAACGAAATCGCGTTAGCTTAGCGCTACGTTGGCAACGAACTCCGGGTAAAGGTTTAGCCCATCGAATAGGCATAGGTCGCAGATTACAAGCTTTTACAAAAAGTACGTTTCGAAATTCAATACCCATATCAGATAAAGCGAGTTTGCGCTGGGAAACGTCAGCTTATTTATATAGCCGAGATGGCTTAGGGGCTGATTTTGCTTGGCAGCTTGCTTATAAATCCACTAAAAACGCTATGTACAGATTTAATAACCATTATTATTTTAGGGACCGAAGTAATGATTGGCGATGGCTGCATAGCCTGCAAAAGTTAACGCAATTTAGTGAACATAATGCACTTATAACTGGGGTCTACTTTGAAGGTACTAGCCGTCCTAACTTTCGACTAGAAGAGTATTTGGTGAGTATGCGGTGGCGTAAAAATGCCCTGAGAACATGGCTTTTTTATGAAGTCGAGCCCTTTGTTTTATGGCGTAGAGACGAACACTTTTCAGCTTCTTACGGGGTGGCTTTAAGAGTCGAAGGCTATTTTGGAAAAACATGATTTTGTATAGAATATTGTGAATCTCTAGCCAGAAAATAGAGGACGAACGGCATCATCTAATTTGATTCTTTATTTCGCGCGCCAAGCTAAAATCCAACTAATTAAGCCTATCACCCCACAAGATGCACTTGGCCACCATGGCTGTAAATACATGGGTAGCAGTGCGGCAACCAAAATAAAGGTTGTACCAATCATCATCAATTGTGAGCTGGTATGTTGACGTTTAGCTGCCAGTTGTTGACGCTCAAACTCTTGCCTTTGTTGCTCTGGAAGAGTTTTTATCTGTTTCAAAGAGTCATAAATGAGATCTGGCATTTCTGGCATCTTTTCTGACCAAAAAGGCAAGTTGGTGGAGATTTTTTGATACATGGCTTTGACGCCAATTTGCTCTTTCATCCAGTTTTCTAAAAATGGCTTTGCTGTTTGCCACAGATCTAATTGTGGGTATAGCTGACGCCCTAATCCTTCTATGTACAACAAGGTTTTTTGCAATAACACCAGTTGCGGCTGAATGATCATATTGAAGCGGCGGGCGGTATTGAACAGTTGCAACAACACATTGCTAAATTCGATTTCAGCGAGAGGTTTTTGAAAAATAGGTTCGCACACTTTACGTATCGACGCTTCAAAATCATCAATGTCAGTGTTAGATGGAACCCATCCGGAGTCTACGTGTAGTTGAGCAACTTTACGGTAATTACGATTAAAAAAGGCAATGAAGTTTTCGGCTAGATAACGTTTATCTTCACTATTTAAAGTGCCCACTATGCCAAAATCTATAGTGATATATTGTGGGTCGTCTGGGTTAACCGTAGATACAAATATATTACCTGGGTGCATGTCTGCATGAAAAAAACTGTCGCGAAACACCTGGGTAAAAAATACTTCAACGCCTCGTTCTGCCAAGCGTTTCATATTGGTATTACGGGCTTTAAGCTGTTCAATATCAGATATAGGTGTACCATAAATGCGCTCCATAACCATGACACTTTTGCGGCTATAATCACCATAAATGGTAGGCACGTATAAAGCGGGTGAGTTCTCAAAGTTCACCTTAAACTGAATGCCGTTGGCGGCCTCATGCATCAGGTCTAACTCATCAATAATGGTACGTTCGTACTCTGCAATCACTTCAACTGGACGTAAACGTTTGCCATCGGGTAACAACTTTTGAAGAACCGCTGCAGCGGTCTGCATAAGCTCAATATCAGACTGGATAAGTGATTTGATATTAGGTCGAATAACCTTCACTACCACATCTTTATCGCCCTCTTTTAATCTAGCCGCATGAACTTGAGCAATAGATGCAGATGCTAATGGTTTGCTCTCGAAAGAGCTGAATATTTCGCTGACATCTTTAATGCCGAGCGATTGACAGATAATGTTTTGGGCTATGTCGCTGTCAAACGGCTGTACTTGATCTTGTAAAATAGTTAATTCGTTGGCGATGTCATCGGCCAATAAATCTTTGCGAGTCGATAACATTTGCCCAAATTTAATGAAAACAGGCCCTAAGGTTTGTAAGGCAAGTCGAACTCTAACTCCTTGTGATTTATCTGGGTGTTTGTTGCGCAGCCAAAATAAGCTAGCTCGACATAATTTTGCGTACCAAGGTAACCATTTTCGAGGGATCAACTCATCTAAGCCATGCTCTAACATAACTTTATTTATCTGATAAAAGCGTAAAATTCTCACCTTGGGGTATTTATCCTTTAGAGTCGTCTAGGGATTTTTCTAGTCTTTGAAGTCTAGCTTGTAAGCGCTCAGTATCACTGCGCAAATCGCTAACTTGATCGCTAAATAAAGCCATTTCAATGGGTTTTACGGCTACCGCGTCAGCTTGGGTCATACGGTTGCCAATACTTGTTGCGGCTTTTTCAAGTTCTTGCTTGGCTTGTGATAATAGTGACTTTGCACTGCTAAATGTTTGGTGAGCGACCACATCACCCGTGTACTTTGATAGCTGCTCTTCCCAATCAATATCTAACTCTTTAATTAAGTCACCAAAAGTTTGCGCAATATAGATATCACCAATGAGTGACAATTTCTTTTGTTGAATAAGCTGAGTTAACTGACTGCTGTCTTGTAGTTTGGGAAGGGTGTTAATGTCTAATTCTATCAAGCAATCTGGAGCTTGATTATGTTCGTTGCTTTCAATTACCGCGCCGACTTCAACCTGTTCAGAAAAGTTAAACAATAACGGGAAGGGTAACTCTTTTACTGAGACCTGTAGCGACTTTCCATTTAATTTGGCTAGTCGAGCTTGGCTATCTGAGTCGAGCTTTAGAAGTTGATTAAACCCTAGCTCAACCCCTGATGTAAGTAACTGTGCAATAGGCATAACTAAAACTTAAAGCCACGGTGTAGGGCGACGATCCCACCTGTTAAATTAGTATAAGTGGTTTGTTCGAACCCTACATTTTCCATCATTTCTTTTAATACGTCTTGCTCTGGGTGCATACGAATCGACTCAGCCAAATATTGGTAACTATCTGCATCATTTGCTACAAGTTGCCCAATTTTAGGCAGCAAATGAAAAGAATACATATCGTAAGCTTTGTTGAGCATGTCGTGGGTAGGTTTAGAAAACTCTAACACTAACAATCTGCCGCCGGGTTTCAGAACGCGGTACATAGACGCTAATGCTTTATCCTTATCGGTTACGTTTCTTAGGCCAAACGCTATGGTGATTATGTCAAAGCTATTATCTGGAAAAGGTAATTCTTCGGCATTGGCTTGTACATATTCAACGTTACCTACTATGCCTTTGTCTCTAAGCTTTTCGCGGCCAACTTTAAGCATAGCACCATTGATATCAGCCAGTATTACTTGCCCAGACTCGCCTACTATTCGTGAAAACTTAGCAGTTAAATCACCTGTGCCACCGGCTAAATCTAACACCTTGTGACCCGCTCTAACACCACTAGAGTCAATGGTGTAACGTTTCCATAATCTATGAATACCCAAAGACATCACATCATTCATTATGTCATATTTTGCGGCCACCGATTGAAACACGTCTTTCACCATATTCACTTTTTGGTCGGTATCAACCTGTTTAAAACCAAAGTGAGTAGTATCGGATAACGCCTCGATGGGAGGGGTTTCGTTATTATCTTGCTCGGCATTGTAACTCTGGGGACTCATAGCGTTTCCTTTAGAATATTCACTTGATAGTTTACCTAATAAATCACTCAGCCAACAGATAAAATGGTCATCAGAAAAGATAGACTGTAATAAAACTTAGACTCGTGAGGTCTTTAAGCTCGAATCAATATCGTGAGGATCAACATGTCTACTAGACTACGCAGCATGAGTATAACTATCAGCCTAACTATGGCCTTTGCTGTTTCAGCCCAAGACTCAAATAATGAGTTAGAACATATAACTGTAAATGGACAACCGACTTCATCGTTAATTGTGTCTCCCAAAGACTCAATAGTAGATGGGCCATTTGGAAAAAATAAGCAAATAACAGAAATCTCAAGAACCCTCACCTCTATCTCTGAAGACATGCTTGAGCAATTATCGATTGATGATTTACAAGATGTGCTTGTTCTTGTGCCTAATACTTACGCTGCTAGTGGGTTTGGTGCGCCGAGTTTGCCAACTATTCGTGGGCAGTTGGGTGAAGTATTTCAGGAAGGGCTGCGGCGACAAGGTGGCAACAATGGTTTTGGTATTCCTTTGTCGTTTAACAGCGTAGGGCAAATAGACATAGTGAAAGGTGCTCCTTCGGTGTTGCTTGGTACAACCCAGCGTAACGGTGGGTTTGTGAACTTAAACAACAAAACGGCCACTCTAACGGGAAGCGATGTTAGCTTACTAGTAAGTGCTGGCAGCTGGGATCACTACCGTGGTCAGTTAGATATAGATAAAGCGATAGAAGAAGGCAAAAGCGGCGCCCGTGTCAGCATTGAGTTAATCGATAACGGCAGTTTTTACGATTATAGCGCCTACCAAAGTGAGGATGTATATGTTGCATATCGTTTGTTGCCAGACGCTCAGTCTAGTTGGGATGTAAGCTTCGAATACTACAATGTGGATTTTACCGACAACGCTGGTATTAACCGCCCCACCCAAAATTTAATAGACCATGGTTTGTATATTACTGGCCAAGGTGTGCAACCTAATGGTTCAGAAGTACCCGGTGCCTTTGCTGTGATATCGCCAACAGGTGAAGTACCGATTTCGCGAAGTACAGTGTTGACCGATCCTGACAATATAAACAATGTACAAACATACTTGTTTCATAGCACGTACGAACGTCAGCTAAATAGCATACACAGTTTAACCAATCGTAGTTATTTTCAATATTTAGACCGAGAAGAAATCGCCCAAAATAGTTTTGTAGAAATTATAGATGGCGCTAAAACTGCACAAAACAGAATTGAAATAAACTCTATCTGGAACCCACAGCAGCAAACTACTTGGGGGTTTGATATTCGTTATAACGATGTGGTGGGCTACAGTCAGTTCACAACAGAAGCTGATTTACCCATTGATCTATTGGGCACCCTAGAGCAGCGCCGTATTCCATTAACCGAAGCCCAAGAAGCCCGCTTAGTTGAATTGCGCCCAGGCGTGTTTGTATCCCCTGGAGCTAATTATGATGTAGATGGCGATGGTATAAACGACTTTTCAACCTCTGATACCACTGACTCCACCACTTGGCAAAGTGGTGTTTTTGTTGAGCAGCAAAGCGATTGGAGTGAGCGCTTTAGCACTAATGCAGGCGTGCGTGCAGACTATTACGACGTCGCGGCGCAAGATGCTCTAGCGCCACAAGGGCAAATTGCCGCTCATGATACCTATAATACTTGGCTGTACTCAGGCTCCCTAAGCGCTAACGTGAAATTACAAGATGATTTAGTGACTTACGCCAGTTACAACTACAGCGAAGCCACATCTAACAGTATTGCTGGTGGCACAGCATTGGGCGCCGACAACCAGATTAACCCACTAAATTTTGAGACAATCAATGAGCTGTTTGAAGTAGGCATTAAATATGCGCCTTCCCAAAACCCTTGGTATGCTGATGCCTCAATTTTTGAACAAACCCGTAGTCTACGTAACAGAGACGGCAGTAACTCAGGGATTGTGGCAAAAGGTTTTGAAGGGCAAGTGGTGTACCAAGGGCAAAAACTTTGGGCTACCTTAGGTTATAGCTATTTAGATGCACGCTACGACGACTCGGCTAGTTTTCAAGATTCACAACAAGTGGCTGACGCCTTTGATAACTCACGCCCAGACATTATTGTAGGCACAGGTATAGGCGCACCTAACTTTGCAGGTTTTGCTCCGTCTAATCAAAGAGTGCAGGGCATACCAGAACAAACAGTATCGATGAATGCAGGGTGGATGATCTCAGAAAACTGGGACATTTCAGCCTCGGCAATTTATAGCAAAAGCTACCCGCTAGACTACTTGGCCACTGTGTTAATACGTGATCAAATTACCATAAACGCCAATACAACTGTGGCATTAAGTCAGCATGCTAAGTTACGTTTCGAAGTTCAAAATTTAACGGATGAAAAAAACTGGCGACCGGTGTTTGAAGGCGGCTACTTTGGCTCTACCTTGGTATTCCCAGAATTACCAAGAAGCGTGCAAGTTACCTATCGTCATAACTTCTAAGCGGTTAATTGAATTAGGTGATAGGTTGGTCATAGCTCAATTAGTCATCATGCAATCTTAAAGACTACAGGGCGCAAGTAGCTTTTATTAAGCTACTTCGTTCTAAACTAACTTATTGCCTTGTTAACTGCTTGCCCCCTTAATATTAAAAGAAGAATAACCAGTTAAACCTTCAAGTAAACACCTAATAGATATTACATACACTGTTTAGAGTTCACCATGCTGATACGTGCTGAAAACTTGGTTGAAGAGACTTAAAACTTTCTGATGCTTCCTTTTCCCACGGCCAAATACCATTCACAGTAGGGAATACTAGTTGTAACACTGGGTAATCAGTTCCTTTGTATAACCAATTACATGAAAGCATATGTTCTTCTTTGTACTTTTCCGTAACAGGTTTAAAGCAAACTTCAAAACCATCAAGGAACCCCTCATAAAAATCCCCTACAGAAAAGTTTTCATCATTTTGGATTCGGCTATTATATTCATTTGCAATCCAGGATGCTAAGTCGTTTCTAAGACCAAGTATGATCAATTCAGGCTTCTTTGTTTGCCTGGTGATACCTGTCGTGTATGTAAAATTAGGATCGTCTTCTTTTGGGTCAAATACAGAAGTAACATGACATCCATATTCTTCTATATTTTTCATTATCTCTATTTCAGCTTGGTTCATATAAACGCTTGTGATTCCTTAGGTTTAACATATACGCCTTTGCAGTGGGGTTCTGCAAAATTTGTTACGTGTCGCTGTTAATTTTAATATTATTATTTTTACACCATTGAATAGTCGCTCGTTTTAACGCAGCCTCCTCGTACGTATACCAATCTTCTAGCTTTCCTTTTGATTCTAACAGCGACTTAAATTTTGCGTATGCGCCGCGGCGGCTAAAAATATCGTATCCAAGTTCCAATTTTTCGGGGAGCAACTCAGCAATAAAACTCAGGGCCAATCGCTTACTTAATCCTAAATCCTGTTTGCTGGGTAACATAAGATATCTATCACTCTCATAGAGGTCATCTGGTATCGGTTCTTCCACAGCATCACCAACATAATAAATTTTGCCAGTATCTAAATTGATATACGCCTCATGGTCTCCCAATCCAGAAGAAGAGAATTCAATTGCCCACTCAATGTCATCTAATTTTGCTGCCATAACCTTCTCTTAGACATATAGCGATTTGCATATGAGGTGCGGCTTTTTCGCGTTTCATGCATAGTTGATTTGTTAGGTGCATTTTTACTCACAGATTTCATATACTTTTTTTAGCTCTGTCCACTCAGTGTCTTCGCACACTTGTAATTCGATTGGAAATTTATCGTGTTTCGATAGCGCACTATTTATTATTTCTCCTACTTTTTCAATGTTACCGGTATAGAAATGCCATTCGCGGGTGCCCGCATTTGTGTAGGAATAAACAAATATTGCTAATCGATCGACATCTAAGGGATCGACGATTGCATCTTCAAAAATTTTCATTTCATCTAGTTGGGTGTTGCTAGGCAACCCAGAGTCATTCGTCTGTTTATAATCCCAAAATATAACAAGCCGTTGAGGATAGTTAGGAGAGCCGATAAGTTGTCTTAACTCTGGTCTATAGCGGATAAGGCTAGGTTTTCCATTAGCTTTGCCTTCAGCAATGTTCCATGCGTCTGAATCCGCGGGTTTGATTTCCATTATGTTTCCTTAAATCAACTGTTCGCACCTCGAATCTATTGTGTCAGATTCATTGATTAAACGGTTCTGATCCCACAGGCTTGTAAATAGGCTGACTATGTAAGTGGTGCTTATGGGATTTTTAGACCGCATTATCAATAAAACGATAGCGATTTTGGTATTTATTACCATGCTTGGTTGCAACTACCAATATAGCTATATAAGCAAATAGCTCAACAATAAACACTTCCCAGGTTATCAAAGCGATTGGAATTAGAAAATCTAACGTAAAGCCTATAGCAATATTCAAAATATATACGAAAACTGCATGCTGAAAAGGGTGATAAAATTGCTTTTTCGCTAACGTAAAATAGGCAAAATAAGTAATAGCAAATGAACAGAAATAGCTAGCCAACAGAAATATTGTTGCGTCTTCAGTAAAATCAAACCCCAAATTCAATAAACTAAAAGTTAGAATAGCAACAACGAACACAACTGAAATGCTGAGCACAATGGAGTAAGTGATGACTTTTAACCACTGGATTTTTTTAAAGTGCAGCATAATTTGCCTAAGATGATCTTACAAATACACCAAGATAAAATTCTTAAAAGAGTACGTCCATTTTATTATCCACTGACACCTATGCTAGTCGCTTACTAGAGAATATTATCGCCAACACTTCTAGAAATAATTAAGCTTAATTCTTGTAACGAGCGTCCGCTTTGTTGTTGTAACTCATTGAAGGATTGTTGTATCGCGGTAAGTGAGCGTTTTGATTGAGCAGAGCCTGAGATTATGCCTCTTTGGGTAAAGTAGCCCACAATATCGTTGGTGAGTAAGAAGGTATCTTTACCAATGGCCCGCAAACCATAGGGGCCAGTGTTGCCGCCTAATCTAGCGCCGTTCTTTTTGAGAAAAGCCCATAAACCTATAATATCATCGCTGGGCCAGTCAGCCACAAACTTAGCAAAGCTGCCATGTTCACGGGCTACACTGTCAATCATTTGTGCATTGTCGCGTATGGTTTTCACCTTAGTGAAGTTGCGAATAATGCTGGGGTCAGCTGCTTTTTGTTCTAGCATTTCATCAGGTATCAATAAGATTTTTTCAATCGCGAACCCAAAAAACATACGCTCAAAATCAGGCCATTTGTTTCTAACCACACGCCACACAAATCCAGACTGAAATACTTTTTGGGTAAACTCTGCTAAAAAACGGTCGTCACCAATTTGCTGTAATTCTGCAGGCGTTAAAGGTTTACCTAACATAGCTTCTAGTACTTTAGGGCCACCTTTTCGCTCACAAGCTCGCTGGTATATATCTTTAAATTTTTCTAAATTTTCCATGGTGTGCTTAACATCTGTTGGGCGGTAACTGGGTATACGCCACGCTATAAATTTAAGTTTACAGCGTGGCGCAAGTTAGTGTTTTTAGTTTGGGGGGCAAACTAAATTATGCGGCAATGCCCGAGTGACGTAATAGTGCATCAACTTCGGGCTCGCGGCCTCTAAAGGCGACAAACACCTCCATAGGCTCTTTACTGCCGCCCATTTCGAGTATGTTTTGCAAAAAGTCTTGTCCGGTTTGAGGGTTAAAAATACCTTCTTCTTCGAAGCGGCTAAAGGCATCTGACGACAATACCTCAGCCCACTTATAGCTGTAGTAACCTGCGGCATATCCACCTGCAAATATGTGGCCAAAGCTGTTTTGAAAGCGATTAAAGCTAGGTGGAGTCAATACTGCCACTTGTTCACGAACTTGATCTAACCAGGCTTGTACATTGGTTTGTTCTGCATCGATAAAGTTTTCGTGCAGACTAAAATCAAAAATACTAAATTCTAGCTGTCTTAACATCTGCATAGCTGACTGGAAGTTTCGGGCAGCTAACATATTGTCTAATAAGGTTTGTGGTAATGGCTCGCCAGTTTCATAGTGGCCAGAGATAAAGCTTAGAGCTTCTGGCTGCCAGCACCAGTTTTCTAAAAACTGACTAGGTAGCTCTACTGCGTCCCATGCCACACCGTTAATACCTGATACACCGCCCACATTGATTTTGGTTAGCATGTGATGAATGCCATGACCAAATTCGTGGAATAAGGTTACGACTTCATCGTGGGTAAATAGGGCTGGTTTGTCACCTACTGGGCCACTAAAGTTACAGGTTAGGTAGGCCACAGGAAACTGCTGTGTATCGTCTAATTTTTGTCTGCGTACTTGGCATTCATCCATCCATGCACCGCCGCGCTTTTTCTCACGGGCGTATAAATCTAAGTAAAAGCTACCTCTTAATTCACCAGACTCGTCTTTGATATCGTAAAAGCGTACGTCTTTGTGCCACGTGTCAACGCCTTCTCGCTCAGTAACAGTTAACTTGTAAAGCCTTGAAATAACTTCGAACAAGCCTTTTACCACCGTGTCTTGGGGGAAGTACGGTCGTAATTGTTCGTCAGATATTTTGTAGGTTTGCTCTTTTAGTTTTTCACTGTAGTAAGCAAAATCCCAAGCTTGTAAATCTGATGCTTGAAAATGCTCTTGGGCATAACTTGTCAGCGTATCAATATCTTGCTGTGCTTGTGGTTTAGAGCGATTGGCTAAATCAATCAAAAAGCCATTAACTTGCTCGCTAGAGTTGGCCATTTTGCTTGCTAGTGAATATTCAGCAAAGTGTTTAAAGCCTAGTAGTTTTGCAAGCTCTTGGCGTAACGTTAGGGTTTCGTTAATAATCTCGGTGTTGTCCCACTTACCAGCATTTGGACCTTGCTCTGATGCCCTTGAGGTATAAGCTCGGTACATTTCTTCACGGAGCTGGCGATTATCAGCGTAGGTTAAAACCGGTAAATAACTGGGAATATCCAATGTAAATACCCAGCCATCAAGTTCTTTGCTTTGTGCTAATTGTTTAGCCGCGCCTAAAGCTGACTCTGGTAAACCAGCGAAGTCTGCTGGGTCTGTGATATGTTTTTGCCAGCCTAAGGTGGCATCCATTACATTGTTGCTAAAGGTCGAGCCTAAATCAGATAAGCGACTTTTCACTTCGGCATAACGGGCTTTTTTATCATCGTCTAAGGCTACCCCAGACAATTTAAAATCACGTATCGCTTGGGTAATGACTTTTTGCTGGGCTTCTGACAAATCAGCAAATTCACTACTGGCTTCAATTTCACAGTAGGCATTATATAAATCTGCGTTTTGTCCTACCCAAGTACCGTATTCTGACAATGCAGGTAAGCAGGCATCGTGGGCTTCGCGAAGTGCATCATTGCTGACCACTGAGTTCATGTGTGACACAGGTGACCACTTTCGACTTAGCTGGTCGTCAATTTCTTCGATGGGAGCCACTAAGCTTTCCCAGCTATAATTTTGTTTGCTTAATAACTCAGAAATTTTAGTTTTACAGGCTGCTATCGCGTCTTCGATGGCAGGTTGGATGTGCTCAGGTTTAATGGCAGAAAATTGAGGCAGGCCAGATAAATCGTTAATTGGGTTCGTCATAAAAACTTCTTTTTACGTTAAGTTACTTTCAAAGGTTGGGTTGATTACAGTAAATCTCAATAGTAGACCCGTGATACCAGTATAAATTTTTAACTCTGTGTAATTAATTTGTTTTAATAAGGTTCTTTTACAGAATATGAATGCCTACATTGATTTACTCGATTATATTAATTGAAAAAATACGATGTTCTTTTTTGCAAATAGGCATTATCTTCTTATTACTATTTTTATTAAGGCAGACTTATGGCAGATTTCGATTTTATATGTATTGGTGGTGGCAGCGGTGGTATTGCATCAGCAAATCGCGCAGCCAAACACGGCAAAAAGGCCGCAGTAATAGAAGCGGTTGCCATAGGTGGCACATGCGTTAACGTGGGCTGTGTACCCAAAAAAGTCATGTGGTTTGGTGCCCATGTAGCAGAAGCTATTAATTTATATGCTCCAGATTATGGCTTTGACGTAACGGTTAATAAGTTTAATTGGAAAACCTTAGTTGATAGCCGTGAAGCTTATATCAAGCGAATTCATGGCAGTTACGGCGGTGGTTTTGAAAAAAATGGCGTCACCTTAATAAAAGGTTTCGCTACTTTTGTTGATAAAAACACAGTTGAAGTAGACGGTAAGCAATATACAGCTGACCACATATTAATCGCTACGGGCGGTCGTCCTGTTCAGCCTAATATTCCTGGTGCAGAGTTGGGTATTGACTCAAATGGCTTCTTTGAACTTGAAGAGCAACCTAAACGGGCTGTAGTGGTGGGCGCGGGTTATATTGCTGTAGAGCTTGCTGGTGTAATGCATGCCCTTGGCACCAAAACAGATTTAGTGGTGCGTAAACATGCACCATTACGTAACTTTGATACCATGTTGTCAGAGACGTTAGTTGAGCTGATGGAGCAAGATGGTCCTACGCTACATACTCATGCAACACCTACCCAAGTGCTTAAAAATGCTGACGGTTCGCTTACCATTGAATTTGCAAGCGGCGATAAAATCGAAACCGATTGCGTGATTTGGGCCATTGGCCGTGAGCCAGCTACCGATAAAATTGGTTTAGATAAAATTGGCGTTGAGTTAACCGACCGTGGTTACATCAAGGTAGATAAATATCAAAACACCAGTGTTGAAGGCGTATATGCAGTTGGAGACAACATTGGTTATGTTGAGCTAACGCCTGTTGCTGTTAAGTCTGGTCGCTTATTGTCAGAACGTTTGTTTAATGGCCAAACTGATGCACACATGGATTACAGCTTAATACCTACAGTGGTATTTAGTCACCCGCCAATTGGCACTATGGGGCTAAGTGAAGCAGAAGCTAAAGCAGAATACGGTGAAGACAACATTACTGTCTTCAACTCAGGCTTTGCGGCAATGTATACGGCCGTTACTAAGCATCGCCAAATGACACGCATGAAGTTAATTTGTGCTGGCGACAACCAAAAAGTGGTAGGTATACACGGTATTGGTTTTGGTATGGATGAAATCTTACAAGGCTTTGGCGTAGCCATGAAAATGGGCGCAACCAAAGCAGACTTTGACGCTTGTGTGGCTATTCACCCTACGTCTGGTGAAGAATACGTCACTATGTAGATTTGCATTGTGTAAGCTTGAACTGGCGCTAAGCTAGTTGCTTACTCGGTGAGTTAATACATTGATTAAGGGCCTCGCTATCGCGGGGCTTTTTTTCGCTGGCCGCTGGGCTTAAGATTTTTGAGCCTAAAGCCTAAAGCCTAAAGCCTAAAGATTTAAGGGCATCGCTGCGCGACAGTGCATTCACTTATGTGCTTCGCACACTTATTCGCTGCGCTTATGCCATCCATGGCTTTTTTCAAACGAAATCCATTTCGTCCAGCTTACTTTTCTTCAACAGCTAAGAAAAGTAAGCAAAAGAAGCCGTGCTCCACAAACTTATCCAATCTAAAAATTCCTATCCTTTAATGTCGAAACGGGCATAAGTCGCATCCATGCTATAAAAGATGCTCTTGTCCAGATGTCCATATTTGGCCATCCGACAAGGACAGGAATTTTTAGGGTAAGTTTCAGTCGCGTGAATCAAAAGCATGAGCTTTGCACATCAAAAAAAGTGTATAAACAACTTGTAGGTTGGGCTTTAGCCCATCGATTTTTATAAAGGCAGTCACTTTTAAAAAAGTACTCGTTTACCTCTTTTAATTCTCCTCTGTACCATTTTCATAGCCTTCGTAAAAATTACATGGCTGATTTAGTTGTATTGATTGTGGGATTAGAAGGTTTTAGTTTTTGTTTTTTGTAACGTATTGATTTTTATTGTTTAAAGTAATTTCCTTCACTGTCACTTCATGGCTTTTTAGCCTGTCATTATTTGGCATAACGTCTGCAATAAGGTTTGTATATCTAATGTGTTAGCTCGATTTAGTGCACTACATGTAAACCCTTGGAGGAGATGTGAATATGAAGATTATTACTAGAATACTGGTAGCTGGTACTTTTGTGGTTGGCGTTGTTGGTGCTAGCCCGCTTGTTTATAACGAAGTACAAGAGTTCGATAATTATGCTAGTTCTAGTCTTGCTGATTCAAACCATAAGCATTTATTTGTTGAGGTTGAAGATATACGTATCGCAGCGCAAAACAATCTAGCTGCTGATGCAAATGTTGCTTCACAATTACGGTATCAACAGGTTATCAAGCGTTTAAAAAATGCTTCAAGATATTTGGATAGTGGTGTGGTTGATGCCGCTAAGTATGAGCTAGCAATTGCGAATGAAATATTGTCGTTACCGCCTCATTCTGGCTTTCCTGGTGTGATAGGTGCTTAGTTTTTCTTAATTAGTTTGTTAAAAGGCAGGCGAAAAATTTATAGAGGTCAAAGATATTGAGTCTTGTTATTTGTTTTTTGGTACTGTAGAAATTAACTGAATCTAGGTTTCAAAGTAACTGCGTAAAGCTACTAATGTAACAGTACGCTATCCAGTATTGGCGTGTTCTTTTCTAAATTTTGAGGGTGTATCGCCTGTCAGTTTTTTAAATAGTGTATTGAACGTGGTTTTACTGTTAAATCCTGCATCTTCAAAGATCCGTTGAATAGTTTTGTCATTGAATTCGGGGTTACTTAGCTGTTTTTTTGCGTCTAACACCCGATAGTAATTAATAAAGTCATAGAAAGTTTTTTGATAGTAACCATTCAACAAGGCCGACACACTGCGGGGCGATAGGCCCATACTATCAGCTAATCCGTCTAACCTTAGTTCTGGGTCCTGATATATTTTCACCCTCAACATAAGATCTTCTAGTTTCGATTTTTGCTCTTCTACTGCTTTGTAAGGCTTGGTTTGAGCCTCTTTATTGTCATTCGATATGTCGCTAACCTTAATCCTCAAGGTTTGACCATATACCACCATAGCACTCATCAATAGCATAGGGGGGAGATTGCTAATAGACCCTAAATTTTTTGATAACTGGTGCAGTGTAGGGTTGCCTAGTACATTACCTAAATAACCAAATACAGAACTAGCTAAGACAATTCCCCATACACAAACGAAACCTAAGGCGCAAAACCATAGCCAAGAGAGCCTCAGGTTTTCAATATTAGAAAAGCGCTGCCGTATTCTAATATCGTAACGTTTAAGACGAACTAATGCTTTAATACCAAGCACTATGGATAAAGGTAATACTAGCCAAAACCATGGCATAAAAAGTTTACTGGGTGCATTAATCTGAATGATGCGAAAAACTCCGAAGCCTATGATCAGTAATACAAATAGCGCTCCCCCAATATTTATTTTGGTATTTAACTTTATAGGTTCTCCAATCATTGCTTTGCTATAACAAAGTAGTAAAAAGCCTTGGGTGCCATATAGCAACGTTAATAAAACAGCATGATATGGGTAAAGTGTATTTAAAGTTTGAGGGCCAATAGTTTCGTTGTATAGCAAAACGATATTTACAGATATAGCGCCTTGACTAAGAAGAAAACAACAAAGTAGTAAGTCACTAGATGTTTTATCGCGTTTGATGAGTAGAGGGATAATATAAAGTGACGCAACTACTGCAGTTGTTAATACCATAAAATCATAAAAATTTAATACATACGAAAACACTGCACGGCTCTCTGTCGTAGAAATGAATTATTCATTGAATTGTTTATGCCATCTTCCATTCGTTTATTCTAGTTTCTAATTATTTTTCTTGGTAAAAAAGGTTCGGTTAGCTGAATTGCTTGTAAACGAACGTTCGGTTGCTGGTTTTGCTACTCACCGAGCGTTACATAAAATTCTACTACCTAAAGTGAATGTGAATTTATTTCAACTATCTGTAATTAACTGACACATACTTTAGGAATTTTATTATGACTTACTCAACACAAACGCTATGCCTTGGGATATTGTCTATTGTTGTATTTTATAGCAACCTAGCCTTTGCTGGTAATCACCTATCGGTAGGGCAAATGAATGATTTGCTAGACAACTGCTTTTTACAAACCCAACTAGTCGAACATAAAGAGTCGGTAGATAAAGCAAATGTAGCTTCATGTAGCACTGTTTTACTCAGTGATTGGCTACCCAGAGAGTCTGAGATAAACGTTTACTTCAATAGAGGGATTGTATTTATGGCAAAAGGAGAAACACAAAATGCCATAGGAGATTTCAATAAAGTTGTTAGTCTTAATCCCGACTCATACAGAGCTCACGTAACATTAGCTCAACTTCTTCATAGCGAAAGAGAATACCTTCAAGCTAAATATCATTATGATAAAGCTATCGCGATGAATAATACCAATCCCTTGCTACTGCATAATCGTGAGTTAGTGATTAAGTCGATTAATGCAGAAAAACAAGAGCGGTTATCGATGAATTGACAAATTAAGCCATGATTAGCAAACTCTCAAGTTTTTAATTTGCGCTTAAGCCATTACTAAAATAGGTATTGGATAATCTACTGCAACTTATTGGCAGGGCAGTAGACTTGCCCGAGGAGTTAGATCTTCGGGCGCAAATGTATTCACTAATTAGCTTCTGCATCTATTGACGCCCTGATTAGGTCAATAAAGTTAAAGCGTTTTTCATTTAATATGGGATCGCTGGCGTGTAACCAATTACCGTTAAAAGCGATGACCAAATCATGTTTAGGATCAATAAAAATGGTTTGCCCAAAAATGCCTCTGGCGGTAAAGCTGCCATCATTAAATGTCCACCATTGATATCCATAACCTTTGCCATCTCGGCCTATATCGACTTGCTTATTTGTGGCTTTTGCCAACCAGTCATCGGGGAAAACCGATTCACCGTTTATGGTGCCCCCTTCTAAGATAAATAAGCCATAACGTGCGTAATCACGTAAACTTGCTTGAATACAACAACCGGAAATTTCATAGCCGTCTGCGCCTAATAACCAGCTTGCTTTATTTTCCATACCAAAGGGTTGCCAAATCTTTTCGGTAAGATAACCGGCCAGATTACGGCCTGTTGCTTGTTCAACTAAAATACCTATTAGGTTGGTTTCGCCAGTAGAGTAACTCCATTTTTCACCAGGTGGGTGGGCTCTTTTGAGTTGGCGCATGTAACTAACAATGGTAGGTAAACCATCTTCAGCTTGGTGCAAGTTAAATTGTGATACGTCTGAGTTTGGATCAGTGTAGCTTTCGTTCCATGCTACGCCAGATGTCATTGTCAGTAATTGTTCAATTGTGACATCGTCATAGGCTGAGCCCTTTAGTCCAACAATGTATTGAGATACCTTGTCGTTAAGACTTGATATATGGCCTTCTTTTAGGGCAATACCCACTAAGCTTGACGTAAAAGATTTAGCCACTGAGAAACTAGTCCAACGTTTGTCTACAGAGTGCCCCAAACCGTATTTTTCGAAGCGTATTTTGCCTTTATGTAAAATTAATGCGCCAGATAAACTTTGTTCTTCAAAAAAGGCATTAATATCTTGGCTTAATGAAATGGCTTCTCCCTTTGGTAAAGGCCTCACGTTTTTACTGGGTGTGATGTCTCGTGATTTTACTAACCAAGGCAATTGATCGAGCAGCTTAAAGCCCTCGTCTCGTTGACTTTGGCTCCAAAAAAGAATTCTTGTATCTGTAGGTGGGTCGGACAAAAAGGCTCGCCAATCTGGGCCCACTGCCCACCAACTAACTGCTGCAACAATTAACAGTGTTAAAAAAACTCTGAGTGACCACTTTGTCCCTGTTTTCATGATAAGTCCCATTTAAATACATTGGTGAAGTATTGTAGAGTAAAGTTATATTCTGTTCGCCATTTTCTATAGTTTTATAAACTAAATTTTAGGCGTTTTATGATACGTATTATATTTTCTAGTCTCATGGTTTTATTTGTAACTGCTTGTGCACAAACAAGGGATTTTCCAAATGATGCCAACGGACAGGTTTTACAGCAATTTAAAGATAGCGGTGTTGATCTAGATAAAGAGTAGGTAGTGGATTTTTGCCACTTGTTTGAAGATGAACAATCAGCAAAAAGTATGGCTAATGAGGTAGTAGAAATATTTTTAGATGTTGAAGTCGATATATACGTAGATCTTGACCCAATATCAGTATGTGTATCCCGAAAAATGGTGCCCACCCACAAATCCATAACCATGGCTGAGTATGCTTTTGCCGGAATAGCCAATAAATACGGTGGCGTGAGTGATGGTTGGGGGTTTATGGTCGATTCACTTTAGGCCTAACTCAAATTTTCTTGGTTGGTACCTGAGCAATCCTTAAGATGGCTTAATGTTTTGATTGATTCTAAGTAGATTCGCTGACTCGAACTTTAAATCATTCTATAGCAATACAATCTCTACTTATAAGCCTCCCAATATAGAACTTTGGGTGGTCTTTGTAGTCAGACGCCTTAGTTTGAATGAGGTTCTCTAATTTCAAATCAGCCTCCAATTTTCCTTAAAATAAATGTTCAGGTTAACTAATGACAAGTCTTAGAAGTCAAACAAATGCACAAATCGACAAAACCCGCCAAGGTAACCCTGAGTTCGCCCAGAAAGTAGATAAGCTTTTAGCAGATGCAGTAGCATTTAAACAAGGTGACAGTGCTTTAACAGTTGGTAGTAAAGCCCCAAGTTTTATTTTACCTGATGCAAATGGTGTTCAGGTAAAGTCTAGTGATTTGCTAGATAAAGGGGCTCTGGTTGTTACCTTTTACAGGGGCAGTTGGTGTCCTTATTGTAACTTGCAATTAAGAGCCGTGAGTCAGCGCTTATCTGAAATACATGAGCTTAATGCCGAGCTGGTGGCAGTTAGTGCTCAGGTGCCAGATGAGTCATTAAGTGTTGTTGAAAAACAAGAGCTTACCTTCCCAGTTTTGTCTGATCAAGATGCCAAATTAGCAGAAGCCTTTGGTGTGGCATGGCAAGTGCCAGCAGTACTTACTGAGCACATGAAGAATGACCGCGGCCTAGATCTTGAAAAAATTAACAATGGTAATGGCAGTATTTTACCTATTCCTGCTACGTTTATTATTAATCAAGCGGGCGATATAGTGTGGCGCTTTGTGGATGTTGATTATCGCAACCGTTCTGAGCCAGACGATATTGTCGAGCAACTTAAAAGCCTCGGTTAAATCTAAAGTTAATCCTCCCTAACTTGAAAATAGTTCGTCACAGTAACGGACTATTTTCTAAACTTTAGCGCTTAAATCAGTTTGTCTTGCAAATGTTGTTTCATAAAGTTATTTGCTTTCCAGATATCAGTAATAGGCTGATGTGATTGTGGCTGGACATGGGCATAAGGAAATGGACCAAACTCTGGTGTGATGGTGAAAGATGATTGCTGGCGCTTTTGGGCGAAATCTATCACATTTTGCCATAGGTTCACGTGATTATTTACGTGACTTTCCCAGAGTGAGTCTTGTGGGTCAGTTACCTGTGGTCCTTCTTCAAATCCCACTCGAGCATGAATATGATGCACGTGAGGAAATATTTTTTCTAACCTAGCTAATTGATCCCCTAAGTCAGACTCGTGCACAACCATCCAGTGACTGATGTCTAAATTTAATTTTAATTCTGGTAGGGCAGAGACTATTTTTTCAGTCTCAAATGTACTGAAGGTAGGTCTAAACCTGTGGGTTTCATGGGTAATTATAACTTTGTATTTTTGCTCTAATTCTAGAGCGTGTTCAAACAGTTGTAGGTTGTCTTCTAAACTAAAAATATCTCTACCGGTGTGGCTGTTAATAAGTATAGGGTTAAACGATAGTGCTCTTTCTACTTGCGTCTCCATGCTTTTTAGATGCTCTGCGACATTATTACCTTCGGTTGCTATCCCCGTGATGATATTCAGAAAATGTTTGCGATGGGCAGCTAATGTGAATTCTGCATCAAAGCCAAAAAACGGGAGAAATAATTCAGTACCTTGGTACCCGTCTGCATGGGTTCGCTCTACTAAAGCTTTTAATTCTTGTTCGGTAGTGCAGGGAGCTTCCCAGAATGATTTATGAAAATTCAGCTTCATGTATGTCTCGTGTTCTAATGTGTAGGGTAAGTGCGGTTTTCTTTAGAAGTGTAAAAGCAACTGCGATAAACTTGTCTCATTATAATTAAGAGACACTTTAAATGTCACCTATACTCTTTCGCCGCTTTTGTGTTGTCACGTTTAAACCTATAACGGTACTTTTCTTTATGTTGGTTAATTTTTATACTCTTGCAGAGTCTAACAAATATAAGGTTGATCTACCTAGCGTAGCTCAGCATATTAAAGTACTCGCTTCTGACGAATTTGCAGGTCGCGGACCTTTAACAAAAGGTGAAGCTCTCACCATTGAATATTTGGCGAACGAGTACCAAAAAATAGGCTTAGTGGGGGGAAACCCTAACCGCGTCGGTACTTCACCATTAGGGCATTACTATCAAGCTGTGCCTATGGCGCAGATTACCCCTGACCCAAATATTATGTTGAAAATTGGCGACTTATCTTTGCAATCTGGCGCTGATTTTACGGCCCGCACTGAGCAAATTAGCGAAAAAATTGAATTAGATAACACGCCTTTGGTATTTGTGGGCTATGGCATTAACGCTCCAGAGTACAACTGGAATGACTATGTTGATGTCGATGTAAAAGGCAAAACCGTTATTGTATTGGTGAATGATCCTGGCTTTGCTACTCAAAACCCTGATTTATTTACTGGTAATGCGATGACCTATTATGGTCGCTGGACTTACAAGTATGAAGAAGCAGCCCGCCAAGGAGCAAAAGCGGTATTAATTGTACATGAAACGGCACCTGCAGCTTATCCGTGGAGTGTCGTCGAAAGTTCTAACACGGGCAGTAAATATACGCTAGTAGATGACGCGAATAACGTCTCTAAGTTACCTATTATGGGCTGGCTGCAGTTAGCCGCTACTGAGAAAATTTTCGAACAATCAGGCCTTAGTTACTCAGCACTTAAGCAACAGGCTTTAACAAAATCTTTTAGCCCCGTGACGTTAAAGCAAACAGCTAATTTGACTCTAAAGAATGAGATTAGCCATGCTACCTCGCATAATGTTATTGCCAAAATTGTTGGCAGTAAGTACCCCAACGAATATATCTTAGCTGGGGCACACTGGGACCATTTTGGTACCAAAAGTACACCTCAAGGAGATATTATCTATAACGGCGCGGTTGATAATGCTTCGGGTACAGCGGGCACGTTAGAAATGGCCAGAATATTAATGGCTAAGCACAAGGTTAACCCTTTTGAACGCTCGATTTTATTTATTAATTTTACCGCAGAAGAAACCGGTTTAATTGGGTCAGAACAGTTTTCAAAAGGCGAAATCATTGCCACTAAAGATATGGTGGCCTTGTTAAATATAGATGGCATGAACGTGCTTGATAAGGTGGATTATATTCTGCAGTACGGCGATGGTTTATCAGAAATGGAAGATTATCTAGCTGACGCAACCGCTGCACAAAACCGTAGGGTGAAACTTGATCCTCGTCCTCAAAATGGTTTGTTCTTCCGCTCTGATCATTTTTCTATGGCTAAACAAGGCGTACCAAGTTTGTTGTTTATGAGTTTAGGAGATACCGATCCTGATTATATTGCCCATAAATATCATAAAGCTGCCGATGATTACTCTGCTGCTTGGTCACTCGGTGGTGTACAGCAAGATATTGAGTTGATGGTAAATATTACTGAAAAGTTAGCCAACTCAAGAGCTTGGCCAAAGTGGAAAATGCCCTCAGATTTTAAAACCGCCCGAGAAGTCGATTTAGCAAAGTAGCCCAAGTGTGGCTTGTAAATAAACTTTACTTAACCGTTAACAGTTGTGCCAAAGAGCTCGTCTCTTTGGCATTGCGTAGATAGATAGTATCTACCAGTGTGTCTGATTGATTTCTATGTAAACCAAGTTGTATGAATAATGGGTTAGCATCGGGTTTGGTTTCAGCCGCTAATTTGGTAATCACTGCTTGGTTGTTAAACCACAGGCTAATGCGTCCATCTTGTTTGTTTTCAGACCAGGTCAAAGCCATATCTATTCTATGCCATTTACCTACTTCAACAGCTTTTTGCCAATGTATCTGACGTTTTGGGTGGCTACTGAAAAATGTCAATTCTGTAATTGGATGTCCGTTTTTAACTTCTGGCTTGAGATAAAATCCCATACTTTGTTGATAGGTTTTGTCTGTTTCCCAGTAGGCTATGTTGTTAGTTATCTTGATGGGCCTGTCTAGATAAAACTCCCAAGAAAAATAGCTAGTATCCCCCTCGTTTGTTGCGCAGCCGTTGTGCTTTACTTCGGCCCGAGTATGACCATTAGGCCAAATTGAATCTGGGGTAATAGTTAACTTTATTACTCTAGCATTACTATCTTTAGGATCAGGTGTAACCATTATATTCTGAGGATTAAGTTGATAATCCCACCCTGACACTTGGTTGCTTTCGGTACTAGCGTGCCACTCAGGGCAGGCAATACTTAGGCCTGTAAACAATAAGATACACGCTGTTAAAAGTACTTTGATAGCCATCACAGAAAACTTGCAATTTGATCTAGTGGTTTTTTAGTACTAGCGTGGTGAGGCACTGTCGCACTATTTGCAGGATAACCTACGATTAACAGCATATAGGGGCGTTCATTATCTGGACGCTTGCAAATTTTAGATAAAAAACTCATGGGTTTAGGGGTATGGGTTAGAGTAACTAGGCCAGAGTGATGTAAGGCATTAATCAAAAAGCCTGTGGCGATACCAACTGACTCGTGTACATAGTAGTTATTTTGCTTTTGGCCGGCTTCAGACTCTTTAGTTTTTTGACTAAATATAGCAATGAGCCAAGGTGCATGTTCAAGATAAGGTTTGTTTGCGTCTGTGCCTAATGGTTTTAATGCACCTAGCCACTCTTCTCCTGCTCGGCCTTCATAAAAGCCTCGCTCGTGAGTTTCTGCTTGTTCTCGTACTTGCTTTTTAATTTCTGGTGAATGAATAGCAGCAAAGTGCCAAGGCTGATGGTTTGCGCCATTAGGTGCGGTACCTGCGGCTTTTAAGCAATTTTCAATAATAGCTTTATCAACGGTCCGATCACTAAATTGGCGAATGCTATGACGACGTTTTATGTCTGTATAAAACTGCTCTGAACGCAGCAGCATTTCAGCTTGAGGATATTCAATAAAATCGTTTAATGGGGAGGCATTGTGGTTTTGCATAAGAGTCTCGTTACTAATTTTGTTTACGGTATTTGGTTGAAAATGAATTTGTTAGTTATCAATAAATATTAACTGTGACTTATTAAAGATTCTTTAACTTGGGGTAACATTCGCCTACTTACTGGAATTTGCAGCTTGTTGCTTAATATTAGATGTCCATTTTCGCCATCGCGTTTTAGGCTGATAACTTTATCGAGATTAACTATGTAAGACCTATGCACTTTGATAAAGGTGGTCGGTAATTGTTCTGCTATTGCTTTTAAACTACCGCTATAAAGCACCTCTTTGGTTTGCAGCTTTAGTTCAACGTAATCTCCTGACGCTTTGCAATAAAATATTTCTTGAGTGGGCACTTTATCGAGTTTTCCGGCACTGGGGATATTGATGAAATTAGCATTTTTTTGTTGCTGCATTTGTTCTAGTTTCAATTCAAGTTTGCCACGTAATGTTTTTTCAGCCTGTGCGATTTCCAGCTCATTTGAATAATCTTTTGCCTGTTGAAAAAATAAGTAGGTAAGTAAACTCGCAACAATGAGATAAAAGGCTAATTCGTGAAAGTACTGCTTTGTAGCCACAATAGTACTTATAAAAACGAACATAACGACTAAATACTTAGCTGTATACCAATTGAAGTTTTTTGCTAGTGTGGTGATAAGCAGTAGCGAAGATATGATGACTGGGAGCATGATCGCAAATGCCGTTTTGATATCAAAACCTGGAGTGAGAACCATTGCAAGAATCGTAATCAAGGCCCCACTGTATATCCAGTGATGCTTATGCTTGCCAGCAAACTGATGGCTAAAAAAAGCGAGTAGCGATAGGCCAAAACCCATGGCAAATAAAGCGATACAAATTAATCGTATATCTTGCATAGGATAACTATAATCAAATACGCCCCGTGATATCTCAGCTGCTAGTTGTGCGCTTACAAAAATTGACATCATAAAAAGTAAAGTTAAGGCTGATTTTTCTTTGGACATTAAAGCCAAGCTACCAAAATAGATGCTGCTAAGTATAAACATGCCCATAAAAATTAGGCCTAATGAACTACCTTTTTGAATAAATATTTTGTTAGTTCCGTAGGTCGCTAAACCTAAAAAGTGAATGGGGCGAGTAAGATCAAGATAGCCATGGTTAGCTGAAAGGTGCAGTACCAACTCATTTTTTTCTGGTTTTAAATGTTTTTTTGGTAGGTAAAAAACATGGTCCATTTTACCAACTATTTCTTCACTCTGATTAATATCTGGCTGCCCATTGTTGCCTATTTCTATGCCATTTAAATATACAACACTTGATGTTTTACCTAATAAATAAAGTCCAATCGGTCTGTTATCTAAATCTAAAATAGCTTGGTCGGGTATGTCTGTGCGTAGCCATAAGTTTCTGCCTTGAGGGTCGATTTCCCAAAAGTTTACCGGCTGACAGTTGGGTTGTGAAAAATCTGGAAAGTTTATCGAAGTGGGCACATCAACGCATTGGGTGAATGTTTGGGTGCTTAATGAATACACTGAATCAGTTGCACTAACGTTGGGACAGATTAATGTTGAAAATAAACAAACAAAGAAGTGATACAAACGCAATTTTTATTTCCTATTTAGACTAGCAGATTAAAACAGTCTGCCGAATATCGTAAAAACACTACCGCTTAACCATTAGGCCAAGGATTCAAGGGCCTTTGGCAGAAACCTCCTATTACCTGAGTGCCAAAAGGTGATGCAATTAAGCCATCTTAAATCAAATACGGGTATATCACATGTACTATAAAATTTTAGTGTTACTAATATTTACTGCGGTTAATTATGTAGTTAATGCCAATGAGAATATCGGATTATTTAAAAACGAAAAAGCAATACTATTCACAGCAAATGACGGACAGCAAACAGATGCCTATGAAGGATATATTATGGTTCCCGAGAACCGTAACAAAGCTAACTCTCGCGATATAAGGGTCAACTATGTGCGGTTCCCTGCAACCGGAAAATTCAAAGGCTCCCCTATTATCTATTTATCGGGTGGGCCTGGTGGCTCTGGAATTGGTACTGCCAAATGGCGTCGTTTCCCATTATTTATGGCACTACGAGAGCATGCAGATGTGATTGCTTTAGATCAGCGCGGCACAGGCGCATCGGAAAAAATGCCTTATTGTGTATCAGATTATGCCATTGGTTTAACAGAAGCTGTGCCTATCAATCAGGTCGAGCAAAGGTATCGTATAGCAGCCGCGGAGTGCGTATCTAACTGGACAAAGCAAGGCGCAGATGTACTGGGTTATACAACGGTTCAAAATGCGTGGGATTTAAATGACCTACGCCTACATTTTAAGGCTCCTAAAGTCACTCTTTGGGGTATTTCTTATGGTAGTCACTTGGCACTAGCCGCTATCTCATTGTTTGAAGAACATATAGATAAAGTTGTGATTGCTAGCGCTGAGGGGATGGATCAAACAGTTAAGCTACCAGTTAACACCAGTGCTTATTTTAAACGTGTTCAACAGGAAATAAATCAGCACCCAGAGCTTTTGGCAGTATATGGCGATATCGTTGGCCGTATGCAAAGGGTACATCAACAGTTAGCTGATAAACCCATTAAATTAACCTTGAAGGATAAAGATGGATCACCTATGCCATTTTTATTGCAAAAGCGCCATATGCAGTTTCTTGCATCAAGAGTTATATCTGATCCTAGTGAGTTTCTAGCTTTATTACTAAGCACTCACAGAGATATTGAAGGTGGTAGTTATCAGTCAATTACAAAAATACTCGAAAGAGGCATGTTCAATAACGAAAAAATTGGTTTTAGAATGATGTCTATGGCCATGGATGTTGCATCGGGGATCACTGACGCTCGTCTGGAGAAAGTACGCCAGCAAAAAGAAGATAGTTTGTTAGGCGATCTCTTGAACTTTCCTATGCCCCACCTAAACAAGTTAGTTGAAGGATTAGATCTTGGTGATAATTTTCGCCAACCTAAATCTGCAGAAGTTTCTATGCTATTGCTTACAGGCACGTTAGATGGCAGAACTTATATTGAAGGGCAAAAAAAAGCAGTCGCTCATTTAAGTAATGTCACGCAGGTAAAAGTCGTTAATGCGGGACATAATTTATTTATGTCATCACCTGAGGTGCTTAGCACTATGCAGCAATTTTTGAGAGGAGAAAAAGTCGAAACGCTAACTATTTCTGTTAAAGCTGAGTTTATAGAACACTTAAAACAGTCACTATAAGCATAAAAAAAGCCCAATCACATATGATTGGGCTATAGTGTTTCATTTAGACCTCAGTATATCTATTGCTAGCGCTACTCAGGTCTATATGAAGAGATATTATTATTATTGTAAACGATTTACGCTAAAACAACTTTTAATGCTGCAACGCAAGCATCTGTTTCGGTAGGTGTACCCACACTGATACGAGACCAAGTGTCGTAACCAGGCCAGGTTCTGCCAACAACTCTAATTTTAAGAGCTTTCATTTTTGCAGCAAACTCATCATGGGGCATGCCTGTATCCATATAAATGAAGTTCCCTTGAGGGTTCTTCGCATACGGTCTACCTAACTCTTCTGCTGCTGTAGTCAGTTTATTTCGTTCGGTTTTTATGGTGGCACGCATTGAATTTAGGTTCGCGTGGTCATCCATACTCGCCATACCGGCAACTAGACCTAGGTAGTTAACACCACCCATACGTAACATGCGGCCCATGGATTTGGCTTGGTCGGCAGGCATTATAGCGTAACCTAAACGTTGTCCAGCCATTGCATGGATTTTAGAGAATGTACGACAAATAACTACGTTATAACCATCTGCAGCAAGTTTAGATTGCGTGTTAGCTGGGTAAGCATCAGACATTTCGATATAGGCTTCATCGATGAAGACCTGACATCTTTTAGAAACTCGTTTAGCAAATGCGGTTAATTTAGCAGCATCAACTACTGTTCCAGTTGGGTTATTTGGATTACATACATAAACTGCAGTTGTATCGTCTGTTACAGCAGCTTCGATAGCATCCAAATCAAAATTCAGATCTGCATCTAAAGGAACAAATGTTACATCAGCGCCCATAAATGCTGCGCCGCGAGGCACACCTTCATATGTCGCCATTGAAGTAACTAGTTTGCCGCCATTTTTTGCTATCCAGTCAGCATAACCAAACAAGATTGGAGATGAACCATTTGTTACAATGATTTGATCTTCAGATACGCCTTCTTGGGCTGCTATTTTTTTGATAAGTACATTAGTAGTGGCATCAGCGTAGCGGCCAAGGTTAAATAACTCACCTTTCATTGCTTCAACAGCTTTAGCAGAAGGACCAAAAGCATTTTCATTCGATGATAAACGCACTAAGCCATCATTTAAGTTAGGTGTAGCCGTTGGAAAGTGATCAGTCTTCATTCCCGCAGCGCTAAGCTCTTTCACACTAGAATTAACACAAGATGACAAGGCAACAGCACTAGCGCCTATTCCAACGGACTTAAGCCACTTACGGCGTGAAGAATCGATTAAAGGGTTGTTTTGGTTCTCTTGGTTCATTAGCCACTCTGTCTGTAAAAAATACCGGGACATTAGACTAATTAGTATTTGTAAGCTATGCAATGGTCCAATATAAAAGCTATGGGGGTACATAGAAAAACTTATTGCGTAAAAAATCACTCCTATACTTGATGGCGTTCGTACTGACACACTCAATTTATGGTGTATGCCCAACAATCGTATTGAATTGGTTTTTGGATATAATAATCCTTAGTGCTTATATTCCCACTGTGAATAGACTGGAAACTAGAGTAATTAAATGAAATTTACTAAATACCACGCATTAGGAAATGATTATATTGTCATTGATCCTAAAAACTTAATCACTTCATTATCAAGCGAAGACATTAAAATCATCTGTAATCGACATTTCGGCGTTGGTTCGGATGGTATCCTTTATGGCTCTGAAAAAAGCGATACCTGTGATTTTTCTTTACGAATTTTTAATCCAGATTCAAGCGAAGCAGAAAAAAGTGGTAATGGTTTAAGAATTTTCTCAAGGTATTTGTGGGATGAGTCATTGGTCTTCGATAAGGAGTTCAGTATAGAAACTAAGGGGGAGCAGTAAAGGCTTTGGTTGCTGATGATGGGCTTTCAGTAACCGTAGGAATGGGCAAAGTTAGGTTTACACATGAGCCAATTGGGGAGCCAACCCCTAAACCTCAAGTGCTTACTGTTAAGGGCCGAGAGTTTACATATTTTGTAGCGAATGTGGGTAACCCCCATTGTGTTATTTTGCTTGATGAGGTTAATGATTCTGTAGCTAAAGAATATGGAAGCTTGATTGAAAATGACAATAGGTTTATGAATAAAACCAACATACAGTTTATGAAAGTTCTCAACAGGTCTGCAATTCAGATAGAGATATGGGAACGGGGAGCAGGTTACACGCTTGCTTCTGGTTCAAGCAGCACAGCGGCGGCTGCTGTTGCAAGGGCATTAGGGCTATGTGATCCAAATATCGATGTGCATATGCCAGGTGGCATAATTAATATTGATCTAAATAAAAGTTATGCTGCAACTATGTCAGGGGCTGTGTGTAAAATCTGTGAAGGGAATTTTGTATCAGAAGCTTTTCATTGCACCATAAAATAAAAAAGTCAGCTCATACCCAATTATTCGGATATGAGCTCATGTAGTCTTAAGCTTTTGCTTGAGCTTCTTTACGGCTGGCTAGGTACTCGTTGTAAGTACCTTGGAAGTTAATCACTTCTTGATTGTTTATTTCAATTACTCGAGTTGCAAGTGAAGACACAAATTGTCTGTCATGACTAACAAAAATCAAGGTGCCGTCGAATTTTTTCAAGGCGTTATTAAGTGCTTCAATGGCTTCCATATCCATATGGTTTGTGGGTTCGTCCATTATCAGTACATTGATATCAGACATCATCAACTTGCCAAACAATAAGCGGTTTTTCTCACCACCTGAGCATACCTTGGCTTTTTTGTTAAAGTCATCTGCGCTGAAAAGCAAACTACCTAACATGGCTCTTACTGCTAAGTCGTCGTGTTTGGGGGTACGCCACTGAGACATCCAATCAAACAGGCTTAAATCTTCTGCAAAGTCAGCCGTGCTATCTTGAGGGCAATAGCCAATAGTGGCATTTTCAGACCATTTAACTACCCCCTCTTTCGCTTGTAATTGGTCAACTAAACAACGTAAAAACGTGGTTTTGCCCACACCGTTTTCACCAATAACAGCTAGCCTTGCTCCAGCCTCTAAAATTAAGTCAGCACCTTTAAACAACAACTCGCCTTCAAAACCATGGCCTAACTGCTCTAAAATTAACGCCTGACGATGTAATTTTTTATGCTGCTTTAAAACAATACGTGGAGTACGGCGGCTAGATGACTTAACTTCATCAAGGGTGATTTTTTCTAAACGTCTAGCCCGAGAGCTAGCTTGTTTTGCTTTTGACGCATTAGCAGAGAAGCGGTCAACAAAGGCTTGCAGCTCATCCATTTCGGCACTTTTCTTGGCATTTTCAGTTAATAATTGCTCTTGTATTAACGAAGATGCAGCTTGGTAGGCTTCGTAGTTACCTGGGTATATGCGTAGCTCACCGTAGTCAATATCGGCCATATGTGTACATACAGAGTTTAAAAAATGACGATCGTGCGAAATGATGATCATGGTGCATTTACGTTGGTTTAGTACCTCAGCCAACCAATTAATGGTGTAAATATCCAAGTTGTTGGTAGGTTCGTCTAATAACAATATGTCTGGGTTAGAAAACAAAGCCTGAGCCAATAATACTCTGAGCTTTTTGCCTGGGGGAATTTGTGACATTAAACCAAAGTGAGCGTCTTCTTCTATGCCAGCTTCAATTAGCAAGTCACCAGCGCGGGCTTCTGCCGTGTAGCCATCCATTTCTGCAAATAGGGTTTCAAGCTCAGCAACGTGCATACCGTCTTCTTCGCTCATTTCTGGCTTAGAATAGATTTCGTCTCTCTCTTGTTTAATTTTCCAGAGTTTGGTGTCGCCCATGATCACGGTATCGACAACAGTAAACTCTTCAAAGGCGAACTGGTTTTGGCTTAGGGTTCCAACTTTATCACCTGGGGTAATCGACACGTTACCGGCGCTAGGTACTAGCTCACCAGTAAGGATCTTCATAAAGGTTGATTTACCACAACCATTGGCACCTATCAGTCCGTAACGGTTGCCTTGGCCAAATTTGGCTGAGATATTTTCGAACAATGGCTCAGCGCCAAATTGCATGGTGATATTTGCAGTAGAAATCAAAAGTTTGTCGTCCAGAGATAAAGTAAATAGATGGGCTTGCATCCTGATAAGGTTATCAAGCAAGCGAAGGCGCGCATCATACGGAACTGAAGATTAAATGTCGAGATTGCAAGGCGGTTTTTTAAACAGTTTAGAGACTGCTCAGGTGTATCTCACATTGTGAATGATTAACCTGCTAAATATTCTTAACTGATAGGTGAGTTATTTAGCAGGTTTACGGGATTCCCTTGGGTGAATTGGCTTTATCCCTTGGCCATATCATTTTTGGGCTCGGCAGGGCGAGCTTTTAAATATTGTTGAGTCATCTTTTCTGCCGAGCGGCCTGCAACATACCCCCCTAAACCAATTTGCAGTAACGTCCATGCCTCTTTCGCTAGCGGGTTAGGCAGCCAGCCAAAGCTGTCAAATACCACCAGACCTAAAAATGTAAGCATGGTAATAGGCCGCCAATTACGTTGCATCCAAGACTGGCCCGTTGCTTCGGCAGTAATAATGGCGGTTTTGCTTTGCAATAGTTGGTTTTCATAATCGATTACCTTTGCAAGTAATTCGTTTTCGACAGCCTTAATTTGGCTTTGAAGTTTGAGCTTTTCTTCAGTACTGGTGTGTACTTCATCAATTAATTTTACTGCGGGTTCAAAAATGTTACTTATAAAAGAAAAAACGTTCATATTCCCTCCTAGGAATGACTGTTATCCAAATTAGGCATCATCTTTTTAAATGCCACATAATGTTTTTGTATTTTTTCGCCGTAAACTTGTTTCTGTCCTGAGCCGTTGTACATACCTGCGAACTCCTCAAAAGATAAATCTCGTAAATACCCCAGCATTCTTGTTGAAAAAAAATCAAATAAACCGTTAACTTGTCCTTGAATATTCAATGAGAAAGCATCGAACATTTCAACTACAGATTGATAACCAATACGTTCGTAATGAAACCCCATGATTTGCGGTGCCCCCATGCTGATAGATAACATAGCAGCGCTTTCGTCTAGTTGCCGAGCAAATTCAAATACCTGCCATTCATTAGCTTGTACGCCGTGAAAAGATTGCCATTCACCTGTTGGTTCACGCCGCCACTCATGGCCTAACCAAACCTTGTCATCTCGATAGCGAAAGTGTTGGCGGTATTGTTGCGCGTTGTTTTTGCCCCAAAACTTCCAAAATTTATGATTCTCGAAGCGGATAATCATGCGATCACTGTTGTTTTGCTCAAACCCTTTACCAGAGCTTTCTACACATAGCACAGCTAGAGCACAGGCCACATCTAGCGCCTTTTCAGTACTGAGCGATTCCAGTAAAGCTCCCCATTTGTTCCAAGTGGCTGCTGCGTTGCGTTGCTCATTTGACCCTGCCACAGTTAAAATGGTGTTGGGTGTCAATCGGGATAAACTCTCGCTATGGTTTTCAATAGGAATGATAGTTTCTTGAGTGTTATCTATAACGATTGGAGTTGGTTCTGAGTTATCCACTTTATTAATAAATTGGCTAGCAACGTAGCCACGGTTGCCATTAAAACGAATTTGACTCCAATTTTTTTGTTGCCCCTCTACCCAAATTTCTTCTCCTTGTGCAAGTTGCCCAAATAAGCCTGCGTTTGGATAAGGGGCTGACCGTACATTTAATAAGTCAGCACTTACTTTTGCGTAATAGCCTGCTGATACATAAACTAAGTCTACATAAATAGCAGCAACGTATGCGGTGTATCCGTTAAATTCTATTTCTAGCCAATCGTTAACAAATGCTAAGGTTTTCACAGACGCGCCGCGAGTCAGTGTGGCTAGGTATTTTGCACTAGCAGATGGAGAATCACGTACATTAAGGTGGTTGGTATTAACGGTTCCGGTAAGTTTGGCTAAATCATTAATAGGCTGTAAATAGTGTGCCGATATAAAACCAAAGGTATCTTGGTAATTAAATTGTACCCAATCATCAAAAGGCCCTTCACCTTTTATCACCATACCTTGAGTCAATTGCCCTAATACAGCTGAGCTTGGAGTAGGCATACTGCGAACATTTAATCGGGTAGGGGTCACTGCCGCTAACATGGCGTTGGGCTGACTTTTGAAGACGTAAAGATGGTGGCAAACATGTTATAAAATCCTTTTAGTAATTCATGTGTGTCATTAATATAGAAGGCTAATTACACAATTTCAATAGATTCTTATTTAGATTTGTAATCCCATTTTATTTAGCCTGAATAATGGTTTTAGCATGTTCAAATAAGGGCACAACCGCCGGGTGTTTTAGTTTTCGTTCTGGGGAAATCAAATACAGGTTTTCTTTTATATCTTTCGTTCTACCTACAATGCTCACATCATAGTGTTCCATTAAATGTTGCTCGATTGAGGTAGGCGCACAGAATACTCCGTATCCAGCTTGCCCAAAAAGTTTTGTTAATGCACTGTCTTCAAACTCTGCTTTTATAATTGGTTGTATACCAAGACTGTCGAACCAAGTGAGTAGGTTTAGTCGCTGTACTGATTTTTCGCCTGAAATTAGAAAGGGTTGATGGTGCAAGGATTGGGGAAAATTGTCTTTTAAACTCTCAGCTAGATTAGCACTTGCTAAAAATGTAAGGCCACCTTCACCAATAACATGATTAAATGCTTTTACATGTACACCTGGTAGCATAGGTCTGTCAGATAAAATTATATCTAGTTTATTAACCGCAAGTTCTGTCATTAAAGAGTCGAGATCTCCTTCTTTGCAAATAAGGTGCGTATTTAGGTCGTTTTCAAAACAAGAGCGAAATAAATCGAAAGCTAAAACTTTGGGTAGCGCATCTGTGATGCCTACTGTAAAAATATGTTGTGAGGTTTGATATTGATTTTTTAGAGTATGCTGAAGCTCATTACCTAATTTGAATATATCATCAGCAAATGTATAGGTAAGCTTGCCTTTTTCATTTAATACTAACCTTTTACCAATTCTATCGAAAAGTTGAAAACCGCAAGTGTCTTCTAACACTGATATCTGGCTACTAATAGTTTGAGCTGTGAGATGCAATACTTTAGAGGCTCTCGCGATACTTCCTTCTTTTGCGGTGATGTAAAAATATAATAGATGTTGATAGTTTAGGTTAGTCACGGGCGATAGCTTATATAAAAACGATAATCATCAACCTAAAGTTGATGATATGCAAATATAATTCGAATATTACAATGCATATTTTTTCTGTATAACTACTTTTTAAAATTAGTAAAGGGGGGAGTATGCCTAGTTCAATTCAGGCTTTTTTCAAGCACGACGCAGCGAGTGGCGTGGTGTTAATTCTGGCAGCTATAGTCGCTATGATAATGGCTAATACGCCGCTTAATGGGCTCTATAATGGGCTGTTAGCTATCCCTGTGACTGTAGCATTTGGAAACTTTGAAATTGCTAAGCCTCTTATTCTGTGGGTAAACGATGGTTTAATGGCTATATTTTTCTTTCTTGTTGGTTTAGAAATTAAACGAGAAATATTAGGAGGAAATTTATCGTCACCAGCCCAAATAACATTACCCGCAGTGGCGGCCATTGCAGGTATTGTATTTCCAGCGTTAATTTATGTTTGGTTTAATAGCGATGACCCCGTTGCAATTGCAGGTTGGGCTATCCCGTCTGCCACTGATATTGCCTTCGCTGTTGGTGTGTTCACTATCTTTGGTAAATTTTTACCTTTGAGTTTAAAACTCTTTTTACTAAGCGTGGCTATTTTTGATGACATTGGGGCTATTGTTATTATTGCGCTGTTTTATTCTCAAGACTTATCTACCGTTTCTCTGGCGGTTGCTGTGTCTGGATTAATTGTGTTGTTTTTATTAAATCGCTTTAATGTTCGTACTCAAGGTATCTACATTCTGGTGGGGGTTGTGGTGTGGGCTGCAGTCTTAAAGTCTGGCGTACATGCTACGTTAGCTGGTTTTGCATTGGCTTTATTTATACCATTAAAGCTCGAAAATACCGATGGTCAGCCAATGTTGGAGCACCTAGAGCATAAGCTTCATAGTTGGGTGGCGTTTTTTGTTTTACCTATATTTGCCTTTGCTAATGCTGGCGTGTCATTAATTGGTGCCACTATGGATAATATCTTCAATCCTATTACCTTAGGAATAGCTGCCGGTTTATTTATTGGTAAGCAGGTGGGGATTTTCGGAGTGTGTTGGCTAACCGTTAAATCAGGATTGGCTAAACTACCCGAAAAAGCTACTTGGGCACAGCTGTACGGCGTGACTTTATTATGCGGTATTGGCTTTACTATGAGTTTATTTATAGGGACCTTAGCTTTTGAAGAGCAACCCTTAGAGTATCAGGTGAGTGTTAAAGTAGGGGTATTGATAGGCTCTATTTTATCTGCTTTTATTGGCGCATTTATCTTGGCTAAAACAGGGCAGCAAGAAACTCAGCCGAAACAGCTAATTGAGTAACTATAGAAAAAATATTTGTAATTGTAACGCCGCCTTAGCGCGGCGTTTTTTGTCCGAAAGACTGTATTAATCTCAGGCAGGCTATGTGTGAGCTTGGTACTTGTAGTAAACTTGCGAATAATTTTTTATAGCAGCCTATCACTTTAACCTGTTCGTATTTGCAGAGTGTTTTTACTCGTTTTTGTGACAATTTGATGATGGCACCTGCTTATTACTTTTATATATTCGGAACATCAAATGTCAGATAAATTCTTTTTTAAAGGTCGTCAAGACGCCCGCCAGACGACCTTAAAATACGGTTATGAGCGCAACGCTAGCCGCATTGCAGGTAGTAAAAAATATCCCCTTAAGTTGGTGGTTACCAGTGACACTCGTAAGCAAGAAGTAGAGGCGTTGGTGGCTGAAGCTGACTTGTATGCAGATATTACCATTGACACAAAGGAAGGAGCGGTAGAGAAGATAAACGAGTTAACTGCATTACTGAATAAAAAGGGCACAGTAACCGTTGAAAAAGCCCCTGCTCGGAATGATCCATGTATCTGCGGTAGTGGTAAAAAATATAAGAAGTGCTGTGGATAAATGCATTATATGGATTCAAAACCTTGATTCATGCTCTTTACGACAATAGAGGTGTTCATTGAATTCCAACGTTAACGGGGAGCAGCTGACTCAATTCTATGTTCAATATATCAATATGCCTGGCTGTTGAGAGGGTTTGTTGAATCAACTTGCTCGTCAGTAAATCTGAACTTATCTAAAAAAAGTGGGCCAAATAACTTCAACTTATAAAAAGGATATTTTTTTGAAAGCGCTCATTTTAGTATTTTTAGCAACCATGTCATTTTTATCATATGCGGAGATGGAGGGGATTCCTTTAATCAAGACTGAAGATGGGCACTTTGAAGTACATGCGTCTATCAATGACGTAAAGGCAAAATTCATACTTGATACCGGCGTAACTGGCACTGTCATTTTTAGTCAAAACCTAGATGTTTTTGGTATTAAAACTAACAAAAATAGAATCGACGGGGTTCGCATAGGCGATGCTGACGCGGGCAAAATTGCTACTATGACAGTGGATATAGCACAATTTTCTATTGGCAAAAAACAGCTTCGTCTTAAGTCTATTTTCTCTAATGATTCATCAAGTCGGTTTACTCCCGAAGTGATGGGTATTATAGGCAACGATGCATTGATTGAGTTGAATGCTTTGCTGGACGTGAAAAACGCTAAGCTACTACTCCCTGATGGCCAGACCGACCTAGATAAATTTCTCACTGCAACTTCTGATAAACCTTACAATATCGTTACCTTACAAAAGTCACCAATGGGTTTTAGTTTTGTGGATGCTCTATTAGCAGAGCAAAAAGTAAGATTGTTAGTTGATACTGGAGCGCCTGAAATAGTATTAGATGAGTCTGTACTTAAGTCGTTTGGTTTAGATTTGCAAGATCACCCCACTGCAAAAACCGTTATCGGCGATGGAATAGAGCTGCCAATGAAGGTGTTTAAAAATGGCCTTATTACCTTTGGGCATACGACAATTTCAGATGACTTTTTTACTACTGATTTTACGGCATTAATGAATGCAGTAAATGTTGAAAACCAAGCACGCCTTATTGGTGTTTTAGGTAATAAGCACTTGGCTCAGATGAGTACCATTATTGATGTGGCGAGCGCTAAACTTTATATCAAACCTTAAAGTCAAAAACGCCGCTTACTTTTACTTTAAAATAAGCGGCATATTTTAAGAGAATGATTAAAGAATAAAGCGACTTAAATCTTCGTCTTCTACTAGCATATCTAGATGATTGTTAACGTACTCAGCATCGACTATCAATGATTCACCGTTTCTTTCAGAAGCGTCGTAAGAAATTTCTTCCATTAAGCGTTCCATTACTGTGTGTAAACGCCTTGCACCAATGTTTTCGGTGCGTTCATTTACTTGCCAAGCGGCATTAGCAATTCGCTTGATACCGTCTTCGGTAAAGGTTACATCAACCCCCTCTGTTTTAAGTAAAGCAACATATTGCTCGGTCAATGAAGCGTTAGGCTCTGTTAAAATACGTACAAAGTCATCAGATGTTAATGCTGATAATTCAACACGAATGGGTAAGCGGCCTTGTAGCTCTGGGATAAGATCTGATGGCTTACTCATTTGGAATGCGCCAGAGGCGACAAACAAAATGTGGTCAGTTTTTACCATGCCGTGTTTTGTGGATACGGTTGAGCCTTCAACTAATGGCAGTAAGTCTCGTTGCACACCTTCACGGGAGACGTCGCCGCCACTTGTGGTGCCTTCGCGCTTACAAATTTTGTCAATTTCATCGATGAAGACAATGCCATTTTGCTCTAATGATTCAATAGCGGTTTGCTTTAAGTCTTCTTGATTCACTAGTTTGCTGGCTTCTTCTTCAATCAATAACTTAAAGGCTTCTTTTACCTTAAGTTTTTTCTTTTTCTTCTCTTTACCTGATAGGTTTTGGAACATACCTTGAAGTTGGTTGGTCATTTCTTCCATGCCAGGAGGGGCCATGATCTCTACACCAACTTGAGGCGCTGCAAAATCTAGCTCGATCTCTTTATCGTCTAACTGGCCTTCACGTAGTTTTTTGCGAAAAATTTGTCTGGTGCCTTTGTCTTGAGGCTCTTCTTTTTCGCCAAAGGCGTTTTCTGGCGGCGGCAACAGGGCGTCTAAGATGCGCTCTTCTGCGTTTTCTTCAGCACGGAATTTTACTTTTCCGGTTGCTTGCTCTTTGGTCATCTTGATGGCGATATCGGCCAAGTCACGGATGATAGTTTCAACTTCTTTACCCACATAGCCCACTTCTGTGAACTTAGTGGCTTCGACTTTAATAAAAGGGGCATTGGCGAGTTTAGCTAGGCGGCGAGCAATTTCTGTTTTACCTACACCAGTGGGGCCTATCATTAAGATATTTTTTGGCGTAACTTCTTGGCGAAGTTCTGGTTCAAGTTGCATTCTGCGCCAGCGATTTCGTAGTGCGATTGACACTGCACGCTTAGCATCTTGTTGGCCGATAATGTGACTGTCCAACTCGTGAACTATTTCTCTTGGGGTCATTTCTGACATATTAAAAAACCTTATATAAAGTGAGCCACTTTTGAAGCGTGGAGCTCATGAAGTTCTGTTTGATATTAGTAATCGATCGTTTCGACAGTTTGACTGTGATTGGTAAACACACAAATATCACCGGCTATAGTTAAACTCTTTTCAGCAATGTCTTGTGCCGATAATTCAGTATTGGCTAATAGCGCCATAGCTGATGCCTGTGCAAAGTTGCCACCTGAACCAATGGCAATTAAGTCATTCTCAGGTTGTACCACATCACCATTACCGGTAATGATGAAAGAAGCGGTTTCATCTGCTACCGCTAACAAGGCTTCAAGCTTTCGCAGAGCTCGATCACTACGCCAGTCTTTGGCTAATTCAACGGCTGCACGGGTTAAGTTACCTTGATGGATTTCTAGTTTAGATTCAAAGCGTTCAAATAAAGTGAAGGCATCGGCTGTGCCTCCGGCAAAGCCTGCCAGTACTTTATTATGATATAAACGGCGTACTTTTTTAGCATTGCCTTTCATTACAGTATTACCAAGTGATACTTGGCCATCACCTGCTATAACAACTTGGTTATTACGGCGTACAGATACAATTGTAGTCACAAAAATTCCTTCGATATCTCTTAACAACCATGGCTAAATTCATCAATGGTTGTTAGGGCTAAGAGTGGGCTTTGGCGTTTTAATAATGTAAAACGCTGCCAGATGGATTAGATGTGGGGAGTATTGATTGTTTTTCAAGGATAGTCTCTATTTGCTTATCAATTGCTGTGGCTGAACCTAGGCTTCTTGGCAATAGGTAGTACAGTATTCAGTTTGTCGTGAATGTGGCTTGACTGACTACCCCATCAATGTAAATTTGTATTAACTGTCATTACTGCATCAGTTTTATAATTAAACGGACTTTTAATGTTAAAAATACTTATTTTTTTGTTGCTCATCAACATGTGTATAAATGACTCTTCTTATGCTGAAATTCATTTCACGCATCCAGATATTGTCGCCACTCAGTCTTGTTATAGAGGCCAGTTCGAAAGTTATGCATCATGGATGCAAATGCTTAAAAAAATGAATCAACGCAAAACAAAGACACCGGAGGAGCTTGAAAAGCGAATGAGTGGGCTTCAAACGCTTTTCTCGGAGTCTAGTTTTGACAATTATAAAGCGTCTTTAGAGTGTATTACTTTTAAATACAAGGTCGATGGTGTGTTAGTTGATGGCTATTTAATTAAACCTAAAAACCAAGAAAATTTACCTGTTTTAATTTATAACCGTGGTGGTAATGGACGTTATGGTGCAATGGTTTTTGGAGCAATGTTCCATAAGCTATTTCCCGTTGCTGAGCAAGGTTTTGCCATCATTGGCAGCCAATATAGGGGAGCTTTTGATGACCATGTAAAGCCTGGTGAGTATGACGAGTTTGGTGGCGCTGATGTTGATGATGTTGTGAAACTTATGGACTTTATTCCTAACATTGAAAATGTAGATGATTCTAGACTTGGCATGTATGGCAGTAGTAGAGGGGGGATGCAAACATTTTTAGCTTTACAACATATGCCAAATGTTAAGGCTGTAGCGAGTGTTATGGGAGCAAGTGATTTATTAAAAGAGCTTGAAAACAGAGCTGAAATGGAAAACGTCTATAAAATCAGAATTCCCAATTATGACACTAATAAAGCTGCAGAATTAGAGAAGCGCTCTGTGTTGAAGTGGGCTGATAAATTGAATAAATCAGTCCCTATTTTATTACAACATGGCGATAAAGACAAAAAGGTTAATGTGGCCAATGCTATATGGTTAGATAAAGTGTTAACTAAATTAGCGCACCCTCATAAGTTAAGTATTTATAAGGGGGAAGGGCATGGCTGGAGTTCAGAAACCAAGCCGCTAGCGATTAAAGAATTAACTGACTGGTTTCATGAATATTTGTAATTTCTTTGATTTATCTCATTTACTTCAGTTAGGCCGTACACCCTGTAGAATAATGCTTTGTAGGTTGCTAAGAGTGTTTTCGAAAAAAGCTGGGTCATCAAGGTTTTTACTGGTTATTGATTCGATTTGAACACGAAAATCTGCATAGTGTTGGGTGGTTGACCATATAGTAAAAATTAAGTGGTATGGGTCTACAGGCGCTAATTTTCCTGCAGCAATCCAAGCATTAATAACCGCAGCTTTTGAATCAACCAATTCCTTTAATGGAGACTTTAGCTGATCTTCTAGTAATGGTGCACCGTGCAGCATTTCCATGCAAAACAACCGAGACTCCGCTGGGTGGTCTCTTGATAATTCTAACTTTACTCTAATGTAATCATTGATTGTTTCTATGGCATCTTGTTCTTCGTTAAAGCTAGCTAAAGGAGCAAGCCAAACCTGCAATAGTCGCTGCATCACATCTATGTAGAGTTGCTCTTTACTATTGAAGTAATAGAGCAAGTTAGTTTTAGATACCTTGGCCAAAGCGGCTATTTTCTCAACTCTGGTGCCTTTTACACCATGGCGAGAAAACAGTTCTAAGGCGGCCTGCATAATGGCATTCTTTTTATCTAGTTTTGCTCGACTACGTTTAGATCCGCCGCTTAATGCTTGGGATGTCTTTGAATTGACTGTTATTTTTTCCGATGACAAGGTAAATGAATCCTTTTATTAGCTCTTTTGAATTCTAATATCCTTGATTAAAATAATCTAGGCTCATGGTGTTTTTATCGTCCGCCTTTTTTTTGTGCGTTGTTGCACGAATATCACGCAATATTTTGGACCGTTTGGTCCATGTTTGTTTGTTTTTTATGTCTATCTTGTTGTAATTTATGGTTTTTTACCATTTGGTCTGAAATGTGCTATGTCTTGTTATTGTTTAACAACTAAGCAGTTTATAACTGTCACCTTGTTATTTACAAATTTAGTGAGTTGTACGTAACAAAGATAATCAAAAAATAAGTGAGGCAATAGTGGACGTAGGCGTATTTATTCCGATTGGTAACAATGGCTGGTTAATTTCTAAGACTTCACCTCAATACAAACCTAGTTTTGACATGAACAAAGAGGTGGTGAGAAAAGCAGAGCAGTACGATATGGACTTTGCTTTATCGATGATCAAATTAAGAGGGTTTGGGGGGGACACTGAGTTTTGGGATTATAATTTAGAGTCTTTCACCTTGATGGCAGGGTTAGCTGCGGTTACCTCTAAAATAAAGTTATATGCAACTGCTGCCACCCTAGTGATGCCGCCAGCTATTGTTGCCCGTATGGCTGCCACTATCGATTCAATTTCTCACGGCCGTTTTGGTGTAAATCTAATAACTGGCTGGCAGCGTCCAGAGTATTCACAAATGGGTATGTGGCCTGGTGATGAGTTTTTCTCTAACCGCTACGAGTACTTAGGTGAATACATCAAAGTGTGTAAAGAGTTGTGGGAAACCGGAAGCAGTGATTTTAAAGGTGAGCACTTTCAAATGGATGACTGCCGTATGAAGCCTATGCCAGAATCCAAAATCCCTATTATTTGTGCCGGTCAAAGCGCGGCAGGGATGGAGTTCTCAGCAGAACATGCAGACTACAATTTTTGTTTTGGAAAAGGCGTAAATACGCCAACTGCTTTTGCCCCTACCGCAGAGCGTTTAAAAGTCGTGGCAGAAGAAAAAGGCAGAAACGTTGGTTCGGTGGTATTGATTATGGTTATTGCCGACGAAACTGATGAGAAAGCCATGGCTAAATGGCAAATGTATAAAGACGGTAAAGACCAATCTGCTTTAGATTGGATGACACAACAGGGCGCCGCAGATAAAAAATCAGGTAAAGATACCAATATTCGAGATATGACTGATCCTACGTCAGCAGTTAACCTAAATATGGGGACGTTAGTGGGCTCTTATGCTTCAGTTGCCGCCATGCTAGACGAAATTGATACTGTGCCGGGTTGTGAGGGTGTACTCCTAACCTTTGATGACTTTATTCAAGGCATGGATGATTACGGACAAAAGATTCAACCACTTATGAAGTCTCGTCAACACATCAAAGCTGCGGTAGGTGAATAATGTCTGAAGTTACAGAACTCCCCATTGCTGGTTATTGTGCTGGCGATAAGCCTAATGAAATTATATTACCTGCAAAGCCAGAACCGTTAGCCTTTGATGTAACTGAAACTGCGCTAATAGTTGTAGATATGCAAAATGCTTACGCTAGTAAAAATGGTTATTTGGATAAGGCAGGCTTTGATATTTCAAGTACAGGCCCTGTTATTGCGCAAACTGCCAAAGCGATTGCTGCTGCTAGAAAAGCTAACATGCCTATTGTGTTTTTCCAAAATGGTTGGGACAACAAATATGCTGAAGCAGGCGGCCCCGGCTCACCAAATTGGTATAAATCTAACGCTTTAAAGACCATGCGTAAAAACCCAGAGCTTATGGGCACACTGTTAGCAAAAGGTACTTGGGATTATGAGCTGGTTGATGAGCTAATCCCGCAAGAAGGGGATATTATTATTCCTAAAACCCGTTATAGCGGGTTCTTTAACACTAACCTAGATAGCATGATGCGTAGTCGTGGCATTCGTAACTTAGTGTTTACTGGCATTGCTACCAATGTATGTGTGGAATCAACCTTACGAGATGGGTTTTTCTTAGAGTATTTTGGCGTTGTGTTGGCTGATGCTACTTATCAAGCAGGATCGGATATGATCCAAGAATCGGCGCTGTTTAATATAGCTACTTTTTTTGGTTGGGTATCTAGTGTAGATGAATTTTGTGATGTTCTGGCTTAATAAAGTCACTAATTAATTACCATAAAAAACTAAATTAAAGGAAATCTAAAATGAGTAAAAAAGCAATCATACCACCAGGCACTAGTACCCCAATCGCTCCTTTTGTTCCGGGTTCTATGGCGGATAATATCTTGTATGTTTCGGGTACGTTAGCCTTTGATAAAGACAATAATATTGTTCACGTTGGGGATGCAGAAGCGCAAACTCGTTACATTTTAGAAACCATTAAAAGTGTAGTTGAAGCTGCTGGTGGCACTATGGATGATGTGACATTTAACACCATAATGATCACCAGTTGGGACGATTATCCAGCGTTGAATAAGGTGTATGCTGAATATTTCCCGGGTGAAAAACCAGCTCGCTACTGTATTCAATGTGGCTTGGTTAAGCCGGAAGCGCTAGTGGAAATCGCAAGTATTGCCCACATTGACTAGTGCTTTTATAGAAGCGTGCCTTGCAGCAAAAGCGCTACAAATTCTAAATGTGTAATAAGGTTTAAACATGTATTTTGAAATACTGGGCTCTAATCATCCGGAGGCGCCAACTGTTGTTTTGAGCTCTGGATTAGGGGGCTCTGCTCATTTTTGGAAAGCTCAATTGCCTGCCTTAGAAAGCAGGTTTCGGGTAATTGTCTATGACCAAAATGGCACAGGTCGCAGCCCTGGAGTGTTACCTAGTGGTTACTCTATTCAATCAATGGCAACAGAGTTACTCGCGCTTTTAGATAGTATCGATGTGAGCCATTGCCATTTTGTGGGCCATGCATTAGGTGGCTTAGTGGGCTTACAAATTGCTGTCGAGCGCCCCGAATTGCTACAAAGTCTGGTGTTAATTAATGCGTGGAGTAGCCCTAATGAGCACAGTTTACGTTGCTTTAGGGTAAGAAAATCACTATTAGATAATAGCCCGCCACTAATGTACTTGCAGGCCCAAGCTTTGTTTTTGTATCCGCCAGATTGGATCATGCAAAATATCGACATGCTCGAGCAAGAAGAACAACATATGCTTGAGTCTTTTCCTGACAAACACAATTTATTAGCAAGAATACAAGCTTTAAGCGAGTTTGATATAGAGGCTGATATAGCAAGCATTACTACCCCTACTTTAATCGTTGCTAACAAGGACGATATGTTGGTGCCTTGGCAAAGATCTGAAGTGCTAGCAGGCTTTTTACCTAATGCAGAGTTGGCAGTTTATGAATATGGGGGACATGCTTGTACGGTTACTACCCCAGATGTATTCAACGATAAATTACTCACATTTTTATCTAACTAATTTTTAAATTAATAAAACAAATTTTTGGAACATTACCCATGACAACACCTTTAGACGATGCAGCACTTTCGCAACTCTTTTACGATGCGCATACCCACTCAAACTGGCAAGATAAACCTATTCCTGAAGCTTTGTTAACTCAATTATATGACATGGTTAAGCTGGGCTCGACGTCAGCTAACTGCAGCCCGGCACGTTTTGTATTTGTGACGTCTGCCGAGGGTAAAGAAAAATTAAAGCCTACAATATCGAGCGGTAACTTAGATAAAACTATGTCGGCTCCTTGTACGGTTATTGTTGCCTACGATGAAGAATTTTATGAAGAACTACCGACTTTGTTTCCTTATGCCGATGCTAAAAGTTGGTTTACTGGTAGCCCAGAAGCGGCTTATGAAACCGCTATGCGCAACAGCTCACTGCAAGGTGCTTATCTGATAAGTGCCGCTCGTGCCTTAGGATTAGATTGTGGCGCTATGTCTGGGTTTAACCCCAAATTATTAGATGAAACATTTTTCGCAGACAGTACATGGAAGGTTAACTTTTTGATTAACCTTGGCTATGGCGACAGTGAAAAAGTGCATAAACGTCTGCCTCGCTTAGCCTTTGAGCAAGCTTGCAAAATCGTATAACAGAAACTTATTAAGCTAGGAGACTCATCATGAGCGCATTAAAAGAAGTGATACTAGAGAACACCGCGCCGTGTATTTCTGGAGACGAATTTAGACAGGGCATGTCAGCCTTACCAGGTACAGTTAGCGTTGTAACCACAGGTTCAGGTCAAGATAAAGCGGGTTTTACAGCGACAGCTGTATGCAGTGTGAGTGACAACCCACCTACTTTATTGGTGTGTTTAAACCGCGGGGCTTCTGTTTATAAAGCCTTCGAGAACGCTAGCAGTTTGGTGGTAAATACCTTAGACGCAGGACAAGATAATTTATCAAATCTATTTGGCGGAAAAGCGCCCATGTCTGAACGTTTTGCACAGGGCACTTGGAAAACCCTAGTCACTGGCTCACCGGTTTTAGATGAGTCTGCAGTGTCCTTTGATTGCAATATTGTGGAAATGAAAAGTGTCGCTACTCACGATGTCATTATCTGTGAAGTAGTCGGTATCAAGCAAAAAGAACAGGCTGGAGCACTGGTTTATTACAACCGTGGTTACCACCACCTAACCAAAAGTAGTGACTAATCTACATTAAATAAAAAGGTTACCGACAGTGCACATAAAATCAACAACGAAAACTGTCGGTAAGTTTCATTCTATTAATAAGACTACCCAGTTTGCCACTGACCATTATTTGGGTAATGGGTAGCACTGTGTTTGAGGAAAAATCATGACAACTATTGGACATTTTATTAAAGGAGAAATAGTCACTCCTACAGGGCGAACTCAAGATGTCACTAACCCCGCAACAGGGGCTGTGGATAAGCAGGTTTTATTAGCATCGGCAGAAACGGTGCAAGAGGCAATCGATACTGCTCAAGCAGCGTTTCCTGCATGGCGAAATACTCCGGTATTGAAGCGGGCGAGAGTGATGTTTAAATTTAAGCAATTACTTGAAGACAATGCTGAGCATATTGCCGAATTGATTGGTCAGGAGCATGGCAAGATCAGCCATGATGCGGCTGGCGAAATTCAAAGAGGCATTGAGAATGTTGAGTTTGCCTGTGGTGCGCCACAATTACTAAAAGGTGAGCATAGTAGAAACGTAGGCCCAAATATTGATTCTTGGAGTGAGTTTCAACCTCTGGGTGTGGTGACCGGCATTACCCCGTTTAATTTCCCAGCTATGGTGCCGTTATGGATGTTTCCATTAGCAATAGTGTGCGGCAATACCTTTGTTCTTAAACCTTCTGAACGTGCGCCTAGCTCAACACTTTTCATAGCACAATTGCTAAAAGAAGCGGGCTTGCCAGATGGCGTCATGAATGTAGTGAACGGTGATAAAGAAGCGGTAGACGAGTTGCTGACTAACCCCACAGTAAAGGCTGTGAGTTTTGTTGGTTCTACGCCTATAGCAGAATACATTTACACCACAGCTAACGCTGCGGGCAAACGTTGTCAGGCGTTAGGTGGTGCTAAAAATCATGCCATTGTGATGCCTGATGCTGATATGGATAACGCCGTTAATCAGTTGTTAGGAGCAGCCTTTGGATCATCTGGAGAGCGCTGTATGGCTTTGTCTGTTGTTGTGGCGGTTGGCGACAAAGCTGGCGATACTTTAGTAGACAAAATGCAGCAAGCGATGACCGGATTGAAAGTAGGGGCTTACACAGATGCGAGCAACGACTTTGGGCCGCTGATTAGTTGCCAGCACCGAGATAAGGTGAGCAGTTATTTAGCGAGTGCCGAGCAACAAGGCGCTAAAATTGTAGTCGATGGCCGAAATACTAAAGTTGAAGGTTACGATAATGGTTTCTTTATCGGCGCTACTTTAATTGATGGCGTCACTCAAGATATGGACAGCTACAAGGCTGAGATATTTGGCCCTGTGTTACAAGTTATCCGCGTAGACACTATGCAACAAGCCATGCAGCTAATTGACGATCATGAATATGGTAACGGTACGTGTATCTTTACCCGTGATGGTGAAGCGGCTAGGTACTTTTCAGACAATATTCAAGTGGGAATGGTGGGAATTAATGTCCCTTTACCTGTGCCTGTGGCTTACCATAGCTTTGGTGGTTGGAAGCGTTCATTGTTTGGTGATTTGCATGCCTATGGCCCAGACGGCGTTAGGTTTTATACTAAGCGTAAAACCATTACCCAAAGGTGGCCTTCAAGTGGTGTGCGGGAAGGTGTGAGCTTTGCTTTTCCAAGTTAGTCTTCTTTAAGATTAAGGCTAACCCGCACATGTAGGTGTGCCGGTTAGCTCAAACCCTTATTAGTTTAAATTCCAGTTCCAAATCTTACAGCCAATAATTTTAGCTCTTTGCAAGGTGTGGCGGTCTTTTTCAGCTAAGCGCTTACTGTCATAAGGCCCTAAAATCACCCGATACCACAATCCAGAAGTGCCTTTACTTGAGCGCACTTGGGCTTCTAAACCTTGAAATGCAATTTGAGCTTTTAGCTCTTGGGCTTGGTGTTCTTTTCTAAATGAACCACATTGCATTAGCCTTTGCACTATAGGTTGGTCTTGTTGTTGTTGCTCAATCTCCACAGTGTACTCAGGAAGAGTCTTAATAAACTCCCATTCTTCGTCAGGTATTTCGGGCAGAGCTTCACCGTCTTCGGCGATTTGAGCTGGCGCGTTACTGTTAACTTGGGTGTTTGTATCTGGCGCTTTACCCTTAATACTCCATAGAAAATACGCGAACAATCCTAGTAGGCAAAGGGTGATAATTATTCTTAACCAAGGTAATGAAACTTTGGGAGGCGCAGGAGCGGGTTTTTTATTACGGCCGCGGGCCACGTAATCTTTAGGAGCCATGAAACTGATATATCCGAAAACAGGGAGAGAAACGACGTATTATTTTACCTTGACTGATATTTTCATCAATCAGTATCTTTATTATTTTTTGAGTTAGGTTGCAACCCTAGCTAAAGTCTTGAGGATCAATATCTAAAGACCACCTCACTTTATTGGCAAGGGTCAAGTCTTCTATTTGATGTATATGCTGCCCAAGGGCGTGTTGTAAATGACTACGCTGTGTACTTTGAAGAACGAGTTGCATGCGATATTGACCTTGCCTTTTTTCCATCAAAGCAGGAAGAGGTCCGATACAAAACACATTGGGAACATGATCAAAAAAGTGTCTAACCTGGGCTAAAAATTCGTGTGCAAGCTGTGCGCTCATTGCCTGTGCTTTAAAAAGAGCTTGAAAGGTGAAGGGGGGCAGTGCCGCATGTTCTCTCTCTAATAATGCATATCGAGCAAAGTGCCCATAACCATTATTGATTAAATCTTGCAGTAAAGGATGAGCTGGATCGTGAGTTTGTAGCCACATTTCACCGGGCTTTTCAGCGCGACCTGCACGACCCGCTACTTGGGTAATTAGCTGTGCCAAATGCTCTGCCGCTCTGTAGTCTGCACTAAAAAGAGCACCGTCTATATCTAAGATCAATACTAGGGTGACATTGGGAAAATGATGTCCTTTCGATAAAATTTGAGTACCTATTAGAATTTGGTGTTCGTTGTTGTTAATGCTGTCTAGCATTTTATCGAGTTTGTTTTTACCTCTGGCGCTATCGCTATCAATACGAATACTGCTGTACTCGGGAAAATACTCTGCTAAGCCATGTTCTAACTGTTCAGTGCCCACCCCTATGGCGGTTAAGTCTTCTGAGTGACAATTTTGGCAATGTCGAGGAATAGGTTTAGCACTACCACAATGGTGGCATTGCAGCTTATTCAGCTGCTTATGTAGCGTGTAGGGTTTGTCACAGCGTTTGCATTGCTCAATATGTCCACATTGATGACAGGTTAAAGCAGGGGCATAACCGCGGCGATTGATAAACAACATTACCTGGCTGCCTTGCTGCAAGTGCTGCTTGATTCTATCTAACATGCCTTGAGCTAAGCCAAATTGAATCTGTTGTTGACGAATATCAAACACATGCTGGCTAGCAACGGAGGCATTACCGGCCCGTTGTTTAAGTATTAAGTGCTGGTACTTCCCTGTTAGGGCATTGTTTAGGGTTTCTAATGCTGGTGTTGCGGTACCTAACACTAGGGGGATGTTTTCTGCGTGGGCGCGGACAACGGCTAAATCTCTGGCATGGTAACGTAAGCCATCTTGTTGTTTATAGGATGCATCGTGTTCCTCATCAACAATGAGTAAACCAGGATTGAGCATAGGGGTGAAAATGGCAGAGCGGGTACCAATAACAATGCCAAGTTGTCCTTTGCTGCTTTGCTGCCACACCTGCAAACGCTCAAGGTTTGTTAATCCAGAATGTAATACCCCTACCTCTATTCCAAATCGATACTTAAATCGGTGCACGGTTTGAGGTGTCAGGCCTATTTCGGGAACCAGTATCAATACTTGTTTACCTTGTTCTAAAACAGGCTCAATGGCTTGTAGATAAACTTCTGTTTTCCCACTGCCAGTTATTCCCTCTAGTAAAAAGCTACTATATTGACCCAGCGCACCTTCGATGCAGCTAATGGCAATGGCCTGCTCAACATTAGGGGTAGGTTTGTCTACTACTGTCAGTTGCTGTTGCCAATTAGTTTCAAACTTAGGTGCTTTCTCTACTTTAACTATTAAATCTTTATCTAGCAGGGCTTTAATGACTGGCGCACCAAACTCTGTATTAGCAATGGTTTTTGTTAATTCTGAAGCTTGTAGTTTTTCGAGTAATTTTTGCTGTTTTGGTGCCCGTGATAATTCAGCTAATTCTAATCTTGCACCTGATTCGCTGGCTGTTAAAAAGGTGACTGGTTTGGGTAAGCTAGATTCTCCCTTACGAAGTGCTACTGGCAAAGCTGTTTGTACCACATCACCAACTGGGTGTTTGTAGTAATGAGTCAGCCAGTGGCATAGCTTTAATAAGGTTTTGTTTAATACTGGCTCATCGTCAAGAACCGCTTCAATAGCTTTTAATTTAGTTGTATCCCATTCTGAGTCAGGTGTAACTGCCCAAACGATACCAATAAGTTTGCGTGGCCCAAAGGGGACGCGAACTCTTACTCCCACTTCGGGCTTTATGCCCTCGTAAAGGTAATCAAATAGTCTACGCTTTGGTATAGGTAGGGCGACACGAAGTATTGCCATAGGTATTATTGGACCTGTCTTAGTTCTTAACTTAATACTTGATACAAGATTTTAAACAGCTGTTTAGCCTACAACTTTAGTCTAGTCAGCATTGTGTTCTTACTAGCCAATCTATAAGATCAGTTCTGAAGAAGGTGGTGATAGTTAGATAATGCATCATATTGTTCATGTACGAAACAGCTGTATTGAATTTTGCAAGGAAGCCCGATGTTATTTAATACCATTAAAAATACTACATCGTCTATTTCCGTTATTGCAATTTGTTTTGTCAGCTTAGCCATTTTATATTTTTCAATTCAGGAGCATGAAAAATTATATTTTGAGTCAGTAAAGGGGGATCTTGATGCATTGTCTGAAAATATGTCAAGTGACTTAGTTCCTATGCTTGCAGTGCAGCCTGATGAATTCGAACTGGCAACCATGCTATTACGTTTAGACCCTTACGATAATGTGAAGTATGCCTTTATCTATGATGACAAGTGGCTTCCTTTGCAGAGTTACCATGGTAAGGCATTTACTCAAGTGGAGTCTAAGTCGTATGCACAATACGAAGGTGTTAAAACCAAGCTGCCTGGTGTTTATGTCGATAACGATGAATTGGTTGCTTTAAAATTAGTAGGGGATGAACTATTTCCTTTAGGGTATTTGCGTATTGTCCTCGACTCTAGCGGTCCATTAAATAAGAGTAAACAGAGTCTTCTTAAGCAAGTTCTTCCCATTACTCTGGTGCTGTTAATTGTTGTATTTGCCTTTCTCCTTTGGGTGCAAGCAATGTTATTTTTTCCTCTTAGCCGTTTGTCTCGCATCGCTCAAAAAATTCAAAAAACTCACGATTATTCTTTAAAAATTAATATTAAAGGAAAGCAAGAAGTTACGTCTCTGAGTACAGACCTTAATCTAATGATGGAAACTATCAATCAAGAAACGCAAAAAAACAAACAATACACAGACAGGTTGATGGAACAACAAGAAGTGATGGAACAGTTAGCTAGTTTCGATACTTTGACCGGTTTACCCAACCGTCAGTTTTTTATGGATACTTTGAAGAAAGAACTAACGGAAGCGCAAGATGAAGTGCGGGATCTTACTTTAATGTATTTCGATCTTGATGGTTTTAAAGGAGTAAATGATTCATTTGGTCACGAAATTGGTGATTTAGTGTTAATAGAAGTCTGCCGCCGAACGAAATTGAGCCTGCGAGAAGGTGATTTAATATCCCGTATAGGAGGGGATGAGTTTTTAGTTTTATTGCACAATGAACCAAGTGAGATTGAGTTATTACAAATCTCTGAGAGGTTGGTAAATAATTTGAATGTTCCATTCAAAGTTAGAACGTGGGAAATTCATATTGGTGTGAGTATTGGTATTGCAAAAGCCAGTGATTCTAATTTTAACGTTAGCGAATTTATTAGTAACGCTGATACGGCCATGTATAGATCGAAACTAACAGGCCGAAGTCGACATACTTTATTTATCCCAGAGATGATGGAAGAACATAAAAGACGCTTACTTATTGCTAACTTAATTGCTAATGCAATTAAGTACGATGAGTTCTGCCTTCACTATCAAGGTAAGGTGAATTTCAGTAGACATATAGTCGGATATGAAGCATTAATTAGATGGAATAGTGATGCTTTGGGAGGGATTTCTCCAGCTGAATTTATCCCCATTGCTGAACAAAGCGGTAAGGTTTTATCTATAACTAAATGGGTTATTAAGAGAGTATGCATAGAAATTGAACACCTCATAGCCCTGCACGGTAACCAATTGGTTATATCTTTAAATTTATCTGCTTTTGACATTAAAAATATTGCCTTGGTTGATTATATTAAAGAGATGTTTGCTCAATATGGAGTAAGCGCCTCAAATATTGAGTTTGAAGTGACTGAATCTGCTTATTTAGATAACTTTGAATTAGCCAATGAATTTATTTCCCAATTGAGAGGAATGGGGTGCTCGATTGCATTAGACGATTTTGGTGCGGGGTATTCATCATTGGGTTATTTAACTAAAATTGACCTTAATACCTTGAAAATAGATAAGCAGTTTGTGGATCATTTATGTATTTCCAAGAAGAATACTTTAATTACTAAATCTATTATTCAAATGGCTAAACAGTTAGATTTAAAAGTATGTGCTGAAGGAGTAGAGACCAATCTACAGGCAGACTATTTAATTGCTCATGGTTGCAACCAATTGCAAGGTTATCTATTTTCTAAACCCACTAATTTAGCCGATATTAAAAAATTATTTCTTGATAAAAAATTGCAATAATTGTTAATCAATATATTTCTTACATATGGGGAATATAACAAAGAGGGCTAACGACAACTTCTAAGCTGTTTCCTTTTTTATATCGTAAACTTAGCTGAGAGTGACTTGTCCATACTTACAGAGAGTAATCTATCAATTGTTGATAAAAACAACAAAAACCTTGATCACGCTTGTCTCTTACATTACTATGCGCGCCACTTTGCGGCTAGCCACAAAGTTTTAATTTAATTTTCGTATGGTGTTCAACTTCGGGTTGGATAGCGATACGGCCTGACGAAGAGGTAACCCATGAAAGAAGGTATCCATCCTGATTACCAGGAAATGACAGCAAACTGTTCTTGCGGAAACGTAATCAAAGTACGTTCTACTTTGAAAAAAGAAATTAACTTAGACGTATGTTCGTCTTGCCACCCATTTTACACTGGTAAGCAACGTAACGTAGACACGGGCGGCCGTGTTGATAAGTTTAACAAACGTTTTGCTGGTCTTAAAAAGAAGTAAACTGTTTGTAGTCTGAAAAGACATAAATTAAAGGCGCTTAAATAGCGCCTTTTTTATGCTTGTAATTTAGCGCTCTGCTCTTTTTTAAAAACACTTTATACCTTCTTCTTACCCTTAATTGGGGTTGCCTATCCTTCTTTATTAACGGCTGTCAAAATGTCTTGTCAATCACCCTTGGTATAAGAGTTAATTGCCTAAGTCAGGGTAAGCTCTTGTTTACAATAGAGTAAAAATAATGTCATAGTCACTAGCCGGACTCAGTTTACTCTAAATAATAAGGAACCTATTTTGTCTGAATCAAACGTCTATACCGCTCCTGATGCGAATTTACATACCGAAATTGAAAATAACTCTGGGATGGGGAAAGGCCACCCATTACCTGATGGGGTAAAAGGTTGGAGTTGGGGCGCATTTTTACTTAACTGGATTTGGTCCATCGGGAATTCTACCTGGATTGGTTTGATAGCATTGATTCCATATATAGGCTTTGTTATGGCTATAGTCTTGGGTATTAAAGGTCGAGAGTGGGCTTGGCAAAACAAAAAGTGGGAGAGTGTCGAAGAATTTCAAAGGGTACAAAAAAAATGGTCTTTTTGGGGTGTTTTGATAATGGTTGGGTTTTTCTTGATAGGTATTTTAGCTGCCATTTTGATACCTATGCTTGCCGCTTAATTAAACTTTAATCTCTACAGTACCCAATAAAAGGACTCTATTTTGCCGACTGATGATATGTATAAAGCTCCCGAAGCTGAACTCATAACTGACTCCAGTGACAGTGAAGAAGCCAAGCCAGAGTTTTTCACTACAGCGATTAGTAAAATGATTATTTTGTCTGTATGTACGCTAAACCTTTATAGTTTTTATTGGTTTTACAAACATTGGACAGCACAAAAGTTGAATGCAAATCGCGACTGTTTACCAGTCTTGAGAGCCATATTTCAAGTGTTCTTCGTGTTCTCGTTATTCTCTACTATTAAAAATGAAGCAGACATAAAATCAATTAAAGCATCTTGGATGGCGGGCCCTCTAGCTGTGTATTATATCGTGCTGCAAATTTTACAAAATGTTAGTGATAAATTCCCTGTCATATCTGAAAGTGTATTGTTTGATAGCCTTTTTTGGTTACTGCTAGGGTTAACCGCTGCGGTACCTATGGTTGTTGTCCAAAAAACTGCCAATGTTTTAAATGATGATGCTGAAGGGCTGCGTAATAAAAAATTCAGTGCCGCTAATTGGGTGTTTACTCTTATTGGCATAGCTTTTTGGGGGTTAATGGTTATTGGTTTGCTGCTACCTGATGTGTAAACGTTAGCCTGCTGATGATAGATAATCGCTTTGCTTTAGAAACGCCTGAAGGGATCGATATTATGTTGACCCCAGCAGGTATAGGTGTGCGCACCATGGCCTTTGTCATTGATTTATTGATCCGTGGCGTTATTTTGTTTGCTGCTGCAATGGCTCTGCAATTTACTGGAAATATGGGTGATGGCCTTTTTCTGATATTACTATTTTGCATAGAGTGGTTTTACCCTGTGTTATTTGAGATATACAGAGGGGCTACCCCAGGCAAAAAGCATTATGGCTTAGTTGTGGTTTACGATAATGGTTTGCCTATTACCTTACCGGGCTCAATGCTGAGAAATTTGTTTAGAAGCATAGATATTCTTCCTTTTGCTTACCTAAGTGGCTTTATTGCCATTTTATGCTCTAAACAGTTTAAGCGTATTGGCGACCATGTGGCTGCTACTATGGTGGTGTATCAAGATACACCGAGTAAAGTCGAGCACTTCACCGTTGATGAGCTTCCGCAGACAAGCCTTTCACTCACCTTAGAAGAACAACAAACCATAGTGGCTTATGCAGAGCGAAGTCAAAGTTTTAGTGAAGAGCGCTTACAAGAGCTCGCTAATCAACTTGAGCCTATGTTGGAGTGCCGTGGTGAAGAAGCTGTCATTAAATTAAAAGCCATGGCTGCGGGTTTAGTGGGTAAAGCATGAGGCAGAATGATTTTATTCAATTCAAGCAACAAGAATGGCTGCGATTTAAAGAGGTGGTTGAATCTTCTGAAGCTTCTGACGAAGATGACTTACCTAAAATGTTTAGGCAGCTAACCCATGACCTTGCTATAGCAAAAAGCCGTCATTACAGTCCTGCTTTAATTAGCCATTTAAATCAATTGCTATTGCTAGGGCAACAAAAGCTCTATAAGCCTCATAATCGTATATTGATGCCATTAATGGTGTTTGTTAAACAGACTTTCCCTGCGCAGCTCACTGAGTTTAGATGGTATATTATGTGGGCCCATATTTTGTTTTATGGTGTAGCCTTGTTAATGTTTGGAATTATACTTCTAGACCCTGAGTTTGTTCGCAATGTATTACCTAATGCTCAAGTTGTGCAGTTAGAAGAAATGTATGACCCAAGTGATACACGTTTCGAAGAAGAACGAGCATCCGATAGCGATTTTGTAATGTTTGGTTATTACATCTTTAATAATATCTCCATTGCGTTTCAGTCCTTTGTTGGTGGGTTATTGCTAGGTTTTGGCGCTCTATACATTTTACTTTTTAATGCTATGTATTTTGGGGTTGTCAGTGCTCATATTGTGAATGTTGGCTATCAGGCGACGTTTTTTTCTTTTGTTATTACCCATGGCGCTTTTGAATTAACAGCCATTGTTATCTCAGCTGCAGCGGGTAGTGTCATTGGTTTTAGTCTTCTTTCTCCCAAAAAATTGAGCCGTATAAATGCCATGAAAGCCTCTGCCAGAAAGGTGTTTCCTTTAATTTTTGGCTCATTTTTGATGTTGGTGATAGCTGCTTTTATCGAAGCCTTCTGGTCTTCTAGCCATTCTATTCCAAACTCCGTGAAATATGCAGTTGGTGGCTTTTGTTGGGTTTGGGTTTTAGTGTATGTATTTAGGCGAGCGCCTAATGAAAATTGAAGCGCTCGCCATAGCAACCCAGCCTCGTAATAGTTGGAAGTCCTTTGATTTAGGTTGCCGAATGGCCATGCAGTGGTGGGCACCTTTATACGGGTTTATGCTGTGCAGCACACTGCCTATTTTTATTGTGTGTACCTTACTAAGCCCCGAATATGGCGTGTATTTTTTGTGGTTATTAAAGCCATGGTTTGAAAGGGGCTTGTTGTACATTCATAGCCGCCAGGTTTTCGGTCAGCAAGTTTCAGTTGTCGATGCCTTAAAAGCGTGGCCGTCACAAATTAAAGTCTATTGGTTGGCTAGTATAACGTGGCAGCGTTTATCTCCCAGTCGCGGTTTTGATTTACCTGTAGCTCAGCTTGAGGGGTTAAAAGGTGATAAACGCAAAGCGCGGCTGAGGTTATTACATCAAACCACAGATGATAATAGTTATTGGTGGTTACTCATTTGTTTGCACTGGGAGTTGTTCATTACTTTTGGTTTGCTTGTGTTAGTGAATATGCTGATGCCGCTAGGGTTTGAATGGAACATTGCAGATGCTTTTTCTGCTGAATCAAACTTCATGCTTATTGCTTATAATGTTTGTTGGTATGTTGGTTTAGTGATGGTTGCTCCCTTGTTTGTAGGAGGAAGTTTTGCCGCCTATTTGAACAGAAGGATCCTGTTAGAAGGCTGGAATATTGAACTAGGGCTAAAAAAGATACGCAATAGATGGTCAGCTAAACAAACCAGTTTACTTGTTGTTTTAGTGGCCGGGTTAATGGGATATGCAGCAGATGCTCCGGTTGCATACGCTCAAACTAGCGAGCTTGAACAAGCAACTGAGGAGTTAGTTACGGACTCAGAAGAGCCGAAACTGTCAGAAGACGCCCTTATCAAACACACGGCAATCAAAGATGACTTGCAAGAGATACTGGCTGCTCCTCCTTTTCATAATAAAGAGATGGTCCGTGACTGGCGCTGGACGGGATGGAAATGGGAATCATCGGAATCTGAAGAGCCTCCTGATTTAAGTGGTTGGATGGGCGTTTTTGCTATTATAGCCAAGTTTGCTGAAGTTATTCTGTGGGTATTATTTATCTCTATACTTGCTTGGTTGTTATGGTTGAGCAGACACCAATTAGCTAAACTCTTAAACATTAAGGTGAGCCGTAAGAAAGAAGCGGTAGACTTGCCTGCTTTTAGTCGTCATGCAAAGCAACAAGGTTTACCGAGTGATATTCCTGGCGAATTAAATGTTCTATTAGAGCAACAAGCTTATCGCCAAGCCTTGTCATTGTTATTGGTCAGTAGCTTAACTTACCTTTATCAAAAACATGATTTAGCCCTCACTGAGTCTATGACCGAATTAGAATGTTTAGCTGAGATAAAATCTAAAGTTCAGGGTGAAAATTTAAGCTTTATGACAGGGCTAATTCACTTATGGATTGATTTAGCTTGGGCTCATGTTTGGCCGTCTGCAGAAAAAATGCATGAGCTATGCAACCGTTGGCAGCAACTATTTTTAACCTCAGGGTCTGACACAACATCATGATCCAACGTCACCTGCACACTATTTTATTACTATCGCTGACATTAATTGTCGCTGTTTATCTCATCAAAAGCATTGAGTTTTATGATAAAGAGCAAGATGTTGCGGTATCTAAAGAAGTAAGAGAGCAGCCTTTTCTAGCAACTCAAACGCTCTTAAATAACCATGATGTCACTATGGTATTTGAAAAAGATTACCGACGTTTATATGCCAAAGAAGACCAAGGTATTACACCAAAAGTAGATGATACCGTTATCTTAGCGGATGCCGAGGCGGCTATTTCTTCTTCCTTAGCATCAAATTTACTCGACTGGGTAGAGCAGGGGGGCTTTTTGATTGTGGCTGTAAACGCAAGTGACCAATCTGATAGCCACAGAGCTAATGCCTTGATCCGGCAGCTTGGCATAGGTGTGGAGTGGGTTGCTGATGATTTTCCTCTTTATTCTGAATACGAACAGCAAATGAGCGATATGACAGACCCTCATGGAGACCCTATCCAAGTAGGGCTAGAGAGTATTTATCGCATCACCTTTCCTAAAGAACTTGAACCTTTTTATTCCGTCAGTAATGAGGATGGTTACACCTTTGTGCAATTTGATAGAGGCGAAGGCTTAATTACATTAATGACCGATGTAGAAATTTGGAATAACTGGCAAATAGACGAATACGACAACGCCATATTGATGTTAGGACTGTTAGAGGAATCTGATACGGTTTACTTATTTCAACCGGTAGAGCGTCCCCATTGGTTTACCTTACTTTATGGCCATGCCCCGCTATTTATTTGGTTAATGGGTCTGTTGATCGTTTTAGCACTTTGGCATGTTGGAAAATGGTTTGGGAGTGTTTTTGAAGGGGATCAAACCGATCGCTCGCGGTTTTCTGAGCATATTCGTGTTGCCGGTAATCATTACTGGCAGCAAGGTAAACAAACAACCATGTTAACTGAAGTGCGGCATACTATTTTACAAAGGATTAGCCAGAAATGGCCTAACGTGAGTGGCGCAGACCAACAAAAAGTCACACTTTTGTTAGAAGAATTATCGGGCTGGCCTACAGATACCATATACCAGCTTATGTTTGACCAAAAAGAATTAAATCAAAATCAATACAGCCACTGTATCAAGGGGCTACAACAACTCAGGAAGATGTTATGAGTGACACGTTAGATAACGATATTTTGCAGCAATCAAAGCAAAAAATTGCACTGTTAAAACAAAATGTAAGCCAAATACTTATTGGTCAAGATGCGGTGTTAGAGCAAGTGATTATAGCTTTTTTAGCGGGTGGACATGTATTGATTGAAGGGGTGCCAGGGCTAGGTAAAACCTTGTTAATTAGGGCGCTAGCGCAAAGTATTAGCCTTAATTATAAGCGAGTGCAGTTTACGCCAGATCTTATGCCTGCCGATGTCACCGGGCATTCAATGTTAGATGTATCCAGCGGTAAGTTTGTACTACGCAAAGGTCCTGCTTTTACTAATTTATTGTTGGCAGACGAAATCAACCGTGCTCCTGCTAAAACTCAAGCCGCTTTATTAGAGGTGATGCAAGAACACCAAATTACTATTGATGGCGAAAGTCATAGTCTAGACGCGCCATTTATGGTTTTAGCGACCCAAAACCCTATTGATAACGAAGGTACCTACCCACTACCAGAAGCAGAGTTAGACAGGTTTATGATGAAAGTACAGGTAGAGTACCCTGAGCTTTCTGCCGAGATAGCCTTAACTCAAGGGATTACGGCAAATAGTCACAGCGTTGAAGCTATTAATAGTGTCATCAGTGCAGAAGATGTGTTGTCGTTACAAGATCTAGCCTCTAAAGTACTGGTGGATGAGAAGATTGTTGAATATGCCGTGTCCTTAGTTAGAGCTTCAAGAGAGTGGCAAGGGGTGGCCCATGGTGCCGGTGTTAGGGCGAGTATTGCGCTAATTCAAACAGCTAAGGTGCATGCCTTGATGCAAGGCAGTGGTTTTGTATTGCCAGACCATATTAAGGCTATGGTGTTTCCTGTTCTTAGACACAGGATCATTTTATCGGCTGAATTAGAAATATCGGGAGTCAACACCGAGCAAGTTTTAAATGACATTATCGCTAAAGTGCCAGCCCCAAGACAATGATTCGAAAGGGGGGGAAACCAAGTAAAAAGCTATTGCGGCAGCTATTTTTTGTATGCTGCTTGAGTATCTTATTGCCTACGTTAGGGCATTTTGGGGATATCCCCCAGTTAGCTATTTTACCTTATGTGCTGGCGGCTTTAATGGCAGCGGTTATTGCTGTTGATTGGATGTTTAGTCGCAGGCGACCCTCGCTATCAAGTAGACGTAATATCCCCCAAAGTTTATCTGTGAACTGCGAGCATACAGTTAAAATTGAAATCACTAATAACGATAGGCTAGCGTTTCATTTTGATGTAGAAGAACATTTTCCCGAAGATTGGAGTTTGCACACCGAACTTCTTGAACTAGAGATTCAACCTGACGAATCACTGCAACTTGAATACAAAGTGACCCCCCGTAAAAGAGGGCTAGCGCGTTTATCTTTTACAGAGTTTTGTGTGACGTCTAGTTTAGGGTATTGGCAGTTTTCGTGGCTTTATGAGAATGACTCTGACATAAAGGTATACCCTAATTTTTTAGCCATTCAGAACATGGCCGGCCTTAACGGCAGCATTAATCTCACTCAAGCTGGGCTGAAAAAGTTTAATCTACGGGGCTCAGGCATGGACTTTAGGCAGCTTAGGGAATATCGCGAGGGTGAAAGCTTAAAGCAAATTGATTGGCGAGCCACTAGCCGCTTTAATAAGCTCATTTCTAAAGAGTTTCAGGAAGAAAAAAATCAGCACGTCATGATTATGCTTGATGCAGGGCAGAGAATGCGGGTGCATGATGACGATATGACCTACTTTGACCATGCCTTGAATTCGCTTATTTTATTATCTCATTCGGCTTTAAAAAATGGGGATAGTTTAAGTTTACAAAGTTTTGGCAGTGAAACCCGCTGGTTGGGACAAATGAAAGGCGTGCAAAGTGTGAGTAAAATCCTGCATCACTTTTATGACTTATATCCTCAAAAAATTGCCAGTGACTATGTAAAAGCCGCGCAAGATTTGTTACTAAAGCAACCGAAAAGAGCACTGATTCTATTGGTGAGTTGCCTAAGAGATGAAGATTTCTCTGATTTATTAGCAGCAGTGAAAATTCTTCAAAAGAAACATTTAGTCGCCGTTATAAGTATTTCTGAACCTATTTATGAAACTATCCTTAATGATCCTGTGGATAATTTCGAGCAGTCATTGATGTATAGCTCTGCACAGATGTTAAACCAGTCAATCGAACGTAATTTTAAACGCCTTAAAAAACAAGGAGTAATATGTGTTCATGCTCCCGCCACTCAGCTTACCTCTAATGTTATTAATACTTATTTGAGTGTAAAAAAGGCAGGTTTACTGTAAGAGATGTTGTGATGTAAAGCTGTTGGTTGGAATGTGGTAGGAAAAAAGCCATGGCGAGATTTGCATATCGACATGGCTTTGAATCATTTTAAAAACGCTATTCGTTCAAATACTAGTCCCTAACTGGCAAGCCACTAGGAACCGAGTCAGGGATCATCCACTCTTGATTTAATACGTTCCAATCTGTCAAGGCGCGAAGAAATTCTAACAAATCATTAATTTCTGCTCTAGTTAACTCAACAGGCTCCAATTCATTAGCATCTATGATTGTTTGGCGTAAAGTAGCATCGTTATATCCATCTAGATCGGTAGCATCTAATACGTCATCTTTAGGCAAGATAAGTTGATTAGCGTTGTAATTCTCTAGAGAGGTTATTGGATCAAGATGATGCTCAACAATTTTTCTAAGTGTCCCGTAAGCACCAGAATGGCCATAAGGTGCGGTAATCCATACATTACGTAGTGACGGGGTACGGAATTTAGCCCAATCTTCAGGTGAACCCGTTACTTCTGCTCTTCCTCTGTCTTCAAAAGGAAAGGCTGCTTCAGCACCAGGTCCTACTTGTGGCATAGCGATACCATGAAATTCATGATCGGTTTGAAAGGTGCCGCTATGGCAAGTAGAACACCCAGCTTCACCATAAAATAGTTCCATACCACTAATTTGCTTGTCAGTCATTGCGGCAGTGTTGCCTCTCAAATACTGGTCAAATGCGCTGTTGTCACTTCTGAAAGCGAAGCCTTGGAATGCTGATACCGCATTACCAAAATGCTGAATGCCTATGTCATCTTCAGAATTTACATCATCGAATGCAGCCATAAAAAGTGAAACATATTCGGGAATAGCTTTGAGACGGTCTACATAAGCATTCCATAGTCTAGGGAAACGATCATCGTCCTGAGTGACTAGAGCTACAATGTCGTTTTCTCCGGCATCACCTAGCATTTCATTTAAGTTAACTATTGGAAATAATGATTGCCCAGCGAGTACATCATTTAGGCCAATAGGCGTTGTTAGGCCTGATGGAAGGTTTAGCCCTCCTGGTAAGTCTGCATCAACTTGATGAATTCCATTCCAATTTAGTTTTTCAAATTCTTTTGCGCCCAAATTATATAACTGTGGGGCATGGCGGCCAATTCTTGATTCTACTGCATCGGCACCTTCTCCTGTTGTTCTATACCTACCTAGGCCTTCTCCACCTTCACCTACCCCAAGGGATAAGCCATCACTACTGGCTAATAAAGGGTTATGGCAGGTCGCGCATGAAATGTTTTTATTGCCACTCATTATTTTATCAAAAAACAGGCTTTGTCCTAAATTGATAAGGTTTCTGGAGGGGGCACCGTCGTAATAATAATCTTGATTTGACGCGGGTTCTGGAAGCTCGTCAGCATAAGAAGGTGTTACTGTAAATGTTAAGACTAGAGCGGCAAAACTTGAGTGGATTTTATTATTTTTTGATTTCATTTTTTCATCCTTAATAAATGTCAAAGTGAGACTACGTAATTAGTTCAATCAATTACTATCGCAATGATGGAACCGCAGTATAAGTTATGGCAATGAGTTGTGCAAAACTTGACCAAGTTATATTTAGACTGTTTCGGATTGAAAAATATCAAAAATGGCCGATTTATTTATAGTCGATGCATAAAAAATAATCGTCAGGAAAAATAATTAACCGAAAGTAAAGTGGCATGCAGTTTTTTGTTTATTTTATGTTAATGTGAAGTGAATTTAAATCGCTTCGTTATTTTAGTTAAATAACACCATTCTAGGTTAGTTAATGTTTTTTAAGTCCATTAAAAGTGCAACTACTGCATATCTCACTTGTGTTCTTATATTCATTGCTTGTGTTGCGTTGGCTATATCTATTCAAGAAAATAGACGGGTTTCTTTAGCGTCAATATCCAATGAACTTCAATTAGTATCTACATATTTAGGCGAAGAGTTAACCAGCAGGCCTGTGGTATTGCTACCAAGTTTACAACAGGTGCGAATACTTAATGCTTTAGATAAATTTAAAAGTGTTTCCTATGCCGCTGTTTACGATTCTAAGTGGCAACTGCAACAGTCTTATACTAAGGAAGCGTATAAGGCTACAAGTTTAGAGCCTCAAAATTATGCTGCAACGCCTATTTTAAACCAGCAGCCAGTGTCTAACCTTATTGACGATACATTGGTTGTAATGACTATTATTGATGGTGAGTTATCTTCAACTAACTATCTAGTGGTAGCAAGTGATGTTTCTAAAGTTTTGGGGGAAAATGTCAAAAGCCTTTTAAAACAAACCTTACCGTTATTTATAGTCTTGTTAACCTTATGTGCTGCATTTGGATATGCCCTGCAAGGTAAATTGTTATATCCACTAACTATGATTTCTAAATTTGCTAAAGAGGTAGAAGTTAGAAAGGACTACGGCATTGAAATAGAAACTCTAGATAAACTAGAGTTAGTTGAGTTGGGCGGCAGTATTAACTCAATGTTGCGTACCATTAATACAGAATACTCTAAAAGTCGTGAACTTACGCAAGCCTTGAAAGAGCATCAAAAGAACGCTGAAAGGTGGGCTAACTTTGATAGGTTAACTGGGTTTCCAAATCGCCAATTTTTTATGCAGACATTGCGCATTGAACTCGCCAGATCAATGCGTAATCACCAAGATTTAGTACTGATTTATTTTGATTTAGACGGAATTTCAAAGGTTTATGAGAAGCTAGGCCAAGAAACTGGTGACCAATTGCTTGTAAAAGTTTGTCAGCGAGCTAAGGGCCTATTGCGGGAGGGGGATCTTATAGCCCGCTTAGATGACTCAGAGTTTTTGATTTTGCTCCACAATCAACCGACTGACACTATGTTGGCAAACATAGTGGAGCGCTTAATAAAAGATTTTAACTCTCCATTTTCAATAAATAAGCAAGTTGTTGAAATCACTATAAATATAGGGATCGCTAAAGCATCAGATTCAAACTTCAATCTCAGTGAGTTCATAGAAAATGCTGATATAGCAATGTGTCGTTCAAAAATGCTTGGGGTAAATACCCATACTATGTACCTCCCAGAAATGATTAAAGATAACAAGCGTAGTGTATTGATTGCTGCCGCTTTCGAAGAAGCCATTCTAAATAAAGAGTTTACAGTTAATTATCAGTCAAGGCTGTCTGCCGACGAGCGAGTGGTGGCATATGATGTATCTGTGCATTGGGATAGTAAAACCTTAGGTTTTATACCAGAGAGCGAATTTACGCCTATTGCAGCTCAAAATGGAAAGTCTTGCGCCATAAACATGTGGGTAGTTGAAGAAGTATGTCGAAACTTAGCCACTATTACTGAGCTTAACAATGCTCAGCTTGTCATATCGATTCATTTATCTTGTGTTAATGATAAACACACTGAGGTACTCGATTTCATCAAGGATACCTTCCAAACTTATCAAGTTAAACCAGCAAATATTGAGTTTACTTTGCCTGAGTTGGTGTTTTTAGAGAACTATGATTCAGCTTCTGTATTCTTAAATAAATTAAGGGAGATAGGTGTTGGTGTTGCTTTAAGTAACTTTGGTTGTGGGTATTCTGGGTTAGGGTATTTACATGTGGCGGACTTAACAACTATTAGAATCGATAAACACTTTATTGATAACCTGATGCTATCTAAACGTCCCACACTCGTTGTAAAAACCATTATGAAAATTGCGAATCAACTTGGAGTACAAGTTTGTGCTGATGGTGTGGAAACCAGAGAGCAAGTGGACTTTTTAGTTTCAGTAGGCTGCCATCAAATGCAAGGTTTTCTATTTTCTAAGCCGAGTACGTTAGCGCAACTTATATATGTAGCGAACTAAGGCGAATTACTTCCTACATCTGGCTTAGGTATTATTTAAATTGATACTAAGTATTCAAATTAAGTTAGCCTGAATTAACATTAACTTAGCACCGTCTATGTTACATTAATGTAAATTGTTTTTACGACACGAACTGACGCGGTATTCAATCAAAATGCAGCTTAGGTTGCTAATTCATACTTCGTGTTTTAACCCTTTGTAAGGACCCTGATTAATATGTCTGATTTTCGCCAGCAGGCTCTTGATTATCACGCTAAGCCCACTCCCGGTAAAATTTGTATAGAAGTGACTAAGCCCGCAGAAAGCGTGACGGATCTTGCCTTAGCTTACAGTCCCGGTGTTGCTGAACCCGTGAGAGAAATTGCCGCTGACCCAAGTGCGGCTTTTCAATACACAGCCAAAGGTAACTTGGTGGCTGTTATTTCTAATGGTACCGCTATTTTAGGGTTAGGAAATTTAGGGCCGTTAGCATCTAAACCCGTCATGGAAGGCAAGGCATTACTATTTAAACGCTTTGCTTATATCGACTCTATCGATATCGAAGTGACTCATAAAACTACTGCTGAATTTATTGATACCGTAGCTAATATTGCCGATACCTTTGGCGGTATTAATTTAGAAGATATAAAAGCGCCAGAGTGTTTTGAAATAGAACAAGCATTAATAGAACGCTGCAATATCCCTGTGTTCCACGATGACCAACACGGAACCGCGATTGTTACGGCCGCGGGTATGTTAAATGCTTTAGAAGTCCAAGGTAAAAACATCGCCGATGCCATCATTGTATGTTTAGGAGCGGGGGCGGCTGCGACTGCTTGTATGAAGCTGTTAGTAAAGTGCGGTGCCAAACGTGAGCATATTTATATGCTAGACCGCCAAGGAGTGATTCATACAAGAAGAGATAATCTTACTTACCACAAAAAGCTCTTTGCAAATAATACTGACAAGCGAACCTTAGAAGACGCGCTAGAAAATGCTGATGTGTTTGTTGGTGTGTCTGGCCCCGATTTATTGCCAGCGTCAGCATTAAAGCTAATGGCGCCTAACCCTATTATTTTTGCATGCTCTAATCCTGATCCTGAAATCAAACCAGAGCTGGCCCATTCAGTGCGAGACGACCTTATCATGGCGACAGGTCGTTCTGATTACCCGAATCAAGTCAACAATGTGCTTTGTTTCCCGTTTATTTTTCGTGGTGCATTAGACGTTAGAGCGTCACAAATTAATGATGAAATGAAAATTGCAGCAGTTGACGCCATTCGCTCGATTGCTAAAGAGCCTGTTCCTGTAGAAGTCTTAGCGGCAAGTAATATAGACAGTCTCGCTTTTGGTAAAGATTATATTATCCCTAAACCTATGGACCCTCGCTTGTTGCAAAGGGTAGCTAAGGCAGTAGCTCAAGCGGCAATAGATTCTGGGGTGGCTGCTTTTGATAAGCTTCCGGCTAGTTATGCATAGCTTGGGTTTATTATTGACTCAGGTTATTCATATTTAAGCTCGTACTTTTTAAGCTTTCGGTACAAAGTACGAGTGCTCACTCCTAACTTTTTGGCAAGTTTGTCAATCGGTAGGCTTTGGGTTTCACAAATTTGGGTCAGATAGGTTTTTTCTGCCTGGTCTATTGTCACCAACTCTTCGGTTGCTACTATTCGTTTTGTGTTTTCTGCAAAAACATATTCCGGTATATCTTCAACATTAATCATGTCTTCATTGGTGAGTAACGCAGACTGTTCCACAATATTTTTCAGCTCACGGATATTTCCAGGGAAAGGATAGCGACTCAGCTTCTCTAATGCTTTATCTGAAAAGGTTTTATGGCAGGATTCTGAGTCATTTAAAAAGTGTCGAGCAAGAGCTGGAATATCCTCATGGCGAGTCGCGAGAGAGGGTAAGGTAATGGGAAAGCCCGCTATTCGGTAATATAAATCTTTTCTGAATCTTCCTTCTTGTACTAATTCGAGTAAATTATGATGACTTGCACAGATTAATCGAAAGTCTGCTTTGTGTTGTTTTACTCCCCCTACAGTGCGATAACATTGGGTCTCTAATAGTCTTAGTAATTTAACTTGCATCGCCAAAGGAACATCTGCAATTTCGTCAAAAAAGACAGTGCCTCCGTTAGCGATTTCAATCAGGCCTTTTTTAGTGTGAGTTGCCCCAGTGAAAGCGCCTTTTTCATGACCAAATAGCTCAGACTCAAATAAATTTTCATTTAAGCCTGTGCACTCAATAATCACAAAGGGTTTGCTTGCTCTGCTGCTAGACTCATGTAATGCGGTGGCTACTAACTCTTTTCCGGTGCCCGTTTCGCCATGTAAAAGTACTGATATTTCTGACTCTGCGGCGCGACTTATCTTGGTTAGCATGGCTTTGAAGGAAGCTGAAGACCCTATCATTTTGTTGGTTTCTGATTCAGCTGAAGCAAAGTTTATGCGGTTTAATATTTCTAAAAAACCTATTGTGATGTCATTTTCATCTTTTACAGGCCTCATTAAAATATCGCAGTAAGTTTTGCCCCGAGCGGTATTGTGAATATGCACCACACTGCTACTTCTATTAGTGGCTATACACGCCTGCATAGGGCAATCTTCACCATGTTGATCACAGGGTTTTCTGTGTTGATGTGATACCTCAAAACAATGACTCTTTCCCACAATCACTTTGGTGTCGTAGGTATCTCGATAAGCTTTATTTACTGCTAATATCTTGTACTCGGTATTGATAAAAATGGCAGGATTATCAATAGAATTGATCATCGATTGCACAATTGAAATATTCATACTTGGGTTGCTGTTGACTGACATTACTGTCATCTACTTTGTCAAATTTGACAAAAAATACAAGGTGTTTAAATGGGATAATTCACGATGGTTATTATTTTCATTTTATATCAATACTTTAGGAAGATATGTGGGGTTAGTTTACATGGCATGTCTTTTGTTTAGTCTGCTTTAAACTGTTTATTAGTTTAGACATAAACGGCAACACTCATTCACTTACATTGAGGCTTTAAAACCTATGCTCATTATTAACCATCACCTTAAAATATTAGGATTGGCGTTGCTATTATTAGGCTCTGCTTGTTATGCAGAGGGACCCCATTCTAATGTACTTGAAAACGAGGAAGTTAAACTTCAAAGGTCAGATTTAAGTATTAAGTTAGAGGAGGAAGCAAAAGCCAAAATAGCTATTTTTGCTAGAACGTTAAAGCAGACATTAGTAAGTGCTATGAAAGCTGGTGGCCCTGAAAATGGCATAAAAGTGTGTAAAGAAAGTGCTCAGCAAATTGCGACTATGCTTTCAACCGATGGTTGGCAAATGTCTCGAACGAGCTTAAAAACCCGTAACCCAAACAACCAAGCATCAGACTGGGAAACTGCCAATCTACTGCAGTTTGATGCTCAGTATAAACAAGGAGCAGCGCCCAATACGCTTACAGCTAGTTTGCAAACCCAAGATGCGTTTTTATATATGAAAGCGATCCCCACAGGGCAAATATGTTTGTCTTGCCACGGCGTCTCAATAGATAACGACTTACAGCAAACTATTATGGCTGCATACCCTGAAGACTCAGCTACCGGTTTTACCTTGGAGGATATTCGCGGTGCCTTTTCCCTTGTTAAGAGCCTTAACGAATAGCCACTTCACCCTGCAACTTGTAGGAAGGCTTAGGTGTCTTCCTTTGGTATTTAGTTGTCATGTCATAAATGACAAAATTTATGTTTGGCTTATTGATCTAGATCAACTGCTAATAATTAAAAGTCTAATAAAATCAGTTTCTTACTGCTAATTCTGAATTTGGCATACCTAATGCAAAGTCTTAAATAGACTTATTTCAATTTGTTATTTTTAACAAGCTCATTTTAGGAGAAACTGAATGAACGAAACATTGGTCGAGCTCTCTCGATTACAATTTGCCATGACTGCTATGTTTCATTTCATATTTGTTCCACTCACGCTAGGTATGACGTTTATGCTGGCCATTATGGAATCTGTATATGTTTTGACAGGTAAAGAAATCTACAAACAAATGACCAAATTTTGGGGCAAGCTGTTTGGAATTAACTTTGCTATAGGGGTTGCCACTGGTTTAACGATGGAATTCCAGTTTGGGATGAATTGGTCGTACTATTCTCATTACGTGGGAGATATTTTTGGTGCTCCTTTAGCCATTGAAGGTTTGATGGCTTTCTTTCTGGAATCCACATTTGTAGGTTTATTCTTTTTTGGCTGGGACAAAATGTCTAAGGTGAAACACCTTATGGCAACTTGGTTAGTTGCCATAGGTTCGAACTTTTCGGCATTGTGGATTTTAATCGCCAACGGCTGGATGCAACACCCAGTAGGATCAGAGTTTAACTTCGAATCAATGCGTATGGAGATGACCAGCTTTAGTGAGGTTGTCTTTAACCCCGTAGCGCAAGTTAAATTTGTGCATACAGTATCAGCTGGCTACGTTACAGCTGCTATGTTTGTGTTAGCAATCTCTGCTTATTACATCCTAAAAGGGCGAGACGTAGCCTTTGCAAGGCGCTCTTTTGCTATCGCCGCTAGTTTTGGTTTGGCGTCAGTTATCTCTGTGATTATCTTAGGTGATGAAAGTGGTTATGAGTTGGGTGATGTGCAGCAAGTTAAGCTTGCGGCAGTAGAAGCCGAGTACGAAACCCAAGACGCCCCCGCTGACTTTACCATTTTTGGTATTCCTAATGATGAAACCGAAGAGGTCGACTACGCCATTCAAATTCCTTATGCCATGGGAATAATCGCCACTCGCTCTCTTGATGAAGAAGTTATGGGGTTACAAGAGCATAAAGTGATTAATCGCCAGCGTATTCTCTCTGGTATTAAAGCTTATGCATTGCTAGATAGAGTGCGTGCAGGAAAAGCGTCTGAGGTAGAGCGTTCTATATTCGAACAACATAAAGCCGATTTAGGTTATGCCATGTTGTTGCAGCCTTTTACTGATGACGTCACTAATCCTAGTGAAGAGGCGATAACTAGAGCTGTTGATTACAGTATTCCACCAGTGGCACCGTTATTTTGGAGCTTTAGGATCATGGTGGCAGCGGGATTTGCTATGTTAATTATCTTCGGTTTGTCTTTCTACTATTCAACAAAACACCAAATTACTAAGCCTCGCTGGTTGTTAAAAGCTGCGTTTTGGGGGCTGCCACTACCTTGGATTGCTTGTGAGGCCGGTTGGTTTGTTGCCGAATATGGCAGACAACCTTGGTCTATTGCAGAAATACTGCCGGTGCATACGTCAGTATCTAACCTAAGTGTTTCTGATGTCATATTTACTCTTGTGGCTTACACAGCCTTTTATTTCGTGATGTTTGTGATTGCGTTTTACCTCATGCAAAAGTATGCCAAAAAAGGGCCTTCACAAACCTTTGCAGAAGCTGAACAAGCCCTTGAAGAGGCTTCGTTAATGAACTCTGAAACTCAAGGAGCACAATCATGATTGATTACGAATTTCTTCGCGTAGTGTGGTGGGTATTGGTGGGCGTGTTACTGATTGGCTTTGCTGTTACCGATGGTTTTGATTTAGGGGTAGGGGCGTTGCTTACTTTAGTCGGTAAAACCGACCAAGACCGCCGCATCATGATTAATACCATTGGGCCCCATTGGGACGGAAATCAAGTCTGGTTTATCACAGCAGGTGGCGCAATTTTTGCGGCTTGGCCCATGATATATGCCACGGCTTTCTCTGGGTTTTATGTGGCCTTAGCGTTAACGCTAATCGCGTTATGGATGCGCCCATTAGGGTTTGAATACCGAGCTAAGTTACCTCATAAACAATGGCGTTTAGCATGGGATTGGGCGTTATTTGCTGGAGGCTTCATTCCGTCGTTAATTTTCGGAGTAGCATTTGGTAATTTATTGCTTGGTGTGCCATTTGAATATGACGAAGCCTTAATGTCTACCTATAAAGGCAGCTTTTTTGGACTACTCACACCCTTCGCTATATTGAGTGGTTTAGTGTCGGTGGCTGTGTTACTTAACCATGGCGCGAGTTGGCTACAACTTAAAACCGATGGTGACTTACACAAACGTACCCGTATTGTTTCCATATATTTATCGATTTTCACTGCGGGCTTATTTACCTTGGCAGGCATATATTTGGCTATTGGCGTTGATGGTTACGTGATCACCTCTGCTGTAGATAGTTATGCAACCAGTAACCCTTTGAATAAAACCGTAGAAATCGTCAGCGGTGCTTGGCTTAACAATTACACCACCTACCCTTGGATGGTAATAGCGCCGGCATTAGGGATTGGTGCTGCACTTACTTGTGCATGGGCTTCGTATGTGGGTCGCAGTGGTTGGGCGTTTGTAGCCAGTGCATTGGCCATAACTGGCGTTATTTTAACAGCTGGTTTTTCAATGTTTCCGTTTTTAATGCCTAGCAGCATTATGCCCAGTGCAAGTTTAACAATATGGGACGCCACTTCATCTCAGCTTACCTTACAAACCATGTTTATTGTTGCCTGTATCTTTGTACCTATTGTATTGAGTTATACCGCTTATGGTTTTTGGGTCATGCGTGGTCGTATTAAACAAGCAGACTTAACCAAGTCTCACGTGCTTTATTAAGGAGTTACTTTATGTGGTATTTCACTTGGATTTTAGGCGTTTTACTAGCGTGTTCGTTTGGCATTATTAACGCCTTGTGGTTAGAGGCTACGGAAGATATGGACCGTCTTGGCGATGTAGGCCCAAGGGACGAAGATAAATGATAGACGCATCAATAACACCCGAGCAGCAAGCACAAACATGGCTGCGGAGTATTTCGAAAGAAATGCTCTCTGGCCAAGCTCGTGTGTTATTGGTACGTTTACTTCAGTTGGTTGCGCAAATTTCTGTATTTTGGTTTTTTGCTAAAACCATTCATTGGGTGATAGTAGAGCAGCAGAATGTTCTCCCAGAGCAGCTTGTGCCCTTGGCATGGTCTGCATTGATTTGGATAAGTTTGATATGGCTTGCAGATAACTTGCAAAGCCATAGCAAATACAAAATTGAGACTGAATTAGAAAACCGGGTGCATAGGGTTTTCAAAAACAAACACCTTGCGATCACCCGTCAACATTCAGCAACCTATTGGCAGCAGTTGTTACTCAACAATATCTCCGATATTGGCAACTATTTAATTCAATATAGTGTGCAAAAGTGGCTTTCAGCTATCGCGCCTTTGGTGGCTTTGCTGGTTATTTTTCCGATTAACTATGTGGTCGCCATCATCTTGTGTGTGACTATGCCTTTGGTTCCTGTCTTTATGGTTTTAGTCGGTAAAGGCGCGGCAGCGTTACACAGAAAGCATTTTATTGCCCTAGAGCGCCTAGGTGACATGTTTTCTGACCGTCTAAAAGCACTGACATTAATCACCACAAGCGGGCAGCATCAAGCTCAACAAGCAAGACTTAATGACGCGAGTAGTATTGTCAATCGTAAAACCATGAGTGTTGTGTCTATAGCCTTTTTATCTACCACTGTTTTAGATTTTTTTGCCACAATCGCCATAGCTTTAGTCGCGGTATTTATTGGTTTTTCTATGCTAGGTGAAATAAATATTGGGCCTGAGATCAGTTTACAACAAGGCCTATTTATGTTGTTGACTGCACCTTTGTTATTTTCGGAGTTACGGGCTTTAGGGCGTTTTTATCATCAAAAAGCAAAAGCCGAGGCCAGTGCAGAAAGGTTTGCTTTACTCTTTGATGATTTCGAGCCCTCGAACAACCAAGCAGCCTTTACTGGCTTAGCTTGGTTAAACTTTCACGTTACTAGGCCTAATCTACATGCAAACAAGCTGACACTAGAACCAGGTGACTGGGTATCGTTACAAGGTAATTCTGGGCAAGGTAAAACGGTATTGCTTGAAGCCCTAATGGGGTTTAGAGCGGCATCACACCAGTTATCTGCGGATCTCGCCTTATTATCCCAGCAAACTGCAGTGTTAGATAAGTCTGTTGCTTTTAATTTACATTTAGGTGACTTGTCAGTTACCGAACATGACATGGTAAACGCATTGCAAGAAGTAGGGCTTATTGATTGGTTAAACAATTTAGCTAATGGCCTAGCAACTGAGTTGGGAGATTGCCCCGCTTTGTCGGGTGGTGAAGCTCAACGTCTAGCATTGGCGCGAGTATTACTAAAACCTAAAGATGTGGTTTTATTAGATGAGCCCACCGCCCATTTGACTATCGAACAGCATCAAGACATTGCCGCTCTTATTTATCAAAAGTTACAGCATAAAACAGTGATTTGGGCATCTCATAAAACACTTTCTGATACATGGTTCAAGCGCACTTGGAAGGTTAGCCATGGTGAAATTAAGGAAACACCATGATAGACACTCCATCTAGCAACACCTCAAAAGCTGAGGTAAACGCAAAGCCTCAAGGCTTAAAGCTGTTTGCAACCTTATTACTGATGTTAACGCACTTTGCTGCGGGCCTTGCCATCTTGATTGTGGCGTCTTGGTTTATTGCAGCCTGCAGTATCGCTGGTATGGGCTTTAACTACATGTTACCGGCTGTGGTGATCCGTGCATTGGCTATTTTACGTATCGCATCGGGTTATTTCAGCATGCTGGTGGGCCATAACCATCTGTTAAACAAGCTAGCGGCGTTGCGATTGAGAATTTTCGCCTCCCTAGAAAACAAAGTATCGATTTCTAGAGAGCAATCTTTAGATGCCCTACATCATCAAAGTGAAGAAGTAGCGGGTATCTGGATAGCTTGGGTTGGACAAAATGCAGGAGTTCTTCTTTCTTTAGTTATGCTTAATCTTGTTTCAATATTTTTGATGCCACCATTAACAACAACGATAATCATCTTTACAGGGATTTTTATGTTTATCTATTTGGGTTTATTGATTGCTATGCTCAAGGTGAGCGCTAATATTGTGGCCGCCAAAAAACAGGCTCAATTTGCTATTTTGCAACATATCGAAGCCGCGCCTATTTGGCATTTACTGCAGAACTACAATAAAAATGCGCCAAGACTCAATACACTCCGTAAGCTTGAAGCATCTCAACAAAGGCAAGTTAGGCATGCATCTTTGTTGCTTTTGTTATCTGGAATGGGGTTACTGATTACTATATTGAGTCATTATTCTGGTCAGTATCTTGGCCATGCCGAGTTTATTGTGCTCCCAATATTGTTACTGTCTCTGAATGATTGGTTAACTCCCGCTTTGGCTAACCAAAAGCAGCTTGCTAGTTATGTTGGAGCTAAAAAATCGATTCAAGATGCCTCCACAAATACGCAGGACCTATCGGTTATCTCAGAACACTTAGATGCAATTGAAGTGGCTAAATTTAAACCCATAGACACCAATATGAGAAAGACCAATGCGCACTTTAATAAAGGCAGAGTTAATGTGTTAGTTGGTAGTTCTGGGGCCGGTAAAAGCCGTTTTTTACAGGCGTTAGCAGGGTTGATAGAGCATCAAGGCTCTCGTGAACTCGAATTTACGACACATGCGCAATCTAGGCAACATGGCTTATTGTCTGACGCTGTTTACCTAGAACAATTTCCATATGTATTGTCTGATACTGTAAGAGCAAACTTGCAGGTCGCTAACCTCAATGCTTCAGATGCTAACATGCGACAAGTCTTAAGCGAGGTAGGTTTATATTCTCTTGATAATCTAGACCAGTGGTTAGGAGAAAATGGCCGGCCACTATCAGGAGGAGAAAAAAAGCGTTTAGGCTTAGCTCGGGCTTTACTCAGTCAAGCAAACTTATTGCTTGTAGATGAGCCTTTTGAATCCCTTGATGAAGAAAATATTCAGCGGGTGAGTTTGACAATTAACCACTTAGCCACCGATAAAATAGTGATTGTCGCGACGCATATAATACCAAAAGGTCTTTTTATTCGTCAGTGTTGTCCCCTTGAAGTCTATGATGAAATGGCTAGATGCCACGCCAATACATAACTTAACTCTAGACCCTCATTTGGGCTTTCTTATGAGCCCAGCACTGCAAACATAATCATTTTGTTGTATCTCCCACAATGTAAAGCTCACCTAATCTTACTCATTTCATGATATTCTAAAGTACATAAAACGGTTTAGCCCCTTGAATACAGAGCCCCCAACATGCTTATTAGAGGCAGTTTGCGGTAATGGAGTGTATTTAACTAAGTGGTCAAACATCTAAAAAGCGGCGCCAGAGGTTACTCAACTTCAGCTTGAATTAGCGTATAATCTAGCAAATCCGATTACGAAATTTAATTTTACTCATTAAAAATGGTTACTCACTATGCAGTTTAAGCGACTTAACAATGCGATTGTCACCGAAAAATACAGCGATGAATCGCTGCGAGATCAAAAAGCTGCAGCCACGATTGTGCATTTAGGAATAGGTGCTTTTCATCGCGCCCATCAAGCTGTCTATACAAATAATGCAAATGTTTTGGCCGCTCAAGCAGCAGAAGATATTTGGTCAATTATTGGTGTTTCACTACGCAGTGCAACGGTTCGCGACCAATTAGTGCCACAAGATTGTTTTTATAATGTTGTAGAGAGTGATGTCAGCGGCAGCAATCGATTTTTGGTTAGTGCGATTAAAAATGTATTGGTAGCCCCTGAAAATCCACAAGCTGTGTTAGATGCTATGTGCGCTGAAAAAACACAGATAGTATCGCTTACGGTTACAGAAAAAGGGTATTGCCATGATGTAGTGAGTGGTGATCTTAACTTGCAAAACCTCGATATTCAGCATGATTTGGCAAACCTAGACTCCCCCAAAACCACTATTGGTTTTATTGTTGCTGCCCTTAAATATAGACATGACAACGCCTTGCCTGCTTTTACTGTGCTAAGTTGTGATAATTTACCAAGTAACGGTAAAACTCTCGCTAAGATTGTATTGCAGTTTGCAGAGAAGATTCATCCGGCTCTGGCAGCTTGGATTGAGCAGCAAGCCAAGTTTCCTAACACTATGATAGACCGCATAGTGCCAGCGACAACCGCAGACGATATAGACAAGTTTTCGCAACGATACGGTTATCATGATTTAGCCATGGTAAAAACAGAACGTTTTAGCCAATGGGTGATTGAAGATAACTTTGTAGGTAAACGCCCAGCATGGCAAAAGGTAGGGGCGAATATAGTTAATGACGTAGACGCTTATGAAAATGCAAAACTGCGCCTATTGAATGGTGCTCATTCTTCTTTGGCATACATTGGTTACCTAACAGGGTTAGATTTTGTGCATCAAGTGATGGAAAACCCAGAGTTGACTCGCTTTTTAACTCACTTAATGAAGGTAGAAATTGCCCCAACTATTGTTGCGCCACAAGGGTTAGACTTACAACAATACTGTGACGATTTGTTGCAACGTTTTTCTAATCCAGAGCTGCACCATCGAACTTATCAAATTGCTATGGATGGCTCTCAAAAAGTGCCTCAGCGCTTATTGCATACAGTAGAATACAAGTTAAAAAACAATCAAGCGTTCGACGGGTTAAGTTTTGCCATTGCAGGGTGGTTGCGTTATACCATGGGGGTTGATGAAGCAGGGGCTGCAATAGAGGTACAAGACCCTCGTGCAGAACAGCTCGCCGAGATTTACAAACAGCATGCAAATAACTCTGATGAGTTGATTGATGCTTATTTGAATGTCCATAGTATTTTTCCTGAAAGCTTGCAAAGCTATCCAGCTTTTAAAGAAAGTCTGAACTATTGGGTGAGTTTGATACAGGAATTGGGGGCGAAAGCAGCCTTAGATAAGCTGTTAGAGCGAGTAGAGGCAGCTGTAAAATAGAAACATACCCTACCTAGGCTTTTTTATTTAAGTTGCTGCAATCGAGAGTGTAATGGTGAGTTATGTTTCGATTTAATTTTAGATGTATAAGGTTTTGTTTATGATTTATATAGTGATGGGCGTAAGTGGTTGTGGAAAATCTACCATAGGCGAAGAATTGGCCAAGCAACTATCGTTGCCATTTTATGATGCAGATGATTTTCATTTTCCTGAAAGTGTTGCCAAAATGGCCAGTGGAACGCCCCTCACAGATGAAGACCGTAAACCTTGGTTGACCTTACTTGCCAACAATATTACCCAGTGGCAATCTGCAGGGGGAGCCGTTTTAGCTTGCTCTGCCTTAAAACAACGTTACCGTGATATTTTATCTTCAACCACTGAAAACACGGTTCGTTTTGTTTATTTAAAAGGTGATAAGGCTACATTAAGCGCTCGTTTAAACAGTAGAGATAATCACTTTATGCCCGAAACGTTACTAGAGAGCCAATTAAATACTTTAGAGCCCCCTCAAGATGCCATCACAGTATTATTGAAAAACACAGTTGATGAGATTATTTCGCAAATTTTAAAGGCAGTACAAAAATGAGCTACCCAATTCACCATGTTGATACTGAAAAAACGATTTCTGACGATGACTTAAAGCAAATTGTTGATAACTTTATTGCTCAAAAAGCCAGTGAAGCAAAGAAAATTTTGATATTACCCCCAGATATTACGCGCTTTTATTCAAAAGCTGGGTTTATCTCAAGTTACCTTTATGAACAATTAAAAGACCAAGCAGAAATATTTTTTCTGCCGGCTCTTGGTACCCACGAACCTATGTCGCATGACGAAATAGACAGCATGTTTGGTAAAGACATTCCTAAAGACCGATTTTTGCCACACTTTTGGCGTACCGATGTTGAAGTCCTCGGAGAGATCTCAAAGGAGCGTATAGGTGAATTGTCTGAGGGTAAATTAGACTGCACGATGGAAGTGGCGGTAAACAAGCTACTACTCGATGGGTCGTGGGATTTGATTATCTCTGTAGGGCAAATCGTACCCCATGAAGTGATTGGCATGGCGAACTACACCAAAAATATTTTAGTGGGTGTAGGTGGTCAAGATACCATCCATAAATCCCATTATTTGGGCGCTGTATATGGCATGGAACGCATTATGGGGCGTACCTCCACTCCAGTGAGAAAGGCGTTAAATGAAGGCTTTGATGAATTTTTACGTCATCTACCCATAGAGTTTATTTTAACTGTACTAGGTAAAAAAGATGACAAGTTAGCGCTGCAAGGTGTCTATTGCGGTAACCAAAATGAAACCTATGAAGCAGCTTGTGAGCTCAGCCAAAAGTTAAACTTAAATCTATTATCTAAGCCCATTAAAAAAGCCATAGTGTTTCTTGAGCCTGCCGAGTTTAAAACCACATGGTTAGGCAATAAGGCTATTTACCGTACTCGTATGGCCATGGCTGATGACGGCGAGTTAATCGTTTTAGCCCCTGCTTTACATCGTTTTGGTGAAGACTTAGCTATTGATGAATTAATTCGAACCTATGGCTACAAGACCACAGATGAAACCTTAGCGGCAGTACAGCAAAATCCAGAGCTTGCGAGCAACTTATCTGCTGCAGCGCACTTAATTCACGGTACGACTAATAACCGCTTTAACGTGACGTATTGTCCTGGTGATGGCCTAACGCAACAAGAGGTAGAGTCGGTTAATTATCAATATTGTCATTATGACGAAATGGCAAAACGTTACCCAATCGAGAGCCTTAAAAATGGTTGGAATACGCTAGCCGATGGCGAAGAAGTCTTTTACGTTAGTAACCCTGCCTTAGGGTTATGGGCGACAGAAGAAACCTTTAATAGCTAGTGTTGTCATTGCTATTTTATCTTGCTAATTAAAGGCTAGTTCATACCAATGAAGACTAAAAATGCACATATACACCTAGATATAGTCGGTGGCATTGCTGGAGATATGTTTATATCAGCCATGCTAGATATGTTTGATGACCTAATACCGCAAGTGTTGACGTCGGTAGCGGCAGTATTACCTGATGAAGCCGGTGAAGTTGAACTATTTGACGGCATCAACTCTGGCATTAGTGGTAAGCGCTTTAGGTTAAAGACAGAGCAAGTTAGTGCCTCAAGTGATGCCAAAGAGCATGCCCATTCTCATGACCATGATGCTGGGCACCACCACCATAGCCATGAACACCACCACCTAGAGTCAGATGCTTCTCACGGACATAAACACACCACCTATATTTACCTATGTGAATTACTAAGAAACAGTGCGTTAAGTAAAGAAGTCATACAAGCGGCTATCGACCTGCTGACTATCATTGCCAAGGCTGAGGCAAAAATACATGCTAAGTCTTTAGATGAGGTGCATTTTCATGAACTAGCTGATTGGGACTCGTTAATGGACGTGGTCGCCAGTGCGGTCATATTAGATGCATTGGCGGGTTACTCTTGGAGTATGTCAAAACTGCCATTAGGTGGGGGCTTGGTGAATACTCAGCATGGTTTAATCCCAGTGCCAGCCCCAGCTACAGCAGAAATATTAATAGACTTTGAGTTTTTTGATGATGGTATTCAAGGTGAGCGGATCACACCTACCGGTGCCGCTATTTTACGTTATCTCGCCAACAAGCAGCTTGTCACTACAAAACAGCAAGGAAACTTGCAAGCCACCGGCTACGGGCTAGGGACAAAAGTATTCCCAGGTATGCCAAATATTTTAAGAGCCATGTCATTTGACTGTCACAGCAAAACTAATAGTGAACAAGACACCCTAGTGTTAATTGAGTTTGATATTGACGACATGACGGGTGAAGAACTCGCACTATCAATCGACTTGCTAAGACAACATCAAGGGGTAATTGATGTTGTTGTGTACTCTGTTAGAGGTAAGAAAAACCGCGCCATGGAATCCGTAAGGGTCATGGCACATTGTGAGTATTATCAAGATGTTATCGATTATTGCTTTATACAAACCACCACAATAGGGTTACGCTATCGCTTTGAGGGTAGAGCTTTACTCAAAAGAGAGCTTGTAACGGAAACTGGGCCCGCTTATAAACAGGTTAGTCGCCCTAATCAAACCGATACAAAAAAGATAGAGCACGACGAGTTAGTCTCATTGGCGAGTTTGCACCAACGGCGCATGCGTAAATACAAAACAGAATTGTCTTAGGTCAGAGGTAACATATTTAATGCAGTTAAAAGTTGATAAGCTAACGGCCTACTTTGACCAGTTCGAGCATTTTTCTATTGCCGTTAGTGGTGGTATAGACAGCATGTTGTTGGCATACCTTGCTAATCGCTTTGCCAAGGCAAAGGTCAAATCTGTACATGCGTTTTCGCCGGCAGTTCCCGAAGCGGCTTATCAAAGAGTGAAGCACTACGGGCAGCTTTATGATTGGGATTTAGAAGTCATCAACGCCGGAGAGTTTGACGATTACAACTACCTTAACAACCCCGTTAATCGTTGCTATTACTGTAAAAGTAATCTGTACACTAGAATAGCTGAGCGCAGCCAAGGCATGGTTTTTTCAGGCACCAATATTGACGACCTAGATGACTACAGACCAGGGTTAAAGGCCGCCGAAGAACAAGAGGTAAAACACCCTTATGTCGCAGCAAATATTAATAAGTCAGATATTTATAACATCGCCAAATTTTATGGCTTGTCTGATCTCCATGCGCTGCCAGCTCAGCCATGTTTAGCCAGTAGGGTAGAGACTGGAATTAAAATTGATGCAGACGACTTAGGGTTTATCAACCAAGTTGAAGAGTCCACCCGCCAAGCCTTACCCAATGTTAAAAATGTACGTTGCCGCATTACCCAGCAAGGTACATATCTAGAAATCGATACCATGCCCGAGAGCGAAGTAGTAGAGCGCCTGTCTACTAACCTAGCCGCTTTATGCGCAAAAGATGGCAGAATATTCTCAGGTATTCGTACCTACCAAAAAGGTTCAGCTTTCATCAATGGAGTCACCCATGGATAGTTTTGTTTGGGACAAAGACAGAAAGTCTAGAACAGGCATTGCTGAAGCCGTTTTTTGCAACAATAAAAGTGACGCCGACTTAATCGCCATAATTGAATACAATATTTCACATCACTCGTCGGTGTTATTAACCCGCTTAAGCCCCACACAGTGGGCCATGTTACCCGCTGCAGTTCAAGAAAAACTAGACTACGAAGCAGCCTCAAGCACCGCAATATTGAACTTTATAAAGCCTGAATCAACATCCTCAGACGTGTGTATCGTCTCTGCTGGTACATCAGACTTAGCGGTAGCTAAAGAAGCCCAGCGCACTTTAGCGTTTAATGGCTATCATGCCCCCATTTATGCAGATTTAGGTGTGGCAGGCTTATGGCGACTGATTGATAAACTAGATGATATCAAACAGCATAAAATTATTATTGCCCTAGCGGGAATGGAAGGTGCCTTGTTTAGCGTGCTTTCTGGTTTGGTCGATATGCCAGTTATAGCCGTGCCCACATCTGTGGGGTATGGAGTCTCGGCTGGTGGCCAAGCCGCATTAACTAGCGCCTTAGCCTCATGCTCACCAGGAATACTAACTGTAAATATCGATAATGGCTTCGGCGCTGCTAATGCCGCCATTAAGATCATGAAGCAATTTCACCCAGTTACAGGCGTGTAATAAACAGTTACCGCCTCAAGTAAATTTTAATTATCTGACTATTCAACGTTATCACCGGTTAGATTTTTTTGACTATTCATTTTATAGAATTCGATGGCATCCAAGGGTAAAAAAGCTTGTCTATACTGCATATTTGTAAGGTGTAAAAAGCAATAATGCACTAGCCTAGGTTGAATCTTTTGCTTAAAGAGCTGGCACAATAAGCACCATCAAATGGAGTTGACGATATGAAATTGTTAGGTTTTTGTATGGTGATTTTTATTTTCAGCAGCCTTGCCCATAGCCAAGGTAAATGTAAGCAAGAAAAGCAACAAGTTGACCATTGGAATAGCCAACTTAAATATAAAGTCACAGAGCATGCCCGCAACAAACATCGCGTAGCAAAAGCAGCTTATCTAGTCTGTTTACGGCAAGTAGAGCCGGTACAATCTAAAAAATCTAACGCTAAAGTCACTGATAGTACAAACATAACTAATTTACCCGACTTTAAAACAAAAACTAAAAGCACAGCTATGAAAAGCGTCACGGTGTCACGTTACGTTAACTTTAAAGGTAAAAAGAAAGCGGCATGGCAACAATATTTTATTGAACCCACAAAATGCCTGGAGAACAGGAGTGATATGAGTATTTTTGTAAAATGTGCCAAGCTCAGAAAGCACGAACTCAAACGTTTTAATGCAAGGTGGGACGCAAACACTCAAACTTTAACGCCTTTATTGGAACCATGATTGAGTTGTCACTTGTATGCTTTAAGGTAGTTCAAATATAAACGTTATTTTTAGTAGCATGATTAGGTGGAATGAATGGATAAAATAGAGTTTGTTGCTTTTTGCGAGTCGCAGCTAAAGCGAGTGTTTAATTTAACTAAGCAAGGCAAGCCAGACACCAAGCAAAAACATAGAGTAGAAGGGGTATTATTAGCAGGTGAAATGCTAGGTGTTATTGACCGTTTAGAAAGCTCAGAGTTAATGGAAAGTTGAACGGTGAAAAATAAATTGGGCAGGGAGACTTTTTAAACTAAATAAGGCCTGACAGTCGGTTGTTGATATACCGGTATCTGTCAGATCAAGTTTGAATTTCTACATCTAGTGTCAGAATTTTCTGAAACTCGCTTGGTGTTACTCCGATGAGATTTGCGAACTCTCGATTAAAACTTGACTTTGTTCTAAACCCAGAATCATAGATAACGGCTGTTAGTGGCTTCTTTGGATTTTGTCGAATTATTTTGACGGCCTCGTCTACACGACGCTTGTTCATAAACTGGGAATAACTTTGCCCCGTTTCGGTATTTATCGCTTCTGATAACTGACGCTGAGAGACTCCTAACTCGCTCGCTGCCATCGCAATAGTAAAACCCGATTCGACTTTAAACCATTCAAGTTCATTCAATTGTTCAGTGAATTTTTTGATCAGTGCGGTTGTTGCGTCAGATACTTGCTTTGTTTTGTTTCGATCAAATCGTATATTAGACTGTGTTTCCAACATCCAATCCCACAGAGGGTGACGCTGCAAAGCGCAATAAAGAGTAAGCATATTAGTTACTAAAAACATCAACGCGAAAAGAATAGCAAACACTGATTCTGCTAACAACTTACCTGTGCTTAACTCCCAAACAATCAATAACTCAACAAATGCATTAACCGCAAGAGTCACCACTAATAGCCTCAACCATTGAAACACCATCGGCATAGTCTTTGTGGATTTTAGTTCTGCTTTTGACTTAACCAGCTCATTAATCGTCAACCCTAAGTAGCCCCAAAAACTGAGCAACAGCAACGGATCAACCCAGTTCATTAGAAAAGTAAATCTACCAAAAAGCGCCAATGTAACAAAGACTGCTGGAAGGCAGTGAAGCGCTATTCGTTTAATCTGAACTTTATGGGGTGAGAGCACCATTTGGAAATAGTAGTAATACAGCGGCCCAAGCAACGTAGCGGCTATCGCTCTTAGCGCCCCAACTTGCCACACTCCTGAAATCAAAAAGACATAACCCAACACATGCAACAGCGCAACCAAGGAATAACAACTACCTAATACAGCAGTATGCTCAGACTTAATCGGCCTGATGATTAAGTGCGATGCGAGCAATGCACAAATCAGAGTATTGGTTAAAAACAGGGTGCTAAGCGGCATTTCCATAAATAAACTAGTCCTAAAACGCGTTTTGCGTCGCAAAAAAATTCTTGCCGAGGTGCTATAGGTATCTTATTTTACAACAAGGATAAAACATGTTCACCACATATACACTACGCTTAATTGGTCTCTTAGGCCTTTATTTCACAAATGGGTCTCAAGCAGAAACCACGCTAATAAAGAATGTAACAATTATTAACGAATATGCTGAGCTACTAGAGCAACCAAAGAATATACTTATTATTGACGAAATCATTTCCAAAATCGGCAATTTCGATACTCAAGCCGATCACATCATTGATGGACAGGGAAAATATCTTATACCAGGTTTAATTGACTCACACGTGCATCTAAAAGGTGTACCAGGGCTAAGAGTAGACTCCGTCAAAGATCAAGAATTACAACGAGACGGAGCTAAGCAAATTCCCAGAAGCTACCTTTACTTTGGGTTCACAACCGTATTGGATCTGGCAAGCTACTCCAGTTTTGTCAGTCAGTGGAACGCTCAAGTTTATGCGCCTGAAGCTCTTTATTGTACAGCAATGTCCATTTTGAATGGATACCCTATTGTTTACAGCGGAGAAGCAGCGTCCCAATTGAGTTCCCCCATGGCTAGCTACTTGCTCTATGACAAAAATCAATCCGACGAATACCCGGCAGACTATCCGGTAAAAGAACATCTACCAGAGCACCTTGTGAAAAAAGCAAAAAAAGAAGGTGCTATCTGTATAAAAACATTCTACGAAAAGGGCTTTGGGGTTAAAAAAAACTTACCTGTACCAGACCTAGATTTAATACGCGAGCTCAAGCTATACGCAAGTCAGGAAAATATGCCACTTTTTCTACACGCCAACTCTACAGACGCGTATCAATTTGCATCACAAACCAACGTTTCCGTTTTGGCTCACGGCTTATGGCATAGCAATGGGAATGACATTAAACCGCTAATTAAAGATATTGCACACCAAGATATTTCGGTACAACTTACCTTGACTGTAGTAGAGGGCGAACTCGATCTATTTGACCACTCATTCTTTTCAAGCGAGGAGGCTCATTCAGCGATACCCTCCTCTTTAATTAATTGGTACAAAAGTGAGAGTGGGCAATGGTTTAAAAAAATTCTAAGTTCAAACGTTCTCAACCTTCAAAATAACAAACAACATGAAACCATGAAAAAGAAATACGACCATGTCTTTCAAACACTTAGGCAAGGCGTACACTCTTTATTAGAAAACAATGTCAATCTTGTATTTGGTAGCGACACACCTAGTGGGCCAATTTACACACAATTTCCAGGCTTAAATGGGTTTCGAGAAATTCAAGCCTGGGCAAGAACAGGAGTTGACTTAAAAACACTATTCAAATCATTAACTATTCGAAATGCAGAGCTATTAGGCGTGCAAAATCGCATAGGTGCCATTAGAGAAGGCATGCAAGCTGACTTACTGCTTTTGAACGAAAACCCATTAGTAGACGTGCAAGCCTATAACAGTATTCAGACTGTTTTCATCGATGGCCTCGCGATTGATCGTGAGAGTTTAGCCGCGAAATAGAAAACGTAACTAAGGTATTTACTTGTAGTCGCTCAGACTTGATCTGACAGTCACCCATTTTTCAAATGGTGCTGTCAGTTTAGATTTGAGCTAAAATCCTTTCTGCCCAAACCTTTTTCCATCAAGTAATGTGACCAACGATGTTCGTCCGCAGCACACTTTGCCCTGATGAGTTCGATGATTGTTATAGGAATCCATCCAATCGTCCAGATCTTTTTGTAACTCCTCCATCGTCAAATATAGTTTTTCCCTAAATGTGATTTGATAAAACTCATTCAGAATAGTCCAGTGGAAACGTTCATATAAGCCGTTAGTCTGAGGTGACATGACATTTGTTTTGGTGTGGTAAATGTCATTGATAGCCAAATAAAGCTGGTAATCATGACGGTCAACTTGCCAACAATACTCTGTGCTTCTATCGATCAATAACAGCCCTGAAAGTGATAGCTGTACGCCATTGTGAAAACATAATTCCAGACGTTGTTGCGCATCAGCTACTTCTGAGCTTACCAAAGTGTTTCTCCGTGACTAACGTCAAGTTGACAAATTCGGTGTTGTCAGGTGCTAAAAGGCCGCGCCATTGCTTCAATTGAGCGCTGCTTATCCGCAACGCGGAAGTGATAGCACTGGAAGAACAGTGCACGAGTAATAAAACAGCCTGCTGACGCAAGTGTTCGGAAATGGCCTCTCGTTGGCCATTTTTATTGCTACGCCATTGCTCAAAGATGGTAATAACAGTTGACAGTTGCTCTTGGTTTGACATATCTGCGTCCGAATAAATTAGGTGCAAGTATTATGAAGCATAAAACACTAGAAAAATGGCGAGAATTGATTACCCAACAGCAATCTAGCGAGTTAAGTATTGTTGATTTCTGTAAAATGCTCAGGCTAAGCACTTCGAGTTTCTATAAATTTCGTGGTCAATTACAAGAACCAGATAACCCACCTCGGTTTGTCAAAGCCAGCAAGCCTGATATCGACAAAACTATTCAGCCATCAGTCTCTGTTAGACTCGGTGAGGTTTCGTTATCGTTTCCAACTCCTTGCTAGCCACTTTGGTTAAGGCACTGCAATCATGAGAATGTTTGTGGAGTCAGATGATATTTATTTGCATTTTGAGCATGTTGATTAATGGCTTGTTGGCGATTATCGAAAGTGAACTGGTATTAAATGCATTTTCCGGTGCATTATTTATCTTCTGCAACAAAAAACAATACAAGCTTAAGCTATTATACTAGGATAAAACTGGTTTACCATTATGGTACAAACAATTGGAGAAACAACGCTTCAAATGGCCTAAGTGTGGCGAACTTAAACACACTAAATTAAACGAACAGCAGTTAAAATGGTTGCTCGGTGGCTATGATATTGTTGGACATCGCACCTTGGATTACGCTGCTTCTGGGTTAGAACCTACGATCATAAGTAGCATTTAACGTTCACGTTTCAATCTAAATAAAGTAATAAAATCAAGTGTTTAATGTGGCATGTTAGTGCCATGAACGAACACGACTATCAACAACGCATCCTTGAGCTTGAAAAGCAGGTTAACAAACTAGAAAGCCGAAACCAGTTTCAGGAAGAGCAGTTTCGCCTCGCCCAACAACAACGTTTTGGTGTAAGTAGTGAAGGCCGTCCTGGTCAGGGGGAGTTGTTTAATGAAACCGAAGAAATAGTTGAAGACAGGGCTGAAAAGCTTGAGTTTATCCCTGCCCAAGTCAAAGTGATTGAGCATGTACGCCCTAAATATGCGTGCCGAGTGTGTGAAAAAGAAGGTACTAAGAATCACATCAAACAAGCCTTGGGGCCGCCTTCAGTTATCCCCAAAGGGTATGCAACACCGTGCTTACTCAGTCACATAATCACCAGTAAATGTCAATTTGGCTACTCCTGTATCGCCAAGAAGCCATGTTTAAAAATAGGACATTGAACTCAATCGTCAAACTATGGTTGATTGGATGATAACGTGCGCTGATCTTCTCACACCGCTATATGACCGTTTGCACGAATTGATACTGAGCCAACCAGTTATTGCTGCCGATGAAACCACCCTAAAAGTGGTGAGCGAAAACAAAGCCAAATGTTATATGTGGGTGTACATATCAGGCGCAGACTCGTCTGAAGGTGCATTACCAAATACCGATATTCCAAACACCGTGCTTTACGACTATCAATCAAATTGTGCGGGTCAATGTGCCGGGGATTATTTACAAGGTTACAGCAGTTATCTGCAAGTGGATGGCTATGCAGGCTATCAGAAAACCCAAGATACGCTCGCAGGGCGCTGGGCGCATGCGAGACGTAAATTCGTTGAAGCGAAAATCGTACAGGGCAAACAATCTAGTGGTAGAGCCGACTGGGCAATGAACCATATTCAAAAACTGTATCGGATTGAAACGCAAATCAAAGCGAGTACAACTGAAGAGCAGCAGCCAATAAAACAGGAAAAGAGCACCATATTACTCAAGCAGTCCGAAGCATGGTTGGTAAAATCAGAGCCGCAAGTATTAGCAAAAAGCAAACTAAGCGAAGCCATCACTTACAGCTTAAATCAATGGGATAAACTCAACAAATATACGCAAAATGGTCAACTGAGCATCGACGATTATCGAGCTGAGCGGGCAATCAAGCCCTTCGTTATAGGCAGAAAGAACTGGCTGTTTAGTCAAACAGCCAAAGGCGCGAAGGCCAGCGCTATACTGTACAGCATTATCGAAACATCAAAAGCGAATGGGCTGACGCCGTTCGACTATATGCGGCACCTACTTGAACACATCACGTATACCGGTTAATGTATCACTTTGTTTGAATACCAAAGTATCGGCACAAAATATTTGTGGAGCCCTATCGCGGGTCGATGAAGGCGATTATTCACAAGATTGGGTATGACTATGATTTTGATATTCAAGAGTTAGAAATCCCAGACGATCATATTCATATGGTTATCAAAGGTGAACCGAGAATAGCATCTAGTCATGTGATGCAAGTTATAAAAAGTATCTCAGCGAGAGAATTTTTTAAGTTGTATCCAGATATTAAGAAACGATATTTTGGGGGCGGTAAGCTTTGGACGCAAAGCTATTTCGTGGAAGTCATCGGTAACGCTAATGAAGAGACGGTCAGGAAATATGTTCAAAACCAACTAATCGAGCTGGATAGTAAAGAAAAGAATGCCAAGCAGTTGGGGCTGTTTTAAAACTCGGTCGCTTGCGGCCGAGTTTTTTATATCGAGCAACTGCTACCATGGTGATTTACTAAAGACTAGGTGTGATTGCCAGACGGTTACTCTTCACGCAAATAAAATTCCGATTGCACTGGATATAGTTGGTCTGTAAAAACTTCTGTAACCTGTAAAATATGAGTGATTTAATTTATTCTTTTAACGCTCGAATTTTGCATATTTTCTGTGGCAAAAATGACTTTCGCTTCGCACCCCAACTGATTAGCTAGTGTAGTGGTCAAGTCTTTTTGGCCACAGGTTTAGAATATTTCCAGTATCTCATTTCCGATTTATTTGGCGTTAAACCACCGTTATATGAATGCGGCCTTAGCTCGCTGTAATATCCAATTATATAATTAGTAATACTGTTTTTTGCTTCGTTAAAACTTGTGAAGCCAGCTGTTGGTATCCATTCCGTTTTTAAACTTCTAAAAAATCTTTCCATTGGCGCATTATCTCAACAATTACCTCGTCTGCTCATACTTTGAGTTAACCGATAACGCCATATATGCTGCCTAAATTGACGGCTTGTATAATGACTCCCCTGATCGCTATGGAACATGACATTTTTAGGCCTACCACGACTTTCAAAAGCCATT
>NZ_JBDVBQ010000017.1:0-2711 GCF_039942875.1 Paraglaciecola sp.
TCCTTCAGACCAAACCTCACGGCTTGGCCCTTGCCATTCGCTAGTAGTTAACGTTTAATAACGGTAAGTTATATAAACGGTGATCTTCCTACAGAGGACTTTCACCTCATTAGTTCATGCCCATGCTGGGCGTACACAAGCCACTTAAAAACGACGCTGAAAAGCGCGCGTTTTAGTGGGACGTTAGGCATCTTGGAGTTACTCGTGACAACAATTAAAATTCTATTTACTTTACTCGTTCTTAGTTGTCTTTCTGCCTGTAAAGAGAAAAATCCTGTGGATTGCTGGAGTTCGCTTGACAGCATTAAGTCCAATCGGATGTCAGGGAATCTTGAACTTGCATTTAACCAAATGTCAGAACTTTCAATATGTCTAGATTCTTCTAAATCGGAAAAAGGGATGCGCTTTTATTACCATCTTGGCTGGCTACAGCATGATTCTGGAGACTATAAAAAGGCAATAGAATCCTATAATAAGGGACTAGAGTTCCAATCAGATTATGCTTTTGCATTTTGGAGAAGAGGTTTGGCATATGAACAACTTGGTGATGTTGAGCAATCTATTGCAGATTACAAAAATGCTGTTCAAATCGGCAAGGCAACTTTACCAAATTTCAGTGAAGTATTAGATGATTACCCAGATGTAAAATTAAATCTAGGTCCATATGTGCAGTAGGTAAATGCCTAAAAAAGAGACTATGGCGTCAATAGTTAATTTTTAGCCTTAGGCGCTTCCCACATCACGCCGTCTCTTAGCATTGAGTTCAAGATAACAACCATCTTTCTGATACAAGCAATAATAGCTACTTTTTTAGGTTTTACTGCGGCGACTAATCGTTGATATGTGTCTTTAAATACTGGGTTATTTTATCTTGGGTGTCTAGGTATTAGACTAAATCAAAAGTATGGCTTCGCCATAAGGCATCAGCTTTCACATTAATTAACTTTTTTGGTTGTCGACAACTCATTGTTTAGGTTAATAAATTAGACTAAAGTAAGCTAAATTCAACTCCTAATAGATGGCATGATGAAAAAGTGAAAATAGCGCCACACCTTCTATTAAATTGTTAACTCCAAGGAAGATTATGAGCGTCAAATTAATATTCTCAGAATATTTTGAGATAGATGAACAAGAACTGGATGCTCACGGAGCTTTGAACATTTGTTTAACGTCAGATTTACCACTTTTTATTGATCCATTTCTACTATTTGCATCAGATAAGCCTGACTATAAAGAGCAGCATGATAAAATCGTTTCCCACCTTATTTTGCTGAAAAACATTGCAGTAAATGAGGGGAGCAACGCAAATGTTAATCTCTTCAAATTCCCAGAGATAAAACAAAATTGGCTCGGTCTCTGCAAGTATGGGAATAATGGTAAAGGTCTGGGCGCAAAATTTGCTAAAGATATAATTGCTGCATTCAACGGGTTCTATTCCAATTTCGGCGAAGAGACAATATCGTCGGCTACGCACATTGAGAAACTTACTCTTGTTGGAGCGGGGATTGGAAAGGATTTTATTAGTGACTTCGCCACTAATTTAATGCTTGAATATCTACTTGAATACACTCAAAGCTTTGCCAGAAAATCCCTGCAGCCTCATCAAAGAAAAATCTTCAGTGTTAGATGCTCTTATGATAAAGCACTAATGGTATGGAAACCAAAGGAATTTGAGCTACCATACTTCCACCTTGAGGAAGATGGCGATTTCATTTTATTAACCCCTCTAGATATACTTACAAAAGATGAAGTATTTATATGCCACAGTGAGCTGTCGGGTAACTTCAGAAGAATAGCTAGATCAATCAGTAATTCTGCATTACGCGAATCGGTAAATTCATACTTCCTTAAAGTCTTACCAATATCGGCAAAGAAAAAAGATATTGAGCACGCTGTATCAAAAACAATAAATGAATTTCCTGAGATTCTGGATTATTACATAAAGCAAAAAGAAGACAATAAAGATAAATCCACCAAGCTCTCTAAAGAAAAAATTGAAAAAATACGTGGCGAGCTCATTAACACTCTTTCGCTTTTTTGTGAGAACCTACTCGAATCTAGTGATTTCTTCGAGGTCAAACCTAATAGCTATAACGAAGCACTTCAGAGAGCCAATTTCCTCAAAGACAATATAGAAAATAATGACGGTTATAGAATTTTCTACCAAAAAGGAAAGCCTATAGCTTCCGAAGACACTATTCAGCGCGTGTTTAGGCTAACTTGGTATGCGTCACCATATGACGTGAACTCTGAAGTAAACAACGGTCGAGGGCCAGCTGACTATAAGGTTTCTTTCGGTAGTGGTGACTCCACTATTATAGAGTTTAAATTGGCCAGATCTTCATCGTTGAAAAACAATCTTAAAAATCAAACAGAGATATACAAGAAGGCATCTAAATCTATCTCTGACATCAAAGTCATCCTCTGCTATACAAATCCAGAAATAGCAAAGGTAAATAGAATCCTGAAAGCTATGGGACAGGAAGGGGCTGACAACATAGTGATAATTGATGCATCACCAAAAGTCTCTGCTTCAAAGGTTGTCTAAATCACAATTAAAGGGTCAGAGTCTGAGGGATCCCCACGAATATTCAACCATTAAAATTGTCTGCAATCATAGTTCTGAGATTTAATTCTGCCATTTCATATTGCTCGCAAAGCAATATGAAATGCTTATCTACGAAGCCCCGCAAGCCTAAATAATGAAACGA
>NZ_JBDVBQ010000018.1:0-1334 GCF_039942875.1 Paraglaciecola sp.
CTTAGTTGAGTTCTTCCAAGAACGTGGCGCTACTAGCGTTATCAACTACATCTCTGAAAAAGTCTCTAAATAAGCTCAAATAAACCAATCCTAAAAAAGCAAACAGATAACACTGTTTGCTTTTTTTGTGCCTGAAATTCAAATTAATTAGCCTTTCTAGCTTAAGGCTCCTTATCTATCCCTAACAAATTATTTAAATCACTTAATTCTTTTTTGAATCTATTTTCACGGCGTGTCGCCCAGATCCACATTGCAGGAAAAAGCACCGCAAAAACACAAACTGAAATCAGGCCTTTTCGTATGAGTCTATCTACGGGGAGCACATCAAAATAAAACAAACCGACATAATGCAAAACGACAAGCACACCAATAGGCCATATAGAAAGTTTCCCTAATGCGGCAATTTTAATATTGTTCGCTATTTGCCTTTTTAGGTTATGGATATGCCGCTCAGTATTTTCACTCGACCAACCCATTGAACACCTCCTCAACCATAATATGTATGCACCAAATGGAAGTAATAAGAAAGTAAGTACAACAAAATAACCAGCAGTGAAACTATCAAGCTTTTCACGATTTAAATACAACATAAGAATAGGAATAAATAATCCTAAAATGTCTAGGCAAGCATATAACTTTTGCTTTACTTGCATGATACGCCACGCTTTATTAATTACATTTAGATCTGGCTTTTGCACTTCTTGCTGCTGCCATAATTGACTTAATGGGTCTTGATTATTGGGCATCATGAATGCTCTCCATTAATGTTTTTCTTGCTCTGTTGAGCACAACACCTGCATTTGAGGAACTAATACCGCAAGCATCTGCGATTTCGTCATAGCTCAAACCTTCCATAGACATAGTCACCACCTGCCGAGTTTGAATAGGCATGTTTCGAATATGAATTAACATCTGTTGAATTTGTCTTTGTTGGTCTAGTTGCTCATCTGTGGCTTTAGCTTTGCTAGGCTCGGGAGTTTCTACTTCGCAATATGAATCGTTTCGAGGCTGCTTGGCGTGGTATGCCACATGGGTGATGGCCTTGTTGTGAGCTACCCGCAAAATATAAGTTTTAATACTGCTATCACCTTTAAACTTAGCCAAGGCTTGCCAAACCGCTAGGGTGATTTCTTGCAGTAACTCTTGGCGCATATGAAAGTTAGCCTCATAGGTAGCCGCCACACGCCCCAATAAGGGAGCATGCTCTTTTAGTATCTGTTTGAAATCTGTACTCAATTAACTAAGGTCCATAATTGCTGTTCATTACTGCGCGCACAATTACATAGTCTCTAGGCATCTAAAAATATTACAAATAATTTTATTTTAAATAATTG
>NZ_JBDVBQ010000019.1:0-33339 GCF_039942875.1 Paraglaciecola sp.
TAACCTTTGCATTCACCGCTAACGACCCTAGCGATTTATCTGCTAGCGCAGATAGTGTCTGCCTAAAGACTGAATTAGGTCTAGGAGATGATTTATGCGCTTGGGTACCAGAGTTTTCCTCAGAGTCTTTTGAAATCTATGGGCGATTTGGTTCATTGATAGTGGAAGATATAGTTCCTAGCTCCGCAGATGGGTTTGTCACAATTGGTACCGATGCATCACAAAATATTAAGTATTCAGCGACAGCTATACCTGAGCCATCTGGGATAGCATTAATAGGGTTAAGCTGCGCGTGTTTGTTTCAATTATCCAGAAAGAAAACCCCAAATACTCATGAGAGACTTTAACAACTTATGTCACCAAAGAGCTTGTTAATTAAAGAATTAATAAGCTCCGTAAATATACACAAACAACATTTTCATGGTCTTTATTTTATGTAAAGCCGTCGTAAAAATAATAAGGAAAGACAAATGGACCTAAGCGGTAAGGTTTCGAGGTTTCTAGGTGTAGGCGTCAAGGTTGTAGCTCTGATTTTGATACTAAGTAGCTGTGGCGGTGACTCTGGTGATTCGGGAGGAACAGCGACAGGAGGCTCTACTCAAACGCCTACAACATACACAATTACATCATCTGTGGTTGGTGAGGGGGCTATTAACCCGTCTGCTCAGACTGTGGATGCTCAAACTGCATTCTCTTTCACTGTAACACCAGATGAGGGTTACACTATTGACATGATAGACGGGTGTGAAGGCTCATTGGTTGACAATAATTACACTACTAGCGCGATTACAGCAAATTGCACTATCACTGTTAATTTCAAGGCTACTAATTACGAAATTTCAACTTCTTCGTCAACGGGTGGATTGATAACTCCTTCAATAAAAACCCTTAAATCAGGTGAAACAGCATATTTCACATTAACTTCTGATGCAGGTTATGCCATTGATTCTGTATTAGGTTGTACTGGCACATTAGAAGGAAACATTTTTGAAATTGATCAATCTAATAGTGAAGATTGTTCAGTTGATGCGACTTTTACACCTAACGAGCAGGAGCCCACCTCAGACAAGATCGGAGCGCAAAGAACGCTGGTTGCACTAATTAACTTTCCTGATAATAAAGATGAGACCATGTCTTTAGAGGATATGAAAAACTTAATTCGCGACAATGACGATTCTTTAAACCAATTCTTGATCAAAAACTCGAACGGAAAAACTTGGATTGAAACTGAATTTGTAGATTGGACTACGTTAGAGCGAAACTCTTCAAGCTACTTCAGCGCAGAGTTTGGTTATTATAAAGACGATTTCCATAATGATTCTATTAGCAAACTGAGCCAAATAACGGATCTGACTAATATTGATAGAATTATGCTTATAGTAAAAGATGGCTACCTTGGAAATCCTGGTTGTTATGCATATAAAACACCTATTACATTGGGTAACAATGATGAATTTACAGGGTATCTAACTGTAACTGGTGGTTATGACATGAGTTGTAATAGAGCTGGCCGCATAGCTCACGAATTTGGACATACCTTTGGATTTGACCATTCAAGCTCTCATTGGTGTGATGGTGTGAGCCCCGTAAGTTTTCTCGACACGGACTATTTGGGAAAATGTAGTTTCTTCGACTCTTATTCAAATTTTTACGACACTATGGGGGGGGATACCTACAACCCAATGATTGCTAATGTTTGGAGAGACAAGGCTGGGTGGTTTGAGGATTCACAAGTTGTGACTGTAGAAGAATCTGGTATCTATACTATTGAACAGTCCTCGTCGTCTTCATCAGGGGTTAAATTAATTAAAATTCCAATTGGGACAGGGCTACATGAACAGCCGCTGTATTACTATTTGGAATTACGTAATAAATCTGGTGTGTTTGACAATGAAAAGCTAGAAACATTTCTTCGTGATTATGAGTTTATAGTTAGATTCTCAGACTTTAATGGCACCGATGATCTAAGAGACTTGTATCAATATGCAACTTTATTCGACGTAGGATTAGATTATGTCGATGAGTATAGAGGGGTCTCTTTTTCTGTAGAGTCTTTGTATGGAAGCGGCAGCTCACTCGCTGCTGACATCAAGATAGATGTACCAAGATTTGCTGTTACCCCCCAACGTGTTTACGAATTTTCTGACCCTGATGATTTAGAAAAAACGTTTTCTGTTAAAAACGTAAAAGCAGAACAAAGTGAAGTTACTTCAGTACAAGTGACTGGCAGAAATGCTGATGCATTTGAAGTAAAAACCGATGCATGCACTGGTGTCACGTTGGATGTTGGTGATGAATGTTCAATATCAATCGAGCGTGTCGGGTTGACTGGGGTGTATGCTTCTATAATTGTTGAAACTAATTTCGAGAAACAAGTTATTGATTTGTCTGGCCTTAATGTTGCCGTGGTTGAACCATATGACCCAGACGCTTTAATAGAATGGGAGGACAACAAGTTACCTGAAGGGCCTGAGATTAATTGGTATAGCGCTGTAACATATTGCGAGGAATTAACGTTAAATGCAAACCAAGACTGGCGTTTACCCCGAATAGAAGAGCTTAGAGCTGCACTGCAGTTTGCTGAAGAACCGTTATTTATGCTCACTGTAGAAGAAAATGTTTCCATAACTCCACTATGGTCAATTACTGAGCCACCTGATAATCCATTAAATGCATATATAGTTTATGGCAATGGGACAACTCATTGGAGCAATTACTCAAAAGATAATTCTGCCCGTGCGCTGTGCGTTAGGTCTTTATAATAGGTAAATGTAAAGTGCCCCTTATAGCCTTTGGCTATAGGGGGTTTTATGCACTCAATTTGCACGATTGTCTTTTTACAACAGAGCAGGGCACTAGTATTTTCTTGTTAGCTAGTGTTTTGTTGTGAATATGCGCTAGCAAAAGTTTAGCGGCTTCTGAGCCAATTTTATAAGGCTCTTGTTTTACGACAGTTATGGGAACTTTAAAAAACTCCGCCATAGGGATGTCATCAAACCCTAGCAATGAAATATCTTCAGGTATGCTGATGCCTTCTTGGTTAAATTGGGTTAGCAAATCAGTGGTGATCGCTAAATGTTGGGTAAAAATTGCGGTTGGGGCAGGGGGTGAGCGTAGCATATCTTTTATAGAATTTTGAAAGCCCGTTTCTCTATGCCAATACTGAATTAGGTTTTTGTGTAGCGGGATATTATGTTTAGCTAAAGCTGATACAAACCCTTGATATCTCTCATTTCTAGATTTCACATTCTCAAAATTTTGCGTTAAAAAACAAATATTTTTATGGCCAAGCTGAATCAGATATTCAGTAGCATCGAAAGCGGCTTGTTTATAATCCGAGATGATAATGTTTTTGTTCGTATCGTCATGTTCAAGCTGAAACTCAACAATAGGAAGTCCATTCTCAGAGTAATCTTGCAGTAAATGCTGGTTATTACCAGAAGAAGAGATAATGATGCCATCAACTCTTAATTGATATAATGCTCGGATTGAACGAGCTTCTACCTCTGGGTCAAAGTCAGTATTGTAAATGATGACGTTATATTCCCCGTTTTTACAAAAGTCATCGATACCCCTCAGTACGCGGCTTGTATCAAAGCCTGTTATGTCTCGTACTATCACACCAATTGTTTTTGTTTTGTCTGATTTTAAACTCCGTGCAATGGGGTTTGGGACGTAATCCAATTCTTTTACTGCTTCAGCGATACGGTCTTTTGTATGTTGGGACATGTACTCAAAGCGTCCGTTTAAGTACTGTGAGGCTGTACTTTTTGACACTCCAGCAAGGTTAGCCACATCGATAAGTTTAATTTTTGCCATGTAAAATTTCGTTGAGAAGGGTAATTAACATCATGTTGACATCTTGAAGTATTATGCTAAATTATTCAACTAAACCGATTTAGTAAACCCATTTATACAATATTTAGTAAAGAGGCCGCCAATTGAAAATTACAGAAGTCAAAGTATTTGTTTCTTGCCCAGGCAGAAACTTTGTCACCGTCAGGGTTACAACTGACCAAGGTGTTTATGGCTTAGGTGACGCTACCGTAAATGGCCGAGAGATGTCTGTGGTGGCTTATTTAGAAGAGCACGTAGCGCCATGTTTAATTGGTCGTGACCCACAGGATATTGAAGACATTTGGCAGTATTTATATCGTGGTGCTTATTGGCGTAAAGGGCCTATTACTATGGCTGCTATTGCTGGTATTGATATGGCCCTTTGGGACATAAAAGGAAAAGTGGCCAATTTACCGGTTTACCAGTTATTAGGGGGAAGAAGTCGTACTGGTGTCACCTTATATGCTCACGCCAATGGTGAAAATATTGATGATACCCTAGATAAAGCTCAAGCACTTATAGACCAAGGATTCAAAGCAATACGCTTACAATCAGCCGTTCCTGGCTTAAAGGTAACCTATGGTGTGTTAGGGGATAAAAAGGATTACTTTGAGTTGCAAGGTAATAGACCTTTACCGCCTGAAGAGGAGTGGTCTACCCCTAAATATTTCAAAACGATTGAAGCGTTATTTAGCAAAGCAAGAGAGCGTTTTGGTAATGAGATCAATCTAGTACATGATGTTCACAGTCGCCTTTTACCTGTTGAGTCCGCAAAATTAGGGCAAATGCTAGAAAAGTATAATCTAATGTTTTTAGAAGATGCGTCCATGGCTGAAAACCAAGATAACTATAAGTTGATCAGGCAACAAACTACCGTGCCTTTAGCCATAGGTGAAACCTATAACACCATTTGGGACTGTAAAGATTTAATTCAAAACCAGCTAATCGATTACATACGCACAGCAGCGACCCATGCAGGCGGGATCACCTCTTTAAGGCGTATTGCTGATTTTGGGAGTATTTATAATGTTAAAACTGCTCCCCATGGTGCCCCCGACTTATCTCCAGTTTGTTTTGCGGCTCATATGCATTTGAATATTTGGGCTCCTAATTTTGGTATTCAAGAATTTGTAGGTTTCGGAAACGAACAATTACAAGAAATATTCCACCATGATTTTAAAGTTGAAAATGGTATGGCCTTAATGAGTGACAAACCTGGCTTAGGTATTGAATTTGATGAAGAAGCTGCGAGTAAATATCCCTATAAGCGTTCTTATCTACCTGTTAGTAGATTAGAAGATGGGACCTTGTGGAATTGGTAAGTTCTTTCAGAATTAAAGGATAAAAAATGAGTAAACAAATAAAAGTTTTAATATGTGGTACTGGGTTTGCTGGGCAAGGTCACGGAGAAGCATTTAGAAATGTGGGTGCAGAGCTTGTAGGAATAGTCGGTCGAACCGAGAGTGTAGTGAAGCAAGTGGCTAAAGACATGGACATTCCCTATGCGGGGACAGATTGGCAACAAGCACTTATCGACTGTCAACCTGACGTAGTGTCAATTGCCACGCCCGGTGGTGCCCATGTTGAGCCAATAAAACAGGCCATAGAGTTTGGCTGTCATATTTTTAGTGATAAGCCATTAACTGCATGTGGTGAAAGTGCTAAAGAGTTATATGAATTGGCAAAAGCAAAAGGTGTTAAAACAGCGTTTGCTTCAAGTTTCCGTTACATGCCTGAAATCATGCATGCTAAAAAGTTAGTCGCTGAAGGGGTTATTGGTGAGCCACTTGAAGTTGAGTGTATTTCTCACTTTAACCTAGAACGAGATATTCCTTTTGGTTGGTCACACCGTAAAGAAGATGGGGGTGGGCGCTTAAATAATAACTTCACCCATATGATGTCGATTGTTACCTCTGTCATAGGCGAGAAAATTTTATCAATTATGGGGGAAGTCCGTGATGATTTAGGTAAGGCTCCGATAGTTGAAGGGGTGCACAACTTTAAAACTCGTCGTGATTTTATTCCAAAAGATATTACCGATCCGTCGTTAAAGTGGGGCGAGTCTAATGTTGAATGGTCATATAACGTGCTGGCTAAACTTGAAAGTGAGTTTGCTAAACAACCAGTGTCTGTGATGTTTAAGCACGGCGGTTTGCATCCTAGGTTTAATGAAGATCACCTAGCTTTTTATGGCAGTAAAGGGGCTATTTATATCAAAGGACATTATGGCGCTGGGCCATTGTATTTATATGGTGAGAACAAAGAATGGGTAGAGACTCAGTTGCCCGCTGAGATTGCAGCAGATGTTCCAGACATAAAAGGGGACACTGAAAGAAACTGGGAGTACCTAATCCGTGAGCTAGTCAAAGATATTAAAGGTGAGCCTGTACCACCATATCAAACCTTCAAAGAAGGTGCCCTATATCAACAGCTTATAGACGTAATTCGTACCTGTGACACTTGGGTTGATGTAAGTAAACTTTAGTTAAGGCTTGATAACATGGTCTATGATTACGCAGTAATAGCTGGTTATTTTCTCTTAGTTGTGGGGATCGGTTTTACCTTCAAAAAAATGGCGGCAAAGTCCACCAGTGATTACTTTAGAGGGGGGGGCCGAATGTTGTGGTGGATGGTGGGTTCAACTGCCTTTATGTCACAATTTTCAGCTTGGACGTTCACCGGTGCCGCAGGTAAAGCTTTTACTGATGGATTCGCGGTTAGTTTGGTGTTTTTTGCGAATACTTTTGCCTACTTTTGTGGCTGGGCATACTTTTCTTATCGTTTTCGTCAAATGCGAGTCGATACACCAACAGAGGGGATAAAACGTCGTTTTGGCGATCAGAATGAACTGTTTTTCTCTTGTGCTTTGATTGTATTTAGCTTCTTAAATGCGGGTATTTGGTTGAATGCTCTTGGGGTATTCACGAGTGCCGTATTTGAAGCAGACATCAATGCCACTATTATCGCTACTGGCTTAGCTGTGTTGTTTATCTCTGTGCTTTCAGGTGCTTGGGGAGTGGTAGCATCTGATTTTGTGCAAACCTTAGTGGTGGCCGTTGTATCCATAGCGTGTGCAATTGTGGCCCTAGTTATGGTGGGTGGGCCAGTCGAACTGGTTACACAATTCCCGTCAGATTTCGTCATGGGGCCTGATATGAATTATGGCTTGTTGTTAGTAGGGACCTTTATTTTCTTTCTTGCTAAGCAATTGATTACCATAATGAATTTGAATGATTCTTTTCGATTTTTAAATGCTAAAGATTCAGATAATGCCAGAAAAGCCTCTTTATTAGCTATGGTTTTAATGGGGGTAGGCAGTATTATCTGGTTCATTCCTCCTTGGGCTTCGGCCATTCTATACCCAGATGCGGCAGCTTCTTACACTGAACTTGGCAGCAAAGCTGCTGATGCCGTGTATTTGGTATTTGCTCGAAACGCTATGCCTATAGGTACGGTAGGCCTACTACTTGCCGCTTTGTTCGCGGCCTCTATGTCATCGATGGATTCAGCATTAAATAAGAATTCAGGCATTTTTATTCGAAGTATCTATCAACCATTTTTAGCTAAGCGCAATAAGGTTGTTGACGATAAGCACCTTTTAAATATGGGAAAATTATTAAGTTTTATTAGTGGTTTGTTAGTAATAGTGATGGCGCTGTTTTTCAAATCACTGAAAGAGCTGAGTCTATTTGACTTAATGATGTCTTTCTCAGTGATGATTCAGGTTCCTATTTTAGTGCCATTACTCTTTGGCTTATTTATCAAGAAAACCCCATCGTGGGCTCCGTGGGTAACGGTTGTGCTTGGTTTATTTGTATCTTGGTTTGTACGAAACGTATTTACTGCAGATGTATTTGCAACCTTAGTTGGGCTTGAAGAATTTACTCGAAGGGAAGCGTCAGATATGAATCTTATCCTGACGATCGGCTCTCACTTACTGATTACAGCTGGTTTCTTCTGTCTAACGAGTTTGTTTTACCAAGAAGAAAAAGATCAATATAAGCAACAAACTGATGAGTTTTTTAAAGATCTTGAAACCCCTGTCATCGCAGATGATCATCAAGACGATTACGATAGACAACAAAGACATAAGCTTGGCTCTATGGTGATGTATATGGGCATTGGCATCAGTATTATGGCGTTAATACCCAATCCTGTTTGGGGGAGAGGGATCTTTATAGCCTGTTCTATGACGATTTTGTTAGTAGGCATTCTGTTAAAGAAAAGCGCTAAACCAAAAGAGCTTAACCATTAGTGCGATTAGTCGCGGAGATATTATGGTTTATAAAATAAAAGTAATCGTATTATTAGCTTGCTGTAGCTTAATAATATTTTCGTGCAGTTCATCTAATCAGGCAATGCCTGTAGTGTTAAGTCATGGCTTAGATGAAACTGCAGGTGATTTGTCTAGTTATATAATCACCACTGACAACGGCACCTATTACCTTGAGAAAAGTGGCGGCGGCTTATCAAGTATGATTGATAAGGACGGGGTAGATTGGATAGGCTTTCATCCAGAAAAAGGCTCTGGGCACAAAGGAGAATACAGAGGCTTTCCTAATGCGATTCATAAGCAAGATGGTAGTTATTTTCATGCTATGAATGCTGGGACTGATCCTGCGACATCTGCAGTTGAAATAAACACATCAGAACATGTACGCATCGTCTTCACATCTGATAATGGACAGTGGCAAGGACAATGGGACTTTTATTCAGGCCGGTTAGACTTCACCATGAAAACGGTAAGCTCTGGTTACAAATATTGGGTGCAATATGAAGGGGTACCTGGTGGTGAAATGGACCCGACAGATTTTTGGTATGGGTCTGCAGATAACAAATCTCATCCTATCAATGAGCCTTTTATCGGTGACTTACCCAGCCCAGAGTGGATAGCCTTTGGTGATGTTAAATCCCCGAGAATGTTGTATTTGTTTCATCATCAAGATGACGAGCATCCAGATAACTACGTCAGTCGCCCCCACATGACAGTATTTGGCTTTGGCAGAAGTAACAAAGATAAGTATCTCACAACCCCGCAAACCTTTAGCATGGGTTTTGTTGAGTCAGTCAACTATACTGAAATTGAAAAAACAGTCGAAAGAATTTTGCCATAAAAACAGAGATATAAGCGCCAGTGAGACAGGCGCTTAATTAAAACCTCTAAGGCTTTTTAAGGTAATTATCTAGGAAATTAATATATGCCTCTGAAGCCTTTATTCTGTTTTCTTTTCTTAAAAACCCATGCCCTTCATCTGGAAATAATACGTAGTCTACATAAACACCGTTATCTCTAATGGCTTGTACTAATTCATCGCTTTCAACTTGAAGTACTCGTGGATCATTCGCTCCTTGTACGACTAACATTGGTCTAGTGACTTTTTCAGCATGAAATAATGGAGAAATAGCTTTGTGCCTTTCAGAGTCGGTTGCCGGATCACCCATCTCATCATAAAGTGATTCTCGAAACGATGCCCACCATTCGGGTATGCTAGACAAAGTTCGAAGCCAATTAGTTACGCCAAAAACGTTGATGCCTACTTCAAACTCATCTGGATAGAAGGTCATAGCGGCCGCTGTTATATAACCGCCATAAGAGCCCCCCATCACGCCTACTTTTTGATCATCAACCCAATCAAGACTACGTAAAAAATGACCTGCTTCAACAATATCTCGGAGGTCTTCTTGACCATGACGTTTATCATCCATATGAAAAAACGTTTTGCCATAACCTGATGAGCCACGATTATTCGCGGCATATACTCCGTATCCATTATTGACTAAATGCTGAATTAGCGCTCGGTATCCTCTTGTACTTTGGCCTCCTGGTCCGCCATGAACAAAAACTAATGCAGGTACAGGTTGCGCTGCGGATGCTTGTTTAGGTTTATACATGATCCCCGGAATAATGGTGCCGTCTGAGGCTTCAAAACGTTCCACAGTAGCGGTAACTAAGTTGCTTTCATTGATTATGGGGTTGAGTGCGTTAGTTAATCTCACGCTATCGCCACCAATACTCGACATATATAAATTGTATGGTGAGGTATCCGTGTTTAATCCAAAGGCTAGCTTAGACTCATCTCTTGAGAACCTAATTTGTCCTAATTCACCCTCTGGGACCTTGTTGAGCGATACTTCTTTGCCTGTGGTTTGATCATAGATAGTAATATCTGTTAGGCCGTCTGCATTGATGCCATGAATTCGATATCTTCCACTTGGTGAGTAGAAAACGAAACTTACGTCCCAATCAGCTTGAATTAACGGAGCTTTGCTTTTAGTCGCAATGTTATAAGTCCATGCTTGATTAAATTCTCCATGCTCGTTAGTACTAATAACTATGTGCTTTTCGTCGGGCGTAAAATCATAGGTGGAATAAGCAATGTTACCTTGATGTTCAGTGATTAAAAGCGGCTGTTTTTCTTTACTTAGTAAATCGACTAAATAGATATCAGAATCTGCACTAGTACGGGGTTTGTCCAGTGTTAACCATTTTCCTGATTTACTTATAGACCCTGGCTCGAAACCAGGGTTTTCGAATAGTAACGAAGCTTCATAGCTTTTAACGTCAATACTGTAAAGGTCAAAGTTTGCAGGGTTACGTCCATTGTGCCAAACATAAAAAGCACGATTGTTTTGTACCCAGCCACCGAAAAACGCTTTTAGGTTTTCCCCTGTGGTGACGTCAATTAAGGTGCCATCCAACTCACGAACAAATATATGGTTGAGCTCATTTCCGCCTTGGTCTGCGGAGACAATAACTCTGTTGTCATCAGGGAAAAATGAACTTACGAAATAGGCATTTGAATCAGACTCTGTAAGTAAAGTTTGATCGCCATTTTCATCGACAGTGTAGGCGTTAAAGACACCAGATTTGTCTGATTGAATAAGAATGTGTTTATTGTCATGGGACCAAGCATAACCATTGGCGTTCGCGAGGCCGTAACTTGTTGTCTGGAAAAAGTCATGAGCCGAATAAGTTTCAAAACTTATTGAGGGCTTTGTTGGCGTATCTCCCGTTTCTGTAATTTTTTGCTTTGAACATGCACAAAGCATAATGAAGAAGCAAACTGTAAAAAGCATTTTGGTATTCATTTTTAAGGTTCCTTGGCTAAGCCGTGTACTACTACTTATATGATTCTAGTTTAATTATTGAACAATTCAGTGATGATATTAATACATATATGACTATATTGTCAGTGCTAAATATTTTAGGGTGGAGCGCTGCCATAAGGCGATTAATTTTTATTAATAGTGGATAATGTTGTTTTCTTTTATCGACGTTATAGAAAGGCTAGGTAGTATTGATATGTTAATTAAGCGATTGATTCCATTTATCTTATTTATTTTATGTAATTGTCTAATGGCATGTTCAGAGTCTATCAAGCCTTCATCTGCTGCTGACAATGTACAAATTTTGCCCTTTCAATTTGTCATAACTGGTTTAGATAAGCAAAGAACTGTGCGGCTTTATTTACCACCCAGTTACCGCTCTTCCGAAAAGTATTATCCAGTGGTGTATATGCATGATGGACAGAATTTATTTGATAATTTAACGTCCGATAGAGAGGAGTGGCAGGTAGATGAATCGTTAAACGCATTGGCAAAGAGTAAACAATTTGAAGTGATCGTGGTGGCGATTGATCATGGCGGAGAAGCACGCATGAATGAACTATCACCTTGGGAAAATAAACGTTTTGGCGCTGCTCAAGGTAAAGAGTATATGGATTTCATTGTTGATGTGGTTAAGGTTTATGTAGATAACAATTTTCGTACTAAACCAGAGCGACTATATACAGCGATTATGGGGGCTGGGATGGGCGGCTTAATAAGTCATTATGCGCTACTCGCTTACCCAGAAGTGTTCAGTAAAGCCGGCATATTTTCTCCCGCTTATTGGTATTCACCGGATGTATTTGCTTATAGTCAGTTTAAAAAAGCTAAATTAGATAGTCGATTTTACGTTGTATATGGCGACGCTGAAGGTGATGGAATGATAGTTGATACAGATAAGATGTATCGACAGTTAAAATCCCAAGGACATCCAAGAGATAATATGAAATTTAGACGGGTGACAGATGCTGAGCCTGGAGAGAAATTTTGGAAAGCGGAGTTATCAGATGCTGTAACCTGGTTGTTTCAACAGCAACCTTCGTTTTAAATTAAGTAAAAAAAAGGTGTGCAATGACTTGCACACCTTTTTTATTACTAGATTTGCTTATGCACTTTCTTGAAACATATGCACATCGCGCTGAGGGAATGGAATAGTTAAACCTTCCGCTTCTACTGCCGCCTTTAAAGCAGGGCGTAGAGCAAAGTTTAGTGTCCAGTAATCTTCTGTTTTTGCAAATGCTCTGACCAAAAAGTCTACAGAGCTAGAGCCTAAGTCAACCACTTCTACAATGTTACCTTCTTCTTGTAATACTCGTGGGTCAGCTTTTAATACGGCTTCCATAGCTGCTTTACCTTTTGCAATATCATCGGAGTAAGAAATACCAATTGAGATCTCTACTGCACGTATACTGCTTTTTGTGTAGTTTGTAATGTTGCCATTTGCTAAAGGTCCGTTTGGAACAATAATGATACGTTTATCAAATGTTTCAAAGGTTGTGACAAAAATACCTATGTCGGTAACCGCGCCTTCTAAACCTTGAGCCCCTACATAATCACCTACTTGAAACGGACGGAATATAAGGATCATTACGCCACCAGCAAAGTTAGATAAGCTGCCTTGCAATGCTAAGCCAACAGCTAAACCAGCAGCACCTAAAATAGCAACAAATGAAGTTGTTTCTATACCGACCATAGAAGCAACACTAATTACTAATAATACTTTTAAGATTACCTCAAAAATATTGGTTAAGAATTTTGCTAGGGTTTCGTCAGGTAAGCCTTTTATTGAATATTTCCGAACAACGTCACTTAATTTACTAATGATCCAAAGTCCAATTACTAAAACTACAATGGCTAAAATAAATTGGGTTCCATATTCAGTACCTAATGCAATGGCCTTATCGTAAAATACTTGAAGCTTCTCATCTAAATTTTCCATAAATTTTCCTTTTCGAGTTAAGTCTTTGGGTTAATAAAATAATTTTTTATCAGGTGATAATTCGGTCTAAAGATAAAAAACGCTATAGTAAACGTTTTTATCGGCAAGTTTATATAGTTAATTAGTCTCAATTTAGGGTAAAAAACAGCAGGCGAAGTTTAGATGAAGATAGCTAAAGAGTGGCGGTAACTTAAGAAAACCTATCGCCTAGATTAATGGCGATAGGTTAATGTAAACATTATAGAGACAGTGAACTAAGACCTTCTTGTAAAAGGCTTTTCACTTGTTGTCCTTGCTCGGTGTCTAAGTAAGCATAAGCACTTTGTATAACTTTAGAAACCATGTCAGCGTCAAGACCGAGTGATTCAAATTGCTTTTGTAATGTAGCGATTCCACTCAGGGTGTCACTATACTCAGTCGCTTTGCTAAGCATACCGCCAAGACCACTTGAGCTTTCGCTGCTATCACCAGTAATTGCAGGGACTGCAGATAGTAGGGTATCCAAGCTAGGTAATGAATCAGTAATAGTTGAGAACTGCTCAGTAGAAACATTATCTTTTGCGTAATCAAAGATTGAACCCAAACTACCAGTGGCTTGAGATTCAGTAATCCCTAAAGAGTCAGAAACGGAGCTCACCATATCGGTAACACTAAGTGAACTAGATGTGGTTTCAGATTTACTGTCAGTAAGTAAGCTTTTTGCAGAGCTTAGCAAATCATTTCCCATACTTGCAGATGAGAAGGAAAGGGCACCAACAAAAACAAGTAATGCAGAAAATTTCATATTAAAATCCTATTGTGTTAAAAATTTTTGGTGAATAATAAACGTAACTATCCACATTAGTTAAGCTATTTTTTCTTAAATACTCGTTATTAAGACTAAAGTTATATAAAAATCTATTTTGGCTAGAGTAATCAAGCCAATTGTGCAAAAAATAAGGAAGTTACACGCATTGTTTGGAAAACTTTTATTCTGCAAACTCTGTTATTATGTCGCCCATGGCTAAACCTGAGATAACTTCAACCTTGCCGTCATAAGATTCTCCAACTCGAATAAATCGTCGGCTTATATTACCTTGGTTATTCACCCATACTCTATGTAATTGCCCATAATTTCTGACATACTCGGCTGGAATTAAAATTATACGCTCCTCTCCAATAGGAATAAATAATCTAGCAAACATACCTGGTCTCTGGTCTTCATTAAATGGAATGTCAGCTTTTACAACAAAACTATGGGCATTTGGATCGGCTGCTGGAACTAACTCAGAAATCGTAGCAATAGACTGTAGCCCTAAACTATCGATATTAACCGACAATTTTTGACCTAATTCTAATTTTAACGCAACTAACTCTCTGACGTTAGATTCAATTAATAATGAGCTTGGGTTAAACAAAGCAAGGATAGGTTGACCTGGAGAGGCCATATTTCCTGGCTCCGCGCTTCTATCAACTATTCGCCCTGAGAAAGGCGCTAAAATACGACTATAGCCTAATGATGTTTCTGCCACTTTTTGGCCTTGTTTTGCCGTTTGTATTTCACCTTGTAAACGCGTAAATATAGCTTGTGCTTGGTCTAAATCAGCATTTGATGCTAATCCTTGTTGTTTTAAATTTTCAACTCTTTTTAAGGCATTCTGTGCCTCCTTCATGTCTCCCTGAAGAGAAACTATTTTTGATTTTGCTTGCGCTAACTGGCTGGTTAGCTCGCTGTTTTCAAGTGATATTAAAAGGTCACCTTTATTGACAATATCGCCGGCACGAACGTGAATGTTCTCAATTCGAGCCAATATACGACTTGAAATCAGTGTTGTCTCTCTGGCTGTTAGGCTTGCCGGTGCAGATTCATATTTAGGAACTAAGGTACCTTTCACTTTATAATTGCTCTTTACGGTATTTGCAGAGCCCGTTACTTCATGGGGGTCGATTTTTTCAGTAAATAAACCCGCCATCCAAGCAATAGACAGAGTTAATACAATTGTAGCTATAATTGGCGCAATGATTTTTCGTAGAATATTTGAACTCATGCGTGGCTCTCCTGACCTGATTTGCTTGCTAGTATTTTGGGAGGGGATATTTCTTCATCCTGTGCTGTGGTTTCTTTATCAAATACTAAAAAGTAAACCATAGGAACCACAAATAAAGAAAAGAAAGTAGAAGCGATAATGCCAAATATAATAGCTAAGGCTAGGCCACTAAACACTGGATCAAGAATAATGACAATATTACCCAGTAACGTGGTGCCTGCAGTGAGTAAAACAGGTCTCATTCGCACAGTCCCCGCTGCAAATAATGCTTCTTTTATAGTCTTGCCATTGGCACGTGCAAGGGTTATAAATTCCACTAAAATAAGGGAGTTTCGCACCACAATACCTGCTAATGCAATCATGCCTATCATAGCTGTAGCGGTAAATAATACTGGGTCAGGAGCATTACCGATCCAGCGTTCACCAAATTGGTTCATCAACCAGAAACCGGGCATAATTCCGGTAATGGTTAGCGGTATAGCTGACATAATTATTAGTGCTAAGCCGCTACTTGATATTTGCCAACGTAAAACGACAAAGATACCCACTAAAGCAAATGCAAATGCAATCCCCATATCTCTGAAAACGTCAATCGTAATCAACCATTCCCCTTCACCACCAAATTCAATAGTGACGCCTTCTGGAATTGCCCATTCAATACCAGCACCTGAGTTTAAATAGGTTCTTGATTGCCAGCTATTCTTTGCCTCTTTATCAGATATACCCTTGTTTAACATATCTATAGATTGGACGTTTTGGGGCGCTATTCGGTCTGCACTAATATCTGCTATCACTTCTGCTGGTGTGCGCCCCGATAGTTCAGCTGTTACATAGATTACTGGTCGTAAATCTTTATGTAATATTGGTTGGCTAACCTGATGTTTCTGCCACTGGCCTAGTTCTGCCAAGTTTACAATGGGTTGGGGGGCCGGTTCTAATCCCACCCCTGCGTCTTGTTGAGCAACGCCAGTCATGCCTCTTAGCGGTAAGCCATCAAAATCACTAGTTTGGTTTGCTTTACTAAAAGGCAGTTTTAATTCAATTTCTAGGGGGATGGCTTCGTTTTCGCTCTGCAATATCCCGGCGTTAATGCCTCTAGCTGCAATGTCTATAGTTTGGTTAACATCAGCAGTAGAAATACCCGACAGCGCTGCTTTTTGCTTATCTACAATAAAACGGGCTATCTCTTGGGTGGCTGTCATAGTCGAATCTATTTCTACAACATGGGGTTCTTTTGCTAAACGTCTCATTAATGCTTGTGCGGCCTGTTGTTGGGTGTCTAAATCGACAAAAGGCTCTGCGTATATTTCGGCCACAAAAGTACTTAATACCGGCGGCCCAGGTGGGACTTCTACAATTTTTATATTAATACCATCAGTTTGCAATGAAGATAGCAATTCTCTCAATCTTAAAACTACACCATGAGATTGTTGTTTACGTTTATCTTTATCCATCAAGATCAGTCGCACTTCTGCTTGGTAAGGGTTATTTCTAAGATAGTATTGACGCACCATACCATTGAAATCCATTGGAGAAGCTTCACCCACATAAGCTGCAAGCAACGCCACTTCTGGTAACGTCTTGGCTATTTCCATGATCTCTTGAGTCTTAGCCGCGCTTTGCTCTAAAGTTGCTGATTCTGGCAAATCAATTAGTAGCTGTATTTCATTTTTGTTGTCAAAGGGTAATAACTTTAAAGGTACAGCACGAAGTAGCGGTAATAAGCTAGCGGCAATAAATAAGCCTAACACTACAAATAGACCAAATTTAGCTCTAAATTTATTAGCAATCAGTTGCCCTAAAAGACGGTTGTAAAAAGACTTTGTATTAGTTGTTTTTACTTCTTGAGGCTTAAGTAAATGCGATGCTAACCAAGGGGTAATAAAAAAGGCTACAACACCAGACAAAATTACACTAATAGGGATATTAAAGGCCATAGGTGCCATATATGGCCCCATCATTCCTGTAATAAATGCTAACGGTACAAACGCGAGTATAATGGTGACAGTAGACATAATAAGAGGTGAGCGGATCTCTGCCATAGCATCTATTATTCGCTGGGTTTTAGATTTTTTGCTTTTAGGTAAATTTAGAAATCGACTTATATTATCAATTCCAGTGATGGGATCATCTACTAATAAACCCAGAGATAATATTAAAGCGAATAGAGTTACACGGTTAATACTATAACCAAGCAATAGATCTAACAGTAAGGTAAGCCCGTAACAAACAGGTACTGCCATTCCCACTACAATTGCAGCCCGCCAGCCTAGAAATATTGCTATGAACACCACAACTGTAAAGACCGCAAAAGCTAAACTTGAGCTTAGGTTATTAACTTTTTCATTAGCTGTTTGGCCATAGTCTCGGAGTATCTTGTAATCAATTTCTGGAGGAAGTAGGTTTGCCTTAAGCTCGGTCATTTTGGTTAATACATCACCTGCAACTCGCACAGCATTTGTACCTTTTTGCTTAGCAACACTAATTGTTACCATAGGATTTGCTTGACCACTTAGTGCTTTCTCAGCTGCACTGACACTGCTTTCTTTAGCGTAATGGCTATACTCCAACCATTGATAAGAGGTAACGGTTTGTTGAGAATCTTTTACAGTAGCGACGTCTTGCAACATCACAGGCTTACCATTAATCATGTTCACAATTAGGGTATTTAATTCGTTTAAATTACGTATTACATCACCAGATTCAATCACTACAGCGTTTGTAGCCATCACCACAGTGGAAGACTTATTTAATTGGTTTGAACGGGTAATTGCGCTATATACATCTAAAGCACTGGTCTGATAAGCAGCGAGCGCTGTAATGTCTAATTCAACTTCTATTTTACGTAGCCTGCCGCCTATGACATTCACTTCGCTGGTATTTTCTATGCCCTGCAATAAAGTCGATACTTCCTGACTTATTCTACGTAAAGCAACATCATTATATTTTTGTTCATCGCTACTAACTAAACCAATCATCACAATGGGAATATCGTCCACTTCAATGGGTTTTAATATCCAGTTGTCAACAACTGATGGTATTGAATCTTGATTTGCATACAGTTTGTTGTAGGTATTGATAAGAGCATCTTCACGATTTTCTCCAACTAAAAACCTTAATACTACTGATAGCTGACCATCTAAAGAGGTGGAATAAACGTGCTCAACCCCAGCTATCTGAGTTAATAATTTTTCTAGGGGAGTGGTTACTTGCCTCTCTACTTGACGTGCCGATAAGTTAGGGACTTCGACCATTACCTCAATCATTGGTACTACTATTTGTGGCTCTTCTTCTCTGGGAGTCGCTTGTAAGGCAATAACACCAGCGATAAGAGCAAACAAAAATAAAAACAGCGGTAAGCCACGATTTAATAATGCGTAACGTACCGCATTATCAAAAGGGTGAGGCTTTAATGAATTAGGCATTTTACAGCTCCATCATGAAGGAGTTATACGTCACAGAAAAACTCGTACATTTTTTCAATAATTTGTTTTACACGAGTATCAGTAACAGAATAGTAGATACTCTGTGCGTCTCTACGTGTTTCCACTAAATCATGTTTACGTAAAACGGCTAAGTGTTGTGATAACGCTGACTGTCCTAAAGGAATGTTCTGATTTAATTCAGAAACGCTGCGTTCTTCAGAAATTAATGTACATAAAATCATAAGTCTATTTTTGTTAGCTAATAATTTTAGGAAGGCTTCAGCATGACCTGCGTTACTAGATAGTTGATTCAGATCCAATTTTATAACCTTATTTTTAAGTGTGAATCATGCCATTATAAATATTATATAAGAAAATGCTAATATAAGTTGATTCTAATATTAGTAAAGTCTAATATAACATCAAGATTGAAGAGGAGAGTAAAAAAATGAAATTACATGCTGCTTTACGGTTAATTGCAGGGACATTGCTCTTAATATCGCTAGCGTTAACCTATTGGGTCCATCCAAATTGGATATTTTTCAGTATTTTTATTGCTGCTAATTTAATTCAATCGGCATTCACATTATGGTGTCCTATGAGTACCATTCTCAAAAAACTAGGTGTTCAGGAGTAAAACATGCTTAAAGCCATTCCAGATTTGATTGTTGAAGTAAAACAAAATATTCGCTGTATTGAAGCGAAAACGGCTGCTGAGGAACGAGCAAAAAATGGTGGTTTATTGATTGATGTTCGTGAACCTGCTGAGCACCAGGCTTTTCCAGCTGAAGGAGCGATTAATATTCCAAGGGGATTGCTTGAAATGAAAATGATGGAGCTTGAGAAAGATCCTGCAAGAGCTATCTATTTACACTGTGCTACTTCTGCTCGTGCCGCTCTGGCTGCGGAACAATTACAAAGAGTTGGTTATGAAAATGTGACGGTTATTACGTGTAAGATGGATGAAATCCAACGATGTTTTTAGGAAAAAGCCAGTGGGAGATAGTTGTATTTAACCTACAATTTTGATCTTATCGCCTATCTTGACTCTACCATCAGCGATAACTTGGCAACAAATTCCACCTCGCCAGTTTGGCATAAGAGCTTGAGTCAAGCCTGGGTATTGCTGATCCATTCTTGGACAAGGGTCGGCTTCTCGGGTAATGAGCAATATTAAATGGCCTATCTTAATTAGTTTTCCGACCATATCTTTATTAAAACTAACGCCAGAAACCAATAGATTTGCCCGCCGGAATGCCCATGGAAGATCAGCCTTTATCTCAGTGCAAGCTAAGTCCCACTGCTCTTGACTCAATATAGTTACCTGACGTTTACCAGGTTTGCCTCGAAAGTCACCATCAAGCCCAGCAACTCTTGTGACCATGACTTGATCTAACGTTTGCATTGGGGCTTTAGACTTTATGCGGATAGCTATATTGAGCAACTTCATAGATTTAAAACCGTTTAACCTTGTTGTAGCGCTTCAGGAATAAATTTAGTTTGAATAATGTGCTTAATATGCCCATGTTCATCCTCTGGAGTGAAGTCTAAGATGGCATTTAAAAATTCATCAGTAACATAAAGTTTTTTTAAAGCTTGATTTACTTGGGTTACAAAAGCTTGGCTAGCTGTAGTGTTGTTACACATTATTCTGCCAAACATATATGGGGGCGAGCCTTCGATAGGATAAGATCTTAAAGTTTTTGCCTCTTCAGGAAAATGAAGAAATACAGTAGGATAATATATAATATAGTCCACTCGTTTTTTTAAAAACATCCCAAGAAAGGCTTTATTAGGGCTTTCTCCTGAGATCATTATTTTTGAAATAGGGTTAATCTCTTCAATTTGTTGGTCCAATTCGAAGCCGTAAGACTTACCTGACATTAACAGCAAATTAGCAGCATTGGTTTCATCATTAAAAAAATTGCTAATAGAAGTTAATCTGCCTACTTTATCTAAAAACCTTTCATCGATAGGTTTACTGGATTTATGTTGGTACAGTTTAACCCCTAAGAAAATGTCCGTTGGGGTGCTAAATATATATCGATTTGTTCTTTCTGGCGTTTGTAGTCGATAGAAAGTACAGGTTGGTTGTTCTGAATCAAGAAAATATTTCATTCTTAGGTCTGGAATTATAGAAATTTTGGGTATCATTTTGATTTGATTAAAAATTAATTGATACGTTGCCTCATGCATATTTACAGGCTTACTGTCCTTTTCGAAAAACGTTTTAAATGATTCAGAATCAATGATGAAGTGTATAGGCGCTGAATTTACAAACCCGCTTACACATAATATAAAAGTGAAAATTAAGACTCGCAGCAAACTTGGTAAGTTCATGAGTGATTTATTACCTTGCATTTGGTTTTTATGCAAAATCATTTAATGGATATTTTTGAATATACCTCAACCTTAATCCTAATAAAACGGCTGCTGTTGTTAAGCCGCAGATAAAACCAATCCAAAAGCCAGCAGCAGCCATTTTAGGGACTATCCAGTCAGTTAAGCCCAAAATACAACCTATGGTCATACCCACACCCCAGTACGAAATAAAGCTTAGGTAAAACATGGCTGCTGTATCTTTATACCCCCTCAAGGCATGACCAGATATAACTTGTATTGCATCAGAAAACTGAAACATAGCAGCAAATAGTAATAAGCTTGATGCGAGATCGATTACCTCTTGATCAATACTGTAAAGCCTTGATATTGGACCACGTAATAGAATGGTAGTTAAAGCAGCAAAAGCTGAAGTACAAAATCCTAAGGTAAAGGCGCATTTTATTGCTAATTTTGCTTGCTGGGGTTTTTGTTCACCCAATAAAAATCCTATGCGGATACTGGTAGTTATCCCTATACTCAGCGGGATCATAAACATTAACGCTGAAAAGTTTAATGCCACTTGGTGAGATGCAACTATAGTGGCGCCAAAAGGGGCTAACAATATTGGCACTGCAGCAAATAATGTCACTTCACACAAGATAGTCAGGGCAATAGGCACACCTAGCTTTAGGTTATTCCACATATCTATTAGCTGAGGTCGGTACACTTTATGATACAGGTTAAATTTAGCTAATTTACTCGACTTAAAAGTATAAAACCAAGTGGCAAATAACATGGCAACAAATACCAACCCAGTGGCAATACCACAGCCAGCACCTCCCATTTCTGGTAGTCCAAACTTTCCATAAATAAGAACGTAATTTGCGGGTATGTTTATCAATAAGCCAATTACCATAATAAGCATACTGGGTTTAGTAACCGACAGGCCTTCACAGTAGTTTCGGAGGACTTGGTATATGGCAAATGCCGGCATTGAATACAAAATATATTGAATGTAATCGATGGTAATGTTGCGTAATTTCGCGTCCATATCAATAAACTTTAATAAAGGTTCGAAACCAAAAGAAAACAGCAGTGCCAAGACAGAAATACCAAAGGCTAACCAAATCATTTGTTGCGTAACATTAGCCACTTTATCTAGTTGTTTAGAGCCATTAAAACGAGAAATTATTGGTGGTAGCGCTAAGGTTATTCCTTGTATAAAAACTAAAACAGGAAACGTAAAGCCAAACCCAATGGCTACAGCGGCCATATCTGTTGCAGAATAGCGCCCAGCCATAATTGTATCTGACACACCCATTAAGGTTTGGGTAATTTGCGCAATTAAAAGCGGCCAAGCAAGTTGGATAATAGTTTTAAGCTCTTGTTTAAATGCCACTAGTGTCTCTTTATTAACGCATTTTGTAATTAAGCACCAAATGGTAATTGAATCAGTCATTTACATCTGGTTTATGTGAATATGTTTAGGCTTAAATTTGTGAGTTAAAATGGTTGAATTTTGACTGTATTGCCTTGTTCTAGATTACCTGAATCTTGATCCAATAGTATATAACAGTTTGCATTGGCAATTGAACTCATAATACCCGAGCCTTGCTTGCCGTTTGGCTTGACGACCAGTTCACCATTGTTATCACGATAAAATATGCCCCTTTGATAATCAGCTCGCCCGGGGCGTTTATAAATAGTACACGCAGCCTTAGCTACAAAGTACTGTGGTGTTTTAGGATTTTCACCACACATTTGATTTAATAGAGGCGTCACTAGGGTTTCAAAGGTGACATAAGATGAAACCGGATTACCGGGTAAGCCACAAAACCAAGCGTTGTTTAATTGCCCAAAGGAAAAAGGTTTCCCTGGCTTTATGGCTACTTTCCAAAAGTTTATTGTACCCAGCTCATCTAGAATGTCTTTCACATAATCAGCTTCACCAACCGACACGCCACCACAAGATAGCACTAGGTCACAATGGTTACCGGCTTGCTCAAAGGTGGTGCGTAACTCTTCTTTATTGTCTTTAATAATACCAAAATCGAATACTTCAACCGGAAAAGAGTGGAGCAAGGCACTTAATGCGTAACGATTACTTTCGTAAATCGCGCCTTTTTGTAATGGCTGTCCGACAGGTGTTAGTTCATCACCTGTTGCGATTAGTGCCACTTTAACGTGGCGAATAACGGCAACTTCTGATACCCCAATTGATGCAAGTAATGCTAAATTAGCAGCATTAACTCGCGTGCCTTTACCGATAACTATTTGCCCTTTTTTAATGTCTTCACCGGCTTTACGAACGCTATTTCCAACACTCGGTTTTTGTTTAAAAGTGATACGTTTACCATCAACCTCAGTGTTTTCTTGCATCACAACTGAGTCAGTACCCTGTGGTATAATAGCGCCTGTCATTATCCTAATACACTCGCCACTAGATACCAGAGCATCATAAGGAGAGCCAGCAAGAGCGGTACCTACCAAAGTTAGGTGTTCGGTTGTATTTAAATCTTCACTGCGTAACGCGTAACCATCCATGGCGGAATTATCTGCAGGGGGCACGTTAATTTTAGACAAGACATCTTCAGATAGTACTCTACCTAGTGCATCTTCTAAATCTACCCATTCGCTCTCAAGGATGGGGGCGACAATTTTAAGCATATTTGAAATGGCGGTTTGTACGGGCAAAAGACCTGGGGTATCGCAGGTGTGTATCATGACTAATTAACTACATTTTAAGGTATGGATATTATGTAAAGACTATCGCAAAAACGCGATAAAAGAGATATAAAATTAAAGTGCCGCTTTGACCGCAACACTTTACTTATATCGACATGGATAACTTACATTTGTTCTATTGTATAACCCTTGGCTTGTAATTTAGTCAAAATACCATCTGGACCGGCTAGATGTAGGGCTCCAACTAAAATTAACTCAGTGGGTTCGTCTTCCAACATAGAAACAATTTGTGGAAACCAATTTTTATTGCGGGTAGAGATTAAGTCTTCATAAATAGCAGGGTAGTCTGCTTTAAATGGATAAATTCCCACATCAGCCATAGCCGACATATCACCTTTAGACCAAGCTTTATGAAGTTTACCAAAGGTATCTTCCATAGTTGCAATATCTTTAAGGGTATAATCAATCATTGTACTTGGATCGTCATCCCCCATATTGGTTAAAAACTGCAATTGTTCATCTGGTGTTTCAAGCCATGCTTGAGGTTTGCTGTGGCCAGTAGCTAATTTAGAATAAAATACATCTACCCCTTCGCTGGTGTAACCCATGGCATTTAATTCCATCATACTTAATGTAATAGCTATCATACCTGGTTTATAAGCACCTAACGCCTGTATGGGCACACCTTTAGATGATAAAAATACCACTAATGCTTGATAGGTATCTGCATCTAATACTTTATCTATGGTTGTACCATCACTATAGGTCATTAAGCTCATCATTTTTTGAGCAAACTCTGGTTGTCGAACTGCAACCATATCGGTCTCAAATACCACCTTATTACTGTTTTGATAGGCAATATCGTACTCTTTTGGTAGTGGGTAATCATCTGGGGTTAATATATGAATAGTACCACCTATATATAAACTATGAGTTTTTGATGAAACTTTCCATATAGATGCAGCGTGAATATTGAATGCGAAGAGGAGTAAAAAAATACTAGATAAAGCTCTAATAAATGTCATGTAAAATTATATCCGATGGCTCAAGTATTGTGTAATTGCATCAGAATACTGGTTTTATTGACCATGTGCCAACTCAAATAAGTAAGCCGATGAGAAATTGCCTCTATATTTAATTGGTGTTTATTAATACCCGTACTTTTTGTGCGCTAATATGGTGCTGTTGCACTAAATTATTGAAGATATTACGTAATTTCATGGAGGGTTTTTCTATAAGTTGTTGTTTTTACTGGTTATAAAAGTTGGCATTCTTAATGCTTCGTGATTTATAGAAAATTATAAAATTAATTTAAATTCGTTTGCTTTACATAAATGCGTGTAACAGCAAATCGGCAAAGAAGCCCACAAATTCGTCAAATTTGATGAAATTAGTGGGTTTTTTTTTGCTTCAAAAAAAGGCCAGAGGTGACCCAATGTCAAGTTTGATAAATGCAAATGACGCACAAAAAATGCGAGTAGTGGTGGTAGGTAATGGCATGGTAGGTCATTACTTTGTTGATGAGTTAATCAAGGCGAATAAAGCTGATGATACTCAGATAGACGTAACGGTTTTATCAGCCGAGCCAAGGTTGGCATACGACCGTGTGCATTTATCAGAGTTCTTTAGTGGTAAAACCGCTGACGAGCTTGCCCTAACAACGCCAGAATACTATGAGCTAAGTAATATAAAGTTTAAGTTGAACGCCAAGGTTATCAACATTAACAAGCTTGCTAAAACCGTTACCACTGAATCAGGTGATGTTTTTGAATATGACAAATTAGTATTATCTACTGGGTCTTACCCATTTGTACCACCCATCCCAGGTAATGATCAACCCCACTGTTTGGTTTACAGAACCATTGAAGATTTAGAAAACATTAGTGCGTCATCTGCTGTGAGCAAAGTTGGTGTGGTTGTGGGTGGTGGCTTGTTAGGTTTAGAAGCAGCCAATGCCCTTAAAGAAGCGGGATTACAAACGCACGTTGTAGAATTTGCACCGCAATTAATGGCGGTACAAGTTGATGCCGGTGGTGGGCGTTTATTACGTAGCAAGATTGAGAACCTAGGGGTGCAAGTACATACACAAAAAGCCACCCAGGTTATCGAGAAAGGTGACGTATGCCGTTATAAAATGGTGTTTGCAGATGGCACAGAGTTAGAAACCGACATGATTTTATTCTCTGCTGGTATTCGTCCATCTGATGCGTTAGCCAGAGAGTTTGATATAGAAATAGGCCCCCGTGGCGGCATAGTGGTTAATGACCAATGTTTAACTAGTGATGCAGATATTTATGCTATTGGTGAGTGTGCCCTTTGGAATAACTTTATTTTTGGCTTGGTTGCGCCGGGCTACACTATGGCAAGAGCCGCTGCGAGTCATATCGTTGGTGGTGATCTGACTTTCCAAGGTGCTGATATGAGTACCAAACTTAAGCTAATGGGGGTTGAAGTAGGCTCAATAGGTGATGCCCACGCTAAGACCGAAGGTGCATTATGTTATACCTATGAGAATCAACCCAATGAAGTGTACAAAAAGATAGTGGTTGATGCCGAACAGAAGAAACTTCTTGGTTCGGTATTGATTGGTGATACCAGTGATTACGATACTTTATTGCAATATGCATTAAACGATATTGATTTGCCTGCTAACCCAGAAAGTTTGATTTTGCCTTCAAGTGGTGATGCACCAGTAGGCTTAGGCCCTGATGCCTTGCCAGATACTGCTACTATCTGTTCATGTCACAATGTTTCAAAAGGCGACATTATTGAATCTGTTGACCAGGGAGCCTGTGATGTGAGTTCTGTAAAATCTTGCACTAAAGCTGGCACTGGTTGTGGCGGTTGTGCGGCCTTGCTTAAGTCTGTTGTCGACTGTGAACTAGAGAAGCGAGGAGTTGAGGTAAAAAAGGACATATGTGAACATTTCGCTTATTCGCGCCAAGAATTGTTTCACCTAATAAAAGTTGGCGGCATTAAAACGTTTGAAGAGTTGTTAGAGAAACACGGTAAAGGACTTGGGTGTGAGATATGTAAACCTGCTGCAGGTTCAATACTGGCATCAGTATGGAATGATTACGTACTTAAACCTGATCATGTCAGCCTGCAAGATACTAACGATACCTACCTTGGAAACATGCAAAAAGATGGTACTTACTCAGTTGTACCTCGTATGCCTGGCGGAGAAGTGACTCCAGAGAAACTGATTGCCCTTGGTGAAATTGCTAAAGAATACAAACTGTATACAAAAGTAACAGGTGGTACTCGTATTGACTTATTTGGTGCGCGTGTCGACCAGCTTCCTGATATTTGGGAGAAACTTGTTAAAGCGGGTTTTGAGACAGGACATGCTTATGCAAAAGCTTTACGTACTGTTAAGTCGTGTGTAGGAAGTACTTGGTGTCGTTATGGTGTTCAGGATTCAGTTGGCACAGCTGTAGATTTAGAAAACCGTTACAAAGGCCTTAGGGCTCCTCATAAAATCAAATTTGGAGTATCAGGTTGCACCCGTGAATGTGCTGAAGCGCAAGGTAAAGATATAGGTGTGATTGCCACCGAAAACGGATGGAACTTATATGTTTGTGGTAATGGCGGCATGAAGCCACGCCATGCAGATTTGTTTGCTACAGATTTAGATACAGAAACCTTAGTGAAGTACATCGACCGAGTTTTAATGTTTTATGTTCGCACAGCAGACCGTTTGCAGCGTACTTCGGTTTGGATGGAAAACCTTGAAGGTGGCTTAGAGTATGTGCAGAAGGTTGTCATTGAAGATTCTCTTGGTTTAGGCGCTGAGCTTGAAGCTTCAATGCAAAATGTAGTTGATACCTACCAGTGTGAGTGGAAATCAACCATTGAAAGTGAGCAATCTTTAAAGCGTTTCCGCCAGTTCGTTAACAGTGAAGACAAGGATTTGAATATTGTATTTGTTGAAGAGCGTGAGCAAATTCGCCCCGCTACTGAACAAGAGAAGTTGGAATTTAGCGAAGAACAAGTTGAAAAGCTTGCGACGGAATTGGTTTAAGGAGACTCACAATGACTACTCAAAATAATTGGATAACGGTTTGTAGTGATGCCGACCTAGTTAATAACTCAGGTGTGTGTGCCTTAGTAAACAAGCAACAAATTGCTATTTACAAAATTAAAAGTGGCAACGACGAACAGGTTTTTGCCTCAAGTAATTGGTGCCCCTTTGGTAAAGCTAATGTTTTATATCGTGGTTTGCTAGGCTCGGTAGAAGATAAAAAGGTGATTATCTCTCCTTTGTATAAGCAAAGGTTTTGTTTAGAGACAGGTGCTTGTTTAGATGACGAAGAAGTTAACCTTAGGGTTTATCCTGTTCGGATAGAACAAAATCAAGTGCAGTTGCAGTTGGCAGAATAATTTATGTCCACTAGCTCATCTAAAGTCTGTCCTGCTTCTTTAGCTACCACTACTTGTCCTTATTGTGGGGTGGGGTGTGGAGTGGATGTGAGTCTTGATTCAAGTGGCAATTTGTCTTCTGTAACTGGTAGCTCAGATCACCCAGCCAATTTTGGGCGCTTGTGTGTTAAAGGCAGTAAGTTGCTGGAGACCAATACAACTGATGGGCGTTTGCTTAATCCCACCATAATGGGAGAGCAGGCAAGTTGGGAAGAAGCCATAGAGCACGTTGCCAAAAAATTTAATGAAGTTATAGCTGAGCATGGGCCTGATTCAGTTGCATTTTATGTTTCAGGACAGTTATTAACTGAAGATTATTATGTCGCTAACAAATTAATGAAAGGGTATATCGGTAGCGCCAATATCGATACTAATTCCCGTTTATGCATGTCATCAGCCGTAGCTGCCTATAAGCGCGCGTTTGGTGCAGATGCTGTACCCTGTTGTTACGAAGACTTAGAGCAAACTGAGTTATTGGTACTAGTGGGCTCGAATGCTGCTTGGACTCACCCTGTGCTGTTTCAACGAATTGAACGGGCTAAAAAAATTAGCCCTGATATGAAAGTGGTCATTATTGATCCTCGACGTACCGCCAGCGCAGAACTCGCTGACTTGCACTTGGCGATCAAACCGGGAACAGATGTCGCTTTGTTTAATGGTTTAATCCATTACTTGTCGAATGAAGGTGGTTTAGATCAGGGTTACATCAATACTTATACTCAAGGTTTTGATAGTGTTTTAGAGTCTTGTCAATCTTCTACTGTTATTGAAATTGCTAAGACCTGTGAAGTCTCTGAGGCTGATTTAAAGAACTTTTATCAACTCTTTTTCAATACAGACAAGGTAGTTACCGCTTATTGTATGGGGGTCAATCAGTCCACGTCAGGTACTGATAAGGCTAACAGTATTATTAACTGTCATTTAGCCTCTGGCAAAATGGGTAAGGCAGGCTCTGGACCGTTTTCATTAACCGGTCAGCCAAATGCTATGGGTGGTCGTGAAGTGGGTGGACTAGCAAATATGTTGGCTTGTCATATGGATATTGATAACCCAGAGCACCGTGAAACGGTACAAACCTACTGGGATTCACCATCTATTCCTACTAAAACTGGTTTAAAAGCCGTAGACATGTTCGAAGATATTAACCAAGGTAAGGTAAAAGCTGTGTGGATCATGGCCACTAACCCTATGGTGAGCATGCCAAATAGACAAAAAGTAGCAGACGCATTAGCAAGATGTGAGTTGGTGGTGGTTTCTGACTGCGTAGCGAAAAATGATACATTGAGTTTTGCTGATATTACATTGCCTGCTACCGGCTGGTCTGAGAAAGACGGTACAGTGACTAATACTGAAAGGCGTATATCAAGGCAGAGAGGCCTGATGCCAGCGACAGGTGAAGCCAAGCATGATTGGCAGATTATTTGTGAAGTAGCCAAAGCAATGGGCTTTGATTCAGGTTTTAATTTCAGTAAACCAAGCGAAATTTTTGCTGAATATACAGGCTTAACCACTTTCAATAATAATGGCACCCGAGACTTAGATTTGTCTGGGTTATGTAACTTATCTGACAAAGATTATAATCGTTTAAAACCCATCCAGTGGCCTGTAACATTAGGTGGTGATGCTGAACAACCTAAGGGTACAAAGCGTTTATTTACAGATGGGAAGTTTTATACAGCCAGTGGTAAAGCGCAATTTATAGGGACTAGTTATACGCCACCTGAGCAATTAACCTCTGACGATTTCCCGTTTGTTTTAAACAGTGGTCGTGTTCGAGATCAATGGCATACTATGACTCGTACTGGAAAAACCGCAGAGTTAACTTCACATATCGGCAGACCTTATTTGGCTATACACGCTAAAGATGCTGATAACCTTAATTTAAAAGATAATGATCTTGTAGAGCTTAACGCTGCTCATTTAACTACTGCAGACTTAACCGTTTGTCTACCAGTTAAGATAGATAATAACCAAAGGCAGGGTGAGTTGTTCGCGCCAATCCATTGGAGTGCAAGCAATAGCTCTAGCTCAAATATTGCAGCTTTGTATACTGATGCTAATGACAAAATATCAGGGCAGCCAGAGCTAAAGCATGCTGCTGTAGCTCTTGAAAAAGTAGAGTTTGCCCATCAAGGACAGTTGTTTGTGCAGCAAGACTTGTCTATTGCACTTCTTAAGCAAGCGTTTGAATATTTTGTTACCACTCCATTTGAGAAAGGGACGCTAGTTTGTTTTGCAACCAACAAAGATTTATCTGCACTAAGGACTTGGCTAGTCAATAACTTCCCATTATTTGAGGAGTGGATTGGGGCTAATAGTCAGGTATTTAGCAGTACCTGTGGGTTACGTGAAGGGGAGTTGGTGCTTTCAATGGGCACAACTAATACTTCGTTAGAGTTAGACCAAAACTGGATCAGCAGTTTAATCGGTGAGCTAAACGTTAAACCTGAACAATTGCATGGCTTGTTGAATTTACAGCCTGACGAAAGCTTTAAGCAGGGTAAGTTAATTTGTAGCTGCTTTAAAGTGGGTGAAAACACCATTATTGATGCAATTAAACAAGGTAATTGTAGTGTAGATGGTTTAGGAGCCACTTTAAAATGTGGTACCAATTGCGGTTCATGTAAATCTGAACTTAGCCAACTCATCACTCAACATAAGCCAAGTAACCTGCCGGTAGATCAAGAGCAACTGATTACGCTAGAGGCCGTATAATGAATACAAATAAATCAGTCAGTGATCCAGGTGTTATCACTGCGTTGCAGAAAGTATCGAATTTGATTTTTAGAAATATTGAGATGCTGGCTAGTACGGCTAAGTTTAAATTTTTTGATGGCAAGTCTATTTCTAATACGTCGCTACGTTCAGATAAAGGCCTTGTATATTTAATTGGAGCAGGGCCAGGTGATGCAGAACTATTAACGTTAAAGGCGCATAGGTTAATACAGGAAGCTGATGTTGTGATGTACGATTGGCTAGTTAACCCCGATATAATCAAGATGATCCCTGCAAAAGTAGAGCGAATCTTTGTTGGGAAAAAATGCGGCAATCATAGTATGAAGCAAGCTGATATTTGTGATCTAATGATTGAAGTCGCACAGACAGGGAAAAACATCGTTCGTTTAAAAGGCGGTGACCCAGCCATATTCGCCAGAGCAGGTGAAGAGTGTGACATGTTAGCTAAACACCAAATCGATTTTGCCATCGTTCCGGGTATCACTGCGGCATCGGGTGCCTCAGCTTATGCCGGTATTCCATTAACCCATCGCGAATGTGCTCAATCAGTGCGGTTTATTACTGCTCATTTGAAATCTGCTAACGCAGAACCAAACTGGTCGGCATTAGCTAACGGTGTCAAAGGAACAAACAATACAGGCGAAACCTTAGTTTTTTACATGGGCCTAAAGCGTATTGAAACTATAATGAAACGTTTAGCTGAGAATGGCTTGCAGGCAAGCATGCCTGTGGCCGTTATTGATCAAGCATCAACAAGCCAGCAAAGGTTGTGCGTCGGCACTCTTGAAAATATTACTCAAAAAGTGCTTGAAGCTGATTTTAAGGGGCCAGCGGTAACCATAGTGGGTGAAGTCGTAAACAAAAGACATAATGTAGATTTATCATTGCTGTCAAAAGCAACTAGACAGGTAAATGCATAAGAAGTTATTTTTACGTTTTGAGTTAATAATTCTTTGTTGATGCTTATAAACTCAGTAAAATTCCCCTCCATTTTTTTAGTCGATAGAGTTTTATGACCAACACAGAAGTAAAGTTTAAAGATTTTATTCGTATTATTGGTCGAGGCCAAAGGGCAGGGCGCACTTTAACCCAATCAGAAGCGAAGCAAGCCATGAGTATGCTGATTAATGGTGAGGCAACACCAGAGCAACAAGGTGCATTTTTGATGTTGCTCAGAGTACGAGAAGAAACGGCTGAAGAATTAGCAGGTTTTACAGAAGCATTTCGGGGGTTTAATTCTGAGTCGTTACAATTATTATCTATTGATTTAGATATGGGGTGTTATGCCGGTAAACGCCGTCATTTGCCATGGTTTTTACTTGCAGCTATGTTGTTAGGGCAAAACGGTAAACGGGTATTTTTACACGGTACTCACGAGCCAGACTCTAAGCGTTTATATTTAAAAGAAGTATTGCCTCAATTAGGTTTTGATATTTGTGAAAGTTCAGAGCAAGCACGAACTCGGATAAACTCCTTTGGTTTCGCTTATATGGACCTGAAGTCAATCAACCCACAGCTTGATAGGATCGTTCAACTCAGAGATTTATTTGGTTTACGCTCTTGTGCAAATACCCTGGCTAGACTACTAAATCCCTCAAATGCTACTCATAGCTTACAGGGGATTTTTCACCGTAAAGTGGATGAAAAACACCAAGAGACCGCAGCCTTATTAGAGGATAAAAACACCTTATGTTTTAGAGGTGAGGGTGGCGAGTTAGAGTTTAACCCCTTGCGTGACGTGACTTTTTTCATTAACAGAGGCACAGCTAAATCCACAGTCGATATACCTAATACCTTAGACACCTATGTGACTAAACCAAAAGAGTTAGACCCACTTTGTTTAGTAAGTGTTTGGACGGGGCAAACTAAAGATGATTATGCCGAGCATGCACTATTAGGTACCTTAGCGAGTATGCTAATACTAGTGGATAAACTTGATTGGGAAGCAGCCTATGCTAAGGCTAGTCGTATGTGGGAAGCGCGTGTTAAGGCTTGGCCTGTGACTTTACCTAGTACTAAAAGCGATGCAGTGACCTTTGACACTAGTGGGAAACATTACGTCCATTAGACGTATCCCTTAAATATGTGAGGCTTTACCTTATAAAAACAGAGTCAGTAAATACAATACTGACTCTGTTTACTCATTTATCTAACTTGCTAGGATCGTTAGTCTGAAGTTCAGCTGGTTGCAATTCTTCTGTTGTAAACAAAGTAAGTTTTTCTAAATGAACAATTGGTTTATTTCGTACACACATCAAAGCGCCACTAAATACCTTACAATTACCTATGTAACGGTCGTTATGGCTATTAGTATATTCACAAGTGTCATCTTTTTCGGCCTCTTCACAAGCTTGCCAAGGTAATTCATCACCATGACCATTGTGGGCACTAACCGATAAAGAAAGTAAACCTAAGCTTAGAGCTATTGTCACGCTTTTGAGTATCTTCATTTTGTTACCTACTAGTTTGCCGTCTCACCAGAGAAACAACCAATAAACGTATTCTCACCTGGGCCTGCTGAGTGGTAATGGTAGCCACGTACGTCATCAGTTTGTCCTCGACAACTGTCTAAATCAGTAGCCTCATCGCCATTTTCATCAAGCATACCGTAGATGGCAAAACCGTCCATTGCATAACCAATCATGCCAGCATGGCCATCCACTTCAAACTCAATGGCTGGGCAATCTCCATCACCATGATTTGCACCATGATAATGGTAACCAGCTACAGGGTTAACATGGCCAACACAATCATCAAAAGCTGCAATGGTATAGGCGCTAAGGATCGCCTCTGTTGGTGCCGCTGCAGCCATATTGACGCCATTTAAAGCCACACCCGT